>QCGD01000019.1 GCA_003280025.1 Prochlorococcus sp. AG-363-P06 | reverse complement strand
TCAGTCCCTCTCCTTTTTGCCATTCATCAAAGTCGTTAGTTTTCTGTCCATTTGAAATTTCCTCTTTTTCAAAAACCCAAGGAGAAACTATATGACTCTCAGCAATTTCATAAAATTCTTCTTCAGTTATACCTACATAATCTAGAAACAAATCCAGACTTGGTGGCCTTTTCCCTTCGTAACTTTTAATTAATTCTTTTGCATCTTCTATAGATATCCTCTTATTACGTAAATCTATAGCTGATAGGTGAGTTGGCCTTGTGTAACCCCTTTTAATGTATTTAATATAATCTCTTACTCCCTGCATCCAACACTCAATTTTTTCATAATTAAATTCAGGTGGTACATTTTCAACCTGATCACCTTCCCAACCAAGTTCATTTTTAATTATTTTAACTTGAGATTTAACATCCCAAGGTACATAACTACCTAAACAAACTGACCTATATTGTAAATCTCTTAGCTCCTTTAATTTAGGATATCTAAATGGTTCTAGATCTCTATCTTCAACTAAACCATCTAATCTGATTATCATATCTTCTGCATTTATTCCTAAGTTGGTATATCTATTAAAGCGTTCTTCATCAACCTCTTCATTTTGATCATAACTATAATAAGAAGTATATTCTGAAGAAGGTTCTCCCCAAAAGATGAGTGGAACTTTTTCTCTTATAGCTACTTGCATTGGATATGCAAAAATTCCAGTATGACAGTGCCAGCAGAAATCACCTTTTTCTAAAAATGCCTGAAGCATCAATCTTTTTACAACCCTCCAACTTGGAGTAAATTCATGAACATCAACTCCCAATTTTCTAAATACTTTATCGCAATTTTTTTTTAGATTTGATCTTAAAAATCCATGATTGAATCTAACTACTAATGGCTTAAGGTCCTTATACCTTTTCATTAAGTAGTAAAGAGTCCAGGTACTGTCCTTGCCTCCACTAAAAGGAATTAAACAATCATATCTATATTTACCTTTATATTCATAAATTAAATCGTCCAATTCTGTAAGTCTTTGATTCCAATTTATCTGATTTTTTGTTTCTTGACCTATGCAAATATTACAAATTAAATCGTCGTTTAGGATTAATGTCTCATGAGTTTCTGGAAGTAAGCAACATTTACATCTCCTTAAATCAGTTGAAAATGGTTTGCTCAAAATCTTAATTTTTACTTTTAAATATTATAACGCAATAAATGAGAAGTAAAATCAAGAGATGGATAGGGATTAATGTGCATTAGACTTTTGAATTTCTTCCTAACCTTGGGCTGTAACTTTATTCGTTTTGTTCTCTTGTCAATCCTATTTAGGTAAAGTACTTATTTACTAATTTTTATTTTGGTCTTTAATAAAAAAGTTAATTTGATTAAGTTGATGAATCATAGGGAAGATTTAGAAATCAAACTTCAAAAAGTTACTCTTGCAATACAAGAAGTTGTTGAGGATGTAGGTATTACTGATCAAGATAAACAAAGAATTATTGCGAAATTAGTTGATTTTAAAGATGCCATTATTTCAAAGGGTATGGAACTTAATATTGAATTGGAGGCAGCATAGATAAAAGAATTGATAACTATTATATTAAGAATAGTTATTAATATTATCGACTAAAAGTTATCTTTATCAAATGCTTCCTGGGACCATTGACTTAATAATTCTAATATTACTGTTCTTAGGTCTTCAAGCATGCTGGGTTATCCCAATTATAAAAAGAAATAATAATTTAAATAGGAGAGTTAATAAATTGAGAGAGCAAATTAATCAATTAGAAAAGTTATATAAGAAATAAAAAAAAATAACTAAGATTCTTATATGAAACCATAAAATGTTTTTCTAAATATTAAGTTTTTATGAGGAGCAGCTGTAGTGTGATACACCTCCAAAATTAAAAAACTTGTTTGGCTTTAGTCGATTATATTTTTGATCCATTTCTGAGGACTGCGCTTTGTATGGGTTGCTAAAGACCTCCTGCAATTCTTTTAATTTATTATAATCACCTTTTTCAGCATCTTCGTATGCAGGAACCACCATCCATTCTCGCCATGTATATATAGGGTTGAGAGATTTCATTGATTCGCATTTTTTTTTAATATTTGCCTCTCTCTTTAAATTATCTTGCCAATTTTTAAGCCAGACTTCCCATCTCTGTTCGAGTTCTTGATTAATTGGTAAATAGAAACTATCTTTAATAGAATCTAAGTTTTCCGGGATACTAGATAGTTTACGGAATAAAATTGTATAGTCAGCTTTTGAAATGACCATAAGGTTAAAGATTTCATTAATAAGAGTTTTATCGTAAAAGTCTAATCCAAGTTTTTTTGCCCACATTTGCTTTAATTCTTTGTTCATTAATTCTGAAAAATCATTCTCAATGTTCTCTAAATTTTCTATATATTCTTGCCTTCCTGAGAGCAATGGTCTAATAGAAGAACAAAATGTCTTGAAATTGACTTGGGCAGCAGATGGTTGATTGAAAAATGAGAAATGTTCACCTCCTCCAGTCCAGGGCTGAAACCTTGGATCAAATAATTCACAGAATCCAAACGGTCCATAGTCCAAAGTGAATCCTCCAGCAGCGCAATTATCACTATTGAAATTTCCTTGGCAGTAGCCAACTCTCATCCAGTTACAGATAAGAGATATAAGTCTTTCTCTATATAAAGAAGCCAATTTTATTACCTTATTTTCGAATGAAATGTCAGACTTAATTTCATCTTTATAGTTTCTATCTATGAGATGTTGAACAATCATCTTGAGTTCATTAAGGGCCTCATTATGTGAATTGCTACGAACTCTTCGCGCAAATAGTTCAAGTTGACCAACACGTAAAAAAGATGGAGCGACACGAGTAGTAATTGCCGCATGATTATCCATCATGATGTCAGGTTCAAAATACTTAGATCCTTTGGAATACCATGGCCTTCTAACTATTTCTGATTGTGAGACATAAAGTATTAAAGATCTTGAAGTAGGAATTCCTAAAGAAGCCATAAATTCCTGTGCAAGAAATTCTCGAACACTTGAACGTAGAACAGCTCTTCCATCTGCACCACGACAATATGGAGTGGGACCCCCTCCTTTTAATTGCATCTCCATTCTTTGCCCATTAAATAAACCTTCGAATACAGAAATTGCTCTGCCATCGCCATAACCATTTCCTGTTCCAAAAGGACATTGTTGTGTATATTCAGTACCGTAAATAGATAATGCATAACCTGTTGCCCAACCAAAATAACTCATTTGATCATCTGCTACAGAAATATCACCCGAGAAAAAACGACAGAAATTTTGGTCCTTTATAAGATCTGAGCTTAATCCAAGTTCTTTAAATAGTTTGTGGCTATGAGAAATATATTCTGGTTCTGGAATTGGAGTTGGAGTTACGGGTACATAATGTCCTGAATATACTGAACGTGGCCTATGATCATGCCCATCTTTTGTTGATTTAGGATCAGCTTTTAGAAAATTCAAAAAAGAATAATCTGCTAATTGAGAAAATTCAGAAAAATTTTCCGTAAGCTTGACTTTTAATGATTCAGATTTAATTGACATAAATTTTGGTATCTATTCATTATTGCGTTGTAATTTCATTTAATTAAACACTTAATAATCTATTTTATATGCAATTTGTAAAAGATGGTTTTTCTAAGACTTATAAGATTAGATAGAAATGAGAAATTAATATTTACTAAAAGTAAAACTTTCCAGTAAAAGTTTTTATAAGATTTTTGCTCATAAGAATTCTGAAAAAGCTTTTTAAATAATAATTATCTAATAACGAAGTAAGATTTTTATTGCTAATTTATCGATTAAACTTTTTTAAATTTTGTTTTATTTTCTCTGAAATATCCTATGCATTTATTTATTTAATTGTTTTATAAATATTCCCCAAATACCTTAATTATGATTTAAGTAAGAATTTTTAATATTGATTTAGTTTTATTTTTCTTTTTTAGCTTACCCAGCTTTTTAACAAGTCAAATAGACTGATAAGTAGTCCAAAAGCAATAATTGGAGGTGCAACCCATCGGGTCATAAATTTCAAATATCTAGTTGTTTTAATTCCAACTTTGGAAGCATTAAGCTCATCGTTAAACTTACTAGGAACTACCCAACCCATAAAGAAAGATACAAGGAATCCTCCAAAGATAAGTAATACCCCTCCAAAAATTGAATCAACAGTTGCAAATATATTTAAATTCAATGCAGAAGGAATCCCTGCTAAGAAAAGAAAAACTGTTATTAACCAAACGGAATTTTTTCTTTTAAAACCAAATTTATCCATCAGAGAAGAAACTGGTACTTCCAATAACGATACGGAGGAAGTTATAGCAGCAATATAAGCTAAGGCAAAAAAAGCAACGGCTACGATCCTTCCAACTGCTCCATATGAACCTAAGGCTGTTGGAATTGATATAAATAATGCACCAACTGTAGATTCAGAAATGGCATCACTTAGACCAAATGTTAAAACAATTGGGAAAGTAATAAATCCTGCCAGAAGTCCTACCAGGGTATCTAATGATGCAACGCCAATACTTAGTTTAGGAAGATTACTCTTTCTATTTAGGTAAGAAGCATAAGTAACCATAATTCCAATACCTAAACTTAATGAAAAGAAGGCTTGTGTAAATGCGTTTCTAATTGTTTGGGGGTTTGTTAATTCAGCAAAATCAAACTTGAACAAAAATGTTTTATATCCCTCCCATGCTCCGGAAAGTGTGGAAGCCCAAATAGCAAGTACTACTATTATTATAAAAAGTATAGGCATGAAAAATCTTGTCACTTTTTCTATACCTTTTTTTATTCCAGATGAAACTATTAAGGCTGTAAGCACTAGACTTAATAGATGGCCTAATAAAACGCTTTTCCCAGTACTAATTGAGCCAAAGAATGTTTCTGCTTCTGTTAAATTCTTTGGTAATCCAATAAATAATGAGTGAAATAAAGTATCTGCCGTCCAACCCATTATCACTGAATAATATGATGCTATACCTAAAGGAGCTATAAAGAACAAAATACCTAGTGGATACCAATTCTTACCAGCCAACTTAACTGGTGCAAGCAATGTGCTGGTCATGGTATTCCTTCCTAATGCCATTTCAGCAACAAAAACTGGAAGACAAACAATTAGTACAATTAACAAGTAAAGCAGCACAAAAGCAGCACCTCCTCCTTGAGATGACCTGTAGGCAAATCCCCATAGATTGCCAAGACCTACCGCACTACCAGCAGCTGCAAGAATAAAACCAAGCCTGCTAGTCCATTGTTCTCTTTCCGTAATTTTTGAATCCAAAATAAAAAACGATTTTTATAGTAGTTTTATAACTCATAAATAAAATTATTTAATACTTATCATTAAATAAAAACTTATTTTTTAATAATTAAATTATCTGAAATATATAAATTTATTTTCAAAAAAATTTACTGGTTATTTTGTTTTGAAAAGAACTAAAATCATACAAAATTAATCTTATTAGGTTTTGGGGGCTTAATTTTTAATGAATTATCAATTGTTAATAGAATCTTATTCTTTTGGGACTCAGCTTTCTAAAGAGGAAATTACACTCTTGAACCTAGAACTTGAAACTCAAATTATGAATATTAATATATCTACAGATTTTGCTTGTTGCAAATCAGCCCCTTTACATATTTGTAAGGCTCTTAATTTAAGAAAAGGTACGTATTGGATAATGTGCCTAGCTCAAATCTTAGATTTACATAAACCATTCAAAGTAGGCAAAACAAAAAGTGTAGAGGTATTCGATTTGCTTCTTAAAAAAGGACTTGTAATTGGTTAAACAATCTATTCATAAAAAAGGATTTTAAATAATATGTGATTTTCTCAATTTGTATCTTTATACTAAATTATTATCTTGTTTAAAATAAATTTTTTTTACTTGATAAAATTAACTATGAAACAAGAGAAAATTAAAAATGGAAGATGATAGTAAATTCGTATTCGAAAATATTATTAAATTAATTAGATCAAGCGAAAAGAAATATAAGCAAGGAAATTTTAAAGCAGCAATAGATGAGAAAAGGGAAGCAAATTTAATTTTAAAAT
>QCGD01000018.1 GCA_003280025.1 Prochlorococcus sp. AG-363-P06 | reverse complement strand
AATCAAACGGTATCTATTCCTTAGACTTCTCATTTATTTTAGTCTGAATCTTAGCAGCCTTATGTAATAATCCTACTGCTTCTTTTCTTCCAGTTGCTGTAGATGCTTGATGTAATAATTCAGCATACTTTTTGGTTAATTTTTTCATTGGTTCTTTTAAATGTGATATACGCAGGCTTAATAAGTGCTTTCAGTATTAAAATTTGATCTATTGGATAGATTAAAAAAATTGATTTTCAGAAAGTATTTGACTCTAGCGATTAGGATTCTTTTAAAAAAAAAATTTTAGCTTGGTCAATATTGCTATCTCTTATCTCAACCTGAGATTAGACAATAATAACACAAGAGCAAAAATAGATCTTATTTAAATATTCTTAACTCTCTAAATATCTGCAAATAAAGTCAAAGCTTTCGTAGTCCATAGTTATTGTCTTAAACATATCCGTTTCTATTCTTCTATTACCTAAATTCTGTAATTCGACTTTAATAGTTGGATGTTTTGTTGAGTAAGAGGGAGTAAAACCAATTCGCTTAGCACGTTTATGCATATCTTTTTTAAGTCGAGGATCACAGCCGCAAAACAAAATGGTTGGTCTAGAAGTATTACCAATTGAAGCATCAGCAATTCTTTGTTCCAAATCAGCTGCAATATTTTGGAGAACTTTCATTCAATTATTTTTTTTCTTTTAATGGATTAAATCTAATATCAAAAGTTAGCACTATTCCAATACTAATCAGAAGTAAACCAATCGCTATTTGTGGAGAGGGTAAAATCATCTATCGATTCATTATGTAAGTTAGAAAACCAGTGAAGGTAAGTAATTTAAATCCAATAAAGAAAGGTAGATACTTTTTTGCTTTTATTCCAAAATTTAGCCCCTTTTCAAAGGACTTTACTATTGTTTTCATTACTATATTTAAAACTTGTGATATACTAACGAATTATTTTTTCTAAATGAAGGAAAAATAATTAATACCCAATATTGTTTATAGGGTTAGTTTTATAAATAATTAAATTCAACACATAATTAGCCGGCAAGTTTAATTGATTGAGTAGCAATAAATCCATTCCCTATATCAAGTTAAATCCTATAGCTGCTTTCATGAAAAGAGATGGCCTTATCATTTTAATTTGATCCTTACTATCAATCAAAGTTATTATAAAAGCAATGATCTAGTGTTCTAGGTTCTTTGTTTTTGTTGAACACACTAAATTCAATTTAATAAAAGATAAATTTGACAAAATGGCTACCAGAATAAATAAATATTTAAGCGAAGTCGGCTACTGTTCTAGAAGAGAAGCAGATAAACTAATTGAAGAAGGAAAAGTAACCATTAATGGAAAAATTCCAGAAATTGGTACCAAGGTAGAAGAATGTGATCTAGTAGAAGTTGAAGGTCAAAGAATAGAAAAATCAACTAAACAAAAAAATATATACTTAGCCTTTAATAAACCTTGTGGAATTGTTTGCACCACCCATACAAGAGTAGAACCAGATAATATTATAGATTTCATTAAATATCCTACAAGAATTTTTCCTATTGGAAGATTGGATAAGCCTAGTGAGGGATTAATTTTTTTAACTAACGATGGAGATATCGTAAATAAAATACTCAGAGCAAGAAATAATCATGAAAAAGAATACATCGTAAGAGTTAATCGTCCTATTAATAGAGACTTTATTCAAAGCATGCGAAATGGCGTTAAAATATTAGACACCATAACTAAGAATTGTTTCGTAAAACAATTAGGTCCAAAAAAGTTTAAAATCATACTCACTCAAGGACTTAACCGGCAGATTAGGCGAATGTGTGAGACCTTAGGTTACAGAGTACAATCATTAAAGCGTGTAAGAATTATGAATATTAAGTTAGACGTGCCAACAGGAAAATATCGCGAATTTACCAAAGAAGAACTCTGGGAATTAAATGGATTACTCGAAAACTCTTCAAAAACATTTGACTAAAAAACCCTTTTTTTTATTGTCTATAATCTCAAAGGAGAACGTTAGTTAGAATGTTTAGACATTCCAAAAAGGTTCTTAATAATAGCTATTAAAAATAGAAGTTTTCTTCCAACCATCTTCTAATAATTCCTTATATTCCTTTCTAGCTGCTTCAATAGTTTCAACTCTACTTCCCTTCATAACTGGTTTAATACTTCTCTTATAAACACAACCATAGGAAATCATCATTGCATCAATAGTTGGACTTGGCTTAGATATATCCTCAAATGGTTCGAAAACTTTTATCCTACTTTTATCTTTATTAATGAGGGTAAATTTTTCCATTAAATCAGTAGTAAGCAAATCATTGCTCCAATACTAAAAATTAAGCTCCACCCTTGCGACTTAATC
This sequence comes from Prochlorococcus sp. AG-363-P06, assembly GCA_003280025.1. GTDB lineage: Bacteria > Cyanobacteriota > Cyanobacteriia > PCC-6307 > Cyanobiaceae > Prochlorococcus_A. The sequence continues at coordinate 6,241 of QCGD01000018.1, read as the reverse complement.
TCTACCATGAATACTTCTAAAAGAACCAACAAATTGAAACTGCTCTCTATTAATACCTAAATTCTGTATAAGTTTAGAGGTTGTAAACTCTCCCATTCTAAAAGTTGAACTCAACTGATTCTTTTTTAGTCTTGCCATAAATTAGATAAAAAAATATTCCTTAATATTATAGAGTAAACAATTTTTAAACTTAAGATATAAATAACTTTAAAGATTTCTATCAAAAATTCATCTCAATATTAGTTACTTCAGCCTATTTAATTCAAATAAACAGAAATGTTTTTTTTAATTAGAAAAAAATAGAGCTAATGCCAATTATTTCTTATCGGGACGAGCTTGTGCTAAAAAAAGAAAATATGGGTAGAAAGAATAAAGTTTTAGGGGATCTTTATAAGCCATGAAATGCTTAATACTTCCAACGATTATTAGGAGAGAACTTTGGAATAATAGATATTTAATTAGACTGTAATTAGTATGTATATGGAGTAATTTTTTATGGAAGACTTTAAGGAGCTTTGGAAGAATCACCAAAATGCAGTTCTTGGTTTAGGAGGGTTAGTACTAATATTGTCGATAGTTTTTATATATGGTTACTCAATATATAATTAGTATTTCTAAATTGAAAATTAAATCTCAGGGTTGGATTTAATTTTTTAGTATTTGAGCTATGGTCTGTTTATCGCTTATTTAATATTGATAAAGACTCTAGAAAGGTAACTTAGGAAGCATTCTTATATTAAATAAAAAGGTTTAAGGCTTTCCTTAACTTTTTCATATTCTTAAATTTTACATTTTAAAACTTTTTCTAATTTGATTAAATTGTCTAATACAGTGGATAAAAATTCCACTAGAAAATAGTAACTCAAAAATTTCTTGGTCATTTCTAATTTGACTTGTTGTAGATGCCCAAGAAATATCAAAGTAAAAATAAAATAATGCTACAAACAAAAAGTAAAGACTTAGTTCCTTTCCTGGTAAAGATTTTATGTTAGGCCATTTTCTCCATCCTATCCAGCCTAAAAAAAGTGAACTAATCGTTAAAGAAGGATCAAGCAAATTATGATGGAAAAATGGCATATTATGGAAGTTGGTTTCTCCTTGGACATTTATTTCTGAAATATAATTTAAACTAAAACCTGTCAATCTCTCACTCCAGCTAATCTCTTCACCAGCAACTATAAAACAAGCTATATCAAAAACTAACCAAATAAGAATTTCAATTGACTTTTTATTTCTACTTTTAATAAAAATATATGCGGAAATTATTGACGCAAAAAAGTATTGAAAGAATTGAATCCACTCTAGTGGCCCGTCTTCACTATTAAGGAAATCAAACCAAGTTATGTCAATTAAGGATTTCCCAAATGGAAGGATATATATAAATCCGTATATAAACATTAAATAATAAATAGGAAATAAATCTACTTTTGGAGTAATTGATCCCCAAGGAGTATTAATCTCTTTCATTGGTAAGAATTTTAATCGTAATAATTAAATTATAAAATATTCTGTTTAGTAAACAAGTTTTAAAGGGAGGCAGAGTAGAAACTATAGAGAATGCCAGGAAAATGTAAGTAGTTATTAGAAGAAGGATGGAAGAAAACATTTATCTTCAATAGCTTTATATGGATTAAGATCTGAAGAACTTAGATTTTCAAGAATTATTGATGGTTCAAATTGGTTCAGTCTAATTACAGGCTTTGTTCCCTTAAAAGTAGATATTCTTGTGAAGTCAAGGTTTGCTGTAAAAAGATTCGGCAAATAAACAGTAAGACAAACATTTAAAAAGAGGGAATCTATTAGAAGAAGAAGAGAACTATGGAATAATAGATATTTAATTAGAAAATAATTACTCTATAATATATAAGAATTAATTTTTTATGGAATTTTTTAAGCAGCTTTGGCAGAATCAAAAACCTGCAGTTCTTGGTTTAGGTGTGTTAGTTGGTGCAGGTGGATTAGCACTAATATTTTCGATAGTTTTTATAATTAAGTAATAAATTTAAGCACTTTTTCTACTTCCCCAATAGGGTTAAATAAACCACCAATATTTACTTGTAGAGTTAAGAACTAATTTATTAAAGGATAAACTTCTAATTAAAGAGTATTTTTGTTCAAATTAAGTGCCCGTTTGTTTCCCGCTAAGGAACTGCTTCAATTTTTAATCAATTTCGAAATCAATGGGTACTAGATATACGTCAACTGTTAACCAATCTTCAACTTTTGGATTTTCTAAAACTATTTCCCATTTTCCTTCACCATCATCATTTTCAAGAATATTAAAGAATTTATCAACATTATTTCCAAATAAATGTATCCCAATTTTTTCAATGAATTTGTAATGTTCAGAAGTTTTTTTGCTCAAAAGATTTTTTAACTTATCTTTCCACTCATCATTTGAGATAAGTACACCCTCATCATTGATAGTGTCATTGTACATAACCCAATTGTGCGGAAAAGGATAATTTATTTTTAGAACTAATTGACCATTTTTTTTAACTTTTTTAATCATATCTTTAGTGCTGATACCTTCTGATTTTCTATAATCATCCAATATTTTTTTTAATGATTTTGGTAACTTATTAAAAGAGACTTTCATGGTTCTTAAATAATTCTATTAATACTAATTGTATAATAGGTAAAAATGAAATTTCGTTATTGCTTAAGCTCCTACCTCTACGACCTAGTGCCTTTCGTTAAATAGGTCGCATAAATGATAGAAACTTTTGTCATCCTATCTAAAATGTAAATGATAAATCCTCTTTTTTTTATGCCATACTATTAAGAGGAAAATATTATATAAAGCCTGTTGTCCCAGAAAGGCAACTATCTTTTAAAAATAATTTTTTAATATTACTATGACAAAATACAATGTAAAAGGCCGTTATACAGATGATCGAGGTAGATCACATAACTTTCAATTGATCTCTGATTTATCCGATCGGCGTTATATTGAACAACTAGTTAAAGCCCAGTATCCAGCTGATAAGGTCTTTATAAACATTGTCAATCAAGATATTTGAACAATAGAAACAATATTCTCCTTGGGATATCTTTTCGATTTCACGAGTAATTGGTATTTAAACCTTAGACTAATTATAAAATAATAAAAGTAAAGCAATCTTAATAGGAAAGTGTTTATCCATGGCGCTTTTGGGAACTAATTACCAAGCAGGTTTAATTTTTATCCATCCTTGAGAAAGTAATCTTTCATATATTTCTCTTGCTAAATCTATATCTACAGAAATTGTTGTTGTCATTTCAGGTGGTTCTTTCCCTAGTACGCCGACTATTTCTCCAGAGTCAATAAACATATACTCGACAGGTAAATCAATACTCTTATCGTTTTTTATAAACCTTCTAACCTCTGAACTGTTTGAATTAATTAACCAATAAGATTTAGCCATTAGCTAGGTAGCTGATGCGAAGGTGGTGCTTGAAATGTTTTCTTCTTTCTTTTTGATCTCTTATAAATAACAAATACACCTAAAGCTAAAAAAGGAAGTAATAAACCTTCTACAAATAAAGGGAAGTTAATCATAGAAGTTGCAAATATATACATTTAAATAATGCGATATAAAGGCATAAAAAGCTAATTGAATTAAATTTAGTCGCATAATGGTATTGATTGAAAGTCGATCTAACATCTACTTGTATCAAGTAAATTTGTTGGTGAAATTATTTACTTTATTGGATAGACACCTAGATATATTATTATCAGCAACATAAGCACGTTTAGAGCAAGTGCAATACGAAATAAAACCCTTTGATCATTTTGCATTTGATCTTCTAAGTTCTTAATTAAGTTTTAGATGTTTGAATAAGAAAAGATAGTCGTGACAACCACAAAGCACTTCTACTCGAGTAGAAATACCCTTATTTGTTTTAATAATTAGCCAACTACAACTAGCGATACTTTTAAAAATATTCTATAAATCAATAAATTAGAGAATAATTACTCTATATATTTAATTAGATAATAATTACACTTTATATATATTAAGGAGTAATTTTTTATGGCAGATTTTAATGAGCTTTGGCAGAACCAACCAAATAAAGTTATTGGTGTAAGTGGGTTAGTACTATCATTGTCGATAGCTTGTTTATATGGTTTATGGTTACTCAATATATAAGGAGTAATTTTTTTGTGGAATTTTTACAGGAGCTTTGGCAGAATCATCATGACCCATACCATGCAGCTTATGGTATAGGTGGAGTAATAGTATTGTTGGTAATTTATAATCGATTACTAAATAAATATCAGTAGTATTTTTTTAATGGATAGAGACTCTAAAAAGGTTACTGAAGAAGAAAAAAGAAATTATTTTCTAAGCTCAATTGACTTTAATTTCTTAATTTGTAATATTGATAAACAAAAATATTTTGAAAGTATCATTTATTAAACAAGAAAATTATTACTAATTCTCCAAAACTTAAAATTAGATTTGAATGCTATCAATAAATTCTCTCCATTCATTACAAGAATCAGAAAATTTTTCTATAGGGCAAGAAAACGCGGTATCAACTGTTCCTTCTTCTTCACAATAAACTAATGAGATTGTCTTATCTGAAGCAGAGGTTTGGTAGTCTTCCATAAATGGATTTTCATCAGAACCCACTGATAACGGATAACAACCACCTAAATCATAAGCAACGATTTCTACTTCTTTATAGTCGTCTACGTCAAAATATCTTTCTGCAGAATAATCTATTACTGCTAGAACAACCAAGGCTTCTCCGGGCTTTAGGTCTGTCTTTTCTCTTCTTAAAGTCCAACCCTCTGGGAGATCGTTCTCTAAGTCATCCAAATCGACATCCCCTAAATTACAAAAAGGCATTTCAGCTGATTCTGATTCAAAACGCACTTTCAAATCTTCTATTAGCTTTGAATTCAATTCTGTAGATTTTTTAATTATCTCGTATACATAAGAAATGTTTACGTGCTTTAAATAATCTATAGAATCATTCCAAAAAACTGAAGGATCATTAGGAGACATGATTTGAAAATAGCTTATTGTGAGATGTTTTTTATTTAAAAAAAATTATCATGAAATGTTAAAAGACAATCGTTTTATTAAAATAAAAAGATATTTGGGGTTGGATGCAGATCTCTAGAGTTTGTGAGATTGGATTGCAGACCCCATATAAATAATTATGATTGAGAAATAAATTTTTTTATTAGTCTGTCAATTTGATGCCCCAATATATAGAAAGTACATAACCCTAGCTAATCCTAGAGCCACGAGGTCGTTGAAGAGCTTTGTTTAATAGTTGTTGTTGAAATGATGAACATATAAGTGATAAAGATGTAAAAGAAGCCGCAGATTGCCTAAGAAAATTAGGCCATGAAAAAAAAGCAATATAGATTTGGTCGGAGAAAACCTTATTATTGCTTTTATCCAGAATGGTCTATTGATCAAAAGAAAAAGGAGCTCGAAGGTTCGAATCCTATCGCCCCGATATGTCATAGCAATGGAGTACAAATATTTGAGTTAGTCTTAATATCGAGAAAGGAGCGCTAAGGGGAGCGCTAAAAGGAGCGCTAGATTAATTTACCTTTGATCTACTTTGTGCCTAGTTTTCTCATTATCTATTACGGAATATGTTATCTATAAATTTAATATTCATTTTATATAAATAAATTAGTGATTCAAATAATAAAAATTAATAGAATTTCACACAAAAAAAAAGACTCTAATGAGTCTTTTAATTCAAATCTATAAAAAAATTTATTGATCAGTGTCAAGTTTACTAAAGTTTGGTCCAAGAATAATCCCTATAAGGGCAAAAAGACCCATAAAAGCACCTCCTACGGCAGCTGCAGAAGGATTGAAACCACCTATAGTGATTGTAGTTAATAAATCCATTGGTTGAAAAAAACAAATTTCTTGCAATCATACAGAATTTTAGAGGAAAATATACCTAATATATACATGAAGAAATAATCTAAATATCAATAATTCCAGAGTTCTCTCCTTCTAATAGGTGCAAGTAGTCAGCATTTCATTTGGCGTATATAAAAGGAAATGTTAGAGCAGCAGCCTCATTAATACCTCCAATTGAAAAACCCGCTTTATATCCAATAAAACTTGTAGTTAATAAGACAGGCCCAGGTGTTATCTGGCCAATCATTATGCCATCAATAAATTCATTATTTGTTAACCATCCTTGTGAGACAACATAATCACTCATTAGAGGAATGATTACTAATCCACCTCCAAAAATAAAAAGTCCTGATTTG
>QCGD01000017.1 GCA_003280025.1 Prochlorococcus sp. AG-363-P06 | reverse complement strand
CATTTCAGTGAGTAATTGATTAAGAGTTTGTTCCCTCTCATCATTACCACCCACAACTCCCATTGATCCTGAACGACTTTTACCAATAGCATCTAATTCGTCAATAAAGATAATACAAGGAGCTTTTTTCTTTGCTTGTTCAAATAAATCTCTTACTCTTGCGGCACCTGCACCTACAAATAGTTCAACAAATTCCGAACCAGAAATAATGAAGAAAGGAACCTCTGCTTCACCCGCAACTGCCTTTGAAAGAAGAGTCTTTCCTGTTCCTGGAGGTCCTACTAGAAGAACTCCTTTAGGTATTCGGGCTCCTATATCAGTATATCTTTCTGGTTTTTTTAAAAAATCTACTATTTCTGTTAATTCATCCTTAGCTTCATCAACTCCTGCTACATCAGCAAATGTTACTTTTGATTCATCATCGGGGACATAAACTTTAGCTTTACTTTTAGTAAAACTTAGAGCTCCTTGAGCACCTCCTCCTCCCATACTTCTTCTAGCGAAGAATTGTAAAACAAGGATGAAAATTAAAGGAGGAACAACCCAGCTCAAGATGGTTGAGAAGAAATTTGGTTTCTTTGGGGGGGCAGCAGCAAACTCTACACCTTTGCTCTCCAATCTTTGCGGTAAATCCATATCAAAAATTGGTGTTGTCGCTAGTACTGAAGGAGCTCCCTCTTGTGCATCGTTTAATTCATATCTAATTTGCTCTTGAGTGATATAGGCACGCTTAACTTCTCCATCATTAACTTGATCTATAAACAAAGAGTAAGGAACTCTAGGAATTTGCATATTTTGATTAGGGAAAAGGCTACTAAATAAAAGTAATGCTCCAACTCCTATCAAAATAATATTTATAATTCCAAATCTTTTATTAGGTTGATTATCGTCTTGTCTTATTGGCATGATGTTATCAATTTTGAACTTATTATAAACTAAACTAAATCTTTCGTATCCGTATTATATTTATTGGGTAAGAACCGAACGGTAATTGTACCAGTTGAAAATAGTAGAGAACATTAATTTTTTAAAGAACTCTTAACGCATATATCATTGCTAATCAAACTAACATGAGAATTGCTTAATTTAATAATTTCATGCATTTCTCTAAACTCAAAATCTCCGAAAGGATTCATACTATTTTCCCCTCCCAAAATTTTTGGAGCAATAAAAGTAATAATTTCCTGAATACAATTAGATTTAATAGCGGCTGTAGCCAATCTAGGACCACATTCCCACAAAACCTTGTTACATCCCCTTTTAGCTAATAATTTTGAAATTAACTCTGGATTATCTGAACAAACCTTTTCAACCTCTACACATTTTGGGATCAAGCTAAGAAAACTTTCATTAGCTGTAGATGAATCATAAATAACTAAAGTTTTTGCCTCATTACAGTCCCAAAGATTTGATTTTATTGGCAAATCTAAGGTTTTTGTGAAGACAACTCGCAAAGGTTCAGGAGTTTTCAAACCTCTAGTAGTCAAAAGGGGGTTATCTTTTCTTAATGTGTTTCCTCCAATAATTATTGCGTCAAATTCTGCTCTAGATGAATGGACTAATGATCTTGAATCTTCGTTCGTAATCCATTTACTATTACCATTTTTTAAACCTATCCTTCCATCAATACTCATTGCCCATTTAAGGACACCAAATGCTTTATTAGTAATATTTTTGTAGATGAAAGCCTTATTTAATTCAAGAGATTCTTTTTTACATAATCCTAAGTCAACTTGAATACCAGCTGCTTTAAGCAATTTAATACCTTTACCAGAAACTCTTTTATCAGGATCTTCAATGGATATATATATTTTTTTAATCCCTGAGGTAATGATTTTATCTACACATGGAGGGGTTTTGCCTTGGTGACAACATGGTTCGAGATTTACAAACATCGAACCACCTTTAGCATCTTTTTTTAAATTATTAAAAGCCATTGCCTCGGCATGGGGCGCCCCAGCTTTGTGATGAAAGCCCTCAGCAATAAGATTTTTATTTTTATCTAGAATTACAGCTCCAACCATAGGGTTTGGACTTGTTTTCCCCTTACCCAATGAGGCTAAAGAAATTGCTCTCATCATCCATTTCGTATTTTCTTTTGAACTTTCAGACATCTCTAAAAATCAAATTCAGTTTATTGATCTCCACTCTTTAACCACGAAAGGAGGAACAGGTAACTCTGAAAAAACTCCGGATAAAGATAATCTCAATGGCCTATTTTTATCAATATTTCTAATCAGATCATCAAGATCAAATTCTGCAGCAGCTTGCCTACTGTCATTTACTAATTCTACGTTAAGAAGTGTTTTGTCATCTAATAACCAATGTTTTCTACCAGATTCGACCATTAATCCAGTAGGATGATCAATCCTTAGATTTCCCGGATATCCTATAATCCTTAAAATCAATTTATCTTCATAAAGAGGTGATTTATAAGCTACTAACTGCCAAGTTTCAAAGTCCAAGTCCCTAAGGAACTCAATACTAGCATTTATCAATTCCCCATTAATTTCTGTATCTGCAATTTCTGCATAGACTTTTAATGGATTAAAAATAAAGGATAGAAGCAAAAATAAAGTTAATATCCCTTTTAAAAAAATATTATTATTTAATTTTATAATTTTCTTCATTTTCAGAATCCATCAGGGCATCTAGAGTTACTGCTGTTCTAACAATAGCGTGATATCTTTTAATTATTTTACGATTTTTTTCTATAACTCGAGATAAATTCAATGTGTCTTTTTCAGAATAGCTAGATGTTAAATCACTAGAATCTTCTTCAATAAACTCAAATTCAATATCTTTATTAATTAGAGTTAACAATAAATCATGTAATCTCTTTCTCCTTTCAGACAATTCATTTATTATGATTACTCGAATAATAATAGGATAATTTAAGAAAACATTCAAATTATTTAGGTTCTTTTCTTTAAATATTCATGACTAAAGTAAATAGAAAAATACATGTAATAGGCATTAATTCTTTTAAATTTGATGATTTACCTTTTAAATTACAAAATCTATTTTTAGAAACAGTTAATATTGCGGTTCCAAATTCATATTTTGAAAAAATCAAATCTTGGAGCGAAAATAATTTTGGACAAAAAAAGAAGTTATTTTTTTCGAGCCAAAGTAATAACGAACTAATTGAATGGCTTAGATCCCAAAAAACTGATGTGATTTTAATTTCAAGAGGAGATCCTCTTTGGTTTGGAATTGGGAGAATACTCCTAGAAAATTTTTCAAAAGACGAGTTAAGCTTCTACCCTTCAAATACTTGCATTCAATTGGCATTTAGTAAGTTAAAGATCCCTTGGCAAGATGCTATTAATGTAAGTATTCATGGAAGAGATTCAACTAAGTTACTTGAGGCTCTTAAAACTAAGCCTTCAAATTTGGCTATTATTACAGATTCTAAAAACAAAAGTTTAGAAATAATCCAAAAAAACCTATCAGAATTAAATCTAATTGACTTTTATGATTTTTGGCTTTGTGAAGAGATAGGTTTTGAAAATGAAAATATAAGGAAATTAAATCTTAAAGAGACATTACCTTCTGATATATCAAGTTTGAACATTGCTGTCCTAACAAAAACAAAGAAAATTTATTCAAATAATAATCTTCCTCTTTTTGGAATCAGTGACATTATTTTTAAAACTTTTGAAGACAGACCAAATTTATTAACTAAAAGAGAGGTGCGCATTCAAATATTAGCCGATCTAGAACTCCCCCAAAATGGTGTAATTTGGGATATAGGGGCAGGTTGTGGTTCTATTGGTTTAGAGGCATTAAAACTTAGGCCTAATTTAGATTTATTTTGTATCGATAAAAGAATTGGCTCAAAAGCATTAATATTAGAGAACTCAAAAAGGTTGGGAGTTAAAGTAAAATCAATTTTTGAGGGAGAGATAAATAATATCTTGAACACTACAACTTTTAGTACTTTTGATAAACCTAATAGATTAGTAATTGGAGGATGTAATAAAAAGACTAAACTTAAAATTATTGATAAATTGGCTCCAGGTATGAATATTGGAGATATTATAGTTATTCCAATAATAGATATTCAAACCATAGATGAATTGAAAGAGAAATTAGAAGATCAAAAATTCAAAACAAATTTAAATTTAATTCAGACTTACAAAAGCCTAAGTATCGCAGAGGGAACTAGACTAGAACCAAATAATCCAGTTTTTCTATTAAAAGGGGCAAAATTCATTTAGATATTTCTTATTTGTTGGGTTTAGCCACATGAGGTAATCCCCAACCTAGTTTATTTCTTAAAACTTGGAAAAATTCATGATCTTCGAGTCTTATAAACTTTACAGAATGTTTGCTTTTTCTTATCAAAACTCTATCTTCAGGCCAAACATAGCAGCCTCCATTCCCATCAACGACCATAACCAACCTTTCAGGAGTTGCAGGGAAAACAGTTACTGGTTCTGAATCATTAAAAACCAATGCCCTTGAGGCCAGAGAATGTGGAGCAATTGGAGTTAATTGAACTACTGGACAATCAGGAGTAATAACAGGTCCCCCAGCACTTAAAGAATATGCCGTTGACCCTGTAGGAGTAGATAAAATTACTCCATCGGCAGAAATATCTACAGGGGCATGTCTTCCAATAGAAATCTCAAAGTGACACATACTTGTAAGAGGTTCTCTATGAAGAGCCATTTCATTAAGGCAAAGAGACTCCCATCTCCTCTGATCATTCCTCATAACGCTTATAACTAGACTCTTTCTCTCTTCAATATCCCAATTACCACTAATTAACTTTTCAATTGCATCATCTAAATTAGATAAATAAGCCTCTGCGAGAAAACCTAAATGACCAGTATTAATAGTAAGAATAGGTATTTTCGCAGGTGCTGTTTGTCTTGCCGCAGATAATACCGTTCCATCACCTCCAAGAACGATGGCAAACTCAATGGATGAATCAAACCCTTCTGGGACACAATTTGAATATCCTAAAGGCCGAACATGCTGATCAGGATTGGCGAAACCAACCATACCTCCAGAACTACTTACTCTTACAACTTCAAAATTGGATTTTTCCAATTTTTTTTGAACAGAAGTTGCAGTTTGAACGGCCAGTTCTTTTCCATCATTGACGATTAGTCCTGCTTTACGTACCAATCGATAAACAAAAACTAATTATAGTTTAAACTAATATGTTTAAGAAACCTAATTTCAAATGCTAATTTAATTAAAACTGTTCTAAGAATCTTAGATCATTTGTATAAAAGCGCCTTATATCATCAATTTGATGTCTTACCATACAAAATCTTTCTACACCTAATCCAGCAGCAAATCCTGTCCATTGCTCAGAATCTATACCTAGTTTTTCTAAAACCTTGGGATCTACCATTCCACAACCCATAACTTCTAACCACTTACCTTTCCATTTTACGTCAACCTCTGCAGAAGGTTCTGTAAAAGGGAAGTAGCTTGCTCTGAATCTTACAGGAATATCACCAAAAAAAGTTTTCAAAAAAGTAAGCACTGTTCCTCTCAAATGACTAAAATTTATATCTTGATCGATACACAATACTTCTACTTGGTTAAAAACTGGGGAATGAGTCGCATCAACAGCATCTCTCCTGTAAACTCTCCCTGGTGCAATAATTCTTACTGGAGGTGGATTGTTTTCAAGAAACCTTATTTGAACAGGAGAGGTATGTGTTCTTAAAAGTTGATTTCCATCTAAATAAAAGGTATCTTGCATATCCCTAGCAGGATGATTTTTAGGTATATTGAGAGATTCAAAATTATAGAAATCAGTTTCTATTTCAGGACCGCTTTCAACTGAGTATCCTAATCCACAAAAAATATCTATTATCTCATCCTGAGTTGAAATTAAGGGATGCTTTTTACCAGGAGGTGTGCCAATTGAGGGGATTGTTACATCAATCTTTTCGTCTTTAATCTGATTATCTATAGCTTCATTGGTAAGTTGATTTTTTCTGGTAGTTATTAAATTTTGCAAGTTTATCTTCAAGATGTTTGCCTTCTGACCAACGATTGGCCTATCCATTGAGGATAATTTACCCATTGTTTTTAATATTATTGATAATTCACCTTTTTTCCCTAATAAAGAAACTCTAAGTTCATCCAATTCAGAATGAGTAGTAGCATTTTTTATATTGTTTTTGGCATTTAGAGAAAGATTATTTAATTTTTCCTCAATTTGACTTAATAATTCAATTTGACTCACTGATATAGTAAAAATAAGTATAATTTTATCTTACTTAAATATTGTCCATAAATAAAATGTATTGATTAATGGAACCCTTAAATATATTAATTAGTAATGATGACGGGGTTTTTGCTGAAGGGATAAGAGCATTAGCTAAATCAGCACAAAAAAAAGGTCATAGAGTTACAGTAGTTTGTCCTGACCAAGAGAGATCAGCGACAGGACATGGACTTACTTTGCAATCCCCTTTAAGAGTAGAAAGAGCAGATGAATTATTTGGTCAAGGTATTCAGGCTTGGGGATGTTCAGGAACTCCTGCCGATTGCATTAAGTTAGCACTATCAGAATTATTAGATAAGAAACCTGATTTAGTTCTTTCCGGAATAAACCACGGACCAAATTTAGGGACAGACATTTTTTGTTCGGGAACAGTTGCTGCTGCCATGGAAGGAACTTTAGAAAATGTTCCTTCCATGGCAATAAGCGTAGCTAGCTTTAAATGGAAAAATTTTGAATTTGCTGGCGAGATTGCAATGAATATCGTAGAACAATCAATTAAGGATAGTTGGCCAGCTTCACTTTTATTAAACTTGAATATACCTCCTTGCGAGACAACTAAAATTAAAGAATTATCTTGGACAAGATTATCAATCAGAAAATATAAAAATCAATTCTCTAAGAGAGAAGATCCTAGAGGTGATGATTATTATTGGTTAGCTGGAGAAGCTGTTTTAGATCTTAAATCAAAAGGATATGGACCTAAAAATTGGCCTAGTGACGTATCTCAAATACAAGAAAATAAAATTTCTCTTACACCTTTAGAACCAGATTTGTTTTGGAGAGGAAGTTTAGAAATTTTACCTAAAATCAAAAATTCATTTATAAATCCTTCTTAACAACCACAAAGAGAAACAAAGTCCTGAAAAATGTGCTGCAATAACTTGTGTATTACTAAGTACCGATAAAATCTCAAGACCAGTAATAGGGAGTTCAGAAGTCGCTGTGATTAATTGACCTGTTGTTTGAGAGGATGCTTGTATAAAGAGTGCACCCATAAGTGCTTGATATCCAATTAATCCAAATAAAATTCCAAGTAAATCATTTATAAGTCCTCTTTTTATTAATTTGCTTGTCTGGCCCCTTGAGGGTCTAGCATTGCTTGCAATTGCCCTACCAGTCCTAACTATCAACCAACCTTGCCAAAGGCTAAAAAGTAGTAAAATTAAAGATATTGTTGTAAGTGATAGTCCTGGACTTAATCCCAGTTGTTGTTCACTACTATTTACAACATTTGAAAAAAGCAAAACAGCTGCCACGACAACACCTAAAATGGCTTGAACCCAAAAGCGTATCCATCCAATGCGCCGCATTCCAAATGAAAGGGACTGAAAATCAATTTTGTCAGACATTCATTTGATTGAATAAATTGTAATCTATTCAAATTTGCCATCAAAAACATAAATTTGCACGTTATCTTGTGATCTCTTTAATATCACCATCTGAAGTTAAGAATCCCACATCAATAGCTATTGGTAGTTTTGATGGTCTCCATGCTGGACACAGAAACTTAATAAAAAGTGTTGTCGAAGAAAATGAATACACTCCAACAATTGCAAGCTTCTGGCCACATCCTAGAGAAGTACTTTATAATGAAACTCGCCTTAGGCTTGATCTCCCAGAGGAAAAACTTCCTATACTAGAAGAACTCGGTATTGAACAGTTAGTTCTTATTCCCTTTGATAAGAAACTATCTAAATTAACTGCAGAGAAATTTATAAAAGATATTTTGATTAATCAATTACAAGCAAAAAATATTTCTGTAGGTGCTAATTTTAGATTTGGCTTCCAAAGAAGTGGAGATATTAATACAATTAAACACGTTATCAAAGATATGGATATACAACTAAAAATAATTCCAATTTTAGAAGATAATGAGGGCAGAATTAGCAGCAGCAGAGTTAGAGATTTATTACAAAAAAGTGACTTAAAGAATGCTTTCAAGATCCTTAATAGGTCTTACAGTTTCAAAGGCAAAGTTGTTCAAGGGAAAGGTATCGGCAAAAGCCTAGGATTTCCAACGGCAAATCTTGAAATAGATGGAAGAAAGTTTTTACCGGGAGAAGGAGTGTATGCCGCTTTGACAACTATAGAAAATTCGCCGCAAAAGATTTTCTCTATAATGAATCTCGGCTCTCAACCAACTATCGATCCTCTTTTACCATCTGCAGTGGAAGTTCATTTAATTAATAAAGATATCAATTTATATGGTTTGAAGTTATCAGTACAACCTGTTGAAAAGCTAAGATCACAAATCCAGTTTGAGAATATTGAGCAACTCTCTAATCAAATCAAACTAGATAGAGAGAATGCAGTAAGAATTCTTAGAAGCTTCAAAATATAACCTAAAAATGCAAAACTCACATAGAAAAGAAACTGAAGATTTACGAATATCTCAGATTATTGATGCTAATCTTGATAGAGCTAGAGAAGGATTAAGAGTTCTTGAAGACTGGGCTAGATTTGGCTTGGGAAATGAAAACTATGTAATTAAAATAAAAAACTTTAGGCAAATTTTAGGAAAGAATCATTTAGAAGTTTATAAAAAATCAAGAAATCATATTGAGGACCAATGTAAAGGGTTATCACATGCAGAGCAAAAGAACAGAAACACCCCCGAAAAAATTATAAGTTCCAATTCTGCTAGAATTCAAGAAGCTCTTAGGGTAATAGAAGAATTCTCTAGGATTCATAACAACGAGCTTTCCAAAATTGCTTCTGAAATTAGATATGAAATTTATACTTTAGAAGTTGATTTATTAGATTTCAACACACGCAAAAAGTCTGAAGAAATAATAAGAGAAAATGATTTATATGCCATTACGGATCAAAAAGCAGATGTACTAGAAAAAATAGAAGATATTTTGATTGGGGGGGTTAAGCTTATTCAACATAGATTTAAAACAGGGACTGATAAAAATCATCTTGAAGAAGCAATTAAAATTAAAAACTTATGTAAAAAATATAATGCACTTTTCATTGTTAATGACAGAGTTGATATAGCTCTAGCATCCAATGCAGATGGTATTCATCTTGGACAAGATGATTTAGATTTGAAAACAGCAAGAAAATTATTAGGTAACTCAAAAATAATTGGCATTAGTGCTAATAATGCAATTGATATTTCTAATTCTATAAAAGATGGTTGTGATTATATTGGAATAGGACCAGTATTCAAAACTTCAACCAAAAAGGATAAGGAACCTATTGGTTTAGAAAAGATCAAGGACTTAGCAAAAGATATTAAAATTCCATGGTTTGCTATTGGAGGCATCAATAAAAAAAATATTTCTTATTTAAAAAACAATGGCTTTAGCAAATTTGCCATAGTATCAGATTTAATGAATTCTGAAGATCCCAAAGAAGAAGCTATTATGATTTTAAAAGAATTATCTCATGAAAATTAAAGTTAATGGTAAGGAAAAAAAACTAGATCTTAACCAAGATAATGCTTTGCTATCTAAAACTTTAGAATCCATGGGATATAAGCCTAATACAGTAGTTGTTGAATTAAATAATTTAATCGTAAACTCAAAGAAATGGGATGACGTGATAATAAAAGATGGTGACAAGTTAGAAATCGTTTCAATCGTTGGAGGAGGTTAGTTAGTAGATAAAGATTTTTACAAATAAAAACTACAAAAATCTTCATATTTTTTTAACTTTAACCTTGAAACAATAACCCAAATTTATGTATTTTCGTTTTATATTTTTATTACTTAAATATTCTAATGAAAGAGAATTCCGATAATAGTTCTAGATCCCTAAAATGGGAGCAAAATGGCGAGCTAGCCCATAAAGATTTATCAGAATTAATCGAAAGACTAAAGAATGTAGAAAATGAACATGCCTCTTTAGAATTATCTAGATTAGGTACCAAATCAAACAAAATAGATTAAATTTGTAAATTATATATTGTTTTTATAAAAATATGTACCAAATTATAATTACCAATTATAAAACATATGCCAAGAAGATTCCCAGAATGGGTTAATACACAAGTCGTAATAAAGGCAATAAAAATGCGTGAAGAAGGTACACTTTCAAAACAACTTAATTTATGGATAGAAAATCTACTAGAAATCGAGAAGAAATAAAAAACTTTTTTAGGACATCCTCTTAATGATCCTTAGCGCAGCCATTGCTGCACCATATCCATTATCTATATTCATCACGGCAATTCCTGGAGAACAACTTGATAACATGCTATTTAATGCAGTTTCTCCATTTCCACTCACTCCATAACCGACTGAAATAGGCACTGCAATAATAGGTTGAGACAATAATCCTCCAACAACAGTTGCTAGAGCTCCCTCCATACCAGCGCAAACTATAAGTACATCATATTTGTTGATTTCTTCTAATTGACTTATTAAACGATGAAGTCCTGCCACACCTACATCAATAAAAGATTTACAACTTACTCCATAGATTTCTAGTGCTAATTGTGCCTCAAGTGTCACATCTAAATCACTAGAGCCACCTGAAACTATTCCAACTTTTTTAGTTGTATTAACTTTATTTAAATTTTCACCAATTATGAGACATTTTGCATCTTTATGAAATCTTGCCTCTGGATATATATCTAAAAGATAATTAGCCTTTTCACTACTGATCCTAGTAATAAATACAACTTCTCTTTTTCTTAAAACTTCTTCGGATACTCTTTTTAGTTGATCCACACTTTTGTCTGCTCCCCAAATTGCTTCAAAAAGTCCAATTCTTTCTCTTCTTTGAAAATCAAACCTAATATCTAAATTCATCCTTGGTTCTCTAATTCTCCTTCATCAATAAGTTTAAAAGGATTTTCACTTAAGTTAAGAGAAATTTTAACATCCTCTTCAAATTCTTCTTGTACCTCATTTACTTCCTTGATTGATATACTCTTCCATAATTTTTTATTTTGCCATTTAACTAAAATTAAAGCCTCTTCTTTTTCTTTATCCCAAAATATTTGTCTCCCGAGAAAACCATCTTGACTAAATAACCATGGCTCCCATATTTTTTTTTCAGCATCTATCCATACTTGTTTAAATTGAGAAGGGACTTTAAGTCGTAATTCCTCTATAACAATTCCAGGTTGATAATTTTCCATAGAAAGTGCTTGAACAGTTTGAAAATTAGTTTGAATAATCAAAGCCACTAAAAAAATTAACATAAAACAAACTCGTTTAATTTTTTCTTTCAAATCACAATCTCCACTTATCTTTTCTCAAGTAATACTACAGAATGGCAGCTTATTCCTTCTTCTCTTCCTTCTGGACCCAGTTTTTCATTTGTAGTCGCTTTGATTCCAATTAGATTCTCATTAATATTTAAGATTGTAGAAATATTTTTTTTCATAGCCTCAACATGAGGATTGATTTTTGGTCTTTCAGCAACAATAACACTATCTATATTATTTACTTCCCATCCTTTCTTTCTGATTAATTTGATAACTTTAGATAACAAAAATAAACTATCAGCATTTTTCCATTTCTCGTCAGTTGGTGGGAAAAACTTCCCAATATCTCCAAGAGAAAGTGCTCCCAATAATGCATCCATTATTGAGTGGATTAAAACATCAGCATCACTATGGCCATCCAAACCTAAATTCTCAGGATGATGCAATGTAATACCACCAATAATTAAATTTCTACCCTCTACTAGCCTATGAATATCGTATCCATTACCTATTCGAAATTTCATAAGTAGATTTGATTCTTTATTTATTCTCTTACTTTTTGGTAAATTTTTATAGTTTTCATTAGAAATTAAGTCATTTCTTCTCTCCAAGGTTCTTTCAAAACTTTTTTGACTTCTCCATAATTTAATCTCCTTGTGATTGCCACTTACCAAAACATCTGGCACTTTCATTTCTCTAAAGATTAGCGGCCGTGTGTAATGAGGATATTCAAGTAAAGAGGAATTATGGCTCTCATCCACCAAGGAATCTGGGTCACCAAGAGTTCCTGGTAATAATCTCGTCACACCATTAATTATAGATATAGCAGGGATCTCACCTCCAGAAAGGACATAATCTCCTAAAGATATTTCCTCATCAGCTAAGGATCTAACCCTTTCATCAAAGCCTTCATATTGGCCACATATAATTATGATTTGATCCGAAGTTGACCATCTAACAAGATCTTTTTGCTTAAGGACTTTGCCCTGAGGAGTCATTAATAAAGTTTTACTTTTAGGGCATTTGCTAATTGATTCATGAGCATTAAAAATAGGTTCCGGTTTTAAGACCATTCCGGCCCCGCCTCCATAAGGCTTATCATCCACTTGTCGATAAGCACCTTCTCCAAATTCTCTCAAATCATGTAAATCCAGATCAATCAAATTCTTTTGTAATGCTCTTGTTATCACACCTGAATTTTTTATTAATTCAAAAGCTTTAGGAAATAATGTAATTACATCAAACTTAAAATTACTCATCTAAACTTCTTCCTCATAACCAAACTCAATTAATCTTGATTCGTTTTTTCGCCAATTTGGAACAACTTTCACAAACATCTCCAAATGGACTGGACCATCAATTAATTTTGAAATATTTGATCTTGCTGATTGACCTATAATTTTTAACATTGATCCTTTTTTTCCAATTAGAATACCTTTTTGACTTGTCCTTTCAACAATAATAGTAGCCAAGATAGCTGTAAAACTTTTGCCATTTTTTCTTTTCATTTCATCTATCTTTTCTATTTTTACTGCAACGCTATGAGGGACTTCTTCTCTTGTATTTCTTAATACTTGTTCTCTAACTAAATCTGATAATAAATTTTCTAACGGTTGGTCACAAATAGTATCGTCTTCATAAAGTTTTGGTCCCTCTGGAAGAAAAGTAAATACCATATCAAGTAATTGAGAACATCCTTCTCCTTGAGAAGCACTTACAATTTGAAATTTTTTATTATTGCCAAAAAATCTTTTATATTGCTCTAAACGCAAATTCTTGAATTCCATATCTACTAAATCCCATTTATTTAATGCAACAATAAACTCGGTTTGACTCGCTTCTAAAAAGTCTTTTATATATTTATCGCCTCTACCAGGATCTTCACTTGAATCAAGCACAAAAATAACTATATCAACTCCATTTATTGCAGCTTTTGCATTTTTAACTAATATTTCACCCAAGCGATGATGAGGTTTATGAACACCAGGCGTATCCACAAAAATTATTTGTCCATTTTTTGTAGTCAGTATTCCTTTTAATTTTTTTCTAGTAGTCTGAGCGATTGGAGAAGTAATTGTTATTTTTTCTCCAATCAACTTATTTATTAAAGTAGATTTACCTACATTTGGTCTTCCTAATAAAGTTACAAAACCAGATCTATAATTATCCAAAGACTTTTAATGTATCCATAATAAAATTTTGATCACAAATGAAAGAAAAAACCACAAACTTAAAAGAAGCTTCTTTTACTCAAGCAATAAATATTTCAGCCCTATGGTGTAAAGAATGGGGAGAGGATCTTCTTAGTGAGGAAGTTTTAGCAGATAGGATATCAGAACTTATTAAAACAAAAAATGGATTAAGAGGGTTTTTTGCATACGCTTTATCTGATATAGATTGTTTTTTGTTAGATAAACTTCCTTCATCAATCATTTTCATGCTTACTGAAGGAGGGGAAGAGGTAGTAGAAATTTTAATGAAAAATCTATTAATGAGTTCTGCTCAAATTGTTGTTCATAAAAGAGAAAATAATATTAAATACCAACTATCATCAGAAAATATATCAGAGAGGTGTAAGGATATTTTGCGTCTTTTAGATACAAAGTTAGTTACAAAAACTATTAATCAAATTGTTAAAGACTTAGATAATTTTGGGAATAGCATTGATAATTCAACAAAATATGATGACCAGCAAAAGGAATTTATTAAGCAACAAATTTTTGATATTGCCCAATAAAAAAGCGTAGAAATAAATCTACGCTTTAGAAGAAAAATAAACTAATGCTTTAATCTCTTCTTCCGCCTCCTTGAAGAGCAATCATAAGTCTTAGAATAAATACAAATAAGTTTATATAAGTAAGATACATCCCCAAAGCCCCAGCTAAATATTGATCATCATTGTATCTTCTAGGCATCGTGTAAAAGTCAACAAAAGACATTGCCACAAATAAAACTGTTCCAAATCCTGCAATTATAAGTTCAAGGCCTGATCCTCCAAATACTCCTGGAGCAAAGAATCCACCAATTAATTGCACAAACATTGCTATTAGAAGTCCTATTAAGCCAAGACCTACTACACCACTAAGAGCCTGTCCAACACTATCACTCATTCTTTGTCCAGTATAGGAAGCAATTACAAAAGTAATTCCAGTAGCTAAAGCAGCTGTGCCAACTGAGCCAATTCCAATAGTACCTATTGCCAATGCTACTATTCCACTTAAAGTAAATCCAGTTAGTAAACTAAAGCCTGTCAAAAGAGGAAGCGCTTTTGCATTATTAGCATTGTTGGCAGCACTTGTTGCTACAAAAAACAAAACTAATTCTGCTATTAAAGCAACTATAGATAGAGGTTGAAATAAGGAAGGATTTGTAGCTATGAGTGAGACACCTGCTAATACACCTAAGGAAGTTAGGACCATCCCTCCACCTACATAAGGGAGAGCTTTTTGCACAACATTTGGTCCAACTATTGAACTGGCTTGAGCATCGCGAATAGCTTGATTGAAATTACTACTTGCTGGCATTTGTATCCATTTGAACTTATTTTATTCTACCTAATTTTTTAAATTTCAGTGTACGGATCACCCAAATGATATTTTATTTATAAGCTTCAATTATTTTCTGAACTAAAGGGTGTCGAACAACATCTTCAACAGTTAAATAACAAAACTTTATTCCTTTAGTTTGTGGGAAAATTTTTGATGCCTCGACAAGACCACTTATCTGATCATTTTTTAAATCAATTTGAGTAATATCTCCATTTACTACCATTTTTGATCTTTCTCCTAACCGAGTTAAAAACATTCTCATTTGAGAAGTAGTAGTGTTTTGAGCTTCATCTAATATAACTAAAGAGTTATCTAATGTTCTTCCTCTCATAAAAGCTAATGGAGCAACTTCAATAATTCCTTTATCAATTAATGAATTTGTTTTGTCGAATCCAAAAATACTATGAAGAGAATCAAATAAAGGTCGCAAATATGGATCTACTTTTTGCTGCAAATCTCCCGGTAAGAATCCCAAATTTTCGCCAGCTTCTACCGCTGGTCTGGTTAGAACAATTTTTTCTATTTTTTTCTCGTTTAATAATCTTGCCGCACAAACAGTTGCCAAGAAGGTTTTACCTGTACCAGCTGGGCCAATTGCAAAAGTTAAGTCAAAGTTCTCAATTGACTCAACATATTCTTTTTGCCTTATAGTTCTTGGTCGTAAAAATCTTCCTTCTTTAGAGCGAGCAAGAACCTTTTTACCGAGTTCAGCATGAGAAGATGACTCTCCCATATTTAAGGAACTAAAAGCTGCTTTAAGATCTACTTCAGGGACTTCTAACCCTTGTTCCCATATAGGCCTTGTTAATTCTACCAATGCCGATGCTCTCTCAAGCTTAGGTATAACCCCATTCATTTCTAATTGTAAACCTCTAATAGTCAAGGAAACACCAGTCAGAGATTCAAACTTTTTCAAGAAAGCATTGCCAGGACCAGAAAGTGCAGTAGCAGCATCAGAGCTAGGCAAATCAATTGTGAAGTGACCAGTTTTGGAAACTTCTTTCATTTAAATTTTGGATATAAAAATAACTTTAACAAACAATTAGCTTTCCGCTTCATTACTATCAATTTCTTTATCTTTACTTTTGGACTTTAATAGTTTTTCTTTTTCCAACTTAGCCTTACCTATAGCAATAGCGGGTCTCTCTTTCTTTTCTAATAATCCTCCCTTCTCCAATAAACTTCTAACCACATCAGTTGGCTGAGCACCTTGAGATAACCTGCTTCTTAAGGCATCGGTATCAAGCCTAGTTTCTTTAGTTCTTGGATTGTAAAAACCTAATTCTTGAAGAGGCCTACCATCTCTTCTGGAAGTACTATTGCATGCAACAATTCTGAAACTTGCTTCTTTTTTCTTTCCAAAGCGCTTAAGGCGCAATTTAATCATTTTAAATTAATGCGTTTTTTTTAATAATATCATTTAAAGGTAAATATTTAGACACTATAAATCTGCAAAACCTTTTTTCTTTTTATTAGATTTTTGTTTTTTAGATGATCTATTAGGATTACCTACTCCCATCCCTGGCATTCCTCCCATTCCTCCCATTCCTGGCATTCCTCCCATTCCTGGCATTCCTCCCATTCCTGGCATTCCTCCATTCGACATTTGTTTCATGAAACCCCTCATTCTTTGAAAATCAGCAAGGACTTTATCTACATCTTTTGCTTGATATCCACTACCCCGAGCTATTCTTTGTCTTCTTGATGGCTGAGCAGCAAGAAGTTCAGGTTTTTTTTTCTCTTCTGTTGTCATTGATGAGATCATAGATTCAATTTTTTTAAGTTGATCTTCACCACTTTTTATCATGCCATCATCAATCTTGTTCATACCAGGGATTAACTTTATTAATCCTCCAAGAGATCCCATTCTTTTAATCAATCTCATTTGCTTAACAAAATCGTTAAAGTCAAAAGTTGCTTCTTGAAGTTTCTTTTGCATCACTTCTGCATCAGCAAGTTCAACTTCTTTTTGAGCCTTTTCAACAAGTGTTAAAACATCACCCATCCCTAAAATTCTGCTTGCCATTCTTTCTGGATGAAATGGCTGTAATGCCTCAATTTTTTCTCCGGTTCCTATAAATTTTATTGGTTTCCCACTTATCTTTCTTATAGAGAGTGCAGCTCCACCTCTTGAATCTCCATCCAACTTGGTTAAAATTGCACCTGTTATTCCAACTTTTTCATGAAATGATTTCGTCAAATCAGCCGCTTCTTGTCCAATCATTGAATCTACGACTAATAAAACTTCATCTGGCTTTGTAACTTCTTTTATACGAACCATTTCACTCATCATTGATTCATCTATTTGTAATCTTCCTGCGGTATCAACAATTACTGTATCTACATTATTTGAATTAGCATAATGCAAAGCATCCTTTGCTATTGCTTCAGGCTTACTATTTTTTTCTTTGGCTGAGAAGACCTCAAGATCATGCTGATTTCCAAGTGTTTTAAGTTGTTCTACAGCTGCTGGCCTGTAAATATCCGCTGCTACTAATAAAACTTTTTGTTTTTTTTCCTTCAAATAAAGACCTAATTTACCGGTTGCTGTTGTTTTCCCTGCCCCTTGCAAACCTGCCATCAAAATAACATTTAGAGATTCTTCATTTTCATTTAATGGGGCATTCTCATTTCCCATAATGTTTATTAGTTCTTTGTTAACTACCTCTATAAATTTTTGCCCAGGATTCACACCTCTTACGACTTCTTCTCCAATAGCTTTATCTTTTACATCTGAAATAAAATCTTTTACTACAGATAAACTAACATCTGCATCTAATAATGCTTTTTTAACTTGCTTTAAAGCATCATTAATATTATTTTCACTAATTTTAGCTTCACCTCTTAAACCCTTTACTGCGTCTTCAAAGCGGGAAGAGAGTTCATCAAACATTATTTATATAATTTCTTTATTTATTATAGATGATACTCAAATTGAATACTAAACACCACTTATATAATCAACTAATTTCCAAGACTTATTAGAAACTCCTAATATATATTTAACTTTTAAAAAAGGAGTAAAAGTTGTTTCATTAATCAAATCTCCATTTGTTTTAAATATTTTTTCTGTATATTTCAATTCAACCGATACTGCTATCCTCGAGGCAGTTTGACTTAATAGTTCAATTTTTTCAATATTAGTATTAATTTTTTTATATATACTTTTTTGGATATCATCTTGCCTTTCCATTGTTAATCTACTAATTAGATTATTTTGGACTATTTTTGAAATGTCTAATTCACTGTTTCCAGCTAAAAAATTAGCTTTTTGATAAAGCCAAGTATTAATTAAATATTTTAGTTGTTCTAAAGAAGGAGACGCAGCAGAAAGTCTTTTAACTTGAAAAGAGTT
>QCGD01000016.1 GCA_003280025.1 Prochlorococcus sp. AG-363-P06 | reverse complement strand
ATTAGTAACAGCAAGTTCTTTAGCGTTAAATTCGTTAATATTCTGAACGTCTTCTGTTGAAGAGTAGTCAGAAACATCAGAAAAGTTAATCTCATTAGCTATTGCTGCTATAGGAGATAAAAGACCTAATGCTGCAGGAGCAATTAGTAATTTTTGAAATAGTTTCACAAAAATAGCCTCACACTATAATTATTTACAGACTTAGTATAACGAGTGAAATACCAGTAATTCTCCTACTCCAACAATTCATAAATTGTCACAGCAAAAAATTTAATTTGTTTAAACAAAAGTGATAAAGGTTGCAGATAGAGACTTTTAATCCCAATGATGCAGCTAAAATGATAGAAACAGTATATTAATAGGGAGACAAGGAATATGCTCACAAAGATAATCAAGATTCAGAAGAAAATCGAGCGCTTGCTCTTAGATCAAGATTAAGATTTGGAGCATCAAAAGGCAAATTTAAAGATGCTTATTACAAAATATTTTGTAAAGTAGATGGCGATAAATAACTAAACTAATTTTGATTAGATTTTACTTGATTTGCTTAAGAATCTGTATAACAAATTCAAAATCTTTTGATTTCTCAATTTCTTTTAAGTCTTCTATACAACGACTATCTCTAAAATAAGAACTATATTCAACAATATCCATGATTCTTTTTACTTCAAAAATGAATACATCATCATTAGATTGATTAAATAAGGCATTTTTCAAAAAAGCTTTCCATTTTTCTCTATTAGAAACAGAAACTTCTCTTGAAATTGCATTTTCTTTGGATTTTTCAATTTGTTTTTCTTCGATTTTCACATTTGTATTATCCCATTGCATCTTATTTGAAACTAATTTTTTATTTGATAAAGAAATAAACTCATTAATTATTAAATTGACGACTAATGGACAAACTATAAATAGTAAGGATGTTTGAATACCTATAAAGTTATACATATAGGAGAATATGGAAATTGTAGAAATCAGAAAACAAATAATTATTGAAGTTGAGCTACTTATCTTGGTGAATAAGTATTCTTTTTTATCTTTTAATAAAAGACCGTATTGAGTTGAAAAAACAAAAGAAATTGGAATGTAAACTACTAAAGGAATATAATTTTCAATACTATCTACAGATAAATTTTTAAAAAGAACTAAAATTATGGTCCATAAAGTTAATAAAGGTAGCCATACAAAGGGTAGAGATTTAATGCTTTTCATAATTTAAAAAAATAATAATGTCATAATTTAGAATTGATCTAATAATTTAAAACGTTTCTTATCATAATCAGCTTTAGTTATTAAACCAGAATCTAATAGTTCTCTTAAGTACTCCAGCTTAACTTTTAGATCTCCAGTCTTTTGGGAACTATTTGATTCATTATTTATATCTTGTTTTTGATTAAATATCTTTTTATCCACGGTTTTTGTTAAATCTTGAGCTGCATTGGCTAATTTATTTAAATCTTCTAGCTCTTTTTGATCGCGATAAAATCCCTTTGCTTCTGAAGCTGCTTTTGCTCTAATCTTTAAACTAGCGGCATCCGCTAAACTTTCTTTGATTTTCTTGTATTCGGGGCTTTCTCCTTGAACTTGAATCCCTTGTACAAAAAATTCAACTACTGATAAACCATATTTTTCAAAAACAATTTTTAGAGAGTCTTTAACCTTCCCAGATGCCTTTCCTAAAACAGTCTCTATACTAAAAATATCAAGACTTCCTTCTTTTATTTTTTCAGCTATGTATTCTTTTAGAACTCTTTCGATACATGGCAATATGAAATTCTTTAACTCCTCTTTCTTCAATTTTTTATTCTTGCCAACAACTTGAATAACAAATGAAGCAGGATCTTCAATCTTAAGTAAAATTGATCCATAAGATCCAAGCGGGACAATAAGTTGGTGAGTATTATCTTTAACTTGTAATTGAATCCCCCATTTATAATCGGTAGAAACAACTTTACTTACAAACCATGTATCAATCTTGATAACTGGAGTGTTACCTATTGACCTCCTTATAACTCCATCTAGTCCCGGTATATTGCCTGACTCAATTTTGTGCTTTCCTGATTGAAGTATATGCAATAATTGTCCATTCTCAAATAATAAAGCCTCTTCACTTTCATTTACTATTATTTGTGATCCAATACTTAAATTTCTATTTGGGTGTTTCCATATCAAATAGTCCCCTGTATTCTTAGTTTCAATAGTGTTGATTGCCAATTTCTAATTAAATCAAGGTTTAAATAATAACCTAGAATACATCACTAGAGAGATATTGAAGCATAAATAGATAGTTTTTATTCATCATCTGACCTGTATTTTAAAATAATGTATCCAATCACTAAAAAAGGTATAGGTATTAGAAAGTAATAATTTTTAAAAAGGTTTATGAGATCTTTATTTAACTTCTCTGTTTCATAGTTTTGCTTAATATTCTCTACTTTTCTTGTACTTGAACTTTTGCATGCATCAATTAATGATTTCTCATTCCCACTAAAAAGTTCATCGACGAATGAATTCGATTTTGGATTCTCTTTTATAAAATTAGAGCTTGAATCTACGGCTCCTAATGAAATGCCTTTAATTAAATCTTGACAGGCTTCCTCTCTTTCTTCCCAATATGTTTCCAATCCTCTTTGAAAATATGCATCACCATTTAATGGATTATTAATTATTTCCAAATCAAAATCTTTTATTGCTCCATTTGAATCTCCTAATTCACTTTTTGCTAATCCTCTTAAATAAAAATAATTAGGATCCACTGGATTAATTTCTTTGTTAAACAATTCACTAGCTTCTCTCTTTGATTTGAATTCTATTAATGCAATAAGTTTGTTTAAATCAGATATTACATCCTGATAATTTTCAACTTTAAAATTTGCTCTACTTCTAAGGCTAAGAGAAAAAACATCTGACTTTTTTATTTTTAAAGCATCCCCTAAATCAGAAATAGAACCTAAATAGTTTTCCAATTTGAATTTTGAAAAGCCTCTAAGTGCATAAGCCTCTTGATTCTTGTTATATTCAATTTCTTTATCAAAAAACTTAATAGATTTATCCCATTTTCTATTCTCAATTTCTTTTAAGCCTTTCTTTAAATAAAATCCTTTTGGCCTTATCCCAACTAATATTTTTTGGCCTTTATTTTTGCAAATTAATTTACCTCTTTCTTTTTTAGCTTTACATGAATATTTAACAAGTTCTTCATCATCTATTTTGTATTCAGTTAATTCTCTAAACGGATTCCTAACTTGAATCGTCTTATTTCCTATTTTCTTATTTTCTTTTTTAATTTTTTCTTTAACTAGTTCATTAAGCTTTAAGTCGATTTCAACTAAATTATCAAACTTATCATATTTTTTTATTATTCCATTGTCCTTTAAACAATACTTATATTCTTCTGTGCTTGGGGATATAAAATCAGGGTTTTCAATACATTCCCTTCTCTCTTCGAAATAAGTACTTGGAGTAGAATAAACCCTCTCTGGAATAATTAATAAAGAAATTAAACCCAAAAAACCAGAGTAAAAGAATTTTCCTTTTTTAGATTTCAATTTTATAAATTTTAAAATTTTTATCATTATTTCACACTTTAAAAAATAATAAAATAAATTCTTCTAAACCTTTATCTTTTTTCGTCACATTGCAATAAAATTATTCCTAAACATTGAGAAAGTAAACATTCCTAATATGTAAACACTCCTAATATACTTAATGAATTTATATTTTCATTAAGATTATATTAGTTATCCAAAATTAATATTTTCTTGAAATAAACCAAATAAGTTATTCCCAACTATGGCAGAAATTATAAGGACAGCGGCTACTATTGCAAAAACAACACTTACATCTTTTATGTCGTAGGGAGCCTTAAATAATGGTTTTTGATTTGTCATACTTATTGATTTTTCAAATTATTAATAATCTTAGTGTAAAGATCAATACAAGTGGATCGCTAAAGTTAATTTGGATATAAAGAATTTATTTTGCAAGCCACTAATTTACCTCAAAATTATATGCAGATTATATTGGTAGTAATTTTAGATATTACCAAATAAAAAAGCCACTTAAAGTGGCTTTTTTATTTACTTGAAAATTTACTAACTTGTGTAAGATTTTCCTCTGTAAGTTAGTTCAAGGTGTTGCTTCTTTGCAATTTGTTTGTTTTGGACGTACTTTTGTCCTCTATAAATTAGAGTCATTTTTTTAAGCTCCTTTTTTACGTCTAAGTCCCCGTTCCATGGCTTAGATCGACTTGCGGCTTGTTATGTACAAGTTGAACGTTTTGGTAGCGGTTGCTACTTTTTTAATATACCATAAATAGATAACTTTCGTATTATTTATCATAAATATATTTAATATTTTACGAAAAATACGTTTTTAATTATTGTGTTGATCTATAAACTCTATAAAAACTTATACAGGTTACATTTTGTACTTTTTTAAGAAGTATTTTTTATTTAAACTCTTTTTAAATGTAAAATTCGGGAAATAATCAAATTTGTTTTATGTTTTCTAGAAGCAAAAAACCTACATCTACAGGAAAAAGATTTAAATCTGCCAATACTCAATGGACTCCATTATTTGCTGAATTACTTCCATTCGCAGGTAAAATGAACGAAAAAGTTCAGTTGGTAAATGCTTTGGCCTTTACCTTTATTATGGGGGTTTCAATTTTTGGTATAGCTCTATGGAGGATAACTGCCATAACTTAAATTGTTTTTTAAGTATTCTTAATTTTTGATTCTTTGTTGTCAATCATTGTGATTAACCACCTAGAGGCTAATGCTCTAGATATAGCTCTATTTTTTAGAAATCTACATATGTAAATATGTAGATTTTTTTCGTTTGTGGAGTTAAATTTCTCTTCAAATTCTAGTATTTCTTTATCTGTAGTTCTTTTTCTTAGTTCATCAACTAAAGCATGGCTAGAAGAATCATTAAATAAATTCCCTATACTTAGGCTTATTGTCATAATTAATTTATGTACCTATTAAAGAGGTAGCCATAAATTATATTTTTAAAAACAAATTTGTTTTTTTATTTACAAATTATTTAATATTTAATTTTTCGGTTTAGCTAAAGGAAGTAGACACTTATCTGAATCGCAACCTGCTGGTCCCGCTTCAGATAGTTCTCCAACATCATATTTATTGAGAGCGTCAAAAAAATCGTCATTAACTTTTCTCTCTATTACTTTATTTTGCAATGATATATATTCCTCTTTACTTATTGGTTCAAAAGGTAATCTCGGGAATGTTGCGTTGGCACTAAATCGAGCGAGTAACGCCGCCGATATGTAGCCTTCATTATTTGTAATAGCATTATGAATCGCTTTCGCTAAGTCCTCAATTTCATTTTCTCTAAATTCAACTGTAGCAGAGGTATTATGCTCTGTATAAAACTTCTGCACTTGCATATAAAAATCAAATTGAGCTAATGCGGAGAAATTATTAATGTCTATTTGGTCTGCACCCTCTATATTTGCCCAGCTAACTTCTGTTGGGATTTCAACTAACCATTCTGTACATCTTGGATCAAATGGATTATCAAGCAAGCAACCATTTTCATCTTTATCAGATTGAGATGGAACAACTGAGTAACCATAATCCATGCATGCTAAAGCTATTGGATCATTTTTCCTGAAAGTTATTCTTCTAATGAATCTTTGAGCCTTTGGAGGATGCCATCCTGGAGCAGCTCCAGTTAGAAGACTTTTAGTCCCAGCTGGCTGAACAGTTGTGCATCGATTTGGTCTTCTTAGATTATGTTTATCACAATATTCCCAGACAGTTTCTTTTACTATTTTTCTCCAAGAATCTAAGAATTTAGCTTCCTTCTTCTTGAAAGCTTTTCCTTCTTCGTTATCGGGCCTTCCTGCTTCCCACCACTTTAACCATGGAGTCCCAAAGGCATGGACACAAAAATCAAATAGTCCAGTGAAACTTACACCTACAATAGGGTCATATTCTCTACTTTTTCTATAACGCTCAACTTCAAATTCATGATTAAGTAAGCATGCTACGGAAAGAGCTGCTGCCTTAAAAGCCTTTTTTTGCTCTTCAAAATTTTCAGGATCAATCTGATTTAAATGAACTTCAGCTAAATTGCAATGGAAATCATTTCCCAAGATCTCCCCACAAGGGTTAAGTCCATATCTGCTCATCCTGTGATCTAGCTCTTCTTCAGAGAATGGACCATAACTAGTATTTATCCAATTTCTGGCTTCATCCTTACCTTGTTCAGAGTAAATTTCAATGAATTCCTGTCTCAATTCATCATCTTTGAGAATATCCGCATTTGACCTTGCTATTGCTTCTGGAGCAAATTGTATAGCCCCCTCACCTGAATGGAATTGTTTTGTGACAGCATCCAAAATAGTTTTGTAAGAGGGTTTTGTATGGTAAACCCTAGTATGGTTGGCCATCCTGAGGGCATCTTTTTCAGGATCTATTCTCCAATTACCATTATCATCTTGACTCCATAGATTTTCTTTTGCCGATGCAGCTTCCTTATCATCTGAGGCGAATTGTCTCATACCAGCACTTCTTCTTATATTCCCCGCAACTATGGTTACTGCAGCTTCATCAATCAGTAAACAACACTCTACGGTACTTAATTTCCTACCAATGGCCTTTCCAAGAAGTGATGCGACTCTAGAGTAAAGATCTTTCAATTTAATAGGATTTGCCATGCCACCAAAACCTTTTAATGATTCTCCAGCAGGTCTAATATCTTCCAAATTAATATAAACATCAATTTCCCTTTCAAGACTTTCGTTACTTGATGCTTCAAGAAGGTATTTATAGCTATCCACCCAGCCTCTTCTGCTATCTCCAACTTTGATATGAAGATCTTTTCCTTTGATTTCTAATGATGACTTTTCTTCTCTTTGGTCTTTAGGAGTTATTCCAACTTCACTAACTGATTTAATATTTATTTTGTTTATTACCGTCGGTAGATTTTTTATAAAATGAGGCTCAATTATTGCACCTGTTCCACATCCCATCATTGCTAAGTCCATCATCAAAGCGAAGGCTTCCCAATCAATTAAGTTTGTTGACGTACAGTTGTATGCTCCTGAGAAATTTTGATTCTTATTAATCCAAGGAGTTCCGCCAATCCATAACCATCTCCCTGAAGGTTGGGCTTTTTGGTTACTTTGCATCTCTCTCATTAGGATCAATTCTTCATCTGAAAGTTTTCCTAATTCTTTTAAACCTGATAAATTTCTTTCACCTACTTCTCTCCAATTCTCTCTTTTTCCTGAGGCTGTCTTCCTACTGTAGGACCTAAAGAAAACAGGATATGCAGCTGGGGCTGACTGTGGAAAATCATCTTTTTTAAGATTATTAGAATTGCTCTCTGAGGAAGCTTTATTTGGTGCAATTGTCACGATAAAAAAAAGTATGTAAATAACCCGTAATGGCAGAATAACTCTACCTGTGGCGTCTGCAACTATTCTTACCACTAATTAACTGTTTGTGTAAAAATATGTCTAATATGAAATCTTTGCTTATAAAAGTTTATGAAAAGAGTTGCTGAACCAGAATTGATGGAAACAAAAGAGCAAGTTATTTCTTATAGTGAGGCTGACTTCTCAGAAGGAGAAGATAATTTAATTAATCAAATAGATTATTACCTGTTAAAAAATAAAATTATTTTGGGTGAAAAAGATTTAATTGTTGATTTAGGGTGTGGGCCAGGAAATATATCTGAAAAATTAGCAATAAGGTGGCCAAATACAGAGGTAGTTGGAGTAGATGGATCTAAAGAAATGATTATTAAAGCAGAATCTAATAAAAAGATTTCTAGTTATAGAAAACAACTAAATAACTTATATTATGTTTGCGATGATATTAAAAATTTCGAGTTAAGTGCAATTTCTCAGAAAAAAGAAATAAATCTTCTTGTAAGCAATAGTTTGATTCATCATCTTACTCATCTTGATGATTTCTTTAAAACTATAGTTAGATTGTCCAATTCTTTTACGGTTAATTTTCATAAAGACTTAAAAAGACCGCTAGATGAGAAGTCGGCTTTAGAGCTTAAAACAAAATGCTCAAGCAAATATAATAATATTCTTACTAATGATTATTATGCGTCTTTGAAGGCTTCTTATACTTACAAAGAATTAAAAGATTTTCTTTTGAAAAACAATCTTCTTTCCTTGGAAGTATTTGAGGATTGTGATCAATATTTAATCGTATATGGTAAGGTTTAATTTTAATGAAATAAATAAATATCAGTCAAATGAGTTTAAGTAGTAAAAGATTAAATAATGAAGATATCTTGGAGGCGGTAAATAAAAGAAGAAATTTTGCAATTATTTCACATCCAGATGCTGGCAAAACTACTCTTACTGAAAAGCTTCTCTTATATGGAGGGGCGATCCAACAGGCTGGTGCCGTAAAAGCTAGGGGAAATCAGAGGAAAGCTACATCAGACTGGATGGAACTAGAGAAACAAAGAGGTATTTCTATTACTTCAACTGTCTTGCAATTTGAATATAAAAGATCAGTAATCAATCTTTTAGATACTCCAGGCCACCAAGATTTTTCTGAAGATACATATAGAACATTAGCTGCCGCTGACAATGCAGTCATGTTGGAAGATGCGGCTAAGGGATTAGAACCTCAAACAAGAAAATTATTTGAAGTTTGCAAAATGAGGAAAATACCAATATTTACTTTTATTAACAAGATGGACAGACCTGGAAGGGAGCCTTTTACTTTACTTGATGAAATTGAATCAGAACTTGGGTTGAATACTTTGCCTATTAACTGGCCAATTGGAAGCGGTGAAGAATTTAGAGGCGTTATTGATAGATTTTCAAGAGAAATTATTTTATTTGATAAGGCAATAAGGGGTAAACAATCGAATGAGAAGAGAATTAGTTTGAAAGATAAAGACCTCTCAAAATATGTAGAGAGGGAGTTACTTGATGTTTCCCTCGAAGAATTGGAAGTACTTGATGAGGCTGGATCGAAATTTGAAAAAGAAAAAGTTTTTGATGGTTCTCTTACTCCAGTTTTCTTTGGTTCCGCTATGACTAATTTTGGAGTTCGACCGTTTTTAGATAGTTTTTTAAAAATGGCACAAAAACCAACTTCAAGAAATAGTAATAAGGGAGATATTGAGCCAGCAAGTACTGAATTTAGTGGCTTTGTGTTCAAGCTACAGGCAAATATGGATCCAAAGCATAGAGATAGAGTTGCCTTTATAAGAGTTTGCAGTGGCAAATTTGAAAAGGATATGTCAGTTAAACACTCTAGAACCGGAAAAACAATTAGATTATCACGTCCTCAGAAAATATTTGGTCAAGAGAGAGAAGTAGTTGATGATGCATATCCTGGGGATGTTATTGGTCTTAATAACCCTGGCATGTTTTCTATAGGAGATACTCTCTATACAGGAACTCATCTTGAGTATGAGGGTATACCATCCTTTAGTCCTGAAATATTTAGTTGGCTAAGAAATCCGAACCCTTCAGCATTCAAAAACTTTAGAAAAGGAGTAAATGAACTAAGAGAAGAAGGTGCTGTTCAAATACTCTATGACTTTGATGAGAGTAAAAGAGACCCTATACTTGCTGCTGTTGGACAATTACAGTTGGAAGTAGTTACTCATAGATTGAAAAATGAATATGGTGTAGATGCTAACCTTGAAGCGATGCCTTATCAATTGGCGAGATGGGTTTCTGATGGATGGTCATCTATTGATGAAATAGGTAGGATTTTTAATTGTAAAGTAGTTAAAGATTGTTGGAATAGACCAGTTATTCTTTTTAAAAATGAGTGGAATCTTAATCAATTTATTGAAGATAATCCTAGTTTGAATTTAAAAAAAGTAGCCCCGGTTGTAAGCGGAGTTGAGCCAATTGTTTTATAAAGCCTTAATGGAGGATAAAAATTGGTTATTCTGTTAGTATTAAATAAAAATTTTGGACTCAAACAATAGTAAAAACAATAATGACAAAACACCTTATGAAGTTTTGGGTGTTGATGAAGGTGCTTCTTTTGAAGATATTCAAAGAGCTAGAGATATAAAAGTAAAAGAGGCGGGAGAAGATTTAATTCTTAAGGCAAAAATAGAATCATCTTTTGATAAATTGCTTATGGGAAGTTTAAAAGCAAGGCAATCAGGAAATATTAGTTTTGCCGCAGAAAGTGCTTCGCAGAAAGAGAAACAAGTCAATCAAATTTTAAATAATAACTTCCCAT
The DNA here is from genome assembly GCA_003280025.1 of Prochlorococcus sp. AG-363-P06. GTDB lineage: Bacteria > Cyanobacteriota > Cyanobacteriia > PCC-6307 > Cyanobiaceae > Prochlorococcus_A. The sequence goes on along the minus strand of QCGD01000016.1, from coordinate 25,065 downwards.
TACTATCTAAGATAAAAAAAATCAATAAAGTTGATAATAACTCCAATCAAAATACTTTTCCAAAAATATCAATCCCATCCTTTGATAACTTTTTAATAAAATTATCTTTTGGGATATTATTTTTAATCTTGCTTTTAATTAGTCCTGACTCTAATAACAGACTTTTACTTTCAATCTCAACAATAATTCTCACTTATATTCAAATCAGATCTGGGAAAAGGTTCATTAGCTCCTTAGGTTGGAGTGTTACCTTGCTTTCAATAGGATTAATATTTGGAGGCTTATTTGAAACTAATTCTTTTATTCAAGAATTATCTAACAATTCTTTATCAATAGAAAAAATACAGAGTATTCCTGCAATTATAATTTTGTGGATAGGTGTTATTTGCCTATGATTAATTTTTAATCATAGCTTTAATTTCTTCGCAACTTATCAAATATTTATTCTTACAAAATTCACAAACCAAATCGGCTTTACCTTCTTTTCTGAGAATATCCTCTAATTCATTCTTATCTAGAATTCTCATAGCATTCAGACTTTTTTGTTTAGAACATTTACATTCAAACCTAACTTCTTGTGTTCGAGCTTTCTCCGAGATTGATTTATCATCAATATCAGGAAATATATTTTTTATCAATGAAAGAAGATTATCCTTTGATTGAAATAGATCTTCACTAAAAGAATTGATTTCTTTACATCTATCTTCTAGCAGTGAAACTAATAAAGGGTCTGTATCTTTTTTGGGTAAAACTTGAGCTAATAATCCTCCGCTGCAAATAATTTTTTTATTTTGAATTTTTTCTCCGATAAAAACGGCAGAAGGAGTTTGTTCTGAATGATATAAATATGAAGCGATATCTTCTGCAATATTTCCATTTACTAATTCAACAGTGCTAGTGAAAGGTTCTCCAAAACCATTATCTCGAATGATATTTAAATACCCTGTCCCTAATGCTTTTTTGAAATTAAATGAATATTTATTCGAACTTATTTTAATTAAATCCAATTCTAAATCAGGATTACCGACATAACCTCTAACTTTTCCATCTCTACCTGCATCTACTAGTAATCCTTTTAAAGGTCCGTCAGACCTAACTCTTAAAGTAACTCTTCCATGCATTATCTTCATCGAGCTTGCTAAAAGAAGTGAAGCGCTAAATGCCCTTCCTAAAATAGTAGTAGTCAAATAAGATAATCCATGCCTATTTTTAGCTTCCAAAGAAGACTCTGTTGTTAATACTGCGACTAACCTTATCCCGCCATTTGCGGCAGTTGCTCTAACTATTCTATCATTCATGATTTTCTTTACTGCATTTCTTGATATTACCTCTTTCAAGAAGAAACATCTTGCAGGGTATTCCTTCAAATAATGCAGGTTCATGAGTAACGATAATAATTGTATTTTTATCTTTAAGATTAAGAATTAAATTTTTAATATCATTCTTCATTGACCAATCTAGTCCAGCCGTGGGCTCATCAAGTAAAATAATAGAGGGATTTCGTAAGAGTTGAACTGCTACCGCTAATCTTCTTTGTTGTCCACCACTAAGTTGTTCTGGTGGCATAGTGAGATTAATACCATCAAGGCCAACTTTTTGTAATACAATTTCTATACTTTTTTCTCTTAAAAATTTATGGCCTATTTTTAATTCTTTGCCAACTGTTGTACCTATGAAGTATCTTTCAGGAAATTGAAACACTACTCCGCAAAACCATCTTCGTTGTCTGCAGGATAAATTTTTATTTTTCCATGAAATTTTTCCTTTTTGAGGTTTGATAAGTCCACTTATTATTTCAAGTAGAGTTGTTTTACCTGAACCACTATCACCACAAATTAATATAATTTCAGATTCATGAACTTTAAAATTTAAATTTTTTAGTATTTCTTTATCACTAGTTTGAGGTTGATAAGTTATTCCTTTTAAGTCAAGCATTATTAATTTAGTGGTAGTTATGAATTTTAATCTTTTAAGAACCAACTTATAATCTAAGTATAAATCTAAAAAAGCTATTAGCAAAAATGAATATTTTATTTAGGGAAGTTGATCCTTTTAATTGTTGGATTTGGATAAAATTTTCTGAAATTCCAACTCAAGCAGAAAAAAATTATTTAGATGGGGTCTTTGATAGTTGGTACGTTTTAGGCAGGTTAGGTGGCTTTAATTCTGAGAACTTGCAAACTCATGAAGAGGGATCAGATTTAAGTTGGATGTCATATGATAATGACCAAAAAGCATCATCTATACCTGCATTAATGCATAATTTAGGTGTTATGGAATATCAAAATTTATGGTCTAGATGTTGGGTTGATTTTGGAACTTCTGATTCTATCGGAATTGATATTTTAATAAATTCACTTAACGAGATATCTAATAATTATGTAAAAATTGAGGAATTAATTATTGGAGGTGAAAATAATGATTGGGCAATTGAGGAACACGAAGATTTAGTTTTTAAAAATTGATGGTTTTATATGGAAGACTTAATAAGATTACTTATTGCGAATAAAAGAATAGTAAATAATAAGACAAATAATCTAGAACTTAATAAAGAGGAGGCACATTATATAAATAAAGTTATGAGAATAAAAACTGGAAAAGAAATTTTCGTAACTAATGGAGAGGGAGCATTATGGAAAGCTAAAAAAGTTACTAAAGATTTTATAGAGATAAGTAGATTAGATAAACCTTACTTATTAAAAAAACAAGATACTTTATTATTAGGCATAGCTGTGGTTATTCCGAAAAATGGTTTTGAGGATATTTTAAAAATGTGTACAGAAATAGGAATTGATTTTATACAACCATTATTTTCTGAAAGACAGATCAATAAGAATTTAAATTTTTCAAGAAAACTTTCAAGATGGAATACAATTATCAAAGAATCAGTTGAACAAAGTGAAAGATTATGGAAACCATCTATTTTAAATGGAATAGATATTATTAATTGGATAAAAGAAAGAGATAATCAAGATACTATTTCAATTGCTGTTACTCGAGATGATAGTTTTGATTATCTAAATCAATGGTTAAAAAAACAACACGAAGTTATGAACAAAAAAAGTGGGGTATTGTGGAATGTAATTGGTCCTGAGGGTGGTTGGTCTTCCTCAGAAATTGAATTTTTTATTAAAAATAAAATCCCATTGGTAAAACTTTCAAATAATATTTTAAGAACTTCGACAGCTACAGTTAATGCTTCTTCCATTCTTAACCAATGGAGAAATGATTTCAATTGGAGAATTAATTAAAAAATGATCTTGCTTACAAATCAATTCTTTATAGGTTTTTGCATAAATTTTATTTTGATTTCTTTATTCTCTAGAATTCCTTTGATGACCAAAGATGGTTGGATAAGTGCAGGGATTTTAGGGACTGTTTTGTGGGGATGTTTGTCGTGGCAGGGTTGGATGTCAGTAGTTATTTATTTATTGCTTGGCTCACTCGTAACGAAAATAGGTTATAAGTTTAAGAAAGAAAGAGGTATAGAAGAGAAAAGAGGAGGTAAAAGAGGACCTGAAAATGTATGGGGGTCTGCTGCTACAGGCTTATTTTTTGCAATGATGACCAAATTGAATGTGCCGAATTTAGTTTTTTTTAAAATTGGTTTTGCTGCGAGTTTCTCCGCAAAGTTAGCAGATACTTTTGGTAGTGAAATAGGAAAAAGATTTGGAGGTAAAACATATCTAATTACTTCTCTTAAAAAAGTTGAGAGAGGAACTGAAGGTGGCATTAGCTTAGAAGGTACATTAGCTAGTTTCTTAGGTGCAATATTTATGGCATTTGTGATGTTTTCTCTATCAATTATTTCTAATAAATATCAATTTATAATAGTCTCAATTTCTGGATTCTTAGCAACAATTTCTGAAAGTATTATTGGTGCTAAATTTCAAAATAAATATAAATTGAGTAATGAAATGGTAAATGCTATCCAGACAAGTATTGCTTCTGTTTTTGCTATCTTTTCCTTTCTCTTATACTCATATTTTTTAAATTAAAATTGTTAGGGAAGACTTAGGATTCCTTCCATTTTGTAAGAATATCCCAGCTCTTCAGTCTTTGGAAAATCCAGAAATGACCTTCGGAATTCAGATGAATCCCATCATTTGTAATCCAATTCTTACTCCTTTGATCAGAGTACATTTCTCTAAACGTTGGTAGAAATGGAATGTTCTGATTGAGACATACTGCCTCCATTCTCCTTTCATAAGAATTACAAAAATCATTTGAATACCATAGACATCCTGCAAACGGCATTTTGTTATCATCAACCGGTGTTAGACCAATTACAAAAATCCTTGTTTGAGACTTTATTTCATTAATTAATCTCTCTAATCCATATTCAAATCCATCGATATCTAATTGATGCCTCCCGTTTTTCTGACCAATTGATGCAGTGTCATTAAGACCCACACTTAGCAGGATTGCTTTAGGTTTATTTCTTCTTGTTTCTCCTCTAGAAGACCACTCTCTTTTCCATCTAGAAGAAACTTTTTCTATCCCATCTCCTCTTACTCCAAGTTGATAAATAATTGGTCCATTTTGGTTCTTGGACCAATCTTTTCTTAGCCTTTCACACCATCCGCCACCTTCATGATCTCCCCATCCATAAACTGAGCTATCTCCAATTACAACTAGTTGTTTTGGTAAACTAATCACTATAACCGTAAAAAAATAATTACTTGATTCAACAAAATATTCTTACAAATCAAGTTAAACTAGTTTTGATTTTATCATTTATTAATTCGCCAACTATTGCTATTGAGCTATAAGCTATCAAAACTGTGATAACTTCTTGCCAGGCGAATGAACTTAGTGATTCTTGAAGTTGCCAACCTAGTCCAACACTTCCAATAACACCAACGATTGCTGTTTCTCTAATAATTATGTCAGATCTATAAGCGCAATATGCCAAGTAACTTTTTGCTTGTTGGGAAAATAAACCTAAAAGCCAACTAGTCTTTTTTGAGGTTCCTAAAGATTTCAATGCGATATAATTTCTTTTATCTTGACTATCTAGATTTGTAAAAAGTAATTTACTTGTAATGCCAGCGTTATGCAGACCTAATGTTAAAGCTGCCAAAGATAAAGAAGGATTATTAAAAGTTAATAGAATTAGAATTAGTACAGGTGGAGGTATTAGACGTAATAAAAAGGCTAAAAATCTGATAAGAATCGTGGAAGTATTGTTGTTAAAAATTCCTATAACAAAAGGAGGTAAACTAATTGCGATTGCTGTCGAAAACAGACTTAAAATTATTGTATCTATTATAAGTTTTAAGAAATCTAAAAATACTAATTCTGAGCCTGATTTAAATAGTGAATTTATAGAATAAAAATCTACAAACATACTATTAAAAATAAAATAAAGGAAATATGAAAAAGTAAATAAAATTGTTATAAAGAAAACTGCAGTTAAAAAAATAGATAGATTTTTATTTAGTTTGTTAAATTTAATCTTTTTAATTATTTCTCTAGAAAGAATTATAAAAATCGCTAATGACCATAAATAGGTCCATAACTCTCTGAAATTAAAAGCTTGAAAAGATAAAAATATACTAGTACCAATTCCTCCAAAACCAAAAAGTCCTAGCATCACACTACTTCTTATTGCACATTCTAATCGGTATAAACCAAAATTCTTAAAGGTATTTACTATTCGGTTCCATATTAAGGTTAAAAAAGAAGAAAATTTAGGACCATGGATTTGAGTTATGGCATCAAAACTTTTATCTTCAATAGTTTCTAATTGTTCTGCAAAAACTTTTGAATTTACAGCAATATAAGGAATACATATGGCAATTATTCCTATTGAAAAATTTATGCCATATATTTGCATTAATACTAATCCCCAAATTATTTCATGAATTGATCGAATTATTGTTAAAAAAAACTTTATTATGCTATAAAAAAACACTGGAAGATTAAATATCTTATAAAAAATATTTGAGGATAATATTCCAAAAATAACTCCAAAAATAATACTTATTAACCAACTAAAAAAAGCAATTACTAAAGTTTGATTTAATCTCTTAACAACTGTAATAATGATTTCATTATTTATTTCAGGATGAAAAACAGAAATAATGAATTCTCGAAATAATTCAACCCCTCCAAAATTTAAGTTTATTAATATTTGATATGCTAAAGGTATGCAAACTAATATTGGTATAAAAGATATTGAAGTGTGATTTAATTTAAGTTTTCTCAAATAATTAGTATATTTTATCTAAATGAGATTTCTTTAATTTAATTCTTTCTAAATTAAAAAATATTTCACCATCCTTAATTCCTAAAACTCTATTAAATCCATCTAGCAACTCTAATCTATGTAATGAAATTAATCCTGTACTAGGGGTTTTTATATTATTTTTATTTTCATGATTTAGCAATAAGTTTTTAATTAATGTTATTAATTTAGGATCTAAATTATTGAAAGGTTCATCAGCAAGTAAGATTTCTGATCCTTGAATTAAAGATCTAGCAATAGCTACTCTTTGTTTTTCTCCTCCAGATAATTTGTTAATTTCTTTAGAGTAAATAGATTGAGGAATTTGACATAATTGCATATATTTATGGGCTCTTTTAAAAGAACCTATATTTAGCAAATTTTTAAAAGCGAAAAAAAAACTTCTTTTCCCTAGAAGTCCACAATTTACATTTTGTTCTGCTGAGAGACCTTCTATTAATCTTAAATCTTGCCAAATAGTAGTTATCTTTTGCTTCTGATTAACATCTAATTCTTTATATTTTTTATTAAAATATTTAACTTCACCTTTAGTTGGATTTAGTGTGCCGTTAAGAATTGATATTAGTGTAGTTTTCCCTGAACCACTTTTACCTAGAAGAGCAATCTTATCACCTGAGTTAATTTTAAAATTAATTTTATTTAGTATGAGATTTTTTTCATTTACATATGAAATATCTTTTAATTCAAGGAGAATATTATTCATCTAATTTTCTTTAACTTTCTCCCAATCTCTTCTATCTTTTTATAATGCTTTACCTCGGCCTTTATGAATTTTTCAGCATTGAACATATCTAATATCTTCTTATGTGAAAGGTTTTCGGAGTCTAAATTGAGAATTGTAGATTTAAGTTCTTTTGTGAATCCCTTCCTAAACCTTTTGTCAAGATTTCCTTGAGCTAACCAATGGTAGTCAAAATAATCAGGAGTAATCCAGAAAAGGCTAACATTCTTTGTCCTTTTAGGTTGATTTTTTAGATTATTTTCCCATACTTGTTTATTTAAAGCACCAGCATCAAAGGCTCCACTATTAACCAAAGCTATTGTCGCATCATGGCTTCCGCTAAAACCGGCTTTCTTACCTTTAAAGTCTTTAATTTCTATGTTTGCTTTATTAAGGAAATATTCTGGCATTAATCTTCCAGAAGTTGAGTTCTCTGATCCAAAAGTAAATCTTAAATTTTTGAGTTTCTTGAGCCCCTTAATATTTGAAATTGGGGAAATTTTTAACTTTTTATTTACTATAAAAACACTTTTAAATTCCTTATCAATATCTCTTTGAGCAATAACTAAAGAATTAGGTGTTTGTAATCTTGCTTGAACTCCTGACAAACCACCAAACCAAACTAAATCTAGATCTTTTGTTCTGAATCCAGTAACTGCAGCAACATAATTAATAACAGGAACATACTTTACGTCTACGCCTAATTGTTTGGATAATTCTTTTGAGAATAACTTAAATCGTTTGTCTAAAATATTTTGGTTTTGGTCGGGTATAGCTCCTACTTTTAAAACCTTTATATTTGCAAATAGTGGAGTAGAAAAAATGGAAAAAAATAAAGTGTAAGTAAATAAGCAATTTTTAATGTTTATCATTATTTTTTATATAATCATTAATTTTAATAATTTTTAAGAAAAAATTTCTTAATAGAAATTACTAATGGCATTTTGTAACCTTATTAATCCATCAATAATTTTTTCTTTGGAGTTGGCACATGATATTCTGAAACATCGGTCATCACCAAAAACTTTACCAGGTATTAATACTAATCCATACTCGTTAAGAATTCTTTTGCAGAATTCAACAGAAGTAATTGAAGCGTCAGGTAATTTGGGAAATGCGTAGAATGCTCCATTAGGTTTTTGAAGCATAATTCCCTTTATGTTTTTAAGACCTTCATAAAGAAGGTCTCTTCTTTGGTCATAATGGTTATTAATTTTTTCGAAAAAGCCATCATTTATTTTTAAAGCCTCTAAAGCTCCTCTCTGAACAAAAGAACAAACATTACTTGTACTCTGACTCTGCAATGCAGAGGAGGCTTTAATTACATCTTTTGGACCTACAAGATAACCTATTCTCCATCCTGTCATGGCCCAACCTTTTGCAAAACCATTAACTATGAAAATTCTTTCTTGAAGGTCGCTTGCTAATGTAGATAAACTGAAGTGTTTAAAATCTTTTTTAAGAATTAGTTCGTAAATTTCATCTGAAAGAATATTAATATTTTTATTTTCTCTAACTAATTCTGCAACTTGCAATAATTCTTCCTTAGACATTACCCTCCCAGTAGGGTTGTTGGGTGTATTTATAATTATAAATTTAGTTTTTGAAGATATTTTTGCTTTTAAATCTTGAATATTTATTTTGAATCCATCTTCAGCAGATGAATTTACAAAGATGGGCTTTCCACCAGCCAGCCTAACCATTTGAGGATAACTTAACCAATATGGAGCAGGAATAAGTACTTCATCTCCATCATTTAGTAAGACTTGGAAAAGATTATAAATTGCTTGTTTAGCTCCATTCGTGACCATTACATTTTCAAATTCGAGGTTCAAATTGTTTTGGATTTGTAGTTTTTTTGCAATGGCTTTTCTAAGATCTATATCACCCGAAGCAGGACCATATTTTGTATATCCACCAAATATAGCTTGACTCGTTGCATCTATAACTGCTTTAGGAGCATCAAAATCAGGCTCTCCCGCACTTAAATTGCAGATATCTCTCCCCTCTGATATGAGTAACTTCGCTGTAGCACTTATTTCAAGTGTAAGTGAAGGCTCAAGAGAAAGTGCCCTTTTAGATAAATTTATTTCACTCATTTTATTTATTGCTTGTTAAATATCACCTATTAAAAAGGCCAATAAGTAATTTTAGAATAAATTAACTATCACAAATTGGCTTCATTTAGTTCATTTTCTTAAATTTATTTTATTTTCATGTTTTGACTTCTTAAAATTAAAAAAAAATTTTATTTTTATTTAGGTGAAAAGGTTAGTTGTTGGAAGAGGAAGTGTATTCGCAAATTTATTAATAATTGGTGAAGCTCCTGGCTCACAGGAAGACTTAGAGGGAAAACCTTATGTTGGTAAATCTGGTAAATTATTAAACGATTTATTGAAACAAGCAGGAATTGATCAGGAGGAAGATGTTTATTTTTGTAATGTGATTAAATGTCGTCCGCCAAACAACAGAAAACCAACAAATAACGAAATCAATATACAAAAACCTTGGTTGTTCCAACAAATTAAACTAATTGATCCAAAATTTATAATTCTTACTGGATCTACTGCTATGAGAACAGTTTTGGGAATGAAGGGTCCAATAAGTAATTTAAGGGGTAAATGGATTAAAAAAGATGGTAGAGAAATTATGACAATTTTTCACCCTTCTTATTTGTTGAGATTCCCTTCAAAAGAAAGTGGGAAACCTTATGATTTAACTTTAAAAGATCTTACTAATGTTAGTAGTAAACTATATGCCTTATAATTTAATGAAACCTTTTTAAATTTCAAAAATCTTAATGTCATTAACTCAATCAAAAGAGGAGAATAGTCTCTCAAAAAGATATTCAACTCATATTGAGAGAAGAATAACTAAAACAGTAATGGTAGGTGATATAGCCATTGGGAGTGATTTCCCAGTAAGAGTTCAATCGATGATAAATGAAGATACTATGGATGTTGAAAATTCATATTTAGCTATTAAAAGACTCCATGAAGTAGGTTGTGAAATAGTTAGGCTAACTGTGCCTTCAATAGCTCATGCCAAGGCTGTTGGTGATATAAAAGAAAAATTACTAGAAAATAATATCAACACCCCATTAGTTGCAGATGTTCATCATAACGGTATGAAAATCGCTATGGAAGTTGCAAAACACGTTGATAAAGTCAGGATTAATCCAGGTTTGTTTGTCTTTGAGAAGTCAGACCCCTCAAGGACTGAATATACTGACGAGGAATTTGAAGCAATTAAACAAACAATTTTAAAGAGATTCACTCCACTCGTAGAGGTTCTAAAATCTGAAAATAAGGCTCTTAGGATTGGTGTTAATCACGGGTCTCTGTCTGAGAGAATGCTTTTTACTTATGGAGATACTCCACTTGGGATGACAGAATCTGCAATGGAATTTGTCAAGATTTGTGATGAGCTGGATTTTCATAATATAATAATTTCTATGAAAGCCTCTAGGGCACCTGTGATGATGGCTGCTTACAGGATGATTGCAGATAGACTTGATTCAGAAGGATATAACTACCCTTTACATTTAGGTGTAACAGAAGCTGGTGATGGAGATTATGGCAGGATAAAAAGTACTGCTGGAATCGGTACTCTTTTGGCAGAAGGATTAGGAGATACTATAAGAGTTTCACTAACAGAAGCTCCTGAGAAGGAAATTCCAGTATGTTATTCAATTTTGCAATCTTTAGGATTAAGAAAAACAATGGTTGAATATATTAGTTGCCCCAGTTGTGGGAGAACTCTCTTTAATCTAGAAGAAGTTGTAGATAAAGTTAGAAATGCTACCTCACATTTAACAGGTTTAGATATAGCAATCATGGGATGTATAGTTAATGGACCTGGAGAAATGGCAGATGCCGATTATGGTTATGTTGGAAAAGGTAAGGGTACTATTGCTTTATACAGAAGGAAAGAAGAGATTAAAAGAGTATCTGAAGACGAAGGGGTTGATGCTTTAATTCAGCTTATTAAAGATGATGGTAAATGGATTGATCCTTAAGGTTTAATCTGACTATAAAATTTCAAATAAAAGTTTTTTATAATAAAAAATATGCTTTATAAATCTTTTAAAATAAAAAAAATTCTTAAAACGCAATTTGTAATTTTATTGACCAGTAGTTTTTCTGGAATATTTGCTAATAATTACGCAGGAGCCACAATCTTAAATAATAGCTACAAAGAGGTAATTGATCATGTTTGGCAAATTGTATATAGAGATTTTCTTGATTCAAATGGAAAGTTTGAAAAATCTAATTGGATTGATTTAAGAAAAGAATTATTATCAAGAAAATACTCAGATAGCAATGAAGCTTATGATGCCATTAGAGATTTATTGTCAAATTTAGAAGATCCCTACACTAGATTTTTAGATCCAAAGGAATTTAATCAAATGAGAATTGATACTTCAGGGGAATTAACTGGAGTTGGGATTCAGATAGTTAAAGATAAAGAATCTGATAATTTAATAATTGTCTCTCCTATTGAAGGAACTCCAGCCTATTACGCAGGAATTAAAGCTAGAGATAAAATATTATCTATTGATGATATCTCTACTAAAGGCATGGATATTGAGGATGCTGTTAAATTAATAAGAGGTGAAAGAGGAACTGTTGTTAAGCTAGAAATTCTTAGAGCTGGTAATTCTTTTTATAAATCATTAACGAGAGAAAAAATAGAAATAAAATCAGTTTCAAGCAAAATAAACAAAGCTAAAAACGATTTATTAATAGGCTATTTGCGAATTAAACAATTTAATGCCAATGCCTCGAGAGAGATGAAGGATGCTCTCAAAGATTTAGAAACAAAAAAAGTTTCTGGTTATATACTCGATTTGAGAAGTAATCCTGGAGGTTTATTAGAGTCAAGTATTGATGTCTCAAGGCAATTTATTAATAAAGGAATAATAGTAAGCACCTTAACTAAAGACGGCATGAAAGAAATCAAAAGAGGTAATGGTCAAGCTTTAACAAACAAGCCATTAGTTGTACTTGTTAATGAAGGATCTGCCAGTGCTAGTGAAATAGTTTCTGGTGCAATTAAAGATAACAAACGAGGTATATTAGTTGGCAAGAAAACTTTTGGTAAAGGTCTTGTTCAATCAATGAGAACTTTGGTAGATGGATCAGGATTAACAGTTACAGTCGCCAAGTATTTGACTCCCAATGGAACAGACATAAACAAATTTGGCATTAGTCCTGATATAGAAGTAAAAATGAATAACAATCCAATTCTCCCTGGAGAAATTGGAACTAGAAGAGATAAACAATATAAAGTAGGCGAGAAAGAACTAATCAAGATAATTCAAATTAAAAATAAAATAAGTGAGTTTAATCCTAAGACTACTAATTTAAATGCCTTTATAAAAAATAATGAAAAGAATTTAGTTTTTTCACTTTATTAATTACTCATTTCTAACATTCTCTTTATTGGTTTGTATGCTTTTTTAATTATTTCTGGATCTAGTTTAATAGAAGGTGAATTATTTTTTAAACAATCAAGAATTTTTTCTAAAGTATTTAATTTCATATATGGACATTCATTACATTTACATCCTTCTATGTCAGGAACTTCAATAAAGACTTTGTTAGGCTCTCTCTTTTTCATTTGATGTATTATTCCAGGCTCAGTTAAAACCATATAAATTTCAGATGGATCCTTACTGACGAAATCAAGTAATTTACTCGTTGAACCAATAAAATCTGAAAGTGCCAATAAATTTTGACTGCATTCAGGATGCGCTATTACTTTTGCTGCTGGATTTTGATATTTCAATTTTAATAAAGCTTCTTCACTAAAAGTTTCATGCACAATACAGCTGCCAGGCCACAGTTTAAGAACTCTTCCTGATTTTTTCTGCACCCATCTTCCAAGGTTTTGATCGGGTGCAAAAATTATTTTTTTATCTTTAGGTATCTGTTCAACTAAGGAAACTGCATTGCTGCTTGTACATATCAGGTCGCTCTGGGCTTTTACTTCTGCGGTGCAATTTATGTAACTCACGACAAAATGGTCTGAATTCTCATTCCTAAACTTTTGAAATTCATCTGCTGGACAATCGTCAGCCAAAGAGCAACCTGCATCAACATCAGGTAACAAGACAGTTTTGTTTGGGCTAAGTATTTTCGCAGTTTCTGCCATAAAGTGTACACCGCAAAAAATTATTATATCTGCATTATTATTCGCAGCTTTTCTTGATAGATCCAAAGAATCCCCAATGAAATCAGCAATATCTTGAATCTCGGGTGCTTGATAATAGTGTGCCAAAATTATGGCATTAGATTTTAAGCAACGCTCTTTTATTTCAGAAATTAAATCTTCTTCATTTATAAGAGATTGCTTTTTGGCAGTAGAAGTTATGCTGTTCAGGATTTAGAATATATCTAAATAGATTATAAACTTTTAAACAGACAAAATTCTGACAAATTTAAAAATTGCTATTGTTGGTGACTGCCATGGTCAATGGTCTGAATCAGACGTAAAAATTTTATCGATTATTCAACCAAATATTGTTTTATTTGTAGGCGATATTTCTGATGGTAGTATCAAAATAATAAAAAAAATAAATGCTATTAAAATCCCTACTTATGTGATTTTAGGTAATCATGATAGAGGGAAAGATTTCACAGGAGAAACTCTTTTAAAACAAATTCGTATTCTTGGAGAAAAATACTGCGCTTGGGATTTGAGGGTTTTTAATAATCAAATAAATATACTATCTGCAAGGCCATGCAGTTCAGGTGGTGGATATTATCTTTCAAAAGAGGTTAGAGGTGTTTATGGACCCATAACAGAAAAAGAATCAGTTAGTAAAATGATCCAAGGTTCAGAAAAAACTATTAAAGACTTACCGTTAATAATTATGTCTCATGCAGGCCCTTCTGGTTTAGGTTCAGAACCTAGAAGTATTTGCGGAAAAGATTGGAAATTGCCATCTCTAGATTGGGGAGATAGGGATTTATCAGTAGCTATTTCAGAGATTCAAAAGAAAAGAATAGTTAACTTAGTTATCTTTGGTCATATGCATAATCGTCTTAAAAGAAATCTTGGTTTTCGAGAAATGTTCAAAACTGATAATAAAGGTACTGCTTATTTCAATACTGCTGTCGTGCCAAGATATCAAACTATTGACGATGGAGAATTATTAATAAATTTTTCATGGGTTGAGTTTGAAAACAATAAACTTAAACATGTTTCTCATAGATGGTATTCAGAATCTGGAAAAGTTTATGAAGAGAATAAGTTTCTTTGAATTTAATTTAAAATTTTAATTTCTTAACCCTCTTTGGGCTGTTCGTATCTGGAAAATATAGTTTGTGAAAGAATATATCCTGCAATTCCAGCTGCGACAAATGCTAAACCATTTTTTAATAAAGGTAATATATCATTCGTTCTGGTAATTATTGGAGCTAATCCAAAGATTCCAAATAACATTCCCCATAATGGTGAAAGAAGAGCTAAAAATCCAATAGATATGATTTTACCTTCTTTTCTTGGCGCCGCAGAAAATCCTGCTATTAATCCGCCTAAGATAGAAGTACATAAACTCCATATATATTGTTCTTTTGATAAGCCTGGTACAACTTGACAGCCACCTCTATCCAAGCAAACTTTTACGGAATTAATTGCATCTAAAACTGCACCATCTTCTCCGTGATCTTTTACATAATATTGATTACCGAATCTTGTTTGTAGCTCAACCCAGAATAGTCTTGGCATAAAGGAGAAATATGCTTCTCCAACATTGAAATTTAGTAAATTACCGCCTCTTGGATCTGCAATGATTAACAAACTTGTATCATCTAGATTCCAGTAATCCTTTATTGCAATACCAGGAGCACTCTCGAATTGAGATAAATATTTAATTTTCCAACCACTTTCAATTTCTAATTTATTAAGATTTTCCTCTAAGGATTTTTTTTGATTAGGGCTTAATGTTTTAGCTAGATCTATAACAGGTGTTTTTGTTTCTGGTAAAAGATTTGGATTATTTATAGCGAGAACGGGTTTGTTAGAAATAAAAATTACTAGAGATAGAAATATTCCCAATAAATAGTTAGTCTTTGAAAGCATAAGAAGTTTTTTTCTCTATATATTTTGGCCGATGAATAGCTTACCTGTGAATAATCAAGATTGGTTAATAAAAAAAATAATAAAAATGGGAGGAACTATAAGTTTTTATGATTATATGAATTTTGCTTTAAATGATCCTATTAATGGTTATTATGGCAGTGGAAAAGCTGAGTTAGGTGCCCAAGGAGATTTTGTTACATCTCCTTCTTTATCAGATGATTTTGCTTTCTTTGTTGGTAAACAAATTGAAGAGTGGTTGATTCAGTTAAAAAGTAATTATTTATGTGATCAGAAATTATGTGTCATTGATTTTGGAGCTGGTGATGGAAGCTTTATTAGTGGACTTATAAAATATTTGTTGGAAAGTAGTAATAATTTTTCAGAAGGAGTTTCTTTTGTAATTATTGAACCTAACAAAGGAATGATAGAAAAACAAAAAATAAAATTGAAAGAATTTCTAAGCTTAGGTATTGATATTTTATGGAAAGGTTTGGAAGAACTAGAAGGAAATAATATTAATGGAGTTTTTATAGCAAATGAAGTTTTAGACGCCTTACCAGTAGAGAGAATTACTTTTTCAAAAGGAAAATTATTTCGACAAGCAGTGTCTATAGATAAAATATCTTCCAGATTATTTTTTGATGAACTACCAATTACAAATGAATTAGAAAATAGCATTAAACTTGCCGAAAGTAAATTTGGAATTACTATTCCGCCTGAAGATGCTCCAGAAGGATGGACGACAGAGTGGCATATAGATAACTCAAAATGGTTAAAGGGTATTTATGAAAAAATTAATAATGGTATTTTATTAATAATTGATTACGCTAAAGAAGCAAAAAATTACTATGGACTTCGCAATTCAAATGGGATGATAATTTCTTATAAAAATCAAAAGACATCAAATAACATCTTAGAATCCCCAGGGAATGCTGATCTGACATCACATATTTGTATTGAAACATTAATCAATGATGCGGAAACTCTGGGTTTTAAGAATATTGGAACAACTAAGCAAGGAGAAGCTTTGTTGGCGCTTGGATTGGCAGCGAGACTTTATGAAATTCAGAAAGACTTTAAGAAAGATTTATCTAAGGCTCTTGCAAGAAGAGAAGCTTTATTGAGATTGGTTGATCCTATATGTCTCGGTAATTTCAAGTGGTTTGTTTTTCATAAGCTTAAAGACAAGAAATCGAATATAACTTCAACTTGTTTGCGTTAAGAAAAATATTTTAAAAATAATGAATCCACTATGTCATCATAAATATCAACTTCTCCAATTCCTTTAGGTAAAACAAATCTCATTTTGCCATCTCGGACTTTTTTGTCGCCCATAAGTATTGTTATAATTTCTTTTTTATTTATTTTGGGAATCTTATTAGGAAGGCTATAGCTTTTAAGAAGATTATCTTGTCTTATTAATTCCTCATTAGACCATAAACCTTTCTCAAGTGCTATCTCACCTGCAATTTTCATGCCGATAGATATCGCTTCACCATGCAAAAATTCACCATATCCACACAGATTTTCAATTACGTGGCCAAAAGAATGCCCATAATTCAATATGGCTCTTATGCCATGCTCTTGTTCGTCTTTAGAAACAATGTGAGACTTCGTTTTAATTGAACTATTTATTATTTTAATTAAACATTCATTATCAAGATTTATTAGTTTGTTTTTGTTATTCTCATTTTCTAAAAATTCAAAAAGTTCTTTATCTTTAATGACTCCGTATTTGATCACTTCGGCCATACCAGCATTAAATTCTCTTTTGGGTAAAGTTTGTAAAGTTTCCGGGTCAATAAATACAGCTTTTGGTTGATGAAAAGCTCCTATTAAATTTTTGCCTTTAGGATGATTAACAGCTGTTTTACCTCCTACTGATGAATCAACCATAGATAATAATGTTGTGGGGATCTGAATATATTCGATACCTCTTAACCAAGTCGCAGCCGCTAAGCCAGTGATATCTCCAACGATACCTCCTCCAAGGGCAATGATTAAGGAATTTCTTTCGAGGCCAAATTCAAAGGCAAAGTTATAGATCTCACTTAAAGTTTCCAAGTTTTTTATGCAATTCTCCTGCCTTAATAAGGAATGTTTGGACTTGATAATTATTATCGTTTAGATTTTTTAAGAATTCTTCAATATATAAATCCGATATTTCCTTATTAGAAATTACAAGTATTTTTCTATTGTTTTTTACCCCAATTTTTAAAAGTTCTTCACTTATCTTGTTTCGTATTCCTGCTTCTATTGTGACTTCATATGATTTTTTGCCTAAAGGAACTAATATTTTGCTCTTATTCACGATTAATTACCTATATTAGATTTATAAATATTCCAATTTAATAATACATACTAGCAAAAATTAAGCTCCAAAAATACTTCAAAATCAGTTGTTAAGAATTTAAAATCATAATAAAATCATTTTATGAGCTTTAAAAAAAATATAAACAATAGACATAAAAATTATTCTCTAGGAATAATTGGTGGTGGCCAACTTGCGTTGATGTTAACTGAAGCAGCAAAAAATAGAGGTTTAGAAGTATGTGTGCAAACAAAATCTTCTAACGATCCTGCAGGTTTTAAAGCGGATTATGTAATAGAAGAGGATCCTTTACAGATAAATGGAAATAAGTCCTTAATAAATGAGTGTGAAAGAATAATTTTTGAAAATGAATGGATAAAAATTGATAAATTAAATTTAATTGATACCAAAAACATTTTTATTCCTAGCCTTGATGCAATTAAACCTTTAGTAGATAGGATTTCTCAAAAAAAATTAATAGATAGTATTAATATTCCGAGCCCAAAATGGATTTCTATTAAAGACCTTAAAAGTCTCTCGGAAGAGGAAATTCAAAATTGGAGTTTTCCTCTTATGGCAAAATCAAATAAAGGAGGATACGATGGTAAAGGCAATAAAAAAAATAAAAAATAAAGAAGAACTAGATTATTTTTTGACTGAGAATAATTCTGATGAATGGTTAATTGAGGAATGGATAGATTTTGAACATGAGTTAGCTCTTGTAGGTTCTAGAGATCATAATGGCAAGATAAGAGTATTTCCAATAGTAGAAACGTTCCAATCAAATCACGTTTGTGATTGGGTATTGTCTCCTGCCTCAACAGATTATGATTTAAATTTATTTGCGCTAAATATTTTTTCTTCAATAGTAAATCAACTTAACTATGTAGGAGTTTTGGGAATTGAATTTTTTTATGGAGTTAATGGCCTATTAATTAATGAAATAGCTCCTAGAACTCATAATTCTGCTCATTTCTCTATTGAAGCGTGTTCTTCAAGTCAGTTTGATCAATATGTTTGTATTTCTTCTGGTATTAAACCACCTGAAATTAAAATGAACTGTGAAGGCGCAATTATGATAAATTTGCTTGGATTAAAAAATGATTTCCCAACCTCAATAGAAGCACGAATCAAAATGTTATCTAAAATAAATGGTTCTAATTTGCATTTGTACGGTAAATCTCAGGAAACCCCGGGAAGAAAAATGGCTCATATTACATTCTTGTTAAATGGTAAAACTCATTTAGAAAGATATGAGGAATCCCAAGAAATATTAACGAAGGTAAGAGACATATGGCCTTCTCCACATGAATAAAAAAATAAGTTAAAGTTAATACACTGAGTCTTTGGTTAAGTTCTTCTTTATGTGCTCTGATCTGACTCTCTTTCGACATGAGGATACTGTCGTGACGTGGCAGTAAACCGGTCTTGTAACCGGAAACGAAAGCTCACTTTGTCTCCTCTTCTGGCTTTTCCAGGTCGATGCATCAGAGAACTGACGGCGATTCGGTGTTACCTATCAGACTGCTTGCTATAACAGGCATTTGGTAGGTAATTTTATTTTAAAGATTTTGTGTACAGTACCAAATGCAGGACCATGTTAGCGACTATAGTCTAGGAAACAGATCACTTTTAAGTAAAAAATTTGAATTGTTTGAACCTTAAATTATCTCTTTAATGGCTTTTTTTGTTATTTCAAATATATGATCCCCAAAACATTTGCGAGACATATTTTTTACCTCTGCTAATTTTACGAGAATTGGATAGTTTAGGTATCGAATCTATCCAGCCAGAGAGAAAGACATTAATGGGGATTGATGTCTTGCATACTTCTTACTCTCAACATAAATGACCTTGAAGCATCGTTCCGTTTCAGGGTCATTTATTAAAACAACTAAAACTTAATTAAGAAATTGGAAGGCAAAATGCAAAATGATCAAAGAATTGAAAAGATAGCAGGTGTTGCACTAAACGTAACTAAGGTGCTGGTAATAATTTATCTAGGCATCGAAGAAGTATTTAAAATAAGGAAATCACTTAAAAAGAAGTTAGATTCTGAATTTGATATTTCTCGAAAATGGGCTTCACAAGCTTATGCAATTCTAAAAAAACGACTAGCGGAACAAAAAGAAGCAGTAGGTATAGAAAATTAGTTATTTACAATCTTAAACTAAATAAATCAGGGCTCTTTTATTCAATACGAACCATCACTTTAGCCTAGAATAGATTTGAAGATGCGATTTAATATGTCATAAAGACATACATCAAAAATAAGACCTATATCATTTGATTACTTCTTTTAAAATAGCTATAAAAGTATCCAATAAATCAAATAACCTTTTCATTTTTTAAACCCCTCTACTAATTTCTTATATAGCCTATAACTATTATTAGGTTTTCTTATAAAGTATCAGGCAATACTTAATAGATTTAATCATTTTCAATAAACCTATTACTAGCAAGGGGTTTAGAAGAAAAATAGCCATTTAAGAACATTTAACACATGCCCCTAAATCCAAAAATCCAATCGGTTGGACTTTTCACAAAAACTGTAGAAGTTCATCAACAGAACTATGCAATGTTTTTACAAAAGACACCTTAAGTAAATTTGAAAAACAGTTGGTGGCATAATTGTATTGATTGACAGTAGATCTAAAACAAGGGGGAATTAGCCTATTTATACTACACTCTATATACTTGAATAAAAAAATAAATTAAAAACCAAATTCCAAAATATTTTCATCCTACTTCAAAAGAACCATCTCTCTTCATTTCATGAAAATACCTTTCTATCCAATTTCTATTTTTATTTCTTAAGCTTTTTGCTCTGAGATACTATTTCACTAAAGAAGGAGCTTTTTTTAATAAGATAAATACTTCTAATCTAAAAATTTATCAATATTAATTCCAGTTGTGCCTGTTTTTCCTAAACCAACTAGTTTAGGATCTTTTTCAATGTCAGAAATGACAAGACTATCTGAATCTTTATCATAGCTCCAATCTCTCATGGTATTCTTCGATCTGTTTTGCTTCCCAGCAGCTCTAAATATATTAAATAAATTTTTATTTTCAATATGTTCTCTTATAGCATTAGCTCTCCTTTCATCACTTGGATGAGTACTTAGTATCTCTAAGGTTTCATCACTTATTTTCTCTGAAGGTTTTATTTCTCCTTTTGCAATTAGTTTACATTTTCGTTCAAGTAACCTATCCGCTCTTACTTTGTATCTAACTTTACAATCTGGGTCATACTCTAATTCTTGGTTTTTTTTCTTGTTAATGAATATTTCAGGTTGCTTTTTACCTGGATCAGAGATTCCTGGAGGCAGTAATCTTGCAACTAATTTATCAGTATCATGAGGCATTGTTTCTGTCCATAATTTCAGACATTTTTTTTCATCAAACCCTGCACTCGCGGCATATTGAGTACCTAATAAATCTGCCTCATATTCAAGACCTCTGCTAAAAGCAGTTAGAGAAAGTGTTGAATCTCTTAAGTAGCTATCAAGATAGCTGAATCCTTTGTTCACATATTCTGGACTTAATCCTTGCATTTTAGTAATTGATTTTGCAATTACGGGTGAATATTTCATGGCTTTTTCAATTATCTGTGGAGCTAACATTTGAGATGCAAGATTATTCAAAGCAATTCGATTTGATAATTGATTAACTGAAGTATTAGTACCTGAGTAACTATCTGAAATACCTGCTATCACGGCTGCCATAAAATTATTACCTTGTTGTCTTTTCTTTAATTTCACTATCCTTTCAGAGATTCTTGAAGCTGCTATCGAATCATATTTAAAACGTGCCTTTCTTTTCGCCTCAGTATGATTTTGAGTTATATGTGCTAATTCATGAGAAATGACACAAGCTAATTGCTCAGGACGTCCCTTTAGTTCTTTTAATAATGCTTTGTTAACGAATAAAAATCCAGAATCGCTATTTGCAAAAGCATTAGCTTGACCTGCCATAGTATTAATAACTTGAGATGCCCAAATATCAAAGTTTGTAATTTTATCTATGTCTGGTAGTAACTGAGCTGACCAGCATTTACTACTATTTGGATCTAAGCCAAGTGTTCCTATGCAATCAGCTCCTTTTCTAACAGCTATTCTTATCGGTCTTTTAATATTATTTGATTCTAAAATTCTTTCAGTAATCCTGTAAGTCAAGTAGAGATCAGGGTCCATTATTTTTTTGGCTCTTTTGTAAGCCGCCGATTTAGTATTACCTAAATTTCCAATAAATCTTTGATTAGTTGTTATTTGTGATCGTTTTGGAGTTCGATTTAGGGTTAGATCGAGATATTTTTGTGTATCTATGTAAGACTTGATTCTTTTTGCTGATATAGCGAAGTTTAGGCCTTCAGATTCAATAAGTCCCATTGTATTAATACCTGTAACACATCCGTATTCATCAATAAGTGGTCCCCCTGAATTTCCTGGGTTTAAGGCAACATCAGATTGAATAATATTGCCCTGCTCTCTCAATGAACTAACTATGCCTCTAGTAAGAGTAAAATCTAACCCTTCTGGTGATCCTATCGCTATTACATTACTTCCAATACTTGGAAGATTATGATTTAAATTTAAAACTTTTCCAATTTTTCCATTTACCTCAAGAATAGCTAAATCATTAATTGGATAGTTATCTCCAGCATCTGAAATTACTATCGCAGAATTTGTATATCCATTTTTCAAAGTAACTTTTACCTTTCTAGATCCTTTGATTACATGAGAATTGGTAAGTATATAGGACTTATTATTTTTATGACGAATAATAAAACCCGAACCTATGCCAGAATTTGTTGTTACTCCAACAACTCCATCAATAGTTTTTTTAAATACTTTCTGAGTTGAATTTTCTTTATTGCTACATTTATTAAAATTTACGGGTATATTTTGATCTTGATTTTTTTGGAAAGAAGGATATCTAAAAATTAACAATGCTAATAAAATACTTCCTAATCCTGCTGGAATAACTATTGAAGAATTAAATCCTTGAGTTTCAGAAACACTTTTTACATAATGCACGCTTCTCGCAAATATTCCTCCTGCAAAATATGGTGCTCCACAAAATTCACAATTATAGTGTCCACTTTTAGGAGGATTTATAGGAGCTCCGCATCTTAAGCAATTAGTAACAGCTTTTTTCATGAAAAATATTCTAATGTATTTGAGCCTAAGAATCTACTTACTTTAATAAGATTATATTAGGCACTAGTAAAGTTTTTCAAAAACTTTTTTGGAAGTAAAAAAGAAGCTCGCAAGAATATTTTTTATAGAATTGAAATTGCTAATTTATCAATTAAGAGAATTTTTTGTAATGATATGAGCTATTTTTATGGTTAAAAAAAGTCTTTCTATCTCAAAATTGCTAAAGAATTAATTTACTTTATTATTTAATTAATACCTATTTATATTTCGAATCTCGTAAAGCAGTAATAAGTAATCCTCCAATCAATCCTAGATTTATAAGCACTGATTTTAGATGAAATGGAAATACATGAAATATTATTGTTGTTGGAATTAGAAAAAGTAATAAAAAAGCTGCTCCAATTTTTTGATTTTCTCCAAAAATAAAAAAGCCAGAGCCTAAAGTAAGGCAGACAACTGATCCAATTAATAAGATTGAGGCAATTGGATCAGGAATACCCCTAGAAGAAATATATTCAACTGTTTTTGCAAAATTATTTACTTTATCAGTAATCGCAGTTATAAAAATCGCTGAAATTGAAACTCTTGCAAAAAAATCTAAAAAAGTATAAATAAATTTGTTTTTAAAACTAAATATTTTCATACATCGATAATAAATTTTCTTATTTTTTAAATTTAAAAATAACATTATTTAATTGCATAGCCAACTAACTTTTAAAAAAAATCAAATCTTAAAATATTTTTTCCCATATTTAATGCTTACAACAAATTTATCAAACTTGATCTATAAAGTTTTTAACTATTGAAGAATTAAAAGGAGGTTAATCAACTCCAATGCCAAAAAATGAATTTGCAATGAATAGCAAACTAAATATAGTTAAGAAAAACAATCCTATCCAACATAGAGTTTTCAAAAATGATCCGTATCTATTTTGAACTGGGACTAAATTACTATTAATAGTATCCATTGCCATCCAAGCAAATAATGGTGCGGCTAAAAAACTTCCTGACATAGCCGTAAAGACAAAGTCTTTAACGCCTATTCCTCCCGATTTTGCCACCAGCAGAGCTAACAAAGATGCAAAGATATGAAGAATCATCCAATTTTGAAATCTATTTCGCTCTGAACTTGAATCCATATGTCCCAAATCAGTCCCTTTCATTAAGCCTTGAATCGCAGAGATACTTCTTGGATATGCATCTAGACATGTAATTGTCGTGCTAAACATTGCTGCAAAAGATGCTGGAATAATTATCCATTTAGACCATTCCCCAATAGATTTTGTATAAAGTAATATTAACTTCTGAGCAAAGGATACTCCTGTCCCAGAGAGCATTCCATCCCCAGTTCCATACATTGTTATTGCTCCAAGAGTTAAAAACAGAATAGCTGTAATTACTGTAATTATGTAACCAAGATTAAAATCAAATTCAGCTTCTCTAACATTTGGAACATAGTGAGAATCTTTTGCTCTTGAGAACATCCATAAAGATGGCCATACACATAATTCTACGGGGCAAGGCATCCATCCCATCAAAGGTATTAGAAACATTAAATTTGATAATTTCCAAGGACTTGTCTCAGGAGCAAACCAACTGGTAAAGAGTGATTCATTCATTGAACCTTTGAAAAAAAGAGATCCAACTGCAAATAAGGTTAAAAAAGTTAGTAAAGCAACTAAAAATTTAGAGATTCTATCTAGAGCTTTATATTTACCAATAATTAAAATCATTCCAGATACTCCCAAGATTCCTATAGATAGATCCATAGCAGGGAAAGAAGAAAACAAAGGAATATTTGTTAGAAGGACACCCGAAACAAAGCTAACAGCAGCTATTGTGAAAGTCCCTGTAATTAAACTAACGATTAAAAATAAAGGCAGATAATAAGAATTCCTCTCTTTAAATCCCTCTAATAATGATTTTCCAGTAGATGCTGTAAATCTAGTTCCTACTAATAAGAATGGATATTTAAATAGATTAGTTAGTAGGATTAGACCAACTAATGAAAATCCAAATCTTGCTCCAGCTGTGGTTGATGACATTAAATGGGAGCCTCCAATAGCTGCTCCAGCAAGTAGTATTCCTGGACCTAAACTTTTTTGAATTCCTTTTGATAGTTTCATTTTTTTTTTAATTTTTAAAAAAGTATTTAAATGAAGTATTTGGCTTGATCAAATTATTTTTAATGTTCATTTTGAAAAAAAATATCATTTATGGATTAAACAATAAAGAATAAGTCAATTAATGCAATTTGATGTTTCATAATAATTAATCTCTTCAAAATGAACTTAGTTGAAAGTTAATTTAAATTCAACCTCCTTTTTCCCTAAAATCCATAAGAAACTATCAAGAACATCAACTTTATTTTGATCTCGTTTTTATTATTTTGTTTATTGTGAGTCTGCATAATTTATTTCTTAAAATATTTTAAATTTAAACTTATAAAAAAAAAACACAATAAGCAAAACTTCTTAAATTTATTTTTTGAATAATTATTATTTTATTTTGATAAATATTTTTCGGCTCTTCTTAA
>QCGD01000015.1 GCA_003280025.1 Prochlorococcus sp. AG-363-P06 | reverse complement strand
GTGGTAAGTTGTGATGCAACTTGAATATTAAAAACTGTGCCCGCAGCAATTCCTGTTATCAATACAATCAATAAACTTCCAGGACCTGCCTCCATAAGTTGGTCAAATAGATCATTTTTGGAAATCTTACCTTTAAAGATAAAATTGATTGCTTGCCCACCAATGATTAGGCTGCTTAGAAGTCTTTTAAAAAACTGTGGATAGTACATATTTCTATATTAGTTTGTGATTAATTTTTGATCCCATTTTCTCATTATTAAAATACCAATTACTACCAATACAGAAGGTATAAAACCTATACATAACCTAATAGTTAATTGAGCTGAGGTGCATTGTTCAATAATATTAAGATTGTTTTGGTCAACAAAGCATGATTGATAACCAGAAATATATAACAAGAACCCCAATATTTGAACACTCAGTGCGATGCCAATTTTCTGAATAAGTACCATCCATGCTGTGTAAATTCCTGCTGGTTTCTCTGGATCTTCATCTATTGCATCAGGAAGAAGTGACCAAGGGATAAGAAAAGCCGTTGAAGCACCAATACCAATAAGACAAATTATGAAAATTAAGAATATGAATAAAATAAGGTTAGAAGTATTTAGAAATATGACATTCCCAACTCCTGAACCTATAGCTAAAGGAGGTAAAAACAAAGCTGCTGTACATGAAATTATCCACATAATCGCTCCATAGTTTAAAGCTGAGATTCTATTTAATTTATTTGATACTCTTGTCCATATTTGTAACCCTATAAGAGCGCTAATTTGGAAAGGGATTGGAATCCATGTCGCAATATCTTTCGGTACATTCAGGACATCCTCTACATAAATTAGAGCTACAGTTTGCATTAATTGCAAGGCACACCATAGTAAAATATAAAGTGAAATAACTTTAAGAAATTTCTTATTTCTGAAGATTCTTTTGAATTGAAGTGTTATAGCTTCTGCTTTGCCAGATGGTCTTCTGGCTTTTTTAGCATATGGAGCTAGCCCCCAACATGATATTAAAGTAGTTATTACGGCAATAAATCCACTAATTTTGCCCATTAGAAAATACTCATTATTTGCTGATCCCTCAGAACCTAAAACAACTCCAGCAATTATTAAACCTGTTAATCCTGCTATTATTGAACCAGTAAATCTTGATGCATTCAATCTTGTTCTAACTGAAGTTTTTTCAGAAATTTCAGTCGATAGAGCTGAAAAAGGAAGATTAATACTTGTATAAGCGGTCATTACTATGATGGAAATTATGGCATAGTAAATAGTCTTTTCTATTACTGAACCTGTTGGTGTCCACCATATTGCAGCTAAAGAAAAACCAAGAGGTACAGATGCCGTAACCATCCAAGGGATTCTCGGCCCCCACCTTGATTTGGTTCGATCACTTAACCATCCTATTAATGGATCATTTATCGCATCCCAAATTTTTATTAACATTAATAGTGAGCCTGCAATTATTACTGGTAAACCTGCTGAAATAAAGAACTTAAATAGAAAAAAACCAAATTGAGTTGCTACTAATCCAGTACCTGCATCTCCTAAACCGTAAGAGATCATTAATCTTGTAGTTGATCTAGTTATATTTTCTGAGTGTGAATTTTCCAATCTTTTTAATTTGTTGTTTGTTTGATAATGTATTATTGCAATGGTAATTCTATTACTTATTGCGGGCGTGGTTTAGTGGTAAAACCTCAGCCTTCCAAGCTGAAGATGCGGGTTCGATTCCCGCCGCCCGCTTTTAGAATATATTATTTTTTGTTCCAAATACTTCTTCTGAAATAATTAATACAGAGCTTCGACTCTTTATATTGATTGATTGATCAATTATAGTGAAAGGCTCTATAATCTCAGGATAATTTGTATCAACTACTTTTAGCCAATTACCTTTAGATCTAGGTAGGCAAAAATCGATATTTTTTGAATAAGCATTTAAACCTGCCCATATAAGAGGATTTGCTTCCCCTTTGTTTATGCTAAATGCAACTGTATGGGACCAGCTACTCCAATCAGGATTGTTTAACTTTGCACCATGCCAATAATATTTTGGAATATTTCCTATGTTTTGTTGACTTGTCAAGAACTTGGGGTTTAGAAGTTTTATAAGCTTTTTTCTTAGCTTTATTAAAAATTTAAGATAATTTAACAACTCCAAATCCTGTTGATTATTATTCCAATTCATACATCCCAATGGATTATTTTGACACCAAGAATTATTGTTCCCTCCCTGAGATCTCCCGATTTCATCTCCCATCAATAACATAGGTACTCCTTTTGAGATAAGTAAACTCAGTAGAAGATTTTTTTGCTGTCTTTTTCTTAGATCTCTAATTGATAAGTCTGTGGTTGGACCTTCTACGCCATGATTCCATGAATTGTTATGGTTATCTCCATCTCTGTTTTTTTCTTTATTTGCAAAATTATGTTTTCTGTTGAATGTTACTAAATCCTTAAGGGTGAATCCATCGTGAGAAGTTATAAAGTTTATAGATTTTGGACAGGTATTATTTTCTTTGTAAAGAGATGGACTACCTTTGATTTTGTCACTCATCTTCCAAGCAGTATCTTTATCTCCTTTCCAAAATCTTCTTAAGTCATCTCTGAAATGACCATTCCATGTAAGAGTTTTCTTAGAAGGGAAATCATTTAATTTATATAAACCTCCACAATCCCATGGCTCACTAATTAATTTAATGCCTGCAAGATCAGGTTCGCATTCAATATCTTCGAAAAATGGTGGGTTCTCAAGAGGTATAAGATTCTCCCCTCTAGTCAAGGCAATACCTAAATCAAATCTAAAACCATCAATACCAAATTCATTTGCCCAACACTTTAATGATTCAATGATTAATTTTCTGACTAATCCTCTATTTGCTGCGATGCTATTTCCACATCCAGAAACATCCTGATAATTTTTATCTTTGTCGATGAAATAGTAAAGATTTTCATCAATTCCTTTCCAAGAAATTGTTGGCCCTTCGGAATCTCCCTCAGAAGTATGGTTATATACAACATCTAAAATAACTTCAATTTCTGCTTTATGGCATTCTTCTACTAATTTTCTAACTTCTGCTCTATTGTCTTCAGCAGATACATTTGACACATATTCAAAGTGTGGCGTAAACCAATTAATAGGACTATAACCCCAGAAGTTATCTAACCCACTAGGAGCATCAGTGGGATCAAAGCAAAATATCGGAAGTAGTTCAATAGTTGTAATGCCAAGTTCTTTGAGATATGGAATTTTTTTTAGGAATTTCTTAAAACAACTTTCCTTCTCATTGGAGGATGTAGTGAAAGCTTTGATATGGAGTTCATAAATAATTGTTTCTTCCCAAGAATAATTTGGTCTAGGGTAATCTTGAAAATTAAACAATTTTCTATTACAAACAACACTTTTAAGACAAGAATCACAATTGTCATCTTTTCTTAGTGCATTTTTTCTTTTGTATGTACTCCATCCAGTAATACCCCTAGAGCAAGGATCAATTAAGATTTTCTTTTCATAATTATTATTTATCCCATTGTTTTTCTGTTTTATTCTAAAGGCATATATACTACCTTCCTTTATATTACTTATTTCAGCGTGCCAGTAATTACCAGTATTATGACTATGATCTAATTTAAATACTTTTTTTGGTAAAACCGCATCTTCTTTCTCGAACAATAAAATTTCTATATATTCTGCATTTGTTGCTATTAAGGAGAAATTTACACCTTTTGACGTGATTGAACTCCCTAAAGGTAGAGGTTTACCCTTATTTATATAATTCACTGTTTTTTTTGTTTTTTAATATAGGGATTTGAGAATTCAATGAAATTACTCCAATATTGGAATCATAATTCTAAAATTAAAAAAAAAAATCAAATTTAATGTTTCTCTCATCAATGTTTTTGAAGTTTAAGTAATCTTATTTTTATAACTAAATGAGTTTTGATTATCTATTTGCTCAATAGAAAATATCTTTTGTAGAATTATCCTGAACTATTAAAAAAATTTCTTTTTCTTGAATTCAAAATACAAATTTTGCTTTTTCATGTGCTGAGAAGAAAATATATCGGAAAATTAATAAAAAATAATAAATAGTCTAAATTCGTAAATTTATAGAATTTCAATATTTCTTTAATAAAAGAAGAAGTTATGTATACTCTGAAGAAAACTAGTCATTGCAAGGCTTTTAGGTGCTTTGTTCTAAGTTGCTTTTTAAAAATTATAGAAAAACTCGAGAACTAAGGTCAAAATTCTCAAGCTCAAAATGTCCCTGAAATTTGTATAAAGCTTTGCGCCACTAGGATTTTCGGTTGCCGTATTTGTATTTGCTCCATATGATGTGCAAGATTGAGGTTTTTAGGCTTGATTTAAAATTCTTGTCTTTTAAGTCTCTGTTTTACAAAAAATTCAATGAACAAAGCTGATCTAGTAAACATGGTGTCCGCAAAATCCGGACTTACCAAAACAGATGTATCCAAAATAGTAGATGATACTATTGAAACTATTGTTGAATCAGTAGTGGAAGGCAAAAAAGTCTCCATACTCGGATTTGGTTCTTTCGAGCCAAGAGATCGTTCTGCTAGGCAGGGATTAAACCCTAAAACAGGCGAAAAAATTGCAATTCCTGCAAAAAGAGTACCTACCTTCTCAGCAGGGAAGCTTTTTAAGGATAGAGTTCAAGGCTGAGATTTATTCAACCTTGATTCTTTTTGGATTATTAGGTGCTCTTTTAGAGCACCTTTTTTATTAATTAAAGAAACACTTTTAAAAGGTTATTTAAAATTTCTATGTCTTTTAAATTAATGAAATTCATAATTCTTTTATGCCTTAATTTTGTCTTATTACCTAATTCTGGTATCTCGGGGACAATACTAACCAAGACAGAGCTTTTAAAAAAAACAAATGAATGTGTTAGAGAGTCCCAAAAAAAAGGTTGTAAAAAACTCATTTTGCATATGGAGAAAATGCAGATAGTTGAGTTTGAAAGAAATAGATTCAAATGTCAGACAAGTATTTTAGGCTTACAGACAGAGCTTATTGAAGGTTACTTTTTTAACAAGGTCCCAAAAATGCTCAATGTTATTTCCATTCCATATGTGATTAAAAATTGTTAATTATTCAGATAAATATTTGAGTTAGAATATGATTAATTTAAAAAATTAATTTCTAATGGTAAAAGGTTTTTCTGATGGTGAAGTTAAAAATGATCAATCTAACGAGGATTTGGAAAAAGAGAAAAGAGGTATAGCTTCTATTCTCAAAGAAAAAAAAATCACTTATACCTTACCTGGTAAAAAACAAATTAATATAATTGGATCAATAGTCCTAGGCCTTAATATAGGTTTAATACTTTTAGTCATTTTGTATCTAAATAATCAACAATTCCGAGATTTTGTTTTCAATATTGGCCGTTAGCTTTTTTTAGTTAGAAAATATTTTGAAGTGATATATTTAAATTTTGTCGGTAATTTTCATGAAGATAGTTAACTTATTTGCTCAAGTCATTATTTCGATAATACTTGTTGGATTTTTAATATACTTTTTAACTGGTTATGATTCAGCTTTCGAGGCAGATCAGTTATGTCATTCATTTATCAATACTTATGACACGCAATCTGGAAATTATGCTTGCGATCATGATACTGAAACACATCAGTGGATACTTTACGATGATCTAGACAAAACAAAACCAGCCAAAATAATCAAAAAATTTAGGTATAAGTTTTTATAGTGGAATTTTCTTATAAAAAAAATTGGCCGCTAATATTGTTATTCCTGCTGTAATGGTAAAGGTAAGATATTGATATATGCTTCCCTCTTGGTAGATATGGTTTTTATAGAGAGGATAATCTATGAAAGAGCCCAATGTTCCCCAAACTATTACCCAAGCTGAAATGTAGAGAATGATTTTTAATGGTTGAGATTTTTTTTCTTCCATTTTTAATTTATGCCAAAGATTGAAGAAGTTACAGGTTTCCCTTTAAGAACTAATTCGGTTAATAAAAGCATTAAGAACCCTATCATGGCAGCTCTGCCATTAACAAGCTCAGCACTGCTATTAAATCCAAAAACATTTTTTACTTCATCCCCTTTATTGTCAACCCATTTGGAATATTGATTTTCAGTAGCTTTATTCTCTGATTCTTCATTTCGATTTTCAAAAAAAGAATTATCTGAATTTTCGTTTGAATTTCCTATTGGGTAATTTTCTTCTTTCATTAAAATATTTTGATTAATAATAGTAAGTTAATAGCTAAGTTATTATTCAATTAAATTTTAACTTATGAAGAAAATTAAAACAAAAAATATTATCCATAACAATTGTAACCTTAGAATTAATTCACAAATAAGATTAATCTTTTCTTTAGTACAGATATCTCCATTTGGATTGATTATTGGTTTTTCAATGATTTTATTTTTATATTTACTTTTACCTCCTAATTTTATACCTGAAGTATATGCAAATATAGCCTCTGAAATCCCAGAATTAGGAGAATTATACTTTTTACCATCTCGGTAACTTTTTTTTATGAGAGATTTATATTCATTTCCGCTATAGCTAACCAAAGGTAATGATAATAAAACTAATCTAGAAGGTATGAAAGTAAAATAATCTTCAATTTTTGCACTAAAAAAACCTAAATATTTAAAGGAATCATATTTATAACCGATCATTGAATCTAGGGTACTTATAGCTTTATAAGAAAACCCAAGCGACAATGGACCCGGAAAAAGAATTGAAAACTTAATTAAAACGAATCCGAAAAATATCCAAAACATTGGTCCAAATATGCCATCAACAGAATTTTCAGTAAGGCTTTCAGTGCTGGATCTCAAAAGATGTTCATTCGAGGATGAACTTACATCCCTGCTTACAATTTCTTGAACTTTAGCTTTTACTATCTTCTCGTTTTGATGATTATTTTCTAGATTCTCTATAAGGTTTGCAATCTCCCGAACTCTTGAAATAAGACATTTGGAGGCTATGCAACTTGATAGTCCTAGAAATAGGAATATTCCACTTATAATATTATTGCTTGACTGAAAATAGCTTAATTCTATTAATTTTCCGATACTATAACTAACAGAAAT
Organism: Prochlorococcus sp. AG-363-P06; assembly: GCA_003280025.1. Taxonomy (GTDB): domain Bacteria; phylum Cyanobacteriota; class Cyanobacteriia; order PCC-6307; family Cyanobiaceae; genus Prochlorococcus_A. The sequence goes on along the minus strand of QCGD01000015.1, from coordinate 31,929 downwards.
AGTTGATAGAGCAATAAATAATCCAGCCCAAAATAATATTTTTTTATTTTCTCCAAAATTATTAATGAAGAAGTTAGTAATTTTTTTTACATAAATTCCAATTATTTGTACAGGGTGGATTATAAACTTTGGATCACCGATTAATAAATCAAAACCAATCGCGCCAATTAATATAAAAAAAAGATTTATTTTAGCCAACTGAACATAGCACGCAGACCTTTACCTACTTTCTCTATTTCATGTTTAGAATTTTCTTCTCTTAATTTTGTCATTAAAGGTTTGTTTTTATCACATTCTTCGACAAAATTCTTAGCGAAGGTACCATCTTGTATATCTTTTAAAATTTTCTGCATTTCCTTTTTTGTATCACTATTTATAAGTCTTTTACCACTTACATAATCCCCATATTCTGCAGTATTTGAAATTGAATCTCTCATCTGAGATAATCCTCCTTTAACCATTAGATCGACAATTAGCTTAACTTCATGAAGACACTCAAAATAAGCAAGCTCAGGTTGGTAACCTGCTTCAACCAGAGTCTCAAATCCTGATTTTACTAGTTCCGATAGACCTCCGCATAAGACAGCTTGTTCTCCAAATAAATCAGTTTCAGTTTCTTCTTTAAAATTAGTTTCAAGAATTCCAGCCCTTGTTCCTCCTATACCTTTTGCGTAGGCCATTGCTAAAGATCTTGCATTGCCAGAATAATCCTGTTCTACTGCAAATAAAGCTGGAACCCCTTGACCATTCTGATATTCCCAGCGAACTGTGTGTCCAGGACCTTTTGGAGCGATCATTACGACATCTACAAATTCAGGCGGTTTTATTAGGCCAAATCTTATATTAAAGCCATGCGCAAAACTTAATATTTTACCTTCTTTTAAATTGGGCTCTATTTCTTGAATATAAACTTCTTTTTGGAACTCATCAGGGAGCAGAATCATAATCCAATCTGCTTTTTCACATGCCTCAGATACATTAAATACTTTTAATCCATCATTAATAGCTTTGCTTTCAGATTTACTACCTTTATATAATCCAACAATTACATCCATTCCACTATCTTTAAGATTTAAAGCATGTGCGTGGCCTTGAGAACCATATCCTATTATTGCGATCGTTTTATTATTTAAAAGACTTAGATCAGCATCTGTGTCATAAAAGAGTTGTGTCATTAGTTGTAGTTTCTATACTTTTGATAATTCATATTTTAGACATTAAAAGTGTAAATAAAACAAAAAATACTTTATTTAAAACTTAATATTTAAATTATTTCACTGATTTGCTTCGCTTGGATGCGTAATTACTCTGTCAATTAACCCATAGTTTTTTGCTTCTTCAGCACTAAGAAAATAATCTCTGTCAGTATCCTTCTCAATTTTTTCAAAAGATTGTCCAGTCATGTCTGACATAGACATGTTTAACATATCTTTAATTCTTAAGATTTCCTTGGCTTCTATTTCTATGTCACTTGCTTGACGTTGTGAGGTACCTCCAAGAGGTTGATGGATCATGATTCGGCTGTGAGGTAAAGCTACTCTTTTACCTTTAGTGCCAGCAGCTAGTAAAAAGGCACCCATTGAGGCTGCAAGGCCGACACAAATAGTTACTACATCACTTTTGACGTATTTAATAGTGTCGTATATTGCTAAGCCAGCTGTAACTGATCCTCCCGGACTATTTATATATAAGTATATTGGTTTTGTGTTGTCATCAGAATCAAGATAAAGCATTTGAGCGACAAGGCTATTAGCAATTCCATCATTAACTTCTTGTCCAAGAAATAAAATTCTTTCAACACCTAATCTTGTATAAATGTCTACCCACCTTTCATATTGACTTCCTGGAAGTCTGTAAGGCACGCTTGGAGTTCCTATTGGCATAATTTTAAAAAGAAATTAGTTGGCAGTAATAGTTAAATTTTATTTGGTAAATCTTTTTGACTTGTTAGTATTCTATCAATAACTCCATAATTTAAAGCCTCTTGAGGGTTAAGATAACTCATCCTGTCTGAATCTTTTGATAGCTCTTCAATCGTTTTACCGGTATTACGAGATAAGATCTCAAGCATTGATTTCTTATTTTTTAAAACCTCCTCGGCTCTTATCTGAATATCTGTAGCTTGTCCCCTTGCCCCACTGATAGGTTGATGTAAAACAATAGACGCATGTGGGAGAGCGGCTCTTTGACCTTTTGTTCCTGATGAAAGAATAACGGCAGCAGTGCCCATTGCTTGTCCAATACAGATTGTGTGAACTGGTGGTTTTATGTAGCTTATGGTATCGCAAATAGCAAACGCCTCTGTTTCAAATCCAACTGCGTCGCCTGTATACCAACTTGTTCCAGTTGAATTTATATAAAAGAATATAGGTTTATCTGGATCCTCAAATTCTAGATAAAGAAGCTGAGCAATAATAAGTTCAGTAACATCCATTCCTAGTTGTCTTTTTGCGTCATCATCTGAAAATAAAGGCAGACCAAGGTATACTATTCTCTCTTTAAGTAATAAAGAGGGTAGATCGGGGGGAGGAGTCCTCATAACGGAATTTTCGCCGTAATAAGGAGCAGATACAGTCATATGTACCACTAATGAACATTGATTTGATTCTAGCTAGATTTAGCCCTCTGTCGCTGGAGATTTAAAAGATTTGTTTGACTCAGCATTATTTATTAGTTTTCCAAATACCATTCTTCCAGTAGGAGTTTGTAAAGCACCTGTGATAACAATATCTAATCTGCTTCCAACAAATTCTTTCGCTTCATCAATAACTACCATTGTTCCATCATCTAAATATCCAATTCCTTGCATTTTTTCTTTCCCCTCTCTGACAACTTTTATATTAAGTGATTCTCCTGGCTGCACCTCTGGCCTCAAAGCGATAACTAAATCGCTTAAATTCATAACTTTTAATTCTTTTACTTCCGCAATTTGAGAGAGATTATAATCTGCTGTTATCAGTGTGCCTGCCATATCCTCAGTAATTTTTAAGAGTTTGTCATCTACACCATTACCTTCATATTTTGTTGGGTTTATTACAAGTCTTCTTCCATATAAATCTCTTAGTTCTTTTAATAATTTGAGACCTCTTCTTCCTTTAGATCTTTTTTCATTACTGCTCGAATCTGCTAAGGTTTGTAATTCATTAATTACACTTTGTGCAACAATGAGTTGCCCTTCTAATAAACCACAATTTAATAGACCATTGATTCGTCCATCTATAATTACACTGGTATCAAGGATTTTTGGGCTTGCAGCTGGTAGTATCCCTTCGTTTACCAAATATGCATCTGTATTATTAGGGTTGAATAGTCTCAATAATGTTCTGCCATGAGTATCAGCTAACTTATATCCAAGGACACCAAAGAAAATATTGCTCAATATAGCGGCTAAGGGCTTTGCAAAAAATACTTCTCTCGGAAAAGGAATTAACAATATCGGAGCAAGAAGTAAATTCGCTACAAGTAATCCTAAAATCAATCCAACAGATCTACTAATGAGTAAATCTGTTGGCATTGTTCGTATTTGATCTAGAAATGTCTTTCTAAGTTGTAAAAATACAAAGCCAGCTGCTAGTCCTAAAAAAAAACCTATTATTGCTAATACGATTCTAAAACCCTCTACATTAGAAACGTCTTTGAGTATGTCTACAGGTAATACATCAACCCCAAGCCATCCTGAAGCAGCTCCAGATAATATAAATAAAATTAATACTAAAATATCTGTCATATATCTAATCTACAAGGATTTATTAATTGAGTAAATAAAGATTTTATTTTTTACTCTCCTCAATATAATTTTTTAGCTAAAAAATATAATTAATTTATGAATAAGTTTCCAAGAAGTGCTTATATACATATCCCTTTTTGCCATAGACGGTGCTTTTATTGTGATTTTGCCGTAATACCTTTAGGTAACAAAATCGAAAGTTCTCAAGGGTACGGAAGTAAAACTATAAAAGAATATTTACACTTTTTGTATAAAGAAATATTGTCAATTAAAGATAAATCCCCTCTCTCCACAATTTATATTGGTGGCGGGACACCTTCAATTTTATGTCCTCAGCAAATTAAAGATTTAATAATACTTTTTAAAGAGAATTATGGATTGGATTATGGTGCAGAAATCACTATGGAGGTCGATCCTGCGAGTTTTAATCAAGATGATCTTTATGGATTCATAAATGCTGGAATAAATAGATTTAGCCTTGGAGCACAAAGCTTTAATAATCAGATACTTCAAAATGCCGGAAGAAGACATTTAAGAGAAGATGTTGAAAAATGTTGTTTATGGTTAAACAAAACATACGATTCTGGTCTTATAAAGAGTTGGAGTTTAGATTTAATTCAAAATTTACCACTTAGTGGTCTTAGAGAATGGCAAGAAGACTTGAAAAGAACGATAAACTTTTCTCCTCCGCATATATCGATTTATGAGTTAAATATAGAACATGGAACTGTTTTTCAAAAACTATTTGATTTAGGTGAATTACAATTACCTAGTGATGATGAAGCTTTTAGAAATAGTGAATCCACAAATTTTATTTTAAAAGGATCAGGTTATTCTAGGTATGAAATTTCAAATTATTGTCTTCCTGGTCATCAATCTAGGCATAACAGAGTCTATTGGACTGGATTAGGTTGGTGGAGCTTTGGACAAGGTTCAACGAGTTCTCCTTGGGGGGAAAAGTTGACTAGACCAAGAATTAGTAAGGAATACAAAAAATGGGTAATTAATCAATGTGAAAATAGCTTAGATTCTTCACTAGTTAATAAAGGTTTTCTTTATAGGGAATTAGATGAAAAAATTATGTTGGGTATGAGACTCAGAGAAGGTGTAGATATTTACAAACTATTTGAAGAACAAAAATGGGAGAAAAAAGAATTTCAAATTAATTTAAGGAGTTTACTAAAAGAATGGGAAATGTATTTAGAAAGTGGTCTATTAGTTAGAAATGGTAATAGGTTCTTCTTAAGTGATCCAAAAGGTATGGAATTAAGTAATCAAATTCTTATTTCTATGTTTAAGTGGTGGGAAAAAATTAATTAAGTCTCTCTGAGGCTACCCACTTTTTTAGTTTTTCTCTTAGTAACTTTTTCCCTTCAATAATTGGCGGGCAAAATGGAGGTTGATCGTTATTAAGACCTAATAAATCTGCAGTAACTCTTATCTGACCATCACAATAATTACCTGCACCTATTCCTATTGTTGGAATGGCTAAGTCGTTTTGTATCTCTTTCGCAAGCATATCAGGGATGTGTTCTAAAACTATAGAAAAACATCCTAATTCTTCAAGAATAGAAGCTTCTCTCTTGATTTTCTCCTGACTCTCTAAAGTTTTTCCTTGTTTTTTTAACCCAAGATTTAGATAGCTTTGTGGTGTAAGACCTAGATGCCCCATTACAGGTATGCCCATTCTTATAATTCTAGATATAACATTTTGTGTCTCAGGTTCGGCCCCTTCAATCTTTACAGCTTTTGCGTAAGTGTTTTGAATTATTTTTCCTGCATATTCTACAGCTTTTTCTTCTCCGCATTGATAAGTAAGAAATGGCATGTCGCATACTAATAAGGGCTGTTTTTCAATCTCTTTGGTAAATCCTCTCGAAACTGCATTAGTATGATAAATCATATTATCTAATGTTATTGGCAATGTGGATTTGTATCCTAAACAAACCATTGCTAAAGAATCTCCTACTAAAACAAGATCTGCTTCAGATTGCTCTGCTAAAGAAGCTGAAATAGAGTCCCATGCAGTTAATGCAATAATTTTTTGATAATTTTGTTTATACTTAATTAGTTCTGAAGGCAACATAATAAATATGTATCTTTTTTTTAAAAGAATTGCTAGGATGCTTATGACTCGGCCTTTCGCGGTTTTAACGCCTAAATCTGGTCAGGACCGGAAGGTAGCAGCCACAAGGGATGCTTGAGGCAGGCGAGATAACCGAGTCACTTTATTTTACCTAATTAATCTATATCTTTTTTATTCTGCCTGAATCTCAAAAACTCTGGAATACTTGCTCCAGTATCTTTGTTTTCGGAATTATTATAAAGTGGTTCATTTGACAATCTGTTTTTTAGCCTTTGTTGCTTTAAAGGTTGATTTGTTTCAAATCCAGTAGCTATTACAGTAACTTGTATTTCTCCCTCCATTGCTTCATCAACAACAGCTCCAACTATTATATTTGCCTCTTGATCAACAACATCATAAATAATTTCGGATGCTGAGGTCATATCTTCCAATGTCATATCTTTACCACCAGTAATGTTAATAACACAACCTTTGGCGCCATCAATTCTTGCGGCCTCTAGTAAAGGACTATTTATTGCTGCTTGTGCTGCTTCCAATGCTCTGGATCTACCAGAACCGATACCGATACCAAGAAGTGCTGTGCCCGCCTCTGTCATGACTGACCTTACGTCTGCGAAATCAACATTAACTAATCCTGGACATGTAATGATGTCACTTATGCCTTTGACTCCCATTCTTAAAACATCATCAGCATTTCTAAACGCTTCTTGAAGGGGCGCACCTGCTATAACGTCTTTTAATCTATCATTTGGGATAACTATTAGAGTGTCAACATTTTCGGCTAATCTTGAAATCCCTTCTTCTGCTTGACGCATTCTTCTTTTTCCTTCAAAAGAGAATGGTTTAGTAACTATTCCTACTGTTAAGGCTCCACTCTGCTTAGCTACCTCAGCGACTACAGGAGCCGCACCTGTTCCAGTCCCTCCACCCATGCCTGCGGCTATAAAAACTAGATCTGATCCTTCTAATGTTTGTTGTAGCTCCTCTCTAGATTCTTCAGCAGCTTTTTGCCCAATACTTGGATTGCCTCCGGCTCCAAGCCCTCTTGTTAAATTCTGTCCAAGTTGAACTCTTCTTTCAGCAGAAGATTGCAATAGTGCTTGAGCATCAGTATTAAGTACTCGGAATGATACACCTCCTACATCACTATCAATCATCCTGTTGACTGCGTTACTGCCACCACCGCCGACACCAATTACTTCAATTTTGGCATTTTGACTTGGAAGGATTTCTCGTGAGTGATCAAAGTTGGGATTGATTCCGAAGCTCATTTCTAAATAAGAATCTAATACTAGTAATGCGTGCATTATGAACTTACTAAGCTCATATGTAGGGATTTGTTGATGAAAGTCCTTAAATATTTATTTAATAAGAATTTTGTTTAAAATGTAAAACCCTTACAAACACTATAATAATTCTAAAAATTCAGTTGAAACCTATTAGGAAATATTAGGGTTTGAACACTTTTATTTTTGGTTTGTTTGGGTCAGTAAGGTCAATATTATCTATTTCCCCCGAAAGATTATTTTTCTTTAAATGATCTTTGAGTTTGCTAATTATTTTTAATTGAGATCTTATTAAATTTTGCTCAAATCCCAATAATATTAGTTTTAAATCTTTTTCCTCTAAAGTTAAAAATCCATTCTGTGAAAAACGTATTTTAATTATTTCAATTTCACCATTTTTTTGTGCACCCAAAATTTTTGATAATGTTTGTATAGACTTTTCTTGCCATCCAAAAACTTCTATAGCTGACCTTCCTAAAGTTACTTTTTCTGCGTTTTGTGTTTCTATAAAGAAACCATCTTCATCTATAAAACCTGATATTTTTTCATTATTTAATACTCTCTCTCCATAAGCAACTGGTGTCCTAGTTTGAATAAGAACTCTTAAACCAAAAGGTAAAATTTGTCTAATTACTGAAATTTTCTCAAGTGATAAATTTTGCTTTAATTCTTTTTCTAGATATTTCGTTTTAATGAAAACTAAACGGGTTGGAAAATTTAAAGAAGAATTCTCCACTATATCTTTTTGTGTGAATAAGTTACTACCGTAAATTCTTATGTTATGAACATCTACTTTTTTAAAAGTCTTTAGGCTTAATAAACTTGTTGAAAATAAAACTAGAATTAAAAAGAAAAAGTTTCTTTTGGTAATTTTTTGCTGATTTCTCACAAATCACATCGCGCTTTTTCCATTAATTGGTCCATCCATTCTCTTGCTCTATCCGCATCTGAAAATGGTACATCCATTTCTTTCCCATCACCAACAAGTCTAAGCCTGCACTTTCCTTGAGATTCTTTTGTTAAAGGTGCTTCTCCTGAAGTTAAAGCCATTAATTCTATTAATTCAAGTTTTTTGATTGTAAAACTATCTTTCTCTTCAAATGTTCCAGCTTCAAATGCGCTCCATCTTAATTTGCCATTTTTTAAAGAAGCTGCTCCAGAACTGTCTAACTTGCAAAGTTCAGACCCATCTGCCCAAACCCTAAAAAGATTTTGTCTTCTTCTTTCTAACCAACCAAGGGCAGTTAATAAAAGGAAGATTAAAAGTAATGGTAACCAGAGAAGTCCATGCAACATTTGATTTAATCTATAAATCTAAAGATATTTCTACCAGTTTAGCCACAAGTTGATCAATATTTAAACCTGAAGCCTTCCAAAGCATTGGAAACATACTTTTGCTAGTAAAACCAGGAATAGTATTGATTTCATTTAAAAAAACTTGATTTGAATGTTTCTCTAAAAAGAAATCTACACGTGCAAAACCAAAAACATTTAAGGCTCTACAACTTTGAATAGCTACTTTTTGAATTTGTTTGGAAATTTCAGGATCTATTTCGGCTGGGATAGTTATCTTATTATTTAAATTATATTTTGAATCGTAATCATACCAATCACTATCGTACTTTACTTCCCCTATCTCAGAGGTTAAGAGTTTTGAAGTTCCAATTATCCCGCATTCAATCTCCCTTACCTCTAAACCTTCCTCTACTAAAATTCTTTGATCTATTTCCCAAGCCTTCTCTAAGGCTTGTAATATCTCTGATTCATTTATGACTTTAGAGATACCAAGAGACGATCCAGAGTTAGATGGCTTAACAAAAACAGGAAAATTTAATTTTTTTAAAATCTCACTAGATAACTTATTTTTTATTTCATCATCATTAAGATCTTCATTTTGAAAAACCAGATACTTAACTTGTGGAAGTTTAAGATTTGAGAAGATTGTTTTCATCATTATTTTATCCATTCCTAGAGCAGAGCCTATAATCCCACATCCGACTAAAGGTTTTTTAGTGAATTTCAGTAATCCATGAATGGATCCATCTTCGCCATTTAATCCATGAAGAAGAGGAAACCAAATGTCAACATTTCGAAATTCAATTCCGTCTAGAAAGTTAATTTTTTTGTGATTAAAAATGCCTTGTTTTTTTGTTGTATTGTTTTTAATTTCACCAATTAGGATCTTTTCTGAGTTATAACTATCAAGCCAGTCTCCATTTTTATTGATGTAAAAGGCTTTAACCGTAAAACGTTGTTTATTTATTTTTGAATTAAAGGCTTGAAAAACTGTCTTTGCAGAGGATATCGATACTTCATGTTCATTGGAATAACCACCAAAGATTAATCCAATACATTTTTTCTTCCCCCCGATCATTTAGAAAAAATTACTTCCAAAGTTCTCCTGTTAGAGAAAAAGGTCTTGCTTGGTTTATTTTGACATCTATCTCATCTCCTAATGAAAAATTAAATTTTTTGTTTTTTGGAATCTCTACGAAGGTCAATCTATTAGTCTTCGTTCTACCCATGATTTGCGAAGAATTTTTTGGATTTAAACCCTCAATTAAAACACTTTCAATATTATTGATATATCTTTGATTCCTTCTCCTAGCGGTTGTTTCGACCAAAGCATTAATTTCCTGTAATCTAGCTTTTTTAATTGCTTCAGGAATTTGATTAGTCCAAACTGCTGCAGGCGTATTTGGTCTTGGGGAGTATGCTGCTGTATTTACTTGATCAAAGCCAATATCTGATATCAATTTCAATGTGTCTTTATATTGTTGTTCGGTTTCTCCTGGGAAAGCAACTATTGCGTCGGCTGTAATTGATGCATTTGGCATTAATGATCTTATATTTTCAATGATATTTTTATACTTTTTGATAGTGTATCCTCTGGACATCTGTTTTAAGATTTCATCATTTCCACTTTGGAAGGGAATATGGAAATGTTCACAAACTTTATCCAGTTCATAACAAGCTTGAATCAATCTTTTTGAAAAATATCTTGGATGACTGGTAGCGAATCTTATTCTACGAATCCCTTTAACATCATGAATGTAGTACAAAAGATCAGTTAGAGTATTTTCTTTCCTCCCCTCTTTTGTAGTCCCTGGGAGATCTCTCCCATAAGCATCAATATTCTGTCCCAAAAGAGTAATTTCTTTAAAATTATCATCCGCTAATTTTTGTATCTCACTTTTTATGGCATTTGGATATCTTGATTGCTCTTTTCCTCTGACAGAGGGTACTACACAATATGAACATCTTTCATTACATCCATATATGATGTTAACCCAACCACAAATAGAGCTTTCTCTTCTCGCACTTGTTATGTCTTCAGAAATGAAATTTTCCTCAGTGGCAGCAACTTGATTACCTAAATCAACTTTCCCCAGAAGGTTCTCAAGGTTATTAACGTGTTGAGGGCCCATTACTAGATCAAGTTCTGGGACTCTTCTAAGTAAGGACTCTCCCTCTTGCTGAGCAAGACAACCTGCAACAACAAGTTTTAAGCTAGGTGTTTTGTGTTTTCTTTTTGCTTGTCTTCCTAGAAAGCTATAAACTTTTTGTTCCGCATTATCTCTGATAGTGCATGTATTGTATAAGACCAAATCTGCATTTAATTCATCATCTGCTCTGGTGTATCCCATTTTCTCTAAAGTTCCAGCCATTCTTTCAGAATCAGCTTTATTCATTTGGCATCCAAATGTGGTTATCCAATAACTGCCAGTAGTTAAATCCTTTTGAAATTTTTTTTCGTCTTGTTTTGTTTTTGTTAGCACTTTGCTAGGAATTTTTTATGATTCTTTAATTCAAAATTACAAGTTAAATAATTTTGGTGCAATTTTTTAGGGCGAGCGAGGGGATTCGAACCCCCGAATAGCGGCGCCACAAGCCGCTGCCTTAACCACTTGGCGACGCCCGCCTCATATTTATAAATTTACCAACTCAAGGGTAATTTTTCATAGTTATTTTATTTTTTCGCGAAATTTGAATTATTTGCTAATTCAATAAATTTTTCTTATGTTTTAAAATAAAAGAAAATTTAAAAAGTTTGAGTAATTCCGGTACAGCTGAGGTTCTTATTCCCAGAAGCCTTTGTTTAATAGAAGATTTTGATAGTCTCAGTATTGATGTAGAGGATTTATGTTCAGTTTCCATCAGTTGGGAGGATGGATTTGTTTCTGAGTTAAAGCCTTTAAAAAATAAAGTTACAAAACCAAAAAATATTTTATTTCCAAGATTTGTTGAAACGCATTCACATTTTGATAAATCTTTTACATGGGCAGATTTTCCTAATCTAGAATCAAACTATGGAGGAGCATTATCAGTAAATATCAAAGAACATAAAACTAGAACTACAGATAAGGTTCTTGAGAGAGTTGAGAAATCATTAAAACTCGCCATTCAAAATGGATACCGAGCTATTAGAAGTCATATTGATACATACAAAAGTCAATCGATTGATATTTGGATTGAACTCTTTAAATTACAAAAAAAATTTTCACCTGAGTTGACATTACAATTCGTTGCTCTAGCTCCATTGGAATTCTGGGATACTGCTATTGGAGAAGAGTTAGCAAATAAATTTTCCTCTCATGGAGGCATTTTAGGGGGCGTTATTGTTCCCCCTTTTAATAAAAAAGATACAAAAAAATTGCTTGCAAAGATGCTTCTTCTGGCGAGTAAATATAAATTAGAAATTGATTTGCATATAGATGAATCAATTATTGAGCCTGGAGCAGGAATAAAAGTTTTATTAGAGACAATCGAAAATTTAAAAATTAATAGTATTCCGATTACTTGTAGTCATCTGAGTAGTCTTATTTCTCTAAGTCATAGCGAGATTTTAAATTTAGGAGAAAAAATGGCTGAGAAAAATATTAAGGTTATTGCTTTACCCCTGACGAATTTTTGGCTGCTCAATCGAAGTAATAAAACTACCACCTTAGAAAGACCAGTTGCGCCAATAAAGCAATTGCAGAAATCACACGTGGATGTATCTATAGGTAGTGATAACGTTCAAGATCCTTGGTACCCATTTGGTAATTTTGACCCCTTTTATATGTTGTCTTGCTCGATACCTATGCTTCAACTAAATCCGTGGGAGAGAATGACTCTATCTTCTATTTTTTTAGCTCCAAGCAGATTATTAAACTTAAAATGGGATGGTTTAATTAAAAAGGGATGCCCTGCCGACTTTGTAATTTTAGATGCACAAAGATGGGCTGATGTTTTTTCGAGCACTTTAAAAAGAAAAGTATTTATAAAAGGCGATTTACATTGCTAATCGATTAATTTATATATAAAACATAAAAAATTTTATTAATGACATCAAATAATCTGAAATTTATAGACAAATTTAGGGAAGTCAAAAACTTAGAGATTATTGAAGGCCAATCCGACGTAAAAAGACTTTCAAAAGATTTTTATAACTACTCTCCAATCCTTACTGAAAAATTAGACGGATGTATTGCTGATTTGGTGGTGAGACCTAGTGATCATAATGCGGTGAAGAAAGTAGCAGAAATTTGTTGGAAATTTTCTATTCCTCTTACTTTAAGGGGCTCCGGTACAGGCAATTATGGACAAGCGGTCCCTTTGTTTAAAGGAGTTGTAATGCAGATGAGTAACTTTAATAAATTAGAAGAATTTGATCCTGATACAGGTTTTGTGAAAGTACAGTCTGGCTGTCTCATGGGAGATTTGAATAAACAATTAGAAAAATATGGGAGGGAATTAAGGTTGCTTCCTAGTACTTGGAAAACCGCTACAATTGGAGGCTTTATTGCAGGTGGATCAGGAGGTATTGGGTCGATTAGGTGGGGATTTTTAAGAGATCCTGGAAATCTTATAGGTTTAGAGGCCGTGACGATGAATGAAAAACCAGTATTATTAAAATTTGATGCTGAAGAATCCGAACCTTTAAATCATGCTTATGGGACTAATGGAATAATTACTTCTTTATTACTTGCTACTGATATCAAACGTAAGTGGTATTCAATAGTTATAGACTGTATTAAATTTCAACAAACAATAGAAATATTAAAAACTCTTACTAGCGCCGCAGTTGATCTAAAACTGGGAGCAATTCTTGAAGAAGAAATTGTAGATCAAATGCCAACATGGTTTAAAAGTAAATCTAGAAGTCACAAGATATTAATCCAATCTACTCTTGGAGGTATACAAACGATAGAGCTGATTTGTAAAAAATTCAAAGTTGAATCTATACTCCTTGGTGAAGAAGAAAAACTCGTTAATGGTATTTGTGAAGTCGTATGGAATCATACAACTCTTCATATGAGGTCTAGGGATAAAAATTGGACATATTTACAGATGCTTTTGCCACTAAATAATGAACTAGAATTAATTAATTGTTTGAGAAAAAAATGGGGTAAAAAAGTTCTTTGGCATTTAGAGGCAGTTTCTCAACAAGGATCCCCACGATTAGCTGCTTTGCCAGTATTAAAGTGGAATGGGGTAGAAGAATTAAATGAAATAATAGAAGATTGTAAGAAACTTGGTGCGTTTATTTTTAATCCCCATGTTTTAACTGTCGAAGGCGGTGGCCTAGGAGTGGTGGACGCTGATCAAGTAAAAGCGAAACTAAAATTTGATCCTAAAGGGCTATTAAATCCAGGGAAATTAGAGGGTTGGGCAATAAAGGAACAATTTAATATTTAACAATTCTGTTTATTTGCAAATTTAATAAATTCAGCTACTAAAAAAATAGAACCTGTTAAAACAGGATGATTAGCGGGCCATTTTTTAAGGGCAAATAAATACTCAATTGCAAATTCAAATTTCTCAAACTCAATTATGTTTTGAAAGTCAATTTCTTTAATCTGAGAGAGATCTTTTAATTGCCAACTAGGTTGGTTTGGAACTGGAACAAGTAATAAGTGATCATTTTTTTTTAGAAGAGTTTTTAATATTGCGCAAATATCTTTTTGTTTTTGGACACCTAAAATCCAATAAATTCCTTTTTTTTCATTCTCCCAATTTCTGCGCTCATTAGAGAGTGCTTTCGCAGCAGGATAATTATGAGCGCAATCTACAAGGATATTTTTGTGTAAATAATTTATTATTTCTAGCCTTCCGTTCCAAGTTGTTTTTTTAAGACCTTCAGATATATATTTTTCTTTAATATTAAATCCCAACTTGTTAAGAGCTTCAATTGCTCCAACTGCGACTGAAGCATTTTGCTTTTGAAAAATTCCTTTTAATCCAAGTTCATAGCTTTCTGCAATTGAATCTTTCCAGATAATTTCTGCTCCAACCTCTTCAACTTTTTTGGTTATTAAATTTTCAACTTGACTGTTTTGTTTGCATGAAATAACAATTGAGTTTTTTTCAATAACTGCTAATTTTTCCTTGGCAATTTTTTCAATCGTATCCCCAAGAAAATTTTTATGGTCTAATCCAATATTCCCAATAGCAATTATTGGTCTTAATTTATGGGCTGTTGTCGCGTCTAACCGTCCCCCTAAGCCAGCTTCAAGAATGAGCAAATCAACCTTCTCAGTGTCAAAAAAACTTAGTGCACAGCAAATAATTTTTTCAAAAGGAGTTAATTCATATGTTGAAAAATTTTTTTCTATTAATTTATAGATTTTCTCAAAAACAGCTTTGTTAATATTTTTTTTATTAACTCTAATCCGCTCACATATATCAAAAAGATGAGGAGATGTAGTTACACCAAAATTCTTTTTAGCTTCAAAAAGTATACTTTCTATATATGCCGCGATTGATCCTTTTCCATTGGTTCCAACAATTTGAATGGCAGGTGTATTGTGGCAGGGGTTGTCTAGTTTCCTAAGAACTTCTTTGATCCTAGATAAATCTAATTTAATATTATCCCTTTCGTATTGGGGCGTTATTAATCCAAAATTACTTAGATTTGAATTCTTCAAGATTTAAAGGATTTAAATTTTTTCAAAAATTGAATTTAGTTTATCTAAAAGGATTTTTACTTCTCTTCGGGATATAACTAATGGAGGGACAATCCTTACAACATTACCTCCTGCTGGAACTACCAGTAATCCCTGTTCAAAAGCTTTTAATGTAATTTTTTTTGCATAAGCATATTCTTCATTGATAACAAGACCTTGTATTAAACCTAAACCTCTTTTACCTATAATAATATTTGGAAATTTTTTTGACAATTCTTCAAATCCAGCGCTTAATTGATCTCCTCTTAATAAAACATTATTAAGAATATTTCTTTTTGAGATTTCTTCCAAGACTGTCAAAGCTGCCTTGCAGGCGAATGGATTACCTCCAAAAGTACTTGCATGATCTCCCGGAGAAAAAATATTAGCTTTTTCTTTTACTAATAATGCGCCAATTGGATGCCCCCCTCCTAAACCTTTAGCCAGGGTGAATCCATCAGGTTCGATTTCAAGATTCTCATAGCCCCACATTCTCCCAGTTCTTCCTACTCCGCTTTGGACTTCATCAAAAATTAAAAGAGCATTGTATTCGTCACATATTGTTCTTAGTTGTTGAAAAAAATTTTTATTTCCAGGAATCACTCCTCCTTCGCCTTGTATTGGTTCAATTAGAACTCCAGAAACTTTTTGACTATTATTCTCACATTCTTCGAAAATCTCTTTTACTGAATCGATGTCATTATATTTGAAAAATTTGAACCCTTTGACCATTGGCTCGAAACCTTTTTGGTATTTTGGTTGACCGGTTGCACTTAAAGTTGCAAGTGTTCTGCCATGAAAGCTCGATTCAGCGGCAAGAATAATGGACTCTTTACCTTGCTTTAATGTATTCCCGTATTTTTTAATTAATTTAATTGCTGATTCATTTGCTTCGGCACCACTATTGCAGAAAAAAACGCTTTCTGCACAACTGTTATTAGTAAGCCATTGACTTAAATGTTCTTGCTCTTCAATTTTATAGAGATTTGAAATATGTTGTATCTTTTTTAATTGATCGGATAACTTTCTTCTCAATATTTTATCGCTATGGCCGAGACTGCATGTTGCTATACCAGCTACTGCATCTAGATACTTTTTACCTGTTTTATCCCAAAGCCAACAACCTTTACCTCTTTGAAAGGATATGTCGAATCTACTATAAGTATTCATTAAAGTGGGAGCGGTCGGACTTGAACCGACATACCCGAAGGTGCCGCATTTTGAGTGCGGTGCGTCTACCAATTCCACCACGCTCCCAAGGCTTTTCAAGTATAAAGAACTTTTATAGTATAACAAAAACTATTCTATTGACTACTCGCTTTGCTTTTTGCAGGCTTGAGTTCGGGTTATTTGCTCGGGCAAATAAAATATTTCAGAAAAAAATTAGGATATACATTTAAAAAGATTCGTTAAGCTAATTAACCCTAAGACGTTATATCTGTACGATTCCGTAACATTTGTGCGCACATCAATGGACGTAAAGCCGTATATGTCGATATAAGCTTCATACTTAGTAATATTATGTTATATTGATTAAAAACAAAAATGTCTAATACAAAAGTAAAAAGATTACCTCTAAAGTTTGCGCCTTATTTGTTTATTGCAGTAAATATAATTACGGCATTAGTTTCAGGAAATGGGACATGGGTATGAATGATACTAAATTGAGAGGATTAAATAAGTATTGGTCTACTCGTTTTCTCGTTTTATCACTTTTACTTTTAGTGTGCATTTCATTTTTTAATATTGCGTATGTATAAATTAATTATCTGAAAAGATTTTTTATGCAGCTTTAAATTGAGAAGTTTTTGTTTCATTTGGATTTAATTTATATTCTTTTTCAATAAGTATTTTGTTATGGAATTCTCTTTTTATCTCAATACCTAATTTATAAAGTTTTGATTCAAAATTTTCATAACCTCGATCTAAATGCTCTAAACCAAAAATTCTACTTGTACTTTTAGCCATAATTGCAGCAATTATTAATGCAGCTGATGATCTCAAATCGGAACCGACTAAATCCATACCATTAAGATTCTGAACCCCTTTTATATGAGCTGTGTTTTGATCTAATTTAATACAAGCACCCATTTTATTTAATAAATGAATGTGATTCATTCTGTTTTCAAAAATAGTTTCAGTTATCTTTGATTTTCCATTTGCAATAGTCATTAATGTAGTGAATGGGGCTTGCAAGTCAGTAGGGAACCCTGGGAAAGGAGCAGTTTCAATATCGACTGCTTTTATTGCCTTACCCTGGATTGTAATTGAATTATCTCTAATCATAATTAGACTGCCAGTCTCTCTAAGCTTATTTATTACAGCTTCAAGATGATTGGGAATTATAGGAGAAATTGTTATGGAAGAAGAAGTGGCCGCAGCTGCTATTAAAAAAGTTCCAGCTTCTATTCTGTCTGGAATTACTTTATGAGTACATCCATGAAGTTCATTAACACCATCAATAATTATTGTTTCTTTTCCTGAATCGTAAATTTTTGCCCCCATTTTATTAAGCATTTGGCATAAATCCTGAACTTCAGGTTCTCTGGCGGCATTCTGTATAACAGTTCTACCTTGTGCTAAGGAGGCCGCCATTATTAAAGTTTCAGTAGCTCCTACACTTGGGCACGTTAACTTTATATTTGTTCCATATAGTTTTTTTCTTTTTCCCTTTAGCTTTGCTTTAACAATTCCTTCCTCAATAATAATTTCAGCACCTAATGTTTTAAGACCATTAATGTGCTCATCTATCGGTCTTAAACCAATATCGCAGCCACCGGGTAAAGGTATTTTTACTTCTCCAAATTTAGCTAATAATGCTCCAATACAGAAGAAACTAGCTCTTAAGCCATTCACTAATTCAAATGGTAGTTCTTTAATAGAAATATTTCTTGAATCAATCTCTAGTTGATTATTATTATTTACTAATTTAACTCCTAAATTCTTTAAGATATTTAGCATCTTCTCAATATCTGTTAGCCAAGGAACATTCTCTAGGATGATTTTTTCGTTTGTGAGTAATGATGCCGCCAATAATACTAATGCTGAATTCTTTGCACCACTTATTTCAATATTTCCTTTTAATTTTCCTTGGCCAATAATCTTTAAACTCTGAGATTTAATCTGAGATTTAAGATATGACTTATTTTTGCTTAGCAAACTCTTAAGAATTAATTTATTGAGTTAATAATGCCAAACTAACAAAATTTAGTCCAGTTTATGTAAATTCTTTCTTGAGTTTTAATTATTAGTAAAAATTTGTTTTTTCTATATTATTAAATAAAAAATTAATAAATATATTGATCAAAACTTTTATGGAATTAAGATGAAGTTGATATAAAAATTTCTAAATTAACTATAGAAAATACTTTCTTAAAAATAACTAGTAAAAATAATAGTCTAGTTAAAAGATTTAGATCCTTTAAAAGTAGATCTTCACAAAAAGATAAAGAATTTTTTTGCATAGAGGGAACTCATCTAATGGAAGAATTATTGTTTTCTGGAAATGTGCCATCCAAAATTTTAGTTACTGAAAAATGGCTTTGCAAGAATATCAATCTTAGTAAAAAGTTTGATGAATTATTAATAAATATTGTTTCAGAAGAAGTTTTAGCTTCCGCATTATCAACAAAAAATCCAGATGGAGTTGCAGCTTTAGTCGAGATTTCATCAATACCTAATTATCAATTTAATCTTAAAGATGATTTTGTTCTCGTTCTTGATAGAATTCAAGACCCTGGAAATATGGGTAACCTGTTTAGAACAGCTCTAGCTGCAGGTGTTAATACAATTTTTTTAGCGGGAGGGGCACATCCATTAAGTCAAAAAGTATTAAGAGCATCTTCTGGAGCAGTTTTTCATCTGCCATTTCAAAGATTTGAAGGTACTGAAGAAGAAATAATCAATTCTTTATTACAGTCTTTGCATAAATTATCTGATGTTGGCTTTGGGATATTTTCTACTAGTACTAATAAAAACAGTCTGAACGAATATTCAAAACCCTATTGGGAAATTGATTGGGCTAAACGTACTGCATTAATTTTGGGAAATGAAGGTAAAGGTATTCATAAAAAAATTCAAGAAGCTTTTAATGAAACAATTACTATTCCGCATAGTGAGCTTGTAGAATCATTGAATGTGGCTTGCGTTGCAGTTCCATTATTACTAGAACGAAAAAGAGTCGCATACACTTCTAACACAAGAATACAAAAGTGACTGATTCAAGTTTTGATTTTGATTTAATTGTAATCGGAGCAGGATACGGTGGTTTTGATGCCGCTAAACATGCTGCAGAAAGGGGATTAAAAGTTGCCATAATAGAATCTTCTGATATGGGAGGTACATGTGTAAACAAGGGTTGCGTTCCTTCAAAAGCTCTTTTGGCAGCGAGTGGAAAAGTTAGAGAAATAGCCAATTATGAACATCTAGCGAAATTTGGTATTCATTCCTCACCAGTCAGATTTGAAAGGTCAAAAATTGCAGATCATGCAAATAATTTAGTGTTAAATGTTAGAGAAAATTTAACAAAAACTCTTATAAGGAGTGGTGTCGAAATCATCTTGGGAATTGGAAGACTTGAAGGTAATCAGAAAGTTGGTGTAAGAGATAAGAATGGAGTTGATAGAATTTTAAAATGTAAGAATACTGTTATAGCAAGTGGTTCTTCACCCTTTATTCCAAGGGGAATAACTTTAGATAATAGAACTGTCTTTACTAGTGATGATGCTGTTAAACTTGAGTGGCTCCCACGATGGATAGCAATTATTGGAAGCGGATATATAGGATTGGAATTTGCTGATGTTTATACCGCATTAGGTTGTGAAGTTACCATGATCGAGGCTTTGGAAAATATTATGCCAACATTTGATCCAGATATTACAAAAATTGCAAAGAAGAATCTTATTCAATCAAGAGATATAGAAACAAAATCAAATGTTTTTGCAACAAAGATTACTCCTGGATGCCCAGTAAAGATAGAACTAACAGATGCACATTCAAAAGAAGTTGTAGAAAATCTAGAAGTTGATGGTGTACTAGTGGCAACTGGTAGAAGTCCTAATACTAATAACTTAAATCTTGAGTCTGTTGGTATCGAAACTTTAAAAGGTTTTATTCCTATTGATGATCAAATGAGAGTTATTAATGGTAAAAAAATAATACCTAATGTTTGGGCTGTTGGAGATGTGACTGGCAAACTTATGCTTGCCCATACAGCAGCAGCACAAGGGACTATAGCTGTTGATAATATTTGTGGTGGAAATGTCGAAATTAACTATAAAAGTATTCCTGCCGCAACATTTACTCACCCTGAGATCAGTTCAGTTGGTCTTTCGGAAAGTGAAGCCAAAGAAATATCTAAAAAAGAAAACTTTAATTTAGGAGTTGTAAAAAGTTTCTTTAAAGCTAATTCAAAGGCTTTAGCAGAATTGGAGAGCGATGGAATGCTTAAGTTGATTTTCAATAAGGATAATGGAGAGGTATTAGGTGCTCATATTTTTGGTTTACATGCAGCTGATTTGATACAAGAGATTGCGAACGCTATCTCAAGGAACCAAGATGTAATTCAATTATCAACGGAAGTACATACTCATCCTACTCTTAGTGAAGTAGTTGAGGTTGCATATAAACAAGCAGCTTCTCAAATAAAATAATATTGATTTTAATGGAAATAAGACGTAGGCCACCAAATCCAACAGTTAGGGTAGAAAATTTAGAATATGCTGTCCCTCATAGAGAAGCACAAGCAAAAAATATTCTTGAAGAAATTGTATGGCATAAAGATATTGAGATTAAGAATTTCAAAAAAACAATTTCTTTGGAAGAACTAATAAAAAAGATTTCCCAACTTCCTGCTACCAAAGATTTCTGCACAAGTATTTTAAGCTCAAAAATAAAACCAGGAGTGATTGCTGAGATTAAAAAAGCCAGTCCAAGTAAAGGCGTTATTAGAGAAGATTTTAATCCTGAAGAAATAGCTTCTTGTTATGAAAGATCAGGTGCATCATGTATTTCTGTATTAACCGATAAAAGGTTTTTTCAAGGTAGTTATGAAATACTTCAAAGCGTTAGAAAATCTACTAATCTTCCTATACTCTGCAAAGATTTTATTATTTCTGCCTATCAAATTTATAAAGCCAGAGCATCTGGTGCTGATGCAATTTTGTTAATCGCAGCAATTTTAAGTGATGATGATTTAATTTATTTAAAGAAAATTGCTGATAATTTAAAAATGAGTGTTTTAGTAGAGGTACATAATGATAATGAACTTGAAAGGATAGTAAGTTTAAAATCATTCAATTTGATAGGAATAAATAATAGAGACTTGAAAACTTTTAAAACAGAATTAAAAACTTCATTAGAATTAATGAATAGATATTTAGAAATATTTTCAAAACATAATATTATTCCAATAAGTGAATCTGGAATTAATTGCGCTGAAGATTTAGAATCTCTTAGATCTATAGGAATAAAGGGAGTTTTAATTGGTGAAAGGTTTATGAGGGAAAGCGATATTGAGAAATCCTTCAAGAAATTATTTAAATCAGTTTAATGTTTAGCTTGATACATTGCTATAAATTAAAATAAAGTGAAGAGGTTATATATATATATATGCACGCTGTAATACTAACTGGAATACTTGCAGGATTAATTCATGTTTTAAGTGGTGCTGACCATCTTATTGCAATGGCACCATCAGCAATTAATAGTCCAAAGATTGCCCTTAAAAATAGCTTCTCATGGGGCTTGGGTCATTCTTCAGGAGTAGTTTTGTTAACAGTATTAGCAATTTTTATAAAAGATATTACACCTTTAAAAAACTTCTCCAATATTGCCGAACTTTTAGTTGGAATTTCACTTCTTTTTGTAGGAGTATTTGCTATAAAGAATTCTTTTCAATTAAGTATTCACAGTCATTCTCATAAACATGAAAATGGTATTGCTCATCGTCACTATCATTTTCATATGAAGGAGCAAAAAAATAATTATAATCACTCCCATGCTTTAACAGGTATAGGATTACTCCATGGAATTGCTGGAGGTTCGCATTTTCTTGCAATTCTCCCTGCCTTAGCTCTTTCTCTAACTAATGCATGTGCTTATTTGATTTCTTATTTGGTTGGTTCACTAATAAGTATGAATCTTTTTACGTGTTTAATATCTTTTACAACCTTAAATACAGGTCAAAAATTTATAAAAAGATTAATAGCTTTTGCAGGAGGGTTGTCATTTTCTATGGGATTATTCTGGATTCAGAAAAGTACTGCGCTCTTTTTTACTTAGAAAATTTTTTAATTTTAGATTTATTAATTTAGAGGTAACTAGTCCAATTATTTTTTTGTTATTTACTAGTCCAAATTTATTACTGTCTTCACTTAATTCAATATTGTCACCAATAACTCCAATACTATTAGTATTTACGATATTTATTCTTTTAATTAAGCGTTTTTTTGTAAGAGGATGATTGAAAATTACTATTTGTCCAATTTCTGGTGATGATTGACCTTGCTTATACTTTTTAAAAAAGACAACATCTCCATCTTTTAGTGTAGGCAGCATAGAATCTCCGCAAATAATCGCGGTTTTTCTTAAACCAAAGAAATATAAAATTAAGTCAAAAAATCTTTTTAAGATGATTCAATCAACTAGCTTTTACAAAAGCGTCAGTTCTGCCTTTTGATTCCCAGAAAATATTATGAATTTTTTCTACGTAACTCATTAGTTCTTCTGCCTGTGCTAAATCAATATTAACTTTGCAAGCACTACATAATTTAGCTGCTTTCCAAATTGTGTCATGTAGATCAGGATAAGTTTCTAAATGGACTGGTTTAAAATAGTCTGTCCACAAAATTAGAATTTCTTTTTTAGTTTCTTTTGCTTGTTCTTCTTTAACAGCTACATATCTAGAAAATGTATTACTATAAGCAGCCCATTCTTCTGATGCAGTACTTGAAGGAGGAGTTAGTGCAATAAGCTTTTTAGTCATGGATAAGACTGCTTCAGCAGCAACTCTTGTTGAGGCGGGGTCATAAACACCACAAGGGCCATCGCAATGAGCATGAACTTCCATTATGGATTTTTTATTTAGCAAAGAATTGATTAATTTACTTAACATTTCAAGTTTTTAGATTTGTATATATATTACTTGGAGATTAACTAACTTGAAAAGTCTTAAATATTTTTCTTACTTAATTTAACTGACTTTTAATAATTCAACTTCAAATATCAAAGTTGCATTAGCGGGAATAACATTACCTGCTCCTCTTGATCCATATCCTAGTTCTGGAGGAATTGTTAATTTTCTTTTTCCTCCAATCTTCATTCCTGCGACGCCTTCGTCCCAGCCTTTAATTACTCTTCCAGCACCTAATGGGAAGCTGAAGGGTGCTCTACCTATACTGGTGTCAAATTGGGTCCCATCTTCTAAAATCCCAGTGTAATTAACCGTAACTGTTTGACCCGGTTTGGCTTCATCACCTTCTCCGTTAACTAAATCTAAAATAATCAAACCACTTTCAGTAGTTCTTGAGTTACTGTCTGATTGTGTTTCTTCTGCCATAGCAAATAGTATAGGGTTTGGATCTGATGGGTCTAGTTCAAATATATTGTTATTTGAAACATTTGATTTTGTCGTAACAGGTGTTTTTTGAACGACTTGACTTTCTGATTCTTCGGCATTAACAACTTGAGGTGAATTAAATTGACTAACAAGAGTTAAGGCAACACAAAAAACAAAGACTATAAAACTAATAAAAACTTCTTTCACTTAAATTTTAAAGCTACTATATCTAATATTACAGAAAAAGTTAAAATATGGATGGTTTTTAATTTAATTTTGAAATTTTAGATTGTTAATTCAAACTCGAAATAAAAACTTTAAAAAATATTTTTACCCTTGCTTAGGTGGCATATTAGGAGGCATTTCTTTATCCACTCACTTTTGGCTAATCTTTATGCCGATATCTTTATTGATTTTATGGAAGGGGGTTAATCAAAGAATATCAAACTTTTGCTGGGGCTTTTTCTTTATTTTGATAAGTCATTCTTGGCTTTACGATCTTCATCCACTGACTTGGATAGGCTTTTCATGGCTAGAAAGTTTAGTTATCACAATTGCAATTTTATTAGTTTGTTCCTTTGTAGGTGGAATATTGGTTTGTTTGTGGGGTCTTTTAGGAGAAATAATTCTCTTTAAAAAAGATATTTTTGAAATGAAATTTTTACCTTTAATTATCAAAGTATTTTTATTATCTATAGCCTGGGGAATCGGTGAGTTAATACTTTCTCAAACACCTTTTTTTTGGATAGGTTTAGGAGAAGGTCTAGTCCCAGGAGATATATATCTCGCTGGTTTGGGAAGATGGATTGGTTCCAGCGGTTTATGCTTAGTACAACTATTAATAGGATTTTGGATTTATTTAATTCATGGGAAATGGCGTAGAAAAGTCGACTTTAAAAAAATATTTATTTTTGGGCTTTTGGCAATTGTTTTTTTACATTTGTTTGGAGGTTTAAAAAATCCTATCAATAGAAATTTTGATTATCCAGTAGCTATTTGGCAAACTAATATCCCCACCAGAGAAAAAATAAAATTTAATGAACAATTTATACAAAATAAACTATTAGCTGCTCAGAAATATGCTTTATCAAATAAAGCAAAAATGCTTGTTGCTCCTGAAGGAACTCTTAATAACAATTTTAATTTGCTTAAAGGAAGCAAGATTAATATGTTGGCAGGAGGTTTTAGAAACTCTAAAAATGAACTAAGAAGTTCTTTGCTCGGCTATCGAATTGGAGATCAAAATTTTACTTCTTTTATTGACAAAAATAGACTGGTTCCATTAGGAGAAAAAATACCAGTATTTTTAGATATCTTTTCAAGAGGATTATCTGCAGTAGGAGGCGTTCAACCAGGATCAAATTCCAGGTTTTTTCAGTCAGAATTTACAACTCCATTAGCAGTAGCGATTTGTTATGAAATTAGTGATGGATTAAAGATAAGAAATGCTATTAATAGTGGTGCAGAATTAATTATCTCTGTAGCTAACTTAGATCCTTATCCTAAAAAGCTTCAGAACCAATTTCTTTCTTTGGCTAGAATGAGAAGTATAGAAAACAAGAAGGATAATTTACTCGTCTCAAATACTGGCCCTTCTGGCTTAATTAGTGATGATGGAAAAATTATTGAAGTGTTGAATTTCAATACTGAGCAAAATGAGGTTGTATTTCCTAATTTTTCTTCTGAGAAAACTTTTTATACCAAATTTGGAGACAGACCTTTATTGTTTTTGTTTTTATTGTTTCTCGTATTGAATTTATTTGTTGGAAAATTAACTAATTAATCCACCCCCTAATAAAATATCGCCCTTATAAAACACTGCAGCTTGACCTGGAGTAACAGAGCTTTGGCTTTCTTTAAAAATTAATTTAAATGATTGAGTTAAGTTATCTGAATTTCTTTCAGGGATTAAAAGCCCTTTCACTGAAGGGCTTCTATATCTTATTTGTGCTTCTACTTCTATTTGTTTTTTGGGTTCTTCTATCGAAACCCAGTTAACGCTATGTATTAATGCTTCTTTTTTATAAAGATCACTTTTATTTGAAACATAAACTATGTTTTTTTGTTTGTCTAATCTTTTTACATATAGTGGTTCTGGCCAAGCAATGCCTAATCCTTTCCTTTGTCCTACAGTAAAGTGCTGTATACCATTATGTTTTCCAAGTACTTCACCATTAATATGGATAATTTCGCCTTTTTGGGGTTCAATATGGTTATCGATAAACTTCTGCATTGATCCATAATGCTCAACCAAACATAGATCTTGGCTTTCTGCTTTTTCTGCAGTTCGAAGGCCTATTCTTAATGCTTCCTGTCTTGTTTCTTCTTTCTTAAGTTCCCCAAGAGGAAGTATTAATCTGCTTAATACATCCTGAGAAAGACTATAAAGGAAATAACTTTGGTCTTTATTTTTATCAGCACCTCTTAGGAGAATGAAATCCTTAAACTTTAAATCTGTAGAATTAATTATTGTACTTGAAGAAACATTTTTAATCCGTGCATAATGTCCAGTAGCTATATAGGTAAACTCTCGTTTTTTAATTGCGAAATTAAGCATTTCTTCAAATTTCACATTTTTATTGCACATTGAGCATGGAAGAGGAGTAAAACCTTGTTTATATGCTTCAGTTGTTTTTTTTATGACTTCTCTTTCAAATATTTCTCTTGAATCTATTATGTGATGATCAATTCCTAAATCTTCACAAAGACCTGCAGCATCTACTAATCCTTCAGAACAACAAGAACCTTCTCCTTTCATTAACCACAGCGTAAATCCCTCGACATTCCAGCCATC
This sequence comes from Prochlorococcus sp. AG-363-P06, assembly GCA_003280025.1. Lineage (GTDB taxonomy): Bacteria > Cyanobacteriota > Cyanobacteriia > PCC-6307 > Cyanobiaceae > Prochlorococcus_A. The sequence continues at coordinate 5,551 of QCGD01000015.1, read as the reverse complement.
TTCAATAAGAAGTGCTGCTGAGAGTGAACTGTCAACCCCACCCGAAAGACCTACAATAATATTTTTCTGCTTAATAGATTTATTATTAGTAGAGGAACAGTTCTTTAATTTTTTATCCTTAAGTGTCTTTAACATGGAAGTTTAAATTTTTGAACAGTACTTAAATTGCTTTGTACTAATTATGAATGAAATTGGATGGCCAACAATTGACTCTAAACATTTAATGGTTTATTCAAATCAAATGTTGAGATTAGAGAAAGAAATGTTTTCTCAAGGGATGCCTCAAGAAGCTTTGATGGAAAAAGCTGGCATTCAGATTAGTAGGTGGCTATTGAAAAGGAAATCACTTCTAAAAGAGGGAATAATTATCTTAATAGGCCCTGGGCATAATGGTGGGGATGGCGCTGTAATTGCTAGAGAACTTTTCTTGAAGGGATACTTAATTAAAGTATGGTGCCCCTTCGATTTAAAAAAAACATTAACAATTAATCACGTTAATTATCTTACATCTATAGGAGTATCAATATTAAAGGAACCCCCTAATCCAGATAGGAAAGATCTTTGGATAGATGCTGTTTTTGGGAATAATCAGAAAAGAAAAGTTGATGAAGAAGTAATAAAATTGTTTAATAAAAAATTTGAGAATAGATTAGGAAAGGTAATAAGCATAGATGTTCCAACAGGTTTATGTCCTGATAATGGCGAACCTTTTGTCACAGGTGCAGTAAAAGCAGATTTCACATTAGTTCTTGGATTGAATAAAATTGGTTTAATGCAAGACTCAGCATTGCCTTTTGTTGGAGAATTGAAGCTTATAGATATTGGACTTACTAAGAATCAATTATCTAAAGTTGATAGGAAGATTTTAAAAGTTACCTATCAAGATATTAAAAAAATCCAATTAAATTCCTTACCTAAAAATACAAATAAATATCAAAGAGGAAGAACATTATTAATAGCTGGAAGTGAAAAATATCCAGGAGCCGCACATCTAGCAATAAGAGGTGCTATTTCAAGTGGAGTAGGATTTGTCTCGGCAATTCTTCCTGAGCTAGTTGCTGAATCTAGTTGGCAGGTTGCTCCGGAAATAGTTTTGAAAGCAACTATGAAATCTGATAAAAATGGTAATGCATTATTATTTAGTGCTTTAAAGAATATCGATCTCACTGCTTATGATTCATTAGCTTTGGGACCAGGAATAGGAATTGATAATAATGATTGGGAAAAATCAAAAGATTACCTTTTAAGTTTCGAAGGTTTATTAATCTTGGATGCTGATGCACTTAATAGAATTTCTAAATCGAGTTTAGGTTCTAAATTTTTCCTTGAAAGAGAGTCATTAACTTGGATTACGCCTCATATTAAAGAATTTATGAGGTTATTCCCAGATGTTAATTATGAGAATAAAGTTGAACTGGTTATGAATATTGCTAAAGAATTTAATATTGGTATTTTATTAAAAGGTGCAAATAGCATAATCGCTGATAAGAAGTCAGCATGGCAACTTTTTGGGACCGACTCTGAAACTGCTAGAGCTGGATTGGGTGATCTTTTGTCTGGCTTTGTTGCAGGAAGTTCAGCAATAGATTTGTCAATTTGTAAAAATATTAAAGCTGAATCTTTCGCAAAATACGTACTTTTACATTCTTTCGCAGCATCAAAATGTAAAGAAGGTTCAAATGCTTCACTAATTGGAGAAGAATTATCCAAGTTAGTTAGAAAAATAAAAACGAGACAAATGTTATGAAAGAAACAATTTTTAGCAGTTTTTTATAGTTTTTAACACATAACTATACAATTTATACGTGAAATCTGAAGCGACTATTAAATAATCGGCTATTTTGCGAAAAGTGTAGGAAAGTTTTAATACCTCATTTAGGTAAAAATTATGGTTTCATCATTACCAGCTTCAACTGAACCTCAGAAAAGAAGAGGCAATGATCCGATTAGTTGGTATTTGTCAAATATTGGACGTGTCCCTTTATTAACACCTGCTGAAGAAATTGAATTGGGTAACCAGGTTCAAAAAATGATGATACTCACTGAGGATGGTCAATTAAATGAAAACACAAAAGAATTCACTACTCAGCAAAAAAGAATTATAAAAATTGGCAGAAGAGCTAAAGAGAGAATGATGAAAGCTAATCTTAGATTAGTTGTTAGTGTTGCAAAGAAGTATCAAGGGAAGGGACTAGAACTTTTAGATTTAGTTCAAGAAGGATCATTGGGTTTAGAAAGAGCCGTTGAAAAGTTTGATCCTACAAGAGGTTATAAGTTCTCAACATATGCCTTTTGGTGGATTCGTCAAAGCATGACTAGAGCAATTGCTTGTCAATCCAGAACTATTCGCTTACCTGTACATTTAAGTGAAAGGCTTGCCTCTATAAGGAAAGTGAGTAGAGATTTAGCTCATCAACTAGGAGCAATGCCAAGTAGAATTGAAATAGCTGAAGCGATGGATATTGATGTAGAGGAACTTGATTCTGTTTTAAGACAAGCTTTATCTACTAGTAGTTTGGATGCTCCTGTAAATGGAGATGATGGACGTAGTTTCTTGGGTGATTTAATAGCAGATAGTAATAATGAGGAACCATTAGACCAAGTTGAGCAGAAAATGCATCAAGAGCAATTAGGCAAGTGGTTAAGTCATTTAAGTGAACAAGAACAACATGTTCTGAAGTTGAGATTTGGATTAGATGGAAATGAAAGGCATACCTTAGCGGAAATAGGAAGATTATTAGAAGTTTCTAGAGAAAGAGTAAGACAGGTTGAACTGAAGGCTCTTAGAAAATTAAGAAATTTGACCAGAAAATTGCCAAGTGGAATTTAATCTAATCTTCAGACCATATATATTTAGTTAATTCATTAGATGGAGGCTCTGGTGCATCTAGTGCATTCTTTACAGATTCAGAAATCTCTAAATCGATTTCCTTTTCTATACTTTTTAATTCTTCTTCTTTAGCAAAATTACCCTCAATAATTTGTTGATATAATTTCTTAATAGGATCTCTTTTATTCCAAAATTCTTTTTCTTCTTCAGCTCTTAATTCATCTGGATCTGCTAATGAATGTCCTCTAAATCTATATGTTAAGCATTCTAGTAAAGTTGGACCTTCTCCTGCTCTAGCTCTTTCAATAGCTCTTTGAGCAGCTCCTCTTACAGCTAAAACATCCATTCCATCTACTTCTTCGCCATTCATTCCGAATGCAGCTGCCTTCCTCCATATTTCTGGGCTGCTAGTAGCTCTATCATGAGCCATACCTATAGCCCATTTATTATTCTCCACTACGAAAATTATTGGTAATTTCCATAATTGAGCCATATTTAAACATTCATAGAACTGCCCATTGTTACAGGTACCATCTCCAAAGAATGCTGCTGTTACAGAATTACTCTGAAGATCACCTACGACTTCTTTTTTATATTTGCTGGAAAAAGCTGCACCTAATGCGACTGGAATTCCTTCTCCAATAAAAGCATATCCGCCGAGTAAATGATGCTCTTTCGAAAACAAATGCATAGAGCCACCTCTACCCTTACTACATCCTGTAGCCTTCCCAAATAATTCGCTCATTACTTCAAAAGATGGAACTCCTGCACTGAGAGCATGGACATGGTCACGATATGTACTACAAAACCAATCATGTTTCTTTTTCATTGCGCCAATTACACCAGTACTGATAGCCTCTTGCCCGTTATAAAGATGTACGAAACCAAACATCTTTCCTCGGTAGTACATTTCAGCACATTTATCTTCGAATCTTCGACCTAGTGTCATGTCTTTATAAAGAAACAATCCAGTTTCACGATCTAACTTCGCTTTTTTTAAGTCTTGAAGATTTGAAATTCTCTCTACGTGTGTTTCCAAGAAAATACCTTAATGAAGTTTTGATTTGTTAACATTCTAAGCTTCAATGGACGATTTTCATGTTTTTTTTTTAAAAGTCTGTAAGACCTTATGAAAAAAATTTATAAATTGATAAAATTTGTCTAGGGTTTTTAATAGGATATTTGTTTGGAACTTCCATTAGATCATTTTCGTTTAATAGGCGTAAGCCCTTCTGCAACCTCTGAGGAAATATTAAGGGCTTTTCAATTACGTTTAGATAAAACTCCTGACGAAGGATTTACATACGAGGTTTTAAATCAAAGAGCTGAGTTGCTTCGCCTTACTGCAGATTTATTGACAGATATTGATAGTAGAAGAGAATATGAAAATCAATTACTTAATGGAGCTTTAGGATTAGAGCTTTCTTCTAATAGAGAAGTTGCAGGATTAATCCTCCTTTGGGAATCAGGATCACCCAAAGAAGCATTTAAAATTGCTAGAAAAGCATTGCAGCCCCCTCAAACGCCAGCTTTAGGTAGTAGTAGAGAGGCCGATTTAACCTTGTTAGCTGCCTTATGCGCTAGAGATGCTGCAATTCAAGAACAAGAAAAAAGATTTTATTCAAATTCAGCGGATTTTTTACAAGAGGGTATACAGGTTCTTCAAAGGATGGGAAAACTAGGAGAATTAAGGAAAAATCTTGAGGAAGATCTAGCTTCTCTCCTGCCATATAGGATCCTTGATTTATTGAGTAAAGATTTAAATGACTATGAGTCTCATAAAAAAGGTTTAAGTATGCTGGAAAACTTAATAATAAAAAGAGGTGGATTGGAAGGAAAAAATAAATCTGAATACAATAATTACCTTAATCAACAGGAATTTGAAGTTTTTTTTCAGCAAATAAAGCCATTCTTGACAGTTCAGGAGCAAATAGATTTATTTTTAGCATTACAAAAAAGAGGTTCAATAGAAGCAGGATTTTTGGCTTTTTTATCTTTAACAGCAATTGGTTTTTCAAGAAGAAAACCAGAGAAGTTATTGGAGGCAAGAAAAATATTAAAGAAACTAAACTTTGCAGGACTAGACTCAATGCCATTAATAGGTTGTCTAGATTTGCTTTTGGCAGATGTTGAGCAATCTTTAGCAAGATTTTTAAGTAGTTCTGATGACAAATTAATTGATTGGTTAAATAGTTATCCTGGCGAAAAATTAGAGGCAATTTGTGTTTTTTGTAAAAATTGGTTGGAAAATGATGTTTTGGTAGGTTATAGGGATATTGACATTCAGTCTATTGATTTAGATTCTTGGTTTGAAGATAGAGAAATCCAAGAGTTCATAGAAAAATTAGAAAAAAAATCCAAAAGATTAACACTAAAAACAAAACTTCAGTATCAATCAAAATCTGATTCTAAGGAATTGATTAAAGATTCTGAACTTAATCCTGTGAATCTTGAAGAAGGTAAATTACCATTGCCAGGAGGTTTTCGAGGAGATGAAGAACAATTTACTGAAGAAAGTAAGAATTCTGAAAAAATCATCACAAAAAAATCCATAGACTTATATAAATATGCAAAAGAAAAGATTACCGAATTAAAATTTGTTTTTAGAGAAACTTTAGAAAATAATCGAATTTCTGATATTTCTCCCTATTTAATTTACTTATATGCGTTTTTGATACTATTTAGCTTTGGTATAGGGGTGGGAGTTTTAAGAAGTAATTT
>QCGD01000014.1 GCA_003280025.1 Prochlorococcus sp. AG-363-P06 | reverse complement strand
AGTTCCTTCATTTAATTTTTCATTATCAAAAGAATTAGCAAATTCAATACTATCTACATCAGAGTAGTTTGAAACGTCATTGAGATTTATCTCAGTTGCGTTAGCAGCTAAAGGTGCTAACAAGCCTAATGTAGCAGGGGCTACAAGCAAGCTTTTAAAAAGCTTCATAAAATTCCTCACACAGAATATTCATATTAATAATAACAAATAATCTTGAAAAAATAAGATTTAACTGGACAAATTACATATAGGCACAATTTCAACAAAAAAAAAAGACCTACCTATAGGTAGGTCTTTTTAATGTGTGTAAGATTTCTAAATTAAATTATTAAGTTTAGAAGCTGAATGAAGTCTTAACTAAGATACCTGTTTGATCTTCGGCTGCAGCAACTTCTCTGTTGTATAGGACAGGAGTAATTGTCATACCATCGTTTACAGGGTAGTTGTAGAAAACTTCATACATAGTGGTTTCTTCTGCTCCATCTGTAATAGAACCTGTGTTACCTAATGCAACACCAAGTGATCCTGGACCAACTTCATCCCACTGAAGACCAACAAAATATTGTGTTGAATCATCAGCAGTCGTTGGATCACCCCATTCATAACCAACACTTATTGAAGGTGCAGAACCAGTTGCTTCTGGAGTCCAGTAAGCGTTAAGTCCCCAGAATGTAGTGTCATCATTACCTTCAACGTTTGCATAAGTTAAAGATGCACCGTAAGACTCATCGGTATATGTAAGTTGAGCACCGATAGAATCATTTCCTTCGCGAGTCATTAAACCGTTAGCAGTAGACCCGTCTCCTGTATAACCAACAGCAGCAGTAAATCCATTACCGAGTTCAAAGCTTGCACCAGCAGCAGTTCCAGCGCCATCTTCTATACCGGAACCACTCAATGAGCAGTCATCCATTGTATCTGTAGGAGAGGCGTAAACACAAGCTGTATTGTAAAGAGAACTACCATCTACGCTGTCACCAACGAAAACAGTTGTCTTGTCACCAACAGGGAAAGTATAAGAAATTCCGTCGACAGTGAGTCCGTCTCCATTATCATTAAGATCTAGCTCATCAAATGTCCTAAATGTATTATCATCATTTGGACTACCAGCATTACCAGCATCGATAGATACATCAAATGAATCTTCACCAGTAAAGCTTGTGTTTAGATCAATTTGGAAACTATATCCAGTTGAAACCTGCTCTTGGCCGGCGATACCATCAACAGAACCGATTACGAAATCAGCAGAGAAAGATGCTGTTGTTGTTTCTGAGAAAGAACCAGCTTCGAAGTTATTGATTCTTGTTTCAAGGCCATCTACACGGCTATTGGTAACAGCAAGCTGTTTAGAATTAAATTCGCTAATGTTCTTGACTTCTTTTGATGAAGAATAGTCAGTAAAATCAGCAAGGTTAAGCTCATTAGCTGTTGCAGACATAGGAGCAAGAAGTCCTAATGCAGCAGGAGCTACAAGCAAGCTTTTGAAAAGCTTCATAAATTTCCTCACACGAAATTTTAAGTACACATTAAATATAATGTATTAATTGATAAAAAATCAAGTATTGATTGATACATTTATGCTTCTTGTACCAGTTTTTTAACCTGTACAATTAAATTTTCTAATTTAATTAATTTATAAATTAGTTTTCATTTTAAAATTTTTAAAAAGATCAATCTACCTTTTTAGCAATTTTGAAGGATACCTCCTTAGTCTTATATTTCTTTCGCTTATTACCTCCTAAAGTGTCCACATACCATCCAGAAGCTAATCTAGTATCAATTTCTTCGTAACTTTCATTACGATTCAATTTTTTCAGAGATTTCTTTTTATAGTCCATTTGTATTTCTTAGTATGAAAACCCTTTACAGGAATATAGCATTAAAAAAAATCAACTCAATATATTTATAATTAATAATTTTATAGAAATTAATCTTAAATTTTAGATTTTCTTCAATTCTTTAGAAAAAAGAAAAAAAAGCAAGTTTTAACCTCAACAAAAAAAATTATTAGTTATATTCTTCTGAAATTAATTAACCTGAGGAGCACAAGGTAAAATGACTCAATTCAATTTAATAGTGAATTCTTTACCAAGGGATTTACTAGAGTTTACATTTTTTTTATTCGTAGGATTTACTTTTGGATATATAGGATTGATCTAATCAAAACTGGTTAATTCAAAAAATATGTTAAAAAATACTCAAAATTCCACATTAAATGTTCGAGAAATTATTTAATTCCAAATGTATATATTTTATTGATCTAATTTAAAACTCATTAAAATCTTTTAGACATTTTGTGATTAAGTCTTTTTAAGGTCTTTAGTCAGCTAAGAGCTTGGTAACACGTTTGCTTTGGAGCATCCCTTTTTACAAGAAAGGCTGATTTCAATAACTAGTTTTCTTACTTTTATGACAAGCTATAAAGCCAGAAAAAGCGACAAAGTTTAGTAGCGCGTGTGCGAAGGAATACTTAATTATAAGAAAACTAATCGAGCTACGTTGGCTATATTGTTCCAACTTTATTTCAAAGCTAACTCAAAGTTTGGAACTTTATTTTGGGGTCCCAAAACGCCAAACCAGACTTACATCCAAGGTATTGGAATCAAGATTCCCTTCTTTAGAAATCACTTTCCCTATGCCAGTTTGAAGGCTAAATTCCTTATTGAGGTTGTACTCTAACCCAACACTTGGTTTGTACAATAAGGCGCTCCCGCTATCAACACCTCCTCCCCCTCCGGCACCTATGAGCATTTCACCATAGAGTGTCCAGTTCTTCCATCTTGGGCCAATAACACCAACTCCCCAGTGTCCCTCTGAATAGCCACCGGCTCCTCCTGCATACGCGCTTAATCCTTGTCCTGTAAGGTACCACCAATCTCCTCCCATCCAGTCAATTTTGCCTCCCATAAGTTGCATATCGCGTGAAGAGCTTCTCCTCCGCTGCGCATCAAAATACCATTGGTGCGATGGGCGAAATCGCCATTTGTTAGTTTGTATAAGTTCTGATTCCGTTAAAGGATCTCCTTTTTGATCCTGAGCAAAGGTTTCCATTACGTATGCCAAATTGAAGCCTACATATGGAGTTTCAAAATTGCCATCTGGAGCGGCAAGATAACCGCTGTCCATAATTAGACTTAGATCAGGAGAAAGTCTGTATTCCAAACCTAGATTTGCTCGGGCTACAAATCCTCCGCCGGTTTCGACCGCCCCGCCACCTGCGCCGCCGATGGTTAGAGAAGGTAGTAGGCCCAGACGATCGTCTTTGGTTAGAGGGAAGCGATAGCCTATCCCGGCTAAAAGTTCGGCATATCCTCCTACACCACCTGATATGGCACCAGCAGTCTCAAAGGTGGCGAACCAGTTTTCATCGAGAAAGTAAGAGTACTCTACGCCGATCAGCCCCAAAGAATTATTAAGCGAGCCACCGGAGGTGGTTTTGCTGTCGCTGGCCGGTGAATACGCACGAACGCGGGCGGCTAGGTGTGATCGGTGGCGGCTGACATTGCGCCAATCAACTCCAAAGTAATCAGCCGCAGTCAGTCCATCATCTTCCAAATTGAGTGTCAATGAACTGAAGGGAATATCTAGTGAAAGCGCAATTGCATCGCTTGAAATATCTCCGTTTGGGAAGTCTACGTAGGTATATTTCAGACCCAGTTCGCTCCAGCTAAAGTCGTACTTGAGACCTACATGGGGGCGGATCATCAAACCTCCTCCTTGCGCCGCGGCACCCCCGCCCCCGGCACCCACATAGCCTCCTGCATCGAAAATCAAGTTATCGAATAACTGACGTTCCACGCCCAAGGTATAGCCACCAGTAAAGAACCCTCCCCGGGCGCCGGTCGCGGCACCGTAAAGAGTAATACCGCCGTAAAGCCAAGGGTTTAGTTGATCGTAAGCCCCTATACTGTACAAACCCATCTGTTCGCCAGCATCTGGCATATCAATTTCCTCAAAGGAAAACCTTAAGGTGCGATTTCGCCAAGTTGAAGGCTGCTCTTGAGATTTATAATGATTCTTCTTTGATTTATTTATTAAATTTGTTTTTTCAAAATAACTTTTATCGTCCTTGTACGATTTCCTAAAAATCTTTTTAAAAGGTTTTTCCTCATTTTCGCGTACCTTTTCCCAATTAATTGGATTAAATTCAGAAGAATCTTTTGTAACTTTTTCCGCAGATACACCCAGAAAGTTTAAAATTTGCGCAATTATGAAAAAATAAAATGCAAACTTCATTTCATAAATCTCTTAATTTTTGATAAATTATTTTTTCAATAATACTACTAATTAATAGATATCAAAAAATTAATAAAAAAGAGTAAATTAATACAATTGTATGTCATGACTAAAAAGTATGGGGAATTCTTCCATTCTTACAGTCACTGGAGCTATGTATTTTTTTTTCAAGCTAGACTAATTGCAAAAAATTACTTTTTTAATTTTGAAAAAATAGTGACAAAAATCATTTTCTAGAAAAAAAGTGATTTTTTATAAAATATTTATCAATTTGGTCTTTTATAGATGTCTTTTATGAACTAAGATCTTATAAGCGGGGCGTGGCGCAGCTTGGTAGCGCGGGTGCTTTGGGAGCACTAGGTCGCAGGTTCGAATCCTGTCGCCCCGACTGGTTTTTTAGCGAATGAGAAATATTACAGAGCGAAAGGGGAGCGAAAGAAAAATCACTCAAATGGACAGAAAGTCTAATAAGGGCTTGTTTTCGCTCAAGTTTAGAAGAATCTATTGAAGTCCAAAGAAGTTGACTATATACTGATAGCAACTAAGTCGATTTCTTAGAAGTACATTTTCGACCTCTCAAGTATAAAAAAGGTAGTATTGATTATTGCCCCACGCTAGATTTTTTACGAGCCTTCGGACGACCCACATTGAATTGCCTACAAAGAACCTATGTCTATCTCTTAGAGGTCATCAGAGAACAATTAATTTCTGTTAGATTTAAGGACAATATCAATTAGATAACATGAACTTGAATGAAAACGAAATAGTAGCAAACAAATATTTGATTGATTTCGATCTTAATGATGGGTGCGTAGAAATCAATTCCGAAAAGGTTTCTCCTTCTGAATGCGAAACATATGTGAAAAAACTATGTATGAAGGATGATGGCAATGATTATATATTTATACCTACTGATGAAGAATTAAACCTAGTAAATGTATCTTGGGAGTCTGTTGGTATTTTTGATAATTATAGTCTATATGCTTGGTTGGTTCTAGATTTCTCAAATAGTTTTAGTACCAATCGTGTAAAAGAATTCTTATGTAGAGCTTTAGAGAAAAAGATACCAATAAGTGTAGAAGTTGGGATCAAAAGTAGTGACGAGGAAATTAATTTCACCATTAATGAGTCTTATAAAGCCATATTGGAAGTTATGACTAATGAAACTATGGAATTCTTGGAATCTAAATATAATCTTGATAATCAAAAAATGGATTTGCCAAATATTTCTAATGAAGAACTTTCTATACTTCTAGAACTTATTAAGGAAGATAAGAATGATGAACAATTATTTTTCGAATCAGAGGTTGCAGAGAAAGAGGATTTAGTCGAGGGTTTTGCCACTGCTTGGATGAAATACAATCCAACAAGCATAGATTTAACAATGAAAGATAATGATGGATATTCTGAAATGGGTACCTTTAAGGCAAATATTGAGGGTTTAAGAGAGGCTTTATCCGAATTGAATAATCTACAAGATGAATTTACTGAAGAACAATTTGAAAAAAGAGTAAAAACTTATATCACAAAAAATTAAAGCTGAAGGTATTAAACATAATAAAAGCGGTGCAAGTAGTAAGCGTTTCATAAGTCCAATAACTTTTTCTTTTTAGCTTGAAATTCTTCTTCAGTTATTATGCCTTGATCTCTTAGATCAGCATATTTTTTAAGTTCATCTGCATTCGATAAATTTTTATCTAATTTTTTATCTACTACGTTTTTTAAAGAAGGTTTTGCATACCAGAATATTAATATTAGAGAGAGAAAGGGTACAAAAGATAATAAAACCCAAGCAGGCTCTTTACCAATATCATTTAAACGACGAATCTGAAGAGAAATGCCAGGAACGAAATTTATTATTGCACCAAACCAAGATATGAAAGAAATATTGCTAGTTAATGATTCAATTTCATATACATTTAAGGAGGAATTATTTATAGAAGCAAAAACATAGATAAAAATTGGTATCCCAATAAGAAAAATATAAACAATAGAAACTTGTAAAACAGTTAGCCAAAATCTTCTTCTACTTGTTTTTCCAGTAAAGTCAAAGGATCTCCCCCAAAACTCCTTTAAAAAGCAAGATTTTCTCAAAAATTCAGAAAAACGATCTCCTAGTTCTCTTTCGTTTTTATTATCAAAATCCCTAAATCTATCTTCCTCAATCATTTCTTGTTTACTTATAAACTCAATAATCGGAAAAAAAAGAAAAGAAAACAAATATACAATAAGAATAAAAATTAAAATTCCGAGCATTTCAATAAACTATTAGTGGGAGTAGTAAGCGTTTCATTTATCACCCATATTAAATAAATTAAATCTACGATCTTTAATCATTAAAGTAAAAACACCAACTTCGATAAGAAAAGAGATAAAAGGATTTAAATTTGAAATTGAACCGCCAATCAAACCGATATGATATGCAAAACTAAGTCCAATAATTAAGAAGTGTATTTTTATAAAATTCTTATTTGTTAAGTTGGCGGGTTTAATAAGATGGGAAACTTTATAACCTAAAACAGAACAAGGCACTTCTAATATCAAAACAATATTGAAAAGTTTTTCTTGAGATATAGGGAGTTCAACAGGGGGTTCTATACTAATGTTGAACAGCTGTTCAACAGGGAGTTCTGGATCAATGATGTAAGGATCGAGCCATCCAAAGAAGACAAAGCCAGGTATTAAAATTAAAAGCATAATTACAGACAAATTAGCTATATATCCAATTGGAACAAAAGCAATAAGTCTGAATTTATTTTCTATATTTTTCAAAAAAAAAGAGGGTTTTATCCCTCCATGTTAGATCGACTGTCAATCAATACAATTATGCTGTTTGCATATTCCTATTGCTATATAAATCAGTTGTTCCACTAGGTTTAAATCTTCCATAGTTTTGTAGATGCACTTCTTGAGTGTGACCCATAGCCTCAGCAATATTATTTATAGGGAATCCAGATGCGTGTGATTCTTTTGCATATCTATGACGGAAGGCATAAGGAACTAAGGACTCGCCTTGTATTTTTGCTTGTTTTTTAAATCTTATCCAGTTTTTATTTCTTTCTAAATGTTTTCTCAATCCATTAGCTGCACTATCTCCCAATGAAGGAAGTTCTTCTCCTTTCTCTATTCTTTCTTGTAGTTTCCAATCAATAAAACCTTTTCCATCTTTAATTAATAAAGGAGCAAGTTGTCTAGGTTCTGTCTTTTGTCCTTTAGTTCCTCCCATAGATTTTCTATAAATGCACCATAATTCTTTTCCGTTTATTCCTTTTTTAATAACAAGGTGTCTAAGTTCCTCTGGACGTAATCCATAAACAGCTAATAATTGATAAGCAAACTGCCAAGATTGATTCTTCTCTGAAGCTATTAATTGGAGAACTTGCTCATCTTCTAAGGCATAACCAACCCTTTTTACTTTTAAAGTTTCTCTTAGTTTTACAGGTGCATACATATTAGAAATCTTTGCCCTAAGAACTGCCCACTCAAGAAATTTATAAATAACTCTTTTTGCAATTTGTCTCGACCTACTTCCCTCCTCCCATTGTTCAAGGCAAGATATCATTAATTCTTCACCGCCTGATGGTTTCCCTTTCGATCTTTCTAATAGCTCTTGGCATTTATGGAGTACTGGGACGTAGGATTTATTCCATGTTTTATCCGAGGCGGTCACGCAAAACCTTCTAAATTCTTTGAATATTTCGTCAAAATCTATTTTCCCTTTACTACTTATAGTTTCAACAACAGTACAAGATTTCTTTAAAGATCCTTTTCCTATATCTGAATAAAAGTTCTCATATATTTTTATTATTCTTCTAGCTGCTTTAAATAGTTCATTCTTTGACCATTCATAATTCAACATTATTGATTGATATTGTCCATTATCTCTAACTTCAAGTTTTACATAACCTCTTTGATTAGATATATACCACTTAGCATCAGCAGCCATTTCAGCCCTAAACATATCTCTGGCAGACTTTACCCAATCTTCTGTATAAACTTTTTTAGGCATGAGCACTAGGTCTTTCTATACCTATATTGTGCGAAAGGTGAGCGAAAGAGTCAATCTAATGTAAACGATACTGGACATCTATAGACAGAGAAAATAAGCTATATCTATTGTTATGACTGAGATCCTAGATTCTCACTTGTTTTGGGTTAGTGCTTTGGGAGCACTAGGTCGCAGGTTCGAATCCTGTCGCCCCGACTCTTAAAAACCAAGTCATACTAGAGAGTTACCCAAACTCTCTTTTTTTATGTTTATGTCTCAAGTTGAGAAAGGAGCGCTAAAAGGAGCGCTATATAGATATACTTTGATCTACTTTGTGCTTATTTAATCACAAATAGGTTTTAAATCAGATGAAGGGGATAAATCTAATTTTGCTCTTAAGGGATTGATTGTCCTATAAACTTTTTTATATTTTTCTGTAAGTTCTGGGAATTTACTTTGCTTTGCAATAAAACAATCTTTTTCTTTTGATGCGATTTTAATTATTGAACGAATTATTTCGAGTTCTTTTATGTGTCTATTTAATTTATTGAGGATTACAGAATCAATCTCTCTATTTTCTCCTTTTCTTAGACCTGATAAATTGATGAAAAACTGATTCATAAATTCTATTCTTCTTCTCTTTGGACTGAAGCTAAAATTACGAAAATTTAAATCTTTCTGATCACCATAATTATCTAAATATGAAAGTTTACTGAATACCTTATATTCAGGTTGTGTTGTACTCCAAGACAAAATATCTTCTGAATTAATTTGAATATCTTTTTTGGCCGAAATAAATGGAGCTTTTCTTGTTATGCCAATGAGGTTAGTTCTTTTATCACCGATAGTAATATTTAATTGTTTACTATTAGGGGCATTTAACTCAATAATCTTAAAAATTGCACCTGGAGTTGCATGAGGACCATTAGCTCCATTACCACTTATCCACTTAATATCCCAACCATCGCTAAAAGTAGTCAAAGGATACTTTGCTTGCCTTTTTAAAGAGGACTTTTTATTGAAACATTTTTTGTATTCTTTTGGGTTTGAGTAATAACAAATTTCTTCAGCTTTAATTTCGCCTATAAAAGCAGATAAGAATCCTATTAATAAAAATTGTATTAATTTTATCTTCAAAAGAATCCTGTTATTATAACCAAGTTAAATCTAAGGTTCTAAAAAATAAAGTTTGTGCGACAATTCTTATAATTCGAATTTAAAAATGAAATTAGCAAATATTTTTGAAAGGAAATTCTTATTTAGAGTAGGAAGGCATTTCTGGAATATAGTCGGCGTTAGTGGTTTTATAGCCTTATTGACTGGGATTATATTATTCGTTGAAGGTAACACCCCAGAGAATGCTAAAAGTAAAGAGAGATTTATTGGAAAAAAGAAATTAATTACTTCTGAAAAAATATCTAATGTAACAACAGATATGCTTACTTATGAAGAATGGAAAGATCAAAAAGGCAAGGAAAAAAAAGAATTATTATCTTTTGATGAATGGATAAAAGAAAATGAAGATGGTCCTGAAACCTTACTCTCTTTTGTCGAATGGCTAATTGATAAAGAAATTTCTATGCCAGACAAATCAAGTCGAGAATATAAATCTCTAAAAAACCAGTATCTCAAATATCAAGAAGGATTTATAAGAGGAGTTGGTTCAAATCAATATGGCGATTATCAGGTTTATAAAGAAGATTTCTTAGAAAAGGCATCTCAAGAATATGAAGGTTATGAAGTCTATAAAGAACCTTTTATTAAAGAACAAAAGAATTTAAGTTTTCAAAAAAAGCAACAACAATCAAGATATAATCAGTATCTTGATAAAGTCGATAGTAGAAATTCATTAAAAATAGGTAGAGCAATTGTCTCGCCATTTGTAATGGGGTATGGCTTAGCTGTTATTGCTTCTGCATCTATATCGTCTGCTGTATTAGCTATTGAGAGAAATTCTAGAGATAAAGAATAATATTGATCTTTAAATAATTTTTATTTATGTACGACCTATTAAGAGATGGGCACTATGTCGTAGTGGGGAGCGCTACGGGGAGCGCTAAGGTTACGTATTAACTATATACAAGTACTTACTTTGTGCATTATGCAGTCTCAAATACGTTCCACTAACTTACTTATATCCTAGTTATAGCTTGAATTTATTGGATATTCTCAAATGATCAAAGGAGTGCTTTGGGAGCACTAGGTCGCAGGTTCGAATCCTGTCGCCCCGATTGACTTCTCACGATTCTTAAATACTCCCTGGGCGATCTCTGGGCGATCATTTGCAATACCTTGCATAGCTTTTCATGGTGCATCGCCCGCTAAAAAAACTAAATAAGCAATATTAAACAGACCATTGCTCCAACACTAAAGATTAAACTCCAACCCTGAGATTTAATTTTCAATTTCAAATATAGCCTATATATAGAATTAATTTATTCTTCAGATTTAGCATAAATATCAAAACTTAAATCGTTTCAAGGAAGACCAAAAATTTCTAGTTATAATTTTTTATTTCCTGTCAGAAGAAATATCTAAAAATAAAAACAAAAATGATTTTCATTTTCATTTTGGTGTAAATTTTATACATCAGGCAGTTTTTTATGAGTCAGACTTGGATAATATCAGGGCCTCCTGGATGCGGCAAGACAAGTTGGATACTGAATACTTTTAAGAATCACTCTGGAAATTGTGGTTATGTACGTTTTGGCGGATATTCAGAAATTAATTTAGAGCAAGCAATAAATTCAAAAATTGATTTTGCTTTTTTGAAAGATCAAATTCCTAATTTATTAGATTTATCAAGTTCAAAATCGCTCTTAGAGGTGGAGAAAGAGAACATTTTAATTATTATTGAATTTCCTCAATTTTTCATACCTAAATTTCAGGGTATTAGTGGAATTGATCTGAGAGTGATAAAAGAGCTTGAAATTTATAATCTTCAACCAAATAAATATTTGCATTTTGGCAGAGATCTAGAATTACCAATTAAGGATACTTTAGATTTTAAAGCAATTGAATCATGTAGTATTGACCTCAATAAAAATATTTGGGATCCTGCAAGCTTAAATACTTTTTGGTTTGAATTAGTGAACGGTGCTTATGGAGACGTATATAGAGCAAAAGCATTAATGAACTTACCAGATGGTCGTTATATCTTGTTTAACTGGATAGTGACTCAGAAAGGATCTCAATATCAAACATTAAATCAAGTTGCTCCTCTTAATGGAAGACCAGAAAGACACTCTGAAATTGTCATACAGGGAAAAAACTTAAACTTCCAATTAATAAAATCTACTATCAATAATTGCCTTCTTAGTGATGCTGTTTTAGATCATCATCAAGCCACACTTAGAAATTCACAATTACAAACTTCTCGAAATTAACTAAAAATGAATCAAGCTGTTATTTCATGTTTACATGCAAATCTACCTGCGGTAGAAGCCGTATTAAAAGATATTGAATTACAAGGGATTACGAATATTACCTGCCTTGGAGATTTAGTAGGTTATGGTCCTCAACCTAATGAGGTTATTGAGTTAATCAAAGATAAAAAAATTGCCACTTGTCAGGGTTGTTGGGACGAAGATGTAGTTGATGGATTAGATGCCTGCGATTGTAGTTACCCTTCTCAGATTGCTGAAAAGAGAGGTCATTTCGCTCATCAATGGACTACGGAAAAATTGACAAAAGAAAATAAGGATTTTTTAGCTAATTTACCCTACTCAATTCGTAAAGATAAATGTCTTTTTGTTCATGGTAGTCCTAATAGTCAACATGAATATCTGCTGCCCGATATGGATGCATTCGCAGCTCTTGAGAGAGTTGAAAATGCCAAAGCTGAGATTCTATTTTGTGGACATACTCATCAACCTTATATACGTGAACTAGCAAATGGTTCAATTGCCGTAAAGGTCAAAAACAGTGGTTCTAAAGATATTCAAAAGAAAGAAATGAATTTGCCGATGCGAAGAATAGTAAATGCAGGTTCAGTGGGAGAACCACGGCATGGAGGAACTAAAGCTACTTATGTGGTTTATAACGACATCACTAATGACGTAAAAATTAGAGAAGTTGAATACGATATCGAACTTACCTGCAAAGCAATAATAAATGCTGGTCTTCCCCCGATTTTTGCATGGCGTTTAAAAAACGGATTTGAATTTGCTGAAAGAGCTGAAGATGCTTCTCATGTTTGTGAAAGATGATAGAACGCTGGGCACTTATAAGTGGGCTAAAAGGGGATTTAGATACCTATGAACTTATTCAAAAAGATTTAAAAAAAACTCCTGGGAACATAACCCTTTTTGTTTTAGGGGATATGATAGGCCCTGAAAAAAACTGTAATAAGCTTCTACATAGATTAATTAATCCAAAAAGTAATGATTTACAACCATGGTGTATATATGGTTGGTGGGAAGAACAAATTCTCTTAGAAAGTGGTTACCGTGGCAATCAAAGAGCTGAAGCCTTGAGAATAAATAAAGGTGAAGAAGTAGTCAAATCTCTAATAAATGCTGTTGATAAATCATTTCTTGATTGGATAGCATCACTTCAATTTGGATTTGTTGAACTTGACTGTGGTTTAATTCACGGGAGCTCGAAAGATGTTGGCGACGATTTAACATTAGATACCCCGCCTTTAACACTCCTTGATAGACTTACACGTCTTCAAGTAAACAGATTATTTACTGCGAGAAGTACACAACAATTTCATTTGGAATTAACAGAAGGGATTGTTCATTCGGAAGTACAGGATTTAGCCGGAAATCATAAGAAAGAGCAGAAGGTTCCTCAAAAAGCTGTAATAGGTGTTGGAGCAGGTAAAAACTATACTCTCTATGATGTAGGGACTGATAATACTCAATTCGTACAAGCTGGATATCAATTAGAAAAGAAAAAAAATGGATTTGGATTACATTTATAAATACTTTTAAAAGACACTAGGTCGCAAGCGGGCGATCCTCGGGCGATCAAATGCTTAACTTTGCAACACTTTGCTGCATATAGGACAATGCTTGAGACTCATATTGATAACAAATATTTCAATCTAAAGTCATAGCCTCACTTCGTTCTCATGGGTACTGTCGCAATTTGCTGATCGAGTGCTTTGGGAGCACTAGGTCGCAGGTTCGAATCCTGTCGCCCCGATAGTTATATCAATAGATCTCAGCAATACCATAAAGTGAGTCTCAAAAATCCGTAGAAAATTCCGTAGATATTTATGAAATTTAACAAAAACTTCTACGGAAGTTGGCGGGCTTGTGTGCAATTTCAGGTTGAATTAGTTCTGATTTCGGCAATAATAAAAGTAATAGATGACTGCGCCCTTTAAACAACCCACAGTAGTGACAACGATTCTTCATCTATGCAGCCTTCGAAAGCTGCGGGGATTATAAAAAACAACTCTATATATATTGAGAACACGCAACCGACCACCAAAAGGATTCAAAGGTAAGTCTTTAGAAGCTATCTACTTTAATCGCAATGATTCAGTTGGAATTGCTATTGATTTAATTAACTTTGAAAAATTAGGTGTGAAGTTTAATGGTATTCCAGAAAATCTAGAACCAACTGTTTTCAATGCTTATAGCGAGTTGAAGAATAATCCTTCAAAGGTCAATGATTACTCAAAATTGGATAGAGCTTCAAGAATTAGTTAGGCTTCTATATCTTTCAGAACGTACGATTTATAAACATAAGAAAAATCAAGTATTTGTAGCTGGAGAACATTTCTATAGAGTTGGAGAAGGGAAGCAAAAAGGTAAATGTATTTATGGTTTAGAGGAATGTAGGCAAGCCCTTTTAAAACATTCATTAGAAGATAAGAAGATAAAGGGAGCTAGATATAAGAAAAAACTATTGAAAGAATTCTCAAGTAGAGGACTTTAAAAATGGAAAATAAAAATAATAAAGAACCTGGCATTATGCGAGAAATGGAAGCTAATGAGCTTATGTTCTGGCTAAGAACAGGAAAAATGCCAAAACTAAATTCTGATCGTACGAACATAACAGGTGATGTAGAGGAAATAAAAAATGATAAGGATCATAAACCTAAAAGTAGATACAAGAAACCGACAACTCGTTATCAGAAAGAGGGTAATAATGACAAAACCTAAACCCTATGATGAACTGCTTAGTGAGATCGCACTTGCCATAGAGGCTGGAGACAAAAAAGATGAGCTCGCTTGGAAATCCGAGTTGCAAAGTAATTATGCCGTATCAGAAAAACAACTTGAGCAAGAATTAAAACGTTTAATAAAATCTCAAGCAAAAACAATTACTGAGAGGTTAAATTCATTTGACGATGAAGTAGATACCTTTTTTAAAGATAATTGTGCAATCCAACCAAAGGACAGAATAGTTTACTTAAGGGATAAAGCAAAAAATCTTGGTTTGAATCTTAGAGATAGTGAAATCAGAGCAAAGATTTGGGAGGCTCGTAAACGTTCAAAAGGACTTGTGACAATGCTCGTTCCAGATATGGAAATAGATGCACCACAGGAGGTTTGGTTAGTAGAGGATCTAATAATGAAATCAGACACTAACCTTCTTATTGCCTCTCCAAAAGTTGGTAAAACTACTCTAATTATTGACTTGATTGGCAAATGGAGTCGCAGCATTGAAGATTCATATTTGGATAAAAAGTTCGTTGGAAAGTGTCCTCCAGTTTTTATTGTGGGGACTGACATGCCTAGGTCAAGGTGGTTACCACTTCTAAATAGATTTGGGCTAGCCGAACGGATAGGCAAAGATAAATGGAAGTTATTAAACCCAATAGTTGGCTTATTTACTCAAAATGAATCATTGCATCTTGATGACTCTGGATTATCTCGTATTGGAGAATTGGTTAGCAATCATGAAGGATGTTTATTGTTAATAGATAGTTACTCGAAAGTTGTTGCACCTCTAGGCGTTAAAGAAGCTGACGCAAGTTTTGCTGGACCCATTGGAGATCTTCAAGAGGTTGTCGCGCCTTTTGGAGTAACTACAATTGTCATTCACCACAGTGGCAAACAAAGTTTAGGATCTGGTGCTGTGATGGCTTCAAGGGGTTCAACGGCTCTTCCCGCTGCGGTATCTCAAGTTATAAATTTAAAATGGTTTAATAGAGACGAAAATCGTCAGGATAAAAGAATACTTCTTGAAACTGAAGGCAGAGGGATGTCTTTTGAGGCAATTATTTTACAGTCTAAATATGGATTTGAATCTGAAGGAAATGCGACTGATGTTATTGAAAGGCAAAAAGAAAAAGAGAAAATTGCAAAATTGCAAGACAGCCAAGCTGAGGTATTTGCAGAGGTAAGAGATAGGAGACCTCAAGAAGCAACTGCTGGTGACATTAAAAATGTTTTAAATATTGGTGATAGATCTGCTCTTAGATCATTAAGAGCATTAGAACGAAAGGGTTTATTAATAAGCGAAACCAGAAGAACTGATAAAGGTAGATGCGTAGTTTTTAAAATATCACCAACAACAGTCTTAACTGACTATATGTCTTAGGTGACTAAACAGTCTGATCCTTACAAGACATTGGACACTTCAGATACTTAGGATGCATAGACACATTAGGCACCTTTAATAAAAAACTTTCGAAATTATTTATGAAAATAGAAAACGATATTATTATCTTTTGGGTCCTTTCTAGAGTAAGTGGATGGGTGATTTCGGACCCCAAAATCCTACTAGGGAAAAGGCTGCATAGTTAGACACAGTTTTACAAATGCTTGATCAATAAAATGGACTAGAATGATCTCATAGCAGTTAATCTTATCTAATGTAAATAATGTAAGATGAAACCAAAATTATTTCATTTCGAAGCCTTTACGATCTCAGAAACATCAAGGAAACTAGGTTACAAAAGCACCAAAACACTCTACAGATTGCTTAATAAAGATGTATTAGAAGATTATATTTTTTATGAAAAATCAGGAAGAGTTTATCTTATGCTGGAGCCACCAAATCTTCTAACTTTAGCGGAAAAGATAAAAGCAAATATTCAAATAAGAAGAAATAATATTATCAAAAGGTTCAATTAGAAAGGTTTTATTTTTTTCTTTTTTTTAAGTAAACATCCTTAAACTTAATTTTTTCAAAAAAAATTTTTCTTTAACTTTACTTAACCATAGGTGAATATTATTTATTAAATAGAAATTGTGGGGATGTTTAAATACAGGGAATTCATTGCTCAAATCAAATATAAAGAAGTAATATCTTCACCTGTATATTTTATTCCTGTTTTGCTTTTATCCATAATGATTATTATTGAAGGTTTTCACATCTTTAATCACAAACAAAATTGCAAAACTAAAGCTGAGTGGATGGAACAATCAGGAATGACTTATGACAGGGAATCAGAAGTTAATTAATAAAATCTAAAATATAATTTATTCGCAGCAACGTTTTTTATTTGAAGAATAATCTGTCAAAGAAGTTATCCATTCCTTGATCAAAAAGAGAGCTTCTTTATTTAGGCTGTAATACACCCATCTACCTTCTTGTCTGTCTGAGATAAGACTAGCTTCCTTCAAAATTTTTATGTGATATGAAATTCTTGATTGAGATAACTTTGTTAATTTCATAATATCGCAAACACAAACTTCTCCATCCATCATTAGGTCAATTATTTCTAGCCTAAAAGGATCAGAAAATGAAACCATCAACTTAGATATATTTTCTTTTTTTACTTTGCTAATATCTTTTAACAATTTTAAAGTAATTAAATTTTCCTAAATATAGCTTAAATAAAAAAGATTTCATTAATAAAAACATCTTGATACATCAAAATATTTTGATGTATAATTTCAATAGAAAATTTCAAAGTTATGAAAATTGGAATTAATGGTTTTGGAAGAATTGGCAGATTAGTTTTCAGAGCATTATGGGATAGAGCTGATATAGAAATAACTCATATAAATGAGATAGCAGGAGATTCGAATGCTGCTGCACATCTACTCGAATTTGATTCAGTCCATGGTAGATGGTTGAAAGATATAAAGGTTAAAGGAAAAGAAATAATAATTGATGGAAAGAAATTAGCTTACACCTCTTTAAAAAATTACCTTGATGTTCCTTGGGAAAAATCTTCTGTAGATATTATTTTGGAATGTACAGGAAACAATAAAAAGCCAGACAAACTAAATCCCTACTTTGATTCTCTAGGGATGAAAAGAGTAATAGTAGCTTGTCCAGTAAAGGGAATTGTTGCAGAAGCTGAATCACTTAATGTTGTTTATGGCATAAATCAAAGTCTTTATGACCCTTCCAAACATAAATTAGTAACTGCAGCATCCTGCACTACAAATTGTTTAGCTCCGATAGTAAAGGTAATTAATGAAAATTTTTCAATTAAACACGGTGCTATTACAACTATTCACGATGTCACGAACACTCAAGTTCCTGTAGATTTTTATAAAAGTGATTTAAGGAGAGCAAGGGGATGTATGCAAAGTTTAATACCGACTACCACTGGATCTGCTAAAGCTATCGCTGAGATCTTTCCAGAATTAAAAGGAAAATTAAATGGACATGCAGTGAGAGTTCCTCTACTTAATGGTTCTTTAACTGATGCAGTTTTTGAATTAAATAAAGAAGTGACAACTGAACAAGTAAATTTGGCACTTAAGGAAGCTTCAGAAACTTATTTAAAAGGAATTCTTGGCTACGAGGAAAGACCTTTAGTTTCTGCAGATTATGTAAATGACTCTAGAAGTTCAATAGTTGATAGTTTATCGACGATGGTTGTTAATTCAAATTTATTAAAGATATACGCTTGGTATGACAACGAGTGGGGTTACAGCTGCAGACTTGCAGATCTAACTGAATATGTAATCAACAAAGAGATTTAATTTATGTCTTTATGAAGTTATCTAATATTCAACAATATAGTGTTGTAACAGCAAACTATTGGGCGTTCACGCTTACTGACGGCGCATTAAGATTATTAGTTGTTGGTCACTTTCATGAGCTAGGTTACACAACTCTACAAATTGCTTTACTTTTCCTTTTTTATGAGTTTTTTGGAATAATTACTAATCTTTATGGTGGTTGGATAGGAGCAAGATATGGTTTAAGGCTTACTTTATGGATTGGGACTATCCTGCAAATCATCGCTCTTTTTATGCTTATTCCAGTTAAGGAAGATTGGCCAGTAATTTTTAGTGTGGCATACGTTATGGTTGCTCAAGCAGTTAGCGGGATAGCAAAAGATTTAAACAAAATGAGTGCTAAAAGTGCTGTTAAGACAGTAGTTCCAGAGACAAATGATGGCAATGATACTGGCCAAAAACAACTTTTTAAATGGGTTGCTATTTTAACTGGATCTAAAAATGCTCTTAAGGGAGTTGGCTTTTTCTTGGGTGGACTTTTATATAAGTTATTTGGATTCAATAATGCTGTAGGAATTATGGGTTTTGGACTCTGCTTAGCCTTTTTATTGACATTAATTTTGCCTGGAGAAATTGGCAAGATGAAAACCAAACCAGCTTTTAATGATCTTTTTTCAAAATCAAATGCAATAAATATTCTTTCAGCAGCAAGATTCTTTCTTTTTGGAGCAAGAGATGTTTGGTTTGTTGTAGCTCTCCCAGTATTCCTAGATATGGCATTTGGTTGGGACTACATGGAAATAGGATTATTTCTTGGGGCCTGGGTAATAGGTTATGGAATTGTTCAGGCTTCGGCTCCAGCAATTAGAAAGATGTGGGGCCAGAAAGAAAGTCCAGATCGTAAAGCTATCCAATTTTGGAGTGCCGTATTAATGGTCATACCATCTTTGATAGGAGTCGCATTATGGAGAGAAAGTTCTCCATCGATAGCAATAATTTTAGGACTTACTATTTTTGGATTTGTTTTTGCAATGAATTCCTCTACACATTCTTATATGATTTTGGCCTACTCTGATAATGAAAAAGTCAGCTTAAATGTTGGCTTCTATTACATGGCAAATGCTGCTGGAAGACTAGTTGGAACATTACTATCTGGCTTACTATTTATGATTGGGAGAAATCCAAGTATTGGTCTTCAATATTGTCTTTATTTTTCATCACTTCTAATATTATTATCTTGGATTTCGAGTCTTAAATTACCATCAATCAAACAAAGCTTATCATCACCATAAAAGCTAATTTTTAGAAATTAGAATATTTAGATGGCAAAAATATCCTTAATTGAACTTGCAAAAATTTTTCTAAAAATTGGTATTTTCAGCTTTGGAGGACCATATGCTCATATTTCTTTATTCGAAGATGAACTTATAAATAATAAAAAATTGATCTCAACCCAATCTTTTGAAAAAGGTATTGGTTTATGTCAATTGCTTCCAGGGCCAATATCCACTCAATTAGCAATATATATAGGTCTTAAAATTAATGGTTATCTTGGTGGATTGATATCCGGTACATGTTTCATTATCCCAGGATTCATTTCGGTATTAGTTCTTAGCTTTTTTTGGCAAATTTATTCTGGATCAAAATTTCTAAGTGATTTAATTTATTTTAATCCTCCTATTATTGCAGGAATAATTTTTTCATTTTCATTAGTTCTATTAAAAAAAAGATTAAAGTTAGATCGAGTATTATTCTCTAGCTCAATCTTATTTCTACTTATATTTGCCAAATATAATAGTATTCAATTTCCTCTAATAACAATTCTTACTATTGCAGGTTTGATAAATATTTTCTTACAGAAATGGAAAAATATTTTTTATAGTTTTGTTCCTTTATCTATATTTTCAACAACCTCATTTTTAACTAGCTCAATCTTTTTGGATATTGCCAAGTTTTATAATTTTTTTAAGGACTCTACAAACTCAAAGTTTTTAATAGATTATCTTAATCTATTTTTTTTCTTTTTCAAATCAGGACTTTTTATTTTTGGAGGTGGATTAGTAATCATTCCCCTAATGAGTGATTATGTTGTCTCACAAGGATGGTTAACAAATAATGAATTTATAGATGGGATAATGATTGGCCAAATAACACCTGGTCCTGTCTTATTAACTACAAGTTTTATTGGATACAAAGCTGGGTTTTCGATCGGAGGAATAAATGGAGCTTTAAAGTATTCATTTATATCAACTTTTGCAATTTTTTTACCAAGTTTTTTATTGATTTTTGTTTTTGGAAAAGGCTTCATAAAAAACAGAATTAAATCGATTAATTACTTTATCGAAGGAGTAATCAATACAATTCCAGGAGCAGTTATTTTCTCTGGCTTTAATTTAATTGAAGATAGTTATTCATCAAAATTCTTTTTAATTAGCTCTATTTTTATAGTTTTAATCTCCACACTATTATCTTTTTTTAAAATAGTTCCAACCTACATACTTATTCTTTTTTCTTTAATATTAGGTTTATCAAAATATTTGTTCGCATAAAAAAAGGAGGAAATAAATTCCCCCATTTAAATGTTTGTCTTACGATTTATTTACCGATTCTATTTACAGCAGCCCTTGACTTCTCAAGAATATCTCCTTTCAAAGGAACAAATCCTAGTGATGGAGCTTTATCTTGATACTCATCGCTTAAAAGTGTACTTAAAGCTTCTTGGATAGCTTTAGTATTTTTACCATTGCCTTCTTCATAAGCAAGAATCCAAGTTAAGGATGCTATCGGATAAGCTCCTTTCGCTCTTGGATTAGGATTCTTACCAGCAAGATTTTCATCTAGAGTAATACCATTAAGAGCTTTTGCTCCTGCCTCAACTGTAGGCTTTACATACTCTCCAGAACGATTCTGAAGTGCAGCAGCTTTAACATTTCCTTTTATATACGATTGATTAACATAACCAATTGCACCAGGAGTATTTTGGATAACACCAGCAACACCAGAATTACCTTTAGCACCAACACCTGCAGGCCATTTAACTGATTTTCCTGTCCCTAAAGTCCAGTTTCTTGAAAAAGCTTCCATAGAGTTTGTAAAGGCTTTAGTTGTACCTGATCCATCAGAACGATGTGTCCAAGTTAACTTACCTGATTTACAGCCTAATTCTTTCCAATCTTTAATCATTCCCATAGCAACTTTTACTGCTTTCTCTTGGGAAAGTTTCAAATCACAGTCGTAGTTATATCCAAAAGCAATAGTACCTCCAACCATAGGTATCTGAACTAATCCTCTAGTAACTTTTGCTATATCCTTATCTTTCATGGGATCATCAGAAGCACCAAAGTTAACTGTTTCGTCAATGAATGCCTTACGTCCTGATCCAGAACCAACAGCTTGATAATTTACTTTTGGACCACCTTCATTTGATAAATCCTTGAACCATCTAGTATAAATTTTGGCAGGGAAAGATGCTCCAGCTCCACTTAACCTCACTGAAGAAGTTGAGGTTCCGCAAGAAGCGATCAAAGTCATTGTAGAAGCTAATAAAAGAGCTTTTTTAGGAAAGCGCATAATTGTCTTTTTAGAAATAGGAAGACTCCATCTTTTATAGCACTTAATTTGAACCCAAATACTTTTTAATTTAAAGTTTATCTTTTAATTAATTAGTTCTTAACCCTCTCTTAAACTAAATCTTGATTAAAGCTTTTATCGTTTGGTTTTGAAAATATATAAAAATAAATATGTGTTTATTTTTTAACTTTTATAAAAAAAATTCTCGAAATATATATACATTTTTTTATTTAATTTAAGGGAAGTTTAAGTTCTCTTTAAATTTTCTATTTCCTTATGATCCTTATTAATTTCTTAACCTACAACCGTTGAAATGAATATTGGATATTAATCCATTATTTAACGTGTTGAGGAACATGAAACTATTTAAAAAGCTATTTATAGCACCTGCTGCATTAGGACTTCTTGCTCCTATGTCTGCAACAGCTAATGAGCTTAACATTGCTGATGTATCTGGTTACTCTTCATCAGAAGAAGTTAAGAACATTAGCGAATTTGATGCTAAAAAAGAACTTGCTATTACTAATAGCCGTGTAGATGGCATAGAAGCAAAATTCAACAACTTCGAAGCTGGTGGTTTTACAGAAACAACTTCTATGAAAGGAGTAGCTGAATTCTTGATCGGTGCAGCTAGTAATGGTGGTTCTGATGCTGAAGAAGCTGTCATGTTCAACTATCACTGGTCAGTTGACTTGGATACTAGTTTTACTGGTGATGATAAATTAAACGTCGAAATTTCATCTGGTAACCAAAATGGTACCAAAACAGTTAATGAAGTTCTCGATTTCGGAGAGCCCGCATCAGATCAATTAAGAATCGAAGATATTAACTACACTTTCCCTGTAGGAGAATGGACAGTTACTGTTGGTGATTCATTGGATGCTTCCAAACAATTCCCAAATGCCTGTGCTGTTGAGGCAGTGGTAGATGGAATAGACAAATGTGGGGTTGAAAAATCTCTTGCATTAGGTGGAGATGTCTCAGTTAGTGCTGGTAGAGAATTAGGAGAGGGATGGTCCTTAGGCTTAGGTCTTTCTGCTAAAGATGGTTCAAGTTCAAAAGGTATCTTTACTAAAGAAGGTAGTGATTATTATGGTATTGCTCTCGGCTACGCAGCAGATAATTTCGAAGTATCTGCGGCTTTAGGAGATGTCGATTCTGGTTCATACTATGGCTTTGCAGCTTCTTATAGTTCAGATAACTTTCCAACTATTAGTGGAGGTATTGAATTCGGAAACCCAGATTCAGGTGATGAAACCACTCAATACGTAGTGGGTGCTTCTTCTGATCTTGGCGAAGGTACTATCGCAGCAACACTAGGAACAAAACAACATTACACAAGTGCTGAAACAGAACAACTTGCTTACGACATTAGTTACTCTTATCCAATAAACGATTCAATGTCTATTAAGCCATTTGCTTATGTTGTTGAGCAATCTGGTGATAATGATTCTGGAATTGGTGTAGTAACAAAATTCAAGTTCTAGTCTTCTCTAAGTTCTTAAAATCCTACGCATATCTAAAGCCTGTAAAATTGCAGGCTTTTTTTATTTCATCAAAAAAGGTTGTGAATGTATTAAAACAATCAAATAGTTTTTATATAAATCTCAAGATTCTGCCGTCAATGGGAAGACAACTTCTATAATTGCCCCACCATCCTTATGATTAAAAGCTTTTATAAAACCTTTATTGTTATTGATTATTTTTTTTGCTATTGAAAGACCTAAACCACTACCACTTTTCTTGAATTTAGTCCTTGATGGATCACCACGATAAAAACGAGAAAAAATATCATTTGATTCATTTTCCTCTAATCCAATACCTTTATCTCTAACTCTTATAACAACAGAGCTATCTCTTTTAAAAATTTCAATTTGGATTTCCTCATTTGTTGGGGAGTAACGAATAGCATTATCCAAAATATTTATAAATGCTCTCTGTAAATTTTCAACATCACCAGACATATAATATTTTGTTGGTATAAATAAATTTATTTTTATATCTTTTTTTTCTGCAAGCGGTTTTAAGGTTTGCCAAGATTCCATAACCAAATCTGAAATAGATATTTTTTTATTTTTATTAAAAGCCTCGCTACTTTCTAGCTTAGAAAGTTCTAAAGTTTCTTCGACCATTTTTCTTAATCTTTTAGATTCTTTCTTAAGTCTTTTAACGAGATATCTATCTTTCTTTGATACTACTGATTCCAGTCTTTCGCCTATCAAAATAAGAGATGTAAGAGGTGTTTTCAGTTCATGAGACACATCATTGATTAATTGATTCTGTCTTTTTTTTATGGATTCAATTGATAATTTACTCTCCAACAATATTAAATAATTTTTTTTCCTTGCTCTAACAATATTTACAGAAATGGGTTCCCCCGAAATAGTGCAATCTAGGCTGATTGGGAAATCTTTTTTTCTTGAATATAAAATCTTATTTCTTAGTACTTCGAGCTCATTAATATCATTAATTGCTTTTCCAATAACATCTTTATATTTAATAAACTTAATGAGAGATAAACCTTTCTGATTGATAAATTTTATTGTTAGATCAGATGACAAAATCATCCATCCTTGAGATGAATAATCTAACCAAGATAAAAGTTGCTGTGGTTTAACTTTATCAAATGGAAAATCAAAAATTTGTTGGTTCTTATTTTTAGTTAATTCAATATTTTTATTATTTTTTGAAAGTCCTTTAACCTTGGTTTTCCATTTCTCATAAAAGAAAGTTAATACCTCTTGTAGCGTTTTCATTTTCATCCAAACTTATATCCAAAGCCTCTAACAGTTTTAAGAAACTTTGGAGCTGAGGGATCTTCTTCTAATTTCTCTCTGAGCCACCTAACATGAACATCTACAGTTTTAGTATCACCGATAAAGTCAATTTCCCATATTTTTTCAAGTATTAAATCTCTTGACCATACCCTTTTAGGATTTTTCATAAATAATTCTAATAATTTAAATTCTTTTGGAGATAATGTTATTTCTCTATCGAAAGAAGTTACCCTACATTCTTCCAAAAACATTTTTATATGGTTAAACTCTATGACGGTTTTTGAGTTTTCTATATTTTTTTTATTACGTTTAGATCTTCTTATTAAGGCTCTTGATCTAGCAATTAATTCATTTAAACCAAAAGGTTTTGTTAAATAATCATCTGCACCAACCTCTAAACCAAGAACCCTGTCTGATTCATTATCTTTAGCACTCAAAATTAGTATGGGTGTATAGTTTTCTTCATTTCTTATTTTTCTGCATAACTCTAATCCATTTAACCCTGGCAACATTAAATCGAGAATTATTAGGTCAACATCATTTTTAGAATCATTAGTAATAAAATCTAATGCAGTTAAACCATCTTTGAAACTTAATACTCTAAAACCTTCGCTATTCAATGTCTCACTTACTGTCAACCTAATACTCTTGTCATCCTCTACAAGAAGAATTTTTGAGTCTTGCAAACTTTTATGATCTTTAATAGCCATTTGAAAACCCAACAAATTAATTTTATATAATCAAATTTATTTGATGCAATTATTTCACATTTACTTTACATTCAATGCTTATTTTTTTATTCGATCTTATTAGCTTTTTAATTTTTCCTTAAACCTGTTTATTTAATATAAAAATGCTTCTTTAATTTTCCTCACACAAACATATTAAAGAAGCAAACTTATTTACTTTTAAGGAAGATCATGTAATTTAATATCCCATCTAAGCGTAAAAATAATCGTCATCTTCATATATAGTTGTCAACAAATATCATTTGCATGACTTATTCAAAATAAATTAGTTTTTTATTAACTTCTTATCAGTATTATTTAATTTGTCGACTATAGGATCAAATGCATTCTCTAAATCTTTTGTATTAAATCTTGAATAACTTTTTAAATGAGTTTCAAGATCATGTCCCATTGCATCTGCTATTTGTTTTGGTGATCTATAAGTTCCATTTTTATTGATCCTATTATGAGCAACATAGGCGTATCTATGCCGGAAAGAATAAGGTGTGCATTCTTGCCCCTCAACTTCAGCTTCCTTGCAAATTGACAACCAAATATTCTTAGGACTTCTATCTCTTAACTGTTTCCCTAACCTATCTGCGCCTTGTCCTTTCGATATTTGAGGAAGAAGTTCTCCAGCAGCAAACCTTTGCTGCAAAGTAAGGCACCATTCAAAAGGATTTCCATCTATATCCAAAACAAATAAAGGAAATAATCTTCTTCCATTTATCTTTGAATTCGATTTTTTATAAGTAGTCCAAAGTTCTGTTTTATTATTTTTTAGAACTAAATATCTAAGTTCTTCAGGCCTTAATCCATAAACTGCACAAAGCTGAGTTGCGAATTGCCATTTTGCTGCATGCTCATTATCTGCAAATGAATCAACCAATCTTCCAATTTGGGAATCTGTTAATGGATAACCCACTCTCTTTTCTGTAGTTACTTCTTCTTCAGCTTTATTAAAAACTGGAGGTCTCCAATAGGATGGAAAGTCTTCTCTTTCTACGCACCAATTTAAGAATCTATTAAAAGCTAATCTCATATGTCTTCGCATGGTTGTGCCTTTAGCCCAACCTCTTTTTTCTAAATTTTTACCATGTTGATATTCATTACTGACTTTATTCCATAATCTTTTACCATTTTGAGGTCTTGCCTTTGATCTCTTTACGTAAAAGAAAATTGCTTTAATTACAGGAAGATGCTTCCTTTTCCAGGTATTTTCTTGAATAGTGTGTCTATTAGAATTTCTATAATTTTCGAGAGCCATATCCCATTCCAGCTCAAATTTAGTAGATGATTTCTGTGAAATGTCAAAAGCAGCCTTTAAAGAAATATTGGATTTATAGTTTTCATAAGTATCAGAAGCAGTTTCTATCAGCTTCAAAGCCTCAACCCATTGATCTTCCTGCCATTTGTAAGGAAGGTTTATTGATAAAAAACCTGATGCTTTTTTTCCATATAAAACACGAATATTTCCTCTATCAGGTTGAACAGTCCAACCAGTTCCAACAGAGACTTTAATTGCTCTTCTAAATACTTTTATCCAAGAGTTAGTTTCTGCCACAAAGCGTCCGAGTGCTCCTCTTTTATTCTACGCAAATCCGTAGAAATATAACCCTACTCAGACAAAAGTATGCAGTCTCGTGCAGTCTCGTGCAGTTTATGATTGAAGTTATAGCTGAGATAACAGAGTCTCACTTAATGCGTGTTAGTGCTTTGGGAGCACTAGGTCGCAGGTTCGAATCCTGTCGCCCCGACTCTAATAATCCAAGTCATAGACAGGTTTCCCAACCTGTCTTTTTTATTGCCTATACAGTCTCATAATCCAAAAGGGATCTGTAGGGGGATCTAGAATCTTCGAAGATCCCCCATAGGTGCTTAATTAAAGCATCGAATAAAGAAGTAAAAGTATCCTTAAATAATAGTTGAAATGCTTAGATAAAAGCTAGGACAAAAAGTTCTTAAAAAAATATTCAATTATTATTGCAGGTTTGATTTATTTGTTTAGAAGACCTTCTTGTTCTAGTTCTTCTTTCAAAATCTTATTAGCAAACCTAATTAAGTCAGAACCTGTCTTAAGGGCTTCTAGAACTACTTCACGATCTGCTCTTAATTCTTCTGAAGCATATTCAAGAGCATCTCCAGATTGCTTAACAGCTTCTAAAACAATTTCTCGATCCGATTTAAATTTCTTATAAACATCTGCAAGGGCTTGCCCCTTTGACTTAACAGCTTCTAAAACAATTTCTCGATCAGATTTAAACTTGCGGTCAACATGCTTAATTGCATAACCATTTGATCTAACAGCTTCTAAAACAATTTCTCGATCAGCTCTTAGATTCTCTTTGGCATACTGAATAGATAAGCCATTACGCATAACAGCTTTTAATATAATTTCCCGATCAGAAGAAAATTTATTATCAGCAAATTTAAGGATATGGGGTTCTGACTGAACAGCTTTCAAAATAACTTCTCGATCAGACAGAAATATCTCATCTGCAAATTTAAGTGAAGCGCCACTCGATGTAACTGCCTCTAATACAACTTGCCGATCAGATATAAGTTTCTTATCCACATAGCACAAAGCATACCCATCTAATTTTACGGCCTCAAGCACAACTTCCCGATCAGATTTCAGCTTCTCATCAGCATATTGAAGTGAGTAAGGATATTGCCGAATAGCCTCTAATACAATTTTTCGATTTAACCTCGACTTCTTACCGGCAAACTGAAGAGCAGATCCATCTTGACTGACTGCGGCCAACACAATTTCTTGATCAATTTTGAGATTTTCATTGGCTAACTGAAGTGCATAACCATTTTCCTTAACTGCTTCTATCACAACTTCTCGATCAGACTTAAGCTTCTCATCGACATATCTAAGGGCATGCCCCTTGGACTTAACAGCTGCAAGAACTATTTCATAATCAGCTTTAAGCTTTTCATCAGCGAATCTAAGCATATCTCCATCATTCTTAACAACTTCAAGAACATCTTTTCGAACACCTTCTAAAACAATTGCTTGATCAGAATGAAAATCTCGTGATGGCATCTCTATGTAATTTTTACTTGTTGAGGCAGAATTATTAGTCGCTATGCGATATAAAGATGATAGCAGTTAAATTCTTCTATATATATATAAGGAGAAAATTTAAGCACCTTTTTGAGATGTTTAAACATTTTAGCTTCAATGAAAGATTTCTTGAATAATTTTTTTGATTTATGTAGAGAATATCAAGAAGAAATTCCACCTCAAAAGATGGCAGAAATTTTAAGAGATTATGCTGATAGGCTTCACCAAATGCAAGATTTATATGTATGCAATTTAAAAGAAGTCCTTTAAATAAATGAAACGCTTACTCGTTAAATAAAGAACTTGTTTATCCTTTTATTTAGAGTCAATTCTTGAGTACCTTTCATACAGCCTCCCGTTGGGTAGCTGCTTAATCCTGGTTTGGTAGGCACTCGGTCGCAAGGGGGATCTGTAGGGGGATCTAGAATCTATAAAGACCTTATATAATCTTGGAAGATATCTCTTTATTGAGTCTCAACCTAGTGCCACCTTCTACAAATAATTAAGACTATAACTAGGATTTTAAGTAAATCTTACTTGATAGATCGAGTCCTTTGGGAGCACTAGGTCGCAGGTTCGAATCCTGTCGCCCCGACTCTATAAAAACCAAGTCATACTAGAGAGTTTCCCAGACTCTCTTTTTTATTGCCAACACTTAGAAAGATGAGACTGAGCGAGCTTTGAGCGAGGATTTGCATAGCCTTGCATAACCTTGCTGTCTGATGTCGCTCAGTTTTAACAAAGGAACTAGGTTGTATAGGGGTAGCTAATATTCAAGTAATTACAAAATTATCGGCTTCCTCTTTAGTAAGAACTAGTACTGATTTTATATCATTAAGTTTTTCAAAAAATCCAGGTTTCGCCTGCATTTCTTCTAAATCATCTCCAGTGTAATGAGTATGAAATACTATCGTAACCTTGGCTTCCTTAAATTTTTTACCTATTGGATGATCAACTGGTATGCCATATTTGAGTGATTGGTTGCCAAAACTATAAAATTTCTCTTCGTTTATAGTTTCAGTCTTTACATCATATTTTTTGGAGAGAAAATCACCTCCTATTACACCTTTGATACCTAACTCTGGAAAATATCTTAAACATAATTTTAATTTCTCTGCTAGATCAAGAGAATGACCATAGTACATGTCTATTGCATTCTCAGTGTGTGCTATCTTTGGTTCATCTTTATTGAATACTGACTTAGTTCCAACAAAGAACAATTCAGAAATAGGGTCTACTCCACAAACAATTAATGAATCAGTGTCAACATCTTCAGCATCATTTACTGATGATTTTTCTTTTTCTAACTCTCTATTAATAACTTCGATTGTTCCACCAACTCCTATAAAGTCATTAACAATTCGTGGAAGATCTTCAATATCTCTGCAGAATCCAATTCCAAATTCTTTAGGACCATTTACCTCTACAACTAATTGATCCTTTCCCTCGTACCAGGTACCAAGATAAGCTTCCTCATTGGGAGCCCAAATCTCCCCACCATTTTGTAAGTATGACCATAAATATTCATAATCAATATTCTTTTTCATCTATATAAAAGGCTTCAATAAGAACTAAGTAACACTATTGTAGAACGACTGTCAATCAACATATATATCAGAAATCTACGATCTAGTGCTCATAGGGCACTAGGTTGTTTGTGAGCGAGATTTGAGCGAGATTTTGCTTATTTATGCACACCCTTGCTATATCGTTCTACTTTTTAAGACTCATCAATTTTCTTTTAATAGCAACTCATAAGTTAGCCATTGCTTGAGCTGATCCATTTTGACTAACTGCAGCCAACACAATTTCTCGATCAGAATTAAATTTCTTACAGGCAAACTGAAGAGCTGATCCATCTTGACTAACTGCAGCCAAGACAATTTCCCGATCAGACTTTAATTCTTTATCAGCAAACTGAAGAGCAGATCCAAGTTGATTGACTGCAGCCAATACAATTTCTCGATCAGACTTAAATTTTTTATCAGCATACTTAAGAGCAGATCCAAGTTGACTGACTGCAGCCAATACAAGTTCTCTATCAGACTTAAATTTTTTATCAGCATACTTAAGAGCTATACCATCATAATAAGAATCATTAGGGGTATCATGGTCATTCATAACTGCAGCCAATACAAATTCGCGGTCAGACTTCAACTCTTTACTGACACAGCTAATAATTTTCCCATTTTGCCTAACTGCAGCAAAGAAAAAATCGCGATCAGACTTAAGATTGGCGGGTAAATACATGGGAGATAATTGTAGGTAATGCCTATTTATAAATGCAGCCAATACAATTTCTCGATCAGACTTAAATGGTTTATAAGCATACTGAAGAGCATCTCCTCTTTGACTTACTGCAGCCAATACAATTTCCCGATCATACTGAAATTTCTGGCAGGCAAACTCAAGAGCTAATCCATCTTGACTAACTGCAGCCAAAACAATTTCTCGATCAGACTTTAATTCTTTATCTGCATACTCAAGGGAAGGGCCCCACCTGGAGACTGCTGCTAAGGCTATTTCTCGATCAGATCTCAGGTTTTGACTCGCAAACATAAAGGAATCAGCGCTTATCTTAATTGCCGCCAAAATAAATTCTCGATCAGACTTAAGACTTTTATCGGCCTCTCTCTTTAGGAAACCAAAGTCGCCGAAACTTCCAGGATATTTTTCTAATTCACGTAGAAGTTGCTCAGTAGTCTTTTTAGATTTTCTTTGAGAAGGTTTATTTTGAGAAGGTTTATTTTGAGAAGGTTTATTTTGAGAAGGTTTATTAAGTCTAATTAGTTCTTTAAGTTCAAATTCGAAATACCCGTCTAGTCCATCAGGGAAAGAGATTTCTTTGGGGGGTACGATTGCTGCACCAGCTAATTGTGAAATATACTCATCAAGACTATCTCCATCAATTATGGAAGTATAACCATTATTATCCTGCTGAAAAGCAGCTTCTCCATTTCGTTCTCGCACTTTTTCAGGGAAGATACAAATTGAAGACATCCAAATTGACTTTCTAAATTCATCTGGATCAACTTCCTTATTGAGTTCAAAAGTAACAATAGGACTAGGTGAACCTTTAAATCCCTTATCTAAATCATGTTCATATTCAAAACCAAAGTAATCTTGTGGACTATCAGTTAACCCATCATAATGAATGAGCATCTTTGTTATTTTGACATCAGAAATACTGATTTCCTCTGGTTCAAAACAGATATTTAATGAGGAACAATTTCTTAAATCTTTCCTTTCTAAATTATTAAAATCAGCATTAGTTAGTAGATCACCATCAACACTACTCAATTCAAAGTGAACGATATATTTGTTTATTTCTGAAGTCATTTCTAAGTAAGCCCCATTACCTTTATCCCATATACGAGCAAACCACAGCCAACCAAGCAAGCGTTAATCAAACCCATTCCCACAGCACCTACTGTGATGATCCCCATTGATACTCCTCCTATAGCAATAAAGCCCATTGGAACGAGTCCAATAGCAATCACTCCTCTAGGAGCTATCCCTATGGATACAAATTTTTTAAAACTATCATTCATTGCACAAAAAAAGAGGTTTTTATCCCTCAAATTTTAAATCTACTTTCCTAAAAAAACATCAATTAACCGACCTAATTAACACTAGGCACTAGGTCGTAGAGGGGGGCGCTAAGGGGGGCGCTAAGGGGGGCGCTAGATTATATAAACATACTAAAAGATGTTTAAACAATATGCTATAGCTAGACTCAAACTCCTGCTAGTAGTGGGAGTAGTAAGCGTTTCATTCAAATACCCATCCTTTTTCAGTACAAATTCCATAGCCACTATAATTTCTTGGAGACAATGTTTGAGTCTTTCGAGCTTCCTTAATAACTGCTTCTGAACACCAATACATATTTGTAGTTTTCATTATTCCTTTTTTAATTATTTTCGCAGGAACATCAGTTTTTATAAAACAAGCACCATCAATTCGCATATCACATCCGTCTTTAGATGCACTTACAGCCGAGTTAGTGAAATAGTAGAAAAAACCATCTTCACCTATTGTTCCTGAGTAAGAAGAAGGAGGTCTTTTATGAACGTAATAGATCGGATCTTCTTTTAAAAAAGAACAACTTGTTAGTAACAGAATTGGTATTAAAAGTAAGCGTTTCATTAATTGCATATAGGCAGTTAAAAAAAAGTATCGCTAGTTGCAGTTAGCTAATAGTAAAACAGATAAAACTTAATTAAGAACTTGGAAGATCAAATGGAAACTGATCAAAGGTTTTTAAGAATAATAGCTGTTGCAATAAACGTACTTATGCTGCTGATAATAATATATCTAGGCGTCTATCCAATAAAGTAAATAATTCCACCAACAAATGTGCTTCCTACAAGTAGCAAGACCATAGCAAGTGCAATTAATTTTGGTAAGCTAGGGTTATGTACTTTGTATATACTTGTGCCTTACTTTTCTCCAATAGATAGAGATGAAATAATCTAAATATCAATAATTCCAGAGTTTTCACCTTCTTATAGGTTCGAGTATAAGCATCTCAATTGAGTGATTAGGGTATAGATATCAAAAGTTTTTGACTAAAGAAAATAACTTGATATTTTTTTATTCTTTATTTTCCTTACTTAGTTAGATGATATAAATGATATATCTATTCCTACTTACTTCATGAGCATTTTTAAGAAAGTTCTCATTGGATCTTCTCTGTTTGCTTTAACAGCTTGTGGTTCACCCGCCGTTAGATTAAGTGGTGCAGGAGCCTCATTTCCTTCAAAAGTCTATACAAGATGGTTTTCTGATTATGCCAAATCTGGAGGGACAAAAGTTAATTATCAGGCAGTAGGGTCAGGTTCTGGAAGAAAGGCTTTTATTGATGAAACTGTAAATTTTGGAGCTTCAGATGATCCCATGAAAGATTCTGATATAAAAAAAGTTGCTAGAGGACTTGTTCAAATACCTATGGTGGGTGGAACTATTGCTTTTGGATATAACTATGATTGCGATCTGAAATTAACTCAAGAGCAGGCTGTTCGAGTTGCAATGGGAATGATTAAAAATTGGAAGGAATTAGGATGTAAGTCAGGTAAATTAACTTGGGCACATCGTTCCGACGGTTCAGGTACCACTAAAGCTTTTACCAATTCTATGGAGGCTTTTTCTAAAACTTGGAATTTAGGTACTGGTAAATCTGTTAAATGGCCTTCGGGAGTTGGAGCAAAAGGTAATTCTGGGGTAGCGGGTGTTATACAAAATACTCCTGGAGCAATTGGTTATGTTAATCAATCATATATAAAAGGAAATGTTAGAGCAGCAGCTTTACAAAATCGTTCAGGTCAGTTCATTGTCCCAAGTTCAGAATCTGGTGCAATAGCTTTAAACGGCATTAGGCTTGATGAGAACTTAGCTGGTATAAATCCTAACCCTAAAGCTAAAGGAGCTTATCCAATAGCAACCTTAACTTGGATACTTGCTTATGAAACAGGTAATGGGAGGAATACTGAGGCAATTAAAAATACATTCTATACATTGCTCAGCGATGAATATCAATCCAAAGCTCCTGCGCTAGGTTTCGTTCCTTTGAAAGGGGAAATCCTCAAAAAATCAATTGATGCTGTTGGAAGAATAGGTAGCTAGAGGGGTAGCTAAAATGTTTAAACATTCCAAAAAGGTGCTTAAATTTACTCCTTATATATAGAAATTCTTCGCTCCACTAATTAGCTTTTCAACCAGCAAGCTTTAGTCATAAGTTCAATGATATTATTTTAATTTAAATATAAAGTGATTTATGACTAAAAGGTGGACAGCTAAGTGTTGGATGGGGAGTAAATCAGGGTATGTCGATATTCAAGTCAATGCCTCAACGGTGAATGGAGCTAAAGAACAACTTGTAAATATATATGGTGCAGAACAAGTAGTTAATCTTAGAGAGATTTCTTCCGATGGGTCTTCAAATTCAAGTGAAGTCTCTATTGAAGGATTATTATTGCTAGGAGGCCTAGCATTATTTCTATTTTATGCTGACTGGGTCTTAATGCTAGGAGCCGGGGCTGGATCAACTTGGGTCGCTGAAAAAGTTAGTGGCTTTGATCTTAGCAAATACCTTGACAAGCCAAAGGAAGAACAAACTCCTTCTAATGATAAGAAAGCTTTAATTATCGGATGTATTGCGATTATTTTTGGTGGTATAGGATTTATTACTGGTCATAACTTTAAAAATTATCAAAATGACGAATCTAGTTTTATCTTTCCAAGAAATGAATATAGTCAAAAAATGACAGAAAAACGCATAGCGTCACAGCCAACAAATAGCCAACAAATATCAAAAATCTAAGAAACTTGACGGATATTTTTAAATTTTTTCTCAATCATTTCAAGTTAACAAATACTTTCTTCCGTACCTCCTTCTTCCAAATAATATTCAATTATTTCCTCTATTTCTTCTAATGAAGAACCAGACTCGGAAATTTCCTCACACTCTTCGTCAAAGTTTCCATCTTCATCTTCAATTTCTATTTGTTTTTCAAGACTTACACGATAATCGTCGCAAAGAATAAGTTGAGTCAATTTAGATTCGAAAATATGATTGATAACAAAAATATATTGCCTATAAAAAAAGACCAATAAAAATTCTCAAGAAATACTCTAAATAAATTATTTAGAGGGGCTTATCAAAAATAGTCGCATAATTGAATTGATTGACAGTCGATCTAAACTTAGAGGGGTAAAACCCTCTTTTTTAATACTTCCTCCAACGTATAACTAGTTCTAAAAAAATTGAATCATTATTACAGGTTTGATTTATTAGTTTAGAAGTCCTTCTTTTTCTAATTCTTCTTTCAAAATCTTATTAGCAAACTTAATTAAATCACCATTAAAATCCTTCTTAAGAGCCGTAAGAACGACTTCACGATCAGCTCTTAATTCTTCTGAGGCATATCTAAGAGCCGCTCCAAGTGTGTTAACGGCTCTCAAAACAATTTCCCGATCAGACTTAAATTCCTTACAGGCAAACTCAAGAGCTAATCCATCTTGACTAACTGCAGCCAAAACAATTTCCCGATCACACTTAGATTCCTTACAGGCATACTCAAGAGCTGATCCTTTTCCATCTTGACTAACTGCAGCCAAGACAATTTCCCGATCAGACTTAAATTCTTTATCAGCATAATCAAGTGCCCAACCATCTTCCTTAACAGCCGTAAGGACAATTTCCCGATCAGCTCTTAATTCTTCTGAGGCATACTCAAGAGCTGATCCATCTTGACTAACTGCAGCCAAGACAATTTCCCGATCAGCTCTTAATTCTTCTGAGGCATATCTAAGAGTCGAGCCATATTGACTAACTGCAGCCAAGACAATTTCTCGATCAGACTTGAACTTTTTATCAACATCCTTAAGCAACCATCCATTTTTTCTAACATCTTCTAAGATTACATTCCGCAAGTTTTCTAAAGTTTTAGGTATTTCCTCTTTTTCTTTTTCATTCATAACCTGATCAATTTCATTTTGAAATTCATTAGATATTTTTTTAAGACTTTTTAATGGAATGAAATGACCATATTGAGGCATTCCATCTTCAAATGAAAATACTTTAGGAGGTATCAAAGCTGCATTACCTAATGTTTTTTTCCAATCTTCCAATTCTGCTTCAGATATTAAAGTAACGTAGCCATTATGATCTTCAGCAATAAAAGGCTCCATATCTTCTTCTTTCATTTTTTTAGTAATAACAAAAAAAGAAGATTCAAAAATTGTGGTTCTAAATTCTTCTGCATCTACATCTTTATTAAGTTCAAAACTAACAATTGGAGCAGGATATCCTTCAAGACCTTCGGAAGTTAATTCATAACCAAAATCTTCGCCGGGTATTTTATTAATCCCATTGTAGTGAACTTCAATTTTAGTGATTTGAACTTCATCTTCATCCCATCCATTAATTTCAGGATCAAAACAAAGATTTAAAGACATGCAACTTGAAAGATCTTTTTTTTCATTTTCATTGAAATCTGAGTAAGAGAGTTCCCCACCATCATCACCTATTGCCGTTAAGGGGAATCTTAAAATATACTTTGGCATTACAAAAGGAAAGTTGTATTAATATCTCACGATGAATATCTTCATATCTTTTAAATTAATTATTCTTAATTTCCAACTCTCTGATGATCTCTAAAAGCCATTTCTGCTTTTGACCTCTGATCTGGACTACTGCTATCCCCTAGCTTTGAGCGAGCGACCGTTCTATGAGGAGGAGATTTGTAAACCAACCAAGTTATCATCACTCGATCCTCCCCTCCTCATTGAGAAGTATAAACCAAATTACTTCCCCCTAGGTCTCAGGCTTATTCTTCCAAGCAAAGGAATCAAACATATAGCAATGACAAATTCTGGATCTGTATTTTATTACTGCTTTTTAACTTATTGATTTAGGTAAAAGGAACCAAATGGAAAGTGCTAGAAGCAGTTAAGGAAAATGGTGATGCGCTTCAGTTTGCTAATGAAAATCTTAAAAATGATAAAGAAATTGTATTAGAGGCTTGTTTTAATAATTAAATTAAAATATTTTTTAAATTTTAGTATTCTTCATAGCTAAACTTTTGCCCTCCTATGCTTGCTTCATACATAAGGCCTCCTTTTGAATATGTAAGTACTGCAACTCCATCACTGTAATCAGCGGATGCATTAGCTCCCTCTGAAATTAATGCTGCACTAGCTGATGCCCCAAATTCAAAATTACCTTCAGTAAATCTCTCAAGGGATTTCTTATCTTTGAAAAAAATAATTTGGCTAAATGCTTGTCCACCTAATTGAAAACCGATTGATACTTGAGTTAATGTTGTTTTTCCAATAACATTCCCTTTTTCAAATACCTCACCACTACCTCTAGCACCTCCAATTCCAATGCCTCCTTTTCCTACATTTGGGAAAACAGCGTAACCTCTAGCTTTTTTAAAGTAGGGTTTCAAAGAGGATATGTTTTTAAACTTTTTTAATGCCTTTATTGTCTTATCACTAGCTTTTTTATCTTTAATATTTTTATCTGATAATGGTTTCCAACCAGAAATTAATAATTCATCTGGAATTTTATTTAATTGAGATTCATTAAAAGCAGATGATTGAACTGAAGTTAAATATTGCGGAAAAATTAATAGTGCAAACAAAAAAAACTTTCTAGACATTTTCAAATACATAATTACTTACTTAATGCGAAATAATATACCCTATCTTAGGATTTTCACATTTCATGGTGCTTTGGGAGCACTAGCTCGCAGGTTCGAATCCTATAGCCCCGATTGACTTCTCAGCTTTCTCAATTATCCTCAGGGTGATCTCTGGGCGATCAGTTGAAATACCTTCCTGCACTTTGCGGCTAATAAAGGTATTAATAATTTACGCATTAAAAAAGAGGGTTTACCCCTCTATGTTAGATCGACTGTCAACGCACTTACATTTCATCCTTGGCATGTTTCTCAACATAATCATTAACGATATCTGAGAAAGCTCTTTGTAATTCATATTTTAAATTATCTTTATCAGCTTTCATAAGGGTTACTTTTACTTCAGGTAGATTCAGTGTTGCTTCTGCTTCCCATAATCCAAGATCATTTTTTTTTGTTTTTATATCAAGCATTTTTTTAAATAATTACTTTTAAGATAATATCTCATTTATTTCCCAATAATATTTCTGAATTACTTTTTGTATTCTGCATTTGGTTACGGATAACGAGATAGGCAATGACTTGGAACTAACCAAAAACCATTAGCTGCCGTTATAAGTTCCTTATGCTTCTCTCTGAAACCAGTGTAATAAAGATCAGAACCTAATCCTACTAACAACATTTTATATTCCCCTTTTAATTGTTTTTTCTCTGTAGCACCTCTTACAGGGTAATTCCCTTGAAAAAAAATTCGTTCTCCTCCTTTCTTATTATTGCCAATAGCATGTCCATGCCACCACATATTTGTTCCATAACCTTGGAATTGAGTGAAAGAGAAATTCTTGATTTGCTTGCCTTTATAAATAAGATTGTATCTACTGGTTGAAGCACCTAAATTGTCCAGTTTTGGAAGATGTCTAAGAGTTGCCTCTGGTACTAATTCGCTTTTAAATTCGCAAGTTGTTGAGTTGTTTTGTGTTGTATTATCTAATGCAAATAATGGTTGTAAAAGATTTATAGATAATATTAATAAGTAATAAGCTTTTAAATTAAACACTTTGATAACAAATTTCTATACTTAATTGAAAGCTTTTTCAATTGATTCATGATTAATGGAACAAGCATTTGAACCAAACCCACTTAGATCATAACAAGCCCCGTCTAAGTTATAAGAGCAGCCATCTTGGAGCCCATCTCCACCATTCTCATCTAACCATTCTTCAAAAAGTTCCTCATTGAATCTATAAACATCGCCTTCTTTATATATCCAATGGCTTATTATTTCTTTTGGACCTTCCAGTATGAAACTTGCTGAAATATATTTGAATAGAGGTATTTTAACTCCATCAATTTTTTCAATATAAGGAGAGTTCGCGGAGATTTTTTTTACCTCTAAAAATTGAAACCCCTCATCTTCAAAAGGGGAAATATTATCAATAATAAATTCAGCATCTAAATTTTGTTTAACTAAATTTATAGCTTTTTTATCATTTCCATCTTCAATAAATTTTATTAGTTCCTCATAGTATTCCAGTTCGATTATTGTTTCGATATCTTCTTCTTCAACGGGAAAACCACCCTCAAGGTATCCATCAACTTGAAATTGAATAGTGCTCATGTCAAATAATTTTTAATTATAGCTTAAATAACTAGGGAGATTACAGTAACTATATAGCTACAGGGGAAGGGAATCATTTC
This sequence comes from Prochlorococcus sp. AG-363-P06, assembly GCA_003280025.1. Taxonomy (GTDB): domain Bacteria; phylum Cyanobacteriota; class Cyanobacteriia; order PCC-6307; family Cyanobiaceae; genus Prochlorococcus_A. The sequence continues at coordinate 176 of QCGD01000014.1, read as the reverse complement.
TGAAAAGAGGAAGGATATCATCACTCATCCGCTGAGACTCGAAACTCGACCCCCCCTCAATCTTATTTCTACTTATATTTGCAAAATATAATAGTATTCAATTTCCTCTCATAACAATTCTTAATATGCAGGTTTGATAAATATTTTCTTACAGAAATGGAAAAATATTTTTTATA
>QCGD01000013.1 GCA_003280025.1 Prochlorococcus sp. AG-363-P06 | reverse complement strand
ATATCTTCGAAGATCATCTAAGCTTAAATTAAATCGCAGATCTTACTTATAAACTAGTGCCTTATAAAAAAATAGGTTATAAATAGAATAGTTTATTAAGCGATTGATTTAAACTAAAGAAATTCATTTCCTCGAACATTAAATATGCTTTCACCAAATAAGTCAAAGGCAATTACTAGAATATTTTTGTTCTTTTTCCCATTCCCATTATTAAGTCCGCTTTTATGTTTGGATTTAGTTTATCAAAATCAATATTTTAAAAGAAAAAAAGAGAGTATTTCTTGCCTTGTCGCATTGTTTTTTGTACTCGTTATGTATTTTGTTTTAGCATCGCAAGGATTTGGTTTCTACCTTGGCCTTCCCTTTGACTTTTTAAAAGAGCATATATTTTTAGCACTTGTGTTGATTTCATCTCTTGTAGTAGCAGTTAAATATAGATGCATAACACTTTTTAAATATTTGGAACTATTCGAACAAGACTAGATTCTTAATGAATGATTTCGACAAATAACATTAGACTGACCTTAGATTGATTTATGATAAGCATGTCTATCAGTTAGAGAAAAAGTCTTTTGTTGCTATCCTTATTGGCAGTTGGCTATTAAGTATTAGTTATGACACTTCCAGAATTACATGAAAACACAATTGATCAAATAAGAACTCTTCTTATGTATTTGAAGCAAACAGATCTATTAAAAAATAAAGATATTCTTATGTGTTTAGATGTAGTAGCTAGAGAGTATGGAGGAGAAGTAGTAGATAGAAATTAAATACCTTTTATTAATTGACAGACAATCTACAATAAGGGGCAGTTAACTAATGATTTATGGCAAAAATTAGAAATTTATTAATCTCTGCAATAACAATATCATCAATTCTTCTTCCTTTGGATAATGCTAAAGCTGATGAAAAGATTGAAGTAATACCTCTTATTCAAGGTACAACAGGTTTGGGAGGTAAGAAAATTTCTTATCCTAGGTGGAAACAAGGCGAGCTTAGATTTTTAAAAGTAATTATCCCTGTTGGAGTAAAGACTCCAATACATACACATCCAGCACCGATGGTTGTGTATCTTGCTAAAGGTAAATTGAAGCATACTAGAGGAGATGTTATTAATTATTTTTCATCAAAGGAATCATTTATAGAGAGCAATAATGGTGATGAACACATCGTTGAAAATATAGGAAAAAAACCAGCAGTTCTTTATGTATTTGCAGCATCTTCTATGGGACTCCCTATTACTATTCATAATTAAAATTCAAAAACTTTTTATTGACACTCGCTCTAACATAGAGGGATAAAACCCTCTTTTTTTTTAATGGCAGTTTCAGAATTAAATGAAGACACACAGGATCAAATATGTGATCTTCTTGAAAATTTGCAGCAAATAGAAAAACTTAAAAATAAAGATATGCGAATTTTGTTAGATAAAATAGTAAGACAGTATGGTGGAAAAGTAGTAAATAAATAAAACCCTTCTCATCCCTTTATCAGAAGGAAATTAAAACTAAATATGTCTAATATCTTTTATTTCTTTATTTAAAGTCATTTCTAGAGAACCTTTCATGCAACCTCCATTTGGATAGCTAATAAACTTTTTTGAAATTGCACCAATACCAATAGCTATTGCACCAATACAAAATATTGCTTTTGCTCTTTTACTCGCAAGAATTGATTTCATTGTAATTTTGTTTTTTCCTAATAATAGGAATTATTGTTATTATTTTGTGTACGGCTTAATAATCTTGAGGGATTGCAATCTGAGAACTCTGGAATAATAGATATTTAGTGAGAAAATAATTAGTCTTGATATATATTTAGCAATTTCAAAGTATGAGCACTCAATGGGATGACACTACTTGGCAAAAAGAATTTTTGGATATGAAGGCTCATAAAACTGAAGTAGTAAGACTCCTCTTGGAAGGTCCAAGAGGTTTTAGAGATGCTTGGCAACTTGGATCTTTACATGAAGAATATAAAAGACTTAAGAAAAGAAAAGACGAACTTCAACAGCAATAAAAATGAAGCTTGATTTGTCATATTCTATTCTTGCTTCTTCTATAGTTTCCACTCGGCTAAAAGATAAATTTAAAGAGAACTTAAACTTCTCTTTTTTTTATTCGAATAAATATGGTTAAGTAAAGTTAAAGAAGATAACAGTTAAAGTTTTTTTTTCTTTTAATGACATATAAATAAACTTGGTGTTTCTTTGGAAGAGTTTCACCTAGAGGGGCTATTTTTTTAGCCCCTTCTTGCCTAAAGTATTATTTTTATATCGTACTAAGGACTACTTTTTCTTTTTTTTACATTAGAAAAATATAAATTATGAATGTTGTAGCAAGTGCTTTTTCAAAATAAGGTAATAATATATTTGAATGTAAATTTTACAAAAGAGCAAATTTCGGAATTTATAGAATATTTATTGCCTGATACTAGATTGTTAATTCAACATAAGATTTACTGAGTTGCTATTGCTATCAAATAAATAGATGGCAAATTTGATTCAGCGATAACGAGAAAAGGAAAAGATGTTTCTAGAAACATCCAAGCAATTAAAAGTCTCCACAAAGAAATCAAAATTAGATCAAGTTTTGTGGTTCGTGGAGAACTATTTGCCCCAGAAGAAAGACCGAGCTACTCGCAAAGAATTGCGTCTGGATAACTTAGAAGCAGGAACTATCAAACAAATCCAGAGATTGCTTTCTTTTCGTTCCAAATTATTAACTCCAACTGCTTCAAATACGAAAGTCTCACTTACCTTGGGAAGTTGGGCTTTACCATACCTGAAATTGTTGAAGCAAATAGGACTAGCCAAGTAGCAACTTTTAGAAAGGCTTTGTCCCCTTAAAAAGAGATATTCTTGAGAAGGCAAGGGCTGCTGTAAAAAGAATCGGTAAATAAACAGTAAAAAACATTTCAATTGGCGATAAATCGTCTTAAATTCGCTAAAAGTATCTTTTTTGCCTTTATATCGCACTATATTAATGTATATATTTGTGACTAGATGCTAGTGACATCAAGCATTTTAGTATTTCTGCTTATTGATATTAATAGATTCTCAATAATATAATCAACAAAAAACTTTAAATATGGGATTTCCACATTGCCCTATATGTGTCGCTGTAGCATTTCTAACCGCTTGTATAACAGTTACTAGAGGTTATTTTTTGTATTTTCTTTATATGGAGGCTGAAAAGAGAAGAGCCTTACCATTAATTCCCTTCTATGATTAATGTTCCTTTATTCCTAGAGGGTTTATTAATTACTTTAGTATTTTTAGGCTTTTTGCGGTTTATAAGAGATCAAAAAGAAAGAAAAATGATAAATTCTATAATCGACCTGACAAAAAACCTCCTAGTTAATTAAGCAAATTGGTGAGTTTTGTGTATTTTTCTATAATCTTCATGCAATCTTTCAGATGCTAAATTTCTTTTTTTCATTGCTGCTCTTATAAAGTCTATTTCGTGGAAGCTTTTATTGAGGATAGTGAAAGGAGTAATGAGTTTCATAAGACCTCCTGTATTTACATCTATATTGTCCTTCTATTGTTATTAATTTAATAGTGTGGTTTTAGGAACTAAAAACAACATAATTAATAAATACTTTTTAGGATATTTAAAATCAAATTTCTAATAAAATGGTTGATTTTAAATCAGAAAATATGTCAAGCGAAAGCTTTTACCCAGATAGTAATTATTATCTTGATCAGGGAAATACTCCTAAAAAGACTCCAATTTCAGAAGGTCAAATATCCAATATGGGAGAAAATTTTGAATGGCCAGATAGCTATTGGTTTATTGCAGAAAGGACTAATGGTCGGCTTGCCATGATTGGATTTATGGCTGTCATTATTAATTACACCTTATTTGGTTGGATAGCATATCCAATTCTTTAAATGAATATAGAATTTTTTAAGGAGCTTTGGCATAATCACACAAATACAGTTCTTGCTGGCGTTTAAATAGTACTAATATTGTTGATAATTTATATAAGATTACTCAAGATATATAAGGAGTATTTCTAAATTGAAAATTAAATCTCAGAATTGGAGTTTAATTTTTAGTATTTGTACTATAGTTTTAGCGTTATTAATTTTGAATAAGGAAGAAAAAAGAAAAAAATACAAAGCAATGACAAGCCAAGAAAGGCAAGAATTAATATTGGAGAAAATGAAATCTAAGGGTATAGAATTAGGAAGTGGAGTGCCAAATAAAAAATATGATAGTACAGAGGTCTATGAGTTAATCCATATTGCTAATTGCTTTCCAGAATTAAGAGAAAAGGAGAAAAACTAGGCACATACCTTTACTTAATTCGGCACCCACCCCCGATACGACATAGTGCTTAAATTAATAACAATGCCTTTTAATCATGAAAAGAATTATTGATGAAGAAACAAAAACCATTTGGTATTTCAGTGAATCAGGATTTCCAACTTACATGGCAATAAGTGTTTATAGGAAACGTAATCCATCTTATGAACATTGCATTGCTAGTAAAGAATGTTGGGAAAAATTATGTGCGACTAATAAACCAATGAAAATATGATTAGGTATAAGTGAGAATATCTAAATTTTGTTTATTAATTGACATGCGCATTAAAATTAAGAAAATTTATAGTTAATTTATTAAAAAATATGATAAATAGATTTTTCTTTGGAATTGCCGCTTTTGGTTTGCTTTTAACTAGTTGTGCTAGTAATCAAAACAAGAATATTTCTAGGCTATCCCTAATACAAAAAAGAGATGAATTAATTTGCGGAGTAAGCGGAAAAATTCCAGGTTTTAGCTTTATTGAAAGAGACGGTAGTTATAAAGGATTAGATGTAGATATATGTAAAGCCTTTGCTGCCGCAATAATAGGAGATTCAGAAAAAGTTCAGTTTAGACCCCTGACCGCTGCTGAAAGATTTTTAGCTATTAAAACAGGAGATATTGATTTGTTGTCAAGGAACACTACTTTAACTCTTAGTAGAGATTCTTTTGGAGGAAATGGTTTAACTTTCGCTCCTGTAGTTTTTCATGATGGGCAAGGATTAATGGTTAAAAAGAATAGCGGTATTGAAAGTATTCAAGAACTTGCAAATAAGTCTATATGTGTAGGTTCAGGAACAACTACTGAGCAAAATATTAATGACACTTTTGAAAGTCTCTCGCTTCCTTACACCCCAATTAAATATCAAGATCTTAATCAGGTAGTCGCAGGATATCTACAAGGTCGATGTCAAGCGATGACCTCTGATCGATCTCAATTGGCAGCAGCTAGATCAGGTTTTAAGAATTCAAAAGATCATATTATTCTTGATGATGTTTTAAGTAAGGAGCCTTTAGCACCCGCATCAGATGGGTCTGAACAGAAACTTGCAGATGCTATGAGATGGACAGTTTTTGCTTTAATTGCTGCTGAAGAGCAAGGTATAACCCAATCAAATATTGCTGATAAGGTTCAGCTAGCTACAAATAATCCACAATTAAAATCATTAAGAAGATTTCTTGGAGTTGATGGAGGCTTAGGAGAAAAAATCGGATTAAGCAATAACTTCGTAGTTAATGTTATAAAAGCTACTGGAAATTATGGTGAAATATATGATAGAAATCTTGGGAGAGATAGTGATGTCCCTATTCCAAGAGGATTGAATGAAATTTATAGTAAAGGTGGTTTACATATCTCTCCACCATTTAATTAATTGCAAAATATTGAGGAATGAGTAAAAATAAAAAAAAATTTTTTCAGATACTTTTGGTGTTTGCCTTTCTTGGTTTTTTAGGAATATTAATTAATAATTTAATTATAAATCTTGCAAGAACCGGCTTAGGATTCAATTTTAATTGGTTAACAAAGCCGGCAAGCTTTTCTTTGGCAGAACATCCCTTGCCCTATAGTCCATCGGACAGTTATGCATGGGCTCTTTTTATTGGATGGATGAATAGCTTGAAAGTTATTATTTCATCTCTTGTTTTAGCAACTTGTATTGGAACGTTAATAGGTTTTTTGAGAGTAGGAAAAAATTCATTTTTTAGTATTATTACGGCTGGATACATTACAGTTATTAGACAGACTCCACTTTTAATTCAACTTATGTGTTGGTATTTTGTTGGATTTTTGAATATGAGAAATAATTCTTTTTTGAGTATAAGTAATATATTTAATATTTCTAATAAAGGGATAGAGTTATTTGGACTTAATTTATCTCCCGAGTTTTCAGCATTATTATTTGGTTTAAGCATATTCTCAAGCGCGTTTATTGCAGAAGTAATTCGAGGTGGGATTCAGTCTGTCCCTCTAGGTCAATGGGAAGCTTTTCGAAGTTTAGGTATTTCTGAAAAACAAGGATTTTTTAAAATAATAATACCGCAAGCATTACCAGCCTTTATTCCAGGACTTACTAGTCAATATCTAAATCTTGCAAAAAATAGTACACTCGCAATAGCTATAGGGTATTCAGATATTTATGCAATAAATGACACGATAATAAACCAAACAGGAAGAGCTGTAGAGTGCTTTATAATTTTACTTTGTAGTTTTTTAATCCTTAATTTATTAATAACAAAAGTAATGGGAATCATTGATAAATCAATAATGAAATCAGGGATATGAATTATTAATGAATAATATAAATCCAAATTTAAATACAAATTCATTTCAAAAACTTAAAAAATTTTTATTATCAAAATCAAAATATAATTTCTGCAATTTTATTTTTTTTGTGATTTTAATTTCATTAATTTTCAATCTTTTAACTTGGATTTTTATAAATTCAAATTGGAAGGTTGTAACATCAAATCTTAATTTATATGCATTTGGGAGCTTCCCAATCGATCAGCAATGGAGACCTACTCTTTGGTTCTTCAGTCTTTTATCTATTACATTTATTACAGTTTATGGGCCCAAATGGAATTGGCTTCGTAAAAATTTAATTTTTGGATGGATTGGAACAGTACCATTAGGAATTTATTTGCTAAATGGTGGTTTGGGCTTAAATCCTGTAATGACCCGTCATTGGGGTGGATTAACGCTAACAATTCTTATAACTTCTTGTAGTATTCTTTTCTCTTTGCCAATTGGTATATTATTAGCTCTTTGCAGAAGAAGTTCAATATTTTTAATTCAGAAATTATGTTCTTTTTATATCGATGTAATGAGAGCTGTTCCTCTTATCGCCGTACTTTTTTTTGGACAATTGTTAATACCTTTATTTCTACCTGTCGGTTTAGAAATAGATCGTGTCTGGAGGGCTATAATAGCATTTACGTTTTTTGTCTCAGCATATATAGCTGAAGATATTCGCGGGGGATTACAGTCAATACCTAATAATCAAATAGAAGCTGCTAAAAGTCTTGGTTTAAACAAATATCAAATCAATATTTTCATACTTATTCCTCAAGCCTTAAGAGTTGCCTTGCCAGCTATTACAAACCATTTAATTGGGCTTTTTCAAAATACATCTTTAATGTCTATCTTAGGGTTGATGGAATTACTTGGGGTAAGTAGGAGTATTCTTGCCAATCCAGAATACATAGGACAATATATTGAAGTATATATATGGTTAGCGTCGGTTTACTGGCTATTTTGCACAATTATGGCATTTGTTTCAAAAAAACTAGAGCAAAAAATGACAATTAACAAAGGATATTAATTTTATATCTATGAAGCCAATACTTACCGCTAAAAATCTTACTAAATCATATGCCAAAGGTATTCTTGCTCTTAATAAAGTTTCATTTACCCTAGATCAAGGTAAAGTTCTCGTAGTTATGGGTCCATCGGGATCAGGTAAAAGTACACTGATTAGGACCATTAATGGTCTTGAAACTTTTGATGAAGGTGAATTAAATGTTTTAGGTATAAAAATTAGCGCAGATTCAGACGAAAGAAAAATTCAAAGAATTAGACGTAGAGTTGGTATGGTTTTCCAGCAATTTAATTTGTTTCCCCATTTATCAATTTTAGAAAATATAACACTTGCTCCGATCCAGGTTCAAAAACGTAATAAAAAAGAAGCAGAAGAGTATGGGATGAAGCTACTTTGTCAAATGGGAATAGAGTCTCATGCGAAAAAGTACCCTGGTCAACTTAGTGGTGGAGAGCAACAAAGAGTTGCTATTGCAAGATCTTTAGCCTTAAAACCTGAATTATTATTATTTGATGAACCTACTAGCGCATTGGATCCAGAGCGTATTAATGAAGTACTTGATGCAATGAGAAGGCTTGCTGATCAAGGTATGACTATGATTGTGGTAACACATGAAATTAAATTTGCTATGGAAGTAAGTGATCAGGTTTTATTTATTGATTCAGGAAAGATTTTAGAAATCTCTTCTCCAGAAGTTTTCTTTTCAAATGCAAGCCATGAAAGGAGTAGAAAGTTTCTAAATCAAATTAACTGATCCATCTATCAATAAAGCTTGTCCAGAAAGTACAGTTGAGGAAGTAGGAATTAAAAACTGGCTTCTTTTGACTGGACTTATGACAATAAAGAGACTTGTTTATTGATTGAGGGAGAAGTGACGGTAACTCCTAAGGGAGGACAACCTGTAATGTTTGGTGCAGGTGACCTAGTTATATTCCCAGAAGGTATGCACTGTAGATGGGATGTTCACCAAGCAGTTCGAAAGCATCATCGGTTTGGTGATTAAGCAATCCTCGCTCTCTTTCTAGACTTTCAATATGCTCCACTATCTTATTCAAGATGCTCAGAATCCTCAACCATCTAATCTATCAGCATAATCCCTTAAAATTTCTGCCATTTTTTGAGGAGGGATTTCTTCTTGATATTCTCTACATAAATCAAAAAATTTATCCAAGAAATCTTTCATTGAAGAGGACATAAAAAAATAAGAGTTTTATAACTCTATTTTAGATCGAATGTCAAAAAAACTATCATTTCATAACCTATTTAACTGAAGGCAGTAGGTCGCCGGTTCGGACCTTTAGTCAGTATCAGTCATGGAAATGTTTTATTAATCTTGAACTATTCTCAAATTTCGAATAGGGGGCTTAATTTGTTAACTGTCTAAATGCTTTTGCCTTGAGTAATCTATTTAGTAATGAAAAAAGGTATTTCTTCTATTTGTTTTGGAGCATAATCACAAATTCCAAACTGCATACATTCCATTTGGTCATCACTTAATTTTCTTTCAAATGAAATTGCTTGAATAAAAAAATTAAAAGCATTTTGGATCTTATGTTTAATAGGATTTCCGCAACTCATAATTAACCTCCATGTTCTTGAATTTCTGATCCACAACTACTTTGCAAGGCAATAGGGATTATTTAATGATTTACTACAAAAAATGTTTTTGCGTAGATGAGCTCTTTTACCTTGTTCATAAAAATTCTGTGTCATAAAAACACCAAAATAAATAAGTGAAACAGTCAATATAAGTAGCTCTAATCCTAAGTGGGTCATTGAATAACCTCCTTTTACATGTTATTTATTTAGTATCTCTGATAATAAAAATCAAGAGTTTTTATACCTACTTACCATTAAGGCTCTACAACATGCCATACTGCAGTAATTAATTGTTGGTACCCTTTGCTAGCTGTCAGTGAGGACCTAATAGAAAGGTAGTTAAGAGTTTCATTTAAAGATTATTGCAATAAGCTCCTATATCTTTACTTTTCCCCACAAATAACCTGAGTTTTCTTTTGGCTAGTTCTTGATTCCTAGCTTCAGAGTTATATTCTGCACATAACAACTTTCCTTTATTAACCATATTTACTGGTATAAGTTCAACAGCAATAATAGACGTGCTTAAAGCAATTAAAAATAAAAATGCTTTGATTATTGAATTTTGCATAAAAATAGTTTTATCCCACAAATTTTAGATCGACATGAATTGATAAAAAAAATTAACTGCTTAATAAAAGGCATCAACAAATTAAATTCATGCTTAAATATTGCAGATATTTTCAACTAAATAAATGGCTTATTCACAAACTAAAGTAATCATAGGTGGCTTAGCTCATGTTCCTATTCTAATTTTCATATTCAATTTCATTAAAGGTAAGTTTGCCTCTAAAACATCAGAGTTGAACGTAGTCGAAGTTAAAGATGAAAAACCAAAGATCAAAGAGGCTGAACTAAAAAAAGAGGAAATAAAACCTCAAGATGATAAAAAAAGTATCGTTAATCAAGAATTATTAATAGAAGAACAAGAGAACCCGGAAGATGAGAGAAAAAGTGAAGTTAAAGAAGATGAATAAGAAGGTAAAGAAGTAAGTTGAAAAAGAGGGTTTTATCCCTATAAATTTCGATAGATTGTCTAAAAAACTTTCATTTCTTCAACCCATTAAATGTAAGGGAATAGTTTATAGGTGGTAATAGTTAGAGTTTAAGAATACTGTGGACTGGAATCTTAAAAACCAATTCAAAGAAAGGATATTCACAAACTATATTTTTTTGATTACAGTCACTTTTTACTAACATTGAAGAGAGTTGGAGGTGATTTGGTCCTTTTTAAAATAGAGTCGTGCCAATTGAGATATTTTTTTTACTTCCTATCAAGGAATTCAACTGATGAAAAAATGGAATGTATCCAGTTTGGAATTTCAGATTATGCTCCAGAAAAAATAAAAGAATTTAGCTTTTTTAGGTTTTAATAATAATAATTCCCGAAGTTTTCAATATCATTTCTAAGATTTACCGCATTTTTGCTCATTGATAAAAATAAATTATCTAGATAAATTAGGCAAACTTTAGACATAATTTTATTTCATGAGTACTCAAAACAGCCAGAACCATAAAAGACAAGAACAAAAAAATACAGAATGGTTAGATGAAATGATCAATAAACTTGAAGAGATGAATAATAACACATCTGAAATAGCCTAAAAACTGACCGACTAAAAAACAATCTTTAGGAGGTGATCATGAGATTTCCACATTGCGCTGCATTAGAAGATAATATTGCTCTTATAAATACACCTGTTACTGCTACTGGCAAACCTTTTTAAAATATGACAAAACCTACAATTGAAGAACTACAAACTGAATTACAGGAAGTAGTAAAAAAACACAATGAAGCCCAAGAAACTGTTAACCAATGCAAAACTAGGGCAATACAAATACAAGCAATATTGGAAGATAGAAAGCTAGAAGATTAATTACACTTCCATTTTTTAAGAGCTAGTCCTTTTCTTGTTAGCTGCTAAAAGAAGTAAATCTTTTTGTGCCAGAATGAAAGGTGTTAAAGGTGCTACCAGTAAAGGCGGTAAGCAACCACTGCAACTTATCGGATCCAAGTGACAACAGATGAGGGACACTTGTCGCCTTACAGATTTAGCGTTATATGTTCTATTCACTATAAAAATAATCTGTAAATAGAAGATCTATTTTTTTACCTATTTGGTTACAAACCTAGAGTCTCTTTTCTAAAATACAAAGCTATGTAGTTTGTAATCAAATTGTCGTTAATTTTATTAGATCGACTTTCAGTTTTATTTAATATATCTTTTTAAGTAATAATCGTTTCATTTTTCTATTATTAATGGATCTAATGCCTCAGCGCGACATCTTCTTTCAAGAACAAGAGAAGAATCTCCTTTCCCTTCTAGTTCTGTTTCTTCAGCCTGGCATTTATTTAACAATTCTTGAATTACAGGGATACATTGAACCATAAATTTATCTTTATTTTTTAACTTTTCATCAGAAAATCCAAGATTAATGCCTGCTTCATAATAAGCATACCAATAACTACACTGATTAAAATCTTCTATTGGATTTTTTATTTTCAATCCATAATTATCTGCTAATCTTTGTAATCCATCTTCTGCAATTTTTTTATTTTTTCTCTCCCGTTCCCAAGAGGAGTAATCATCTCCATAAATAAGTACTCCCAAAAAGATAAAAACAAGAGCGATATATAAACCTAAGTTTTTCATTATCATATTAATGAAGCAAGAAGTGTAATTAACTTTTCAGCAATAAATGCTTTATTCATAAAAAATCAGAGTATCTATTTGTATATTTTATATCAAATGTCAATCGACTATATATAGTCGAATAGTAAGAGTTTCATCTTCAGTTATTTAATACCTAAATATCTCTCACAGTAATAGTTAGCCAACTCGCGATTAGAATAATTTTTTATTTCATTTAAATTAAGCTTCTTCATCGCTTCATCACCTGTGATTTGATAGCTTGAATTTAGTTTCGCACAGGTATCTTTTACTTTTGATTCCTTCTCAAAAGGTATTCTAAGATAAAAAGCAAAAATGGATAGAAACAAACCAAAAGTTATTACTCTTCTATGATTCTTCCACCATTGGTAAAATTTATTTTCCATAAAAAAAAGAGAGCTTTAGCAATGCTATTTTAGATCGAATTATAATTGTACTTAATATATAGAGATGCGAATAGTAAGCGTTTGATTGAATAATGCCAAAGTAGTGAAAATAATCAACCTCGATAAATAATAACTATGAATAATATTATTGAAATAATTAAGATTTTAATAAATCCAATAATTCTTTTTAGCTCCTGTCGCAGTCAATTCTCATTTAAATACAAACTTATATTTATTTAGTAAAGTACCTCCATATAACTAAAGGAATTATTATGAATAATATCCCAAGTACGATATATATAGCCATATAGTTATTTGTTTCAGCATTTCTCTCTACATTAGAATTAAGTTCATCTATTGGATTATTAATTGATGAAGGTTGATTATCAATTGATGAAGGTTGACTAATCTCCTCGATAATTATTTTTTTTGGTTTATTAGTAGAATTAGAATTAAATCGAGGATTAATACTTGAACTTAATTCTGCAACACAATGATTACCGCAACCACCATTAGCTTCATTATGAGCAATAGCTGGAGACACTAAACCAAAAAACAAAGGTAAGAGTAATAATTTTCTCATTAAACAATGGTATTTTATAAGTTAATTTTAGAACACTGTCAAAAAAAAGCTATCCTTTGAGCGATATATTTATTTGAAGGATCGATAGATCGTTTGAGGAGGCTATAACTTTTACATACAAGCTAATACAAATCAATATCTAGTCTCAAACTTATTGCGATATTATCATTCATCCAAGCTATAACTCAAGTCTTAAGGATTTATGAGAAACCCGCCAACTGCTTAGGTAGCAGTAGGAATCTGTTTAAAATCTTATCTATATATAATTGAATTAAAGCTAGATAGTTCCCCTGATTCTCTATTTTTATTGTTTTGAATCCCAGACAAGAAAGGAGTTATCTAGGAGTGGATATAAAATTCAGTTAAAAATATAAATAAGAGATTGATTACACTAGTCCTGTAAGTAGTAAGTATTTATTTATTAATCACAACAATTTTCCTTACTTAGAGAAGTATTCCAAGAGGATTCTTGCATTGTTGATAGGTCAACTCTATGAGTAGCCATCCAGTCTCCGTTTGCTTCCAGAAATTTTTGAACATTACCTTCTGGAGCTTGATGAATAACGATAACTTTTTGAGGATCTTCCTTGCTTACGCCTCTAAAAAGCGGCTTAATATCAAATTCAGAATGTCTTTTATCTGCTTCTGCACTATCAAATATTGCTGACCATTCATCGAAGGTACTCTGAATTTTAAAAGTAAACACAGAAGTAACATCGCAAGGCATAAACAAGTAGATAATTACCCCTTATTTTAGATCCATTTTTATAAAAAGCTTACTATTTGAAATTAAAATAATATATAAAAAAATATTGTTAATGAACTAAACCTCCTTCCATGATAGTAATATTTGTATCCTTTGAGTTAGCCCACCTTAACTTGCTTAGCTCTTGATATTCTGAGCTTTTATAAGCATCAACAGCATCTTTCTTTGATGGGAACTGAATGATCACTGCTAATTTACCACCCTTTCCTTCAACCGTTTGACTGTCGATGTCCTTTGCAAATACTAAACCACCTAATGACTTCACCCAAGGTTGAAATTCTTCGACATATTCAGCAAAAGCTGGATTAGTAACAGTTGTAGTAACGAGCCAATAACCTTTAGTCATCAAACAAATTAATTTAAAATTATATATATACTACATTAAGTTTGAGATATGATTATTTTATTTTTTAAGCCGCAAAATTTTCATCAAAATTTGACTTTATATGTGCAGCCTCTTTTAGTAATCTAACTACTTCTTTTCTTCCAACAGCATTATCTGCTTTACGCATTATTTCAGCATATTTTTTATTTATTTTTTTCATAAACATTATTCACTTAAACTCAACATACAACAACACAACTTAGTGTCAATTCCTTATTTTCATAAAATTAATTAGAGGTACAAATTTCAGATGATTTAGCTGTTTTATAAAATCTCACTAATAATATATAGATTTCTTTTTAGTTAATTTTATAACTCTATTACTTTTTTATTTTTTATTTTTTTAAAAAAGCTTTGTCCCTAAAAAAAGAGGGTTTACCCCTCTAATTTAGATCAGTTGAAAAGTAATAATTCTATATTATGAATCTAGGGTTTCTAAATCTTTTTGAGCTGCCTTAACTCTTTCTTTAAAAACCGATATTCTATATGGAGTAACTTGTCCATTCTTAGTTGCCAAAAGTTGAGCTTGCTTTAGTTTTGCAGCTTTGTTTATTTTAGCCCTAATTTGTAAGAGGTTATTCATGACCTTAAGCAGTTAATGAGAATCCCGTTCCCTATTCTCATGTCATGCGTCCAGATATGTTAATTGGATGAACGTATTAATAAAAATATCATTAGAAAAAAATTTGTGCCAGAGTATTTTTACTAATTAATTTTTTATATTAAATATTTCACTATATTCATAATCAGTATTTTTGCTCTAGTTAATCTCAATTATTGCAATTAAATTAACTTCACGTATTTAAGGTATAACTTCATGAGTACGTTTAAAACCAAATACTTTAAAAATACAGGAAATGTTAACAACACAAAAAATGTTAGCAACACAATTTGGTTGGACAAATTGATTAATCAACTTGAAAAAAAAGAAAAAGGATTTCAATTATGAATACATTTAGAGATAAACTATTCAAAAATGAATTAGACCCTAAATATGCATTTTATGACTGTCTACGTAGTTGCGAACTTAAGAATGGTTCGGAGAAATCCCTAGAAGAATGTAAAATTAGTTGTAAATGGGAACCTCCATTAAAAGGTTCTAATCACTAAAAATAATAATTTAGACTCTCATCAATCTTGCCACTTTATATTTAAAAGGAATTTACCACACAAAATTTTGGTTATTTTTAAAATATAAGATCAGGCGATTAATTAATCTAAAAATTAGATTTTCACCTTTTGCTAATAATCTCAAAGTAAACTTATTCTTACTTGTTAGAATAAAAATTGTTCAACTCTTATTAAAGTAATTAGGACATTTTTGTTGATCAATTTAATACAATATTTTCCTTAGAAGTTTTTAAAATAATGATTAAAAATCAATTAGATAATTCTAGAAATGAAAAAGATCACAATTCAGAATTCCTACTCAATATTATGAATAGAGCCTTAATGGAAGAACAAAATAATGAGAAAGAATTATATGTAGATGAAAATTGGAAAATTAATGCAGATTTTTCACAAAGTATCAAATCTGATGAAAATTCAGAATTAAAAAAATTATTCTCTAAATTATTTCCAAATCAAAAAATAACCGTAACTGATAACAAAGACGGATCTCAAACAATTCTTATAATATAGCTGAAATATTTAAGAAGCTTTCATTGCTTATTATAAATTTTAAGATAAATCAAAACAAATCTTGAAAATAAAATAAGAAAGATTACTCTTTTGATTATCCTAAATAATTGTTAAATTTGAAATAAATATTCTAATTTATTTAGCATGTTTAATTTTGAAAATGTTGAATTAGTTGAAGTTTTTCAACTAATAATCACATTCTCAAGTTTATTTGGAATCATTTTATTATTGTTTTTTTCAAAAGACAAACCAATTTCAAAAAACTTATATTTAAAAAATCAGAAGTAATGGAAAGAGTTATTAACAGAAAACTTCGATTTATAAGATGGTTAAATTCTGGAATAATTTTACCTTTAATAGCAATGGCAATAATTTCTACTGTTATTTTTTATTCAATTTTATTGATTGTTATTAAATAATATATCTAGCTACAGAGGTTGGACTATTATAACAATTTTATTTCCCTAGTTTACAAAAATAGCATTTTACTGAAAAGTGATGTTTTTCTTATATTTTTAATCTAATATATAAATATATTTGAGTAAAATAAAAGGCTTGAAGCATCACACAAGAATCCTCATAAAAGACAAAAACTACTTTCCGAGATTAGGCACAAAAATGGAGATTATCGAAAAGAAAATACTTAAAAATTTTTATCCTTAAGAAAAATATAATGAAACTAGTTAACGAATTTAGAGGTGATTCATATTCAGTAAGTTTTGTCATTCCTTGTCTAAATGAAGAATCAAATATAGAGCATACAATTATTTCATGCCATAACTCAGCCAATAAATTTTTTATAAAAGATTATGAAATTTTAGTTATTGATAACGGATCTATAGATAATTCTAAAAAAATTGCTCAACAAAATAATGCACAAGTAATCGAAGAAAAAATAAAAGGATACGGCTCAGCAATAAGGAAGGGAATAGCAAGTGCAAAAAAAGAATTTATACTCATTCTTGATGCAGACTCTACTTATGATCCTGATTGTTTAAGAGAGATGCTTAATCTTTATGAGCAAAAGAATCTAGATTTAGTTATTGGTAACAGATTTGATAAAGGAATTGAAAAAGGGGCTATGTCATTTCTGCATAAATTCCTTGGCAATCCTCTTTTATCATCAATAGGAAAGTATCTATTTGATGTAAATGTCAAGGACTTTCATTGTGGGATTAGACTTCTAAAAACCGAATTATTCCAGAATATCCCCCTTAAAACTAATGGGATGGAATTTGCAAGCGAGATGATTGCTCTAGCCAGTATTTATAAATTAAAGATAGGAGAAGTAAGTACAACTTTAAAAAAATCTCCTAAAGAAAGGACTTCCCATTTAAATACATGGAAAGACGGTTGGAGACATTTGGCACTAATGATAAGTATGTCACCAAGAAAAAGTTACTTAAATTTATCTTTAATTTCAGGAATCATATCTATCTTTTTATTTTTTAGGTTTATTATTTTTGATTCTATTTACTTTACTGGCATTAATACTCTTATAGCTAGTCTTGCTTGTATGTTTTGTTCTATATCATTCCTAAGAGAATATATTGAATTAAAAATTATCTTAAAAAATAGAGTTTCAAAAAATACTTTAAAAAACAAGGAAAATATTGAAAGGGTTTATAAGAAATTACTAAAAATTTCAATACTAACTTTTTTAAGTATTCCAGTAATAATTAGCTTATTATTATTCATAATTACATTAACGGGATACTCATTACAAGAAAAAAATATTTATTTGCTTTCCTCAATATTTGTTTGTCTTGGTTTCATATCCCTTCAAATTTTTGCACTTTCAATTAGGTTAAACATATTAAAGTTAAATTAAAATTGTGTCTAAAAATTTAAACCTTGACAATGTAAAGTTTATTTTTTTACCAGTTTTAATATTCATCTTAATATCTATATTTTATTACGTTATTAAAAACGGAAATTTATATGAGGCTAATTCGGACTTTTCTTTCTACCATACATTTGCACATAATTTTTTAGGTGATAAAACTTCAACTCTATCTAATGAAATTTATTCAGAATCATTAGCTAAATGTGAAGTAATTAAAAATATAAATAAAACTGATAATTGTGACATTTCAAGAATTGTAAATGGCGAAATATGGATTCCAAATATCCTTTACTCAGTAATATTTCTATCACCAATAACAATATTTGGTTCTAAATTTGTATTTTTCCTCTTAGGATTATTTATGGGTATTACAACCATTATTTGTAGTTTCAGTGCAATTAATAAACTCCAATTAAGATATATAGGTCCTAGAACAATAGGTATTATTTTATCGATTGCAACTCTATATCCTCCATTTATTAATGATACTATTACAGTCTCGACAATGGGTACATGCATATTCTTAACTTCTTTAGGAATATCATCTGATAAAAAATATTTACGCGTTTTATTTTTGATTTTCGCCTCATTTATTAGGCCTACATACATTATTGGTCTTATAGCCTTTTACATCTCAATATTTTTAATAAAACCAAAAGGATACAAGGATCTTGCTGTCCAAATCCTACCTAGTTTAATTTTCTATTTAATATATTACCAATTTATTTATAGTAGATATCCTGGTAGTAAGTTAAATTATTTACTTTTAGCAAAAGATCAACATATCAGTTTTATAGCTGCAGCAATTGATAATTATCTATTATCAAATTATGGTATAGATGAAATTTATAGCTACAAAGGTAATATTTTTAAAATGTTTAAGATTATATTCACAGATTTTGAGATTTTTTCTTATTTTATAAATCTATGGATTACAAAAATTAATCTAAACCTTGGTGCATTATATGAAGCAAGCGTATTAAGTTATTCAGGAGCTTGGGTAACTAAACCAATTTGGTATATGTATCACTTTTTTATATATTTACCGGCTTTTTTCACATCATTCTTTGTTCACATTTTTAAAGGCTTCAGCAGAATTGAAAGAACTTTATATTTATCAGGTACGTTTTATATAATTTTTCATTCATTACTTCTTGGAGGTCCAAGATAT
Organism: Prochlorococcus sp. AG-363-P06; assembly: GCA_003280025.1. Classification (GTDB taxonomy): domain Bacteria; phylum Cyanobacteriota; class Cyanobacteriia; order PCC-6307; family Cyanobiaceae; genus Prochlorococcus_A. The sequence goes on along the minus strand of QCGD01000013.1, from coordinate 25,249 downwards.
AGTATTGGAATTCATATTATATTTGTATTGTGTTTAATAAGATTTTTAAAAGTAAACTTAAAAGTTTCAGATAAGATTCCATAAAAAAATTTATTCTGAAAAAAATATTGTTATCATTATTTATGAAATTTTTCTTGCAACTATCATTATTGATGAAGTCTTAAAACCTAACCTAGATCTAACAATATCAAACAACGTAAAAATAATTAAAAATAGTTTACTTTTCATGGGATCCATAAATTTAGCTATAAATGGCAAATTCCATTCATACTTAAATAAGTGATGAAAAGAATAAAGCCAAAAAGAATGTCCTGGAAGATAATTAACTTTAATAATTTCAAAACCCGAATCCAACATTAATTTAGTTAATGTTTTTTTTGAAAACAAATGCCAATGCCTAGGAAAATGATATCCACCCCAATAGGTCTTTTTAAATAACCTGCTATCCAAAGAATCAACATTAGGCGTTTCAATTGCAATAATGCCCCTTTTTTCTAACAAATACTTCATTTGAAGAATAAAATCTTTAGGATTTTCAAGATGTTCAATTACATGAAACATAGTAATAAGTGAAATTGAATTTTTCCTAATGTATTTCAAAGAATTTTCTTTTTCATTAAAAACTGAAAAGCCTTCTTTTTTTAATATTTCTATATTATTTAAATTAATTTCAGTACCAAAGATTTCTTTTTTAGGTATTTTGCAAATTTTATTGACAAGGTTAAGATATCTACCATCTCCACAACCAATATCTAAATAAGTAGAAATATAATTATTAGAAAATCTAATAATACTTTTTAACTTTAAGAAATCTAAAATATCCTTACCTCTAAGAATAAAATAATTTAATTTTTTACTAATTTCATACGAATAATAATTAATTGGATATATAATTTTTAAATTTTCTTTAATAGGCCTTGGATTTAATTGAATATGACCGCAATTATCACATTTCAAAAATTCCCATTTATTTGAGCAAGTTTGCAATTCATAATCATAACCTGATGAATATTTCTTGAATTCTTTTTTTTCACATAAAATGCAATTATTAAGAAATTTATTTTGCGATAAATAATTTTTAAAAGAAGAATCCATAATTCTAGATAGATCTGACATATTGATAAAAGTTATTAATAGGTTCAAAATAACTTTTATAGGTTAGTATTATTTCCCTTCTTTTAATAGCATTTTGCTCTACTAAAATTGTAGCTTTTCTAAGATTATAATAAGGAATTGAAGTCCACAAATGATGTGTTGCATGGAAATTCATGTTATGCGGAGAAAAGAATAATCTTTCAAGACAATTTATCTTAAAGTTTGAAAGTCTTAATGATTTATCTGAAATTTCATCTATCATTGGACGAGAATGTTCAGAAAAAACTCTAAATATATCAATTGATTGAGCGAGTGCCATTGGTATAAACCACAAATAAATTAATTTTAAAAAACTTAAATAATTAAGAAAAAAATAAAATATAAGCGTTTGACAAGAAAATATGATCAAAATATCTCTTATGGAATAAGAGGGGATAGTTAAATATTTTTTATTTTTGTTATTAAATTTTTTGTTTTTTAAAAAGGGTTTTATAAAAATATTTTTGAATGAATAAAATATAAGAGGAATTGAAGAGATCTTAAAAAAGAATTCCATCATACTTGATCTCCCTTTTGATTGATATTTATATCTGTCAGGATCATCAAATTCGCAAAGCCTGAGATGATGCGTTAAGTGATTTTTATTGTTTATTCTAGTAATAGCCCCCATAAATCCTAAAATAAAAAAATCATTCCATAAATCATTAATATTTTTATTATGAAAAAGTCTTCTGTGGAAACCATCATGAGCAATTATCAATAAAGAATAAATTTGTGTCGTAATAACTATTAACGCTATCAAATTAAAAAAAATATTAGTATTTCTTATTGAAAGTAAAAAACAAATTAAAATTAATATCCAAGACTTTAAAGTATCGAAAACAACGAATTTTGGCCGTAATTTTGATAATTGTTGAATTTCATTTGGATTTAATAACTTACAACTTAATTCTCTATATTTCTTTTTTAGATCTGACATTGGAATTTATTAATACTTTTGATTTAAAATAGATTCAAAATAAATCTATTTATGAAATAACTATAAAAATAATTATATAAAATTATTTAGATTTTTTTTAGAAATTATATAAACAAGGTTAGTCCTAAGACCTAAAAATTTAAAGTGATTAGAAATATAATTTATTTTAAGCTTATCGAAAATACTTTCGATTTCAAATTGATTAAGAAGATTTAAATTTTCTTCGTATGAAAAAAACTTTCTTCCTGTTAAACGTAAAAAGTATCTAAATATTCTGGGTGGTAACCAATGAATAAATAATGTTAAAGTATGAAATTCAAGTGGAAATGATTTGTTTGGTGTAGTTATCAAACACAAATTACTTACTCGCGATAATTCTTTTACACATTGTATTTGATTGGAATAACAGCCCACATGTTCTATAACTGCGGAACAAAAAGCCAAATCAAAATAATTATCTTCGAAAGGTAAATTTAATGCATTTGCTTTAAAAAATTTAAGTCCTTTATACTTTTTTTCTAGAAAGCTTGCATCCTCTAGTCCAACAGCAGTTATTTTATTTTTATAAGGATATATCTTCTCAAAAAAATTCGAATCAAATGAATTATCATTCGTAACTCCAACATCAAGAACACTCCAAGATTTCCTTGGTTTTAATAAAAGTTCCATTTTTTTATAAATACTACTTCTTACCTTAAAAGCGATCCTTTCTCTTAATCCAAATAATCCTGGAGCTATATATTTTGACTTATTGTTCATATTTCATACTTTCTCACTATTTAATTATATTTATATCTTTTATTAATAAAATTAAATAGATATTCTTTTAATTATTCATGTTTTAATATTTCTTCTAAAAATAATAATGATTTAATAGACAAAAAATAATTCCATTAAAAAAGTTTTTATCCCTCTATGTTAGATCGACTGTCAATCGTATTTAATAGACCAGTGCAATTAGAAAGCGTTTAATCTTATATTCTCAATTGACATCTATACCTATTTCTTTTAAATATTCTAGGTTAGGATGATAGGATTCCCCTTGCCTTGTAGGATCTTTTTCTTCTCCATCTAGGATGACAATAAACATTCCTTGCGTGCTCTAGTAAGGAAAACTATTTATGAATTCAGCTGAATTATTTTGTTAAATTTAAATACTTTTTTTGGATTCTATTACTAAAGTTTATCAATAAACATGAAATAAATCTTATGTCCTTTAAATACATAAATACCAAGAATTATTAGAAAGATTGAAAGATAAATCACAAAAATAATAAAGAGTTATTATTGTTATCGCCTAAAAAATGATTATAGGAAAGTAAAATTATACAAATTTAAAGAATACAATTAAACTAAAGGATAATTTAATATCATCTTTTTAATATTTAAGTTAGATGAAAAAGAGTAGTTAGATTTTCTAATGATTAATATTAATAACCAAATTTAGTTTTAAAGACTTTCACAGGGGAAACTAAATTTACATTTTTGGGTATTAAAACACTTTGTAAAATTTTAAAAAATAAATTGATCCTCCAACGAGTATAGTTATTGCTACTAAATAAAAAAGTAATGGAATAATTGGATATTTATATAATGCAGACCTTACTTTTTTTTGTAAAGCTTTCTTATCAATTTCAGGGAGCTTTAAATTTACAGGTTTTTCTCTAGGAGGGAGTCCTAATTCTTTTCTTCTCTTAGCTTCTCCCATAATAAATAAAACTAAATTCTATTGATTTAATTTTACATGCGTCTTAGCAAATACAAAGTAAAAGCCTTAAATGCTATTCAGTATTAGTTGGATTAGAGTAATAAGAATTGTTTCTTATCCATCTTTTTTATCTATTACCCTTATTTTTATATCTGGAAATGATTTATTCAATAAGGTTTTTAATTATATTAAGTTAAAAAAAGTAAAATTATATTAATTATAATCAACCTTAATCAATAAGGAAGAATTGAGTATTAAAAATACGCCTTAATTTTTTTTAAATTAATAACTGAATATTTTTTCTACTTTAATGATATAAAAAGAATACCAAATATAAGTGTTGATGCTAGAAAACCAACTCCTACTAAAGTAGCAATTATTCCAGTATTTAAATATACCTTTACCGTAGCTAGTTCATTTCCTTGTTTTTTAGTCATGTCAAAATTTTATTTAGAATATATAAAATATCAATGATTTCAAAAGAAATTCAAACGTATGATACAAAAATTTATAAGTCCTTTATAAATTTCTTAAATAGTTAAATACAAATCCAGTCTTCTCATAAATATGAGTTTTTTTTCTTCTTATCACAATGCCATAAGGGTTTGTAAATATAGCAAAAAATATTCTTATAAATCTAAGAAAATTCTTTTTACTTTCTGATTTAATATCAACGGGATTATTTAGTTCTAAATAACAATCTTTATTAATAAATTTATTCTCAAGTAAATCATTTAAAACTTTTTTTCGTACTTTACTAGAAAGACTATTTAATATAATTTTCATTCCTTTTATTGAAGATTCATCTCCATTTATTATTTCTCTTATAATGCTTTGAAATAATATCTCCCACTTATAAGGTTCTTTCTCGAAGAGAAATAAAGCCTTACTATTCTTATTAGAAATTAATAACCTATTTCTTTCATCGATATCATCCTGATCCGATTTCCAATAAGAATACAAAGGAGAAATATTTTCAAGTTTAGAAAAATCAACCACAAACAAAATTTATACCAAATTTATAATAACAAAAATCTGATTTTAAATATTTTCAAAATATAAACCTAAGTTAATTAAAAAAAAAAGAAAAAAGCCAAAGATTATTAATATTTCATTTAAAAAATTTTATTAATTTTTGATTCTTAATAAATTCTTTTTTACCTTCATAACCCCCCTTAAAGTAAGGCACTATAATAAATCCTTTTTGTTTGTGTGAACCTGTTCTTTGACCACAACAATAAAACAATTGATCAAATCTATAATCTTTTCTAATACCCTTAATTTTTGTATGCTTGTTTACTTTAGACCTATAAGATAAATAAAACTCCAAATTCTTAGAGCCATTATCAAAAACTTTAAATAATCTTTCCTTTTTAATATGGAGAGAATTTAAAATATTTTTTGCTACATCTTTTTCATTTTTATTCTTGAAAGTAAGAAAAGCGTCATGAGTCATTCCAGGCTTTAAATTATTATATTTTATCCCAAGAGAATTTATTAACTTTTTATGACCATTTAAAGGTAAATAATCAAATTCATTATTCTCAATTACATTAGTCTGTGAAATCCCATTAATAATAAATATATCGTGAGTTTTTTGAAAATGAGTAAAAGTCATTTTAAGTAAATTATCCATCAAAAAAAGCGACCAAAGGCAAGTTCTTTTCTTACCTTTAATTTTCCAAGCATGATGTTGTGCATGAGCAACTATATTTGTAGTTATTATTATTCTTTTTGCTTTGGTAAATTTAATTAAGATTAACCCTAAAAAAGTTAGTAAGTATTCATAGATTATGTAAAAGTCTGATAAAGAAATAGATCTAACTCCGTATAATATCAATAATTTTACTAATAACGGAATTCTTAAAATTATAGTTGGAGAAAATAGAAAAATTGATAAAAATCCGTAAAAGATTTTTTTTAAAAAACTTGAACCTGTATAAGAAGAAGCTAAGTTTCTTGTAGGAGAAGTATAAAAATTTAAAAATAATGGTTTTGAATTGATTTTTGTCCATGGATCAGGAAGAAAAATTTGACAAAAATCAGATTTTTTAACAAAACCATTAAAAACATTCCATAAAACGTATTTGACTTTATTTTTTTCCCAATGTTCCCAAACAAAAGGAAATTTACATGACTTTGCTTGCCCTAAAAATTTTATTTTATGATCCTTATATGGTTTACCACAATGAATCGTAACCCATTCAACCCATGGATCTAAATCATGCCCCTCTAACTTTCCAGCACTTTTAGTTTCTAACTTTTTTCCCAATATTGATTCTTTTTTTAATAGAAAATTCAAGAATTGCCAGTTTTTGTTTTTGTAATCAAGGATAAAATCTTCAGTTATTTCGTTTATTTCTAGAAATAATTTTGGTCTTTTCTTCATCGTTTTAAATTTTTAGCTTAAGTTAATGTCTTCTTTAATAGAACCAAATAAATCTTTGCCAAATATGGCAGACATTATTAATTCGAAAGTAGAAGTTTCAAAAAGAACACTTAAATCTTTTATATTTAAGAAGCTTTAAACAAAAGTTGCTTATCTTCCATTTTGCTCAATTATGTAGATAATGCTAAATCATAATATTTTAATTTAATAATAAGAAATAACTAATTAATTTGTCTTTAGATTAAATAAAAGCAATTATTCCTGAACATGAACTTGGCGATCTTTCAGTTTTATAAATCGTATATTTATATGTAATGCTACAGCTCTAGCCATTGCTAATTTTTCTAATCCTTCTGCCCCATTGCCTCCAAGTCCAAAAGTTAATATCAACCTACTACTTTCAGCATTAAAAGTAGTAGGTAAAGCGAGAGCAGCTTACACTTCCCTTTGCTATACTACTTAGGTGGTTAAAACTGAATAACCCTTTTGGAGGGGTGGTCGAGTGGTTTAAGGCTCTAGTCTTGAAAACTAGCGTATCTGCAAGGGTACCGTGGGTTCGAATCCCACCCCCTCCGTTCTAATAACAAGTGATATGTGTTCAATTAGGTAAAACCATAGTTAACTTGAATATAACCCTCCTGAAAGTGAACATATATGTGGTAAACCAACAGATTTTCAGCAAAATCTAATTTATATCAGTTCAAATCTAATCACATTTTTTTTTCAATGTGTTTGTGATGTGTTTAGGATATCTCCATATTGTCTTTGTAAAAATAATATTTTTTTCTCTTAATTATGTTTTACATTTAATGGGTAAATTATATTATTTCATATTAAATTTTTCTCTTTTCTTGATTATTAATTAAGCTATTAAATAATGTTTTAAATGGATTTTAAATATTTTAAACTTTTATCAAGAGGCAGAAAAAGATTATTTTTATTTTATGGAATAGCAAATTTTTTAGTAACAAATTTAGTTCTTCATTTATTACTCTTAGTAATAACAATATTTTTAGCTACTATAATTAGTCAAATCACTAATTTAATAATAGGTTTTTACTTATATGGTAAAAAAGTATTTAAGATGAATAATCTAACCTATAAAGAACTTAGCAAGTATATTTTATTAGCATCATTTAATTGGATTATGAATTATGTATCAATTAGATTTATGTATGAAAATGGAATTCAAAAAAATTTAGCGGCAATATTGACTATCCCTTTTCTAGTATTGATTTCTTATTTTTTCCAAAAAAAATATATTTTTGTTAATCCTGTTTAGAAAAATAATTTTTTGAAATTTAAATTGATTTTTATTAAGAAGATTGTTTGGTATTTATATGAGATAATATGATTTGCCTGCTGAATTAGTTATTCAAATCAGTTCATGTCTACTCATTCTATATGGACTCTAAGGAAAACCCCTAAGTTGACTTCAACTGACTTATATAAATATTAGTCCTAAAAAGTTATTTTTTCTAAATTTTATTTAGTATTAGAATTTAGAAAGAATTTATCTAAGAATTATTGTGAAGAAATCTATTCTTATATTTTTCTTTAATTTATTAATCTTCATCATCACGCCAAATCAAATTTCAGCTGATACAACTATTGATTTTTACATAAATGATTTTTATTCTAAATCGAATGAAGCTAGTCAAATTCTTAAAGAGATAGAAAATAATCTCAAGAATGGGTCTAGGGAAAAAACATGTTCAAGGCAGAGAGAAGCTGGGAAACTTGGATTACTAGCTAACAAATCATTAATTAAAGCATTCGAAATAAGAGGTACCAAACCTCCAATTAGAGCATTGCAAGCAAGTCAGAAAAAATGGGAATCTATTTTAAATGAATGCTAAAAGAAGTAAACACCCTAAAAATTTTTAAATTTGCAACCTTACAGATTTACTAATAAAAGGTATTTCAGGTTCAACTCCATAAATACATTGAGTAATAGAATATATAAAAATACAAAGTATAAGTATAAATACAATAGATCCTAATTCCACTAAGGGTAAAATTTGAAAGAGATAGGAAATTATTATCAAAGCGATATCAAGAAGTAATGCTTGGCATGCGTTGAATCTAATAAAATAAGGAACTTGGGGATTTCTTACTAATCCTGCAAACAAAATTAAAAATAATAACAAGCCCCCAAAAGGTAAAGACTTCTCAATTATTGCGACTGGAAAAGTTAAAAATAATAATACTTTGAGAAAAGAATATTTATAAAATAAATAATATCCAAAAGGTATTGATGCCTTTAATGGTAATGTGTACAAAAGTACTGACGAAATTCGCTGAAAAATTTGATCCAATAAATTACTTAAACTTATAATCATTACTTTAACCTAAGTTCCTAAAAACTAAATTTATAAAATTCCATTATTCATATCACTTTTGGCAAATGATCATTAAATATTAGATAATTGAATTAGGTAAATAACTTAATATGCGTATACTTCACACAATGTTGAGGGTAGGAGATTTAGATAAATCCATTGATTTTTATGTAAACAGATTAGGAATGAGTTTAATAAGAAGAAAAGATTATCCTCATGGAGAATTTACTCTGGCATTTGTTGGTTATGGATCAGAGAAAGATAATGCAGTAATTGAATTAACTCATAACTGGAGCAAGAAGTCAGAGGACTATGATCTTGGGGATAAGTATGGGCATATTGCTATTGGTGTAAAAGATATTCATCGCACTTGCCAAAATCTTGAGGATAATGGCTGTAAAGTAACAACAAAGCCTAAAACAATGAAGAATAGCTCAACACTTTTAGCATTTGTTGAAGATCCTGATGGCTATAAAATTGAACTAATTGAAAGAGATTAAAACAATAGAATTAGTGAGAAGCAAAAGAATTTAGAAATCCCTCCTAGCAAAAACCCAGAGACTGATAGTTCCCTCTAGCTTTATAAAAAAGGAATACAAAAAATTAAGGTCAAAGTTTTTAATATGTCTAATTCTTGAAATAAATTGTTTTTAAAGAAATATTAATCCTTATCTTTGGTGAAATCTCTTTACTTAAATCATAAAGAATTGGCCTTAAACACCCAACGTTAAACATTCAACAATTATAAAATCTAAATTCAATCTATATAGAATTTATAGACAATCTATATAGAATCAATTATCCTATAGTTATAAGATTATATTTATGTCTAGTAATTGGTCAAAAATAAGAGATGAATGGCTTAATAAAACAGCCATTTCGGAAGATGACGCAAAGTGGGCATTAGAAGCTTTAATTAATTCTGAAGAAGACTTATTTGAAATAGAAAGGAAATTAAAAAATAACGAAGACGCTATAGGTCAAGTTAAAGTTTTCAAGAAAAAAGTTAAAGAAACGATTTCCTCCAAAGAAATAAGTCTTGATGATATCGCTTTAAACACTTCAAATTCGAACAAAGTTCAGATATCAGTACCAGCAAATCTTAATTACCTCTTGAAGGTTTGGGCTGCTGCAGAGGGACGAGATCTATCTAGTGTTGCATTTCAATGTTTAGAAACTGGACTAAGAGAAATGAAAAGCAAAGGGTCAATACCTTCAATAGCAATAAATAGATATGACTCTGCATGTCAAAAAAGGATTGCATTAGCAGAAGTCAATAATTTATTAGAGAAATATGAAATTTCTCAACATGAAGCCACATAATATGAATTCCAAACGAATAAAAAAAGAATATCGGAAATTAATTTCATCTCCATTTTATTTGGGCACGGATACAGATAGATTCGACAGTGGAATAATTTATACTCTTTACTCTGATAAATTTAATTTACTTAAAGTAGGTTTTGCTAAAAACAATAAAGTTTTAGAGAATAAACTGCCTAGAAAAGATTTTATTATTTTGGATAAGAAAATAGGTAATAAGAAAGAGCTTAACTTATTAATAAATACTCTCAACGAATTAGGCGTAAAATTTTCAGACAACTTAAATTTTAAATACTCAAATACTATAATTAGACGTTTATCTATTTTGGGTTGGCCTATTGGGCGTTCACTTTATAAGCAAAGAAGCATTAAAAAAGAACTTTCATGTGCATAAATTTACATATAATCGCAACCTAGAGTTTCTCTAGTTTCTCTATTTGTAAAAGGATTTATTCCAGAGGCATCTTTACAAAAATTTCTTACAATATCCTTTGACAAGTAGACATTTGTAAAATCTGCTCCTTGTATTTTTACATTTTCGAACTGAGTACTGTAAGCAAAAGAATCCTCTAAATTAGTATTTGATAAATCTGTTCCATCTAAAACAGCTGAATCAAGAGTTACCTCCCTTAAATTAGAGTTACTTAAATTAGTATCTTTCAATTTCGCTCCGTATAAAGTCGCATTTTGGAGGTCACAATCCGATAAATTTGCATCCTGTAGATCAGTTAAATAAAAAGTTGCACCTTTTAAATCAGATCCAGAAAAGTCTGCTCCTAATAAGGATTGCTTACCATAATCTAAGGCGGCAGAGACTCTATAAGGAAAGGTTAGAACAATTATTAAAAAAGTTAGAATTATAAATCTCATTTATATTGGGAAATAATTCAATAAAATTCTAACTTCTTAAGCTTAAATCATGAAATTAATTATTTGATGAATGCTATATTTATTGACATTACAAATCACGAACTAGATTTTGGATATAAATCCTTATGATGCAATAGTTGTTGGGTCTGGAGCTACTGGAGGAATAGCAGCACTTACATTGGCCGAACAGGGGAAAAAAGTTTTAGTAATAGAAGCAGGTCCACAAATAGAAAGAAAAGAAGCTATTAATGATGAGCCAAAGGCTACCTTGAACAGATTATCAGGATTATTATCAAAAAAACATGCGAAACAAAGTCAACATCCTGGTTATTGGAAAAACAATCCTAATTTATATATAAATGAATTAAAGCACCCTTACAACTGTCCCACAAAAAAGCCCTTTCTTTGGACGCAAGGCAATCAATATGGTGGGCGATCATTAACTTGGGGAGGTATTACACTAAGATTTTCTCCTGATGATTTTCATCCAGCAAAAAAAGATGGGTTTGGACCAAACTGGCCTATTTCGTACGATGAATTATCACCCCATTATGATTTTATTGAGCAGTTTTGTGGAATTTATGGTCAACAAGATGATGTTAAGGAAGTACCAAATGGTAAATATATTGGTGAGATTCCTTTGACCAAAAGTGAACAAATTTTTGGAAATCAAGTTAAATCGAAATTAAATTATCCATTTATTCAATCTCGAGGATTTGATCGAAATTCCTCTGTAAAAGAAAAAGTTTGGCCTAGATCTTCAAGTATAGGAAGTACGCTCAAGCAAGCTTTAGATACAGGCAATGTTCAAATACTTTTTAATCACAAAGTAGAGTCTTTTGAGACAAACAAAACTACAGAACTCGCTTCAAAATTAACAATTATCAACATTGAGAATGGCCATAAGAAAATATTAAATTGCGATTTAATTCTTCTTTGCTCATCAACAATCTCTACATTAAGAATACTTCTGAACTCAGAATATAATTCAAACTCCAAAGGTTTTAAAGATCATTCAGGGAAATTAGGTAAATTTCTAATGGATCATATCTCTGTGTGTAGATTTTTCTCAGTTCCAAAAACAAAAAAATTAGACCCTCAATCAGATTTTTCTCCTCCCCTATCTGGTGCAGGAAGTTTCTTTATTCCATTTGGAACAAACTTACCAAAAATTGAAAATATCAATTTTCTGAGAGGATATGGGATCTGGGGTGCAATTGATAGGTTAGGAATACCTGATTTTTTGAAAAAAAACTCAAATTCATCTATTGGATTTCTTATAGCCCATGGAGAAGTCCTCCCGAGAAAAGAAAACTCAGTTTCTCTCTCAGAAGAAACTGATGAATGGGGTATCCCAATCCCTCACATTGAATTCGAATGGAGTGAAAATGAATTAAGCATGGCTAAACATATGGTGAATACTATTCAAAAGTCAGTAGAGGCTGCAGATGGAGAAATAAAAAATATTGATGAACTTATTAATTTGCCATTTGGAAATGTATTTACAGAAAATTTAATTGCACTTTCAGATAGTCCTCCTCCTCCTGGATATTACATCCATGAAGTAGGGGGAGCTCCAATGGGAAATAGTGCAGAAGACAGTGTGGTTGATAAATTCAATAGACTATGGGGATGCAAAAATGTACTTGTATTAGATGGGGCATGTTGGCCAACTTCGTCATGGCATAGCCCTACACTTACAATGATGGCCTTAAGTAGAAGAGCCTGTTTAAATATTAAAAAGACTTAGAAGGCGTAAATAATTGATTTAAGTAAATCTCTGATACAGAGTTGTCAGTACATCCATTTTGAACAAGAAAAGTAGCTAGTGCTGAATTTATAAGCTTATATTGATCCCAAGTAGGATTACTTAATACGAAGTCCTTCATGGATTTATAAAGAATTTCAGAAAGCTCAGTTTCAAGAGAGACCTTATTTGAAGAGCATGAATCTAATTTCACATCTGTAAACTCAGATTGGTTTATTTTGTTCATAAAAATAACTTTCTAATACTCATCAATAATTATCTTTTTTTCATTAAAAGTCAAAAATATTTAATCTAAAGATTTTTTTGATTATCAAATGAGACTCAAGCTATAGATTGAATTCAAGAAAATTTATTTTAAAAATATATAAATTGATAAAATTTAATAAAAAAGTCAACAATTATGTTTAACTACTGTTTTTCTTGAAAGATACTGGCAGTTCTAATTCGATGTGGATTTGGACGTGGAAAACTACTAATAAATTGTGGAAAATCCTGCCCTAAATAATTCCTGCTAATTACATTAGCAATACTAATATATACCAAGTCTATTAAGACTCGCGCAAGAAAGAGACAGTTGATTCAGTTATTTTCAACTGAATTTCTTAAGGTTTGATCATCACTAAGCATGCGAAGTGTAACAGGACCCAGAGGATGTTTAGAATTTGGATAGATACTATGGTGATGATGGTGGTGATAAATATGTTCATGATTATGACCTTCTTTATCTTCATGCTCTAGAGAATTCTTTTCTACTGAATTTGATTCACCTTGGTTATAAGGGGCTTGACTTTGTATTTCACAAGCACCATTACATTCAGAATCACATAAATCACAACTAACACCCAAACCCTCTACATGATCATGATGACTTTCTTGAACCAATCCAACTTCTTTTTCAAAGCCGAATAAATTTGATCTGTATTTACACAAGGAGCAATTCATAAAATTTTTATCCTCGTTATTCAAAATCTCTTGAATCCTTTCGATAAAAGTATCAACAACATAAGATTGTGATGACAGATATTTGGCATGAATAAATGAAATTTGTGGATTATTAATAGCAACTAAATCAGTCTGTCTTTTGATTCGTGTAACAAGAACTCCTGAGAAAAGAAAATAAGGGAAAATAATTATATTTTTATAACCAAGTCTCACAACATTTTTTAAGCCTGGTTCAACAAGAGGAAATGTTACACCGGAAAAAACTGTTTCCCCCCACCCTAAACCAATTCCCTCTACTATCATTCTCGTAATCTTTGAAACGTTGGAATTTGCATCAGGGTCTGAAGAACCTCTTCCAACAACAACTAATAATGATTCTTCTGGTTTAAGAGAATTATTATCTTTAAATACATCTTTCACTCTCTCACAAGCTGCACTGATCATTAAATTATTAATCCCCAACTCTCTTCCATAAATTATTTCCATATCTGTTTTGCTTGCATAACTCATAAGCAAGCTAGGTATATCATTTTTTACATGGCCAGCGGCAAAAAGCATCGCTGGTATAGCGATTACTTTTTTTATAGAATGATCTCTTAACTTATCTAAGGCATCAGTAAGTGAAGGCTTGGCAAATTCCAAAAAACCATATTCAACAATTATATTTGGATATCTTTGTTGAATGAGTTTAGTTAATTCTTGAAATTCTTTAATAGCTAGTTTATTTCTACTACCATGTCCGCAGATAAGGATACCAACTTGATTATTCAACTTCGATTCCAAGTTATCCAAAATTAATATATAACTTATAACATAATAGTAAAGAATGATATTTAGTAGTGAAAAACAATCACAACTTGCTTGAAGTCTCAAATATTAACTCAAAAGATGCTCTATATAAGAAATTAATTTATAACGTTGAAGATTTCTTTTTAAATGATGATAGTGAATTATCAAAAGAGTTTGAGCATCTTTGCATTTGTAGTGGAGGGACAACATCTAGCTGTGCCAAAAATGGATTAATAACTCTTGATCTTAGAAAAAATTACAACAAAATTCACCTGGAAAGAGAAACAAATATAGTAACAATTGGAGGAGGGGTGATTATGGGGGATCTAATGAATTATTTAGAAAAACATAATCGAAGTTTTCCTATAGGACTTTCAAAACTTCCAGGAGCAGGTTATATACTTACTGGAGGAATAAGTCCCCTAAGTAGATCCTATGGGCTAGCAATTGACAATATTGAATCAATAAAAGGTTTCTTGGGTAATGGCAAATTTATCTCTTTAAAGAAAAATCAAATAAGTCGGGATAAGCAATTAATTTGGGAAGCAATTAAAGGAGCCGCACCCTTTTTCTCAATAATTACGGAAATAGGGCTTAGAACTATCCAATCTTATCCTATTCAAATTATTGAAGGATTTATAAATTCAAATGAACTTTCAGAAATAATTAAACTATCAGAGGGATTTCCAGCAAATATTAGTCTTCAATGGATATATGCTAAAAAAATATACATATATATTGTTGCCGAATTCAAAGATGATTTAGAGAAAGAAGGAATAAAAGAAAATTTATTAACTTTAAAAAAATTTTCTACTCTCGAACAAAAATTTTATGGGAACCTTAACGAAATCAATTTTTTTGCAAAAGAATTAGAATTATTTGAGTTAAATTCAAAGAACCATTCTGAGGTAATAAGTCTTCTAGGAGAAGATTTAAAAAATGATGTCCCAATTTTTATTAAATATCTCAATGAAATAATGGATAATAAGCCTAATAATTCTTGTTATGTTGCTTCTCAACAACTAGGTTTTAAAACTAAACAATTAAATCATGGATCAAGCTTTTTTGTTCATAGAAAAAGTACTTGGAAACCTTGGATATATGCATCATGGAAAAAAAATGACCTTCAAGAAAAAGAAGTCGTAATGGATTGGATGTATAAATCATGGAGCAAGCTAAAA
This sequence comes from Prochlorococcus sp. AG-363-P06, assembly GCA_003280025.1. GTDB lineage: Bacteria > Cyanobacteriota > Cyanobacteriia > PCC-6307 > Cyanobiaceae > Prochlorococcus_A. The sequence goes on along the minus strand of QCGD01000013.1, from coordinate 9,863 downwards.
AGGTTTTATCCAAATATTCATTTAGCTCAGTTGCATAATCATTTAAATTCTCATAGGGAAGAACTCCAATTGGCCTTTGGGAATAGAATCGAAGAATTAAAAACTTTAAAGAACATTTGTGATCCACAAAGCATTTTGCCTCCTCTATAGGGTAACTTCATAATTATAAAGAAAATTTCAATGTCAAATTTTTCAAAATATTTATCTAAAAATTGGTTAGATGATCCTAAGTCTAATATTCTCTCTGGATTAGTTGTAGCTTTTGCAATGATCCCAGAAGCGATTGCTTTTTCAGGTATAGCTGGAGTTGATCCTAAAGTTGGACTTTTTGGTGCATTTTGCTTATCTATAACAATTGCAATTGTTGGAGGCAGAAGAGGGATGATTACATCAGCTACAGGTTCAACAGCTCTATTGATGACTGGACTTGTTGCTTATGGAGAAGCAAAATCTCCTGGTTTAGGCGTTCCATATCTTATAGCCGCTGGAATATTAACCGGAGTTTTTCAAATCCTTTGGGGTTATTTAAGACTTGCATACCAAATGCGCTTCGTTCCAGCTGGAGTATTAAGTGGATTTGTAAACGCACTAGCGCTTTTAATATTTCAGGCACAACTCCCTCAATTAGGAATAGGTATTAAAGAATCAAAAGGATTAGTTGAACAAAGTTTAAGTCAATATCCAGTTAACTCTCAAATACCAATAGTTTGGATTCTTGTAATTCTAGGATTATTAATTATTTATGGGCTTCCCAAAATAACAAAAATAGTTCCTTCTCAACTTATTGCAATAGTAGTAATTACATTAATAAGCATATTGTTTAATTTAGATGTACCAACTGTTAGCGATTTAGGTAAATTACCTGAAGGATTACCAAGCATTTCCTTGCCATTTGGTGCTCTTGAGAATGGCAAAGTACCTTTTAACCTGGAAACGTTAGGGATAATTTTACCAACCTCACTAGCAATATCTCTTGTGGGTTTAATGGAAACCTTTTTAACTCAAGATATCCTAGACGATGTAACAGATACAAGTTCTAATAAAAATAAAGAAGCAAGAGGGCAGGGAATCGCGAATATTGTGGCATCTTTATTTGGTGGAATGGCAGGATGTGCCTTAGTTGGTCAATCTGTAATGAATACTGAAAATGGCGGCAAATCAAGATTATCAACCCTCTCCTCAGGTATATCTCTCCTAATTATGATAATCCTCTTGAAGGATTGGATAGGTTCCATCCCAATGGCTGCTTTAGTAGCAATAATGATAACGATCGCAATAAGTACGGCAGATATAAATGGATTGAAAAATATTAGAAAGATACCTAAAAGCGATACTGCAGTCATGCTTATGACTTTTGCAGTTACTATGCTTACAAAACCTCATAATCTTGCACTTGGAGTTATTGCAGGAGTTGCATTAGCTGCAATTCTTTTCAGCAGAAAAGTCGCTAAAGTTATAACTGTCTCAAGAGCAAAAGAAAATAATTTGACAACTTACAAAGTAAAAGGACAATTATTTTTTGTTAGTAAAATTTATTTCCTACAAGGATTTGATATTCATGAGCATCCAGAAAATATCGTAATTGATATGTCTTTAGCTCATATTTGGGATCAGAGTGGTGTTGTAGCTCTTGAGCAAATTTTAAGAAAATTCCAAAATGGTGGTTCTAAAGTTGAGATAGTAGGTCTAAATAAAGAGAGCCTTGATTTGTTTGACAGATTAGGAGGAGTTGGAAGCTCTCACTGATAAGTTTTAATTAAGACTAACCTGCTGATAACAAAACCATAGCCATTGCTGAAACAACAAATTTCTATGAGATCTCCAAGTGGTTTTTGAACTATTTATATCAAAATTCTTTGGAGGAGGAACATCTCCCTTCTCTTTGTCTCTATTTATTTCACTTATTATTCTATGAACTGTATATTCTGGATGACCTAAATGCATCAGTTGTTTTTGATCATGGGTTTCAAATATTGTGTATCCAACGTTTTCCCCATATGCCAACAAATTTAATTTCCCCTCCTTTTGAGCTTTCTCCATATCCAGATCTGGTAAACCTGCAAATCTACTTTGAGGACAGATAAATTGATCATCTTGTGTGCCCATTAAAGGATGTCCAGGAACAAGGCTTTTTAAAGGAAAGACACCAAATAATTTTTTATCAAAAACCTCCTTATCAACCCCTGCCAAATGAGCCAAAGCGAACCCAGCCCAACATAAACCAAGAGTACTCGCACAAGAATTCCTAGCTTCATTTACAATTTCCACAAATTCATCCCAGTACTTAACTTCTTCAAAAGCTAAGTGCTCAATAGGGGCACCAGTAATAATGATTCCATCTAATGGCTCGGGATTATTTGCCTCTTCCCAGGTTATATAAAGATTATTTAAATGATTTAGATCCCATGTTTTATATGAATGTGTTTTAAGCTTTATCCAAACAGGTTCTATTTGAAGTGGAGATAATCCAAGTGGGTGTAATAAATTAAATTCATATTGCTTTCCTAGAGGCATGATATTCAAAATGCCAATACGAAGAGGACGTATATCCTGTCTTTTTGCCAATTCAGGTTCTATCCAGGATATATGATTTTTCTCTACATCACTTATCTTGTGATAATTGCTAGGAATTATTAAAGCCAATAAATCTCCTTTCTTATGTAATTTGTAAAAGTGCTTGTTGGAAATCTGCTTTTATATCATCAATATGCTCAATCCCTACAGAAACTCTGACCATCGTAGGAGTAACTCCTGCAGATAATTGTTCTTCTTCTGATAATTGCTGGTGAGTGGTTGAAGCTGGATGAATTACTAAAGTTTTAGAGTCTCCCACATTAGCAAGGTGACTTGCTAATTTTAATGAATCAATAAATTTCACTGCATTATCATAACCTCCATTTAAAGAGAACATAAGCATACAACCCATTCCTCTTCCAGTAGTATATTTTTTTGCACTTGAGTAATAAGGATCAGATTCTAAGCCAGGATAATTAACACTACTTACTTGAGAATTAGAATTTAACCACTTTGCCAATTCAAGAGCATTAGAAGTTTGTCTTTCTATCCTTAAACTAAGAGTTTCTAGGCCCTGTAATAATAAGAAAGAATTAAAAGGACTTTGTGCTGGACCCCAGTCTCTAAGGCATTCAAGTCTAGCTCTTAAGGCAAAAGCAATATTTCTATTTTCAGGAACTCCCAAAGATTTGCAGATATCACTTCCGAAACCAAAAGCATCCCAATGAACGAGCCCATGATAAGCAGCACTAGGCTCACTCATTAATGGGAATTTACCATTCCCCCAATCAAAAGTGCCTGCATCAACAATAACTCCTCCAATACTTGTTCCATGTCCACCAATCCATTTGGTTGCACTTTCCACAACAACATCGGCCCCAAAATCAATAGGCCTGATTAAAGCACCTCCCGCACCAAGAGTATTATCCACTATCAAAGGAATGCCATGTTCCTTTGCCAATTTAGAAAGACCCTCAAAATCTGGAATATTGAAACGAGGATTCCCCATTGATTCTACATATATTGCTTTCGTTTTATCATCAATTTTATTCCTAAAACTATCAACACTATCACCATCAGCAAATTTAACTTCTATTCCTAATCTAGGAAATTGCACTTTAAATTGATTGTACGTTCCACCATATAGAAAAGATGTAGAGACAAAATTATCACCTGCTTTCATACAGTTTACAACTGCTAAAAATTGAGCGGCTTGTCCAGAGGAGGTTGCTAGTGCTGCCATACCTCCCTCCAAAGCTGCCATCCTCTTTTCGAAGACATCCGTGGTTGGATTCATAAGTCTGGTATAAATATTTCCAAATTCTTTTAATCCAAAGAGATTTGCACCATGCTCTGCATTATCAAACACATAAGAACTAGTTTGATAAATGGGTACTGCCCTAGAATTGGTAGTGGGATCAGGCTCCTGGCCTGCATGTAACTGAAGAGTCTCGAACTTTTGGTTGCTCAAAATTTTTAAATAATCCTAATATCTATTTAACTTAAAAAACTTAAAAAAAAAAACTAAAAAAAGACAAATATTTATAAATCCTCTTTTAATGAGGGATAGTTTTCTTTCATAAAAAGATTCAGTTCTTTTTTTATTTCAGATCTGAAATTCTCAATGTGTTTTGTATCAATTATTGGAAAAGTTTTATTTGCCTCAGGATCTTTTTCAGTAATTGATTTCCAATTCTTACCTACATTGTTTTCTGATCTTTTGAGAATCTCATCAAAATTGAAAACCTTTTTATTATTTTCAGCTTCATATTCGCTAAAAGCTTTATTTAGTAGTTCTTTTCTATTTTCAAATAAATTCTTTGCCTTTAGAGTATCTGGGAGACCCATTACTGGTTTTAATTCCTTCAAAAGTTTCATTTCTTCCTCAATTAAAAGTGTCCAAACTCCACATTTGCTTTTAGGAAGATTAGATTTACTGAAAATATTAATTTCATCAAGATAAAAATTCAACCACAAATAATATGATTTTTCTTCAATAGTTTTTCTAACAGATATTTTTTTATTTTGAATCTTAGGGAGTAACTTTTCTGCTTTCTTTAAAAACTGTCGGTCTTCTCTTTCTAAATTTATCAATCCCCATCTTTGGCTGTAATCCCATAAATCTTCGTACCTAGATAAATCTTCTTGATTCCAACCAAGAGCTTTAAGTTCATGAGAACGATGTGATAATTCCTTTTTCAAAAAAAACCTTTTTTTATCTAAATAATTCTAACTCTGAAATCAAGATTAGTAAATAAATAAACCTCTCATCTGAATTAAATAAATTAATTAATTAATTAATTAATGAAATATTTATTTATTATTTTTAGTGCATTCATGTAATTTGGAATTTTTTCAGAATTTTTATTAGTAAATTCTTTTTTTTGTAATTCTTTGTCCTTTTTTATACAAAGCAATTTATTGTAAAAAATTTCCTTATTATTAAAAATATCACTACCTTTTAGTTTTTCATTAAGTTCTAAAGATGATCTAGATTTAACAGATTCTTGGCAAAAATTAGTTATTTCTTCTGAACTAATTAACACCTTATAAATTTCTTTTTTTTCGTCAGGATTAGCATTAAAGCATAAATAAATTAAATTAATCATTGAGCAATTATTATTTTTAATACCAAATTCTTTATAAATTTCTGGCCAAAATTTTAATGATTTCAGACCCTCAAGCCCGCCTTGACTCAAGGAGTATCTATTGCACCAATTTACAAATTCCTTTATATCGTTTGGGCATCTTTTGAGTTCAAAGAGCATATCTGATAAAACTTGTCCAGCCTGAAAATTTCTTGTTGGTTGCCCTTCCGTTGGGAGGGACATACTACCTAATACATCAGCTTTCACAGCATTAAGTTGAGAAAAGGTATAATCTCCTTTTTCACAAAGTTTTTCTTCAATATTTTCCTTGGAAATAATTCGTTCTTCTCCATAACCAAGCTCTTTTAGAGAAAGATATTTACTCTGTAATTTATTTTCTTTTCTAACTTTCGAGGAAACTGAAGCGGCCTGATCTAAACATTGAGCTAATAAAACAGTATTAATAGTTGGAAGCATTCCTGGCTTATCCGAATGAAAGTTATTTACAAACCCTGCAAATATAGATGAGATATTTTTTATCGATTTTATATATTGACATTCAATATTATGTACACCTGGAGACACTTGAATTTTCGATGAAAGTTGATTTAAAATGCGTGCACCAATTAGAGCTGTTAAAGAATCAGGATGACAGAAATTTGCAGTAAAACTATCATTAGGATTTCTCAAAGCTCCGTGTCGATGAAATCCCGTAAAAAAAGCTAATTGTGGATATTTATTGCAAAGAATAAAAGGACTTTTATTTTTACTTTCAATACAAAAAGAACCTACAAGGCAGCCAAGAACGACATTTTCTCTTTTCAAAGTTTTTCTTAGTTCTAAAGCATGTTTTACATCATCTTGTATGTGATTACTGTTGGAAGAAAGGATAACTATTTCACATTTCAATAGAAGTTCTGAAAGATCATAATACTTTCTTCTACCCTCAAAAACATAATGTCCCATCCTATCAATTCTTTCAATAATCTCATTTTCCATATTTGAAAGAACATCTTTAGAGAAAGCACCTAACAAATCTCTGCCTTCCCTTGGAGCTAAAAGAATATTATTTGATTTTCCATGCATAGCACAGTTATAGGCTAAAGATGCTGGATATAGACCAACACTATAAAATCCAACTTTGCAATTCGCTAGATTTTCAATCAATGAATAAAAATATTTTTCATCATTTAAGTTGTTGATAAAACTATTATTCATTTTTGATCTTTCTCCATAAAACTTTTAATTTCTTATCCATACCTTCATTTTTCTACATTAAACTAATTTTTTACCATAGCAAATCGTTTATTATAAATATTGAATTTTTTTATATTTAAGTTCAAGTATTATTATTAATTTTAAAAGAGTCCATAAGTATAAAGATGCAATACAAAAGAAATAATTTAGAAAATCAAAAACAAATAATTTCTTATAGAAATATTTTATTTATTCAAGATATTGATGGGGTTTGTATACCTTTAGTCAAAGATCCAATGACTAGAGTATTAGAATCAAAATATATATATGCAGTAAAAGAATTAGCAGAAGAATTTTTCGTATTAACTTGCGGAGAACATGAAGGTCCTAGAGGGGTAAATAGAATAATAGAGAGAAGTTTGCGAAGCAATATTGAACCAAAAAAGAAAAAACTCTATTTAAGAGGTCTAGCAGCCTGTGGTGTTGAATATCAAGACAATAATGGAGAGGTAAGTTTTGAGGGTGTATCACAAAAAGAACTGGATTTTTTATCCAAAGTACCTGGGCTAATAAGACCAAAATTTAATTTAATTGTTAAGAATATTTTCCCTAATCTTTACCAAGAAGATATTAATTTTCATGCGGCAAAATCAATTTGTGTAACAAGATTCTCCCCAACTATTAATTTCAATAGTCTTTTTGATTTAGTAAAAACAGATTTTGAGAAAAGAAAGCTTATACAAACAAGTTTTGAAGAAATGATGAATGAAATTATTTACAAAGCTGAATCTGAGGGCCTAAAAAACTCATTTTTCCTGCATATTTCTCCGAATCTAGGGAAAAAAGATGATAATGAAATTTTAAAGCTTTCCTCTAAGAATGATATTGGATCAACAGATATACAATTACTTATTAAAGGTGCTGAGAAAGACAATGGTGTTTTATTTCTGTTAAATAAATTTATTAATGATAAAACTGGTAAAGCCCCGCTTGGGAGACATTTTAATTTTAGAAACTCTCCAAAATCTATTGAAGAAAAAATAGATTTATGCAGAAGAAGTATTAACTTAGAAGATATGCCATTGATTATAGGAGTTGGAGACACAGTAACATCACAAAAAAATTTGGGAGAGAATAATTATTCAAGAGGAGGAAGTGACAGATCTTTCCTAGAATTTATACAAAGACTCGGTAAAGAATTTGGTATTAATAATAAAATAATTTTTGTAGATAGTAGTTCAGGTGAAGTTGAAAGACCATCAACAAAAAAAACAGGTTTAATAGGTATCAGCGATGATGATGATGAGCTAAAGTTTGATATAATTTTCAAAAATGGCCCCGATGAATATATAAATTGGTTTATTGAACTTGCTAAAAAGAGATTTAACTTTAAAAAAGATTGTTGACTTTTTAACTATCAAATGAGATTTTATAAATATTAAATTTATGCAAGAAAAATTTCCCTCAATAAATAAAGAACCTATAGACACATTACAAATTAATATAGGTTATAAATGCAATCAGGCTTGTAAACATTGTCATGTAAATTCAAGTCCCTTGCGAACAGAAAAGATGTCTAATGAAATAATTTCTTTAATTCCGAAAATAGTTGATAAATACAAAATTAAAACTTTAGATATTACAGGAGGAGCTCCAGAACTGCATCCTGAATTTAAAAATCTAATTACCAGTTTAAGTAAAACGGAAATTGATATTATTGATAGATGTAATTTGACAATTTTCTTTGAAGAGGGATATGAGGATCTTCCTGAATTTCTTGCAAACAATAACGTGATAATAACAGCTTCACTGCCATGCTATGAGAAAAATAATGTTGAGTTACAAAGAGGATATGGGGTTTTTGAAAAAAGTATTAATGCTATAAAAATGCTTAATGATTTAGGCTATGGAAAGAAAAAAAACGGCTTGCAATTAAATCTTGTTTATAATCCTGTAAACCCAATTCTTCCTCCTCCTCAGGAAATATTGGAGAAAAATTATAAAAAAATCCTATTCGAAAAATATAAAATTGTTTTTAACAAACTCTATACAATAACTAATATGCCAATAAATAGATATGAAGAATCACTAATAAGAGAAGGGAAATTAGATTCTTATTACAAATTACTTAAAGATAATTTCAATAAAAATAACTTAGAAAATCTTATGTGCAAAAAAACTATTAGCGTTAATTGGCTTGGAGAAATTTATGATTGTGACTTTAACCAGCAAATAAGTTTTCGAATAAATAAAGGGCCAAAGACAATTTTTGATTTAATGGATAAATCATTTAATTTTAATTACGGAATAGCTGTAAATGAACATTGTTTTGCTTGCACTGCAGGTTCTGGATCAAGTTGTGGTGGAGCCTTAACTTGAAATATACTAAATGCATTTAGGGCAGATAGCTCTTACATTCAATGAAGATTCAATAAGTTTAAAACCATTTATTTTTGCAGCAACTTTGCCTGCCTCCAAAACTTGATCATTTTCAAACTCTTCTGTTCTTCCACACCTAATACAAATCAAGTGATGATGATCAGGAGTATCGTTGCTAAGCAATTCGTATCTATGGCCACCCTCACTAAGCTCTAATTCATGAAGCAAGCCCATTTGAACTAAAAGTCTTAATGTTCTATAAATTGTCGCAAGTGAAACTTTAGTACTTGATTTAACTAGTTTTTGATGTACCTCTTCAGCACTTAGATGCTTCCCTGAACCAATATTCTCAAACAAATTAAGAACCTTTAGTCTCTGCGGCGTTAACCTCTTTCCATCTTTATGTAAATCATCACCTAGAGGTGAAGAAATTACATTGTATTGAGAGGATAATGTCAACAATCAACTCATGGCTATTCTCAATAATAGCTCTAGATGAGAGTAAAACAACTTTTAACTTTAAAAATATTTACTAAAGTTCTGCAAAATATTATCTTGAATATATCTTTACCAATAGATAGGGGGAAATCATGACATATTCTATTGATAAACAACTACCAAAAAAAAATGCCTTAATACTAATAGATATTCAAGAAAAGATTCTAAGGCCAATATTTAATAAAGATTTAATAACCAAAAATATCAAAAAGATTTTAAATGCCTACGAAATCTTAGATGAAAACATTTTTCTATCTGAACAGAACCCAATTAAGTTAGGCACTACAATCAAAGAACTATTACCTAAAACTGAATTTAAAAGAATTGAAAAGATGGAATTTAGTTTGGCAAATAGCCAAGAATTTATAAAAGAATTAAATAAGAAAAAAATTACAAATTTAATTTTTTGTGGAATTGAAACACACATTTGTATTCAACAAACTGTCTTAGAATTATTACAAACAGGCTATGAAGTGATTCTAATAGCTGATGCTACTGGAAGTAGGAACAAATTAGATCATGAAATAGCCTTACAGAGAATGATTAATAAGGGGGCGATATTAACAACTACTGAATCAATAATTTTTGAATTATGCAAGACCGCAAATAGAAAAGAATTTAAGGAAATTAGTAATATAATAAAAAATTAAAGAAAATCAAGACTGGTTTGTTTTTAAAGATAATTTA
>QCGD01000012.1 GCA_003280025.1 Prochlorococcus sp. AG-363-P06 | reverse complement strand
GTGTTTTACTAATGATGAAGAATTGGCAAAAAATATTAGAGAAATCTCAATTCATGGACAAAATAAGCGTTATTTGCATAATCAAATAGGGGTTAATGGGAGATTAGATACTATTCAGGCAGCAATTTTACTGGCGAAATTAGATTTATTTGATGTTGAAGTAGAATCAAGAATCAGAATAGGGTCAAGATATACAGCCCGCCTAAAAGAATTGGGAATAAACACAACTCCTTTTATTTCGCCAGAGAACACAAGTGTTTATGCACAATATACTATTCAGGTTGATAATAGAGAAAAAGTTATTAAAAACATGAAGAGGCTAGGGATTCCAACTTCTGTGCATTACCCCTCTTTGCTTTCTGAACAAAATGCACTAAGAGACTTAAACTCAAATAAAAGTAATTTTTTACAGAATATTTTTTCAAAAAAGCTATATCAAAATTTTGATTTAAAAAATGCTAAAAAGGTATCAAGAAAGGTCTTAAGTCTTCCTATGCACCCTGCTTTAAGTAAAGAAAATCAAGATTTAGTCATCAATTCATTAATGGAATCTATAAACTAATAAAAAGATGGAATCAACAAATTCATTCACAAAGCTTTTAAATTTACTAAAAGATAAGAAAGCCACTATTGGAATCATTGGCATGGGTTATGTAGGATTACCCCTTGCGATTGCTTATGCAGAAACAGGTTTTAAAGTTTTGGGAATAGATATTGATAAAAACAAGATAAATAAAATAAACAATGCAACTAGTTATATCAACCATATTTCGAGTGAAAAGTTGAAAATCTTAGTAGAGTCAAATTTACTAAAAGCAACAAACAATTTCAATGAAGTTAAAGCCTTAGATGCAATAATTCTTTGCCTACCAACCCCTCTTAATAAATATAGAGAACCTGATTTAAGTTTTATAAGAAGTACGCTGAATTCGATAGGTCAACATCTCAAAAAAGGGCAAGTTTTAAGTTTAGAGAGTACAACTTATCCAGGAACAACTCAAGAAGAACTGCATCCTTTTATTAAAAATCTTGGTTTTAATATTGGAGAAGATTTCTTTTTAGTTTATTCTCCAGAAAGGGAGGACCCTGGAAATAATAGTTTTCATACAGGCAATATCCCAAAAGTACTCGGAGGAACAACTTCTAACTGTAATAAGATAGGACTTGCATTATACGAACAAGTAGTGAATGAGGTTGTTGAAGTTAGTGATACTGCAACAGCAGAGATGACTAAACTTTTAGAAAATATCCATAGAGCTGTGAATATTGGCCTCATGAATGAATTAAAACCACTTGCTGAGAAAATGGGTATTGATTTGTATGAAGTTATAAGAGCTGCATCTACAAAGCCATTCGGATTTGTACCATATTATCCAGGCCCAGGCCTAGGTGGTCATTGTATACCTATTGATCCATTTTATTTAACTTGGAAGGCCAGAGAATATGGGATGCATACAAGATTTATAGAACTTGCTGGAGAAATAAACTCTTCGATGCCAAGCTACGTAATAAGCCAGACCTCGAATGCCCTTAATAAATATGGTAAACCTCTAAAGAATAGTAAAATCCTTGTTTTGGGTATTAGCTATAAAAAAAACGTAGATGATATTCGCGAATCTCCCTCATTAGATATCATTCATTTATTGAATAAGAAAGAAGCTAAAGTTGAGTTTTGCGATCCTTTTTTTGAGGTCCTACCTAAAACAAGACGCTTTAATTTTGATTTAAAAGGTATTAATTTAACAAAAGAAAGCCTTTCTAGTTTTGATGCAGTAATACTAGCTTCTGATCATGATAACTTTGACTATGAATTAATAGAGAAATACAGCAAAATAATAATTGATACACGAGGAAGATTTTATCCATCGAATAATATAATAAGAGGATAACTTAATAAATTCAGGGAATATTTTAGTTTATTATGTGTGGCATCATAGGAATAATATCAAAACAAAAAATCTCCACGAGAGATCTATTGTTAATATCTAAAGATGCTGAAAGAAGGGGTTTGGATTCTAGTGGTATTTTGTTTAATAGCGATGAAAATATATATCTAAAAAGATCAGATAAATCCTTAACCAACTTAATTAACCTTTCAAATTTTAATAAAACAAATTTTATTATTGGACATAGCAGATTGATTACTAATAGCCTTAAAGAGAATCAACCAGTAAAAAGAGAATCTATTTATGTAATTCATAACGGTATAATTGTAAATCGTGATGAAGTTTGGGATAAAATCGAACTCAAACCTAACTTAAAAATAGATACCGAAGCCATAGCAGGTATAGTTGAAAAAAACTTAATCGCAAATAAAGAATCGTCTAAAACAATTAATTACAAAAATATATTTAAAAATATTCAAGAATATACTAGAGGTACTATTGCTTGCGCAATTATGCTTCCTAAATTAGGAAAGCTTCTATTATTCTCTAATAATGGTAGTTTGCATATAGGGAAAAAAAATAACCAATTAATTTTTACCTCAGAAAAATATATTTTAGAAAAACTTTTATGTGATAATATTTCCCAAATTAGAGAGAAAGGAAAATTAATTGATATTCCTAAAATTATTAAAGAGCCAATTTTAATTGAGAATAATTCCAAAAGATTAAATCTAATTCCAAAATTAGGTACATCATTGTCCCAAGAAAAATTACTGCAACATAATAAAAATAATTTAAAAAGATGTTCAAAATGTGTTTTACCAGAGACGATGCCTTTTATATCTTTTGATAAAAATAATGTTTGTAATTACTGCAAAAATTATAAAATCAGAAATAAGCCAAAACCAAAGAAGGAATTAACTAACTTACTAAAAAATTACTTAAATAAAACAGGAGAAAACTGCATAGTGCCATTTTCAGGAGGAAGGGACAGTTGCTATGCACTTCATATCATTGTAAAGGAATTAGGCTTAAAACCTATTACATATACCTATGACTGGGGAATGGTTACAGATCTTGGTAGAAGGAACATAAGTAGAATGTCTTCTATTCTTGGTGTAGAAAATATTATTGTCGCTGCAAATATTCAAAATAAAAGAAAAAATATAAAAATGAATCTAGAGGCCTGGTTAAAATCTCCACATCTTGGAATGATAAGTTTGCTTACTGCAGGAGATAAACATTTTTTTCAACATATTGAATCTGTAAAAACGCAAACTAATATTAAGTTGAATATTTGGGGAATAAATCCATTAGAGGTTACTCATTTCAAGTCAGGTTTTCTTGGAGTAAAGCCAGATTTTGAAGAAAAAAGAGTATATAGTCATGGAATTTTAAAGCAACTAAAATATCAGAAATTAAGATTTAAGCAAATCATAAAGAACCCTTCTTATCTAAATACATCTTTAATAGATACTTTTACTGGAGAATATTTTAGAAGTTTCAAAAAGAAGGCAGATTATTTTCATTTATATGACTATTGGAAATGGGATGAAAATGAAATAAACAATACTCTAATTGATAAATACGACTGGGAATTAGCACCTGACACCTCAACCACATGGAGAATAGGAGATGGTACTGCTGCTTTTTATAATTATATTTACTATAAATTAGCTGGTTTCACTGAACATGATACGTTTCGAAGTAATCAAATTAGAGAGGGAGACATATCAAGAAAAGAAGCAATAGCTTTGATAGAAAAAGAGAACTTACCAAGATTTCCTAATATTAAATGGTATCTTGATGCAATTGGAATGGATTATGAAGAAGTAATAAAAGTAGTCAACAATATAAAGCCTATTTTTTAAGATATGAAATCAATTTGGTATATCTCAAAATATGTAAAGACATCTTATGTAGGGAATAGTGGTTCAAGAGGATTTTTCTTATTAGATGAGCTTTCAAAGAAAGGTTTTAAATGCACAATAATTTCTTCATATCCCTTTAAATATAGTAATTCTTTTAAAAAGCTTATCTTAAATATCAGAAAAAATTTTTCATATATTTACTTAGATTCATATCAATACAAAAAATCAAACTCTATTACAAGAGTCTTGAGTTGGATAGATTTTGAGATTAAGCTAATTCTTCTTAATAAAAAAAAATTATCCAAGCCTGACGTTGTTATAGTTTCAAGTCTTTCTCTACTAACAATAATAAATGGTTTGATTTTGAAAAAAAAATATTCCTGTAAATTGTTTTTCGAAGTCAGAGATATATGGCCTTTAACTCTTACAGAGGAAGGAGGGTATAGCAACAAAAATCCACTAGTAATCTTTCTTAAATTTATTGAATTTATTGGATATAAATATTCAGACCATATCATCGGAACAATGCCTAATTTAAAGGAACATGTTAAAACCACTTTAGGTTTTTCAAAAGAAGTTTCATGTATTCCGATTGGATTTTCTAATAACGATATAATTGAATCAAGAAAAATAAAGAAAAGTATAGAACTTCAAATACCTAGTGCCAAATTTATAGTTGGTTATTTTGGTGGGATAGGTATATCAAATGCATTAAATTCTTTTTTTGATTCTATTCATAAACTAGAAAAGAATAAAGATATTCACTTTATAATCGCTGGTGATGGCGATTTGAAAAGTAAATATTACGCTAATACAAAATACTTAAGTAATGTAACTTTCCTTCCCCTAATAGAAAAAAAATTTATTCATTCTTTAATGTCATTTTGCGATTTACTTTACTTTAGTACTCATAATTCAAAAATATGGCAATATGGTCAATCATTAAATAAATTGATTGACTATATGCTTTCAGGTAGTCCAATTATAGGATCATATAATGGTTATAAAACAATGATTAATGAATCTGGCTGTGGTGAGTTTGTAATGCCAGACGATAGAAATGAACTTATAAATAAAATTTTAAAATATCAAAGGATGTCAAAAGAAGAAAGATTAAATATTGGAGATAAAGGCAAAAAATGGATTTTAAAAAACAGATCTTATGAAAAAATAAGCAATTCTTTGTCGGAAATAATTTTAAAAAAAACCTAAATGTTCTATTTAAAATTAAAGTACTTTTTTGATCTTTTTTTTGCAATTTGCGGATTAATTATTACAAGTCCATTAATAATTATTATCTCAATATTAATAAAAATAAAATTAGGTAGTCCTATATTTTTTCTCCAAAAAAGACCGGGATTTAAAGAAAAAGTTTTTTATATAATTAAGTTCAGAACAATGAATAATAAAAAAGATGATTTTGGAAAACTTCTAAATGATGATATTAGGTTAACAAGATTTGGAAGATGGTTAAGAGAAACATCTATTGATGAAATACCTACGTTGATAAATATAATTAAAGGTGAAATGAGTTTCGTTGGACCAAGACCACTTTTACATGAGTATTTAAGTTTTTATTCTGATGAAGAGAGAAAAAGACATGATGTTAAACCAGGTTTAACAGGCTTAGCACAAGTAAATGGAAGAAATAATATATCTTGGGAAAAGAAATTCGAATATGATATTTTATATGTAAATAATCTTTCTCTTATACTAGATCTAAAAATTTTTCTTTTAACAATCTTTAAAGTTATTAAAAGAGAAGGAATTAATTCAAAAAATAATAAACATGTCAAACCCTTTAAAGGCCATCATAAATAATTTGTTTTGAATAAGAAACTTCTAATTCTTGGTTCTGGTGGCCATGGCAAAGTAATTGCTGATGTTGCTGAAAAATGCAATAAATTTGAAGAAATTTCATTTCTAGATAAAAAATTTTTAAATAATAAATTTTCAAAAGAAATGAATTCTAAAAAATTAATCGGAGATATTTCTAGAGAAAATCTTGAGAAATTTTCTAAAGAATATTCTTATGCTTTTGTTGGCATTGGCGATAATAAAATTCGAATTAAATTGCTAAAAGAAATAATAAAGTTAAATTTTATAATTCCTATAATTATTGATCCTTCAGCTGAAGTTTCTAGATATGCAAAAATAGAAAGAGGTTGTTTTATTAATACTAATGTTGTAATTCAATGCAATGCCAAAATACAATTTGGATCTATATTAAATACTTCATGCACAATTGATCATGATTCAATAATTGGAGAAGGTACTCATATATCACCAGGTGTTAATGTTGCCGGAAATGTAAATATTGGTAAATTATGTTGGATCGGTATTGGATCCCAAATAATACAAAACGTTCAAATTGGAGATAATGTTACAGTTGGTGGAGGTTCATTAGTTTTGAAGGACATACCAAAAAATTTAAATGTTTTTGGAAGTCCTATAAATGTAGTTAAAGAAAAAGAATAAAAATGAATTTCCCAAAATGGCCAAAATACGAAGAAGATGAAATTAAAGAGGTTGAGAGAGTCCTAAGATCTGGCGAAGTAAATTTCTGGACAGGATCAGTAACTAAAAATTTTGAAGAAGAATTCGCTAAATTTTGTAATTGTAAATTTGCTATCGCAGTTGCGAATGGATCATTAGCACTTTCATGCGCATATTTGGCTATTGGTATAAAAAAAGATGATGAGATAATTACAACACCAAGAACATTTGTAGCAACAGCCAGTAGTGCTTCTTTGCTGGGGGGGATACCTATTTTTGCCGAAGTTGATAAAAATTCAGGAAATATAACAGCAGAAAGTATTGAACCTTTGATAACAAAAAAAACTAAAGCAATAGTTGTTGTTCATCTAGCGGGATGGCCAGCAGATATGATAAAGATTTCAAATTTAGCAAAAACTTATAATATTGCCTTAATTGAAGACTGCTCTCAAGCACATGGAGCGGGTATTTTGATCGACGGAGTAAAATTCTCTGTTGGTCAATTTGGGGATATTAGTACTTGGAGCTTCTGTCAAGACAAAATAATATCAACTGGAGGTGAGGGAGGAATGGTAACAACAAATAATAAAAATTACTTTAACAAAATAAGATCTTTTAAAGATCATGGCAAATCTTTTACCAAACTAGAAAAGAAAGACTTAAAAAAGGGATATAAATATATTCATGATAACTTGGGTTCAAATTTTAGAATAACTGAAATGCAAAGTGCAATAGGCAGAATACAACTTTGCAAACTTGATTTATGGACAAAAATAAGAACGAAAAATGCACTCTTGTTATATAATTTTTTATCTAAAGATCCTCTCATAAGAGCACCAATTCCTGAAAAAGATATGGTTCATGGTTGGTACAAATTTAATTGCTTTATTAATCGAGATTATCTTAAAGACGATTGGAGTAGAGATAAAATCATTAATGCAATTGTTGAAAGAGGCTATCCTGCATTGCAAGGCAGTTGCAGTGAATTATATTTAGAGAAATGTTTCTCATCAAAAATTTCAACCTCAAAGAAAAAATTATTAATTGCTAATGAATTAGGAGAAACTAATTTAACATTTTTAGTTCATCCAACTATAGATGAAGATGTGATGTTGAATTATACCTCAAATATAATTTCAGTATTAAATCTTGCTCGCAAATAAAAGTTTTTATACTTTACTTTTTATTTATGCATTTACTATTTCATAAGAAATAAAATTATCAATTATGTTTTAAATTTTTTTAGGAAGAGGCAGCTTAATATCTTTTTCTGATTTTGCAGATTTATATGCTGCAATAAGTAATTGCAAACTTTTCAATCCTTCATCACCAGTACAAATTGGTTCACACAAACCTTTAAGTGATTTCAGCATATTTTCATAATATATTGGATGGCCAAAACCATAAACATTGCTAGTTTCATAACTGGCATTACTAACTAATTGATCATCTTTATGAGGATCTTTAAATTCCCACAATTCAATTTTATTTACAGCTTTTCCTCCTATCTTCACAGAGCCTTTTTCACCTAAAATAGTAATTGAACCTTCCAAATTTTGAGGGTAGGCAATCATCGTAACTGACATTGTACCAAGAGCACCATTCTTCCACTTGATTTTCATAGCAGCAGTATCTTCAGCTTCTATATCTCTTGCAATTGTTGCAATAGATGCATTAATACTATCGACTGGGCCAATCATCCATTCAAGTAGATCTACATAGTGACTAGCTTGATTCATTAATGCTCCACCATCAAGTTCTAAAGTGCCTCGCCAATCATCTTGATCATAATAACTTTGAGGACGTTGCCAGAAAACATTTACTGTAACAAGTCCTATTTTGCCAAATCTCCCATTTAGAATTTGCTGCCTAACTAAATCTATAGTTTTATTAAAACGATTCTGTTTTACAACAAAAAGCTTAACTTTATTTTTTTTGCATGCTTCTAACATTTTTAAACCATCTTCCCATTTTGTAGCCATAGGCTTCTCTGTGCAAACATTAACCCCTGCTTTTGCAGCGGATATTACCTGCCTAGAATGGAGTCCACTGGGAGTTGCCAAAACGACCAAATCAATATAAATTTTTTTATTCTTAATGTCATCAAATAATTCATCTTCAATATTGTATTCCTGTAGTTGCTCAAAAGTTTTTGGATTATCTTTTATATGATCATCTATTAATAATTTAGCTTCATCGATCCTTTTTGGATCGCAATCACATATAGCTCTTAGTTCACATAATTCTGGGTATAACAATATTGATTTAAGATGATTCTTGCTGATCCTGCCGCAACCTATTAAAGCAACCTTAATTAATTTTCTCTCTATTATTTCCATTATATATTTATATTTTTATATTATATATTAATTAACCAAAGCATTTAAAAAAAAACTTTTTTTCTTAATTTAGTATTTCTTTATAAAGATTTTTTAGTTTTTCTGATTGAGCTTTCCATGAAAATTCCTCTAAATTTATTTGATTTTTTTTGGGCTTATTTTTTTCATAATTTTTTATTTTTCTTTTTAGATCTTGCAGATTGAGTTTACATGTTGTACCAACTTTATTTTTTTTAATGAATGATGATATTTCAGGCATTTCACTACCTAAAATTTCTAAGCCCGCAAAAACATATTCAAAGAGTTTATTCGGCAAACAATAATAATCGCTCAAGCTTGCATTTTCAATAAAACATATACCGATATCTGAAGACTTAATTAAACTTACCACTTCATCATGACTGACTAAAGGATGAAGATGGATATTTTCAAACTTCTGTGAAAAGTTTAAAATTTTAGTTTTTAATAAACCATCACCTAAAAAAACTATATTTGAATTTATATTTTTATCTGAAAAAACTTTTAAGATATAATCTATACCTCTACCATTGCAGAAGTCTCCAACATAAATAAATATAAGACTTTCACTATCTATATCAAATATTTTTCTTAAATCATTATTAGCTTTAATTCTTAAAGAATTATTTTTCAATATAGGTGTGTTTAAAATTAATAGATTTTTTTTTATCCCAAATTCATTTAAATACCAATTAATTATTGAGTTTGAAACTGAAATCAAAACATCAATATAATTCCAACAAACCTTTTCTATAAATAGGGTTGATTTACTTAATAAAAAAGTCTGCATATTTTTATTAGATTCCAATTCATGAGCATCATATATGAGTTTTGAATTGAGAAAAACTTTTAATAATACTGAAGGCAAAAGAACTAAGGTATCATGGCAATGAATAACTTTTGGTTTAATATTTAAACCAATTTTTAATATATTGAAAAATAATTCTAAAAGATTTAAAGTATAACGAAAACTTTTTATGGGAATAGTATTTCTTGTAAATAATTTAATTGAAAAATTTGTTATCCCGTTTTTACTATAATTTTTTTCAAAATTATTTATATTAGAAATACCAATAGTAAAAATTTCAAGGTAATTATTTTCTGCCAAAGATAAAATTTCTTTTTGAATTCTAGAATCATATCTAATATCAGTGTGCGAAATATGTAGTACTTTTTTTTTCATAATCCTAATAATATAACATCAAAAATAATAAATATATTTTGAACTAATTAAAAAAATAAACTAATTTTTTATAATTCATAGAGAAAAATATTCATTTTAATCAACTTTATCTAATAGATTTGATTCTAAAATAGGATTATTTTTTAAAGCTAAACCTTCACGTCCATAAACGTTAATGTACTCTTTAACAAATTCTCTAATTCTTTCCTGAGATGCGCCATATCCATATGGATAACAAACTCTATCAGGAAAATAATAGAATTCTTTTGTTAATTTTGAATCAGCTAGTTTTAAATATTCATTAGCTATACAATTTAATGTTTTATATTTTTTCATATAGTTCAATAATTCTATACCTTTTTTAATACGGTAAGAAGAATCAGAAACTAGTTTCGTAAGTTCAATGAAGAATTTATCAGGAGTGACAAAGCAATAAGGTGGGATATGAATACTATTTGTATAAGCTGAGTATTTTAAAGACGCGAAATATGAGCCAATAAGAACAGGCTTACCACAAAAAGCAGCCTCTGCAGGAAAAGTTCCTGCTGGCGACTCATTCCAAAGAGAATCAATTACAATATCAGTCTGCATTAAAGCTTTTAGAACAGTTTTATTTGGTTTGTTTTTGATTACAGAATAATCTATTGAATAACCCATAAATTTCAATTTATCGATCATTTTCTCTATTTCAAAAGTACCTTTAGTAGGAGCATGGGAAGGGGAATGAAGTATTTTTACGGTTTTTTTAATTTGAGAGGAAGCTTTAAAAGATTTTTTTAAAGTTATATTTTTCTCATTAATTGGATTACCTAAGAAAGAAATATTAACTACTTTTCTTTTGAAAAATCCAGAGGCAGAAGGAGATACTAAAATTTCATCAGCAAATAATTCTGCTCTTTTTACTATTTTTATAATAGATTTTGTACTTTCTTTAAGATATAAAAGATTTGATTTATTTGGTTTATTCGACATAAAAGAAGGAGCACTGATATAAGGTGGTCTTACATCACTGCCATGAAAAGTAAAAATTATTTTTTTGCGCAAAAATTTTATGATAATCAACTCTAGTAAATGAAATTCAGATAAAGTTTGCCCAACGCAATAAAAAATGACATCAATATTTATAGCAATCCAAGGCAGAATTACTATAAAAAAATAAATATTTAAAAATATTCTGCTTAAATATCTATTAAGTCGTCGTGAAGATTGTCTCTGTTTAATAAAATAAAGATAAATTTTTATTATTTTTGATTTCTCTTCATAAGATTGACTGTATTTAAATTTATGGGATCCATGAGTTATGTGAGAATTTAATCCAATTCTACAAAATTCATCATGTAGAAATTGGTAATGACCTGCAATATTATTTCCTGCCCATAATATTCTTTGTTGTTTCATTAGATATAAAACAATATTCTCTTTAGGAACTAAAAATTAATTAAAATTTTTTTAATTTTTAATCTATTATCTCATAATTGGAAATACAGTTTTTAAATAGATATAATTTCTTACACAAATTATATTTTTGTTGCTAATAATTCTTGAACACAAGGGATCCCTTTATATTCATCTTTAAAGAAAGGCTCATTTGGAATAATTTTGTTTTCTAAAGTAACTGACCCTTCTGGACCTGTTTGTATTTGCTTAAAACCATTTTTAGTTAGAAACTCTTTCATTTGATTTGAAGAAATGATGTAGTGATCACCTTTTATATATGACAATTCATTCCTTTCATATCTAATTGTTTGCGAAAATGCTTTTGATGCAACCAGCTTTGGATCATAATCAGAAGCTTTATTATGTTCAGTTTCCCATAGAAATAAATACCAACCAATATCATTAAAATTTACGTAAATTTTACCTCCAGGTTTTAAGATTCTTTGGAATTGGCGAATAGTTTCTTTCCAAGGAGTCAAGAAAATAACACCATAACAAAAGACTGCATCGAAATAATTATCAGGATATTGCAAAGAGTTAACATTTGCTAATGACAAATCAATATTTTTAATTTCTAATTTATTACATAACTTTTTTATAAATTCAATTCTTATTAATGAAGAATCACAAGAAAAAACATTATTATTTTTAGCTGCAAGAGACAAAGACCATTGACCATAACCACATCCAGCATCTAATACTCTCTCTTTATTCTCAAAACCAATTCTAGAAATTCTATTTAAATACTTTCCAAGTCCATCCTGAAAAATACGATCTATAAATTTTGAGTCATTATCTCCAATTTTTTGTTGCAGATTATTTTTTACTTCAGCTAAAATATATTTAATTTGAGTGTAATTGTGTGAAATCATAATAAATTTTATTATATTTTTAAATTTCAGTTAGTTTTGAAAAATAATAAGAGTTAAATGATAATGATTTTGATTTAAATCTTGAATGTTTTTCAATATTAACATTAGAAACCTTCTTAAATTTTATTTCTGAATTTACCTTTTGAGAAAGATATAGATTAGTAGAAATTGTTAAACGTTTTTCCCAAGAATTACAATTTGATTTGAAATGATTAGGATCATATTGAAAGATATCAAGTTCAATATAAACACTTTTTTTTGGTAGAAATTTAATAATTGAATTAATATACCTAATACTATGTTTTTTAGATCTTTCTTGATTATTTTTAAACCCATTACAAATGGTAGTTTGTATTATTGATTCTGATGCAAAAGCAAGTATCTTCCAAAGTTTTTCTTTGTAAAATAAAGAAAAAAGTGGGATGATTTTCAAAAGTTTAGGTCTTTCTTGCCATGAATAGTTTTTATAAATATTTTTTTCTAAATCTGAATAAACTTTTATATTCATATATGTATCTGTTATGTCTGGGGTAAAAACCCTCCAAGGGAAAATAGGTATGAAATTTCTTATATATTTGTTAATATTTTCAGCTCTATTAAAAAAAGAATAACTTTTAATCTTTTTCTTAAAAAATAATAATTGTTTAATCCAATTTATATTAATTGATTCTTGATTTAAAAGATCTAAATAAATTGAAAATTTTTGAGTTATGAAATATGCTAAATAAATAAAAATTATTGATAAACAAATATTATTATTTAAATAAGAGTATTCGTTAAAAGAAATACTGAAGAGTAATAAAAAACTTATTAAAGGAATTAAAAGTGTCAATACGCTTAAACTAGCTAAATCTATAAATAGAAACATAAATCCAAAAATTACAAAATAAATAACTAAGCCTATTGATTGAACATATATATTAGGAATAAGAAGAAAAATTCCACACAAAATTTGAAGGATAACGGCAGTAGAATTAATAAAATTAAAATAAGTACTTTTTAGTCTCTTAAAAAGAAAATAATGTCGACTCCAACATGGATTCAACAAAGCAGGTTTTAGCCCAAATTGGTTTTGCGAAGAATATCCAAAAATAAACTTGCAAGTTCCAGCTTCAATCATCATGAGTCCTTGACTTAATAAAAATAAATATAGAATTGTGTTTGGGGTTAATAGTTGATATAAAAATGAGATTTTATATAAAACATAGAAAAATAAAACTTGTAATGGTACTATCCCAACTGCTCCCGCTCCTCTCGAAAGACTCTTATATCTTCTATCGATATGAATATGTCTAAGTATAGAATAAAGAACTAAAAAAAGAAGAATACTAAAATTATTAGATTTTTGATAAAAATAAAAAACAAGTGGGATTGTTAAAAGTGAAGTTTTTAATAATAATTTATGAATTCTTGATATTTCATCTAAAGAAAATATATAACGGGGGAAATCATAAGAAACTGTAAAAAAATGAAAGAAAAAGAAAAATAATAAAATAATCTCAATATTTAAAAAATTTGAAAAAAATTCTAATATTTTTATCATTAGATTTCTGAAATTGAATAGATTATTCTTCCATTAATTTCTTTCATAGTATTTAAATTACACGAGTTGGTGGATTGCAATCTAAAAATTTTTGATAATTTATATCTATTTTTGGCTATAAATTTATAAATTAAATCTCTTATAAATATTGGGAAAATTAGTAGGTAATTTAAAATAGATATTTTAGAGGCAAAAGAATAAGATCTTATAAGTGCAGTTGAGCCTGTATATAAGTTTCCTAAATGATAAAAAATCATTGTATCTCCATTAGAAATTTCATATTTTTTCTTATTTATTTGATTTGTTAAATAAATACCAAGTTCAGAATTTAGAGGTGTAAAAAACAACATCTTATTATTTGAAAGCTTTGATAACTTATATGTTGATTTGACAAGCAGTGAGCAAATACCGCAATCACCATCAAAAACAATTATCGATTTAGACATTAGATTTCGGGAAGAATATGAATTGAGATGAATTAGTCTTTTCGACTAAGTTTGTAATTATATTACGGATACCTATTTTTTTTTCTGAGCCAAAATTAAAAAACTTATCCATAACAGAAGTATTAGCCTTGTCTAATTGTGGCACTTCCATTTTAAATGCTTCATAATCTTCCTTCATTGATGTATTTAACCATAAATGGATAGGATGAATAGAAATTACATTATGAGAAAAATTGATATTTTCCTCTTTTATATTTATTTTGTAATTAATAAATAATCCATCAGACCAAAGAATAGGATAACGCAATAAACCGGAGGGGGAACACCCCACTAAAGGGGAATTATTAAATAATTGAAGGCTTGAATCTATATATATTTTTTTTGATACAAGATATGGATCTAAAGAAGATACCCAGAACAGTTTATGAGTCCTACAGGATCTTGCATCGGGATAAAAATTAAGTAAAGGTTCAAAAACTGAATTTAATGAATTATTTGTAAGATTTGGTAAATACTCTAAATTAGGATGAATTCCAATTTCGTGATTATTTGAGAAGATATCAGAGGGATATTTATGTGTAGCAAATATTGTTATGGGTAGTTTTTTAAAAAGACTTAAAGCATATGACAATACATAATTTGGACACCAATCTGTATCCATTGTTAAAATAATTTTTGTTTTTAATTGGCTAATCATCTGGTAATTCTAAAATATTCCTTAGGCATTATTTCCTTAATTAAAGATAATTTATTTTTTATATTGTGAGCATAGGGTTCAGAAATGTAAAGCGATTCATAATTACTATCTTTTACTTTTGAAATTATTTTTGGATTATTAATTGCAGTAAGGATTAATTGAGCCCCATTCTCTGCTAACACTTTTATATATTCAGAAAGATTAGTATGTCCATCATTTTTTAATTTTTTTTGAGCGATTACTTCACCTTTATCAAAAAAAGCCGTCATCTTATGAATACTAACTCCAATATATTTATCACCAGAAATAATGGCATTTCGTATTGGATCAGGACCTCGCCAACGAGGCAGAAGACTTGGATGAACATTTAAAGCTAAACATTTTGCTTTACTTAGGATTTTATTAGGAACTAAAAATGGGAAGGCACTTGTTACAAGGAATTGGGAACTTTCTAACTCTAAGTTCATAAAGTCAAATTTATCTTTAATTAAAATAATTTTGGTATTTTTTAAATCAGAACATTTCAAACAATTTTTATAAAAAACAAAGTCACCATTATTGTCCCCCTTTATTGTGATTATAATTTTTGGTATAAGTTTATTTTTTAATAAAATTTTGAGTGTATACCAACTAAAGGGATAAGAACCAACAAAAATCATAATTAAAACTTGTATTTATACATATAATCAAATTTGGCTTCTCCCTTCTCACATGATGATCTAACTTTATCGTTTTTTTGAGACATTAAATAATAATAAGGAAAACTACGCGCACCCCATCTAGATTTGAATCTGTAAACACTTTCTTGGGATGGCCATGTGCCCCCCCAATTCCAATATTTAAGCTTTAAGGAAGATGCATAAATTAATTCATTATGTATAAGTCTGCTAAGTAATTGGCTGCTTCTATAATTTGGATTTAAAACTGGTGTGAAATATTCAAATGTTTTTGATGTTATTAAACTTATCAAAGCACATGCAATTTCATTATTTACTAAATAAGTTGCTACACGAAATGTATATTCTTTACCAGCAAAAGACTTTAAATGATTAAAATGATCCAACTCTTTAGGAATACCTTTAAGAGCAGTAATATTTTTAATATGAAGATCTATAATCTTTTTGAATAAATCTAATTCAGGATTAATTACTAGTGATATATTTTCGACTTTGTTAGCTTTCCTAATAGCATTTCGTGTTTTCACATGATAGAGATCAAACAAATCTTTTTCTATATTTGAGCTATAAATAGGTATATCTGAAACTTGACCTATTCTCTCATCTATATAATATTTTGACTTAATTGTGTTTTTTAATCCCTCTGAGGCAACTAATGACAAAGCTATAAATGTCGAATCTATATTATTAGAATCGCAATATTCAAGGAATTTAGCTAGAAGTTCATTGTATAAATTAGTACAAGGACCATATGGGCCACCATGTGAACCATAATATGGCAAGGCATTTACAAGTGTAATATTTTGTTCTCTTCTTAAAATGAAAGGAATCCAGGATTTTATATTTTCTTCAACATCTATTAAGTATGCAATGTATAGCTCACCTTTTGTTATTGCGGAAATAGCTTGCCAATAAGTAGGCTGTTCAAATACAAAGTTGAAATAAGAATTATAAAAAAAACTATCTAAAAAATTTATTTCAAATGCACTTTTTACTAAAAATTCATAACTCATAATTGATATAAATTATCAATGAAAATGTTTTAAGTATTCATTAAAATTTAAAATAGACCAAATTAATAACCTTCTATTACTTTTACCATTTATATGCTCCGATATTAATGTTTGTGTAACATTGAAATCAATAAATTCAAAAATAGGTGACTGTTTATTTTTACAAATATTGGTAACAAAATCTATGCTTTTACCTCTAAACCAACTTGCATCTGGAGAAGAGAATCCTTGCTTTTTAGATTGAACAATATTTTTAGGAATATATTTTGATGCCATTTGCCTTAAAATTAATTTACCATCATTTGTTTTTTTGAAATATTGTTGTTCTTTACCATATTGTACATTTTCATCTATTCTAAATTTTCTTTTGAGATTATTTAGTTTTAAATGTATAGGACAACGCATAGCAAAATCGACTAAATCATTATCCAAAAATACAACTCTGTTCTCAAGACTATGTGCCATAGATAGTTTATCTTCAACAACTAGAAGACCATGCAAAAATGATTTTGCCTCAAAGTATAATGATAAATTTATAAACTCTTCTGGTTTGGATGGGCAAGTGTCATGATCAGGAAAAATACTCTTAAAAATATCTTTTGTCCAGACATGATTCACATCATTCCATATTGGCTTTAATAATATTTTCAGTTCTGAATTTGACAGCAAGCGTTTCCAATATAAATAATATTTATCTATATATTGATCGAAAGATTGTCCTGGCTGAGCAGCAAAATATCGCCAAGGATATCCTGCAAACAATTCATCACCTCCACTACCTGAAAGCACAACTTTTACAAATTTACTTGCTAATTGTGCAGCATAATAATTTGGATAACTCTGTCCTACCCTTGGCTCTTCTAAATGCCAAGCCAATTGAGGGAGACACCTTTCCATATCTCCTGCCTTCAAAACCATTTGATAATGTTCCGTGTTAAATAATGCGGACATTGCTTCAGCTTTTACACGTTCATCAAAAGAAAGTTCGATTCCTGATGCAGAACTTAGATCAAATCCACAAGTAAAACTTTTTAAATTATTAATTTGCATCGCTGCCACAGCAGTAATTGAACCTGAATCTATACCTCCGCTTAAATATGTACCTAAATCAACATCACTTACTAATTGCCTATTTACAGCTTGGGCAAATAATCTATCTAGTTCTTCAATATATTCTTCTGAATTAACAACAGAATCTGGATCTTTAAATGAATAATCCCAGTATTTAAAAATATTTGTTTTAGATTGTGATAGATCAAACTTTAGAAAATGGCCAGGTTGAAGAAGATGAATACCGCATGAGAGAGTCTGATCAGTAAAAATATTTTGAAATGTGAAATATTCAAGCAAGGCTGGTTTATTAAGCTTAAGTTTAAAATCAGGTATAGATAAAATTGCTTTTTGTTCAGAACCAAAAGAAAAGAAGCTATTTTGTTGAGTGTAATAAAGAGGTTTTATTCCATAACGGTCTCTTGCTAATAGTAAAGTTTTTTTATTTCTATCCCATAATGCTAAAGCAAACATTCCATTGAATCTTAATAAGGCTTGAGTTCCCCATTTTGCGAGTGCATACAAAACAACCTCGCTATCAGTTTTACTTTTAAAAATAACTCCTTCAGCTTCTAGTTCAGTGCGAAGTTCTCGAAAATTATAAATCTCACCGTTATAAGATAATATCCAACGACTATCATGGCTAATCATTGGTTGATGACCTGCGGAACTTGGATCAATAATTGCCAAACGGCGATGTCCTATACCAATGTAATCCTCAATCCATTGTCCTTCTCCATCAGGGCCTCTATGCGCAATTGCATTCATCATCTTTTTTAAGACATCAGATGAAACGAGATCTCCATTTAATTTAATAAGACCGGTTATGCCGCACATTATTTATTTCGACTAAGTACAGTTTTAATTACATAATCTTGCTCATTTTCTGTCATACCATGAAATAGTGGCAAAGAAATACTACATTCACTTGCAGCAAAAGATCTTATGAATTGTTCTGGCTTGAGGTTATATTTATTTCTATAGTAACTCAACTGATGGACTGCGTGCGTTGCTGGCCGAGTTGAAATACCACAATTTTGTAATTCCTCCATCCATGAGTTACGAGAATTTCTTATCTCAGAAAGTAAATTAAGGTTTTTCTCTTTAATTGCTTCTTCAACTTTTTCAGGCTCAAATAAACATGGATAACTCTGATAACTATGTTTATAAAGTTGATTACTGAAAGGTATTCTTAGCCAAGAAAGATCTTTAAAACATGAATCATAGTTTTTCGCAATATCTTGTCTTTCCTCAACAATCTCTTTGGCTCTTATCATCTGAGCTGCTCCTAGTGCAGCTTGAATATCTGTCATTCGTTGGTTATATCCAGCTTCAGGATGATCGGCTAATAAAAATGGTTTAGGCCCATGATGTCTTTGAAGATCACTAATTGAAGCTCCATGATCGCGAAGACAACGAAGTTTTAATGCTAAGTTTTCATCATTAGTTGTTATCATACCTCCCTCACCAGTAGTAATTGCTTTTCTTGGATGAAAGCTAAAACATCCACTATTTCCAAAAGTTCCTACATGTTGCCCATCATAGGTAGTGCCAAACCCACATGCAGCATCCTCTATAATCCAAAGATTATTTTCTTTTGCAAATCTATTAACTTCCTTCATATTGGCGGATAAGCCAAAAAGATGTACGGGTAAAATCGCCTTTGTATTTTTAGTTACAAGAGACTCAACACTTTTTAAATTTATATTGAATGTTGATAAATCTATATCAGCAAAAATCACTCTCCCACCAAGATGTTCAATCACGTTAGCAGTTGAAATCCATGTAAAAGCTGGAACAATAGCTTCATCTTCAGGACCAAATCCTAATGCAGCTAAAGAAAGATGGAGAGCTGTAGTACAGCTAGTTACAGCAATACTATATTTAGCATTTGTAAAATTACACCACATATCTTCAAATTCTTTCACTTTCTTACCCTGAACCAACCATCCATTATTCAGGGGTTCTAGAACACTGTTCTTTTCAAAATCATTAAGATTTGTTTTAGCGATTGGGATTTTCATTTATTGCGAAAGTCTTCTTGAATTTACTTCTGATTTATGCTTTTCCCGCCATTCGATAAGCTTCTTCATTCCCTCTCTTAGTTTAATCTTTGCTGAAAAACCTATCTCTTCCTTGGCTTTTTTAGGAGAACCAATCCTATTCTTCACAAATGTAGTTTGTTCTCTTTCTCTATATTCAATATTTGTTTTGGACTCAGTAATTTCAATTATCATTTCTGCTAATTCCTTTAAAGAAGTTCTTATTCCTGTTCCTACATTATAGAAGGAGTCTGTAGATTCAGATTTCATTGCACATATATTCGCATAGCCACAATCTTCAACTGCTACAAAGTCAAAAGCCTCTGATCCATCTCCATAAATTATGGGTCTTTCCCCCATGTCAATCCTATCCAACATTTTCATTATTACTGCGATATAAGCACCTTTATAATCTTGCCTTGGTCCATAAACATTCATATATCTCAAACCAGCATAATCTAGACCATATCTGTGATGATAAGCTCTAATCATTGCCTCTCCACAAATTTTTGTGGCTCCGTAGAAATTTTTATTATTAAAAACATGAGTTTCTTCCATAGGTTCAGTAACTGCATCTCCATAGACTGAGGCTGATGAAGAATATATGAGCCTATTTATATTCTTATTTCTACAAGCCTCTAAAACATTAAAAGTTCCTCTTACATTCACATTAAATGCAGATTCAGGAAATTGATGACATTGAAGTAACCATAAAGCCGCCAAATGAAAGACCCCATCAATTCCTTGCATTGCCTCTTCTAATATATCCTTTTGTAAGATATCTCCCCCAATATTAAAAATATTACATCTTTTATCTTTTAAAGCTTCTGTTAGATTTTCTTCTCTGCCTCTTGTGAAATTATCAAATATAACAACTTCTCGAATATCTTCTTTAAGAAGTAATTCAACTGTATGAGAGCCTATCAGACCAGCTCCTCCAATAACTAAAAATCTTTTATTCTTAATATCCATAGGTTTGTTGAAGAAATTTAATCAAAAATTTTTGATTTTTTTATTATAAGATCCGCCAGTGCAAAACTAGCCGTAAATGCTGGAGATATTGCATTTAATACATGTGTAGAATTTTCTCCATGAATTAATTTAAAGTCTTGTACTAACTCTTTCTTTTTATTGTCGAATAATTGGGCCCTTATACCTACTTTGGAACTTTTTATTAAATCCTCATTTTTAAGTGTAGGTACTATTGCTTGTGCGGCTTTTAGAAAAAAAGGTTTAAGACCATTTAAACCTTGTTCATATGAATATTTTCTAAATC
This sequence comes from Prochlorococcus sp. AG-363-P06, assembly GCA_003280025.1. Classification (GTDB taxonomy): domain Bacteria; phylum Cyanobacteriota; class Cyanobacteriia; order PCC-6307; family Cyanobiaceae; genus Prochlorococcus_A. The sequence continues at coordinate 23,405 of QCGD01000012.1, read as the reverse complement.
CATTACTATTTTTCAACCACTGCATAGTTAAGTTAGCAATAAATTGGCCTGTCAACAAAGGATCAAAACCATTAAACCCATAATAATTTTCTTTACCAAATGCAGGTATAGCAGTAGGTCCAAAATAAACTTCCCCATTCAAATTTGGAGTAATATGTACACCTAAAAAAGGTAAGTTTAAATCTGGGACTGGATAAATATTTGTATTAAATGACAATGAAGAACTATCTTTGAGCTTCCAATAAATGCCCTTGAAAGGAAGTATTATATATTCTTTAGCTATTCCAAATTTTTTTGCTATTAAATCAGTATTAACTCCGCAACAATTAAATAAATGCCCATATGAACAACTTTCTGTGTTTAGATTAATTGAATAATTTATTTTATTCTCATAAGAATCAATTTTAAAAATATTTGCACCGTAAATTATTTCGACACCCATTTCTACTAATTTCTCAGCCAATTTATTGAGGACAGATTTTGGATCTACTACACAAGTATTCGGACTCCATATTAATTTCTGTGTAGCGTTATAAACATAAGGTGAAAAATTTTTTAAATCTTTTTGGTCAATTAATTCAACACTTGCTCCATTTTTTCTTCCTCTTTCAAATAACAGATTTAATTGCTTATCCTGATTTTCGTTTTGTGTAACAATTATTTTTCCACATAACAAAACTTCTAAACCTTCTGATAGACACCATTCTTTTAATCTCCTTGAGCCCTCTACACATACCTTCGCTTTGAGAGAACTTGGTTCATAATAAATACCTGCATGAAGAACTCCGCTATTTCTTCCTGAATTATGAAATCCAAGACCTTTTTCTTTATCTAGAATTTTTATCGATAAATCGGGATATTTCTTTGCAATTTGAAAAGCCAAAGAAAGTCCAACCATGCCCCCACCAATAATTAGAATATCAGTATTCGCTTTATTCTCTTTTGTTTGCGATACGTTTATATCTACACTCATAAAATAATTTTAATTAGGTGAAAATCTCTAAATTAAATAAATAAAGTTTTCAAATCATTTAATTTTAACCTAAACCTCCTCAACTATTAAACCTTTTTCAATTTTTATAATTCTATCGCAATTCTTAGTTGTAGATAATCTGTGGGCAACTATTATTAAAGTCAAATCTCTACTTAGATTATTAATAGTAGTTATTATTTCTTTTTCCGTTTGATAATCTAAAGAACTAGTAGCCTCATCAAAAATAATAATTTTAGGTTTTTTATAAAGGGCTCGAGCAATTCCTAATCTTTGTCTCTGACCACCACTTAATTTTACTCCTCTTTCACCTACAATTGTATTAAATCCATTAGGAGTAGATTTTATGAATTCTAAAATGCAAGCTTGTTCTGCAACTCTTTCTAATTGCCTAAAATCAATCTCTTCTTTTCTTAACCCAAAAGCAATATTTTCAGCAATTGTACTATCCGTAAGATAAATATTTTGAGGAATACTAGCTAAGTTTTTTCTCCATGCATATAGATATTGTTGGTTAGTTGATTTATTAATATTTATTGAATCTATTTTTAGTTGGCCTTTTTTAGGAACTAATAGTCCCATTAATATATCAGTTAAAGTGCTTTTACCCGAACCACTTCTACCCACTATCCCAATACGCTCTCCTTTTTTAATTATTAAATTTAAATTTTTTATAATTTCAGGTCCATTTTGATAAGAAAAATGAATGTTTCTAAACTCTATTATATTTTTAAAAATTATATTATTAAAACTTTTTTGAGGTATTTTTTTGAGTTCTATCTTTGAAGAATTTATTTCCTCTTCATCAAATATATTTAATATTTCTTTAAGACAATGGCTATAAGAAGTACTAATTGCCCAATTTGCATATATTTGTTGAATAGCAGGAAGTAATTTTTGCGCTCCTAAGGCAAAAGTACCTAATATTGGCAGTAAAGTTGAGTTGTTTTTTAAAGTGATTGTCATTACTAGGGCTATAAATGCAATTATAAAAAGTCCTACTGCTTCCATTGCAACTCTTGGGAAGGACTCTAAAAACTGATTTTGAGCATAAGCTTTTCTTAAAGGCTGGTCATTTTTTTTATGAATTTTTGAATAAGTAATTTGAGAAGAATTTATAATTACTTCTCTAATAGCTCCAAGACCTTCCTGTAAAGTTTTAATCAAATTTCGATGAAACTTCACTATTTTTCCACCGTTATTTTTTAATTTATTTTTTGTTGAGGTTGCTAAAATGACATAAGAAATTCCAATAGTACTGATAGTACTAATAGCGATAACCCAATTTATAAAAAATATTGTAATTAGTATTCCAAAAGTTGTAAAAAAAGCGGTCCCAAGAAATAAATATGAAGTTAAAAAAGTTATTGATCCATCCACAATACTCGTAATATTAGTTATTAGCTTACTAGTATTGTTATTTACATGAAATTCATAATTTTTCTTTAAATAAATATTATAAACCTTATTACTAAGATCACTTCCGATAGAAGCTACTAAATTTGAGTTCAACCAAAGGTTAGTTAATCTAACAATAGCAGAAAATGAAACAGCAATAACAAAAAGAAATGTAAGCGGGATTAAAATACTTTCAGTTGAATTTATGCCGAAAAAGTTAAGAAGGTATTTAGTTATTTTAAATTCTAATAACTTTTCTGGTTCTATTATTGCCATTAAAAATGGAAATAATATTGACAAAGTAAAGATTTCTAAAATCCCACTTAAAATCATTATTATAAAAAGTATTATTAGATTTTTTTTTCTTTTTTTATTTAGGTAATACCATAATCTTGAGATAAGTTTTAAATTGATTAAACCCTTATTTATTTTCATTATGTGTTGTAATTTTTAGAAGTTTTCTATTCTTAATTATCATACTTTTCTTAATTTTAAAATATTTCTATTTTTGTAATGAAACTAAATTCAATAATAGAAACTTACAAAGTTTTAGAATTTAATCTCAGTTATTTTAATTCAAATTACAGATATTTAATTATGAAAAAGTAAACTTAATCCTTTTTATTCAAAAGTGTTTTGATTAAATTCTTTGATTCTTTTTCAAAACATAATTGATTAGCAGCGAAATCGGATTTTATTTTTGCTTTTCTTATTTTATTTGAATCTAAATTATTTAATATGTTAATCATTGATTCTTTTTTAAATGAATTTGAAATAAAACCGCAATTATATCTATTTACGATTTTTGCCATTTCTGGAGAAGGGCCAATAGCTACTGCTAATCTTGCTTGAATAAATTCAAATAATTTATTTGGCAAACAATTAAGAAGATTAAATGTTATTGGTTTAACAAAAAATAAACCGATATCATAATTATTCAGCATCCCAATAATATCTTCATAACAAACTGCTTGCTTGATAGATACTTTTTTAGAGTTTCCTATATATGAATTTATATCATCAATATATTTATCAGTTGCAACGAGATATAAATCTAAATGAAATCTTTGATCTAATGAATTTGCTATATCAATCATGTCTTTTATACCTCTTGTTTTATAACCCATCCCATGATGTACCATCTTAATCTTTTCTGGATCTATTTTTTTTACTTTATAATCTGTGTAGTAAGGAGTATTTCTTAAAACTGATATTTTTTTACTGTATTTTTTTTCATATGCTTTAGCTATAGATTCTGAAACTGTAAAAACATGATCGCATTTTGGAAAGCAAAAATTCAATATAGCTACTCTTATTGGAGCTATTAAAAATCTAAATTTCAAACTTTCTGTACTTTGGGCTTCATAAAATTCTCTAGCATCAAAAATTACTTTAGAATGATTCGAAAATTTTATTGCTTGCGTTAATAGAACTATATCTTCAACAATTATAAAATCATATTTTAAATTTTTAATATCTTGCAATTGTTTCTCAGATATTGGATAAAGTCTTTCATAATAAATTGGTGACAAAGAAGGATTATTTTTTATAATAAATTTAGCTGATGAAATCAAAGTAAAAATAATTTTTGGTATTTTTAAACTGCTCCAATTAATGGGTTTTTCAATCAAAAAAATATTTTTAAATAATTTATAATTATTGATATTTTCTTTTTCCCCTTTAAAAAACAAATCAATTTCGTAGTTTTTGGATAAAAAAAGTTCTATAAATCTATTTGGCCTGGGATCACCAATTGGATTGGATGAGCTCATTATTAGTATTTTCATTTCTTTAGCTTTTAAATGTATATAAAGAATCTTTTAATAAAAACTTATAAGATAATATTAAATTTCCAATTTTATTATTTATTAAGATAAGAAATTTTTTTAATCTCTTAAAAATTTTTAGCTTTTTTTGATGGTTAGGATATAAAGTATAATCTACACAATTATTATTTAATAAATTATCTAATTCAGATAAGTTAATATTTAATTTATTAGCTATAAATTCTTTTTCAACAATTAAATTTTTCTCTTCATAAATAACTTTATTTAATTCTTTTATTGCATCTTCTCTGGTGATTTGTTTTGATAAAATCAAACTTGATAAATGAGCTTTTCTTTTGTCATATCCAAATTTATAAGGTAAATAATGGCCTTGAAAAAATTTTGTCCATTGTGATTCGTAATGCTTTCCACTATAGGATTTCCAATCAAACTCTCTTTGTAAAGTTTTTATAGCTTCTTTTTTATTGTAATTTATATAGTCAAGTGGTCTTATAACTTTCATTTTCCTAATAAAAGGGTAATTTATAAAATATGAGAAGAAATTAATTATTGGAAAATTGTTTAATTTTTTTTTCGAAAAAGTTTTAGAAATATATTTTATATGTGTTGCATCCATTGCATCATATCCCCAAGAAGTTGGGAGAATGCTTTCAGTAGCAAAATTACCGCCACTTATTATATATTTGATATTTGACTTAACCGCATAATGATAAAGGGCTGCAAAGAAAGCATGATCTTGCGGCGTATCTTGATTAATTACCCCAGATTTTAAAAAAGCAATTTGTAGGTTTTTAATGTCTTCCCAATTAACAATATGTGTAACAAGATCTAATTTTAATCTTTTACATATATTCTCTATATTTTTAACTGCCAACTCAGAATTCCAACCTGCATCGACATGCACTACAAGAGGTTTTAATCCCCAATCATGAATCTTAGAAGCAACAAAAGAGCTATCTGCACCACCAGAAAGTCCAATTATGCAGTCATATTTTCTATTTCTTCCATATAGTTTTATTTGTTTAATTATTTTTTTTAACTCTTTATCTCTATCTTTATTTTCAAAAATTTTATCTGATATGAATTTATCGAAATATTGGCAATGACTACATACATTTTTAGAATTAAAAGAAATCTCAGGATCAGTAGTATCCATTACACACCTAGAGCACATATTATATTTTTTTTTAGGATCTACAAAAGCAGCCTTTTTTATAATATTTGTTGTATCCGTTATCCTTACTGCTGGAACAATTTTTGACTGATTTTTTAGTATCATTTTTAAATCATATCCTTTTGCATTATTGCATATTTGCAAAATTTTTAAAATTTATCTTTTATAAAATAATTCATTAATTTCTTCTCTTTCTGGATAATTAATTAATACTGCATTATGAGGACCAAAATATACAAATATACTTCCTGCAGCTAAAGCAGATAAATCAGTTTGATTAAATGTAAATTGCATATTATTTAGATCTTTTGCCCCACCTAAACCAATAGTGGGTATCTGAATAGATTTTGAAATCTTATTAAGAAAATTAAAGTCATAACCCTTTCTTGTTCCATCTAAATCAATGCATTGAACTATTAATTCCCCAATTCCAGCTTTCATTAAATTATTAATATGTTTTTCTATATTAATTTTTTGTTTCTTTCTCCCAGCATGAGAATATAGATATCTTTTTGAAAATAGTGATTTTTTTATATCAATACAACCAACCACACTTTGTGAGCCAAAAATCTTAACCGCATCTTCAATTAGTTTATAATTACCAAACGTAGAAGAATTAATAATAACCTTCTCAAATCCTAATTCAAAAACTCTCTTTATTTGATCGATTGAGCTTAATCCACCACCATAACCTAAAGGCATAAATGCTTCTGCTGCAATACTAGTTAGCAATTCGAAGTTTGGAACTTGAAAATTTTTTGAAGCCTCAATATCTAAAATAATTATTTCATCAACTTCTTTTTCATTAAATATCCTAACTGTATTTATTGGATCACCAATATAAGTTGGATTTTTAAATCTTTTAGTTTTAACAACTCCTTTATCTTTTATGAGTAAAATCGGTATTATTCTAGGGATATTCATCTAATCTATAAATTTGCAAATGATTTCATCAAAGATAATCCATATCTTAAAGATTTTTCAGGATGAAATTGAGTTCCCCATATATTATTACTATTAACTGCACTACAAAAATTTATTGAATATTCACTTGTACTTATGATATTTTTTGATTCGTTGCATTTTATATAATAAGAATGTACAAAATAAAATCTTGCTTTTTCATCTAAATTATTAAAAATCAAAGAATCTTTTATTACCTTTATAGATCTCCACCCCATATTTGGAATTTTAAATTTATCAGAACTTTTAAATTTTAGGCATTCAAAATCTAACCATCCAAGTCCTTTCTCAGTCCCTTCTTCACTTTTTTTACCAAGTATTTGTGCACCCAGACAAATACCTAAAATGGGTCTTTTATAATCTAATGCAAATTTATCAATAGCTTCTCTCAATCCTGATTTATTCAACATTTGCATCCCATAATCATAATTTCCAACACCTGGCAATAATAATTTGTCAGCAGATAAAATATCCGAAGGATCTGCAGAAATTTTTACAGATGCTCCTGCCTTCTTTAACATATTTTTTACTGAGTAAAGATTACCTACTCCATAATTTGCAATTACTATCATTAAATTAATTTAATCTTTGTGTTAAAAATATTTATATACTCTATTATTTAATTGAAATTTTAAATTATTAATCCTAATTCCTTTACTCCAAAGAAGTAAAGCCTTAATTATTCTTTCAGTAATTAAATTAGTTTTATTCATTTCTTTGTAAGATAAAATGGAAGTGAATGAGTTTGATGTAATAATTTTTGGTTGTAATAGATTTTGAGAACGCTTTTTAACAAAGTATCTTAATAAGATCGAATAAATTAAACCAATAAATTATACATTTAACATTGAATCTAAGTAATAATTAAATTATAAGTTTTTTTATTTATCTTTTGATGTTTTTCTAATAAACTAATTTTTAATTTAATATTAATTGAAACTATGATCATATAAATTAAGATGTGAATCAAAAAATTTATAAAAATTTCAAAGAATATTTTTTTTCAATAAGATCAGTATCTTTTAATAATGATTAAAAATAAATATTTATATTTTATCTCCCATATTTATCCTGAAACCTAATAATATCGTCCTCTCCAAAATAATCCCCACTTTGTACTTCAATTAATATTAAACGGGAATCACCTGGATTAGAAAGTCTATGTTTCGAACCTAAGGGAATATAGGCACTTTCATTTTTATTCAATAATTTCTTCTTCCCTTCAATTTCGATTAAAGCCTTCCCACTAACTACCACCCAGTGTTCTGACCTATGATTATGTAACTGTAACGATAAAGATTCGCCTTGCTCAACAATTATTTTCTTAACCTGCCAATTCTTGCCCTCTGAGATAGAACTATAATTACCCCAAGGCCTATATATGGTTTTATGGATATTAGCCTCAGGTCTTTTATCAATTTCCAATTTCTTTACAATATTTTTAACAGCTTGGGTCTGATCATTTTTGGCTATTAAAACAGCATCTATTGTTTCTACTACAATTGTTTCTTCTATTCCCAAAGCAACAATTAATCTATTTTCACTCCTAAGATATGAATTTTTTACGTTATTAGTAATTACTTTACCAATAATAGAATTTCCTAATTTATCTTTATGAGATACTTCCCACATTGATTGCCAACTTCCAATATCGTTCCAACCAGCTTTGAGAGGATAAACAATTCCTAGATTGGTTTTTTCCATTATTGCTTTGTCAATTGAGATGTCTTCACACAAAGAGAAAGAATTCACTTCTATTCTTTGAAAATCAAGGTCTAAAGTACTGCTAAAATAAGACTTTTTACAAAGTTTATATATATTTTCCTTATATTTAATAAGTTCTTGGAGGAAGACCTCTGCTTTAAAAAAAAAGATACCGCTATTCCATACAAATCTTTTATCACGAACAAGTTTTTTAGCTTTTTCTAAGTCTGGTTTTTCTATGAAATTTACAATTTGTTCTCCTTTTAATTTGTTAGTGTCTAATTCGTTTTCAGATTCAATATAACCAAATCCTGTTTCTGGTTTAGTTGGAGTAATTCCGAATGTAATTAATTTACCTTTTTTAACCTCATCTAAAGCTTTATCTACAACTTTCATGAAAGTGTTAATGTCCCCAATAATATGATCTGCAGGTAAAACCAAAAGACAGGGGTCTAAATGATTTTCAATAACTTTAAAGCATGCTACTGTAATTGCTGGTGCAGTATTTTTACCAACTGGTTCTAATAAAATTGCTTCAGGTTTAATATTAATTTTTCTAAGCTGTTCAGCTACTATAAATCTATGCTCCTCATTACAAATTACAATTGGATTACTTATGTTTTTATAATTTTTAATTCTATTAATAGTTTTTTGAAAGAATGAAATTGACTCTTCTTTATTTATTTCTAGGAATTGTTTTGGGAAACTAGATCTTGATAAAGGCCACAAACGAGAACCAGTTCCTCCACATAAAATAATAGGTATTATTTTTTTCGTCATCACTAGATTTAAGTTAAATAATAAAGAAATTTAGAAATTCGTTTTTCAAAGTAACCCTTTTTTTGAAAAAATTTTTTAAATTAATTTAGAAACTAATAATATTTTATTCTATCTTTATTACTTGATAAGTTTAAAAAATTTAAATTAATAAATAAAATACATTTTTTAATAAAGAAACTAAAATATCATTAAAACATTTTAGCTAAATAGATTTTTCTAATTTGAAAGGCTTTCTAATTGATAGTTAAGATAAAAATACAAATATTTTTATCACATTAATATCCAGAAGATTTTGAATTAAATTATCTAGCAATCTATTAAACAAAATATAAATAAACTATTCTTGGAATAATTTCTATTTTGGTTATCTAAATATAAAGTAGTTCTTATATAGGGGAAGATGATATCATTAGATTTGAAGATATTTACGTTTGTTCTAACTGAAATTACACATTACGAAAAAATTTATCATGAGGAAGGTGTGGTTGATAAGATAAGAAAAAATTATACTCAAATTTAATGAAATTTGAAATTAAGAATATATGTTGTATTGGAGCAGGATATGTAGGAGGCCCAACAATGGCTGTTTTAGCTTATAAGTGTCCTGGAATTAATATTGAAGTCGTTGACATAAACGAAGATAGAATTAAAAATTGGAATAATAAAAACTTAGATTTATTGCCAATTTTCGAGCCAGGATTAGCTGAAATTATTAAAGAATGCAGAGGAAAGAATTTATATTTCTCAACTGATATTGATGAAAAAATTAAGAATGCTGATATGATTTTTATTTCTGTTAATACACCTACCAAAAAGAAAGGTTTAGGAGCTGGTAAAGCTAGTGATTTAAAATGGGTTGAAGCCTGCGCAAGGCGAGTTGCTAAATTTGCGAAAGGTCATACAATTGTTGTTGAAAAAAGTACCCTACCTGTAAGAACAGCAGAAGTAATAAAATCAATTCTTAAAGTTTCAAAAAGAGATCCTGATGAATTTAATAGCCCAAGTTTTGACGTTTTGTCAAATCCAGAATTTCTGTCGGAAGGAACAGCAATAAATGATCTCTTATTTCCAGATAGAGTTTTAATTGGGGGAGAAAATGATGCTTCAATAAAAGCTCTTAATGAAATTTATGAAAATTGGGTTCCTCATGAAAAAATTTTAAATACAAATATTTGGAGTAGTGAGTTAGCAAAATTAACGGCTAATGCTTTCTTAGCCCAAAGAATTAGCTCCATAAACTCAATAGGAGCATTATGTGAGGCAACTGGAGCAGACGTAAGAGAGGTGGCAAGAGCAATTGGATCTGACAGCAGAATTGGTTCGAAATTTTTAGACTCAGGTCCAGGATTTGGAGGTAGCTGTTTTAAAAAAGATATTTTAAATTTGGTATATTTAGCTGATTTTTTTGGTTTAAAAGAGGTATCAAATTTTTGGGAAGCAGTAGTAACAATGAATGATTGGCATCAACACCGAATATCCAAACTAATAATTAAGAAACTTTTCGGAACAGTTAGCTCCAAGAAAATTTGTATTCTTGGTTTTGCTTTTAAGGCAAATACTAACGATACAAGGGAATCTGCTGCAATAAACATATGCAAAGACTTATTAGATGAAGGAGCTCTGCTATATATAAATGATCCAAAAGTCACTTGCGAACAAATAACTCTGAATTTAGAAAAAAATGCAAATAATTTAATTAAAGAAATTGATAAAAACACAACAAGTAATTTCGAGAGCGAATGGTGTTTTGTAGAGAATATAATTCCTTTCTTTAAAGATGCTGACGCAGCAATAATCTTAACTGAGTGGGAAGACTATGCCAAAATGGACTGGAAGTTAATTTCAAAAGAGATGAGAAAACCAGCATGGATATTTGATTCTAGGTCCTTGTTAAAAAATAATTTAGAAATTGATCCGAATGTCAATTTATGGAGGATAGGAGATGGATCATCTAAATAGAAAATATAATAAACTGAATTATCTATTCGATTTGAAAAAAATAATTATCTAAAATAAAATGAGCAAAACAAAAAAAAAAGCATTAATTACAGGCATAACTGGACAAGATGGTAGTTATCTTGCAGAATTCCTAATAGAAAAGGGTTATCAGGTCCATGGAATAAAAAGGCGAGCAAGTAGCTTTAATACGGCCAGAATTGATCATATATATATCGATCCTCATGAACAAGATTTAAATATGATTCTTCATTATGGAGATTTAACTGATAGTACAAACTTGATAAGAATCATAAAAGAAATTGAACCTGATGAAATTTATAATTTAGGCGCCCAAAGTCATGTAGCTGTAAGTTTTGAGACCCCTGAATATACAGCAAATTCTGATGCTTTAGGAACTTTAAGGATTTTAGAAGCAATAAGAATTCTAGGCCTGGAAGAAAAAACTAAAATTTACCAAGCCAGCACAAGTGAACTTTACGGAATGGTTAGAGAGACGCCTCAAAATGAGTTAACACCTTTTTATCCAAGAAGTCCATATGGAGTTGCAAAATTGTACGCTTATTGGATCACAGTTAATTACCGAGAAGCTTATGGTATTTTTGCTTGTAACGGTATATTATTCAATCATGAAAGTCCAAGGAGAGGAGAAACATTTGTTACACGAAAAATAACAAGAACATTAGCAAGAATTAATGAAGGTTTAGAAAAAATTTTATTTTTGGGAAATCTTGATTCTTTAAGGGACTGGGGCCATGCTAAGGATTATGTCGCCATGCAATGGTTAATGCTTCAACAAGAGAGTCCTGAAGATTTTGTTATTGCATCAGGAAGAATGGAGTCAGTAAGAAAATTTATAGAAATAGCCGCTGAAAAAATTGGTTGGCAAAAGGGAGGTAAAGGTCCCTCAATAGTTTGGGAAGGTAAAGGTATTAATGAAATAGGTAAAAGAGCAGACACAAATGAGACTGTAATAAAGATAGATTCTCGTTACTTTAGACCCACTGAGGTAGAAAAATTACTTGGTGATCCAAGTAAAGCTTTTAAGAAATTAGGATGGGTTCCAAAGATTTCTCTTGAAGAATTAATTTCTGAAATGATCCACTTTGACAAAAAAGAGGCAAAAAAGGAATCAATTCTTAAAAAGGAGGGATATGACATTAATATTTACAATGAATCGTAGCATCTAAATTAGAATTCTAATAAATACATAAAATGAACAAAATCTCATTATCAGACAAAATATTTGTTGCAGGGTCTACAGGCATGGTTGGAAAAGCAGTTATAAAAAAATTGAAAACTAAAGGGTATGGTTCTAGCAAATTTGGAGGGTTAATTCTTGAACCAAGAAGGAAGGAATTAGATCTTCTAAAACAGGATCTTGTTGATGAATGGTTTGATTTTAATAAACCTGATGTAGTAATTCTAGCTGCTGCTAAAGTTGGAGGTATTTTAGCCAACTCCACATTTCCTTCAGATTTTATTTTAGAAAACTTAAAAATTCAATTAAACGTAATTGAGTCGGCTTTTAAACATGGCGTAAAAAGATTTCTATTTCTTGGAAGTAGTTGTATTTATCCTAAGTTTTCGGATCAACCTATATCAGAAGAAAGTTTAATGAAAGGTGAGTTAGAAAAAACAAATGAATGTTATGCAATTGCGAAAATTGCAGGAATTAAAATCTGTGAATCATTAAATTCTCAAAAAGGATTTGATTCTATCTCTTTAATGCCAACAAATTTATATGGTCCTGGTGATAACTATAATAAAAATGAAAGTCACGTAGTAGCATCATTAATAAGAAAATTTGTCGAAGCTAAAAGGGATAAATCTAGAACAGTCTTATGTTGGGGATCGGGAAATCCTATGAGAGAATTTTTACATGTAGATGACTTAGGCGATGCAATAGTTTTTGCTCTAGAAAATTGGGATCCTAAAGATAAACTTGCTCCAAAAGATGTTCACGGAAATCCACTTTATTTTCTAAATGTTGGGACTGGGAAAGATATAACTATTAAAGAATTAGCGATAAAAATAAAAAAAATTACAGGATTCAAAGGTGATATAAATTGGGATAAAACAAAACCTGATGGCACTCCAAAAAAGTTACTAGATATTTCAAGATTTAGTAATTTAGGATGGTATCCAAAAATTTCTCTTAATGAGGGACTTAAAAATACCATAAATAATTTCTCAATTTAGATGAAAAAATATTAATAAGTTTTTATGAAATTTTAAAAATTTTCAGGAAATCTTTTTTTATAATCTAATTCTTGCTTTCTTACTCCTCTTTTTTAAGCTTTATAGAAAATAAGGAAAATAAATATTCAAACCTATAAATTATTATTATTTAAATTTATATTAATAAATTCAATGTTAATACAAAAAAACATAGGGAATTACTACAAGAAATAAATATAAAATTTCATAAAATATAAGATCTTGAATAGATAAAATCAAATTTTTTTAGGCTATAAGAAGATTTTCTTTATTAGAAATAAGAATTGGATTAAAAGCATTTTTAGTGATAGTATTTTTTGTAGTTTTTTTTTAAAGTTTTATTTTATCTGACTTATTTTAAGATTTTGTTTAAGAAAACTTCCCTTTGAAATATTCCATAGTGACAAACCTTCTCACGACCCTCCTAATAATATTAAACACATAATTAAAAAAATTTTTTCAACGTGATCAAAATCCTATGCAATGTCGTTCTCATATTTATAATTCAGGAATAAATATTAGAATAGAAGTATAAAAATTCTTGAAAATCATCCTATAACTTTATTATCGATTGTATATTCTCTTTTTAACAAACCATATTTTAAAATATTTTCACGTTTTGAATTAAGATTAACTTCCTCTCTCAAGACGCCTTCGATTTTGAAGCCTGCTTTTTCAAAAGCTTTAATACTTTTCACATTAGATTCGTAAATCCCTGCATTAATTTTCTCTAACTTTAGGTCTTTAAAAGACCAATTTGAAATTAGGGTTATTGCATCATATCCATAACCTTTTCCCCATTTTTCACTCTCACCAATAAATAAACTTAAATCACCTTTTTTATGGATCCAATTCACTGGTCCTATTTTAATATTTCCTATGTGCATATCATCCTCTTTGGTGCAAATAGCAAACCAAAATGAATTATCGTCATTCTTTATGCTTAACCAATACTCTTTGAGAGTATCTAATGTTTGATGTTTGAATCTTGTTTCTAAAAAAGCATTCACATTTGAATTGTTCATCCAAGAAAGATATTTTTGGTTAATGTCTTTAGCTTGAATCTCGCGAAGATAAATTCTTTTACCGTATATCATTTTTTATTGATATCGAACTTATAAATACTTTTCAAGAATATCATTTAAAAAAATTCTTTTGCTTAATTTTAAAGTAATCAGGTTTTTGAAAATTAGAATATATTGACTAATATTTTAATTTTTAGATTAATTATTGTTTTCTAAAAAGAACCTCATCATATTGATCTGGATAAATTTTTCTATTGACTCTGCCACTTTCTAAATCAATAATATAGTCGCAGCTAGAAAGAGTTTTTAATCTGTGCGCAATCATTATTAAAGTTAAATCTTTGTAATGATCATGTATGGACGAAATTACTTTTTTTTCAGTAATTTCATCAAGTGAGCTGGTTGCTTCATCAAGAATTAAAATTTTAGGTTCTTTATAAAGTGCTCTTGCTAGTGCTATTCTTTGTTTTTGACCCTGACTAAGAAAAGCTCCATCTTCTCCAATACAAGTATTAAATTTTTTTGGTAGTGAATTTATAAATTCGTATGATTGAGCAGTTCTAGCAACTTTATAAATTTTCTGAAAATTAATATTATCCTCTTCGGCAAAAGCAATATTTTCTGCAATTGTGCTATTAGTAAGAAATAATTTCTGAGGTACATAAGCAATTGATTGTCGCCATAAATTTAAACTATTTATGTTTTTAGATTCATAAATATTACATCTATCTATCAAAAGAAGTCCGCTTTGTGGCTTCAATAAACCAAGTAAGATATTAATAAATGTTGTTTTCCCAGAGCCAGTTGAGCCTATTATTCCAACTTTATCACCTTTGTTAATTATAAGATTAATATCATCTAAAACTAAATTTGAATCATTGTCGTACTTAAAACGTATCTGTTTAAAAGATATATTTTTGCTGAAAATTTTGAGACCTTTAGGTATTTTCTTAAAGGAATTTTCTTTCGTTTGTCTTAATAAATCTAAGAAACTTTTTACTGCGAAGGCCTGCGATCTTATAGAAGTTAAACTTGCATAGGCTTGTTGAAATAGAGGTAATATCTTTTGAACAGATAATGCAAAAATACCTATTAATTTAATTAGATAAATCGGATCTTTGGAGTTTAGTGTGAATGTTAATGAAATACCTGATAATAATATAAACGTAATTGACTCAAGAGTATTCCTTGGAAAAAAAGTAAGAAATCTATTCATACATTTTCTATTTCTTATATCTAAGTCAATTTTTTTAAATTTTTTAACGTGAAAATTTTGATTTTGTGAAAGAATAACTTCAACAATTGAGCCAATACTTTCACGGATAATTTGAATTTGTTTAGCATCATTTTCTGCTATCTCTCTACTATTTGTATGTATAGTTTTTTGGATCCTTTTGGATATTATTAAGTAAATTCCTAAAAATATAAATAGAGTCAGACTGCTAATTAATGGATTAATAATTAACATTGTTATAATTATTAAAGATGATGAAATTAAAGCAGTAAGTATTTTTAAGCAAGAACTTAAACAGGCAACAAACTGTGAAAGATGGATTGTATTGGCAGTAATTAGTTTACTGGAATCAATTCTTAAAAGTTCTTGATATTCTCTATTTAAAGTAGAGGAGAATGCTTTAACTCCTAAATCATTACCAATTCCAGCACTCAACTTTTCAAAAAACCATATCCCCAAAAGCCTTACTAAAGTGGAAGAAACATTAGCAAAGGTAAAAATTAATATAAAAGGTATAAATAATTCATTAGGTGAAACGATTCCTATTAAATTAGAAAAATTTTTTACTAGAGGAATATTCCATATGGTTTCAGGATTAGTAACTATTGAGAGCAAAGGTATAAGTGATGCTAAAGAAAAAACCTCTCCTAAGCCACTAATAATCATGAAAAGGAAAACAAGAATTAATTGTTTTTTCCTTTTTTTTGATAGATAAAAAAATGTTTTTTTTAATAATTTTAGTAGAAAAATATTATTGTTTTTATGCGAATTATTCCCTAACATTTTTTTTACTTAAAAAGTATCATGAGAAAATAAGTTGTATAGCTTTAATACATTATAATATTAGTACAACATAAGAGATTTATCTTTAATAAATAAAAGTTTCTGTTTTATCTGAATGAAAGAATACATTTTCTTAACTGGACATAGAAAATCGGGAACAACTCTATTACATAAACTATTTGATGGATGTAAAAATATAAATATATATCCTGTAGATATTTCTCTACTATACGCTTTTTTACCTTGTAAAAATAAAGAACTTCCCATTAATGACTGGAAATCGAGAATAGATTTAGTTCTTACCAAAAGCTTATCTGTTATTGAAAATCATCCAATTCCGCCTACTAATAAGATATTTAAAATAGATGGTTTTTTGAAAGTTTTATGGGATCGCAATCAAATATCTGAATTTTCAAATGAGACTCTAATTTTAAATGCTATATCTGAAGCGTGGTGCTCTTATTTAGATTTAAACAATAAACTCCCTTTTTTAATAAAAGAAACTAGTCAATCTATTTACTCTCTTGAATTGCATAAAAAAAATAGACATATAAAATATATTCAAATTATTAGAGATCCCCGAGACAATTATTCTTCTATAAAATCTGGTGTCAAATCATATTATAATAAGATGTCTGAAAATGAAATGGAATCATTAGCAAGTTTAATAAATAGGGCAAGAATGGATTTCTTAATTGGAAATCAATTAAAAAATTCTTATGGTATTTGGTTTAAATGTTTAAAGTTTGAGGATTTGGTTTGCAATCCAAAAACTGTAATGACTGATCTTTCTCATTTTTTGAATATTCCATTTGATCTGAATTTTATTAAACCAACTTTTTTGGGTAAACCATTTAATGGTAATAATTATCAAAAAAAAATAGAGGGCATTTCAAGTGAAAACGTTGGAAGATGGACAGAAAGAATATCAGAATTTGAAGTAGGAGTTATTGAATTTTGGTTGCAAGATGTGATGAAATTTTTTGATTATGAATTTTCGATGACTTCCGATAAAGCCTCTACTTTATTTGCTGAGTTTTATAAATGGTATAACTGTCGTTATTTTTATAGAGATAGTTTTAATGTTTAAAGGTAAAGGAAAAATATGAAATTATGCAATATTTTTATACCTGAAGAGATAAAGAGTGATATGTGGAAATGGTCTAAAGAACTTTTCCCTATAAATAGAAGTATTACTGGTCAAGGTGTTAGACAAACCCTAAATTACTTACAAGCTATTAATCACGATCTTAAAATTAAATCAGTAAAATCTGGTACAAAAGCTTTTGATTGGAATGTTCCTGATGAATGGTTTATAACAGATGCGTTTGTTACTGATAAATCTGGTAGAAAAATAATTGACTATAAAATAAATAATTTACACTTAGTAGGCTATTCAGAACCAATAGATAAATGGGTAGACCATGAAGAGTTAGATAAACATCTATATTCATTGCCGTCTCAACCAAATGCAATTCCTTATGTAACATCCTATTATTCTAAAAATTGGGGATTTTGTGTGAGTCAAAATCAACGAGATGCAATACCACCTGGTGAATATCATGTCTTTATAGATTCAATCCTTAAACCTGGCTTTCTTAATTTTGGTGAAATTTACATACCATCTACAAATAAATCATCTAAAGAAATATTGATTTCAACTTATATTTGTCATCCATCAATGGCTAACAATGAAATCTCTGGACCTGTTGTATCGATTGCTTTGGCTAATTGTATTAAAGAAATGTCTTATAGAAATTATAATTATAGATTTGTATTTGTTCCTGAGACAATTGGTTCAATAGTTTATATTAGCCAGAATTTAGATTTACTGAAGCAGAATATAGTTGCAGGATTTATTGTTACATGTATTGGTGATGAGAGAGCATATTCATATTTGCCTTCAAGAAATGGTAAAACTATTAGTGATATCATTGCTAAACATATATTAAAATCTATAGACCCAAATTATAAAATATATAGTTGGCTAGATAGAGGAAGTGATGAAAGACAATATTGTGCCCCTGGTATAGACCTCCCTATCGCTTCAATAATGAGAACAAAATATGGAGAATATCCTGAATATCATACCTCCCTTGATGATTTAGGGAATGTTGTTACAAAAGAAGGGCTATATGGAGGTTTAATTGCTCTTGTTAAATCGTTAGAAGCTATAGAGAATAATATATTTCCAAAAGTGACAACATTATGTGAGCCTCAACTTGGCAAAAGAAATTTATATCACAATATCTCTACAAAAATCTTCCAAGAAGAATTCAAATTGATTAATGATATTGTTGGTTGTTCTGATGGGAAAACTAGTTTAATTGATATGGCAGAATATTTTTGCTGCCCTATTTGGAAACTTTATTCAGTTATCAATTTATTATCAGAAAAAGGTGTTATTAATCTAAAACGTAAGTATGAAAACTAATATTAATCAAATATCAAGATATAAGTTTTACATCTTAGACCGTAAGAAAATAGGACTATTTCCTAGAGAAAAGTTTATTTCAAAAGTTTTGTCGACCAAGGGTTATGAAGTTGCATCAATATATAAAATTGCTCCTTTTTATTTGTGGTCTCTTAAATCATTTCGTTCATTATCATCAACATTTATTTTACTTTTTTATAAATTACTATCAAGAAATTTTCTCTATATAAAACTTCAGGATTATTTAAAATTATGCAGTTGTAATGAAAAGCAAATTGATTTAGCAAAGTTGCTTTTAAAAAATGCCATTATTGATCAAGTAAATAAAGCACAGAATCACTGTAGAACTTACAATATGAAATCTAAAATTTTTAAAAATATAACCTGGCTTTTTTATAAAAATTTCACTGAAGGTTCTCTTCTAAGCTTAATCACTGAATCTGGTTACAAAATAATAAATATGAAAAACGCATCATTTGTTATTGGAGATATCTTTTATGCTCATGAAACTCTTTTAACCTTACTTCTATTAGCTGGAAACCAAAACAAGAAGAATTGTGTACTAACTTTTACTGGTATAAAAAATGCAGATTTAATATCAATTACAAAAATTGATAATCTACGAAATCCAATTGGACCTTTTGGAACAAACGCTCAAATCGTTATATCTAATACTGCTAAAGAAATGTTCAATTCAACTAATCAAAACATTAATTATCCAAAGCAAATAAAAAATAATTTCAAGCTAGATAAGGTTTTAATTTATCCTCCCTGCGTTTCTGATTGTTTCATGAACACAATTCCATTAGCTTATGTTAGTCAATTTGAATGGGCTTATGATATTTTCGCGACATTTAAAGGTTCAAGATTAACTATAAAGCACCACCCAATGGCTAAAAACTATAATGATTTTGATTATTGGAACTCTGTCTTTGATCAATTAGCTTTAAGATTTGAAGTGGAAATAAGTTATTTAGATTCCATACTAAAAATTGATGAGGTTTTGTCTATGGGGTATTACCCTTTATCTCCAAAAGGTACAGTATGTTTAGAATTAATTGAATTTGGTTTGCCCTCTATTATTTTAAGTTCTAATACATGGAGTTCTTTATTCCCTGAACTAACCATAAAGAACAGGAAGGAATACCTATCAATTTTAAAGGATCTGATTTGTTTTGATGATATATCTTTTGTTTTGAAAAAATATATACCGAATTATTACCAAATATATTTGGCAAAATCTATTGATATGCTTGATAGGAAAAATGATTTCTTTTATAAACTTGGAATTGATAAAAAATATTTGCCGGAAGTTAGATCGGGTAAAAATCACAGACTAAATGTGAAAGAAGATATTAAAAAGGAAAAAAGATTTCTTGAAGTTTTAACCTCATCCTCTGTAATTGATAATTGCCATGAAAATATTTTTAAAGCTATTTCAGAATCTTTCTAAAAAATTTCAAATAATGATTAGCCTAGTTGAAGTAGAGGAGAAAAACGTAGCCCATACAAAAATTCTTTTTGAGTTTTTAAAAAATAAAAAATACAATATTAGTCATAATAATGTTATTGATTTTGAGCAACATTCACAATTTGTTTCTAAACATCCATATAGAAAGTGGTTTCTAATAAATGACCAAATTCGATTTATTGGATCTGTTTACGTCACTTATGAAAACACAATAGGGATTAACATTATTAGTAATGAGGAAATTTTACTAAAAGAATGTTTGCATAATTTATTTAAAATAATAAAACCTTTACCGCCATTACCCTCCATTAGGAATAAAAACTTTCTAGTGAATATATCACCTGAAAATAAGTTTTTAAAAAAGGCTCTTCTCAAACTAGGATCAACAAAGATTCAAGAAACTTATGTTATAAATGATATTTAAAAAAAATATTGTATATAATTCCATTAAAATAAAATTTCTGTTTTAAAAGATGATTGAAATTAATAAAAGAAAGATAACAAATTCAGAAAGACCTTATATAATTGCTGAGTTATCAGCTAATCATAATGGTTCTATAATTCAAGCAAAAGAATCTATAAAAGTTGCGAAGGAATGTGGTGCTGATGCAATAAAAATACAAACATATACTCCAGAGTCTATGACAATTGATTCAAGTAGAGAGGATTTTAAAATAAAAAGTGGTTTATGGAAAGGTTATAAACTTTATGATTTATATAAAGACGCAAGTACTCCATATTCATGGCATAAGGAATTATTTCAATATGCAAGACAGATTGGAATTACTATATTTTCTACCCCTTTTGATGAAAATGCAGTTGATCTATTAGAGAATTTAGATACCCCAGCTTATAAGATAGCTTCTTTTGAACTCACAGATTTACCACTTATTGAATACGTAGCAAAGAAGAAAAAACCAATTTTATTGTCTACAGGGTTAAGTAATGATAAAGAAGTTGAAGAGGCAATTAATGTAATTACAAAAAATGGAAATAATCAAATATTAATTTTTCATTGTATTAGTAGTTATCCTGCCGATATAGGTGATATGAATCTTAGAAGAATAACAAATTTAAGAAAAAAATTTGAACATGAAATCGGCTTGTCTGATCATAGTATTTCTAATTTAGCTGCTACTACCTCCATTGCTCTTGGAGCTGTTGCAATTGAAAAACACTTTACATTAAATAAAAAGGATAAGGGTCCAGATAGCGAATTTTCTATAGAGCCAAAAGAGTTAAAAGAACTTGTATCTCAAACTAATAAAAGTTGGGAAGCACTTGGAAATGAAAACTTCATAAGATCAAACGAAGAAATAAAAAATAAGATTTTTAGAAGATCTTTATATTTTGTAGAGGATATGGAAATTGGAGAAGTTATTACGAACATAAATGTTCGAAGAATTAGACCGGGATTTGGACTTGAACCAAAGTATTTAAATGAAATTATAGGAAAAAAAGTAACCAAGAAGATTAAATCTGGTGACAGAGTTGAGTGGAGTACTATTGATTTATGATTATAGATTTTAGTTATATAATAATTAATTAATTAATTAATTTATTTTTTATTTTCTAAATTTTCTAAAAAAAGGTTTATGTTTGTATCCCATCCATGAACTAATAATTTCTTATATTTATCTAGATCCCTTTTGAAATGATGTGTCCCTCCAGCTTTTTGTGAGTATCCACTAGATTCATTTGTTCTTAGATAACACCAATTAATATCAAACAACCTCTCTATCTCATTAATAAGGATTTTGTAAGAACTAGAAAATGAGTGTTTTTTCTTATTTATAGGAATCTCTTTTTGAAAGAGTATTTTCCCAGTATCTATACCTTTATCAATTTGATGAATAGTAACCCCTGATGGTGTATTTTCTAAATTACTCCAGAAGTTTGGATGTGCCCCCCTGTTATATGGTAAATAACCAATATGTAAATTATAGGATGTTTTTCTTACACTATTTAGAATACTTTCATCCAGTAAAAATCTATATCCAAAAGATACAATATAGTCATATTTTTTTTCCTCAATAAAAAATTTATCAAATTTTGTATCTAAAATATCAACTATATCACCATATTTTTCAATAGATTTTTTTATTTTAGAAGGATTACTTGAGAGCAATAATACTTTATGAGCGTTATTTTTCATCCCCAATTCCTAAGATAGTTTTAAGCACAACCTATTTTAGTTGTTTTTTATAGTTAAATAAATACTCTTTGAGAGATTCTAATGTTTGATATTGGAATTTTCTTTCTAAAAAAACATTAAAATTAGAGTTTTTAATTCAAGAAAAATATTTTTGGTTAATTGCCTTATCTGGAATATCGCGGAGTAAAAATATTTTACGGTATATCATTTTTATTGATAACCATTAGGATTTAATTTCTGCCATTGCCATCCATCTGCACACATTTCATTTAAAGATCTTTTAGGTTTCCAATTAAGACATTTTATTGCATATGAATTATTTGCTACTACATAGGGGAGATCACCTTCTCTCCTATTACTTATTTTATAGGGAATAGCAATATTATTAACTTTTTTAAAGGTATTTATTAATTCAAAAACGCTAGTTCCTTCTCCCGTTCCTAGATTTAGATTAATGATCTGAGCTTTACTTTTTAAAAGATAATTTAATGCTGCTAAATGACCTTCAGCTAAATCCAAAACGTGAATATAATCTCTGACGCCTGTTCCGTCTTTGGTATGCCAATCGTCTCCATATATTGTTAATTCGTTCAAAATCCCTGCAGCTACTTTGCAAATGTATGGAAAAATGTTATCAGGAATTCCTTTTGGCTCCTCACCAATAAGGCCTGAAGGATGCGCACCTATTGGATTAAAGTATCTTAAATTAGCTATGCGCCAATTGTGTGGATTCTTCAAATATAGATCATTAAGTACATTTTCTGCAGTTAGTTTTGTTTTCCCATAAGGATTAATAGGATTAACTTCTGATCCTTCATGGATTAGACCATTTTCTGACAACCCGTAGATAATTGCACTACTACTAAATACGATAGTTCTGCACTCGTATTTATCCATAATTTTTAATAAATTTATCGTGCCACTTACATTCACATCCCAATACTCTAGAGGCTCTAATATGGATTGTCTAACGGATTTTAAACCAGCAAAATGAAATACAGCTTCAATTGGATTCCCTTCTTTAAGTGATTGCTTAAATAAATTATCTAACTCTTCTTTTTGTCTAATATCGCATCTTATAATCTTAAATGGCAAAACTTCTTTGTTATTTGATTTGGAAATTTCATAAACTTTATCTAATGATTTTTGATGACTGTTTATAAATGAATCAATAACAACAATCTCAAAATTTTTTTCTAACAAAGAAACACATACATGACTTCCTATGAAACCTCCTCCACCTGTCACTAAAACTCTTGACATTTATAACCAATAAAAACCTCTTTATCTTTTATAAAATAGCATTTTATGGTAGTTAATTAATATAATA
>QCGD01000011.1 GCA_003280025.1 Prochlorococcus sp. AG-363-P06 | reverse complement strand
GTTTTTGATTCTGTTTTTCTAACTAAACTATAATTTTCCTGATTTTTTGATAATTCTCCAAGGACTTTTTGATCGGTTTCTCTAGTATCAATAAAGGTGATTTTTACTTTGTTTAGAGTTTGTTTTTTATTTTTGATTAATGATCTAGATTTTTGCTTAATATTCAACATGAAATCTTTAGACTTTTTCATCCACCAAGTAATAATTTTCTCTTCTTTTTTATTTGTTGGCATTATTTTTGAAAACTAAAACTAATTTTTAAAATTAACTGTTTTAATGCTAGGGAATTAAAAAACCTTTAATTTCGTAATATAGTACCTAAATGAAAAAATACAAAGAAATTTAAAATAGGTTTTAAATTTATATCTTTCCATTTTCTGAGTATATCTTACATATATTGTTTATTAGCTGCGCCTCATTTATTGAGTTAACAGAACTAGATAAAAGACTTGAGGAACCAACAATTATTGAAAGACATTTAGCTCTACTAATAGCAACATTGAGCCTATTGGTTTCGAGTAGAAAATTCAATCCTCTTGGTGCATCATTACCTGTACTAGAAGTTAGAGAAAAAATTGCAACTGCTGCTTCTCTTCCTTGAAATTTATCCACTGTACTTATTTTTGCCTTTTCATTTAAACAATCTTGTAGTTTTTGAACTTGCTTATTATATGGAGCGATAACTATGATTTCATTTCTAGTGATTTTTTCTTTTTTTATTTTCCCTCCAGATAAATATTGAAATTCACTATTTATTAGAAAGTCAATAATTTCCTTTATTTTTTCGATTTCAGTTTGAGATTCTTGACTATTTCCTTCATGTGAGACCATTTCGAAGTGAACACCATTATTTGGTATTATTTTGCCATTATTAGATTTGAAAGTATTTTTCCAGAAAATTTGATTAACACCATTTTCTTTAAATCCATTTAATTTTCCTTCATAGAACAAATCAGAAACAATTTCAGTAATTTTTGGATGCATTCTCCAGCTTTTTGACAGGAATATCCCAAGATCATCTGGAACAACTTTTTGCTGATTCAGCCAATACTCTAATGTCGAGAGACCAGCCCCCCAGTTATGTTTAGCTTGAGATGGCTGGGAAAGTTGTTGTTGATCTCCAACCAGAATTATTGATTTGGCACATCTTGCCATAACCATTAAATTAGCCATTGACATTTGACCAGCTTCATCAATAACAAGCACATCAAATTTCTCGGTTAATTCTAAATTAGATAATGCCCATACAGTTCCACCAATTACATTCGCATCTTCAATATTTGCTGAAATATTTTTTGTTGGAATTGTGGATATTTTTTTCTTTAAAAAATCTTCGTCAGGTTTTGCTCTGTTTTCACTCTTTAAAATAATAGCTTCAAAATTATGAGAATCACAAGATTCTCTTACCTTTATAAGTAAATTATTTATGACAGCATGACTATTCGAACTTACAGCAATTCTCAATCCAGAAGAAGCCATTTTGTATATGGAATTTGCAGTCACAGTTGTCTTGCCCGTCCCTGGGGGCCCTTGAATTGCTAATGTCGTATGTTTTTGTGAATTTATAAATTCAGCAATATAGGTACTGATATTTTTTGTGTCCTTTTTTATTAATTTGTTTAACTCAGTAATCTGATTATTTGGTTCTTTATCTAAAAAATTTTTTAAGGAAAGTGGAATTGTATCTGGATTATCTATCCATTGTTCCGCTTGTTGTTTAAGGTTTTCTCGGAGCGAGAAACTTGGATCCTCTGGATATCTAATAAAGGAACAATTCTTTGGGAAAACACTGAAGTCAATAGAATTACTTTTATCTACCTCTAAACTTTTTTCCTTATTATTTTGAGAGAGATATTTTTGATATTTTGCCTTAGAGCATTTGAGAATGATTTCTCCAATATTGTTATTAATATCTGATACTTCTAATATTATTCCAGTTTCAAAAATTTCCATTCTAAGTTTTCCCTTCCTGAATTCAGTTTCTAATTTAGAATCTTCAACTGTTTCAAATTTATATTTATACAAAGTTGTGCTAGTTTTTTGTTGTTTTTTGTTTAAAGCTTTCTCAGAACTGATTAGTTTTGCATTGTATATAGATTCGGGTTCATTTTTCAATTCAAATGTTTCGCTTACATTTTTTCTGTCAAAATAAGCCCACCAAAGTAAATTAGATTCTTTTTTGTGGAATTTCAGTAAATGTGATAAGACCAGTTGAGATCTTATTTTAATTCCTGTAGATGTCAGCTTATTGAGAATTTCATTATCGGAATCGGATTCATTAAAGTGATTTAATTGTTTCAGGAACTTATCACTTATTATTGATAACTCATCTTTCTTTTTCTCGGTATCTTCGGCAATTAATTTCTTTTCGCAAATTTTTATTCTTATTTTAGGGTCTTCAGACTTTGAATCTAAAAGAAATTGATGCAAAATATAAGTAGATTTGCAATCAATTTCGTTATATTCTTCTATTTTTTTTAATTGTTGATTTAACTCACCATCAATAAATATTTTTTCTCCTGACTCTCGCCAAAGCTCATATTCTATTATTGATTCAACAGCATTGGAAACATCTGCAGATCTTTTGAAATTGAATTTCTTAGTATATTTTGAGGGATATATTTTTTCTACATTCTTAATGGAATAACCTTGCTCACCCAAGTACATGGAGGCTTTGACTATTGGTAAAAGATCTACAAGGAGTCCAGATCTTAGCCATTCATCTATTTGGTCTGAACATCCTGTATATTTTTCTTGCAATTGACGCATTGCAGCCTTTTCATAATGTCCATAATGATAAATATGCATATCTTTGTATTCCTTGAGAGATCTTCTATCTTCTATCCACTTAACCCAATCTTTGAATGCTTTTTCCTCTTGTAATGGATCATGCGCCCACCAAGCTTTAAAACTTAAATTTTCTTTTTTATCTTTATAAGAGGCCCCAAATAAATATTCTAATTTTTCTCCGGAAATTGCATTATTACAGCTTTCCATGTCAAACCAAACATCTCCTTTATTGGGGATAGGTAAAGATTTTATTTGCTCATCTTCTTTGATTTCAATCCATTCATAATATGAAGTACCATCTTTATTTTTGGGATGAACTTGAGCTTTTGCCTGCTTTTGAAGATTAATTAAAGGATCCTCTTTGCTTACCAAAATCTTTTCTAGGTGATATTCTGCAAATTGATCAATGGTATTTACGCTTTGTTCAATTAATCTATTACGTTGATATTTGGTCATACCCGCCACAAGACTAAGATCTTTTCTTCTGGAAAGCTCATTTTCAATAAATGTGGTCCATTTGCCATGATTACCAGGAAAGATATCTGGCTCTCTATTAGGATCGAAATTATCTATGAATTGTTTATATTGACTTTTTAGTTGGTTATACCAATCTTCAAAATCAGAAAATTTAAAAATGTTATCACTTAATTTTGAACCGCCACCGAGATAAAGATGAAATAGTTTTGGTTTTCTTCCTAAAATATTTTCTAATAAATCACAATAACAACATGCTTGTATTAAAAAAGTAGTTTTTGACTTGGATGATAATTTGCATTCAATTGGTTCGTAAGACCAATCACCTAAATTAGATGTTTGTTCTACCCTATAAAGAAAATCTGCATTACCTCTTATAGTTTTATTCTTTAATGCTCCTTGGGAAATAATATCTATGCCCTCTTTCATAAATTCAATAGTTTTAAAGAATTTATCCTCTGTACTTAAATTTAAGGTTCCAATATCTACTATTGATTTCCCTTCTTTTCTAAATTTTTCCATAAGCATTTTTTCATGATTATCTCCTTCCAACATCAATCTTTTTTCCAATTCAGTGGGTTCGGGAAAACTGAGAACTCTGTTCTCCTTGTCAAATTCTTCCCACCATGCTCCTAATCTACTTACACTGAATAATGATAATTGCGTAGGACTATAAATTCTTGTCATATATCTTGCTTTTTACTCTTTAATTATCCAACCTTTTTTGATGTTGGAATCTAT
Organism: Prochlorococcus sp. AG-363-P06; assembly: GCA_003280025.1. Lineage (GTDB taxonomy): Bacteria > Cyanobacteriota > Cyanobacteriia > PCC-6307 > Cyanobiaceae > Prochlorococcus_A. The sequence goes on along the minus strand of QCGD01000011.1, from coordinate 48,777 downwards.
TAAATTCATAGCTATCTTGGAAGCTTCTTCTTTTGACCTGGCCGTTTTTAACTTTCTATCAAGCGGTGATTTTCTCCCTTGACTAAAATCTGAATAAAAAACAATCCATTCTGGCCAACCATTCCAAATCTGGGATTTAGAAGTTTTTAAGGTTATTATTTTCCTGATTGAAATACCGTTTTTCCCATTTTTTGTCCAAACTTTTCGCTCAAATACTTCACTCTTTGGTAATTCAATTTGTTTGATTTTTTCTTTAATTTGTTTTGAATCTAAAAAAGATTCTATTTGGGATATTCTTACATCTGTTTCATCAGAACGCTTGTCCAGTCTCTCTCGAAGTATAACTGGGTGAATTAGGCTTACACAATCTGTAAGAGCAAGGGGCTCCCAAATATTATTTTTGAAGTCTAAAACCATTCTCCTTATACTATTAGCATTACTATCCTCGCTTTGAATTTCAGTACATTTAACTTCTAGAACCATTTCAGGTTTTACAAAACGATAAAGGTTCCCATCACTGCTTGAATGTCTGAACTTACTTTCGCATTCAATATTCTCTAACTTTTTATATAACTCTTCTTTTAATGACCCAGATAAATTACCGCAAGCGCCTATTAATTGAATAGATTTGTCTTCCCTCTTTAATCCAAGTAAAACAGATCTGACTTTTTCTGATTCATTTACCTTATTTGTAAATCCCACTACTAATGCATCAATAGAAATAGATGGCTTTACCTTATATGTGATTTCACTCCCCGTACGGATAATTATCCCTTCAGCATTTTCTATTTTGACTGACTTCTCATAAAAGTCTTTCAAATAATTTTTTTCACTTACTTCCTTTGTCTCAATAACTTTTATATTACTTTTTTGCTGCTTAAAAATTGATTGAATTTCTTCTAATTTTTTTTCATAGTTTAAGGGAAGTAATTTGCCTTCAATTTTTATCAAATCGAAAATAGCAAAAGATAAATTATTGAAATCTTTTTCAGAAATCGCTTTTGCAACATCTCCCACTCTCTCTCTACTATCCTTTTGGACATATAATTCACCTGCTACAATTAAACTTTTTACACTATTTGGCAAGCAACCTTTTAGAGATTCAATAATTATTCCTTCTTTTATAAATCTTCCGCCCTTAGCAAATAATGTTGCTCTATCCTGCTCGATATGAGCCAACCATAATTCGCCATCAATTTTTTTACTTACAAAAATTTTTCCAGAAGGTATTAAACTTATTTCCTCAGGTTTTAATGGTCGATATTTTGCGGCAACAGCGCATTTATATTGTTTTGCAATTGATTCAAAATTCATGTGTTCTTTCATTAACTTATTGATTTGAGTTCCAAGTTAGATAAACGCATTAAAAGTGCATATGAATCATCTTGAACACGTCCCTCAAGAAATGCTCTCCAAGGTAATCCATTGTTTTGGAAAATTAGGGGATCTCTTCCTTTCTCTCCACTCCCAACAAGCATCATTTCATTATTTTCATCTAATTCCTTAGCAATATTAAAAAGAAATTCAAAAGTTAAGCCATCTGAGTGCCAAAGTTGGAGAGTTCTAGTAAAAACAAATTTCCTTACCGCATCTTCTCTTTTTAATTTAAATTTTGTAAATCTTATGGGTAGTTCATCATTTATATTTGACAACTTATCTTCTGGGATTCTTCTGTCTTTTTCGTTACCATCTTTATCAAATATTAATTCAATCCAATTTGGAGCTAATTTCATGATTTCATTTTCTTTATTTATGAAAACCGTGTTCGTTTTTTCAATAGGTCTACCAATTAACTCCAAATCTAATTCAGGGTCTTCCTCTAGTAAAATTTGAGGTAATTTATCTTTATATTTAGATGATAAACTATCATAATCACTATTTTCTCCAGAAAGCAAAAGCCTTTTTGAAAAGACCTTTTCTTTGCCAAAAGCTCTAACTGGATTTGAAGGTGCTTTTATTGGTGCAAAATGCACAAATGTATTTTTTGAATTTGAATCTGAAATATGTATCTTTCTCATTTTTAAAACATTTCGAAGTCTAATTCATCATCCTCATCAGCATCCTCATCTTCTGGAGGGGCGGCATTAGGAGATAGCATTTTTACCTCATTTGGAATACCAACTATTGCAAAATATCCAGTATCATTTTTTAAAATAAAACAAGTTTCCATTCTATAGTCAGCTCTGAAATTAAAATTACATTTCCAAATTTCACCTTCATCGAGAGAATTTTCTAAATCTTTAGATATTTCATCAGGCAATATGGAATATACTGTCGTTACAGAGAGATCAAGAAGTTCTGTTGGACTTATCGGACCTTTTAGGTTTTGGTTGTTCCCTAGAGTTGAGGGAATCAAAGATAATTCATTATTATTTTCATCAATAGCTCCTATTTCATTTGATTCAATTTGTTTGCCTCCATCAATATACCAACCTTGGGAAGTCATTCCTGACTTAATTAATATTTGACCGTCTTCAGTAAGTGAAGCTCTTTTACATTCTTCATTATTTTCATCAATAGCTAATCTTTTTCGATAACCATATAACTTTTTTCTTTCAATTTTTTTTATTTGAAAGATTGAATCTTTTTTGTCTTTACTTAATATTAGAGGCTTAACCATTTTAAATTTTTAGTATTACCCTTCCCCTATAATACTTGTTAAACGGTTTATTATAATTTTTATTTTCTTTAGGATTAGATTTTGCCAAAATAAAAACTATAAATGTTGTTATTTTTCAGATCCAAAAATAAAAAAAGAATTAATAATTGTGATGATAATTTTTTGATTCTTAATTACCAACTTTTGAAGCAATCTAAGAAGGTAAAATCATCATCATTACCAACCTCAAAAGGATAAGATTGATTCAAATATTCTCCCCACTCCTCTCTAATAGATCTTCTTTCATCTGGACTGATTTCACACCATCTTTTTTTGAGGTCTTGTTTGGAATAATGTAATGAGAGATTTAATCTTGCACTCTCAATATAAGTGATTTTGTGTGATGGTCTTTCTCTATCTAAAGTCATTTTGCACCTCTAATTTGTAATTCACTTTTAGCTCTTTTCGAAACTGTTATTTTACTGATTATTTAGTTTTAATTTTTGGATTCTGGATTGAAATTCTTTATAAGAAGATTGGCAGTTAGGCGGTTCAGGATCTTTGATTCCTTTTATCTTCTTCCACCTGGAATACAATGCACCTAATATCCAAGCTTGAGCAAGACTCTTTGGTCCGTTCTCAAGTAATTCAAGATGTTTTTTGTTGGTTGTGAAGGCTTTGTATTCCTCTCTCCAATTATTATCTTTCATCTATTAAATCCAATAAACCGCCAGATTCTGCATCAGTTAAACGCATTCTTTTCTTCATTGTTTTGGATCTAAACTTAGCAGTTTTATAAGCACTGGGTAAGTGGTGCATCATTTGATAATGCCTCCAAAACCCAAACTGATCCTGCCACTCTATGTTGACTTTTGTCATGATAAATAGATTTACTAATTTTTTATTAACACCATAAAAATTATTAAAAATTAATATGGGAATTTATATCCTGTTCTCGATTTTGAGGGGTTTTCTGACAGTCAGGTTTGTCTATATATATTTTAATGATTTTTTTTAAAAAATCTACCCAAATGTAGACTGTTTTTATATTGGTTTTAAAAATTAGAACTTTGCCTAATAATTAATTATAAGAATTTTTAATAAATATAACACTGCATTTTATTAGAAAGTTTCTAGAAGAATTGAACTTCTAAATGTTGCAATTCTCTAGCCTTGAGATGACAATCAGATCGTGGCATCTATCATTTATTAACGCTTTGATTAGTGTCTAAAGGAGATTTGAAAACAGCAAAGACACAACTGAAATGGATTGGAACTCCATCGCTTGGACAAGGTAGATCCAGTGGGGGGAATGCTGCAAGTGAAATCTTTGAAGCAGGTGGATCACAGAGAAAACGATCACTACTGGAAACACTCGTCAGAGAAATCTGTCAGAACAGTCTCGATCAGAGAAAGGATAAAAAGGTGAAAATATTTTTTGATCTGATAGTGCTCAAGGGAGAGAAAAAAGAGAAATTTCTTAAATCAATTAACAGTGCAACTCTTATCCCTCATCTTTCATCAGTGAAAGGTTCAAGCGGAACCGCTCTCACCCTGAAGGCTGGCATTGAATCAATGAAATCAGCTGATCTGGTCTGTCTGAAAATCAGTGATTACGGAACTGATGGACTGACAGGTGATGACTGGGACGAGAAAGGAAATTTCCGAAAGCTCTGTGTGCAGAATTTTTCAACCGGGAAAGAATCTGGATTAGGAGGAAGCTTTGGCCTAGGGAAGGCAGTCAGCTGGATGCATTCAAGAATATTCACTGTTCTTTTCTCATCAAAAATTAATGGCGAAAAGAAATTGAGAATTTTCGGACGAAGCGAAATTCCCGCTCATGAAATGGATGGTAAAGCATGGCTTGATGGTGCCTATATGGGTTCTGAAACTGAAAAAGATGGGATTCCCGTTGCAGAATCCACTTGGATGAAAGAAAGAGATGCAGAAAAAATTCTTCTTAATCGCGATAATGAAACTGAATGCGGAACAACTCTCTTGATCCCAGCTTTTCATGAACCTGATCGCGATGACACCGGTTCATTAGGGATAAGAGATGCCGAGGATCTCTGCAGAGATTTCACAAAAGCTGCATCAAAATGGTTCTGGCCTGCAATCAGCTGGAACAGACTTGATGTCAAAGCAAGAGTATTTCGGGAAGAAGGGAAATCAGCTGAATATATATCTGAAGCACGTGCAGATGAAATATGGTCTCCATTCGTCGAGTGTGGAAGAGTTGAACCTTTTGAAAATGATAAATCACTCTTCCCTGGGGACAGCTCCTCAATTGATATTGAGTTTCCCATACCTTCGAGAATAGAACCCTCAGACAATCCTGACCTTCTGCATGATGAGTTCAAAAGTATTGTCAGGCTTGGCGTTACAAGAGTCTCTTCAAAAGAGGAATGTCTGCCATGCCGTTCAACAATTGCTCTTATAAGAGGTTCGGGGATGGTTATAGATTATGCCGAAGGTACAAAGTTAAGTGATGGAGGTTCCTATTGTGCAGCTGCATTTGTAGGCACATCATTAAATGAGATTGCCGAATCTGACAAGACAGAGTTGAGAAAGGAAAACAACTCATTCGCTGAAGAATATTTCCGGGCAGGTGAACCTGTAACTCATGATGACTGGCTGCCTACAACAAGAAGACTGAGAGAAAGTTATACCTGGAGAGGTCATGCCAACAGATTGAGAGGAATCAGATATGAACTCAGACAGATTCTGATTCAGAACTTGCTGACCTCATTTATTGCGCCTCCGGACGAAGGACCAGAAATGCTGAAAAGAATGCTTAATCTTGGGAGAGGAATTACAGACAAGAAAAGTCCATCCAAGACAAAAAGTTCCGCACTTGAAGTTGTTATAGACAGAGATCAATGCTCCTTCATTAAAAAAGCCAATGGATGGAGAATAGCCGGCGAATTAGTACGATCAGGCGAATCAAACAGAACTGCAAAAGTAAATTTATCTTTCCAGAGCATTGCAGACAGTGGTCACGGAGAAATGTGGGGAATAAGCGATATGCGACTTATGGGAAGTGGAAAATATATTTCATATGACGACTCAGATTCAAGGAGATTTGTATTCTCTGCTGAAAACCAATTTTCGTCAGTTCCTTTTGAATGCATAGTCAAACCTCCATCAGGAGTGAATCCTGAAATCGCAGGCTTCAGGAAGGTGGGTTAATCATGCATTTTGTACCCTGGAAAACAATCGATCTTGATGGAGCATTTCGAATAACAGCTCCAGACAGTATTTCTGAAGAGGTAATTCAGGAAGTAAGTAATGGAATTGTTTTCAAGTTCAACGGTAAACTTGAAAAGACAAAACTTGAAATACTTCTCACAGCCCCATTGCAATGGGAGGAAACACTTCATCCCACAGAAAGGGAAAAGCCTCCCGTTAAATTCATATGTCGTCTTATAAGCAGATCAACAGGTAGAAGAGAAATAATTGATTTGGAAGATGGAGATGGTGGATTCTTCTTTTCCGAGACTTCCTATATCCCATTTTTAAATGGAGAAGAAGTCAGAGCAGAGGCACTTCTTGTAAGAACCGAACAATTTGCTGGAGAAAAATCACGGAGCGGCTACGCCACAGAAATGGGTCAGATAATTGGGAGAAGTCTGGTTCATACGATTCGTTTTGCAACCGCCGAAGCTAATAATGACTCGATCTTCAACATAAAGTGGCAATCCTTTCCGACTGAAAGTAAGGATCAGTTGTGGAGATTAATTCCCAGTGAACCTCCAGTCATTGAGATGAATGCAGAGGTGACTGCATCACTAAAAAAACTTCTCATGAGTAAGGCCTTGAGGAAAGATATCAATTCCCTTCAGAGAGATATCATCTTCACCTCAATATGTTCCACTGTTTGGACCATGCTTATTTCTATTTCTATGAACTCCATCCAGAATATGTTGAATATAAACAGTGAGCTGAGCAGTGAAGAAATAGTTGAGCAATTGCCACCATCACAACTTCAGACTCTATCCTTATTTTCCACAAATCTTCTTGAAACAAATATCTCTCCACATGAGGCGGTTGTTGCTCTTGCCAATGAACTTAGATCACCCGAGTCTTTTCAGAAGTTTATTCTCAAAATGAGTTCAATAATCCAGCAGGAAACGAAGATTTTGGAATTGGCAGAAATAATGGCGAGAGGTTGCAGTTTTGAATCAGAGATTCCCACTGATCTTGAAAAAGAGGAGGTTGCATGAGCGAAACACTATATAGACTCAAATCACCTCTAATAAGTAATGGACTGATTTCTGCTTTAATGAATCCAGATTCTGTAAGTGTAGAGGAAGTAAAATGCAAGGTTGATCTTACAAATCTTTCAACACTTATAGATCAACTTATTCTAGAGAAAGTAGTTGGTGCGAACCTGGATGCAAGATTAGTTGAGTGTGTTCATAAAACATTCAAATCTCTTCCTTCTCATATTCTTATTGATATGAGGATTTGGCACTGGCTCTGTGTAATAAGATATCCAAATATTCCGTGGCTTAGATGGAGAGGTAATATTCCGGTTGATCCAGAAGATGGATTTACTGTGGGGACAGGCAGCAAACATGTTCCATCACTTAGATTCCTTGGAACATCATCAATTAATGGACATGGCAGAAATACTTTTTCCAGACTTTTTTTCGCCGCTGACAGGATGATGGAGAATGATCATTCTGACTATTCCTTGGTCAAAAAATTATTTACCAGTCAGGAACTTCATCTTGGTTTGAGTGATCGAGAATTTGGCCTGATCCCAAAGATCAACAAAATACTTACTGAAAAACTAGTTGAATTACCAGATAGCAAAGTAAGAATTGCAATAAGAAAACTCAATTCCCTTGGAGGTTCTATATGTCTTGACCTTTTAAGTGAAGAACAAATCAAACAGTTAATTGATACTCAGAGTGAAGAGGTGGCATGATTCATAAAAATGCAGTAGGGAAAATTGATCCACATAGATTAAGTCCAGTAAGGGGGCCTTCATCAGAACTTGAGGAACATATAGATTCATGCAGTTTTGATGAACTTCCTGACTATGCAGCAAAAGTTCGATCAATAAAGAAAGAAGCCCATTTTGCTGTTGACCTTTTTTCAGGTGCCGGTGGTTTAAGCCTTGGGCTGCATCGTGCAAACTTTGATGTAATACTGGCTTGCGATATCAGAAACGATTCAATAATGACTCATAGACATCATTTTGGTGGCTGTTCATATGAATGTGATTTAAGCAAAAGAAAGGTTATTGATGAAATCTCAGATCAACTTAATAAGTGTGGTGAAATTTCACTTATTGCAGGTGGACCACCATGTCAGCCTTTCTCCCGAAATATCAGATGGAGAAAACATAATGAAGAAGTTTCTGCAAAACATCAGGAACTAAATGAAGACAGAAGAGAGTTATGGGAATCATTCATTTCAATAGTGGAGCAGGTTAAACCAAAAGCTTTTTTAATGGAAAATGTTTCTGACATTGCGCAGGCAGGTGAACAGGAAATCTATAGATCAATAATTAATAGAGCTGAGAAAGCTGGATATCGCATAAATCCTAAATTGATATATGCATGGCAGTATGGAGTACCTCAACTAAGGCCAAGATTATTTATTTCCGGAACAAAGATAAATGAATGTGCTCCGATGAAATGGCCAAAACCAAAATATGATTCTGTCGAAAAGGCAGTAACCTTAGACGAGGCGATTTCAGATCTCCCTCCCCTGAAAGGAGGGTGGAATGAAAAGTGGGATGAAGAATATAGCTATGAAGGACCAAAAACCGATTATCAGAAATTAATGAGGGAATGGTTGGAAATTGATGATGGGATGATTCACGATCATCTGATAAGAAGAGTCAGAGAAGATGATCTTGAGACATTTAAATTAATGCGATCAACCGGGGTCAAATATTCTCAATTATCAGAAGAGCAAAGAAGATATTCAGTTACGAGTAAAGCTTTTAGAGAAGGCAAGAAAGTAAAGCAAAATAAGAAAATGAGTTTTGGTGATAAATACAATATTCTCAAACCTAATGAACCATGTCTGACAATAACAGCACATATGTCAAAAGATGGTTACTGGTATATTCACCCTCACCAGAATAGAACCCTATCAGTAAGAGAAGCGGCAAGAGTTCAGTCTTTTCCTGATGGTTTCAATTTTTATGGAGGGCCTTCACATAGATTCCACCAAATTGGAGAAGCAGTTGCTCCGATTGTTGCTTTTGAACTCGGCAAATCATTGATGAATTCAATTAAAAAAGAGAACGAATTTACTCAACCTGACGTAGTGCCCAAACTTAGAGAAAATCTTATCAACTGGTATGAATCAAATAAAAAAGAAGTTGAACTTATATGGACAAAAAAAAGGGAAGGTAGAAAAATAATTCCAAGCAATATAAGAGCATGGAATTCATGTCTTGGAAATTTACTACCAGAGACTTTCAAAAAAAATACTAAAGAAAAGAATAAACCTGCAAGCTTAGGAGATAAAGATATTGAAAAAAGGAAAAAAGATACCTACCAAAGATTAAAAAACTTTTGGCCTACTCCTGAGATTTTTCTGCAAGATAAAGCTAGAAAAATGAAAATAAAAAGTTTTAGTCTTGAAAAATATATCCCTTCACTAGAACTGATTGCTGAAGAACTTATAAAAGATGAGATTGACTGGAGTGAAATCACAAGAAAAGAATATGATTTATTTTCCAGGAATTCGGTAAGAGGCGCATTAGCTACAGTTGGATTAACCACAGAGATCAAACAATCCTTAGTAATTACAAGAATTATTTCTCAGATAATGGATATTGATCATGAAATTTTAAAATTCAGCAATATGAATAGAGACATACATATTGGTCATTTACTAGAGACAGATAAGGAAGGAACATGCTATTGCTCATTGCTAGCCCTATCGAAGCATGAAGATACAGAAGCAATTATCAAAAATAAATTAAAGTTATTTCTCAAGGAAAGCGATCATAAAGCCGCCTGATAGTTTATTTGCCCGTACATATTGCATATGTACGCTTTTAATGAACCTTGTGACAGGTATAAAAAAGAGGTATATATTATATAGCAAGTTCATCTGGTTTCCTGATGACTTCTATACGCAGTCTGAGAGCTATAGCACATTGATATGGGGTAAAGCAGGGCAGTTTTTGGTCAACTTGGCCCAGGTTTCGAACTCGACTAATTCAAAGTTAATTTGGGAGCAAATCTCTCATAAATTTCTTCTTATCGCCTTTTAATTGACACTCCCATATGATTATTATTTTCCATCCTCTTAATGATAAATTAGCTTGATTTAAATTATCTCTATTTATATTTTCTGTAAATTTTTTCTCCCAGAATTCTTTTCTTGTTTTTGGAGTAGAAGCATACTTACAATTTTCATGCCTATGCCAGAAACATCCATGTACAAAAATTACTGTTTTATATTTTGGCAGAACAATATCCGGAGAACCTGGTAAATCTTTTCTATGTAATCTGAATCTATATCCCATTGAATGTAGAAGTTTCCTAACAGCAATTTCAGGCTTTGTATTCTTCGATTTAATTGCAGACATATTCCTCGATCTCTGCTCGCTCAAATTATGTAGAACTTCACTACTCATCAAACTAAATAGTTTCTAAATAATATACTCGCTATCACACTATAGGTATCTATATACAGTACATGCTATTCAAAGAAATTTATTAACTGATAATTATTTCCCACCTCCAATAGTTCCAAAAGAAAGGAAAATAACTAAGCGGATTGGCTATCCGTTTTGATTAAGAAACTTCAGCCTTCTTCTAGCATAGACCAGCGAGTTCAGTAACTCCTGAAACTTTAAGAAAACTCATCCGTAGCACTCCTGAACGATAACAATACCTTCTGTTCCTCTAGAACACAACCTTCTTCACACAACCAAGGTAATTACTCTCATAGATATCAATCCCATGGGGCTTTGGGTGCTGGTGGTAACTCTTTCCTAAGTTCTTCAGAGGCAAAATCAATTGCACCAGGACTTCGTTTGACTGCGGCAAGAACTATTTCACGATCTGCTTTAAGTTCTTCAGCCGCGTATTGAAGAGCATATCCATTATTCTTAACAGTTGCGAGAACTATCTCACGATCTGCCTTTAACTCTTTCGAGGCATATTGGAGAGAATGAGCATTCAGCCTAGAAGTAGCAGCAGCTGCAAAGACAATTTGACGATCACCCTGCAACTCTGAAGAAGCATGCTGGAGTGCATTACCTTGTAATTTCACAACTTCAAGAACGAATTCTCGGTCAGCCTTCAGAGCATCATCGGCATACTCAAATGCTTCACCGCTTGAGGATTGAACAGCAGCCATAACCACTTCTCGATCAGCCTTGATTTCTTCAGAGGCTTCTTCAAGTTTATACCCGTCTTCCTTACAGGCTTCAAGAACTTCTTGACGTGATTGCATCTTTTTCTAATATTTCTGAATTTCAATTTACATCATTTTATATAAAAAATGTTGTATCAAATTAAATTTAATTTTTGGAGACACTTTAAGTGATGGGGTGGTATTAGAGTTAGTGAGAAATGATTAGTAAATAAAAGCAACTGCTTACAAAGCATTTGCAATATTGAATTTAGTCACGAATTAAGAAAAGAATATTACTGAAGAAATATTAAATTGACCCATCTGGTTATTTCAAACATAGCTTGCGATCAATTTATTTTTTTCATACATCGAAAGAAAAAACTTAACCTTTCTATTAGAAAAATGCTAAAATTTAGCAACAAATTGATTCACTTCATATATTTTATTGGTGAAGAAAAGTTAATTTATTTTAAATTTAAAAAATTGCTTAAAGATTATGGACTTGAAAAAACTTGCTATTAAGGCCAAAAGTCTTCTTGATAATGATCCTGATGCTATTTTTGAAACTGATATTGAAGAAGGACGCTTATTGATTTGTAGAACTGGAATTGATAAAGATGATTATCGCGTAAGTCTTGAAAAACAAATAGAAATTGAAGATGAAGATGGTAACTTTGACGAAGAATGTGAAGAAATTTCCGAATCGGGTTCGACATTAGAAGAAATAGAAGAAATAATTGAATATTATTTGGAGGAAGGAGGTACAGAAGAAAGTATTGTTTAAAGTTATATCTTGCAATGCTTAGTTAACTTAATAAGCGGGCTTGGCTAATATAATAAAATCTGTGAAATTTAATTTATGGAATTTATTGATATTGAGAAAGGAAAACTATTAAGGCTAGAAGGTTGGGTTTTAAAGGATGGAGAATTTAATTTTCAATCCTATAGAGATGATGATCAAGATTGGGAAGGAATAAAAATGGAAGGTTACTTTGTAGAGCCACATAATGGATTAGATTTACATAATGGGCTTGATTTAAAAGGTTGGATCAAAAATCAAACAAATATATATTTTAAAGATGGTTATTTAATGCAAGATGTTAACTATATTATTTTTCTTATACCTCAAGATTGTGAAAGTTTAGTTGCAGGGGATAATTATCCTGAAGATAAAGAAAACTGGTCAGTTGACGATATGAATGATTTAGACGAAATTATTAAAACTTTTATCATTAAAAACAGCGCTATCTTGCCGTTGAGTTTCTACAAAACTTTAGAAATGTTAGGAAAAACTTGGGATGAGGCACTAGAAACAAATACAAAATGGTTTTTATAAATTACTATTTGCTAGCTTCTGAATTAAATTTAAATTAGTCATCTTTAATATTATTGTTCTTCTTGTAACTCCTTCGTATTGCTTAAAGCTTCTCTAAAGATTATCGATTTTTTATAAACTTGATTATCAACAATTTATTCTTTCAATTCTCAATCATTTTGCTTAGAATTCAGATATATTTAACAAAGATTTTCTTTAGTAATGCCACTATCTTCATACCGTATGCACAGAATATATCTTGCAGCGACGATGAATTATGGTCTGGGTTCTGATGATCCAGAAGAGTTGGCATACTACAATAAAGTCAGAAAAGAGATGGATGATATGAAACAAGAATCAATTAAAAAAGGAATACCCCTTGATTGGAATACCCCTGAAGGAATGGATAAATGAATCTAAATACTTTTTTATTTATTGATGGCAGTCTGATGCTTATTGGTCTACCTTTGCTGATGATTCTTAAAGGCAATAAACATACTCCCTGAGCTACTACTTAACGGCAAAAGTTACTCCCATTACGGCAGTGATATCTTTCTTGATAGTAGTTGTATCGTAAGAACCCCAGCTACTTACTCTCGTAGAATTTGGGACAGTTATCTGGAAAACTCCAGTATTCACTTTCTTTAAACCACCAACTTTAGAACCTGCCTGAAAAGCAATAGCCTCAGCTCTTATTCGTGCATCCTTTGCAGCCTTGGCGAGCATATCTACTCTTTTGTCAGCAAGCTTGGAATATGTGTACTCGGGAGAGCTCGGCCTTACCAAAACACCTTCGCCAAGAAGTTCAGTTATCTTGCTATGGGTTTTTTGAATTCGATAAACATCATTGCTATGGATTCCAATTCTTTGATAGGTAATCCATTCCGTTCTGATGATTTCATTGGTCTTGGGATGCTTGGTTTGATATTCTTTTATACTTGCTGGTCCAAGATAAACTTTCTGTTTGATACCATCGTCAATTCCATTGGCTTTAAGGAAATTCATAGTCTTTCTCATCGACTCTTTATGCTTGTTAAATGAGTCGACCTGAGTATTTCCTGTAGCCCTTACCTGAACGGACCATTTAGCAATATCACTCTCAAAACTTTCAGTACTTGCTCCTGTAACAGTGATGGAATTCTCAACCATCCTTAAGCCTCTCACAAGGACCGTGGAGGCGCCTATAAATCCTCCGAGAGATAAGACGGCCATTGCAAAAACAAGTGGAGGAGTGCGGCGTATAACACTCAGGGAGTCGCCTGGCAGCGACCTGAGTCTCTTAATAATTTTCATTTTCTATCAGTATGTGTGTGGAAGCTTTTTAACGGCTGAACTGGAAGAAAAACATTAGAAAATCCCTGACTTTATTCCTTCAGTTCTATCTTGCCATTAAGGGGGACATCTAAATTTGATGTCCCAATTAAAGAGTCGGTTACTTATATTGCCAAATGAAATAAATGTCCGCAAGAAGTATTTTTGTATTAATTAATTAATTAGAGTGAAGACTAGGATAAATTCCAGTTCTCTTAGCTTATATAAATCAATTTCTGGCGATCAGGATGCGAGAGGAGATGGTTTAGTGCCGTTGTCCTCATCTATTTTAAAAGGTTTACAAAAAATAATTCTTCCTGAAACATTTCATGGAGGTATTTTCGGAAAGGTTTGGTATGGTACCCCTTCAAAAGTGGAAGAATGGTGGAAGCAAATAATTTGGAAATAGAATTTCTTTTGATTTAAAGATTCCTATAGAAAAACTTATACGGAATATGTGCCATCACTTTCTCTTTTAGCTGCAGCCAATACAATTTCACCTAAAACCTTTTCAATCATGTATGCACTTTTTATCCCATAGCATTTTTGGTTTTCAATCTTCTTAAAATCAGTTTCGAGACAATTAATATATTCACAACAACCACATTTAATATCTATTTTATTACCTCTATAAACTTCCAAGGCTCGAGCAAAAATCCACTGCTGAACTCCAATATTTTCCCAGGCATCAAAATTAGACCACTCCTCAAAATCCTTATCAAAAATATCTTTTAATCCTTCTGCCTCTATTAAATATCTTAAGAGAGCTTCTTCTCTTGCTTCCTCTTTATTACCGGTTATTTTAATAGAATCTTTTTCCATTTCTTACTAAATTGAGAAATTTATTCTATAAATCTATTAATAAATTTTCAAGAATAATCAAATAGAAAAAACTTTTTCCAATTAAAAACCAAAATTTATCATGTCAATGAAAAATTAAAATTCTCATCTTTTATAAGATTTAACTAATTTTCTATAAAGTTCATCAGAGATAGGTTGCATGACTTAGAATAACTTTTTTTAATTACTTACTTTTAACTTTTTTTTATATCACTAACTATGCGAATAATTACCTAAATTTATTGACAGAATATTTATAATTAATAATTTTATTTTATAGATAAATTATCTTACCAGTCTATCTATATAAATTTATATTTTCATAAAATCAAGCACAAATAACTGACAAGTCGACAAAGTTCTTATCTTCGTCAGCCAATTCAGTAATAATCCTATTAAGCCATTCAGAGGTACTTTCACAGTAACCAACATTTAGTATAGTTTTTTGTTGTTTTGTGTCTTCTTTAAGCATGAAAATAGTTTTTTTTATAAATTAGTCTTAAAAAAAATAAAAGGGAATAAGTCTTAATTACTATCTATTATGAAAAAGTTTTATTTACTACAAATTTAAAAACTTCTAATAATAATTATTCAAAAAAATACTCCTGAAAATCAATTTTTATTCGATTTTGAATAAATAAAATCAATATATAGGAAATTATTAAATTGAGATTTAATAAAATTTTAAATAAAATTTGTCAATTAAAAATAAAATTTGTCAATTAAAAATAAAATAATTAATTCTTTTTTGCTGGAAAATTTTAATAGATAGAAGTTTGATGGGAGACAGAATAAATATCATTTAAAAAAAAAGAATCATAGTAAGATTTGATTATAATTAAACTTTTTTAAAGTTATTGATAATGTCCAAGAGGTCCTGGACCAGATCCGATTTTATAGGAATTTTCTAAAGATTTTCTAACAAATGATTTTGCTTTCTGAATCGAGTCAATTAACTCAAGACCCAATGCTCTATAGGCACAAATAGCAGCACTTAAAGTACAACCACTGCCATGTGTGTTTTGAGTATTGATAACATCATTTACTAACCAATCTCTTGTACCATTTTTATCAATAAAAAAATCTTTCCCTTTCATATCTTTCAAACCTCCACCTTTTATTAATACGGCATTAGCTCCAAGTTCAAGAATATTTTGTGCAGCTTTTTCAATTTCTTCTTTATTCTGAATTCTTATATCAGATAGTAGATTTGCTTCATAAATATTTGGAGTTACCAAATCTGCAATTGGTAAAAGTAATTTTTTGTAGGCATTAATTGATGAATCCTCAAGTAATTTAGAACCAGTTCTACTTACCATGACTGGGTCAATAATTTTAGGAATCTGATAAGTATTTAATCTTGAAGCTGTATCCTTTATGATCATTTCATTAAGCAACATGCCAGTTTTTAAAGCATTAATATCTAAATCACAAAATAAAGTATCCAGCTGACTTATTAAAGTATTTTTCTCCACAGCCTCTACACATTTAACCTCAATACTATTTTGAGCAGTAATGCATGTAATTACAGAGCATCCATGAACTTTAAGTGCCATAAATGTTCTAAGGTCAGCCTGAATTCCCGCACCTCCTCCGGAGTCACTACCACCTATTGAAAGCGCAATTTTTGAATACATAATTTTAATTTTTCTCAGTTAAAAAGAATTATATAAACTAATTAGAAATCTGAATATGCTTTAAAAAAATCTAGCTCTAATTCCATTGCCCTTGTGTATAAATAATTTGCCTGATTAATATCAAATTGATCTTGATAACTATCAATAAGGTTTTCAAGGGATTTTGCTAAATTTTCAAACGACTTATCAGAATAAGTAATTATCCATTCCTTATATTTTTCATCGAAACCCATATTTAATAATCTTTGACCTATCCAAGAGTAAAGACGCATGCAGGGTGTCATAGCAAACATTATTTCAACTGCACTTAGTGTTTTAGAAACATTATCTAGAAAATCAGTATAATTTTTTGTGGCGGGTTTAATGTAGTTATTAGACAAATCAATATCCCATTCTTTTGCATAAGTTTCATGGAGGATTAGTTCCTCAGATACACCTATTAGAAGCTGACTTAAAGTCCTAATTGAATATTTATCTTTAGATTTAGAAACTGCTAATCCATATGCCCTTGCAAAGGTTTCTAAAAAGAAATAATCTTGCGCTAAATATTCTTGAAAAATATGTTTAGGAAGTTTTCCACTTTTGAGACCTTGAACAAATTTTGTATTTAAGCTAAGTTCAGCTAGTTCGTAATTACTATCCCAAAGTTTATTTGTTATTTTCATTTTATTATTCTTTGTAAATAGCTAAAAAATTATTTAATATTATTATCTTAATAAAAGAAATTTTTTCTTTAAATAGAAATCTAAATTAAATCACTTATTATTTAGAAATTATGTCTAATAAATTTGAATGGGATGATACCAATAGTTCAGGTATTTGGTGGAGTACAAATGTAAGTATAAGAGATGAATGTATTTTACTTAAAGAAGATACTAAATGTAATGACTCTGATATTGTTGAATTACTTAGGAGTATTGCAAAAAATATTGAAGATAACGGACTATGATTTTTGTGTACAAATCATCCAATCTTAAAAACTATTTTCCAGCTTCTTTACCTCTTCTATTAATTTTTGAGTAATTCCTTCCTCACTCATAGAATGTCCAGCATCATCAACAATAATTAACTCGGAATTCTTTAATTTTTTGTTTAGGTCCCAGGCACTCCTAACGGGGCATACAATATCATACCTTCCTTGAATAATTGTTGTTGGTATTGATTCTATAGTTTTGATATTGTTCAAAATAAAATCATCTTCTAAAAAAATATTGTTTATGAAGTAATGGCATTCAATTCTTGCAAATGCATCTGAGAAAGAATTAGCTTTTCCTGTGCCAAAATCTAATTCTTTTTTTATGAGATGACTTGTAGAAAGTTCCCATTTTGTCCATGCTGCTGCAGCTCTTGATCTAATTGCATCATTTGATGAGGTTAAATATTTATAAAATGAACTGATCAAATCATCTCTTTCATCCTGAGGTATTACTGAAATATATTCTTCAAATTCTTCAGGGAATATTTCACTTGCTCCATATTGATAAAACCATAATAATTCAAACTTTCTGCATAAAAATATTCCCCTCAATGTCAAACTTAGAACTCTTGAGGGATTTTTTATCGCATATATAAGTGAAAGAGTAGATCCCCATGAACCTCCAAACAAATGCCAATCATCAATTTTTAATTTTATACGTAATTTCTCTATATCATTTATTAAATCATTAGTGGTATTTTCTTTTAATTCTGAAAAAGGAGTTGATGAACCACAACCTCTTTGATCAAACTGAATAATATCAAATTTTTCTGGATTAAAGTATCTTCTATACCTTGGCTGACTGCCCCCTCCAGGACCTCCATGAACAACAAGAATTTTTTTGCCCTCTGGATTACCAGATCTTTCCCAATATATAGAATGAATATCACTAACTTGTAAGAAACCCTTTTCTCTAATCTCTATCTTTGGAAACAAAATTTGCTCTGTCATCTTATAAATATTGATTAATGCTATAAGAAATTATTTTTGTATACCTAATATAGGTAATCGAAAAAGAAAGATAAACTAATACGATTTATTTTCACAATAAAAAAGGACTGCGATTGCAGTCCTTTTAAAATTTTTTATTATTTACTACTTACAACACTTTTATTAAACATTTATTAAAGGTCATTTACTCATGAGCTTTAAGAATGTGATTCAGGGGATAATTCACGATCATTTC
The DNA here is from genome assembly GCA_003280025.1 of Prochlorococcus sp. AG-363-P06. Classification (GTDB taxonomy): domain Bacteria; phylum Cyanobacteriota; class Cyanobacteriia; order PCC-6307; family Cyanobiaceae; genus Prochlorococcus_A. Next base: position 30,576 of record QCGD01000011.1, on the reverse strand, counting down.
AGTTCCTAATGTCGCTAGTAATTATAAAGCGAAGTCTTATCAGACTAATTGATTGAACTTATATTTTCGGTTAATCCCATTCTCAGGAATACGCTTCCTTTTCTTAGGAACTTGCTAAATTTCAGGCGGACTATCAATCATATAAGATTGCCTCCGAACTCAACATTTATAACTTACTATTATTTCTATTTCCAGTAAATCCGTAAATATGCTGATTTACTTTTACAATGATCTGTAAGAGGATTTTAATAACCCATTGTTTATATCAACTATTTGTTGAAAATAGTAAAATATCAGATTAATTCTAAGTAGTCTTAATAATGTAAGATATAAATTTTGCTTAATCTTCTAAATAAGTAGATTAAATTCAAATCGTTTAAAATTATTGCAATCACTAATTTATATAAATATTTAATAAATAAACAATTATTATTTAACTTATGGATTTCATCAAAAAAAACAAAATTCTTACTGTCATGGCAATAATTGCAATACTATCATTTGCTTTAGAAAAGACAGGGGTAATTCACCCTTAATAAGGGTAAAAATTAAACTAATGGAATAAATAAACAATCCATACTGCTAAATATTAGCGAAGGACATAATGCTGTAAGAATTAAATTTGAGAGGTTAATCACCATAAAAATTGAATGAATACACAAATTTAATAAAATGACTTTTTAGTATTTGGAATAAGTAAATTTTTGCTCTAGTGTCTAAGTTTCTTTTTTCTAATCAAAAAGAAAATAATATAACTAGAAAATGTTATAGCGATTCATATCAGCTTCCAGAAAATAAAATTAATGTCCAAATAAAAAAGTTAAAACTCTTAAAAAATTTCTTAAAAATATTACTCTTTACAAGATTTATCCAATAGTATTTAATAATAATGATTAATTTAACAAAAAAATTTATAAAAAGTTTTTTTCTTTTAAAACCTAGATTTTTATCCACTATATTTTTCATACCATTACTTTATTTAATTGGTTGGGTATTTGCACAACCATTATTATTATTTGATTTTCAGAAAGAAAACTTATCTTTAATAGGAACAATTTTTACCTTTTTTCTTTTTATTTTTTTAATTCCTTCGTGGTTTAATGTTAGATGGAATATAAGAAACACATGGGAAATAATTGGGGTAAACAAAAACAACTTTTTACAAAATATTTTCGATTTTTCTAAAGGTATTTTATTTTCTATAGTATTAATAACATTAATTCTGATACCAATATTAAAAAGTAATTACATAACTTGGATAGGTGAATTTTCCTCAGACATATTATTAAATTCTATTGTGCTTGGTTTAGGTATTGGAATAGCAGAAGAAATTATTTTTAGAGCTTGGTTTTTAGAAGAATTGAAGATGGAATATGGAATAAAAATAGCTATTTTTACACAAGCATTAGTTTTTAGCTTGATTCATCCTATCTCAGATAACTCCTTTTGGAATATTATTGGATTACGTCTAGGGTGGTTTTTTCTTGCTATCCTTCTATCTTTAGTAAGAAGAAAAGATAAAGGATCATTATGGAAATGCATTGGAATACATGGAGGACTTGTTGGAATATGGTTTTTTATAAATCATGGTTTAATAAAAATTGCAGATAATACCCCATCTTTTTTAGCTGGACCTTTTACACAAAATGTTTCTAACCCAATAGGAAGTTTTTTTGCAATTGTCATATTAATATTATTATGTATTTTGTACTTAGGGAAATCTAATAATAAAGCTATTTTATAATCCTTTAATTAGATATAATTACTGATTTTTATTATATAAATAATTATTAACCTATAAAAATAAAACTACCTAATATATGACATTAGAGCCTGGATTAAGATTTTTTGCTTTTTTAGTAATTTTTGTATTTACAAATTATTTGATGATGTTAAGAAGATATGAAAAGGACTTAAGAAAAAGAAAACTAATTCAAAAAAATAAAATATCAACCTTATACCCTAAAGGTAAATTTGTTTAAAATTAGGTTTATAAATTTTTAAAAATTAAGAAATTAGTTTTTCTTTTTATAATTATTTTAATACTGATATTTCATTTATTTTTAATTCAAACCCACTTTATCTAAATATTAAGAATTTATTTACCATTTAGGATCTGTCTTCTCCCAACCTTCTTCTATGAGATTTTTCCAAAACAATCTTGCTTCCTCAATGTTCATTTTTTTTCTCGTTTTCATTAATGGAGCCTTATCACCATAAATACCCATTATAATTCCTTCTTCAACAAACATATCATCAATATCTTTATCTTCATTTCCATAATCTTTGTAAAAACGAATTACTCCTACAGAATTTGAGTCAATTAACCAAAACTCATTTTTATTACTCATAATTTGAATTAATTAAACTTATAGAAACTCAATTAAAGATTTCTATAAATAGCAAAGCAAAAAAAATTTCTTTATGAATTTACTAACTATAAAAAAATAAAATTTCTTTTTCTTTCAAACCATCCCAACCAGACTCAATTAATAATTTATTTAAAGTCTCTTTATCAAAATGCTTAGAACCAGTTTTAACACACCTATTCCTCATTGATTTTTTAACTCCACTTCTTTGTCTTTTATTTTCCTCATTCATAATTCTGTTATACAGCTCAAGCATTTTGGGAGGGATTGGAGTACCGTCAAGATCTACTCCCTTCTCAATTGCAGCATCAACTGCTTGCATTCCCATTTTCTTCATCAATTAGATTTATCACTGAAGACTATATTAAAACAAAGGAGCTTAATATAAGGTCTTTCATAATAATTAATTCACTGATTCTGAATTTTTTTAAGGACTCTAATAGCCTCTTTTATATGCTGAGGACCATTCAACAAGTCTCTAAAAATATGTTTAACCTCACCATCTCTATCAATAATATAGGTCACTCTTCCATCAATCAAGCCTAATACTTTAGGCACCTTAAAAGTGTTTCTTAGAGAATCATTAATATCAGAAAGAAGAGGATATTGTAACTTATTTTTATTAGCGAATGCCAAATGACTTGAGGTACTACCATTGCTTACTCCCCAAACTTCTGCACCTAAGACTTTAAAAAGGTCGTATTTGTCTCTAAATCCGCAAACTTCTATAGTGCAACCTGGTGTATCATCTTTGGGGTAAAAAAATAAAACAAGAGGTTTTTTTAATCCTCTATTAGTTCTTTGAATACCGTTTTGATCCAGTAAAGAAAATTCTGGAATGTTATCTCCTATCTGCAAAATAATATTTATAAAAACTCATCTTAAATATAATTATCATCTAAATGTGACTTTAAACAAAAAAATTAGATTAAATTTACTGGTAGTCTTTAAAAGATACTTAAATATTATTTAAATTTACTATTATAATTTTCAGTATGAAAGATGATTGAATTTATATAAAAATAAAAAATGATTAATAACATATCCAAAATACACAAATTGCAAAAATCTAAAAAATAATTGCCATGCTTTATAAAATTATTCACTTCTAAAAGAAACAAAAATATTTTTTCAAAAACAATTAAAACTAAGATAAAATAAGTTTTTAATAAAAAAATAATTTAGTGAAAATAAAAAAACTAATCGAAAAACACAAAAAATTTATAAATTGGTATCAAAGAAAATTTAATTTAAGCGATTATCAATTACTTTGGCTAGTTTTTTTTAAAGGCGTGATACTAACAATAATAATTTTCAAATTTTTTTAAGAGTAACAAAGCTCTTCTAAAAGTGATAATTTCAAATGATTTGATTATATTAAATAATAGATATACTTATTGATTTAATAGTTTTTAATTATGAATATATTTGGAGTAGGTTTACCAGAAGTTACTGTAATCCTGATTTTAGCTCTTTTGATTTTTGGTCCTAAAAAGCTACCAGAATTAGGAAAACAGCTTGGTAAAACTTTGAAAAGTCTTAAAAAAGCATCGAATGAATTTCAAAATGAAATTGATCAGGTTATGAATGATGATGATGAAAAAGAGGATATCCCTAAAACTTTAGAAAGTAATCCCAAAAATAAAATTTACCAGGACAATAAAGAATCAGAAAAAAAAGATTTATCAAAGCAAGAAAATAATAAAAACTAATATGATAAAAAGACCAATTACTCCTATAGAAGAATTTGAAAAAGCCTTAGATAAAGCACAACTTACTAAAGAGGATCTTGAATTAATTGAATATATTAGATATACCAGCGTTTTTACTCAGCCTAGTCTTGTTAAAGAATTAAAGAGGAAATCAAGACCCCCTCTTTTAACGGTTCTATGTCAAATATGCAGAAAAATTGGTTTAGGAATGCCAGACCATTTTAAAAACGTCATTGATTGGTCAATGCAAATAAGTGAGCACAATACAAGATGGGATGCTCATTTAATTTGTGCAGAAGCAGTAAATATTGACAACATTCCACTTAGTCCAAATTATGGAACATGTTTATTTGATGTTCTTGTTGTCCACAAAGAATTATTTCTTGGTTTTGATTGAATCAAACTAATTAATCATCTATAGAGACTGAATCCGTTTCTATTACTTCAGAGTCATAATCGTCACTTCTTTTTTTTTCAATCCAATTATTAATAAAACTAACTAGGGGCAATGAACCTCTGTAAATAAAAATCGAAGTTGGTAAAACGGTCAACAACCCCAAAATAGGGCTTTTAAATAGTAATCTTCCTCCCTTAATGTTAAATAAAATAATAAAAACAGAAGGAACTAGAACTTTAATTACTGTTTTAAGAGCTTCAAGCCACCCAACTCTATAAGTCCACCATATTAAAATAATTCCAATTACATAAAGAAATAAGTAAGTCATAAAAAATAGTATAATAACTATCTATTTATCTTGTTCTTCATTGAAAAAAGATTTTTACAAATACTTTAGGCTTAATTAAACAAAACTATTTAGCATGAGTTTTTCTGAAATCAGACGATTTTTAAAAAAAATGCAGTCAGACAATAACTTAAAAGAAAAAGTCACATCATCGGCTACTGCCGATGATGTGGCACTTATAGCTCAAAGACTTGGCTATGATTTCTCTGGTGATGATCTTTTGAGATTTAACGGTCAAAAAGTCGATAAAGTAACTGTAAGAAAAGTTGAGCATCCTGGGGAATATCACTAGTTATAAGAGCTAATCCATATTGCCAATCCTCCTCCTCTACCTCTTGCACACATCCAATTATCTACTTTGCTAATTCCGATTAGGGAGAAGAAAGGCATTTCCTTTTCTTTAGGTTTTTTCATTGACTTATTAATTATTGAAAAATTGCCAATATTAATTTTGAAGTTGTCAAAATAAAATGGCAATAGAGGTCTTAGTCCTTTTAATGAGGCACTCCCAGTAAAGATAATATTTAATAGCCCAAAACTAATTGAATTTTTTATTGCAAAATTCAGATTATTTTCTGGATCTTTTTTAGTTAACTCTAGTCTTGCTGATAAAACTTGAAGAATAGTACTGGAAATATTATCTATTTCATCTGAACCTTTCTTCAATACATACTGAAACCTCCATATACCTAACAATTCCTCATAAACTATTCCACTTCCTTCTTTTTGAGAATTTTGCTCTAATTGTTTTATGTCTTTGATATCTGGTAAATCATTAATAACAGGTTTCATCTTAAGAACTCAACACTAATAAATATAGTAAATAATATTATTCATAAAACCCTTACCAAGCGAGGCTGAAAACTAGTCTTTGTTTCTAAATATTTCTAAAACAAAAAAATTTGACACACATAAGGAACATTTTCTCGTTACTATGTTTACATATAGTAATTTTTTTAATGGATTTCATTTCTAAGCGTCAACGGCACATCCCCCTTAAAGCTGTTCCTTACATTTTCTTTCTGGCAGTTGTATTTAGCGTATCAACTTCGACAAATACATTTATCTAAACCAAGCAAGGTCAAAAGCATTTAAAAATCTCCTTAAAAAATAAAGAGATAAAATACAGTTCTGTCTTAAATTAATCTTTAAATATTTAGTTAAGAAATAACAAGAAAATAAACATATTTTTTCACGAATGATAATGTTTACCTGAACATAATTTTAACTTATAGTCTCTATATGGTTTTCTTATCTGTCCCTCACGCTTGGCACCTAGTTGGCACTTGGTCAGAGCAACTACCAAGTGATTCAAGTCTTATAGGAATGGGGCAAACAGAGCTAGTAATGACTTTACATTCAATATTTTTACCACTTTCCCTAGTAATCTCATATTATTTATATAATCGTTTTTCTAAAAACAATTCAACAAACGTCAAAGGATAAACTTAGTTTGAAAGGTTTATTTAGCCGAACTTCTCCTAACTACCTTCCTCCCAGTAGAAGTATCAACAGCGCCTGAAGCTTGTTTTTCTTTGCTTTGAGAATTATTATCGATACTATCAGAATCGCTCTTATCCATTTCTGCACAAATACCCACTACCATTGCAGCTTGCATTTGATCTGGCAAGTCTCCAATAGTCAATAATGCCTTTAAAACCAATTGAAGTCGGGTTTGTCGATCAATTTCTGGTCTTAATTTTTTTACAGTATTCCAAAGTTCTTTGGTAACTTCTTTTAAAAGTTCATGATCTACAGCCAAATTAAATCCTTCTTGTCTTTATACTAATCTAACAAAAAATTTGATCTCTTAAAATACTATTCAAGAAAAAAGAGTTACTTGAAATTTTTCTATGCGAATACAAGTTGCATTTGTTCATGCAATTCACTCTTCTTTTGGAGACCTTTGGGTTTTTCAATATTTTTAAAAGTAAAAGCTCTGAAATACTTCTTTTTAACTTTTATAGGAGAATTGATAAACTTGTCACGTTTACTTACTAAAGAATTCCACTCTTTTGAATCAAAAGTGGCATAAGGAGAAGATGAAAGAATTTCCACAATAATAGTATACCTGTACTAATACTAGTACATATTTACTATTTTGCAATACCGTTCTTCTTCGCGAGCCAAACACCTTCCGGTCTCTAAAAATAAATTAGTGCTTCTTATCTAATTTATTAAAATTATAAGTTTATTAAATATAATAATGTATTTTTGATAGCCAATTGATATTTATTTTTAGAGTCTGAAGACTTTTCTAGCCACAAACCCTGTAAAAAGATCAATTTGTTGAAATTCGCATTGACAAGATTTTTTTAGTTAAGCCTCCTATAAAAGAATTAATCATTTAATTCTAAAAATGCTTTTAAGTCATCAAAAAAGATTAAAGATTCAAGGGATAATTAGAAGGATTTTAAGAGATCAAGAAGTTTCATTGGAAGAAAGAATATATGTTGAGAGATTTGCACAACATAATTCGACTATTTCTCTTTGGTTAAAGAAAGCAAATAGCTTCAGAAGAAATGGAGAAAAAAGCGAAAATGGTATTGATAAACTTTTACAATCACTTGGAATTGAAGGCTTAGATTCAGACAATCACTTTAATCCAAATGAAGATGATATATCAGGCTGGTTTGGTGGCGCTCCTGATTGGCTAAAAAGAAGTTGAGAACACTAAAAATTTCATCTAATCCATGCCTTAGTATACAAATATAAACTTAATAGAGAAATAAATGCCCAAAAAACCCATGGTAAAAATTTAATAGGAACTAAATATTTTTTAGAATATGTATTCATAAAGGTTTTTCTTTTAGATTATTTCTTTCCAAGCATTTGTAGAATAGGTTTAATTGCTCTATTTAAAAAAAATTAAAATATAAATATTTAAGATAGTTAAAACCTAACCAACGCTGTCAAACTTAAATCATCAATATCTAAGCAACTTTATTATCAATTTTGCATGAGAAATTTATTATCTTAGAACTCTCTTCTTCTGACTGATTCCAAAATTTTATAAGTCTCTCTAATTCATCAATCCTCTTTTTAGCATTTGCAATCTTTTCAGCTGATGTCATATAAAATTTTTATCTATACCAATTAATGCATGAAAAAAAAATTTTTCAATGTTAAAGCAAGATTTATGAGATAAATATTGTTTATTAAAGAACATTTTGCCCAGACTATTAAATAAACAGAACATTTGAAAGAAATGGAGAAAAAATGAGAAGATAAATTCTCGAGTAATACTTTCTACCAGACGCCTTAGAATTGATTATTAATCGATCATGGTTTTTTGTTATTTCTTTTCAAAAATCAATATTATGTCAACAAAAAAAATAGCAGCACAAGCATTTATTACTTACACAAAATATACAAAATATCACCGAACAGATGATAAAAAAATTACCCAATATGAATTAAATCATCATCAAGAACTGAAAAAATCTTTATCAATACTAACTTCTATTTAAGCTAAAGCTGAAAAATCCATTAACAATATTGACAGCATTACTGAGGCGGAGATTAAGCCAAGACCTACCATCAATAAAACGTAACCTTTTTTCCTTGGCAGATTGTAAAATAATACTCCAATTATAATTATCATTATTAATGCGAAAAAACTTATTAATTTTTCACTCACCAAATTTAAATGCATTACCAAATTTGTGCCTTCGAATAATTTAAGAAAATTAGATAAGAACAATTCGCCTTCAATTTTCTTGAAATAATAGAAAGAGCTTATAAGACAAGAACCGAATAAAGATAATGCAATAATTGCGCTAACTGGCTTTGTTAATCTGTTTATTGTTCTATTAAAACTTGCCAATAAAACAAAAATAGATAAAGCTGCTACCATTGGCAGCAAAGGTATAAGTATGGATATATTTAAGGAGTTCTCCACGAGTAAAGTTAGTATCTATATTTAAAATTTTATATTATATTCAAGCGTTATTTTGTGAAGTAAGATTTATTTAAAAATTCTGGATGTAATTAGTACCTATTGCATTCTGTGTAAATTAATACCAAAATTCAAATAGTACCTTAAATACGAAATGCTAGCTATCTCTGAAATTATTATTGCAAGTGCTGTTTTTCTAGCAATTGTATATTGGGAAGTCAAATTCCTATACACCAAAACCACAGTGGCCAAATAAATTTTTTGACAAACTCATTCATAGGAAGATAATCCATAAAATTTAAATAAAATTTAAGAATTTAAGTTGACAAAAAAAGGTTTGAATATGAGAGAATAAACACAAATAAGTTTTAGTGTTCTCATGAGCGAAGTTCAAAATTCAAATAGCAGTTCAACACCTCAACAACAGCAGCATCAGCAGCAATCCTATACAGAGAACAAGCAAAGCTGCGCTGAAAGTGAGAGGCTTTATATTGAGATGAAAGAGGGTTGGCTTTAACTCCTCAAAGAATAAATAAATGTATTTTTGAGCTTATAATTTCTAAAATTTAAATTTTTTATTTAGCAGTAATTAATACTTTTTTATTTATATCACACCCTAAATTTAGTGTAGTTGCAAAAAAAAAATTGAATAACAATTTAAGGCAGTTTGAGAAAATAAACGGAAGAATTGCTATGGGAGGATTGTTATATCTAGTATTTACAAAATTATTATCTAACCGTGCTGAAATTCTAGATCAACTAAAAGCTTACTTAATTTAAAAACAATTTTTAAACTTTACCCAGGAGTATCTCTTTCTATATAAGCATCCCTCAAAGCTAAAATTTAACCCAATAATGCCGCAATTAAAGCAATTTGATTCTATTTTATGTTTAACTTGCCTCGAATTTGCAAAACAACCCAAACAGCGCCGCAATTCGTCTATAGTACATAAGTATCATTTTCATCCATTGTGCGTTCGGTAAGTCCTGAGTTTCTTTTAGTTAGACCTGGTGATTACGTAGTAATTAAAAATTACGAAAATTACCAAGATACTAAAAAAAAGCAAAATGATTATTGGATTGGATATGTTATTAACTGTATTGGAGGAGCAAGAAATCCCAATTCATGGACCTTGTTTCAAGTAGCAAATATTGATAACGGAGAAATCATCATAATCAACGCCGATATCGTAGAAAAAATTCTAAAAACTTCTGAAGATTGAACTCATTAATATACAAAATAAAGTTCCTAAATCTAGGAAAATCATAAGAAGAGAATAAATTGAAAATTTTAGAGGTAATCATCCCAGTTCCAAGCAAGCGAGTCCGTATACTTGATTCATTGGGCATGGAGGTTGAAGACCTTTATACATTCTATAAGTTTTTGATATCTCCTTGAAACCTAAACTGGATAAAAGATAATTTGCATAAGGATTAAGATTAGAACAATCCAATAAAATTGGAGCATCTAAATTACCAACTAATTTCCTGATTAGTAACTCAGCAAGTGGAGGGGTATCCGCTAGAAGAGGTCCTATTCTCCAACCTCGGCTATTATCCTTCAACACACAAGGTCTTATCCTCCCAAACCCATGGCACATACCGTTAGCATCGATAATCACGCTCACATTCCCGTATAAATTTTTCAACCAATCATTTAGGAAATGAGGCCTAGGACTAGGTTCTCGCTGCGAATCATATATTAAGACTGCTTCTGAGGTTAGTTGACTCCCAGGTACAACTTTAAAAGAATGATATTGATCGGTATAGAAATTACTCAATGGTAGATCTTGGAAGCCATTTGATTTCCATCTATTTGTAATTGAGGATTTCTTGAAACCCCAATTTTGGTAATCATTCAATCTATCTGGAGCAGCCTCTAACCCAATACAATCAACATTTGTTAAGTAATCGAGTGCATGTTCCCATAATCTAACCCCATAGCCATTATTTCGGAATTCTTTTTTTACGATAAATAAACCTATAAAACCATACGAGGAATTATATTTTATGCAGGCAATACAACCTATTGGTTGATTATCTAGGCATGCAACCCATACTCCTTGTTTATCGGTATTTCTATAAATAGACACATCATCAAATCCTGGAGAAAATCCCTCTAACCTTGCCCAATTAGTAACTTCTAAGATTTCATCGTTAGATATCAATCTAATTGAAAATTTATCCTTCATAAAAATATACTAACTAGGAAAAATTAGAATTTTCAAAGTTTATGGAAATTTGTTTAGTCCATTCACCGAAAGCTCAATTTTTCTTTATAAAAAAAAGATAACAAATCCACTTAGGATTCCTGCAAGATGTCCTGATAGGCTTATATTTGGCAACACAGAATAGGCAATCCCTAAAGACAAGAAAAGAATCATTAGTTTTTTAATATCTTTACTTTTTTCCAGGCCAATAAATATATTAAAAATATTTCTTTTCCCAAAAATAGAAGACATTAATATAAATGTATATGATCCAAAAAGAACTCCGCTAAAGCCAACTAGTAGATGGTTGTAATTATAAATTAAGAAATTATCTAAGATGAATAAAAAGAAAGTCTGAATAGTTACTAGCAAAATAGTTAGATAAAAGAACAGAAACTTATTCTTTAGATTCAGATTTAGGAAGCAATATCTAACTACAATAATTCCAAAGATATTAGAAAATAAATGATTAAAGTCTTTATGAACAAAACAATAACTTATTATTCTATATGGCTGCTTAATAATAAAACCTGACCAATAAGATAGTTCTGAAATATTAAATAAGCCTTGAATATTGATTATAAAAAATAATACAAAACATACAAAAACAGGAATAATAAATTGACCTTCTTTAAAAATGATTTTCAAGGGAAATTTTAAATCAGCTAATTAATTATTAAAAATAATACAATAAACCTTTATTATGTCCTAAAACTTCTAGTTATTTAAAAATTATCCTCTGATATATTGATTAGTATGCAAAGAAATTAAAAATGAATATTTCAGATAAATTATATAAAGAAAATATAGACAACTTAAAAAATACGGTTCTTACTGGCAAAACGGCAAATATTCAATGGAGAATCAAACAGATCAAGTTAGTTTCTAAACTGTTAGATAAACATACACAAGAGATAATAAAATGTCTTTTTACTGATCTTGGTAAATCAGAAATTGAAGCTCTTTCAGAAATTCTTTTAGTCAAAGAAGAGATTGCCTTAATAATTAAAAAACTCAATTTATGGATGCGACCCAAAAAGGTTAATACTCCTTTTTATCTATTCCCATCATCCTCAAAAGTAATTTACGAACCTCTTGGTTGCGTGTTAATCCTAGGTCCATATAATTATCCATTGTTATATATATTAAAACCCTTAGTAAATATATTTTCCGCAGGAAATACCGCATTAATAAAGCCATCCGAAAAATGTCCTTGTACTTCAAAACTTATTAAAGATCTAACTTCCAAATATTTTCAAAAAGACATTCTATTAACTATTGAAGGGGATTATAAACAATCAAAAAAATTGATAGAACAAAATTTTGACCACATATTTTTTACAGGAAGTACTGAGACAGGAAGAAGTATTATGAAATTAGCTGCAAAAAACTTAACTCCATTAACTCTTGAGCTAAGTGGAACTAATCCTGTAATTGTTTTAAAAAATGCAAATTTAGAAGTGGCAGCGAAAAGAATTGTGTGGGGTAAATTTTTTAATTCAGGTCAATCCTGCGTCGCTCCGAATCATATATTTGTAGAAAAAGAAATTGAAAAGAATTTAATAGAAGAATTGCAAAAATGCATAATTAGTTTTTATGGTAAAAACCCCATAAATTCAAAAAACTTATCTAAATTACAAAAAAAACAATTTTCTTTGACTTTAGAAATTCTTAAAAAATATAAAAAACAAAAGAAAATTTCATTTGGAGGTTTATACAGCAAAAAAAAGATGAAAATATCTCCAACAATTTTGCAAATTAAATTAGAAGAAAAAAAATTATTAGAAAAAGAGTTATTTAGCTCTCTGCTTCCAGTAATAGCAGTAGATAATAAAGAATCAGCTTTACAAAAAATTAATCAAGCATCAAAACCATTAGCTATATATGTTTTTGGGGGTAACAAAAAAATCCATGATCATATTTCAAAAGTTACAAGCTCAGGAACTATATGCATTAATGATGTAATGTTGCCAGTACTTATACCAAATTTGCCATTTGGTGGAGTAGGACAAAGTGGAATGGGTAAGTTTCATGGAGAAGAAGGATTTCGCAACTTTTCAAATCAAAAATCTATTACCTTCAAAAGTGTTTTATTTGATTTAAATCTCAGGTATCCTCCTTATGAAAAAATAATGAAATTTATAAAATTTATTTATGGATTTTAAAGACTTAATTTTTTTTTCAATAGTCTACCGATTTTAGATTTAAAGTTTATCTTTAAGTAAATAGGTAAAGTAATGAAATTAACATTTATTTTAATCACCCTCTTTATTAATTTTTTGAATCCTCTATTAATAAAATCTGAAGAAAAAGTTGATTACAAGAACAAAAAACTCGAAACTAAAATTAAAAAAGAGTCATTGATTAATAACAATTCTAAACTCAATAAAATACATATTGTACAAATGGGAGAAACAATTTCGAGTATCTCAAAATTATATTCAGTTGATAAAAACTTAATTATCAAATTAAATGATTTGGAAGATGAAAATTATATCTATGTTGGTCAGAATCTCATTATTTCCAATCAGAAATTGACAAACGGAATAAATTTAAACAATAAAAAGAGAACTATTTACCATACTATTAAAAATGGTGAAAATCTGACAGAGATTTCTAACATATATAAATTAAAGTTGGATTATTTGATAGAAATTAATAACCTCAAAAATCCTGATTCAATAGAAGTTGGCAAGAAACTAATAATAAGAAAAAAAGATCGGATTAATCCAGAAAAATTTTCAAAAATTAAGAATAAAGAAAGTATTGAATTGATAAATATAAATCAGACATATGGTCCATTAGTTATTCAAAATAAACAGTTAGAGAGCATAAATGGTAGAAAAGTTTTAAATGTTCTCAATCAAAGTAATAAAAAACTTATGATCTCTATCAGATGTGAGACAAAAGAATTAGATGTTAGAATTTCCGGAAGAAAATGGAGAGGATGGAAGCTTGGCAAAGAAAATTTTGAAAAAGCTCTAATAAATGATATTTGTAAACAATTTTAATTAATATGTGTGAATAATTTGTCTGAGGCAATAAGTTATAGGCTATTGTCTATATAGTTAAATTTAAATTAATGGCAATTTCAAGAGGAGATCTTGTACGAGTAAAGAGACCAGAGTCATACTGGTACAATGAAATTGGTAAGGTTGCTTCCGTTGATACATCAGGTATTAAATATAACTGTGTTGTTAGATTTGATAAGGTAAATTATGCAGGAATAAGTGGTACTGAAGGTGGCCAAAATACAAATAATTTTGCAGAAAGTGAATTAGAAAAAGCTTAAAGAATTGCCTGAGCTACCTGAAGTCGAAACTGTTAGAAGAGGCTTAGAGCAAAAACTTAAAAATTTTATAATAGCTACTGTTGAAGTCTGTAGAGATTCCACAGTAGCTTATCCAATTAATACGCAAGAATTTATTGAAGGTCTTCAGGGTTCCCTTTTATACAAATGGGATAGAAGAGGAAAATATTTAATAGCGCAACTAAAAAAGTTTAAAAATAATAAGGTCAAAATTATTAGTGAAGAAAGTACTAAAGGCAATGGCTATCTTATAATTCATTTAAGAATGACTGGGTATTTTACGTTTACAAAAAACTCTTCAAAGCCTTGTAAACATACCAGAATAAGAATATTTAATAATAATAATAATGAACTTAGATACATTGATCTAAGAAGTTTTGGCCAAATGTGGTGGATTAAAGAGGGATTATCTCCAAATAATATAATCAAAGGATTAGGTTCTTTAGGACCTGAACCTTTCTCTGAAAAGTTTGATATAAATTATCTAAACACAATTATATCTAAAAGAAAAAGACCTATTAAATCTATCTTATTAGATCAAAAAATCATTGCTGGTATAGGTAATATATATGCTGATGAAAGTCTATATGCAGCGGGTATTTCGCCTTTCAGAGCGTCTAATACAATAAAAAAGAATGAATTAATAAGGCTAAAAGCATCAATTATTGATGTATTAAAAAAAAGTATTGGTTCAGGTGGAACTACATTTAGTGACTTTAGAGACTTAGAGGGGGAAAATGGGAGTTTTGGTTTACAAACTAATGTATACAGAAGAACTGGCAAAGAATGTCGTAAATGTAAAAATCTAATTGAAAGGAAGAAAATTGCTGGAAGAAGTACACATTGGTGTAGAACATGCCAGAAATAAAAAGGGCCTACTTTTTAAAGTAAGCCCTTTTAAATATTTTTACCTGGCATTGAGCTATTTTCTCAAGGGGCTACCCCCTAAATATTTTCGCCGCTGATGCGTTTCACAACCGAGTTCGAGATGGATCGGAGTGGTTCCACATCGCCATGAACACCAGGATAGTATGAACCTTGAGAACTGCATAGAAAATTATAAATATCAAAAACAATAAATTGAGTTTATTTGGTCAAGCCCTCGGTCTATTAGTACTCCTCCGCTGCACTTGTTACCAAGCTTCCACGTAGAGCCTATCAACGGGTGTTCTTCCCGTGACCTTACTGGCTTAAGCCATGGCAATACTCATCTTGAGGTGGGCTTCCCACTTAGATGCTTTCAGCGGTTATCCACTCCGCACATGGCTACCCAGCGTTTACCGTTGGCACGATAACTGGCACACCAGAGGTGCGTTCCTCCCGGTCCTCTCGTACTAGGGAGAAATCCTCTCAATATTCCTGCGCATACACCGGATATGGACCGAACTGTCTCACGACGTTCTGAACCCAGCTCGCGTACCGCTTTAATGGGCGAACAGCCCAACCCTTGGGACCGACTTCAGCCCCAGGTTGCGATGAGCCGACATCGAGGTGCCAAACCTCCCCGTCGATGTGAACTCTTGGGGGAGATCAGCCTGTTATCCCTAGAGTAACTTTTATCCGTTGAGCGACGGCCCTTCCACGCAGAACCGTCGGATCACTAAAACCGACTTTCGTCCCTGTTCGACTTGTAGGTCTCACAGTCAAGCTCCCTTCTGCTTTTGCACTCAACGACTGATTTCCAACCAGCCTGAGGGAACCTTTGTGCGCCTCCGTTACCTTTTAGGAGGCGACCGCCCCAGTCAAACTGCCCATCAGATACTGTCCGCTTCCCGGATAACGGGTAAGCGTTAGAACCCTAGCTCTAAAAGAGTGGTATCTCACCGATGACTCAATAGTACCCACAAGCACTATTTCAACGTCTCCCACCTATTCTGCGCATTCAGAGCCCGAGCACAATATCAAACTACAGTAAAGCTTCATAGGGTCTTTCTGTCCGGGTGTATGTAGTCCGCATCTTCACAGACAATTCTATTTCGCCGAGCCTCTCTCCGAGACAGCGCGCAAATCGTTACACCTTTCGTGCGGGTCGGAACTTACCCGACAAGGAATTTCGCTACCTTAGGACCGTTATAGTTACGGCCGCCGTTCACCGGGGCTTCAGTCGCCAGCTTCACTAAAAGCTAACCAGCTTCCTTAACCTTCCGGCACTGGGCAGGTGTCAGCCCCCATACATCGTCTTGCGACTTAGCGGAGACCTGTGTTTTTGGTAAACAGTCGCTTGCGCCTCTTCACTGCGACCAGCTCTCGCTGGCACCCCTTCTCCCGAAGTTACGGGGCCATTTTGCCGAGTTCCTTAGAGAGAGTTATCTCGCGCCCCTCGGTATTCTCTACCACCCCACCTGTGTCGGTTTCGGGTACTGGCATTTGTGCCTTAACGGGTATAGGGCTTTTCTTGGAAGCATGACATCACCAACTTCGCTGCCGTAGCAGCTCGTACTCACGCCTTAGCTCAAGATGTTTTCTCCATCTCTCAAAGCCTCGAACGCTTGAACCAGTAACCAACATCTGGCCTGGCTAGCCTTCTCCGTCCCCCTTCCCAAAACACATCTGGTACAGGAATATTGACCTGTTATCCATCGACTACGCCTTTCGGCCTCGCCTTAGGTCCAGACTAACCCTCCGCGGACGAGCCTGCCGGAGGAACCCTTAGGGTTTCGGGGCATGGGATTCTCACCCATGTTTTCGCTACTCAAGCCGACATTCTCACTTCTATGCTGTCCACGTCCGCTTACGCTAACGCTTCACCCTACATAGAACGCTCCCCTACCATAAATAAATTTATCCGCAGCTTCGGTATAACGCTTAGCCCCGTTCATTTTCGGCGCAGGATCGCTCGACCAGTGAGCTATTACGCACTCCTTTGAGGATGGCTGCTTCTAGGCAAACCTCCTGGTTGTCTGGGCAATCCCACCTCCTTTATCACTTAGCGTTAATTTTGGGACCTTAGCTGGCGGTCTGGGCTGTTTCCCTCTTGACTATGGAGCTTATCCCCCACAGTCTGACTGCCTAGTTACACACAGGGTATTCAGAGTTCATATCGATTTGGTACCGCTTTCGCAGCCCGCACCGAAATGGTTGCTTTACCCCCCTGCTGGAGCACTAGACGCTACGCCTCAACGTATTTCGGGGAGAACCAGCTAGCTCCTGGTTCGATTGGCATTTCACCCCTAACCACAGCTCATCCGCTGAATTTTCAACTTCAGTCGGTTCGGACCTCCACTTGGTATCACCCAAGCTTCATCCTGGCCATGGTTAGATCACCAGGGTTCGGGTCTATAAACACTGACAAACGCCCTATTAAGACTCGCTTTCGCTGTGGCTCCACCATTTCCGGTTTAACCCGCCAGTGCCTATAAGTCGCCGGCTCATTCTTCAACAGGCACACGGTCACCCGATTAGTCGGGCTCCCATTGCTTGTAAGCTCACGGTTTCATGTTCTATTTCACTCCCCTCCCGGGGTTCTTTTCACCTTTCCCTCGCGGTACTGTTTCACTATCGGTCACACAGTAGTACTTAGCCTTACGAGGTGGTCCTCGCAGATTCACACGGAATTCCACGTGCTCCGTGCTACTCGGGATACAGCTAGGTCAACTCATCTTTCGATTACGGGGCTTTCACCCTCTGTGGCACGCCATTCAAACGTTTCTTCTAGACTAATTGATCCATATTGCTGTCCCACAACCCCGATAGTCAAGACTATCGGTTTGGGCTATTCCCCGTTCGCTCGCCGCTACTGAGGGAGTCGTTATTTACTTTCTCTTCCTCCAGCTACTAAGATGTTTCAGTTCGCTGGGTTAGCTCGCACCAACCTATATATTCAGTTGGCCGTACATGGGGTTGCCCCATTCGGAAATTCCCGGATCAAAGTGTGCTTCCAACTCCCCGAGACTTATCGCAGGTAACCACGTCCTTCATCGCCTCTGTGTGCCTAGGTATCCTCCGTGAGCCCTTTGTAGCTTGACCAATAACTTCAAAAAATTGAAGCATCAGCTCAATAGAATTGTTATTAATGCATTAGCACAAATAATAAATCTGCATCATTAAAGATGCTTATTGTCTTTAAAAATAATCTATGCAGTTGTCAAGGTTCTCTGAAAACAATGAATAAAATTCAATGAGTCCAGCATCTTAATGTATTTATTAGGAAGCTAGATTCGTTCAGATCTAAATAACACTCATAACTATTCCCTTCTTTATATTTCATGGGAGAGGTGGTAATCAGTGGAGGTAAGCGGACTCGAACCGCTGACATCCTGCTTGCAAAGCAGGCGCTCTACCAACTGAGCTATACCCCCAACATAGAGATATGGGCCATCCTGGACTTGAACCAGGGACCTCACCCTTATCAGGGGTGCGCTCTAACCACCTGAGCTAATGGCCCAGGGAAAGTAATGGGTGTGACCTAGAAAAAACTTAGGAAATGAAATTCTTAAAATAATTTAAGAACCTGAGATACCGATCGACCTAAGGTGACAAAATTAATATTTAACATTTTGTTGTCTCCCTGTTAGGAGGTGATCCAGCCGCACCTTCCGGTACGGCTACCTTGTTACGACTTCACCCCAGTCATTAGCCCCACCTTCGGCGTCCTCCTCCACAAGGGTTGGAGTAACGACTTCGGGCATGGCCAACTTCCATGGTGTGACGGGCGGTGTGTACAAGGCCCGGGAACGTATTCACCGCAGTATGCTGACCTGCGATTACTAGCGATTCCTACTTCACGTAGGCGAGTTGCAGCCTACGATCTGAACTGAGCCACGGTTTATGGGATTTGCTAGCTCTCGCGAGTTTGCTGCCCTTTGTCCGTAGCATTGTAGTACGTGTGTAGCCCAGGGTGTAAGGGGCATGATGACTTGACGTCATCCACACCTTCCTCCGGTTTATCACCGGCGGTCTTTCTAGAGTGCCCAACTAAATGCTGGCAACTAAAAACGTGGGTTGCGCTCGTTGCGGGACTTAACCCAACATCTCACGACACGAGCTGACGACAGCCATGCACCACCTGTCACTGCATTCCCGAAGGCACCCTCAAATTTCTAAGAGGTTCGCAGGATGTCAAACCCTGGTAAGGTTCTTCGCGTTGCATCGAATTAAACCACATACTCCACCGCTTGTGCGGGCCCCCGTCAATTCCTTTGAGTTTCACACTTGCGTGCGTACTCCCCAGGCGGAACACTTAACGCGTTAGCTACGACACCGAAGGGGTCGATTCCCCCGACACCTAGTGTTCATCGTTTACGGCCAGGACTACAGGGGTATCTAATCCCTTTCGCTCCCCTGGCTTTCGTCCATGAGCGTCAGTAATGGCCCAGCAGAGCGCCTTCGCCACTGGTGTTCTTCCCGATATCTACGCATTTCACCGCTACACCGGGAATTCCCTCTGCCCCTACCATACTCAAGCCTATCAGTTTCCACTGCCATAATGGAGTTAAGCTCCACGCTTTAACAGCAGACTTGAAAGGCCGCCTGCGGACGCTTTACGCCCAATAATTCCGGATAACGCTTGCCACTCCCGTATTACCGCGGCTGCTGGCACGGAATTAGCCGTGGCTTATTCCTCAAGTACCGTCATATCTTCTTCCTTGAGAAAAGAGGTTTACAGCCCAGAGGCCTTCGTCCCTCACGCGGCGTTGCTCCGTCAGGCTTTCGCCCATTGCGGAAAATTCCCCACTGCTGCCTCCCGTAGGAGTCTGGGCCGTGTCTCAGTCCCAGTGTGGCTGATCATCCTCTCAGACCAGCTACTGATCGAAGCCTTGGTGAGCCATTACCTCACCAACTAGCTAATCAGACGCGAGCTCATCCTCAGGCGAAATTCGTTTCACCTTTCGGCATATGGGGTATTAGCGGTCGTTTCCAACCGTTATCCCCCTCCTGAGGGCAGATTCTCACGCGTTACTCACCCGTCCGCCACTAACCCGAAGGTTCGTTCGACTTGCATGTGTTAAGCACGCCGCCAGCGTTCATCCTGAGCCAGGATCAAACTCTCCGTTGTGTTCAAATCCTTTTGTAGACAAAATCTACTCAATATGAATTGCCTTCTCCAAATAAAAATAAGATTGACTTAAGTTATTTAGGTTCAGCCTCCTTAAATAATTAAGGATTACTTTGAGTGCACATTAAAAATATTTCAAAGTGACTTTCCAAGATCTCAGATCCGTTGGTTTTCAAAAAACTAAAAAGTTAGCAATTGAAAACAATTTATATATTCTTGACGGGACCTCACACCTTTATTGCATATACATCTCAAAATTATCAAACCTAAAATCTGATAAAGTCTTGACGCAATAAAAGCATCAGTTCCTAAGTTTTAAATTTTCCAGGTGCAGAGTTAAACAACAAGTGAATAACTCATTTTGAAGGGAAAACCCTTCTACTGGCTGAAAATACTGATCGAAATCAAATCTCCAAAATATTCATTCATTTACCAAAAACTATATTTAAGATAATTGCCTGAATAATGCAAAAAAAAATATTTTTGCCCAGAAGAAAATATTAAACCATTTGACCGTAATTATGCAACCATTAATACATAATTTTTTTATTAATTTTTTTTTGTTCAATATTCACTTAACGAACTAGTCTGTAAATAGAAGGATTTTAAATAGAATGGCAGAAAGATTTAGTCAAAAAAATTTAAGGGTTCGACCAAGTTCAGATGAAGAAAAAATTGTAACAAATGCAAAAGAACATTTTGAAAAGACTTTAGTTGAGATTTCAGGAGAGTTAGTTGGTAGCGTTGCCGCCCTAGAACACCCGACAAAAAATAAGAAATTAAATTATGGAGAAATATTTTTAAGAGATAATGTTCCAGTAATGATTTATCTCATTACTCAAAAGAGGTACGAAATTGTCAAAAAGTTTCTTAGTGTTTGCCTTGAACTACAAAGCACTAATTATCAAACACGTGGTGTATTTCCAACTAGTTTTGTTGAAGAACAAGGAAAATTAATTGGTGACTATGGCCAGAGATCAATTGGAAGGATTACTTCTGTTGATGCAAGTCTATGGTGGCCAATCTTATGCTGGTTTTATGTAAATAAGAGTGGAGATCATGCTTTTGGGAAAAGTCAAAGTGTCCAAAGAGGAATTCAACTGTTACTAGATCTAGTTTTGCATCCAACATTTGAAGGAACGCCTGTCCTTTTCGTTCCCGATTGTGCCTTTATGATTGATCGACCCATGGATGTATGGGGAGCACCTTTAGAGGTGGAGGTTTTACTTCATGGATGCCTAAAAAGCTGTATCAATCTAATGGAATTAAGTCGGGCAGATCATGTAAGCAGGCTATTAGATCAAAGACTTATTCTTACTAATCAATGGGTAAAAGATTTAGGAGACTTTCTTTTAAAGCATTACTGGGTTACAAGCCAAACAATGCAAATTTTAAGAAGAAGGCCAACTGAGCAATATGGAGATGATCAACACTTCAATGAATTTAATGTTCAACCACAAGTAGTTCCTTCATGGCTTCAAGATTGGTTGGAAAATAGAGGAGGTTATTTAATAGGAAATATTAGAACTGGTAGACCTGATTTTAGATTCTATAGTTTAGGAAACTCTTTAGCATGCATGTTTGGAGTGCTGCCTGCGGCAGAACAAAGAGCCTTATTTAGGTTAGTTTTGCATAACAGACAGCATTTGATGGCACAAATGCCAATGAGAATATGTCACCCTCATATGGATGTAGAAGAATGGCAAAACAAAACAGGCTCAGATCCAAAGAATTGGCCATGGAGTTATCACAACGGTGGGCACTGGCCTAGCTTACTTTGGTTTTTTGGAGCAGCTGTCCTTTTGCATCAAAGTAGATTTCCCACTGATGATGTGATTTTAATGGAAGAAATGAGATCTTTAGTAGAGGAATCTTATTGGTGTCAATTAAATCAATTACCCAAGCAAGAATGGGCAGAATATTTTGATGGGCCTACTGGTACATGGGTGGGCCAACAATCACGAACATATCAAACATGGACAATTGTTGGTTTTCTTTTAATGAATTATTTTCTCAGGGAAGGAAATAGTGATTTAGATATGTTTAGCCTATAAATTTAAAATAAACCTAGTGTTAGTGATTTATCTATTGGTAAACAAGCACCAATACCCAAATATATTGTCAAGAAAGTTCCAAATAAAAATACAGACATTGCTACAGGTCTTCTAAATGGATTAGAAAATTTATTCACATTTTCTATAAAAGGTAAAATCATTAATCCAAGAGGGATTAATGTTTGAAGAGAGATACCAAGTAGCTTGTTAGGTACTACTCTAAGTATTTGAAAAACAGGATAAAGGTACCACTCCGGTAAAATTTCTAAAGGAGTTGCGAATGGATTGGCCTTATCTCCCAGCATCGCAGGATCCAATACTGCAAGACCTACAACACAAGCAATAGTACCTAAAATCACTACTGGAAAAATATATAATAAGTCATTGGGCCAAGCGGGTTCACCATAATAATTATGACCCATCCCCTTTGCTAATTTAGCTCTTAACTTTGGGTCAGATAAATCTGGTTTTTTTAGCGTAGACATATGAAACTTTTGAGTAATGATTAAATTATAAGGGTTTACAAAGGGCCTGAAATACCCTGTTTACGAATCATAAGAAAATGCATCAGCATAAATACAGCTAACGACCAAGGTAATACGAAAGTATGAAGACTATAAAATCTTGTAAGAGTAGACTGACCAACACTTTCTCCTCCTCTTAGAAGTTCAACCATAAAATCACCTATTACTGGTATGGCTGCAGGGACCCCTGAAACAATCTTTACCGCCCAATAGCCTACCTGATCCCATGGTAATGAATAACCTGTAACCCCAAAAGCAACTGTTATGACTGCCATTACAACCCCTGTTACCCAAGTTAACTCTCTGGGTCTTTTGAAACCGCCAGTTAGATATACCCTAAAGACATGAAGGATTAGCATCAGAACCATCATAGAAGCACTCCATCTATGTACGGATCTTATAAGCCATCCAAAACTGACATCAGTCATTAAATAACTTACTGAACTATAAGCCTGGGTAACTGTTGGCTTATAGTAAAAAGTCATTGCAAAACCTGTTGCAAATTGAATTAGGAAGCATACTAAAGTTATACCTCCTAAACAATAAAAAATATTTACGTGAGGGGGTACGTACTTGGAAGTTACGTCGTCTGTTATGTCTTGGATTTCAAGTCTTTCTTGGAACCAATCATAAACTGATGAAGAATCAGCCATCCAAAAAAAAATTAGCTTTGATATAAAGAGCTTACTTAAAATTCTTATACTTGGTGTTAACATTTAACCCAATGGATTCATCTTTTAACAAACTTTTAACATTCAAAAAATGGGTTATCATACTCATGATATTTCTTTTATCAACCCATTCTTTATGTATTCAGAGAGTAGATGCGCTCAGTGATAGCAAGCAATTAGTGCTTGATGCTTGGACATTAGTTAATGAGGGTTTTTATGACCCAGACAAGTTCGATGAGATTCAATGGAAGAGAATTAGACAACAAACATTACAGAAACAAATTGAAACAAGTGAAGAGGTTTATTCTGCAATTGAAGATATGTTGAGACCTCTTGATGACCCCTATACAAGAATTTTACGTCCAAAAGATTATGAACTTCTAAAGGCAAGTAATTTTGGTAGCGAAATTAATGGGGTTGGACTTCAATTGGGTAAAGATGAAATCAATAATAAAGTAAAAGTTATTTCTACCCTTGCGGGATCCCCAGCAGAGGATGCTGGGATTATAAGTGGCGACTTTATTAACAAAGTTGATGGAATATCTTCTGAAGAATTAGGTCTTGCCAATACTGCTTCAAAATTAAGAGGAGAAACCGGTACTAAAGTTCTTGTTGAAGTTACCTCTACCTCTGGAGAAATCAAAGAAATCGATTTAGAGCGAAGATCTGTTGATCTTAGACCTGTGAGGACAAAAAGATTGAGAGACGACTCTCACACCATTGGTTATTTAAGAATTACTCAATTCAGCGAAAGTGTTCCAAAAAAAATTGAAGAGGCTCTACAAGAGTTAAAAGAAAAAGAAGTAGAAGGGATAATACTAGATCTTAGAAATAATTCGGGAGGATTAGTAAGTTCTGGAATAGCAGTAGCAGATTCATTCCTTAGTGAAAGACCCGTCGTAGAGACAAAAGATAGGAATGGCATTAAAGATGCAATATTTTCACAAAAAGCAACGTCTTTTGATGGGCCAATGGTAACTTTAGTGAATCAAGCAACTGCTAGTGCGAGTGAAATTCTTGCCGGTTCACTACAAGATAATGGCAGATCATCTTTAATGGGTAAACAAACATATGGAAAAGGTTTAATTCAATCTCTCAAAAACTTAGGAGAGGAAAGTGGGATAGCCATAACGGTTGCTAGTTATTTAACCCCTAAAGGGAATAATATTCAGGGTAAAGGCATAACACCTGACAAGCTTTTAGATATTCCAGAGGCTTTAGAATATGGTAATGCTGAAGATAAATGGGTAAAAAATGCAGAAATATATCTAGAGTCGCTTTTAGAAGAAAATGAGGTTTCAAAAACTAACAATGATTTATTACAAGAAGATTTGGGATCTTAAATGAAAAAAGATTTTTATAAAAAGAAAATTCCTTAAAAATTATGAGCATAAAAAGGATCTTTCATGATCCAATACACAAGGAAATAATATTTGATTCTGCGAAGCCTGAAGAATTAATGATTATGGAATTAATTGACACGATCGCTTTTCAGAGATTAAGAAGGATTAAGCAATTAGGGGCAGCTTCACTATTATTTCATGGTGCAGAATCAAGCAGATTTACCCACTCAATAGGTGTATTTTGCATAGCAAGAAAAATTTATGAAAGTTTAGTTAAAAGTGAAACTAAATTTATTACAAATAAATTTGTTCTTTTTGGAGCAGCTTTATTACATGATTTAGGACATGGACCTTTCAGTCACACCAGCGAAGCAATATTTAATCATGACCATGAATACTGGTCTGAGAAGTTAGTAAAAAATCACCCACAAATAAACTCGATTCTTAACAAATATGGAAGTGAACTACCCCATCAAATAGGAGAATTGTTTAAATCAAAAAGTCTATTTTCAAAACCCTTAAAAACATTGATTAGTAGTGAAATAGATTGCGATCGACTTGATTATTTATTACGGGATAGTTATAACACAGGCACAAATTATGGATTAGTAGATTTAGGAAGAATTATTTCAGCTCTTACTGTCTCTCCAGATGGAAATATTGCTATCAAGCCAAAAGGAGTTATTGCAATAGAACATTTCTTAGTTCTAAGAAACATTATGTATAGAACGATTTATAACCACAGAATCAACGAAATTTCGACATGGATTCTAGAAAAAATTATTTATACTATTCAAAAAAATTATGATGCAAAAATATGGATAGATAAATCACTGCAAAAATTGATCTTTTCACCTGAGAACATTGATATTGATGACTTCATAAGAAATGATGACATAACCTTTTACTATCATCTGATTAGATGGAAAGATGAATCTTTTGAACCGCTTAATACTCTATGCAGAATGTTTATTGATAGAGATTTATTAAAAGCATCTAACATTAGTTTCTTGAGTAAAATTGAAAGATTAGAAATTCTCGCTTTTGCTCGAAAGCTATGTCAAGCTAATAATTATGACTCAGAAATTTTTTGTGGAATTAAAGAAAAGTCATTTAAAGGTTTTAGATCTAACAACTCACTAAAAATATGGGACGGTGTCTACCAAAGTGCATTAGAAAACAGTTCAGAATTGATAAAAGCTTTAATGAAATCTGAAGAAAGTTCATTCATTATCTATCCTAGTCTAATTAGTAATGAAATTAAAAAACAAATTTCAACTATAAGAAATTAAGCCTAATTTATAATGAAAATAATTGTCCGAAATATTAAAAGTGAATATATCAAAACAATCTCTTTAAATGAACTAAACCCTTTAGATAAGGATTTTTTAAAATTGATTTCAGTAAAAGAACCACTTGAAGCTATTATTTTTGCAATCAATGAAATAATTAATGCAAATCAATTAGCAAAATTTAAACTTAATATTAAAAAACTGAACGTAAATTCGATACATATTTATTCAAACAATAGAGAAACAATCTTAACTGGGAAATCTTTAAAAATAGATTCAACATTTGAGAAGGAAAATGTGCTAAACAAATTATTTTTAAATCACTCAAAAAAACCAGAAGATATTTTACATAAAGGCACTATTAGATCAGGGGAAAGGATATCTTCAAATGGCAATCTTTTTATTTTTGGAGACGTTAATCCAGGGGCCATAGTTTCTGCGAAAAAAAACGTTTATGTCTGGGGTAAATTACTTGGAATTGCTAAGGCAGGCCAAGATGGCAACGCAAATAGCTATATCGCCGCCCTTTATCTGCACCCCATACAGTTAAGAATTTCTGAGCTTGTTGCAATAGGACCAAAAGATAAGCCCAAAAATTATTATCCTGAGGTGGCGACAATAGAAAAAAAGACAATTGTAATTAAGCCCTATTTAATAGATACTGAAAATAAATCAATTATTTGAAATAAATTAAAGTAAATTTATAAATTTAAGAATTACTTAACTTTTAAAATATTTAACTTTTAGAAACTAGTCTTATTATTTAAAATATTATTCTAATATTCGTGTCGGAAAATAGTCGCACCATATTAATTTGCTCTGGGAAAGGAGGAGTTGGCAAAACTACCTTAACAGCAAATCTCGGCATAGCACTCGCAAGTAGTGGCGCCTCCACAGCTGTTCTGGATGCTGATTTTGGATTGAGAAATTTAGATCTTCTTTTGGGTTTAGAAAATCGAATTATTTATACAGCGCAGGATGTTCTAGATAAGAATTGTCGTCTAGATCAAGCATTAGTCAGACACAAAAAAGAGCCTAATTTAGCCCTTTTACCTGCAGGGGATCCTAGGATGCTCGACTGGATGAAACCAGAAGACATGAAAAAAATTAGTGAGTTACTAAGTGAAAAATTTGATTATGTTTTAGTAGATTGTCCCGCAGGAGTAGAAGATGGATTCAAAAATGCTCTTGCCGCTTGTAAAGAAGCTATAGTTGTTACCAATCCTGAATTATCAGCAGTTCGTGATGCCGATAGAGTAGTAGGCATTTTAAATGCATCAGGTATTGATCCAATTCAATTAGTAATAAATAGAGTGCGCCCTAATATGATGGCTAGTCAAGAAATGCTATCTATAGAAGATGTCAGAAGTATCCTTTCATTACCTTTATTAGGCATTGTTTTAGAAGATGAACAAGTAATAATAAGTACAAATAGAGGTGAGCCATTAACGCTTACAGATAGTAAATCTCCAGCTAAAAAATGCTATGTAAATGTGTCTGAAAGGCTTTCAGGTAAAGACGTTCCAATTATTGATCCTAAGAATGAAGGTAAAAGATTACGAGATAAGTTTATGAGATTAATGCAAACAAAGATTTTTTAAAATGATGACTCTCAGAGACCTTATAAACAAGTTACTAGGCCGAGAAACGGCTAGTGCGAATACAGCTAGAGAACGATTACAACTAGTATTAGCTCATGACAGAGTTGACATGAGTTCTTTAACCACTGACCTTTTAGATAAAATGAGGAAAGAAATACTCGATGTTGTTGCTAAATATGTAGAGATTGACTTTGAGGAGGTAGCGGTAAGTTTAGAAACGGAAGATAGAATGACAGCATTAGTTGCTAATTTGCCAATCAAAAGAACTATTGATGGAGAAATACAATTAAAAAAAACTGAGAAAGATACAAAAAAGTAATAAATATAAAAAACCTAAAAAAATGACAAAATTGAACCTTCTTAATTGTAAAATATATTTTATGCCGGCTTAGCTCAGCGGTAGAGCAGCGCTTTTGTAAAGCGAAGGTCATCAGTTCAAATCTGTTAGCCGGCATTATTAGCAATTCATTGGTAATTGTTATTTATTTTTTGCCGAAAAAAGATAAATAACAATTACCAAAGCAATACCAGGTAATAATCTTATTTCAAGAACATGGGTTACAAAAGCAATAAAAGGTTCAAATATCCAATACGTTAAGAACTGAATTAAACCAACAAAAAACAACAAAACGAACATTAATACAATCCATTTATTGAGACTTGTCCTTTTCTAATTAAGTTCCAGTCTCCATACTTAACCCAAGATATTATTGTACTTGCTTGACCGCTACATTTTCCCCAAGGTACTGGTCCTAAGATATCTACACTAGGCAAATCAAGAGAAATACTTTCAGGGGAGACTGATCCTCGAATGCCTGAAATATTTGCACTTGAAGTTAACAATGGGCCTGTTTCTTTTATTAAAGATTGAGCAATATGTGAATCTGGAATTCTTAAACCTAGAGTAAAATTTTTACTTGTTACGGTTGATTTCTTATTTTCTGAAACAGGAATAATCATAGTTAAAGCTCCTGGCCAATATTTGTCAGCTAAATTTTCATAATCTTCTTTCGCAGATTCATGAACATAATCAATTAATTGTTCATTTTCTGCTCCCATAAGAATTAAAGGCTTGTTGCTATCTCTTTTTTTTATGTCATAAATTATTTGTGAGAACTCAGGCAAACATCCAATTGCAGGTAAAGTATCTGTCTGGAAAATGATAGGCAAACCACTTTTAAGTTTATCCAGAGCTGATTCTGTATTAATTATATTCATTTAAATTATCAACTAATAATAATTTATTTATATCTTCCAATTGTAAATCTTCCAATACCAGAAAAATCTTTTAAAACTTCTACAGATGTAAATCTATTATCAAGAAACAATTGTCTTACTATTGATCCTTGATCAAAATGATTCTCAATTATTAACCATCCTTTTTCTTTTAAATATGATGGAGCATTATATATTATTTCCCTGATATGTTCCAGACCATCCTCTCCTCCTAATAAAGCAATTTTAGGTTCAAAATTCTTTACTTCATTCGGCAATTTTTCATAGATTTCTTCAGGAATGTATGGCGGATTTGAAATAACAACATCTAATTCACCTTTTAAAGTTTCCAGAGGATCCCACCAATGTCCACAACAAAATGTCAAATTCTTCTGATTTGAATAATTCATAAAATTTCTCGATGCAATATCTATTGCATTTTTATCAATATCTGTTGCAATTCCCTCCCAAGAAGGATGTGCCAATGCTATAGCAATACTTATAGCCCCTGATCCAGTTCCTAACTCAGCAAAAACTAATTTTTTGGAATTATTTCCAAAAATCTTCAACACAATGTCAATTATCAATTCTGTTTCTGGCCTTGGAATTAGTACGTTTTCAGAAACAATTAATTTCAGATCTCTCCAGAAAGTAAATCCAGATAGATATTGTATAGGTACATTATTTGTAAGATGATTATCCCAAAAAGATTCAATTAAATCTAAGTTTTTTTTTAAATAAAAATCTCCCTCAGAGTTCAATCTAAGTAAATTAATTTCATTATGAGATATTCCGGCTATTGATTCTAATAGGAGATAAAGAGATTCTTTATCTCCCCCTTTAAATAATTGTTTTTTTTCCCACAATAAAAATTCTTTTGCAGAAACATAAAACATTAATTAATTTAGCGTTTTGGCCCCAGTTTACCTTTACTAGAATCTGAGAAGAAGCTTGATTTTTCTCCATCTTGAGTGGAGATATATAAACCTATTAGAAAAATAGTTGGTACTCCCACGAAAAGAAGACTTGCTATGAACCCAAAATTTGTTGTTTCCATTTAGAGTGACGATTTCATAATTAAATAGACTATAGACATTTAACTTGAAATAAAGTGAAAAAATCAATAAATTGCCTCAACTGATTAACAGTCTTAAACAATTTAACGAGCTAATTTTTTATTATCAATACTTTCTTTTAGTTCCTTTAAGTTAGAAGGAGGAGATTGAGGTTTTGTAAGTATTACTGCAGATGAATTAATTAGAGTTTGACATGCAAGTCTCCAATTTTTAGGTCTGTTTTTAAGTTTTTCTTCTTCAACACTTGTAAGTGGACTTAAAGAATTTTTGCTTCCTCCCTCTATAGAAACGAAACAAGTACTGCATTGTCCTGCTCCACCACAATTGCCCAACATTCCTTTAAGCCCATAAAGTTGTAATTTCTCTCTAATTACAAAATCCCGTAAATTTTCTCCAGTTTTACACTGAATATCAACTCCTTCTCGGATGAATCTAATAGTTGCCATTTTTGTAGTTATTTTTCCTATTTTGGCGTTTTACTTTGAGAATTGTGACCAAAATATTAACAATTTTTAGGGGAAAATTCCTCGAAACTAAAGTAATGGAAATTGATTTGGCCAATT
>QCGD01000010.1 GCA_003280025.1 Prochlorococcus sp. AG-363-P06 | reverse complement strand
CTCCTGCAAAACCACTCCTTTACCAGATACATGAATAAGAGTATTGGCAGTACCTAAATCTATACCAATGTCCCTAGAAAATTTAAATCTGTTAAAAATCACAATAAGAAATCTTTTAAATAAATAATATATCTATTTTTTATTAAGCTCTATAATTTCTTTCATTTAGTTATGAATAGCTGGCATAAATTTGAGCAAAAATAAAAAATATGAGTAATATATAAAAAAAAAATTATGGAAATTAACACTATTAATCTTGTTGGAAGAGCAGGAAGAGAACCAGACGTAAGGTATTTCGAATCAGGCAGCATTGTGGCAAATTTCACTCTTGCTGTAAATAGACGCAGTAGAGATGAAGAGCCTGACTGGTTTAATTTAGAAATATGGGGTAAGCAAGCGCAAATTGCTGCAGATTATGTTAAAAAAGGGTCTTTAATAGGAATTACTGGAAGCTTTAAAATTGATAGTTGGAAAGATAAAAATACCGGAGAAGATAGATTCAAGCCTGTAATAAGAGTTGATAGATTAAATTTACTTAGTTCACGCAAAGAATCTGAAAATAACCAATTCTCAAATAATAAAAGCTCAAACGATATACCTTTTTAAGATATATTTCTTTGATAAAGTCTCATAAAAAACTTTATTAAAAAATATAAGAATATTAGAATTAATATAGGCTTTAAAATATATTTAATTTGATCTAAATAAGATTCAATAATGTGATAATTTTCACCAAATACATATCCAGCATATGTTAATAATGCGATCCAAATTAGGCTTCCTAAAGTAGTCCAAATTAAAAATTTTCTTAGCGGCATAAGTTCCATACCAGCAGGAACTGAAATTAAAGTTCTTATACCTGGTACTAAGCGGCCCCAAAAAACTAATGAAACTCCATATTTATCAAACCAAAGTTTGCTTTTAGCAAGATCATGAGAAGTTATTCCTAGATATTTCCCCCTTATATCTAAAAATCTTGAAAGTCTTTTTTCATTTACTAATCTACCCAAATAATACCAAGGCAAAGATCCTGCGATAGTTCCAAATAAACCCCAAAAAACCAAAATATAGAAGTTTAATTTTTGTTGAAAGACAAAAAATCCACCTAATGGCATTATTACTTCTGATGGAATGGGAGGAATGATGTTTTCTAGAAACATAGCCAAACAGATAGTAAGATAAGCCATTGTTGAATTTGATTCAACAGCCTTACTAATATATTCGGGCAAAGAAGTGAGTAAATTTATGAAAATCAAACTCACATTTAATATCTATAAATTTCTGATTTATAAGGCCCTTCAACAGAGACATTAATATAATCAGCCTGTTCTTGAGTTAGTTTTGTTAATTTTGCACCAATTTTCTCTAAATGTAATCTAGCCACCATTTCATCTAAATGTTTTGGCAATACATAAACTTCTTTAGCGTATTCATCTGACTTATTGAAAAGTTCTATTTGAGCTAAGACCTGATTGGTAAAAGAGTTACTCATTACAAAGCTAGGATGACCTGTAGCACATCCTAAATTAACTAATCTACCTTCTGCTAAAAGAATAATTTGATTCCCACTTGGCAAAGTTATGTGATCTACTTGCGGCTTAATGTTTTCCCATGGATAATTCTTTAATGAAGCAACATCAATTTCATTATCAAAATGTCCAATATTGCATACGATAGCCTCATTCTTCATCTTGACTAGATTTTCGTGTGTTATTACTTGATAATTACCAGTAGCAGTAACAAAAATATCTATATCTTCAACAACATCGTCTAGTGTAACAACGCTAAATCCTTCCATAGATGCTTGAAGAGCACATATTGGATCAATTTCCGCAACTTTTACAATTGCACCGAGTCCTCTTAATGATTGTGCAGAACCTTTCCCAACATCACCAAATCCCATTACCAAGGCAACCTTTCCAGCAATCATTACATCAGTTGCACGCTTAATACTATCAACTAGAGATTCTCTACAACCATATAAATTATCAAATTTGCTTTTAGTAACTGAATCATTAACGTTAATAGCAGGAAAAGGTAATTCATTCTGCTTTTGCAATTGATAAAGCCTTGCAACTCCTGTGGTAGTTTCTTCAGTAACACCAATAATATTACTCTTAATACGGGAGTAAAAACTACTATCTTGTTGCAATTTAGACTTAATAGAATTGAATAAAGCTATTTCCTCTTCATTGCTAGGATTATCTAAAACAGATAAATCTTTTTCTGCCTTACTACCAATTATCAATAAGCCTGTTGCGTCTCCTCCATCATCAAGAATCATGTTAGGTGAGTCTGAACCCCAATCTAAAATGTAATGGGTATATTGCCAATATTCATCAAGGCTCTCACCTTTTTTTGCATAGACAGAAATCCCTTGCTCTGCAATAGCTGCTGCTGCGTGATCTTGGGTTGAAAAAATATTACAAGAAGCCCATTTTACTTGCGCACCTAAATCAACAAGAGTTTCTATTAAGACTGCTGTTTGAATAGTCATATGAAGACTACCAGCTATTTTTGCACCCTTAAGTGGCTTGTCAGAAAGATATTTATCTCTAAGTGCCATTAGCCCTGGCATTTCAGTTTCCGCAATTTTAATTTCTTTACGCCCGAAGTCGGATAATGAAATATCTGTTATAACGTAATTTGGTAGGGATGTTTTATTTGAATTGGCAATCACCATGTCTAAAAAAATTCTTATCCTTTAAACTATATATGATTATTGATTAATTTTGTGTTTGTTGAGAATTTTACCGAGACTATAAATTTAGGTCGAAAATTCGCGAAAAGACTAAATCCTCAATCAATTGTTTTATTACAAGGTCCTATAGGATCAGGAAAAACTTCTTTCGTACAAGGGATTGCAAAAGAGTTATCTATTGCTGAGGATATTACAAGTCCGACATTTGCTTTATCACATCATTACAATTCGGGAAAGATTCCACTAATTCATCTTGATTTATACAGATTAGAAAATAGTTCTATGGCAAAAGAATTTTATCTAGCCGAAGAAGAAGAAGCTAATCAGAATCAAGCTATCCTAATAATTGAATGGCCAGAATTAATACATCCAATTATTGATAATTTTTGGAAAATAGAAATTAGTTACGCTAAATATTCCGGAAGAAATTATAAAATCTGGGATCCTAAGAATTCGTTAACCTTTGCATAATCTGGTTGTGGTTCAATTGCCCCTTCACTAAGACAAGTGAGCAATCCACAAACACTTGAAAACCTAACATAATCTTGTATTTCTAATTCATTTGAAGGATATCCAGAAGTAATTAATTTTGAAATCAATCCAGCCAAAAAGGCATCCCCTGCACCAGTTGTATCTATAATATGGGATGACTTAAGCACTTCAGTTTCGCCCTGCAAACCATTTATAAACCATGAAATAGGATCTTCTCCATTTGTGATTATCACATCAGGTCTGTTTAAGAGGGTTTCAGATATTTCATAAGGGTTTTCATTATCAAAAAACAAAAGAGCTTCTTCTTTCGCAAGCTTTAAAATATGAGCATAGTTTAAAAATTGCTGAATTAAATTTACTCTCTCCTTTCCCATAATTTGTGATGAAAAAATTGAATAATTCCAAAAAACCTCTCTCCAATTCAAATCAATGATTACCTTAACATCAAACTTTTTAGCTAGGCATAGCAGAAAGTATATAGATTCTTCTGACATCGAAGACGATAAAACATTGGTTCCAGAAACAAAATATTTTGTTTCTTCAAAGAGTTTCTCCAAACTTGTAAGATCTTCTTCAATTAAAGACTTTTTAATTGCTTCGTCAGCAAACACTGTCTGGGGACTTGCATCAAAACCAGAAAAATAACGATCTCCAGAATTATCTCTATCAACCTTCACTATCCTTGTAGGCAACTTGTTATCCACTTGGAGGAAATTTATATTAACTTCTAATTCATTAAATTGTTCAATAAATTTTTCACCAAATTCATCCCTTCCTAAACACCCGATAAATACTGAATCTATTTTTAATTTTCTCAAAGCGCAGGCTACATTTGCGGGTGCGCCTCCCAGAAAATCTGTAAATTCTTCATTTGACTTATTCCTTATTCTGTCGATTAAAGCCTCTCCCAGAGAAACGACTTTTGTTTTGTACATATACAAAAAACTTTCTAAACTAAGAATAATGAATTAAAAACGAATAATTTTTTTTTGAATTAAAGTTTAATTAATATTTTGGTTCTCATGCCTTCTAAAACATCTGAAACTTGGAAATGGAAAAATTGGAACATTTCATGGTCCTTTTCAAAACGATCAATAAATGAAAATGACATAAATATTTTATTAATTCATGGTTTTGGAGCTTCAAAAGAACATTGGAGACATAATCAAGATTTTCTAAGTAAAAATTATAATTGCTATTCAATAGACTTGCTCGGATTCGGCCAAAGCAGTCAACCGAATGCTTTATTAAATTACGAGTCTTACAGAGAAAATTCCATTAAATATTCATTTGACTTGTGGGGTAGTCAAATAGCAACATTTTGTTCAGAGGTTATCAAATCTCCAGTTTATTTAATCGGAAACTCCATTGGTGGTGTTGTAGCTTTGAAAGCCGCTGAAATCATTCAAAATCAATGTAAGGGTGTCATCCTAATTAATTGTGCGCAAAGAAGAATGGATGATAAACGTTTAAAAAAAAGTAATGTTTTGATGAATCTGCTACGTCCAATATTAAAAACTTTAGTAAGGCAGCGACTAATCAGTAACACTCTTTTTGAAAGAGCTTCTAATCCAGAAGTAATTAAAAAAATTTTACAGAAAGCTTACCCTTCTGGGAAAAATCTTGATAAAGAATTAATTGACATTCTTTATAGTCCTTCTCAAAGAACAAATTCCAGAGAAGCATTTCGCGGCTTTATCAATATATTTGATGATTATCTTGCTACAGATCTTTTTAATAAAATTGATGCCTCGATCCAACTAATTTGGGGGGAAATAGATCCCTGGGAATCGTTAGATGAAGCAATTGAATGGAAAAATAAATTTAAAAATATTAAAAGACTTGATGTAATAAAAGGGGCAGGGCATTGCCCTCATGATGAAAACCCAGAAGAGACTAATTATTTAGTTTCTCAATTTATTCAAGAAACAAAATAAGCCTCTACATTATCGCTAAGTCTTCTTAAACCTCTTAATCCATCTCTTTCAAGATTTCTTACTCTATCTCTGCTTATTCCCAAAACACGTCCTATACCAGTAAGAGACATAGGTTCATCTCCATCCATTCCGTAACGCATTCTTAAAACTCTACATTGTAAATCAGGTAATTGATGAAGCAGTGAATGAAGATCACCTCTCATACAATCCATTTCTATTTGTTCATCAGGCAAATCTTCACCACCTGCTAACAAATCAAGCAATACAGTATCTTCACCATCGCCAACTTTTGTTTCTAGACTTACTGGTTGTCCCGCTTTACACATCAAATCCTTTACATCTTCTTCTGGAAGCTCTACATATTTCGCAAGTTCGCTGACTGTAGGTGTTCTAGAAAGTTCCTGACTCAATTCTCGTTGCCCTTTTTTTAACTTATTTAACATTTCAGTTATATGAATTGGTAGTCTAATAGCTCTACTTTTTTCAGCAATTGCTCTAGTAATACCTTGTCTAATCCACCAATATGCATATGTTGAAAATTTATAACCTCTAGCTGGATCAAATTTTTCGACTCCTCTAACAAGCCCTATTGTCCCCTCTTGAATCAAGTCAAGAAGTTCCATATTTCTTTTCGTATATTTTTTTGCAACACTCACTACTAGTCGTAAATTTGCTGCAACCATTCTTTCTTTTGCACGCTGTCCAGCTCTAAATCTCTTTTTAATCTGAGATGCAGACAAATTTAATTTATTAGCTAGTTGATCAATACTAGGTTTATCTCCAGTTAATTCAATTATCTCTAGTTCTGCTCTTTCAACTTGCATATATTCTTGAACCTGCCTTCCAAGCGTTATTTCTTGTTCGTGAGATAAAAGAGGAACTCTACCAATATCCCTTAAATAAGAACGTACCAAATCTACATCGTTAGTAGCTTTTAAAGTTGATATAATAGTTGATTTATTTTCACCTAGAATTGCAGAAGACATGAAAGTTAATGATGTTCTGTAAACAATACCATTAAGAAATGTAAAGTTAAACCAAAAAATCCACAAATTTACAAAAATGAGAATAAATACCTACTAGATATTCATAAAAGAGAAGAATTCAGTAGCCATGTTGCTGTATTTAGATATATAAACACTCCTGCAATATCAGTAACTGTTGTAATAAATGGTGAAGACATTAAAGCCGGGTCTAATCTCATACGATCAAAAAGTAATGGGAGAATAGCACCTGCAGTTGCGGCTAAAGTTGTTATGGAAATCAAACTTATTCCTACTGCAGCTGCTATTAAAGGACCTTCACCTTGCCACCATGCAAAAGGAAATACTACAAGAATCATTAAAACACCTAACAAAGCTCCTGTTATTGCTTCCTTTATTACTGCCTTAATTGCACCTAGAGACTTTAATTTTTGTGTACTTAAGCCTCTTATAACAACCGTCGAACTTTGCGCTCCAACATTCCCGCCAGTGCCTATCAGTAATGGGATAAAAGCAGCTAATAAAACTATTTCTTTCAAGATTTGATCATTCATTGCAATAACTTTTGTAGTCAAACCATTTGCTAAAACTAAAATTAATAACCACAAGATTCGCCTTCGAGCAATAGTAAACAAACTGCTTTGAAAATAATCATCCTCATCACCAGGCTGAACTGCACCTGCCGCATAAATATCTCGAGTGGCCTCTTGCTCTATAACATCGATTAAATCATCAACAGTTACAATTCCTACAAGTCTTTTTTCTCTGTCAACAACTGGGAGAGCCAAAAAGTCATATCTTTGAATTGCTCTCGCAACTTCTTCTTGATTAGTATTGGTAGAAATATTAACAACATCTTTTGTCATAACATCACCAATTGGTTTTGATGGATCAGCTGTAACAAGGTCCCTTAAAGAGAGAATACCCGTTAAGTGTCGTTCCTTATCAGTAACATATAAACTGTAAATAGTCTCTGTAAATGGAGCCCTTTTTCTTACCAAAGATAAAGCCTCCTCTGCTGTTTGCATCTCTTTTAAATCAATAAATTCTGTAGTCATTAATCGCCCTGCAGTTTCAGGCTCATATCCCAATAATTCTGCAGTCACTTTCCTTTCTCCAGGACTTAGAGCTGATAAAAATTTCCTAACAACTTTTGCAGGTAATTCATCAAAAAGTTGGACCCTATCGTCAGGCGACATTTTCTCAACAATTTCTAAGACTTCTCCTGAACGAAGTCTGTCCAATAACGTTTGCTGAACTATTGGATCTAAATATTCATATACCTCAATTGCTTCATTTTTTTTTAACAACCTAAATGCAAGGGCTTGCAAAATTAAAGGAAGACTACCTATTGCATCTGCTATATCTACAGGTTGAGAAGGCTCTAATAATAATTTCGCCTCATCATAATTTCCAGCAACAAGCAATTCTTCAAGTTTAAAAGTAATATTTCCGCGATCGTCTAAATCTGAGGGTAAAGATGTAATTTTCTCAAGCTTATTTTGCTCCATAAATATAATTCATTGTCTAGGTAACATAACTATTATAGAAAAATTAGGTAATTTTTCTACTTATCATAAAACCAAAATACATCATTAATAAATTTGAGATAAAAATTATATTCAAATAAAGAACAATTTTTAAGACATCTTCCTGATTTATAAATCGGTGCAAAACAAATATAAACCCACTAAAAGATGTGAAGCAAGAACAAAATCCACTTAATAAAATATGATTCAAAGATTTGCCTAGTTTTCGTGCGATTATAAAACCAAATAAAAATGAACCACATATAGAAATAATAAAATTATTATCTACATAAAACCTCAGAAAAGTCCCCACATAAGATGCAATAAGAAGAAATAAGAAATTTGTAACATTGATCATTTAAAAAATTTGTGTAAGATAATAACCTAAGTAAAAAAATAAAAAAGATAGTAATATTACCTCAATATAATGAAAGAATAATCTTGCAAATTGCTTACTTTGGAATAACACAAAAAGATCATAAATAAAAGAAGAAAATGTACTAAAACATCCTAAAAAACCAACATAAAATAATAATAATAAGTTTTGATTAATTGGATTTAAGGCAAATAAAATCCCCAAAAATAATGATGCCAAAATATTTACTACAGAAGTATTATTAATATAAAATCCAGTTTTAATGTTAACTTTATATTTAACAAACATCCTTAAAACTAATCCAACAGTACTGCCTAGCAAAACGTAAACTATTGAATTTAGATCCAAAATTTAAATTTTTATCCACCCACGAGTAGTTTGATTAGGATTATCAATTAATTGATTGGTTGCCAATTCCACTCTTAACCATAAATCTCTTTCATTTACTTTCCATTTACGTAAAATTGATAATGAAGAACCAGATTTAAGTAACAATAATTTCTTAGCGGTATTTTTGGGATAACTATATAGAGAACAGTTTGAACTAAGTATGATTTCTTTTGAATTATTTAAAACATTGTAATCATTTAAATTTCTTTGGATACCTCCTGCGGGTAAAGAAATTGGACCTATTAAAGCAAAAGTTATTAAGCAAAAATTCTTTAGAAAATCATTAATCATATATCTAATGATGCCATATCTAAATTTCCACTATGAGTTTCAATAAATTCTCTTCTTGGCGCTACTTTATCACCCATTAGAATGTTGAATATTCTATCAGCCTCAAGAGCATCTTCAATCTCAACCCTTTTCATCGTCCTAGTTTCTGGATTCATTGTTGTATCCCACAATTGTTTTGGCATCATTTCACCGAGTCCTTTAAATCTCTGAATATTATAATTAGCGTTTTCTCCAAAATCGTCAATCGTTTGCTTAAGTTGACTCTCGTTATAGCAATATTTGTGATTTTTTCCTCTCTCTACTTTATATAAAGGAGGGCAAGCTATATATATAAAACCTCTTTCAACTAGTTCTCTTTGATATCTATAAAAAAAGGTCAATAATAAAGTTCTGATATGCGCACCATCAACATCAGCGTCAGTCATTATTACCACTCTATGATATCTCAAAGAACTTACATCAAACTCTTCTCCTTTAATGCCTAATCCTAAAGCAGTTATTAATGATTGAATTTCTGTATTTTTATATATCTTAGTATCGTCAGTTTTTTCTATATTTAAAATTTTTCCTCGAAGAGGCAAAATAGCCTGAAAATTTCTATCTCTACCTTGTTTGGCTGAACCTCCAGCTGAGTCACCCTCTACGATGTATATTTCTGATCCTGAAGGATCTCTAGAGCTACAATCTGCTAATTTCCCAGGCAAAGTTGAACTTTCAAGAACACTTTTTCTCCTAACTAATTCTCTAGCCCTTCTTGCTGCCTCTGCTGCATTAAACGATTGAATTGCTTTTTCCAGAATTAAATCCAATACTCCAGGATTAAATTCCATGTACTTAGTTAAAGCCTCACCTATTAGAGAATCAACAATTCCTCTAACCTCAGTATTGCCTAATTTAGTTTTAGTTTGCCCCTCAAATTCCGGATCTGGAACTTTAACTGATAAAACAACCGTCAAGCCTTCTCTAATATTCTCTCCAGCTAAATTCTTTTCAAGATCTTTCCTCTTTCCTCTTTTTTTAGCAAGATTGTTAAAAGTTCTTGTCAAAACTGTTTTTAATCCTTCTATATGAGTACCTCCATCAATAGTTCTTATATTATTTGCAAATCCTAATATGTTATCTGAATAAACATCTGAACACCACTGCAAGGCAGCTTCTACATAAACATTATCTTTTTGCGAATCTACATATATTATCTCCGGATGGATAGAATCCTTGTCTGTATTCATATATTGAACATATTCTTTAATTCCTCCTTCATATAAGTAAATTTCTTCCTTAAAAGAACCATCTGGTAATTGACTTCTCTCATCTCTAAAAACAATTTTAACACCGCCATTAAGATAAGCTAATTCCCTTAATCTTGATGAAAGAAGAGCATATTCAAATTCAATGCCACCAGAAAAAATTGCAATGTCAGGTTTAAAACAAATAGTCGTTCCTTTTTGATAAGGTTTGATCTGCTGCTTTTTGGAGTGTAATTCTCCTTTTGAAATACCTTGCTCAAATCTTTGATTAAACTCATTACCATCCCTAAAAACGGTGACATTTACCCATTCACTTAAAGCATTCACAACTGATATTCCAACTCCATGCAAACCACCAGAAACTTTATAACCACCACTACCAAATTTACCTCCTGCATGAAGCACTGTAAGAACAGTTTCTAAGGCACTTTTCCCTGTTCTTGGATGTATATCAGTTGGGATACCTCTTCCATTGTCAGAAATCAAAGCTGATCCATCTGCTTGAAGAACTATCTCAATATGATCACAATGACCAGCAAGAGCTTCATCTACAGAATTATCAACAACTTCATAAACTAAATGGTGTAAGCCTCTTGGTCCTGTCGAGCCTATGTACATCCCAGGCCGTTTTCGAACTGGTTCTAAACCTTCGAGAACCTGAATCTGCTCTGCACCATAGTCATTTGAGATTTTATTAGTTTTTTTTTCCTCACTCATTTAATATAAAAAATAAAACATTAAACTTTTTAAATGTTATTTTTAAAAGGTCTTTTATTAAACTTACCATCGGTGTTCGAGAAAGGCTCGTAGTCTATGAAAAATTTAATCACTTTAATTATATAACTCTAATAATTTTTCTAAAAATTTCACATGTTCTCGCGCCAACCTTTTGTGATAGTTTTAATTGGACCAACTGCAAGTGGTAAAACAGAATTAGCAATTAAAATTGCAAATTATTTTAAAACCAATATTCATAATATAGATTCAAGACAAATTTATAGATTTATGGATATTGGAACAGCCAAACCTTCTAAGAATCAACAAAAACAAATAAAGCATTATTTAATAGATATTGAAGAGCCTATAAATCCACTTAATGTTAAATCCTTTCAAGAAATTGCCAAAGATTCAATCAACAAAGAAATTAAACAAAACAACTTACCTTTTCTTGTCGGGGGAAGCGGTTTGTATATGAACTCAATAATAAAGGGATTTTTTGGGCCAGATGTTCCGCCACAAATTACTTTAAGAGCACAATTAGAAAAACTTGGCCAAAAAAAATGTTGGGATCTTTTACAAAGTTGTGATCCAATTGCAACAAAAAAAATTAATTTCGCTGATCAAATTAGAACAATAAGAGCTTTAGAAATTTTTTATGTAACAGGTAAACCTATGTCTGCTCAACAGATTCAAAATCCCCCTTCTTGGAAAATATTAGAGCTCGGCTTAGATAGAGAGGATTTAAAAGAAAGAATTTTGGAAAGAACAAAAAATATGTTTTTATTTGGAATTCTAGAAGAAACCAAAAATCTTATTAATAAATATGGATGGGATTTACCAATTTTAGAAACCATTGGATATAAAGAAGCTAAGAATGTCTTAAAAAACAATTTAACAATAGAAAAAGCAATTGAGTTAACAACTACAAAAACAATCCAATTAGCAAAAAGACAAAAAACATGGTTCCGTAATAAGAACAATCCCATTTGGCTTAGTAACAAAAACCTGCTAAAAGATGCAATAATTAAAATAGAGTCTTTTTTAGGCTAACTTTATAAAGTAATAGATTTTGTTCTTCATCCAATCAATTAACTAAACTGAATGCCACCACGCCCACGCTTTGATCGCCGCGCTCCCGTTAGAGAGCTTCCAAATATTAATGAAAGAATAAAATACACTCAATTAAGAGTTGTTGATTCAGATGGCAAACAACTAGGTGTTATCGATAGATTAAAAGCTTTAGAAATTGCTTCTCAAAGAGAACTTGATTTAGTTTTAGTAAGTGAGAAAGCAAATCCACCTGTTTGCAGGATCATGGATTATGGAAAATACAAATTTGAACAAGAAAAGAAAGCAAAAGAAGCAAGAAAAAAATCTCATCAAACAGAAGTGAAAGAAGTTAAAATGAGATATAAAATTGACAAGCATGATTATGACGTACGAATTGGGCAAGCTACTAGATTTTTGAAGTCAGGAGACAAAGTAAAATGCACAGTCATTTTTAGGGGTAGAGAAATTCAGCACTCCAACCTAGCTGAAACACTGCTTTTAAAAATGGCTAATGATTTAGAAGAGCAATCAGAAGTACAACAAAAACCAAAAAGAGAAGGTAGAAATATGATTATGTTTCTCAGTCCTCGAAAAACGCCTCTATTAAAAAAAGAAGAATAAAAGAAATCAGTTTTTCACAACTTATATTATCTAAACTCTATGACGGATGTTAAAGTGTCACCAGATAACAACAATTGAATTCATTAGGTCTTTTATAAAGTGAGATTTCATATACAACAAGAAAGTGACATCCCAGCATCTACTCAGTTATATAATCAAATTTGCTTTGCAATCGCAGCAAGACATTATCCTCCGGGTCACAGGCTTCCAAGTACTAGACAACTGGCAATGCTGACAGGACTTCATCGGAATACCATAAGTAAAGTTTATAGGCAACTTGAAATAGATGGTGTTGTTGAAGCAATAGCAGGATCAGGTATCTACGTAAGAGATAATATTGCTAAAAAAGACTTAAAAAAATCAATTTATTCCAATAGTCGTATCAATAGGCCTCCAGATCAAGAAGCAAAAAAAGCAATTGATAACTTAATTAATCTTGGCTGCACTCTTCAAGAAGCAAGAAAAATTTTAACCAATGAGATTGATTGGCGCATAAAATGCGGAACAAGAATTCTAGTTAGTACTCCTAGAGAAGATATAGGAGCTTCAATGCTGATAGCAGAAGACCTTTCTCCCAAAATTAATGTTCCTGTAGAAGTAGTCCCCATGGAAGAATTAGACAAAGTTCTATCTAATTCCAATAATGGGACTATCGTTACAAGTAGATATTTCTTACAGCCTTTAGAAAAAGTTGCAAAAGAACATGGAATAAGAGCTATTGCAGTTGATTTAAGTGACTTTCAAAAAGAATTAAAAATAATCAAAGAATTAAAAAATGATAATTGTGTAGGTATTGTAAGCATTAGCCCTGGCTTATTGAGGGCTGCAGAAGTTATTATACACAGCATGAGAGGTGGTGAGTTAATTCTTATGACTGCGATATCAGACAACCAAAGTAGATTATTAGGACTCTTAAAAGCCGCAAATTACATCATTTGTGATGGACCAAGTTTATCAGTTGTAGAAAACACACTATTAAAAAATCGCTCACAGTTAATGAGATTACCCCAAATAATTTGTGCTAAAAACTATTTAAGTATAGAAACAGTCAATCAATTAAAAAAAGAAATTGGACTAATTAATTAATTTTTCATGTTAAAAAACTTTAAATCCGATATCGAAATAATAAAAGAGAGAGATCCAGCTGCTCGAGGAATATTGGAGATTTTCCTTTGCTATCCTGGTTTCCAATCAATAGTCATACATAGA
This sequence comes from Prochlorococcus sp. AG-363-P06, assembly GCA_003280025.1. Lineage (GTDB taxonomy): Bacteria > Cyanobacteriota > Cyanobacteriia > PCC-6307 > Cyanobiaceae > Prochlorococcus_A. The sequence continues at coordinate 44,908 of QCGD01000010.1, read as the reverse complement.
TTTACCCATAAATTATGGCAACTAAAATTTCCTTTGATTCCGCGCTTATTAAGTCATATGAATAGATTATTAACAGGTATAGAAATTCATCCCGGAGCCAAAATTGGTAAAAAAGTTTTTATTGATCATGGCATGGGAGTTGTAATTGGTGAAACAGCCGAGATAGGTGATAACTGTTTACTCTACCAAGGGGTAACATTAGGAGGGACTGGGAAAAGTCATGGGAAAAGACACCCAACATTAATGAAAAATGTTGTAGTTGGAGCAGGTGCAAAAGTTCTTGGATCAATAACAGTTGGATCTAATACACGAATTGGTGCAGGTTCTGTAGTTGTTCGCAATGTTGAAGGGAATAGCACTGTAGTTGGAGTTCCTGGGAGAGTAGTTCATCAAAGTGGCGTAAAAGTGAATCCACTAGCACACTCTGCATTACCTGATGCTGAGGCTAATGTGATAAAAAATCTAATGGATAGAATCGATCAGCTTGAAAATGAAATACTTAAATTACAAAAAACTCTTCAATGTTTGGCAAACTCAGAAGCTGTTGACATTTCGAAACTGGGTGATGCTCAAAATCTAAAAGACAAAGAGATTCTTGAATTTCTTGGAGATGACTAAAAATGTCTTAATTTTTGGAATCTTTATCACTTTTCGGTTGAAACATAAACATTGAATAAATAACATTTCTTCTCATATTAGTCATCATTTCAAGAAACATATCATAACCCTCATTTTTATATTCTATTAAAGGGTCTTTTTGTCCATAACCTCTTAATCCTACTGATTCTCTTAAGGAATCCATTGACTGAAGATGTTCTCTCCATAAATTATCAATTTGTTGTAATATGAAAAATCTTTCAGCCTCCCTCATCAACCCTGAACGAAACTTTTCTATTTGTGATTCTTTTAAATCATAAGCTATTCGCAATTGCTCTTGAAGATAATTCTTTAATTCTTCTACAGACAATAACCTAACATCTTCAATTTTTAGATCATCTAATAAATATATAAATTCTTTGACTTTAGAAATTAATTGATCAATATCCCATTCTTCAGGTGGTAGATCAGGGTTGATATAAGCTTCAACTATTTCACCCATCGTCCTTTCTCCATATCCGATCACCTGCTTCTTCAAGTCAACTCCTTTTAATACTCTTAGTCTCTCGGAATAAACTGCTTTTCTTTGATTATTCATTACTTCGTCATATTCAAAGACTTGTTTTCGAATATCGTAATAATAAGTTTCTACTTTCTTTTGGGCACTTTCTAGAGATCTTGTAAGCATTCCTGATTCAATAGGCATATCTTCATCAACTCTGAATGCATTCATTAGATTTGCTACCCTATCCCCTCCAAATATCCTTAATAAATTATCTTCTAGAGATAAAAAGAATCTTGTACTTCCAAGATCCCCCTGCCTACCAGCTCTACCTCTTAGTTGATTATCAACTCTTCTTGACTCATGCCTCTCAGTACCGATAACGTGTAAGCCTCCAGCTTCTCTGACTTTTTCTTCTTCATGTATAAGTACTGTTTCATATTCTTTTTTCACATCTGATAACACATCTCTTAAAAACTTTATTGATTTATCATCAGTTGGTGCTTTTTCAGCTGCTGTAGCAATCTTATCATCTAACTCAATTACAGTAAGTAGTCTATCTCCCCAATTCTTAACCAATTCATCAGACAAGAGAGCAAGTTTCTTCTTAATATCTTCTCCAAGTTTACAAGGGTAAAGACTTGTTGAAGAACTTTGAATATTCTTTTTCGAACTAAATTCAACCTTTGAGGAAAAACCTCCTTTCTTTTTTGAATTTCTTTGTTTAGGGATTGGGGGCTTATGCTCATCTTCTGGCTTCACCAACAAAGGAATTAACGTCTCTTTTAATTTAAGTCTTGCCATATAGTCACTATTACCTCCAAGAATAATATCTGTCCCCCTTCCCGCCATATTTGTCGCAATAGTAACAGCCCCTGCTCGACCTGCCTGAGCAATTATTTCTGCTTCACGTTCGACGTTCTCTGGCTTTGCATTTAATAAATTATGAGGAATTCCTTGATCGAATAACAGTCCACTTAGCAGCTCACTTTTTTCAACACTTGTTGTACCAACCAAAACAGGTCTGCCATTTCTATGAATTTCTGCAGTTTCTTGCGCAACCGCTTTCCATTTACCTATTTCAGTTTTAAAAACTTGATCACGTAAGTCTTGTCTTCTCCTAATTTGATTTGTCGGTACGACTGTTGCTTCTAATTTATAAGTTTTTTCAAATTCGACCTCTTCTGTTTTAGCAGTACCGGTCATGCCGGCCAAACCAGGATATAGCAGGAAAAAGTTTTGATAAGTAATAGATGCTAGGGTTTGTGTTTCAGGTTGAATTTTTAGGCCCTCTTTTGCTTCAATTGCCTGGTGCTGTCCATCACTCCAACGCCTTCCAGGCATTACCCGTCCTGTAAATTCATCAACAATTACTGCTTCCTCTTTTTTAATAATGTAATTTACATCTTTAATGAATAATTCTTTAGCTTTTAAAGCATTAGTTATATAATGAGCCCAAGGATCTTGAGGATTATATAAATCACTAACTTTCAAATATTCTTCACATTTAGCAAATCCTTTATCGGTTAAAATACAACTTCTTTGTTTTTCATCTACTTCATAATCTCCTTCAGGATCAATACCATCTTTACTCAGTTCTTTTGCCTTGATAAGAGATAAAGATAGTTCTGCAGCTTTCTGATACTTTTCTTGTGGCCTTTCAATTTGCCCAGAAATTATTAGAGGCGTCCTAGCTTCATCAATTAAAATCGAATCAACTTCATCTATAACACAGTAATTAAATTTTCTTTGCACTACTTCTTCAAAACCAGTAGCCATATTATCTCTCAAATAATCAAATCCTAATTCTGAATTGGTGGCATAAGTGATATCGCAATCATAATTTTTCTTTCTCTCTGAGGGGCTCATATCTTGCTGAATTAAACCAACGGATAATCCTAAAAAACGATGAACTTGTCCCATCCACTCAGCATCTCTTCGAGCTAAATAGTCATTTACAGTAACAACATGAACTCCCTTTCCAGTAAGAGCATTTAAGTAGCATGGCAATGTTGCAACAAGAGTTTTCCCTTCACCAGTTTTCATTTCAGCAATTTGACATTCATGTAGAACCATTCCCCCTATTAACTGAACATCAAAATGCCTCATATCTAACACTCTTTTTCCTGCTTCTCTTACAATTGCAAAGGCTTTAGGAAGAAGTTCATCTAATAGTTCCTTCTGCTTTTTAATACTTAATTCTGACGAAATTTTTTCTTTAAGAAATTTAGTTTCCTTTCTAAGGTCATCGTCTGTTAGTCCAGATATTTCTTCTTCTAAAAAATTTATTTCTTCAACAATTGGTTGATAGCGCTTTAACTTTCGTGCATTCGGATCTCCCAGCAAAAGTTTTAGCATAATGGTCCTTTTAAAAAACTTATCCTATAAAACATTATAAATTAACGCGTTACAACTAAATCAGTAAATCTTATATCTCTTTATTTTAGTAGAAATAATAGACTATGGTATTGAAATTACAATCATCAAACAATAAATTTATTACCTTCATTTTTCCAAGAACTTTTTACTAATGAAAGACATATTTTTAATAAAACATTCAAAAGGAGCTTTTGGATTAAGATTTTTTGGGTTAGGCCCTAATCTAACACCGGTAAAGGGATTGTTTAAACTCCAGCAGTTCTTTAATCGGAATACTTTTTGGGCAAAAAATAGAACAATAAATGATATTAAAAAATGTCTTGCCAATAGTGACGTTATCATAAGTATTTGGTCTGATCGTGAAATAGTCGGCTTTGGTAGAGCTTTGTCAGATGGAGTTTACAGAGGAGTATTATGGGATATTATTATCGATGAGAATCATCAGGGGAATGGTTATGGGAAGTTAATTGTTAAAAATCTTTTAAATTCAAAAAAGATAAAAAATACAAAGAAAATATATTTAATGACCACAAACAAAAAATTATTCTATTCTCAAATTGATTTCAAAGAAGTTACCACTCAAAATTTATTAATTCGGGAAATATGATTACTTTCTAAAAGTAATATATTTTGAACCCAAATAATTATTTAATGCTCCAATAAATGCACCAAATAACCAAGCAATCTTATGATTATTAATTAATTGATTTAAAACAATTATTATTAAAGACATTTCTATTCCACCTAACAAATAAATTAAACAAAACAAATAAAAAGATTTAACTATTGGTTGTTTTAGTCTATTTCTGAATACCCATATTTTGGCCAAAATAAATGAAACCAAAATCCCAATCAAATATCCACATAGGGAAGCAAATACTAAATTATTAGAAATAAAATAAAAAGAAATATATACTAAGTAATTGATATATGATGCAATTACACCAGACACGCCAAACTTAAATATTTGTAGATTATTTTTTTTTAAAAAATTATACAATTTCTAAATTATTCCCTTTAATATAATCAAACTCAAGATACGAATCTCCTATAAAGCCATCTTATAAATGACCCTAATATAGGAACTGGGCCAAAAGTAGGGCCACAAAAATCAAAATAATCTCTATGCTCTTTAATTAAGCCATTTTCAGAAAATATTAAACGTGTAGTCCCAGGATAAATAAATTTTTTGCCCATTATTTTTAAACCCATAGTCCATTCGACAAATCCACAATCTCCGTTTCTTGCAATGGCATGAGTTTCTAAATAAACTTCATCACATCTTTTGAGCAACTTTTCTTGAGCTTCTATATAAGAATCTAATCCTTTTGTTTCTTGTGTAGGATCGATGAATTTAACGTTATCATTATAATATTCTGCCCATTTTTGTTTTGTTGGAGCATCTTTTCCATAAGGCTTGGTAAATAATTCCTTTAAATCCTCAATAGAAATAAATTTAGACATTACCTAATTGATAAATAACAACACTCTAAATGATATTTTCATTGAAAGCGGATGAAGAGATTCGAACTCTCGACATTCTCCTTGGCAAGGAGATGCTCTACCACTGAGCTACATCCGCATAGCTTCTTTATTTTATCCTAAAGAAGGAATCAAGGATACAAAGTTTTAATTTTCTTGAAACTAATTTAGGTTTTTAATTAAAGAACCCATCTCAATTGCTTGCAATGCATAATTCCAACCAAGATTATTTTTTATTCCTGCTCTTTCTAATGCTTGCTGCATAGTGTCTGTAGTTAAAACACCAAATATAATAGGTATATTACTTTCATAAGATACTTTAGAGACCCCTTTACTAGCCTCAGAAACCACAACATCATAATGAGAAGTATCGCCTTTAATAACTGCACCAAGAGTTATTAAGACGTCATATTTAGATTTTTTAATTATAGATTTTGCGGCAATTGGAAGCTCTAAAGAGCCAGGAACCCATACTATATCAAGATTACTACTTGATTCTGAAATATCAACACCATGTCTTTTTAAACAATCTAAACATCCAGACAAAAGTTTTGATGTAATTAAATCATTAAACCGAGCTATAACTATACCTACTTTTAATGAGGCAGTATCAGTAAAAGAGCCTTCGTAAATAGCCATTTGATTTTTTTATATTATAAGCTTCTCATGAAGGTAGCCTTAATTCAAACTAACCCTGCAATAACGCCATTTATTAGAACTAAATGAAACCAAACTCCACCAATTATCTCAACTTTTTTTATTTCTGGGTTACGACGGTCAGAAGGGTCACTTTGAGTTGCATAGAAATAAGGTACTCCAACAACTGCGATTAACGATGAAAACAAAAGAGCATTTATAAAGAAAAAGTTTACAGCCTGCATAATTTAAAAATTTACTTGTATGGCTATTATATTCTCATGAAAATGCTTTTTATGGTAAAAGTTTACATACTCGTAGTGACTTGTAAAATGCAAAAAACAAATTCTTCCCTAAGATCTATGTAGAAATAATAAAAGTATGCAAGAAGAAAAAATAATTCAAGAAAATTTGTTTGCAGTTAATAATGAGTCTTACAACCAAATCAGTCCAAAAGTTATTACTGAAGATTTATCTACAGAAGAGTTAAAAAAAGAATCAAAAAAAAGACCTAGGCACAGAGGAAATTCAACTAATTTAGTAAACAAATTGAAGACAAATATAAATTCAGAGCGCAAAAATGATTGCATTCATGAACAATCTTACAGTTATAAAACGGTTGCCAAACCTAAATTAACTCCTGTTATGAGGCATTATGTAACTCTTAAAGAAGAAAATAAAGATAGATTACTTCTATATAGGTTAGGTGACTTTTTTGAATGTTTTTTTGAAGACGCGGTACTTGTATCACAAATTTTAGAAATAACATTAACAAGCAAAGATGCTGGAAAAGAAATTGGCAAGATACCCATGGCAGGGGTTCCTCATCATGCAATGGAAAGATATTGTGCTGAACTAATTAAAAAGAATCATTCAGTAGTTATATGCGACCAGTTAGAAAAAAGTTCTGGAAATTACAGTATCCCAATTAAAAGAGGTATAACAAGAATTATCACGCCTGGTACTGTCATTGAAGAGGGCATGTTGGTTGCCAAAAAAAATAACTGGATTACAGCGATTCACTTATCGACACAAAACTCTGATGATTTACACGAGTGGGGCATATCAAGAGCTGATGTAAGCACAGGAGAGTTATTAACAATGGAAGGCGAATCTCTGTCAAAACTTTTTGATGAAATTATTAAATTAGATTCATCAGAAATAATATTGGCTAGCAATGATGCAAAAAATTTATTGAAACAGAAAAATAATCAACTTACATATACAGTTACTCAAGAGACTTTTTTTAGCATTAATGAAGCAAGTTCTATCATAAAAAAATATTTCCAGATTATGAGTTTAGAAGGCTTAGGACTCAAGAATTTAAATAATGCAACCAAATCACTTGGAGGTTTATTAAATTATTTAGAAAAAATTAATCCTTCAAATTTAGAGAACGATTCTTCTCTAAAGATTTCATTAGATTTTCCACAAATACAATTTTGTAACAATCACCTAATTATTGATTATCAAACTCAAAAGAATTTAGAGATTACAAATACGCAACGAGAAAATAATTATGTTGGTTCTCTTCTTTGGAGTATTGATAAAACATATACTTGCATGGGTGCTAGATGTTTAAGAAGATGGATTGAATCGCCATTATTAAATGTTGATGAAATCTATAAAAGACAAAATATTATTTCAAATTTTTTAGAATCAACCAAACTAAGAAAAGATAGCCAAAATATCCTAAGAGCAATGGGGGATTTGGAAAGACTTTCGGGCAGAGCATGTGCTGGTCATGCAAGTCCAAGAGATTTAATTGCAATTGCAGAAGGTCTAAAAAAATTACCTAAATTAAAGTCAATTATTGAAGCATTTAATTATGATCTCCCATCTTGGACAGATGAGTTAAAAAATATTGATACTAAACTATTAGATCTAGCTGATACTATAAGTTTTAAACTTCTAGAAAATCCTCCTCTTAATACAAGTGAAGGAGGTATGATTCACGATGGTGTTGACAATATTTTAGATGGTTTACGTAATGTAATTGACGACTACTCTGATTGGCTACGTGAAGAAGAATTAAAAGAAAAAAAAATTAGTAAAATTTCTAATCTAAAAATTCAATTCCATAAAAACTATGGATACTATATATCTATAAACAAGTCAAAGGTAAATTTAGCTCCAGAGCATTGGATAAAAAGACAAACTCTGACTAATGAAGAAAGATATGTTACTACAGAAATCAAAAATAAAGAACACAAAATTTTTCAAGTAAAAAATCGTGCTTCTGCAAGAGAGTATGAAATATTTTGCGAAATAAGAAATCTTGTTGCTGAAAAAACAAAAGATATTAGATCAATTGCAAAAGCAATCGCATCTATTGATGCATTGCTTGCTTTAGCAATTACATCATTAGAGAATAATTTTGTAAAACCTACACTTATCCCTATAAAAAATTTAAGTAAAGAAAACAGTACAAAAATTATCGCAGGAAGAAATCCCATAGTCGAGCAATTATTAAATGATAAAAAATTTGTCTCAAATGACATTGAATTCAATAGAAATCAAACATTAATAATACTAACTGGACCAAATGCAAGCGGAAAGAGTTGCTTTATAAGACAAATAGGTTTAATACAAATTCTTTCGCAAATTGGTAGTTTTGTTCCTGCTAAGAAAGCAGACGTCGAGATTGCGGACAGGATTTTTACCAGAATTGGAGCTGTTGATGATCAAGCATCTGGACAATCAACTTTTATGGTGGAAATGTCAGAAACCGCATCAATTTTAAATCAAGCAACATCACACTCTCTTGTACTACTTGATGAGATAGGAAGAGGAACATCTACTTTTGACGGACTATCAATAGCTTGGTCTGTAAGTGAATATCTCGCAAGAAAAATTAAATGTAATACTATTTTTGCTACTCACTATCACGAACTGAATTATTTAAAAAATTCCAATGGTAATATAGAAAACTTTCAAGTACTCGTTGAACAAAAAAACGAACAACTAGATTTTACTCATAAAATTGAGAAGGGTGGTTCGAATAAAAGTTATGGAATTGAAGCTGCGAGACTTGCAGGAGTTCCAAAAGAAGTAATAGAAAAAGCAAAATTAGTTTTAGATTCGTTAGAAAAAAACAATAATTTTAATACTCAAATAACAATCTATTAATTTGTAAAATTATCTTAAAAAATATTCCAGTCAAATACACTCTCTTAACAAAGCATTAACAGTTGCTGCTGCCATTGCAGCTCCACCTCTTGTTGAATTGACTACTATCCTCGCATAATTAGTTCCAAGCAATTTTTGTTTACTTTTTTCAACCCCAATAAAACCGACTGGCATTCCAATAATCAAACTAGGAGAATTATTTGAATCATCTAAATGATCTAATAAAGCCATAAGTGCTGTGGGTGAACTTCCAATAACGACAATAGGTGATTTAATTCCCATATATTTATCAGATAATTCTTTCCACCCTTTCAAAATTCCATACGCAGTTTTAGTGGATCCTAAATAAGCATTATCTTGAAACCATTTTTTAGCTGAATACACTATATTACCTGTCGTATTTTTTGCCATTGATTTTATAGCTGTCGCTGCCATGTCAGTGTCAGTTAATATTGGTGCACCTTGTCTAAGGGATTGAATCGCATTGTCACAAGCATCTTCACTAAATTCTAAAAGATTTTGAATATTAAAGTCTCCCGAAGTATGAACTAATCTTTCTAAAACTTTATTTTCCAAATAATTAAAATCATTTGCTTCTAGATTAGTCCGAATAAAATTAATACTTTCTATGAAAATAGGATGATCTTTTATCATTAAATTTTAATTTGAGTTAAAAGTAAGCATAATTAGAATAAGCTTCTTTTTAAGCAAATATGCCAATACAAATAATATGGGGCAATGATTTAAGTGCACATAATAAATATATTCATCAATTAATTGATCAGAAAGTATCAAAAGTCTGGAAAGAAATAAATGTTACCAATCTAAATGGAGATGATGAACATCACATAAATAAGGCCATGGAGGAAATCCTCACACCTCCGTTAGGTGATGGAGCAAGAATAGTTATTTTGAAAAACAATCCCATTTTTACTATCAAAAATGAAGACCTAAGAATTAAATTCGAAAAAAGTTATATGAATATCCCAAGCAATACCTATTTCATTTTGCAAAATATTAAGAAGCCAGACTCCAGATTAAAGAGTACTAAATTTATTAAAAAACTTATAAAAGAAAATGTAGCTATTGAAAAATCATTTTCGTTACCAGATATTTGGGATTATCAAGGTCAAAAAAGGTATCTAGAAGATGCAGCAAAAGAAATGGATATCTCCCTTGATAAAAATACAGCTGAGTTAATAATTGATTCAGTAGGAAATGATAGTGTCAAATTAATTAACGAATTAGCTAAAGCAAAAATATATCTCACTGCATTAGCAAATGATGAAAATGCAAAACTTTGTTTAAAAAATAATGATGTAAAAAAAATATTTAATGATCATCAATCAAACATCTTTAAAATAATTGATCTTCTTTTAGAAAAAAATATTAAACAAAGTCTTATTGAAATACAGTATCTATTATGCAAAGGAGAACCTGCTTTGAGACTCAATGCAGGTTTAATAAGTCAAATCAGAATACATGCCATAATTAAGTTATCAAACAATTCTAGAGAAGAGGACCTAGATAAAATATGTAATCTTGCAAATATTACTAATCCAAAAAGAATCTTTTTTATAAGAAAAAAGATAAAGAATACATCACAAGAGTATTTGATAAATTTAATGAGTAATTTATTGAATATTGAATCATTGCTCAAAAGAGGCAATAATCCTATTAATGTTTTTATTGAAAATCTAATGAACTTAAGTTAACCAAATTTTAAGTTTAAGTATTTATATTATGATTTAAATATGGCTTTACTAATCAAGAAATTTGGCGGAACGTCAGTAGGAGATGTTAAAAAAATCCAGGCTATTGCACATAGTATTTGTCAAAGCAAGGAAGCTGGTAATGAGATTGTTGTAGTGGTTTCAGCAATGGGTAATACTACAAATGACTTAAATCACTTAGCAGAATCAATAAGCAGTAATCCAAATAGCAGAGAATTAGATATGCTTCTGTCAACTGGAGAGCAAGTAAGCATTGCTCTTCTTTCAATGTCATTAAATGAATGTGGGATACCTGCCATCTCTATGACGGGAAGCCAGGTAGGAATCACTACTGAATCGATACATGGGAAAGCAAGAATTCTTGATATCAAAACAGAACGAATCAAAAACTATTTAGATCAAGGCTACGTAGTAGTAGTCGCTGGGTTTCAAGGTGCAACTCTTAGCCATACTGGATCAATGGAAATCACAACTTTAGGAAGAGGTGGTTCAGATACTTCTGCAGTTGCTTTATCAACAGCACTGGGTGCTGAAACTTGCGAAATTTATACTGACGTTCCAGGAGTTCTAACTACTGATCCAAGAATAGTACCTAATGCAAAACTCTTAAATGAAATTAGTTGTGAAGAAATGTTAGAACTGGCTAGCGTTGGCGCTTCAGTTCTTCATCCAAGAGCCGTTGAAATAGCTCGCAATTATGGAATTAAATTATTTGTAAAATCAAGTGAAAGCGAGTTAAGTGGCACTCTGTTACATAGTCACATTAAACCCTTACCACTAAAAAGAGGAAGCTTAGAATTAACCAAAACTGTTAATAGTCTTGAAGTCTTAGAAAATCAAGCAGTCTTCAGCATTTCAAGGCTTCCTGATAGACCTGGCATTGCTGCGCAAATATTTGAAACGCTATCAGAAGTAAAAATCAATGTTGATTTAATCATTCAAGCTACTAATGATGGCAATAGTAACGATATAACATTTACTGTCAATGAATCTGATCTAACAAAAACAATTGAGCAATGTGAACTGATAACTAATCAATTAGGTGGTGAATATAATTTCAAAACAAAAATGACTAAATTAAGTATTCAGGGTGCAGGAATAATGGGTAGGCCTAGTGTATCAGCTGATTTATTTGATACTTTATCCCAAGCAAATATCAATGTAAGATTAATAGCTACTAGCGAAATTAAAGTGAGCTGCGTGATTGAAGTCAATAATATTCCAAAAGCCATTAGATTTGTTGGAGAGAAATTTAAACTATCAGATACACAAATATTTGTTAATCCATTATATAAAAGACAAGATCAGCCTGAAGTAAGAGGAATTGCTTTAGATAAAAACCAAGTGCAAGTTAGTTTTAGAAACTTACCTGACAAACCAGGTGTGGCTGCTTCCATATGTTTAGCTCTAGCAGAAAATAATTTAATTTTTGACACTATTGTTCAATCAGAAAGAATCACTTCTCAAAATACTAAAGATATCAGTTTTACCATGAACAAGCAGGATAGGCAAAAGGCTGACGCAATTTTTGATTCCTTAACAAAAAAACTACCCGGATCATTTATAGAAGATGGCCCTGCAATAGCAAAAGTTAGCGCAGTAGGTACTGGAATGGCTTTTAAGGTTGGAACAGCAGGGAAAATATTTAGAGCACTGGCTAAAAAAAATATCAATATTGAAATGATTGCTACTAGTGAGATCAGAACATCTTGTATCGTTTTAGAAAAAGATTGCGACGCAGCAGTAAATGCTATTCATAATCATTTTGAATTAGAGAAATAAATGTAATTATTTAACTATTTCTTATTAATTTTTGCCTTAACTTTTTAATTCTATCTCGAAAACTTGCTGCCTCTTCAAAATTCAATTCTTTTGCAGCATCTTTCATTTTTACTTCTAACTTATCTATTAATTCTGGCATTTCTTCAAGTAAACATTGGTTATCGCTAGAATTTAGTATTGAGTCTGTTTTTTCATTCACTATATTTATGAAATCTTTAGATAACCCACCTCCATCTAATTTTCTAGATAGTTCTAAAAAAGATAATATTGAATTTTCTATTTTTTTACCTGCAGGTTTTGGAATAATACCATTAATCTGATTATATTTTTCTTGGATAGTTCTCCTTCTTTCAGTTTCAGATATAGCTCTTTTCATAGAGTCTGTAAAGTTATCTGCATAAAGTAAGGCAACACCTTCAACATGTCTTGCAGCTCTTCCAATTGTTTGTATTAATGATCTTTCTGCCCTCAAAAAACCTTCTTTATCAGCATCTAAAATTGCTACTAATGAAACTTCAGGCAGATCAAGACCTTCTCTTAACAAATTCACTCCTACCAAAACATCATATTCACCCATTCTAAGATCTTGGATAATCTCAATTCTTTCTATTGAGTGAATTTCAGAATGCAAATATCTAACTCTTACTTTATTTTCCGATAAAAAGTCTGTTAGATCTTCTGCCATTCTCTTAGTAAGAGTAGTTACTAGAACTCGTTGATTTTTTTTCGCTCTAATTCTTATTTCTGCTAAAAGATCCTCTATTTGTCCATCACTAGGTCTGACATCAATAATAGGATCGAGAACTCCAGTTGGTCTTATCACTTGCTCAACAAACTCACCGTGACATTTATCTAACTCCCATTGACCAGGAGTTGCACTAATAAATAACGTCTGTTTAGATTTCTCCCAAAACTCTTCGCATTTTAAAGGTCTATTATCTGCAGCACTTGGCAATCTAAATCCATGATCTATTAATACTTTTTTCCTAGATTGATCACCGTTATACATAGCCTGTAATTGTGGACATGTTACATGACTCTCATCCACTACTAGCAACCAATCTTTTGGGAAATAATCTATTAGACATTCTGGAGGAGTTCCTTCTGCTCTTCCTGACAAATGACGAGCATAATTTTCAACTCCATTACAATAACCAACTTCTTTCAGCATTTCTAAATCATATTTAGTTCGTTGCTCTAAACGTTGCGCCTCTAATAATTTCCCTTCATAAGTAAATTTATCCATTTGAGTTTTTAATTCACTTCTAATTGCACTAATTGCATTTGCAAGTCTTTCTTTTGGCGTGACAAAATGCTTTGCTGGATAAACACTAACTTGTTCAAGACTTTCAAGAATCTCACCAGTCAATGGATCGACATATCGAATTGCCTCAATATCATCGCCAAATAATTCAATTCTTATTAATCTATCCTCATAAGCTGGGCCTATTTCTAAAACATCTCCTTTAATCCTAAATCTACCTCTACTAATTTCTATATCATTTCTTGTATATTGATTTTCAACAAGTGCTCTTAAAGAAGAACGTAAATTTATAGACTTTCCAACTTCAAATTTAACGGCAGCTTTTAAATATTCACTTGGTATACCAAGACCATAAATACAACTTATAGACGCAACAACAATAACATCTTTCCTCTCAAATAAAGAGCGAGTTGCAGAATGCCTAAGCATATCTATCTCTTCATTAATTGAAGCAGTCTTTGCAATATAGGTGTCGCTTACTGGTACATAAGCTTCAGGCTGGTAATAATCATAATAAGAAATAAAATATTCAACAGCATTTTTCGGGAAAAACTCCCTTAATTCATTACATAATTGTGCTGCCAAAGTTTTATTGTGAGCCAATACAAGTGCTGGTCTTCCCGTTTGATGTATTACATTAGCAATAGTAAATGTTTTACCAGTCCCTGTAGCGCCAAGAAGGGTTTGAAACTCTTTCCCACTATTAACTCCACCAACTAATTTTTTAATAGCTTCAGGTTGATCTCCATTTGGCTCATATGGGGCTTGAAGCTTATAGTTATTCATTTAATAACTGAAGATTTATATATCTTAAGAAATTTTTTCTGAAATTATTGCTTTTCTCAATGATTCCTTTAAGCCCCTTACAACAGCTATCATTGATACTAAATTATCTAGTTTATTAACAACAGATCCCACACCAACAGCAGAAGCACCACAAGAGATTGCCATTGAACAAGTAACCTGACTTAATCCTGATGCACTCATAATTGGAATATGGATAGATTGTTTCTCAAATTCTTCATGTATGGCGTAAGTAGCTGCTAGTGTTGGTACTGCCTTTTCTAAAAAGCCTTGTATTCCTAATGAATAAGGCATAGAACTTGTACCTCCTTCAGTTTGGATAATATCAACATCTTCGCTTACTAATTGAATTGCTAAATCAACTTGTTGATCAATGGGAATAGTATGAGGAACAGTTACTGATAGAGGTGTATTAGGGAACAAATCCCTAGTCTCTTTACAAAGATTCAAAACTTTTGTATCTGAGAAAGTAATCCCTTGAGCGTAAAAAGTATCGTAATTTCCTATTTCAATTAGAGATGCTCCTGCCTTAACACAATCTAGAAAAAGTTTAGGTTCCACAGAACTTACGCAAACAGGTAATTCTGAAATCTTTATTGCAGTCTCAACAAGTTGAGGTTTACAAGCAATATCTACAAGATCGGCACCACCTAAAGAAGCAGCCTCAGAAATTGTTTTGACAGATTGAACTTCAAAATTATTTAATCCAGAAATAACTTTTAGTAAAGATTTACTTCTCAACTCTTCTTTAATTGTTTTTGGCAAAAAATTAATCTTACTCATTGACCTAATATATTTATTACCCGATTGTGACATTGTTTTAGTAAAACAGTGCATTTTTTAAAAAATATTATCTGAGCAACACACAATGTCTAATAAAAACTCTAGTCAAACAAATTGGACATCATGGCATCATCTTCTTCATAAGGAGATTTTGGGTAATAAATTAATTCCTGAAGGAGCAAATCTTTTAATAGCAGTTTCAGGAGGTCAAGACTCAATGAGCTTACTTCACCTAATCAACGATTTGAAGAAAAAATATAATTGGTCCATCAGTGTTTGGCATGGAGATCATCAGTGGCACGAAAAGTCAACCAAATATGCACTCGAATTAAAAAGTTATTGCGAGAAAAATAATATTTCATTTTCTTCAGATCAAGCTAAGAAAAAAGATGTTTCTTCTGAAGAAAAAGCAAGGGATTGGAGATATAAAAAATTAAGTGAAAGAGCAAAGAAATTATTAATTGGCAATGAAACAAAAAATAATATCTACTTATTAACTGGCCATACGAATACTGATAATGCAGAAACATTTATTCTCAATTTAGCTAGAGGAAGCAGTTATGGAGGACTGAGTCATATGAAAAGCAAAAGATTACTAGAGAGTAAAATTTTTTTAATAAGACCAATATTAATTTTTAGTAGAGAAGACACAAAGGAATTCTGTAAACAAATGAATATACCAGTCTGGGAGGATCCTACAAACTCTGATCTTAGAATAAAGAGAAATTTAATCAGGCACAAAGTTATTCCTACTTTAGAGAGTATCTATCCTGGTTGTTCTGCAAGAATTAATAATTTTGCCAAAGAAATGAGCAGCTATAATAATGAACGAAATGATCTTAGCAAGCTGGCATATCTAAATTGCAAAGATAAACAAGGCGTTAACAGGATTCTATTAAATAGCCTATGCCTAGAAGCAAGATCAACTATTTTAAATAGATTTCTGAGGGAAAAGTGCAAAAAACAAGTAAGTTCCAAAAATTTAGCATATTTAGCATCTTCAATTTTTAAAAAAAATACGGGTCAAATAGATTTACCTGAAGGATTAAAAATTACTTGGGATAAAAATTTTATAAACTTTGACAAAAGTTAAGATGTCATAGCAGATCTTCGTCTTCTAGTTCTTCCTTCAAAAGATTCTTCATTATCAGTATTCACTGATGAATTTTTTATAACTTTTGAATTCTTTTGGCTATTCAGATCTTTGGAATTTTTTGAATTACTTAAATTATTATTATTTGATTTTTTGGGGAAATTTTGATTATTTCTATTCCTATTGGGAAAATTATTATCATCAGTGATCTTTGGAATATAAGCACGAGTTCCACTTGGAGCAGGTTGTACTAAACAGAGAATCAATGGTTCTACTTGTAATTCTCTTCTCATTCTCCTACTTAAACCATTTTCAATTTCTCTCTGCACACCAATCCAATCAACTTCAAAATTATTTGGTCCAGTTTGCCTAGATAATTGTTTCCATCGATTTTCTAAAACCCAGCTAATTTCCCGCTCAGTCCACATAGACATTTTTCTTGGTTCTGCAGTAGTAATAACTCCTCTTAAATTAACTCTTGGTGGAGCAACCATTTTCCCATCTGTACTAATAGCTGATAAAACAGTTACAACACCATCACCTGCTAGTTGCTGCCTCTCTTTTAAAACGCGAGCATCAACTATTCCATTTCTTGAATTATCAAGCAATTCAACACCAGCTTTTACAGGATCTCCTTTTTGTATAGAATTAGGAGTTAATTCAACAACATCTCCATTCTCAATAATTAAAATATTATCTTTTGGTACGCCCATGATTTGTGCGCTTTTGCCGTGAGAAACAAGCATTCTATGTTCTCCATGAACAGGTACAAAAAATTTAGGCTTAGCTAGAGCCAACATTAATTTCTGATCTTCTTGGAAACCATGTCCAGAAACATGTATATTTTCACCTTTGCCATAAACAACTTTAGCTCCTAGTTTCATTAATCTATCTATTGTATTAACAACTGATATGGTATTTCCAGGGATTGGACTCGCTGAAAAGATAACAGTATCAGTAGTTTTAAGACGAACATGTTGGTGCTCACCTCGAGATATTCTACTCAAGGCAGCCAAAGGTTCACCTTGACTGCCAGTCATTAATAATAAAGTTTCTCTATCTGGTAAATCTCTTATTTGCTTAATTGGCACAAAAAGATCATCAGGACATTTCATATAACCGATGTCTCTAGCTTTAGCAATAACATTGATCATTGAACGTCCCAACAAACCAACCTTTCTACCGTGTTTCATTGCCAACTCTAAGCACATTGTTACTCTATGGACAGAACTAGCAAAAGTTGTGATAATTACACGTTCTTTTGCTTCAGCAATGTGTTTTTCCAAAGAAGGATAAATAGTTTTTTCCGAAGGACAAAAACCAGGGACTTCTGCATTAGTAGAATCACTAAACATACATAAAACACCTTTCTCTCCGTAATAAGTCATTCTTTCAATATCAAATTGCTCTCCATCAATTGGCATATGATCAAATTTAAAATCACCAGTAAAAATCACTGTTCCAACTGGTGTTGTTACTGCCAAAGAGAAACTATCACAAATTGAATGAGTATTTCGAATAAATTCAACTGAAAAATGTTGACCAACTTTTACTACATCCCTTGGATTTACAGTTTGTATAGTCGTCCTATCTGATACTCCTGCCTCCTCCATTTTTCCTCTTAGCATTGACATCGCTAGCCTAGGACCGTAAATAATTGGAATATTAAAATGCTTGAGATGATGAGAAATACCACCAATATGATCTTCATGGCCATGAGTTACTATCATTCCTTTTATTCTTCTTTGATTTTCTCTTAAGAAAGTTGTATCAGGCATCACAACGTTTACACCATGCATGCCATCAGAAGGGAAAGCCAGGCCTGCATCAACTAGCATTAGTTCATCGCCATATTCAAACACACAAGTATTTTTTCCAATTTCATGCAAGCCTCCTAGAGGTATCACCCTTAAGGCTGGAATATTACTTTTAGATCCTGACGAGTTATTTTGAGATCTATTAATTGTTGAATTAGTACGTGATTGCATAATGTTGAAATTTATAAAAACCTACTTGTAATCAAATAAATTGTATTTAATTATCAAGCTAAATAAAATCCTTAATGTAAGGATTTCAGAATAATTTGGAGTTGTTCTTTCATATCAATAGTTAAGGGAGATAATGGGCTTCTTGGATTACCTACATTCCATCCAGAAAGCTCTAAAGCAGCCTTAATTGGAATCGGATTAGTTGTCATAAAAAGTGCTTTGAATAAAGGTTGAAGTTTTTCATGTATTTCCAAAGCATTAGAAACTTTTCCTTTAAGAAATGATTCAATCATGTCTTTTAATTGCAAGCCAACCAAATGACTAGCCACACTCACTACACCAACAGCACCTAAAGATAACATAGGAAGCAACAATGAATCATCGCCACTATATACAGAGAGTTTAGAGCCGCAAATAGACCTTAACTCTGTTACTTCTTCTATTCTACCGCTTGCAGCTTTAATACTGAGAATATTTGAAAAATTCATAAGTTTGTTTACAGTATTTGGCAAGAGATTGCACCCAGTCCTACCAGGTATGTTGTAGAGCATTAAAGGTAAATCCTTAGCTGCATCAGCAATAGAACTAAAGTGCGTATAAAGACCCTCTTGCGGAGGTTTGTTGTAATAAGGAACAACAACCAAAGCTCCATCTGCCCCAAATTCGTATGCTTTTTTTGTAGCTTCTACAGCCTCACTTGTACAATTACTTCCAGTACCAACAATTACCTTGCATCTTGCATTCAAGGACCCTTTAACAGCAACAAACAAATCATGTTGTTCAGCCCATGAAAGTGTTGGAGATTCTCCAGTTGTTCCGCACAATACAATGCCGTCGGAACCATGATCAAAAAGATAATTAGAGAGTTTTATTGCTAGGTCATAATCAACATCTCCATTTTCTTTAAATGGAGTGACCATTGCGGTCAAAATGCGTCCAAAGCAGGGATTCAAAAACTTATCTGTGTTTGCAATCATTTGTTTGGGATTAATAATTCAGCTATTTGAACAGCATTAAGTGCTGCACCTTTTCTTATTTGATCACCACATAACCATAATTCTAATCCATTAGGATGACTAATATCAGCTCTTAACCTGCCAACTGCCACATTGTCGCGTCCCATAACATCATTTGGCATAGGAAATCTATTATTTTCATAGTCTTCTATTATTTCAATGCCAGCAGATTGAGATAATTTTTCTAGAGCATCTTTAGGTTGAACTATACCTTCAAATTCAATATTAATAGATTCAGAATGTGCTCTAAGAACTGGAACTCTAACGCATGTAGAAGAAACCTTTAAATCAGGCATATTTAATATTTTTCTAGTCTCATTTACCATTTTCATCTCCTCTTCACAATAATTATTTTCAAGCATAGGGGAATTATGTAAAAACAAGTTAAAGGCCAATGAATAAGGCAATACTTGACTTTTTTGTGGATCCCCTTTCAAATATCTTTCAGTTAGAAACTTTAATTCTTCCATAGCGTATTGCCCTGCTCCACTAACAGATTGATAAGTAGAAATAATTACTCTTTTAATAGTAGAAAGATTATTTAAAGGAGATAAAACTAAAGTCAGCAATATGGTGGTGCAGTTTGGATTTGCTATTACGCCATTATGCTTTAAAGCATCACCTGAATTAACTTCAGGAACAACAAGTGGTACATCATTGTCTAATCTAAATGCACTTGAATTATCAATTAAAACGGCATTTTGATCCCTAATTTTAGATAGCCATTTTCTTGAGATACTTCCACCCGCTGAAGCTAAAACCAGATCAACATTAAAAAATTCCTTATCAGTAGTATTTTTAGTCAGTAATTCTTCTCCTTTCCAATTAACCTTTTTCCCCTCTGAACGCTCGGATGAAAGTAAACGTAATTCTGAGATAGGAAAATCTCTTTCTTCAAGAATTTTTAGCAATTCAGATCCCACAGCACCTGAAGAACCTAAAACAGCTACTTTTAAGGGCCTCTTAGGCAAAAACGGAGTTTGTCTCACTCTTAAAATAGAAAAATTATGTGTTTGATTGTTTTTCTTACTGTATCAAAAATATTTACTTTCAAGTAAATCACTTAATGTGAAATAATTAAGTTTCGGCTTATTGTAATAATTAAAAAACAAACATGAAGAAAGAAGAATTAATAGTCAAAACAACCTCTCTACCTCAAAGTAGAATTGCGCTCGAACTCGAGATACCATCTGAGACATGCAAATCCTGCATAAATGAAACGATCAACTCAATTAGTCGTTCGGCTAAGATTCCAGGATTTAGGCTTGGGAAAATCCCCAAGCAAGTCTTAATCCAAAGAATAGGAATTACTCAATTACATGCTTCCGCACTCGAAAAGATAATTGATAAATCATGGAACGAAGCATTAAAGAAAAAATCAATAGAACCACTTAGTGAACCAGAATTAGTGGATGGTTTTGAATCATTACTTAAAAAGTTTAGTCCTGAAAAATCTCTTAAAGTTACCCTCCATACTGATGTAGCTCCGGAGTTAAAATTAAAGAAATCTAAAGGCCTTAAAGTTGAAATCTCAAAAAATAAATTTGATCCTAAGTCAATAGATGAAGCCCTAGAAAAATCAAGAAATCAATTCGCAACTATTGTTCCTATTAATAATAGACCTGCCAAATTGGGAGATATTGCTGTAATTAGTTTTAAAGGAAAATATAAAGATTCTAAAAAAGAAATTGATGGCGGAAGTAGTGAATCAATGGACCTTGAATTAGAAAAAAACAAAATGATTCCGGGCTTCGTTGAAGGTATTGTTGGTATGAAAATTGAAGATAGTAAGACTCTAAACCTTACATTCCCTGAAGATTATTCTCATGAAGAATCAAAAGGGAAAGATGCAATTTTTGAAGTACATCTAAAAGACCTTAAAGAAAAAGAATTGCCTGAGCTTAATGATGATTTTGCAAAACAATCTAGTAATAAAGAATCCTTAAAAGAATTAAAAATTGATATTGAAAAGCAATTAAAAGATACGTTTGAAAAAACTCAGAAGGATATCAAAATTGAAGCTTTAATGGATGCATTATCAAACGAATTAGATGCCGAAATACCAAAATCAATGATTGATATTGAAGTTAGAAACAATATTGAACAAACAGCACAAAGATTCGCGCAGCAAGGTCTAGATGTGAAATCAACTTTTACTCCAGAATTAGTTAAATCATTAGCAGAATCAACACGTCCTCAAGCTGAAAAAAATGTTCAAAGAACTTTGGCTTTAAAAGCTTTATCAGAAAAAGAAAATATCACCGTCGAACAAGAAGAAATTGATGCAAAAATGAAAGAATATGGAGATGCAATTTCTAAATCCTCCAAACAAATAGACATTAAAAAATTAACAGATATCGTTAGAAACGATTTGCTTAAGGAAAAATTAATAATTTGGCTGGAAGAAAACTCAGAAGTAAAAGAGAAAACCACTCAAGCCAAGAAAGCTAATAAAACCAAGAAAACCCATAAAGATGTTAAAAAAGGGAGCAAAACAAATACTTCTGACAAGACAAGCAAAAAGCCACAAAATAAAAAAGAAAAAAAATAATTTATGAAAAATCTAACTAATAAACAAAAAAACTCTTAAATTAGAAAAAAGAAGCAAGTATTTTTAGTGAATTCTGAAAAAAAACATTTAATTCAAAGCTCAATTAATTCTTTTCAAAGTATTAATGAAATAAATGCAGCCGTTCCAACAGTTATTGAACAGTCAGGAAGAGGAGAGAGAGCTTTTGATATTTATTCAAGATTATTAAGAGAAAGGATAATATTTTTAGGTACAGGAATTAATGATCAAGTATCAGATTCACTAGTTGCCCAATTATTATTTCTAGAAGCAGAAGACCCTGAGAAAGATATACAAATTTACATAAATTCACCAGGGGGTTCTGTTACTGCAGGAATGGCAATATACGATACTATGCAACAGATTTCTCCAGATGTTGTAACCATCTGTTTTGGAGTTGCTGCGAGTATGGGAGCATTTCTTCTTTCTGGAGGCACGAAAGGTAAGAGGTTAGCTTTACCTAATTCACGGATAATGATTCACCAGCCTTTAGGAGGCGCTCAGGGCCAAGCAGTAGAAATTGAAATACAAGCTAAAGAAATACTTTTTCTCAAAAAAACATTAAATTCTTTATTAGCTGAACACACAGGACAACCTTTAGACAAAATAAACGAAGACACTGAAAGAGACTATTTCTTATCTCCTTCAGAAGCAGTTGAATACGGATTAATTGATAAAGTCATTCAAAAATGACAAGTAAAAGTAATATTTTAAGAATATGATGACGAATCTAATTTTATAAGCAATCCTAGTAAATAAGAGAAATCTTACCTTAGTTTATTTTTTCAGTTTTTAATAATCGATGGCTAAATTTGACGCCCATCTAAAATGTTCATTTTGTGGCAAGTCACAAGATCAAGTTAGAAAACTCATAGCTGGACCTGGTGTTTACATTTGCGATGAGTGCATAGATCTTTGCAATGAAATTCTTGATGAAGAATTACTTGATAATCAAGCAAAGTATCCTAACTCCGAACAAGTAAAGAAAAAATTACCAGTTGAAAAATCTCATAAATCTATTCCTTTAGAGTTAAACTCAATCCCTAAGCCATTAGAAATTAAAAGTTTTCTTGATAATCAAGTGGTTGGACAAGAATCTGCAAAGAAAATACTATCAGTAGCTGTATATAATCACTACAAAAGATTAGCTTGGAGAGTTAGAGAGGATCATCAAAATAGCAATTCTAATGATTCACATGCAACTAAATTGCAGAAATCAAATATATTACTAATTGGTCCAACTGGAAGCGGAAAAACATTACTAGCTCAAACATTAGCTGAATTTCTAGATGTTCCTTTTGCAGTTGCTGATGCAACGACTTTAACTGAAGCTGGTTATGTTGGAGAGGATGTTGAAAATATACTTTTAAGACTTCTACAAAAGTCAGAAATGAATGTAGAGCTAGCACAAAAAGGCATTATATATATTGATGAGATAGATAAAATAGCCAGAAAAAGTGAAAATCCATCAATTACTAGGGATGTCTCAGGTGAAGGAGTTCAACAGGCATTATTAAAAATGCTTGAGGGCACAATTGCTAATGTTCCACCTCAAGGGGGTAGAAAACATCCTTATCATGACTGCATTCAAATCGATACAAGTCAAATATTGTTTATTTGTGGAGGTGCATTCATAGGGCTAGAGGATATTGTTCAAAAACGTCTGGGCAAGAATTCTATTGGTTTTACTACTAATACAGATTCAATCAAAGTTAACTCAAAAAAGATACTTGAGTCTAATGTTGCACTGAAAAATTTAGAACTAGATGACTTGGTAAAATATGGCTTAATTCCAGAATTCATAGGAAGAATTCCAGTCTGCGCAGTATTGGATCGTCTTACTAAAGAAACTTTAGAATCTATTCTTACAGAGCCAAGAGATGCATTAGTAAAGCAATTCAAAACATTACTCAGTATGGATAATGTTGAATTAAAGTTTGAAGCTGATTCTGTCGAAGCAATAGCTCAAGAAGCTTATAATAGAAAAACAGGCGCAAGAGCGTTAAGGTCAATCATTGAAGAATTGATGCTCGATATAATGTATTCTCTTCCTTCTCAAGAAGAGGTAAAAGAATACACAATCACAAAAAAAATGGTGGATAATCTATTTTCATCCAAAATTGTTAAACTTCCTTCCGGGTCAAAAAGGATTATTAAAGAATCGGCCTAATGATTAACAATATATTTCGACAAAATCAGCCTTAGTTATTTTTAACTAAGAATAATAAATGCAGAATACTCATATACCTTTTCATCAAAAATATAGGCCAAAAAACCTTGATGAATTGGTGGGACAAGACTTTATATCAACAACATTAAAGCAAGCGTTATTATCAAAAAAAATCGCGCCTGCTTATCTTTTTAATGGTCCTAGGGGTACAGGTAAAACATCAAGTGCGAGGATACTCGCAAAGTCTCTAAATTGCCTATCATTTGACCAACCAACAATAAATCCTTGTGGTAAATGTGAATTATGTAGACAGATTTCGGATGGGAATGCACTCGACATTATCGAGATCGATGCGGCATCTAATACAGGGGTTGAAAATATCAGAGAAATAATTGAAAGAGCAAGATTTTCACCCTCTCAAGCAAGATGGAAAGTTTATGTTATTGATGAATGTCATATGCTTTCGACAGCAGCTTCAAATGCTTTACTTAAAACTATAGAGGAGCCTCCTGCAAAAGTTGTTTTCATTCTTGCGACTACTAATCCTGAGAGAGTTTTAACGACGATACAAAGTAGATGTCAAAAATTTGATTTTAGAAGAATCAGCTCTGATGCAATTTTTCATCATCTTTGTCAAATAGCTAATAAAGAATCAATAAAGTTTCAAGATCAGGCATTGAAACTGATTTCAAAAAGATCACAAGGTGGGATGAGAGATGCACAAAGTCTTCTTGACCAACTCAGTCTTCTTCCAGAAGGAATAAATACGCAAAATGTTCAAAACTTACTTGGAGAGATATCAGAAATTGATTTAATCAACTTAGTTAATTCTTTAATTGATAATAATGCAGAATCATTATTAATAAGTTGCAACAAATTATATGACGCAGGAAACGAACCTAATCAAATAATTATTGGACTCTTGAATATCACAAGAGATTTATTATTACATTCAATAAACAATACATACTCGGATCTTTATTATACATCTATTGAATTTCAAAGTGAATTAAATAAATTTGCAAACAGTTTAGAAAAAACAAAAATAATTGAATGGCATAATAAGCTAAAAAACGTTGAATATCAAATTAAAACAAGTGATAATCCAAGACTTTGGCTAGAAGTTCACTTAACAAGCCTTCTCGAGAAGCAAAATATAGAAAGTAACACAAAAAATCTAATCAAGCAAAATTTTGACACTCAAAGTGATTCGGTAAATATAAACAACCATGAATTGATTCATAAAAAAAATATTTCTAATAACATACCCAATCAAAGGGAATCAGAAAATATAGCTAATCAAAAATTAATTAATGACGTCAAAATTTCTAATAAACTCCCCAATCAAAGTCAAAAAGCATGTTTAGATGAAGTGGAATTTGTTAATAATGCAAATATTTCTAAAGATATCCAAAAAGATAATGAATCTGGAGACTTGAAAGAAAAATGGGAATTAATACTTTCAAAATTAGAATTACCATCAACAAGAATGTTACTCTCTCAACAAGCAGAACTAGTAAAAATTGATTCAGGTGAAATTGAAATCGCATTATCGCCCAACTGGGAAAATATGATCAAAAGCAGAAAAGTTATAATTGAAAATGCAGTAAAAAAGATATTTGGAGAACAAACAAAGCTTAATTTTTCTAGAAAAGAAGTAAAAAAAAGCAACTTAAAAGAAAAAATCAATGAATCACAATCCAAGAAGACAATAGAGACTACAAAACCTGATCTAACGGAAAATCGTTCGCCTAAAGAAACTTATAATAATACTTCTGAAAACCTAGCAAAATTTTTTAACGGAGAAATTATTGATTTAGATGAATAACTTATACTCCAGTATGCAGAGTTTTTTTCCAAAGAATCTTTTTAGGGAAAATAGACATTTTTATTGCTACCCAAGGTATAACTACAAACCAATGTGATAAATACAAAACAGATAATAATACCATTAACAAGTTTCTATTTCGCAAAACAGGACCCTCGCTTTTACAATAAGCGCCATACCAAAAAGCAACTCCTGATACAGTAAATGCAGTTAGAGATACTGGCCAATAAATTGGTGCTTCCACTAAAGCAATACTCAAAATTAAATCAAGCATAGAAATTATAGGTAATCCATATTGCAAGATAAAAAAATAAGTCAAATCAAACTTCTGTAAATAATCAATTTTTTTAGTAAATAACTGATCACCATAATCAAAAAATCTTTGCAATCCTCCTTCAGCCCACCTTTGCCTTTGTGCAAATAAGGCAGTTAAATTATCAACGGCTTCCTCCATAACTGGAGGATCCCATAAAATGCCAATTCTGTATTTTGAAAGTAATAATCTTAAACTTAAATCCAAATCATCCGTTACAGTATCCTCGTTGAATGAACCACATTTCAATAAGATATCTTTTTTAATTAATTCGCCATTTCCTCTTAATTCAGATACTCCTGCCACAGATAATCTTCCGTATTGAAAGATAGCATCCATAGACATCTCCATTGATTGGCAGGAAGTTAAAAAATTCTTATTGACATTTGTGACTGATTTTCTTAATTGAACCGCAGACCAAGAACCCTCTTCTACAAAACTAAATAATCTTATTAATGCATCTTTTTTTAATTGCGCGTCAGCATCTAAAACTAACAGCCATTCGCCGTGTGTAAACTTCAATGCATAATTTAAGGCCCCTGACTTCCCTCCACCAGCGTTTGGTGAGCGACTTATTATTTTTAATTTTTCAAATTCTTTAGATAAACGATCTAAAATTAAAGGAGTCTTATCAGAACTACCATCATCGATTATATAAATGTTTAACTTATTCCTTGGATAATCTAAATTAAATAATCTTTCAACTAATTTTGCAATTACGTTTTCTTCATCTCTTGCTGCAACTAAAATATCAAGCACAGGTAACTTTTTTTCAGAAAGGTTTTTGTTAAAAGTATTTGAAATAACACTCCTATGAAAATTTTTCGAAATCACTAATAAGCCATAAAATGCAATCACTACACACAAAGCAAATATAAGGTAAGAAAAAATTTTAATATCAAAAAAATGTGGAAAAATAGTTAACAAAGAACACGCAACAAAAAACAGGAAGGACTTTAATCTTCGATTTTTATAAAAACTATTATTCATTAAACTAAAATTCGAAGTATTTTTTCCTCATCGAGACA
Source organism: Prochlorococcus sp. AG-363-P06 (assembly GCA_003280025.1). Lineage (GTDB taxonomy): Bacteria > Cyanobacteriota > Cyanobacteriia > PCC-6307 > Cyanobiaceae > Prochlorococcus_A. Next base: position 17,812 of record QCGD01000010.1, on the reverse strand, counting down.
ATATCTCAATTTTTTTAAGTTTTGTTCCTTGATAGTAATGATTCAATATTTGTTGATAATTGAATCCTATTTCAGCCATTTTAATTGCTCCTGATTGAGACAAACCTACACCATGACCGAAGCCTCCTCCTTTAAAAAGCCATAAATTATCATTTAATTTATTAATAGTAAATAAATTACTAGGTAAAAAACTCAATATTCGTCGAATCTCATCTTTGACAAGAACAATATTTTTATTTGAATTTTGCACCTTAATTTCTAATTTTGTAACTCTTCCACTCGGACCTCTTTCAATGACATTGACATCCAAGATAATTCCATTTTTATTGATAAATCTTTTTTTGATTAAATAATCTGCAATTGTTAAACTAGAAATTTTTTTGTTCCAACGAAAAAGAGAGTGATTGCTTCCATAAAAATCTTTTTTCTCAAAATCTAAAAACTTATTCAAGTCTGAATCTTTCTGCAATGGAATATTAAAAGATTTCTTTAATAATTTTGAACTATCAATTTTTGTTTTCAAATAGGAAAAATCTTCAATTTCCCAAGACTCGCTTGCTGTCGCTGATAAACCACCATTGGATCCATGGTAAAAAGAATTAATTGGTTGGTTTTTATATGTGATTATTAAATTTGAAGTGTCTTTGATTGCTTTTGTTACTTTTTTATTTTCAATATTTGTTGGTTTATAAACTTGGCATTGAGTAGTTATGCATAAATGATATTTATCCATACTAAATCTTCCAGCATTATAAATAGCCCAAGTTCTAGCTATAACTGCTTGTGCTTTTAATGCTTCTAAAGGAGAATGTGGGCCTATTTCATATGGCAAAACACCTTGCAAGTAATCATCAAACTTAATTTGCTGAATCAATGTCCAAGTTCCATATGAATCTTTAGCTAAATAAAATCTTTTGCCAAAATTAATATTATTGATTTTTATATCTTCATTAGAAGAAATATATATTGGTCCTTGAAGTTGTTTGAACGTATATTCGCTCTTTAGAAAAGGTATAATTTGTGATTTATTAATTATTTTAGAAAGTTTATATTTTGATTCATCCTTAGGGAGATTATTTTTAAATGGAACCCAGACTTCCCAATTTTTAGGATATGCAACAGTAGCTTGAAATCCTTTTTTTGTTAAATTCTTTGCTTGTTTTTGTGCAGATTCATAACTTGCATAAGGACCAAAGACTAATCTTTCAAGAGTATATGGAGTTTTAATCGGAATGTCTTTCCAAAGAATATTGATATTTTTTGATTTATGTTGAATGCCATTAAATGAATGCAAATTAAGGAAACCTTTATCAGTACTAAAGGTAATAATATTATTCTGAGAAAAACTATCATTTGTGCCTCCTAAATATTTTTTTAGACCAATCAAAAAACTTCCTTTTTTTAATTCCCTATTAAGATCAATTTTTAAAGATTCTTCAGCATTAGTATTAGATAAAAATATTGGGTTGATTACTGATAATAAAATAAACCCTGACAATATGTAAAAAAATTTAAATCTAATGAGCATAAGTAATAGCTTTCCTTATCAATTTAAAACTTTAATTTGCACCAATGCATATAAAGGTTTAGATTATCCTAATTAAACATATCTGACTTAAATGTCTAAACTTAAAACTCGTAAATCTGCTGCAAAAAGATTTAAAGCAACTGCTACGGGTAAATTTATGAGAAGAAGAGCTTTCCATAATCATTTGCTTGATCATAAAAGCTCGAAATTAAAAAGGCATCTATCAACTAAAGCTGTTGTTGATGAAAGAGATGCTGATAATGTAAAATTAATGATTCCATACGCATAAATCTTTCAAATATATCTATGGCACGCGTAAAAAGAGGCAACATAGCCAGAAAAAGAAGAAACAAAATCCTAAATCTTGCAAAAGGTTTTAGAGGAGGAAACAAAAATCTTTTCAGAACAGCAAATCAAAGAGTAATGAAAGCTCTTTGTAATGCTTATAGAGATAGAAGAAGAAGAAAAAGAGATTTTAGAAGATTGTGGATTTCTAGAATAAATGCTTCTGCCAGAATTAATGGAACAAACTACAGCAAATTAATTAATGGCATGAAATCATCTGACATAATTCTCAATAGAAAAATGCTTGCACAATTAGCTTTAAGTGATCCACAATGTTTCGAAAAAATAGTATCTGCCGTTAGCAAATAGAAAATAGCAATATAATTTAAAAAATAATTTAATAAATTAATGGAGATATCTTCCTTTCAATCCTATTTGATCATTCTATTTGTAGTATTAATAATAATTGCTATTTTTGTGTTTAGACAATTTCTAAGGACAAGAAAAGAAGAGTTAAATTTCGTACAATTTGAACAGAAAGGTTTAGATGCTCTAACTCAAGCTTCGGAATTATATGAATTTGGATCTGTTCAAATTAAAAAAAGATTATATGATGAAGCAACTAAAACTTTTTTAAAAGCAGTTGAAGTTTATGACAATGAACCTGCTGAAGCCAAAGCTATCATCGAGAATGCTTTAGGTTTCTCTTATGCAGCTCAAAATGAATTTAAAAAAGCTATAAAGCACTATAACTTTGCTATAAAATCTCTACCAGAATATCCAGTAGCTTTAAATAATCTTGCATCAGCACAGCAAAGGTTGCTTGAATACGACTTAGCATATGAAACTTATCAAAAAGTTTTACTAATAGACCCTTCCAACAAAACAGCACTTAAAAAAACTAAGGAATTAGAAAAAAGAAATGATTATACCCCTTATAAAGGTTTAAAAGATAAGGGATTCTAAGCATGAAAGATTATTCAAGATTAGAAATTGGAGGGAAAAAATTTACAAATAGATTAATGGTAGGGACTGGTAAATACAGATCTACAGAAGATATGGTCAAAAGTTTATCAAATTCACAATCGGAAATTATAACTGTTGCAGTAAGAAGAGTTAAAAATAATCAAACTGGAGAAAATTTATTAGAAAAAATTGACTGGGAAAAATTCTGGATGCTTCCTAATACAGCTGGCTGTACAAATTCAGATGAAGCAATAAGAATAGCTTTGTTAGGAAGGGAACTAGCAAAATTATCAGGTCAAGAGGAAAATAATTTTGTTAAATTAGAAGTAATACCGGATAAAAAATATTTATTACCAGATCCAATAGAGACTCTTAAAGCAGCAGAAATTTTAATAAAAAAAGGTTTTCTCGTACTCCCATATATCAATGCTGACCCAATCCTTGCAAAAAAACTAGAAGAGATAGGTTGTGCAACTGTAATGCCATTAGGCTCCCCAATTGGTTCTGGACAAGGTCTTTTAAATTTATCAAATATATCCATAATTATTGAAAATGCCAAAGTACCAGTGATAATTGATGCCGGCATTGGAGTGCCTAGTGAAGCTTCTCAAGCCATGGAACTTGGAGCTGATGGTGTTTTAATCAATAGCGCCATTGCGCTAGCTGAGAATCCACCTCTAATGGCAAAAGCAATAAATTATGGAGTAAAAGCAGGAAGGTATGCTTTTCTCGCTGGGAGGATTGAAAAACAACGTTTAGCAGTAGCAAGTTCCCCGAAAAAAAATATTTCAATTTAGTTTGCTATTACCTGTTAGAGGTACATTACCTAAAAAATCAATATTTTATAAAGAAATCTTTTGGATTAAGAAAAAAGATTTGAAACTTTTTACAATATTTCTTCGCAATTTGGAAGCATGCTGTAGTAATTTAATAAATATATTATGACCCTATTACTTCTGGAGTTTTGAGTGAAAGTTATTGTTCTTGGCGGAGATGGTTTTTGCGGTTGGCCTTGTGCGGTGAATTTAGCAGAGCAAAATCATGATGTAATTATTGTCGACAACTTAAGTCGTAGAAAAATCGATATTGATCTTGAAGTAGAATCTTTAACTCCAATTTCTTCAATATCAGAAAGGCTTTCTGCATGGGAAGAGATTGGAGGAAAACCTATGAGATTTCTGAATATGGATATCTCTAAACAATATCAGAAATTACTAAATTTGCTTATTGAGGAAAAACCAGATTCAATTATCCATTTTGCTGAGCAAAGAGCAGCTCCCTACTCGATGAAATCAAGTTTCACCAAAAGATATACAGTAGATAATAATGTTAATGGCACTCATAATTTGCTTGCTGCAATAGTAGAAAGTAATTTAGATATTCATGTTGTACATTTAGGAACAATGGGTGTATATGGATATGGATCACATAGAGGTGCAACAATTCCAGAAGGTTATTTAAAAGTTGAAGTTCCTCAACCAGATGGAAGCCGCTTTGAAGAAGAAATATTGCACCCTGCGAGTCCAGGCAGTGTCTACCATATGACTAAAACTTTAGATCAATTATTATTTCTTTACTACAACAAAAATGATCTTGTAAGAATCACTGATCTGCATCAAGGAATTGTTTGGGGGACCAATACAGAAGCAACTTTGAAAGATCCTAGATTGACAAACAGATTTGACTATGACGGAGATTATGGAACTGTTCTCAACAGATTTCTAATGCAAGCTGCCATTGGATATCCATTAAGTGTTCATGGAACAGGAGGGCAAACAAGAGCATTTATACATATAAAAGATTCGGTCAAATGCGTACAACTTGCTCTTGAGAATCCTCCAAAATCTGGAGAAAGAGTAAAAATCTTTAATCAAATGACTGAAAGTCATCAAGTTGGAGAACTAGCAAAAAAAGTTGCATCTCTAACAGGCGCAGAAATTAACTATTTACCAAATCCAAGGAACGAAGCAGTCGAAAATGATTTGATAGTTGATAATAAATGCTTTATAGAATTAGGTTTAAACCCAACAACTCTTGATAATGGCTTATTAGAAGAAGTTGTAGAAGTTGCTAAAAAATACTCTAAGAGATGTGATTTAAAACGCATACCTTGTGTTTCATCCTGGACCAAAAAACAAGCTGAAGCAATAAAGACTAATTAAAATTTCTAAAGTACTTACCTGAAGAAAGTGAAAATTGCATTGTTTACTGAAACTTTTTTACCTAAAGTTGATGGCATAGTAACAAGACTGACTAAAACTATCGAATTTTTAATAAAAAATGGCGATGAAGTTATAGTTTTTTGTCCTGAGGGATGTCCAGATTCATATATGGGAGCAACTGTAGTTGGAGTGGCTGCAATGCCATTACCCTTATACCCAGAGTTGAAACTTGGCCTGCCAGGCCCTGCAGTTTCAGATAAGTTAGAATCATTCAAACCAGACTTAATACATGTTGTTAATCCAGCTGTACTTGGGTTAGGTGGTATATGGTTAGCGAAAACAAATAATATTCCTTTAATTGCAAGCTATCATACTCATCTTCCTAAATATCTTGAACACTACGGTATGGGTATGTTGGAGCCACTTTTATGGGAATTACTAAAAGCAGCTCACAATCAAGCCTTATTAAATTTATGTACTTCCACAGCTATGGTAAATGAGTTAAAAGATAAAGGTATTCAAAGGACTGCTCTATGGCAAAGGGGAGTAGATACTTTCAGTTTCCGACCAGATTTAAGAAGTGAGAAAATGAGAGAAAAATTATTTGGGAAATATAAGGATGCTAATTATCTATTGATTTATGTAGGAAGGTTATCAGCAGAAAAGCAAATTGAGAGAATAAAACCAGTTTTAGAAAGTATTCCTAATGCATGTCTAGCACTTGTAGGTGACGGACCATATAGAAACCAGCTTGAAAAAATCTTCGAAAATACCAAGACTAATTTCATAGGATATTTATCTGGCGATGAACTTGCCAGCGCTTATGCCTCTGGAGACATATTTTTATTTCCTTCAAGTACAGAAACACTTGGATTAGTTCTATTAGAAGCAATGGCGGCGGGATGTCCCGTAATCGGAGCAAATAAAGGAGGCATACCCGATATTATTAGCGATGGTATTAACGGTTGTTTATATGATCCTGATGAAAAAGACAATGGAGAACAAAGCTTAATTGAAGCTACAAAAAAAATTCTAGAAAACAAAGACAAAAGAGAATTTATGAGAAAAGAAGCAAGAAATGAAGCTGAAAAATGGGACTGGAATCAAGCAACTTTGCAATTACAAAATTATTATTCAAAAACACTAAAAGGTATAGATCAAAACTAAATTAATTTAAGCAACATGTGGGGGTGTAGGACTATTGTAAGAACTTATCGGCAAGATTAAAGTAGCAATTCTTTGATTCTTTTCAGGTCTCTGTTTCTTTGAAAATCGTTTACCAAAAGGTACTCTTATAACATTTGTTCCTTCTGGAGAGAAGACTTTTGAATTATTCTCTGAGGAATTATTTACAAAATTTGGTAAGTCCAAATTGTTAATTGGTAAGTGTTTAACATTACCAGATTTAGATTCTTTGCTCATAGCTTCAAATACCCCAAAAAATTTGATGCTTGAATATGATAATAATAAAATTTAAAAAAATTTCTTTAAAAAATATTAAATTTTTATTCAAATTGATATTAACTTAGAAAATATAAAGGTGCTAGTCTGTTAAGCACATTTCTTCTCTTGAATTAGATCATTATCATTTACATTACAAGAACAAATTAAATTCCTATCACCATAAGCATTATTAATTCGAGAAACTGAAGACCAAAACTTGATATTAGATTTGGTTACGTAAGGGAAAGAAGCTTTTTCTTTTGAATATGGGTAATTCCAATTATCAGAAATCAACTCTTTAATTGTATGAGGGGAATTGCTGATTACATTATTATTTCTTAAATCAAGATTATTTTCTATTTCATTAATTTCTTCACCTATTAGGAGCATAGCTTCGCAAAACCTATCTAATTCTTTCAAGTTCTCACTTTCAGTAGGCTCTATCATTACAGTTTCCGGAACAGGCCAACTTATTGTTGGCGCATGAAAGCTATAGTCTATTAATCGTTTCGCTAAATCATTTACACTCAACCCAGTTTTGGATTTTAAATCCCGAAAATCAAGAATACATTCATGCGCAACATAATTATTTTTTCCTTTGTAGAGGATCTTAAATTTATGCTTTAAGGAATAAGCAATATAATTAGCAGACAGAATTGCATGCGCAGTTGCTTTCCTTAAACCACTTAGACCAATCATTTTGATATACATCCAACTGATTGGAAGAATACTGGCACTTCCAAACTGAGCGGAAGAAACAGAATATTGTTGATGAGAATCATCATTTGCTTTTAATGAATGAGTAGGGAGGAATGGACTTAAAGTCTCTGATGCAGCAACTGGACCTACTCCGGGACCTCCTCCTCCATGTGGAATACAAAATGTCTTGTGCAAATTCAAATGACAAACATCTACACCATAATTACCAGCTTTACATAATCCAACCTGAGCGTTGAGATTAGCGCCATCTAAATAAACGAATCCCCCAACAGAGTGAATTAAATCACATATTTGTTTTATTTGTAATTCAAAAACTCCATGAGTAGAAGGATAAGTCAACATTAGAGCACCAACATGTTTATCAAATTTCTGAACCGTTTCCAACAAATCTTGAAAATCAATATTACCTTCAGCATCACATGCAATAGTTACTACATTAAAGCCAGCCATAACTGCACTAGCTGGATTTGTTCCATGCGCACTTTTAGGAATTAAACATTTTTTTCTAGAAAAATCACCTTTTGATTCGAAATAAGATTTTATTGCTAATAAACCTGCAAACTCTCCTTGAGAACCAGCGTTGGGTTGAAAAGAAACTGATTTCAAACCTACAATTTCACTTATCCATTTCTCAAGATCAGATATTATTTGTGCATAGCCTTTAGTTTGATTCTCAGGCGAAAAAGGATGGATTGAGGACAAATTTGTCCAAGAAACTGGACTTAATTCTGCTGCAGAATTTAATTTCATAGTACAGCTTCCTAATGGCATCATTCCATCCACTAAAGAAAAATCTTTTTCAGCAAGTCGAAATATGTATCTCATTAACTCAGTTTCACTTTGATAGTTTGTAAATATTTCTTGCTTCATCCATGCATCATTTCTCAAAGGTATGCTCTCTATAAGAAAACACTTTTCAAATGAAATTTCCTTTAACTCTTCTGTTTTACCAATAGCATTTGCTATGAAAACTAAGATTTGATTTATTTCTTTTTCATCACTAAGCTCATCAAGAGATATACCAAAACCAGTTGAATCTTCAATTGTTGATCCTACAGGCAAAATCCTTAGGTTATATCCGTGTTTTAGGGCCTCATTATGAATCTTTTCAGATTCTTCAGAATAAACATCAAAACTATCAAACCTACTGCCATCAGGAATCTCAAACCCTAATTCAGACAAACATGATTCCAGGTTAATTCTTAACTTTACTAATCTCTTTGCAATTTTTGTTAACCCTGCTGATCCATGATAAATAGCATAAAAAGAAGAAATTATTGCTAGCAAAGATTGAGCAGTACAAATATTACTTGTAGCCTTCTCTCTTCTTATATGTTGTTCTCTTGTTTGCAATGCCAATCTAAGAGATTTTTCTCCATTTTTAGATAGTGTTTGTCCAACAATTCTTCCAGGTATGAGTCTTTTATATTTTTCACTGCACGCAAAAAATGCTGCATAAGGGCCGCCAAAACCCATTGGGACTCCAAATCTTTGCATACTCCCCACTGCAACATCTACACCGAATTGAGCAATTGGTTTTATTAAAACTTGCGCAAGGGGATCAATTATTGCTGTCACAAGAATTTCTGATCTATGTGCTTGGGATATTAAAAATTCTGGATCAAATAATTCGCCATTTTTCCCAGGCAATTGTATCAAAATTCCAAATACATCATTATAATTCGGCAAATCTTTTTGATTAAAACGCTTTAAGGTAATTCCCAAAGGTTTTGCTCTAGTCAAAAGAACATTAAAACTATGATCAAAAACATTTGCCTCTACTAAGAAAACATTCGCAGATTTATTTTTTCTTGCAGCAAAACTCATTGCCATGGCTTCTGAGGCAGCTGTTGCCTCATCTAAAAGGGATGCATTAGCAACAGAAAAACCAGTGAGCTCACAAATTATGGTTTGAAAATTAAATAAGGCTTCTAATCTTCCTTGTGATATTTCTGCTTGATAAGGTGTATATGATGTATACCATCTTGGATTTTCCAAAACATGCCTTTGTATTACTTTAGGCAGATAATTATCGTAATAACCAAGTCCAATTAAGGATCTCTTCTTAATATTTTTATTAGCAATTTTTTCCAATTCATTCAAAGCTGCTGCTTCAGAGCAACCTTGGGGTAATAATTGAGAAGATTTATCTTTTAATTGAATTTCTTCAGGAATAACTTTATCTATAAATTCATCAATATTATTAAAGCCAAGTTTTCTTAGCATGTTTTGCTCATCAATATCTCGCAAACCAAGGTGTCTATCTATAAAAGAATCTAAAACTTTTGATTTCATATCAAAATAATTTTCTTTAAAATAGCTCTTTTTGAAAAATTTGCTTTATTTTGGAACAACCTTTGATTTATATTGTTCGGAAGTCATCAAATCATCCATTGAAACTGTTGATAATGGTTCAAAAATTACTAACCAACCGTCGCCAATTGGATCATTCTGCAATACTTCAGGATTATCAACAACAGTCTCATTGATAGCTATAATTTTTCCTGAAAAAGGGAGGTAAACTTCTTCTACAGCTTTCACAGATTCTATTGTTCCAAAAGTCTCACCTTTTTGCAAAGTAGCTCCTGAATCCGCTAATTCAACAAAAACAATATCTCCTAATTGATCTATAGCAAATTCACTAACACCAATCTTTAATAATCCTTTTTCCTCAACAACATATTCATGGGTATCTGCATAGTGCAGGTTATCTGGAAACTTGTAGGACATGATTAAATTTAAGAAGAAATTAGAGACTCTTGTGTAATAAAATTCTCCTCTAATAATTCATATAATAATTGAATTAATGCAATTTTGATGTGAGCCATGTGAACACCACCTTGAACAAAAATATTATATGGCTCTCTTAAAGGAGCATCAGCAGAAAATTCGCTTGTACTACCTTCGATAAATGTCCCTCCAGACATCACTAGTTGTGAATCATATCCATTCATTGGTGATGAAGAAATGTTTAAAAAAGAATCTACAGGAGAGGAGTTTTGAAAAGACTGGCATACTTTTTGAACAAGATATGGATCATTTAATCTAACTGACTGTATTATGTCTGATCTATACATTCCTGGTTCTGGCAAAACCTTAAAACCCAACTTTTGAAACACTGCAGCAACCATATCCGCACCCTTTAATGATTCTTGAACCATTTGTGGCGCTAAAAATAAACCCTGCAAAATTAATCTTCCTAATCCGAAATTAATTCCTGCAGATGAACCAATTCCTGGTGAAGTTAGTCTAGAGCAGGCCATTTCAACTAAATCTGAATCTCCTGCAACATACCCACCTGTAGGTACTATTGTCCCTCCTAGATTTTTAATTAATGAACCAGCAATGATATTTGCCCCTTTAGTGATTGGTTCACTATCTTCAACAAGCTCTCCATAACAGTTATCAACAAAACATATACAGTTAGGATTTAAAGAATGAATCAGACTACAGATATTCTCTATCTGATGATTAGTGAGAGATTTTCTCCAACTATAACCACAACTTTTTTGTATAAAGACTAATTTACATGAATTATTTTTAAAAAAATCGACAAGTTTTTCCTCAAAAGAATCAATTATTTCGCAAATATTTATTTGTCTATATTTAACTCCAAAATCGATTAATGAGCCTTTACCTTTGCCCCTTATTCCTATAACTTCTTCCAAGGTGTCATAAGGTTGACCTGTAATAGATAACATTAAATCCCCAGGTCTTAAAATACCGAATAAAACAGAACTTATTGCATGAGTGCCACTAACAAATTGCAATCTTACAGCTGCTTTTTGAGCAAGAAATAATCTTGCAAATACCTCATCAATTTTTTCTCTAGAGATATCATCATAGCCAATCCCAGAAGATTGATTGAAGTGACTAGTAGAAACTTTTTCTTCCTTAAAAATCTTCAAAATATTATCTAATCTGTAAAACACCTGATTCGACCTTTCTTTAAAAATATTACTTAGATCGTCCTCAACAGAAAAAACCGTATCTTCAGCCAATCTGAAATTATAATTTTTTTGTTTCATTACTATAAAAGCTTATTTTTTTTTTTAGCAACTAAATTCCTTAGTTCTTTTAGGAATGCATCAGGTCCTACTCCATCACAATAAGAAAGTTTTTTAGAAGTCTCATATAAATCGAGAAGCTCACCGTCTAATTCTTCTGCTGAATAGTCTCTTATTCCTGCTATTACCTCAGCAAAACGATCTCTTCGAGTAGATTTCGTTACTGAATAAGCATCCATTACTGTAACCTTACATGATCTCCAAGGCCTGTTCTGACAAAAATGATGAGAAAGAGCTTCACTTAAATCACAAGCTTCTTCATCTTCTATGTACCAATCAAAAGAAGAAGGAAGAGATCTTAATCCTGAGAAAATTTCAAATAACTCTCCTGCCGTTAGCGGATAACCAGAATCACATCTTAAAGGCTCTGCAGAATCTTGCAAAGACTTCCATAATTCTGGATAATCACTTTCTAAACGATCCCTGATTGTTTCAATACCTTGATCAAGAATCGTATTAACCTCAGCCAAAGCAAGAAAAACCTCAGGGCCAGGTGACGATAACTTTCCATTCCTAAGATTAGAAATTTGAGAATTATGCACCCTGCCTAAGTCAAGAGTCTCTGATAAAAGAGGCAGAACTCTATGAGACCAGCCATTTCTTTCATGCCAAAGATGAATCAAATGAGCCATTGCCCTTCGACCTTTTAACAGTTTATCGCGATATCCAGTACTCACTAATAATTAATATTATCAATAATATAGTATGATATCATTACATATCGATATTTTTGAGAATAGTCCTTCTATAATTATGAATTCAGTTATCTTCCAAGAAACAGCAAAATTTAAAAAACCTGTACCAGCAGAAAGGGTTTTAGAACTGTCTGCAAAATTGATGGAGCCCTCTAGTCATTCAAAAAAATACCCTCCAAGATTACATAAAACATGGGGAACCATTGTTTTTATGATAACAATTCATATACTTTCACTGATAGCGTTACAACCAAAATTCTGGAGTATCCCAGCAGTAATTTCATTATTATTCTTTTACTGGGTTACTGCTTGTTTAGGAGTCACTCTTGGATATCACAGATTACTTTCGCATAGGTCTTTCATTCTACCAAGATGGTTAGAGAGATTTTTTGCTACTTGTGGAGCTATTAGCTGCCAGCATGGACCAATAGATTGGGTGGGTTTACATAGGCATCATCACTCTTTCTCAGATACAGAAGTCGACCATCACAACAGCAAAAGGGGTTTTTGGTGGAGTCACATGGGTTGGATGTTTAAAGATGTTGAGGCTCTGCAAGCTGTGCCCAAACTAAGTGCAGATTTAATTAAAGATCCATATTATAGATTTCTCAACAAATATTTCTTATTTTTACAAATTCCTATTGGTCTATCTCTCTATGCAATTGGAGAACAACTAGGAGTTGGCGGTTGGTCTTTAGTCCTATGGGGGATACCTTTGAGACTTGTTGTTGTATATCACATAACTTGGTTAGTAAACTCTGCTACTCATTGTTGGGGAGAAGCTCCTTTTCAAAGTGGTGATTCCTCCAAAAACAATGCTTGGGTTGCTGCGCTAACATTTGGAGAAGGTTGGCATAATAACCATCATGCTTTTCCAAATTCAGCAAGACAAGGTTTATTTAAAGGACAAATCGATATAACTTGGGAACATATTAAGATTCTTGCTAAATTAGGACTTGCAAAAAAAGTAAAATTACCCTCTAGGTCTTATTATTAAATACATTAATAAATATTTTCATGGCTAAAAGAGTACAAGTTGCATTAACAGAATCTATCTCTTCTCTAGGTAAAGATGGTGATATTGTTGAGGTTGCTCCTGGTTATGCAAGAAACTTTCTATTACCTTTTGGTAAGGCGGTTAATGTCACACCAGCAGTTCTCAAACAAATAGAAAGGAAAAAAGCCAAAGAAAAAATTGCTGCTGACAATTTAAAACAAGAAGCAGTTGATTTTGAAACTGCTTTAAAAACAATAGGTAGGTTTACAATTAAAAAACAAGTTGGGGAAGATGGAGTCCTTTTTGGAACAGTCACTAACGGAGATGTTGCTGAAGCAATAGAAGCAACAACTAAAAAACAAATTGACAGAAGAACAATAACAGTCCCCGATATTCATAATTTAGGTTCCTATGTTGTGAAAATAAAACTACATCCCGAAGTAAATGCAGAAGTCAAAATTGACGTAAAAAGTTAATAACTTTGTTGCATAATTTTGAAAAGTAGCCAAAGTAGATATCTAAGCATTTAAAGATATGGTTTCTGTTCCTTTTTCTAATAATGGATCAAATAAAAACTTGAAAAGAGATTTTAATAGTGAAAATGCAGGGTTGGTCCCACCCCAAAATATTCAAGCTGAAGAAGCAGTTTTAGGAGGAATACTACTAGACCCAGATGCAATAGGAAGAATTGCAGACCTGATCAAGCCAGAAGCTTTTTATATAAATGCACATCAAGAGATTTATAGAACAGCATTAATGTTGCATACTCAGGGAAAACCAACAGATCTAACTTCAATGAGTGCATGGCTTGCAGATAATGGATCACTAGAAAAAATTGGAGGTAACAATAAATTAGTTGAATTAGTAGAGAATGTTTCATCAACAGCTTCCATAGAACAAGTTGCAAATCTAATTAGTGATAAATTCATAAGAAGACAACTCATACGTTCTGGCAACGAAGTTGTGCAACTAGGCTTTGATCAAACTCAAGATACTAATGAAGTATTAGATAAAGCCGAACAAAAAATTTTTGAGATCAGTCAAGAAAAACCATCAAAAGGACTTACTCAAGCAGCAGAAATCCTAACTAGTACTTTCAATGAAATAGAGTCGAGATCATTAGGAAAATCTGTACCAGGTATTCCAGTGAACTTTTACGATCTTGATGCGATGACTAATGGTTTCCAAAGAAGTGATTTGATAATTGTTGCTGGAAGACCATCTATGGGAAAAACCTCAATAGTTCTCAATCTTGCAAAAAATGTAGCTCAATCTCAAGATTTACCTGTTTGTGTATTTAGTCTTGAAATGAGTAAGGAACAGCTAACTTATAGATTATTGTCCATGGAAGTAGGCATTGAAAGTGGCAGATTGAGAACAGGAAGACTTCAGCAAGATGAATGGCCTTTACTTGGAGAAGGGATTAATTCATTAGGTCAGCTACCAATCTTTATAGACGACAAACCTAATTTAGGTGTACTAGAGATGAGATCTCTATGTAGAAGATTGATTGCTGAACAAAAAAAAGAACTTGGACTAATAGTAATTGATTATCTGCAATTAATGGAAGGAACAACTCCTGATAATAGAGTTCAAGAGCTATCACGTATTACAAGAGGTCTGAAAAGTATGGCTAGAGAATTAAAAGTACCAGTAGTTGCTTTGTCTCAACTAAGTAGGGGAGTAGAGTCTCGAACAAATAAAAGACCAATGTTAAGCGACCTTAGAGAATCAGGTTCTATAGAACAAGATGCAGATTTAGTTTTAATGATATATAGAGATGAGTATTACAATGCAGAGACTGAAGATAGAGGCATAACTGAAATTATTGTCACTAAACATAGAAATGGACCTATAGGAACTGTTAAATTATTATTTGAACCCCAATTCACAAGATTTAGGAATCTGGCAAATTAAATTAATCATAAAATGCAAGATCATAAATCACCAAATGAATCTTATGACATTATTGTAATTGGAGGAGGTCATGCTGGATGCGAAGCTGCAATAACTACAGCAAAATTAGGATTTTCAACGGCTTTATTTACAATTAATTTAGATAGAATTGCCTGGCAACCTTGTAACCCTGCCGTTGGAGGGCCAGCTAAAAGTCAATTAGTGCATGAAGTTGATGCTTTAGGTGGAATAATTGGAAAATTAGCAGATGAAACAGCAATACAAAAAAGGATCTTAAATGCTAGTAGAGGACCAGCTGTCTGGGCGTTAAGAGCTCAAACAGATAAAAGAGAATATTCCAAAAGAATGATTGAAATTCTGCAAAATACGGATAATCTTTCTTTGAAAGAAGCAATGATAACTGAGCTTGATATTGATAGAACTGAGACCATTTCTCTAAACTCAACAAAAACTATTAAAAAACAAATAAAAGGTGTTAAAACATTTTTTGGTAGCTACTATTCTGCGAAGTCAATTATTATTACAGCTGGGACTTTCTTAGAAGGTAGAATATGGATAGGAAACAAATCGATGTCAGCAGGCAGGTCTGGCGAACAAGCCGCTCAGGGGCTCACTCAAAGCTTACATAAAATTGGAATAAAAACAGAACGTTTAAAAACTGGGACTCCTGCAAGAGTAGACAAAAAAAGTATTATCTTTGATGAATTAGATATTCAACCAAGTACAGCAGCTGATAGATATTTTTCATTTGATCCAAATATTAAAAATCATATGCCTCAAGTTAGTTGTCACATAACAAGAACAACGCCTCGAACACATAAATTAATACGTGAAAATTTGCATTTAACACCGATATACGGTGGATTTATAGATAGTAAAGGGCCAAGATATTGTCCTTCAATTGAAGACAAAATAGTAAAATTTGCGGATAAAGAGTCACATCAAATTTTCTTAGAACCAGAGGGAATAAATACACCTGAAATATACGTACAAGGATTCTCGACAGGTTTGCCAGAAAATATTCAATTAGAACTTCTAAGAACCTTACCTGGATTAACTAAATGCAAAATGTTAAGGCCCGCATATGCTGTCGAATATGAATACATCCCAGCTACCCAACTAAATTCATCCCTAGAAACAAAAGAAATTGAGAATTTATTTAGTGCTGGCCAAATCAATGGAACAACTGGCTATGAAGAAGCTGCTGCCCAAGGATTAGTTGCTGGTATCAATGCCACAAGAAAGTTGCAAACGAAAGACCCATTAATCTTTAGTAGAGAAAGCAGCTACATAGGTACAATGATTAATGACTTAATTACAAAAGACCTGAAAGAACCATACAGGGTTCTTACCAGTAGGAGTGAATATAGGTTGACATTAAGAGGAGATAACGCAGATAGAAGGTTGACCCCATTAGGTTATGAAATAGGACTAATCGATGAGCAAAGGTGGTTTGCTTACAAAGAAAAAATGCAATTACTTGAAAAGGAAAAATTACGATTAGAAAATACACGTGTAAAAAATACTGATGAAGTTGCAAAAAAAATAGAATCTGAAAGTGGATCAAAAATAAAAGGATCTACTTCATTAAAAGACCTTTTAAAAAGACCAAATCTTCATTATTCAGATCTAATTAAATTTGATTTAATAGAAGACAATTTACCTGTAGCAATTTTTGAAGGCGTTGAAATAGATATCAAATACGAGGGTTACCTCAAAAGACAAAAAAACAATATAGATCAGATAAATCGACAGAGTCTCAAATCTCTATCTAAAGACATAAATTATGAGAAGATAGATACTTTGTCTTTAGAAGCTAGAGAAAATTTAAATAAAATAAAACCAACGAATTTTGGTGATGCTTCTAAAATTCCTGGAGTTAGTAAAGCCGATTTAACTGCATTACTAGTTTGGCTGAAAATAAAGGAAATAAAAAAAGAAAAGTCAAATAATTTGGCTGAAAAAAGTTATCATCTTAAAAGTAACTGATTAAAGCACTGAATAATAAACTCTTTAACTCTCCAAAAATTTTATGGGAAGAGAAAGCTTCCACTTTCTTAATAAAAAATTCCTTACCAAAAATATCTGGATCATGGAAATTAATGTTACTTGGAGATGGAAGTCCGACAAGACATCTACAACTTTTAACTAATCAAGAAACAAAAATTAAATTAATCTGTATGCAACTCGATCCTTTATCCAACCAAGAAGGTCCTAAAAAACTAAATCAATTAAAAGGTCCTTTAATAAGAAGACAAGTCTGGATTAATAACCAAAACAAAAATCTAGCATGGGCTGAAAGTTGGTGGAATGCAGAGCAAGTTAGTGAAAACTTAAAAGCAAAAGAGGAACCAATATGGAAGAATTTAACCCAAGATAGATCAGAATTGTTTAGAGAAGTTGATAGTATTTCACTTGTTAATTCAAAATGGTTAGAGGATAAATTTGTTTTTAAAGGTCCATACTGGTCAAGAAACTATAGATTTTTTCGTGACAAAAAACCCTTAACTATTATTAGAGAAGTATTCAACCCATATCTAGAAACTTTTCTGGGCCCTTCAGGAATTAAAGAATTTAAAAAGTTATACTCTTTTTCTTCTTCTTGATCTAGGAAGATTTCTCGCTTTTGATGCCCCGCCACGCTGTAGATCTTGATCTCTAACAGTATTCCTATCTTGTTCTGAAGATCTTTGCCATCTATCTACCTTAAAATCAAATTCATCAGGCCAATCTTCAAAGTTACTTTCTTGAGCATAAGGCAATATTTTCTGCTCAGTTGTTTGACTACCTTTAGGTTGCCTCAAAGATAATGCTTCTAAAGGTCTTTTTGAATATGGTTGAGAAGTTTGAATAGAACTTGATTCTCTTTTAAAAGTTTTAATCTCCCTTTCATGTTCATAAAAATTGTCATCATCATACCAATCATCATTTTCTTCATCAAAAAATAAATCCACCTTGTCAGATACCCATCGACCAACTTTATTAAAATTCCTACTTGTATTCTCCCTAAAATCTGAATTTCTTCTTTTACC
>QCGD01000009.1 GCA_003280025.1 Prochlorococcus sp. AG-363-P06 | reverse complement strand
TTGTTCCAGAACTACACCTTTACCAGATACATGAATAAGAGTATTGGCAGTACCTAAATCAATGCCTATATCTCTAGACAGTTGAAATTTATTCGAAAGAATATTTTTAAAATTCACTCAATAAAAAAATCTATATTTAATATTAACACGCCTATACAAAGGGGCTAAAAGGAAGTTTATTACCACTCTATAACACCGTTAAAAATTATTGAATCTATAAATGGATTCTGCAGCATATTTTTTCTACCCCGACTTTTTCAATCTATTACTTACATTTGGGTGTATAACTCATTCCCACTCAATTGTTCCAGGAGGCTTACTAGTAACATCATAAACAACTCTATTTACTTGAACCACTTCATTGACGATTCTATTAGATATTCTTTCTAAAATTTCAAAAGGAATTTTTGACCAATCCGCTGTCATACCATCTTCACTTGACACGCATCTTAAGACTACTGGCCAAGCATACGTTCTTTTATCACCCATAACTCCTACAGTTCTGACAGGTAACAATACTGCAAAGGCTTGCCATATATCATTATAAAGACCAGCTTTTTTTATTTCATCTCTAACTATCCAATCGGCATCTCTTAAACAATTTAATTTTTCATCAGTTACTTCACCCAAAATTCTTATAGCTAATCCTGGGCCTGGGAATGGATGCCTTTTTATGATTTCATCCGGCAATCCTAAAGCCCCTCCTAGTCTTCTAACTTCGTCTTTAAAAAGTTTTCTTAATGGTTCAACTAATTTAAATTGTAAATCTTTAGGTAATCCCCCTACATTGTGATGACTTTTTATTTTAACAGCTATCCTCTCACCTGTTTTAGGATCAACATTTGTACCGGCACTTTCAATAACATCAGGATACAGGGTTCCTTGTGCTAAGTACTCAAACGGACCTAATCGGTTACTTTCCTCTTCAAAAACACTTATAAATTCTCCACCTATAATTTTTCGTTTTTTTTCTGGATCAGAAACTCCCTTTAATTTCTTAATAAATCTTTCTCTTGCATTAATATATTCAACCTTAATATGAAATTTCTTATCAAAAAAATCCATTAAAAATTCAGGTTCACCTTTTCTCATGAAACCTTGATCAATAAACATACATGTAAGTTGATTACCGATTGCTTTATGAAGAAGAAAAGCTAAAGTTGATGAATCAACACCGCCTGATAGAGCAAGTAATACTTTCTTGTTACCAACTTGGTCCTTAATTCTAGGAATTGTCTCTTCTAAAAAGGTTTGAGTATTCCAATTAGGCGCACATTTAGAAATTGAATAAACAAAATTTTTAATTACAGTCATTCCAAACTCTGAATGAATGACTTCTGGATGAAATTGAACACCAAATAATTTGTTTTGATTATTTGCAATTGCCGCATGAATTGTATTCTCAGTATGCGCAATTTTAATAAATCCATTAGGTAAGTTATTAATTGAATCTCCATGACTCATCCACATTATCGATTTTTCCTCAACATTAGAAAGCAAATCTATATTTGAATCAATATTTATAGGGGCTCTACCATATTCAGCTTTCTTGATTGCTGGAGTGACTGTTCCTCCAAGTTCTTTAACCATTAATTGCATCCCATAGCAAATACCAAGAACAGGAATCCCTAAACTAAAAATTGCCTGATCACAGGTAGGAGCATTTTCTTCATAGACTGAGTTTGGCCCGCCGCTTAAAATTATCCCTTTTGGATTAATATTTTGAATATCCTCAATTGCAATGTAATTACTTACTACAAGAGAAAAAACGTTGATTTCTCTAACTCTCCTAGCAATTAGTTCAGAATATTGAGATCCAAAATCCAATATTAATATTGAGGGATCCCTTTCCTTTTTTAATAATTTTTGACTCATGTATAAAAGTTAGCTCAAAATATTGCAAAAGCATAATCAAATATTAATCACATGCAAAAGAAGAAATATAGCCTTTGCCATTACAGCCAGACCACCTTATTTTTCTTTGCCTATCAAAAATAACTGCAGCAATTTGCATATCTGTCTTTAAATATTTATTAACATATTCAAAAGAGCGCTCCTCAACATAATTTGATAATTTATTCCACAATTTATCAGCTTTAGATTTACTAAATTCTTCAAGCAATAAGAAAGATTCCTCAATGCTATTTAAATTAGATAATTTCATAATTACTTCAATTGGAATTTTTTCTTTTACAGCTAAATAAACAAGAATTTCAATTCTCCCATCAGCTATATGATTATGAGTATGAAAAATACCGCCAGCTAATTTAATTAATTTGCCATGATAACCGAACAGAATAACAGTTTTTACATTTTTAATTGCAGCATCAACTAATAATGGTCCTATCCAATTGCCGACTTTAATAATAGGAAATTTTATATTGCAACTTTTTGCCAAATTTAATCCGTTTTCACCAATAACAAAAATTAGTTGTCCCTTAAAATTATTTTTAATTACATGCTCAAGCTCTCCCTTTGCATGTTTTAATTGATCAGGAGATGCACTTGAAAAAGTATCAGCACTAGTTCCAATAATTGATAATCCTTCGACAATCCCAAATGATTTATTACTAGTTCTCTCCGCCAAACATTTTCCATTTGGAAAAATAATTTCAAGATTTAATTTAAAGCCCTCTGGAATAATATCTAATAAATTTACATATAATACTTCTTTCGCAAAAAAAGAAATACATATCTCGGATGTATTTTGATCAATACCAACTCCATCACCTGCAATAATATTTATCTGATTTTTTTTTGTAATATTTTTGACTAAACTTCTTTCTAAAGAAACTATTGTCCATATTTCCAAATTTTGAGTTAAATCAAGTGCTAAACCAGACTTCGCATAAGTAATTCCCATTGCATGCGAATTACCTTGAATTAAAGCAGCAGAATATACTTCAATTTTTATCAGTCTTTTCTCATTAGGAATTTTAATTAATTCATAATTTTGAAATGAAGATCCTAATAAATGTTTTAAGGCTGATTTAGCAGCACCCGCAACCCATAAAGGTAAAGAAAATCCTTTTTTCAAATCAAGTAATTGAAAAATAGTTAATGACAACTAATCTAAGAATGACCTATTAATTAAAAAGTGGCCATACAAGAAAAATTATCTCTGATGATTCCTGGTCCTACACCAGTTCCAGAAAAAGTTTTACAAGCCTTAGGGAAACACCCAATTGGTCATAGAAGTAAAGACTTTCAAGATCTTGTTAAGATTACTACTGAAAATCTAAAGTGGCTTCATCAAACCGAAAATGATGTATTAACAATTACTGGAAGTGGGACTGCTGCCATGGAAGCTGGCATAATTAATACTCTTAGCAAAGGAGACAAAGTTATTTGCGGAGAAAATGGCAAATTTGGTCAAAGATGGGTCAAGGTTGCCAAAGAATTTGGTTTGGAAGTAATTAAAATTGATGCTGAATGGGGGAAACCATTAAATCCAGAGGATTTTAAAAAGATACTAGAAGAAGATAAGCAAAAGGAAATTAAAGCTGTCATCTTAACCCATTCAGAAACCTCAACCGGAGTAATAAATGATCTACAAATGATAAGTTCTCATATTCGTAATCACAAACAAGCATTATCAATTATCGACTGTGTCACAAGTATTGGAGCTTGCAACGTACCAGTAGATGAATGGGAACTAGATATTGTAGCTTCTGGATCACAAAAAGGTTACATGATACCGCCAGGACTAAGCTTTATATCAATGAGTACAAAAGCATGGCAAGCATCAGAAGATTCTAATTTACCTAAATTTTATTTAAATTTAAAATCTTACAGAAAAAGTCTTTTAAGCAATAGTAATCCATATACTCCAGCAGTAAATTTGGTTTTTGCTTTAGATGAAGCTTTAAAAATGATGCGAGAAGAAGGATTAGGAAATATTTTTGCCAGACACAATAGACATAAATTAGCAGTTAGTAACGCTGCAAAAGCTCTTAATATGAATTTATTTGCTGATGAAGAACATTTAAGTCCTGCCGTCACCGCTATAGCTACAGATGGAATTGATGCTGAAGAGTTTAGAAAAAAAATAAAAAATAAATTTGATATATTATTAGCTGGTGGTCAAGACCATTTGAAAGGAGAAATATTTAGAGTCGGACACTTAGGTTATGTTAATGATAGAGATATTATTTCAGTAATTTCAGCTATTAGCAATACCCTACTAGATCAAAAGAAAATTACAGCTCAACAAGCAGGAGAGGCTTTAGCGGTCGCTTCGAAACATTTAAAATAAATTGATTTATGTTCTTTGTTTCTAATATTTTCACAAAGTTCAACTATATTTTGTCTCAAAATTAGGGATTTTTCATCGCCATTAGTTCAAGCAATCGCGAGAACAAATACTATCTTTTAAAGTTGGTAAATTCCCATAAGAAAAGATAATTTTTTCTTAATCGTATTTTTCTTACTTTTAGAAGAAATTTTTAAATCCATAACAAATAATGGTCTATATAATTTTATCCCGACTAGTGTAAAGATTATATGGATTTAAAAAATATTGTGAGTAAAAACCCCAGACCAAATTTTCTTTTCTAATATTATTTTCAAACATATAAAAAATTTCATGCCAAATATAAATCTAATTTATTATCTAATAGCTGGTGGTTTTTTTGGGGCGTTAGCATTAAAAACTGGGATTCCTGCAGCCCCACTGGCCGGGGCTTTAATTGGGGCAAGCATACTTAGCATTAGTGGCAAAGTGGATTTAGCAGAGTGGCCAATTGGTACAAGAACAATATTAGAAATTGGAATTGGAACAGTTATTGGTACATCGTTAACTAAAGACTCATTAATTGATCTTCAAAGTTTATGGAGGCCAGCTATTTTAATAACTTTTACTTTAGTTATTACAGGATTAGCAATTGGATTATGGACAAGCAGATTACTTAATATAGATGTGATAACAACAATTCTAGGAGCTGCGCCAGGGGGTATTAGCGGGATGAGTCTTGTAGGATCAGAATATGGAGTAGGAGCCGCCGTCGCAACTTTACACGCAGTAAGGTTAATTACTGTACTTCTCATTCTTCCTTTAGTGGTAAAATGCTTGAATTTATTTGGATTAATAAAATCTTAAATTTCTATAGACATATTATCAATACAAGATATTTTTAAATAGAAGAAAATGTGTAATGAAAAAATCTAATCATAAAAAACTAATAATATTAACTTTAGGAATATTTACTCCTTTAGCCTTTACTACATCAGAAGTAAATGCTAGTTCATTTGCAGCAGAAATTTTTTGTACGATGAGAGATGGAGGGAATGACCATGAAAGTAGCTGGGATGCAGCATACTCATATATAAAAAGACAAAAAGGAGGATTTTTTAAAGTTTCACCTAAAAATGCAGCAGCGCAAATTACTGAAACAGTTATAAGAGAAAGAGAAAAATTTAAATATTGCGTTCAATACTTAGATAACCTTCATCCAAATAGGAAACTTATAAGAGATTTACAAAAAGAAGAAGAAAGAATTGAAAAGGAAGCTATAGAAAAACAAGAAAAAAGAAAAAGATTAGAAAGAGAATTAGAAGAAACTAGTCAAGATTATTCTGAAGAAATCATCGATAGATATAGTTACTAAATTTCATAAAATTAGTATTTTTAGTAAGTAAAGATCGTAAGATTTTGTATATATCAACACCTAAATGATATTTTTATGCCTAAAAAATACCTATAAAGTAATAAATCGATATTGACTTTAAAAACATTTAAGTCATTATTTATTTAAACAAATTGACTGAATGCATATTGATGATGCTGTGTTTTTAGAGGATTTCTGTCCTAAGTTTAGATTCAGACAATGGCGACAGTCAATTCATCGATTTACAGGAAAAAGTTGTATATATTGCGGAAAACCTTCAGAATCTATTGATCATGTTTTACCACGAAGTCAAGGTGGTTTAAGTACAACTGAAAATTGTGTTCCAGCATGTCTATCTTGCAATGGGGACAAATCAGATGAGAATGCGATGTATTGGTATAGGAAACAAAGATTCTATGATCCCAGAAGAGCAATGGCTATTAGAGCATGGATAGAAGGAGATTTAAAATTAGCAATAAGATTATTGGAATGGGCTAATCCTAATTTTAAAAATAATAAACCTAAAGAAAACAAAACGAATTTTAAAGCCGCTTAATTACCAGACATTACATATTTGCTTGGAATAATAAGTATTACATACACTTTCTAAGTCTTTTGGTTGTTCTGGGAATATTAAAAATATAGACAATCCTGTAAGAATCATAAAGAATTTTTGGTAGAATTTAAAGTCAACTAAAGTTGATGAACTTTTAACCTTTTGCCTTAAATGAGAAGTTTGATTTCTTAATCTAAAAGTATCTAGTTTGGTTGGAGAATTAATTAATGTCTTCATTTTGGATAATACATATGTACTACTTTAATACAGCATGAAGAGTCTGGCAAGTTCAATAAGTTCTAAAAAAAAATTCTTAATATTTGGATGCGGTTTTAGCGGCAATGTTTTTGCTCAAAAAATCAGAAAACTTGGATGCACTGCTTTAACAAGTTCTAGGTCTAGAAAAAATGATCCAAATAGTTTTGTATTCGATAGTGAGAAAAATATTATTCCTGATGAAGAAATTTTTGATGGCGTAACACATATTTTAAGTTGTATACCTCCAGGGAAAGATGGGAATGATCCCGTCTTGAAAACCATGAAAAGCAAACTAGAAAATTTACCCCTTGATTGGGTTGGCTATTTATCAACTACTGGAGTCTACGGCAATACATATGGAAAATGGGTTTCAGAAAAAAATCACCCTAATCCTTTTCAAGCACGAAGTCAAAAGCGATTAAATTGTGAAAAAGAATGGATCGAATCAAAGTTACCAATACAGATTTTTAGATTGCCTGGAATATATGGTCCAGGAAGATCTACATTTGAAGCAATTAAAAATAAAAAAATTAGAATTATCTCTAAAAAGAATCAGGTATTTTCAAGAATACATGT
Source organism: Prochlorococcus sp. AG-363-P06 (assembly GCA_003280025.1). Taxonomy (GTDB): domain Bacteria; phylum Cyanobacteriota; class Cyanobacteriia; order PCC-6307; family Cyanobiaceae; genus Prochlorococcus_A. The sequence continues at coordinate 76,647 of QCGD01000009.1, read as the reverse complement.
TGATGATATTACAAATGCGATTATATATTTACTACAAAATAGAAATAGTTTAAATTTCTATCGCATTATTAACATTGCTGATGATGAACCTTGTTCTCAGCTAGAGGTTATTCAATATTGTTACGACTTACTTGGCCTACAAATGCCAAAACCAATTTTATTTGAAGAAGCAAAAAAAGATTTATCTCCAATCGCTCAATCATTCTGGATAGAAAATAGAAGAGTTTCTAATAAACTATTATGTGAGACACTAGGTTATAAGCTTCTTTATAAAAATTATAAAGTAGGACTAAAAAATTGTCTTATTGATATTTAAAACTAATAATTAAATGTTTATTTGGCTAGTTTTAAAGTATTTTTTAAAAAGTCGTAATTATATTTATGAATTCTACAAAAAATAAAATACATGATAAATGTAAAATTATTCTCAGTGTTGGGGATGAGTCTGGTATAGGCCCTGAAATAATTTTAAAAGCCTTAAATTCTAACGAGATTCCTAAAGATATTGATGTTTTAATAGTTGGATCAAAAAAAATCTTACAAGACACATATATAAATCTTAAATCTGTAGGCGTGGAACACATCGTAGATCCAGATAATTATGAAATACACGATATTAATATTCCTTTTGAAATTAGTAATCCTAAAATAAGTTTTGGGAATGCAAGTTTTCATTACTTGAAAAAAGCAATTGAAATTGTCAAAAAACACCCTGGTTCAGCACTAGTTACCGGTCCTATATGCAAAAAGTCATGGTCATTAGCAGGACATATCTTCTCTGGACAAACAGAAGTATTAGCAGAATCTTGTGGAATAAAAAATGTCGGTATGCTATTTACAGCAAAGTCGCCTATTACTGGTTGGAGATTCAATACGTTATTAGCAACAACACATATAGCTCTTTGTGAAGTGCCCAAAAAACTAACCTTAAAATTAATTCATTCAAAACTAGATATGCTGTCTGAGTTTTGTAGTAATTATTTGAAAAATCCCACACTAAAAGTAGCGGGTTTAAATCCTCATGCGGGAGAAGAGGGGATATTGGGAAGTGAAGAAAAAAATTGGATAAATGATGCAATAATGACTTGGAGCGCAAAAAATAAAGAAATTAAATTATCTGGACCAATTTCTCCTGACACTTGTTGGAATTCATCTGCAAAAGCTTGGAGAGAAAAAGAAGCAGAAAGACATGATGGGATTCTTGCTATGTACCATGATCAAGGATTAATACCTATGAAAGTTATAGCTCTTAATTACTCAGTAAATACAACTTTAGGATTACCGTTTATAAGAACATCTCCAGATCATGGAACTGGTTTTGATATTGCAGGGAAAGGTATCGCTCAATCTCAAAGCATGATTGAGGCCATAAAAACTGCTATTGAGTTAACTAAAAGGTCAAGACTGCTTAACACGCATTAAAACTTGTCCAAATTCTACTGGAGTTCCGTTTTCGACAAGTATCTCTACTATTTCAGCATTAAATTCCGATTCAATTTCATTCATTAATTTCATAGCTTCTAAGATACAAATAGTTTGACCAACCTTAACCTTAGTACCTAATTCAACGAATGGCTCCTCGCCAGGGGCTGAAGCCCTATAAAAGGTGCCAACCATAGGTGAGGTTATTTCAACAAGATCTGAGCGTCCAGGAGGAGGGACTTGAGCCGCTTCAGCCGTGTTTGCAAGTGCAATATTATCACTGGAAGGATTTTGCGTGGCAATAATTTGCTGCTTTTCTAAAGAATTTTGAGTAGCTAAATAATTATTAGAGGATTGATTGTTGTTAAACAAATTCCTTTTTATTTCAAGTTTAAAATCTTCTCCCTCTAAAGAGAATTCTTGAATATCGCTTGAAGAAATTTTTTCTATTAAGCGATTTAAGTCATCATGATCTAATTTCATAACCATTAGTTTTCGCGTCCAAGATAGCTATCGTTACGAGTATCAACCTTAATCATTTCTCCAACTGAAATAAATAAAGGGACCATAACTTGAGCACCTGTTTCTAGAATAGCTGGTTTTGTGCCCCCACTTGCTGTATCTCCCTTAATCCCTGGATCTGTTTCTGTCACTTTTAGAGTAATAGATATTGGAAGTTCTACTTCTAAAACCTTACCATTATAGTAAATTACATTAACCTCCATTCCCTCTTTCAAATACTTTGCACCCTTTCCAATTTGCTCGATAGACAGTCTGGTTTCTTCAAAACTGATCATATCCATAAAAACATAATCTCCAGACTCCACATAAGTATGTTGCAGGTTAGACTTTTCAAGGATAGCCTGCTGTACTGATTCTCCGGCTCTAAAAGTTTTTTCAACTACATTGCCGCTTTGAACTGATTTTAATTTTGTTCGCACGAAAGCAGAACCCTTACCAGGCTTGACATGTAGAAATTCTACAACTCGCCAAACTTGTCCATCTAGTTCGATGGTTGTACCTGTGCGAAAATCGTTACTGGAAATCATTCCTGTATTACATCCCCAAGGATCATAAACCTGCAAGAGTGCTATGCAAAAATTCTTATCAAATCAGAACAAACATTGTTTTATTCTATTAATCATATTTATACAAGTTTTTTTCTTCAATCCAATTCAAGTTTTCGCTGATTTACCTAATGGAAACGCTGTCAAAGACCCTAATACAATCCTTAGAAACGCTCTCCCTGTAAAGCAAGTTGAGCTTCAAGAAATTCAACATAAATTAGAAGAAACAAGCAACCTTATACGAGGTGGGAGGTGGCCAGCCCTTGCAAAAACTGTTACAAAATGTCAATCTTTACTAAAAAAACACCAAAGTAGAATTAAAGAACAATTACCTTCTGAAAAACAAAAAACTGCTGAAAAAACATTTTTAGAACTAAAAGAAAATTTTGATAATCTTCAAAACAATGCCAAATTAAAAGACAAATATGCTTTTATAGCAACTAGAAAAGAAGCTTTAGATAAGATAGGCGGCCTAGAAGAATATTTTTTACCGAGTAAATTTCCATATTCGATTCCCAGCGAATTTGATAATCTTCCTAGATTACTAGGAAGAGCAAAAGTTAAAATACAGACTTCCAAAGGAGATATGGAAGCAATCATAGATGGTTTTAATGCTCCACTAACTGCAGGGGCATTTATCGACTTATCATCCAAAAACTTTTATAATAATTTACCAATCAATAGGGCAGAAGAATTTTTTGTTCTTCAAACAGGGGATCCAATTGGCGAAGAAATTGGATACGTAGATCCTGATACAAATGAAGAACGACACGTTCCACTTGAAATAAGAATACCTAATCAAGAAGAGACGTTTTACAATCAGACTTTTGAAGAATTAGGTTTATACACAGAAACACCAACTTTACCATTCGCAACACTGGGAACACTAGGCTGGTCACATTCAAATACAGCAGTAGATGATGGTTCATCTCAATTTTTCTTTTTTTTATATGAGGCAGAACTTAATCCAGCTGGCCGCAATTTAATTGATGGAAGGAATGCTGCATTTGGTTACGTTGTGGAAGGATTTGAAATATTAGAAGAATTAACAAAAGACGATACGATAATATCCATTGATGTTTTAGAGGGAATTGACAACCTCAAATCAAATGCATAAAAAATTATTAAAAGATATTGGAGAAAAAGAATTAATCAAAAGGCTTGCGAAATATATGCCTAAGAATCAAGTTTCAGACGACTGCGGCTTCGTAAAAAGTAAAAATAATAATATAATTGTCAATGCCGATGCATTGGTAGAAAATGTACATTTTAGTGAAGACACAATATCCCCTCTAGATCTAGGATGGAAAGCAGTAGCAAGTAATATATCAGACTTATTATCAAGTGGCAGCAAAAAAACTATTGGGATTACTATTAGTCTTATAATTCCAGCCAAAACAAAATTGAGTTGGATTGAAGAATTATATAAAGGGGTAAATCAAGCATTAAATCACTATGGTGGTGTAATTATTGGAGGAGACTGCTCATTAGGCAAAGAAAAAGTGATCTCAATTGCAGCTTTAGGCGTGCAAGGGGAATTGAAATTGCGAAGGAATGCATGTAAACCTGGAGAGATCATCTTGACAACTGGGGTTCATGGTCTTAGCAAACTAGGATTGATGATAAAAAGTGACAGTAATTTTGATAATGATGTTTTTCTCACAGAGAAACTGATCAGTGAATCACTTCAACAATTTTGGAGACCAAGACTTAAACCTAATTTCCACAAAAAACTTCTTAAAACGCGTACTGATAAAAAAATAACAAAAATTGGATGTACTGATAGTAGCGATGGTTTAATTCAAGCCTTAAAAGATTTATCAATTGAAAGTAACTGTAAAGCAATTATTGATTACGAAAAAATACCCAAGCATAAAGATTGGCCTAAAGGAGATGAATGGGACAAATATTATTTTTATGGAGGGGAAGATTACAAATTAGTCTTTTCACTACCAAAAAAATGGGCAAAGAATTTTTTAAAAATAGATAAAAACATTAGAGAAATAGGGTATTTCTCTCAAGGGGAAGCAACAGTGGAATTTACAAACCCTACGAAAAATACCATATTGAACTCTAAGCCTTTCTCGCACTTTTAATTATTCCCAGTTTTTTGCAACAATCTCAGCTAAATCGACAACTCTCTGACTATAACCCCACTCATTGTCATACCAAGCAAGGACTTTAACAAGATTATCCCCAATACTCATTGTAAGATCACTATCTACGATAGATGACTCATTAGTTCCTGCATAATCACTTGAAACTAAAGGTTCGTCGCCATACTTAATAATTCCCTTCATAGAACCCAAGGAAGATTCCTTGAGGGCATTATTTACTTCTTCACTGGTTACAGATTTAGAAGATTCAAAGACCAAGTCAACTGCTGAAACATTTGGTGTAGGGACTCTCATCGCAATACCAGTTAGTTTTCCCTTCATTTCTGGGTAAACCAAAGCAACTGCTTTAGCAGCACCAGTTGAAGTAGGAACAATATTAGCTGCTGCTGCTCTAGCTCTCCTTAAGTCTCTATGACTATTATCCAAAATCCTTTGATCGCCTGTATAGCTGTGGATTGTGGTCATCAAACCTTTATTAATACCAAAAGTTTGATCCAGTACTTTAACTACTGGCGCCAAACAGTTTGTAGTACAACTTGCGTTACTTAAAATATCAAAGTCCTTATGCTTGTAAGTATCAGCATTAACTCCTACTACATAAGTACCAACACCATCACCTTTTCCAGGAGCAGTAAGAATTACTTTTTTTGCTCCTACTTCTAAATGTTTACTTGCAGCAACGTCAGTATTGAAAACACCAGTTGATTCAATAACTAAATCAACACCCCAATCTTTCCATGGTAAGTTCATTATATTTCTATCAGAAAAACACTTAATTGTTTTGTTATTAATTACAAAAGTGTCATCAGTATATTGAATATCAACACCTTCAAGCTTGCCTAGTACTGAATCGTATTTAAGCAGATGAGCATTGGTTCTAGGATCAGAAGTTACGTTAATACCAACTACTTCAATATTGGTGTAAGCACCCCTACTAAGCCAACAACGCATAAAGTTTCGACCAATTCTGCCAAACCCATTAATAGCAACACGCAAAGTCATAACTGAAAAATTTTCTAATGATTAACCTAAGTTGCTGATCATACTGAATTTTTGGCAATAAAGTAAGTATTTTTTGATTTATTAAGCAAATAAGTATTTTTTGTATTAATTCAAATCAAAAATAATTATCTTTTTTTTAAGAAAAAACACCAAAATTTTTCAAAGAAGTTATTTTGATTGAAGGAAAATATGACAATTGAATAAAGAATTTTTACGCAAAGAGCATTTTCACTTTATTGGAATTGGAGGTATTGGAATGTCAGCAATTGCAATGGCTTTGCTAAAAAAAGGCTATTCAGTTTCTGGGTCTGATTTAGTTAAAAACAATGAAACCAAGCAATTAGAAAAACACGGTGCACTAATATTTGACTCTCAAATTAAAAAAAATATTGAATATTTAAATTCAGAATTAAATAATAAATTAATTAATTTTGTAATAAGTTCTGCCATTAAGCCAAACAATGAAGAATTATCTTACTGCAAGGAAAATAATCTACCAATAAAACATCGTTCAGAAATCTTAGCTATGTTAATGGATTCTTACAGTTCAATAGCCATAGCAGGAAGTCATGGAAAAACATCAACAAGTACATTTCTATCTACACTATTAGAGCTATGCACACATAATTCTTCTTCAATTACTGGTGGAATAATTCCTATCTACAACTCTAATTCACATATCGAACAAACAAAATTCTTAGTAGCTGAGATTGATGAATCTGATGGGACAATAAACAAATATAAATCTGATATTGGAATAATTAATAATATTGATTTTGATCATTGCGATCATTTCTCAAACATAAATGAAATTTTGTCATCTTTTAAAGATTTCGCCTTTAACTCTAAAAAATTACTACTTAATTATGATTGCGAAATAACTAAAGCAAACTTTAATTCTAAAATCAGTTGGTCTATTAAAGAAACAAGAAACGTAACATATTCAATCATCCCAACTGTAGTTAATCAAAACCACACGATTGGGAGATATTATGAGAACGGTAATTTTATTGATATATTAAAAATTCCTATTCCTGGATTACACAATTTATCTAATATTACTGCCTCAATAGCAGCTTCAAGAATGGTCGGGGTTAAGTTTAATGACATTAAAAAAAATATTAAACACTTAAAACTACCTAAGAAAAGATTTGAATTAAGAGGTGAACTTGATGAAAGAAGTATATATGATGATTATGCACACCACCCAAATGAGATCAAAGCTACAATTAATTTAGCAAGACTATTTATTAATCAAAACAATAATAAAAAAGGCAAAAAAAATAGATTAGTAGTGATATTTCAACCTCACAGATATTCTAGAGTAAAACAATTTGTTAATGAGTTTGCTGAAGAATTATCAAAAGCAGATGTTATTTATTTAACAAATATTTATGGAGCTGGAGAAATAAACAAAGATAAAATTAATTCAGAAATTATTAGTAATATCATTTATAAAAAAAACAAAAATGTTAAATATTTAAAGGATTTTCATGAAATTATAAATAACTTTTATCAATTTACTGAAAAAGGAGATTTTATTTTAAATATGGGAGCTGGAGATTGTCATAATTTCTGGACAATTTTAAATAATAAAAATACTTAAAAAGTTTATATTAATTATGAAAAAAAATATTTTTACTAAAAACTTTAATCTCAGTAATTATACAACTATCAAAGTTGGTGGAGTTACTGAATATTTTGCCGAACCAAGTAATCTAAAAGAATTTACCAATTTAATAAAATGGTCACATTTAAATAATCAAACATGTCGAATAATTGGAGCAGGTTCAAATATATTAATCAATAATATTTTCTTAAAAGGTTTAATTATATGTACAAAAAAAATGCGCTCAGTCACAATTGACCTGGATTCAGGGATTGTTGAGGCAGAATCTGGTTTGATGCTCCCAACTTTATCAAATTTACTCGCCAAAAATGGATTGCAAGGGGGAGAATGGGCTGTAGGAATTCCAGGAACGTTGGGTGGGGCAATATTTATGAATGCAGGGTCAGGAAATTTTTCATTAGCAGATAATCTTATATCCTTAAAAGTTATAAATACTAAAACTCTGAAAAAGCTTGAAATAGAAAAAAAAGATATAGAGTTTAAGTATAGATTTAGTCCTTTTCAACATAATGATCTAGTCATAATTAGTGCAAAACTACATTTCAAGCCACAAGGAAATATTGAACAATTGATTCAAACAACAAAAAATAACCTTAAATTAAAAACAGAAACCCAACCCTATCATTTACCAAGTTTTGGTAGCGTTTTTAAAAATCCAGAAAATAATTTCGCAGCAAAATTAATTGATGATATAGGATTAAAGGGCTTTAAAATTGGTGGTGCAGAAATTTCAAGGATGCATGCAAATTTTATAGTGAATACTTCCTCAGCTAGTTCAAAAGATATTTTTGATTTAATAACTTTAATTCAACAAAAAGTACTACAAAACAAAGGGATTCATCTTCAAACAGAAGTAAGAATGATTGGTTTTGACTATCCTAATTAAAGAAACTTTTTTATCAAATGGCGGGTTTTGGACTTCCTAACTTTGGACAACTAACAGAAGCTTTTAAAAAAGCTAAACAAATTCAACAAGATGCTCAAAAATTACAAGATGAACTTGAAAGTATGGAAATTGAAGGAAAAAGTGATGATGAAATGATAAAAGTCTGGATTAGTGGAAACCAAGTTCCTTTAAGGGTTAAAGTGAACGAAACAATCTTAAATTCAAATAAAGACAAGATAGAGCAAAATATTTTACAAGCTATTCAAAAAGCTCATGAAACTTCTACGACAACTATGAAAGAAAGAATGAATGATTTAACAGGTGGGCTCAATCTTAATCTTCCTGGTTTAGATAATAGTGACTCTTAGAAGATTCAATCATTTGCTTATAAAATACATATCTTTCAAAAGATTTATTTAAATTACAACCTTTATCATTTAAATGTAAGCAATTACGAAATTTACATTTAATACCTTCATCAATTACTTGTCTACGTATCTCTGAATATAAGTTTGGCAAAAATCGAACATCTATTTCTAGTTTTTGCATATTAAAACCAGGAGTATCAACAATATAACTATTACTTGACAATGAAAATAACTCTACATTTCTAGTAGTGTTTTTACCGCGTTTAATTTTCCTAGAAACTTTAGCAGTACTATTCTGAAGACCTGGAATTATCATATTTAGTACAGTAGTCTTTCCTACACCTGAAGGGCCCATAAATATTGAGCATGGTTTTGTTTTAAGTTCGGCCAACAAATCTTTAAAATTATTAGGTTTGTATAAATTTAATGTAGTGGCTTGGTAACCCCAATTAGCAAATTTATCAATTAAAAAAAGCTTTCTTTTTTCTGAAATCAAATCACACTTAGTTAAAACCAATGAAACTCCAACTCCCAATAATTCAGCAGATATTAAAAATTTGTTGACTTGAGATAAATTTAATTGTGGCTCTTCTACAGAACAAATAATATATATATTTGAAATATTTGCGACTGATGGTCTCGCTAATAAGTTTTTTCTTGTTACTAAATTTTCTATTACTGCCCTTTTCCGTTTTATATCGATTTGACCAATTACTACTTCATCTCCAACATAAATAATTTTATTTTTAAAATTTATAGATTTCCGAACCTTACATAAAAATTTTCTGTTATTTTTATAATTCTTATTATGTTTTAAATCAACCAAAAAATATTCATTAAATTTTTTAGTAACTAAGCCTAAATTCTTGCTATCAATCTTCATTTAAAATTTGAATTTTTATTGAGTTCTTATCTTCATCAATTGGTTTAAATAAATATCCCATTTCTTTTAAAGTTTTCTGAACCATTTCCTCTGGCTCGCCTTTATCTAATTCAATTATTAACTCCTGATTGGGAGACAACTTTTCCAAAGCTAATTTCACTTTGACTACGTTTAAAGGACATGGAATACATTTAAGATCCAATAACTTTAAAAGTGCCATTAAGATTCTTTACCAAATAATTTACTAAATAATCCACTACTTGGATTTATATTTTTATCTGAATATTGAGAAGCTAAACTTTCTAAAAGTCTTCTTTCTTCATCGTTTATTCTCGTTGGCAATTTAACCTTTACTAAAACCTGATGATTCCCTCTAGCAACTGGATTACCGAGTCTAGGTACACCTTTCCCCTCTAAAGATAAAGTTGTATTTGGCTGAGTTCCACTAGGGATTTTTAAATTCACGTTGCCATCAACAGTAATAATTTCAACAGTATCACCAAGAATAGCCTGAAGATAACTAACAGTTATCTCAGAATAAATAGTTACACCTTCTCTTTTTAATTTAGGATCGTTTTTAACCTTTATGAACACATAAAGATCGCCAGGGGGTCCTCCTTTTAAGCCAACATTACCCTCTCCAGAGACTCTTAATTTAGTTCCAGTATCAACTCCTGCAGGAATATTAATACGTAATTTTTTTCTAACTTGTTTAACTCCATTCCCTCCGCAAGCTGAACATGGATCTGCAATTATTTGGCCAGAACCATTACAAGTAGGACATTCTGCAACTTGAGTAAAGTTACCAAATGGTGTTCTTGTCGCTCTTCTTACTTGTCCACTTCCTCCACAAGTTGAACAAGTTTTTGGTCCAGTCCCTGCTTTAGCACCCGTACCTCTGCATACTTCACATTTTTCAAGATGTGGTATCTTTATTTCTCTTTGTTGACCAAAAATAGCATCCTTAAAATCAACATTTAAGTCATACCTTAAATCATCTCCTTGTTGAGGGCCTCTTCTTTGGGTTCTACCACCAGTTTGTCCTCCAAACCCATTAAAGAAAGTATCAAATAAATCTGCAAAGCCACCCATATCTCCCATGTCTGGCATACCAGCAGCCCCACCTAGTCCAGCCTCTCCAAACTGGTCATATCTTGCTCTCGTTTCAGGATCAGCTAATGCTTCATAGGCTTTACCAATCTCTTTAAATCTATCTTCAGCACCTGGTTCTTTATTGATATCTGGATGATATTGTCTTGCTAACTTTCTATAAGCCCTTTTTAAGGTATCAGCATCAGCATCTCTGGAAACTCCAAGTATTTGATAAAAATCTGCCATTAATTAATTCTCAACTATACATTTAGGAATTTAATTATCTTCAGAGGTAATATCCTCTGAATCAATAATCTCTTCAACTTTATCCTTTTCTACTTCCTCTTGTGAATTTTGTTTTCCTGGTCCCATAGAAACTTTAACCAATGCATGTCTCAACACCTTACCTTCTAAATGATATCCGCGCTGCAATTCTTCTATAATAAAATCCTCATTAAAATCTTCACTAGGCTCCTTTAAAACTGCCTCATGTAAGGTTGGATCAAATTTCTGGCCAACAACTTTCATCGGTGCAACACCTTGTTGTTTTAAAACTTCAACTAATTGTTTATATAAACCTTGATAACTACGATGCAGAGCTTGTGCTTCTTCACTTTCAGGTTTAATTTGTTGTCTTGCTCTCTCAAAATTATCAACAATAGGTAATATTGATGTTAATGCTTTAGACACAAGTTGAATTTTTAAATCATCTTGATCTCTAGATTGTCTTTTTCTAAAATTCTCAAAATCTGCAGCAATTCTTACATATTGACTTTTTAAAGTTTCATGCTCTTTTTCTAATTGCTCTAATCTTGCATCATTATTAGAAATAGTATTTTTTAAATCCTCGGTGTTAATATCCTTGTTATCTTTAACAGATGATTCATTATCTTCATTAATTTGATCTACAAGGGTATTATCCTGATCAGAAACGTCCGCATCTTTATTTTCGATATTATCTGATTGATTTTCAATCATTTTTTAAAAAATTTGTTAAAACTATTCTCTATTAAATTGACGCACAAAACAAGTTGCGGAAGGCCGCACAAATTATTAATCAGGTACAAATCTCAATGCTAAACCATTATTACAATATCGCTTACCTGTAGGCAGTGGACCATCATTAAACACATGTCCTTGGTGCCCTCCACACCTAGAACAATGATACTCAGTTCTTGGTACAATTAATTTAAAATCAACCTTTGTTTCTATAGAGCCTTTAATTGAATCCCAAAAACTTGGCCAGCCTGTACCACTATCATATTTAGTATCAGACAAAAACAGAGGTGAATCACAACCTACACAATGAAAAATCCCTTTTCTTTTTTCATTATTTAATTGGCTACTGAAAGCTCTTTCAGTTCCCTCCTCTCGCAAAATATAATAAGATTCTGGACTAAGCCTGTTTTTCCATTCTTCTTTTGATAAATTCCAGCTATCCCGAGAAGATACAGAAGAAGCTAATACTTGCATAGGCTTAAAAATAAATTTTAAAATTGACATTATTGGAATTAAAATGAAAGTTCTTCTAGATAAAAATTGATTCATATATCAAAATATCCTTATAAAGTGTAATGAAAATCGATCAACATTATTCTATAACTAAATTTCATAAATTAAGTATTGCTCCAATGATGGATTGCACTGATAAGCACTTTAGAATGATAATGCGAAAAATCAGTTCAAAAGCCCTTTTATATACAGAAATGATTGTCGCTCAGAGTTTAATTTACACTGATAAAAAAGAAAAATTCTTAAATTTCAATGAGGAAGAACACCCGATTGCCATTCAATTTGGTGGAGACAATCCTCAGATACTAAAAGAAGCAGCGCAAATGGCAGAAGATTGGGGGTATGACGAAATCAACTTTAATGTAGGGTGTCCAAGTCCAAGAGTCTGCTCAGGAAACTTTGGGGCATCTCTCATGAAAGAACCTGAAACAGTTGCACAATGCATAGAATCCCTAAAAAATAGTTGCAATTTGCCAGTAACAATAAAACACAGAATCGGAGTTGATGAAGTAGATAGTTTCTCTAGTCTAGACAATTTCGTAAAACAAATAGCTAATGCTGGTGCGGATAGATTTACAATTCATGCAAGAAAAGCAATATTAAAGGGTTTAAATCCAAAACAAAACAGGACTATACCCCCACTTAATTATGAAATGGTTAGAAAATTAAAGAAGTCAAATCCTAATTTAATTATTGAAATTAATGGTGGTATTACAAATATAGAACAATGTATAAATGCATTAAATGATTTTGATGGAGTGATGATTGGTAGATCTATTTATAAACACCCATTAAGGTGGTCTGAAATCGACCAAAAAATATATGGCTTAAACACAAAAGCTAAAACTGCATCAAAAATAATATTTTCCTTAATACCTTACATAGAAAATCATTTAAAAAATGGCGGTAAAACTTGGGATATTTGTAAACATCTAATAAATTTAGTTGAAGGAATCCCAAAAGCAAAAATCTGGAGGAATCAAATTTCAACTAAATCAATCAAAAAAGAATTAAATATTGCTTATCTCATAGAATTAACATCGAAACTTGAACAAATAGGGTACTAACTATCCTCGTTAGATATACCCTCATCATTAGAAACCCCTCTTCGTCTTCTACTTCTACCACTTTCATATTCTGAGTTTTCCGTGGAGTTGCCATAACTTCTATCTTCCCAGCCTTCTGCACCAGAAGATTTATTAGTATAATTTGAGCCAGGTTCAGAATTACCACCGCCGTAACCGCCGCCACCGCCGTAGCCGCCGCCATTATTACCACCGCCGTAACCGCCGCCACGACCTCCCCTGCGAGGTCCTCCACCGCCACTGCCTCGGGGTTCTGCTTTGTTAATTCTTAATGGCCTGCCCATAAGTTCAGTTCCTTGCAAACCTTCAATAGCTGTTGACTCAATTGCCTCATCTGCCATCTCAACAAACGCGAACCCTCTTTTTCGCCCTGTATCTCTTTCCAAAGGAAGAGAACAATTTATAACTTCACCAAAAGGGGAAAATAACTGTAAAACATCTTCTCGCTCTGCGCGAAAAGGCAAATTGCCGACAAAAATACTCACTTGAAACTCAAATTTAAATTGACCAAAATTAAAAAAACTACAAAACCGTAGTTTCATAACATTACCTTATTATTCTACTGCAATAAATACCATTGTTGTAGAAAATTAATCTCGATTGATCAAAGTAACAATTTTTTTTGCCAATTCTTTATCTCAATCTCCACTTGAACGAAACCTGTTCCACCTTTACTAATTCTGGATTTAACGACATTAAGAGGATGAATATGTTCAAAAATATCTTCTTCAAATTGATTATGAAATTTTTTAAGTTCATCTATTCTAAGGTTTTTAAATAAAATTTTTCTTTTTAAGCAATACTTTACTAGTTCACCAACAACTTGGTAAGCACTCCTAAAGGGAACATTTTTGCCTACTAAATAATCTGCTAAATCAGTTGCATTTGAGTAATCATTGTCCACCGAATCAGCTAAATTATCAACATTAAATTCAATCCCCTCACTTATTAATATAGTCATTGCCTGAATACAAGAAGAGGTGGTCTCCACGGTATCAAAGATAGGTTCTTTATCTTCTTGAAAATCCTTATTATATGAAAGTGGAACACCCTTTATCATAGTTAATAATGCTTGTAAATGTCCATAAACTCTTCCTGTCTTACCTCTGATTAATTCTGGAACATCTGGATTTTTTTTCTGAGGCATTAAGCTGCTACCTGTGGCACATTTATCAGTTAATTTTGCAAAAGAAAATTCATCAGTAACCCATAAAATAATTTCCTCGGAAATCTTACTTAAATGAGACATTACTAAAGCTGACGCTGAAACAAATTCAACACAAAAATCTCTATCACTAACGGCATCAATACTGTTTTTATAAATTTTTTCAAAACCCAATTCCTCAGCCGTGAATTCTCTATCTATTTTAATTTTTGTACCGGCTAATGCTGCAGCCCCTAATGGAGAGGTATTCACTCTAGATCTAACTTGTTTTAGCCTCTCTCGATCTCGTTGGAACATTTCTAAATATGCCAACATATGATGCGCTAGAGATAAGGGTTGTGCTCTTTGCATATGTGTATAACCTGGAATTAAAGTATAAATATTTGCTTTTGCGATATTAAACAATGCTTTTTGCAACTCAATAATTAATAGATCAAGATTATCAATCTCTTTTCTTAACCATAATCTTAAATCTGTACCTACTTGATCATTTCTACTTCTTCCAGTATGTAATTTCTTTCCAGTCTCACCAATTAATTTAATAAGTTTTTCCTCAATACAATAGTGAATATCTTCAGAAGGAGCACCAGGGGAAAATTTCCCTTCCATAAATTCATTTTTAATATTCTCTAAGCCACTAATTATCTTTAATGCTTCTTGGGAAGATAAAACCTGAGTATGCCCAAGCATTTTTGCATGAGCAATCGAACACTCTATATCTTCTAAAATTAGTTTCTTATCAAAACAAATTGAAGCATTAAACTTTTCAATAAAAGGATTAAGACTACTATCAAATCTTTTACTCCAAACTTTTGACATATCAATCTAAAAATTTAGTTACTACTAATAAAGCATTTTTTCATATATGTGACAAAAATATCTACCTCAATTGAAAAACTACAATAGAAGCATCATCTTCTAAATGTCTATTTTGACCTGTAAAGTCATCTAATTTTTTAAAAATCTTATTGAGAATTTCTTGAGATGAATAAGTTTGTTTACATAGTTTTGAAAATGTTTTTATTAACCTTTCCTCATCAAACCTTTCTCCTAAAGCATTTGAAGTATCAGTTACTCCATCTGTATAGTAAAGAATTAAATCATTGGCATTAAGCTTAATTTCACCACACTTATAGTCAGCATCTTTTTGTAATCCTAGAACAAATCCTTCAGTATCTAACTTTATAACTTTCTGCTCAGAATTTTTCCAAAGCAACGGCGGATTATGAGCAGCATTAGAATACCTCAATTTCTTTGTTCTAGGATCATAATCTGAATAAAACAAAGTTACAAATCGATGCGATTGATCTAAATCATTAATTGCCAAGTGGTTTAAATCATGCAAAATTCTATCTGGAGGCAAACCTGTCAAAACCTCTGCACGCAACATTCCTCTTAACATGGTCATTAGAAGACCAGCAGGAATACCTTTTCCCATAACATCACCTATTACTAAAGCCCATTTAGATTTTTCTTTTCTCTTTTCTGAGAAATTAGGCTTCAAAGACATGAAGTCAAAATAATCTCCACCTAATTGAAGAGCAGGCCTGCAATGAGCAGCTAAGTCTACGCCAAAAATTGCTGGGCAAAAATCAGGTAATAATTGAGACTGTATTTCAGCTCCAGTAGAAATTTCTCTATCTACATTCTCATGCCTTTTTTTAGTTTTTATTAACCAATAATTTTCTAACCCAATAGCAAGACAATTTTTAATAAAATTAAAAATTTGATCATCCAAAATAGTCTTGCTTGAAATTAAGTTGTTAAATATATAAATAAATCCTCTACATTTACCTCTAGATAGAATTTTTTCAGATTCAATATTATATTCCTTAAAATTATTTTTTAAAGCTTGTTCAAAAGTTTCGATTTCCTTTAGTTTAAACTTTTTAGAGAAATTAAACTTTTTAAGAAAATTATTAATTGCTATTTCCACTTGCAAAAATTTTATATTTGCTGAAATTCTGATATTTTCATTCCATATTTCTCCATCTTCATTTAATGGGATAATTATAATTAATGTTTGATCAAAAATATGCTTAAAAATTAAACATATATAATCTAATAATTTTTTTATATTAGAAAAAGATTTTAAGTAATATGCAATTGAAAATGCAAGTTCGGAAAATTTATCGTTCTTTTTAATTGATGATTTATAGTCATTTTCTAAAAATGTTTCTATAACTTTCTTAGAAAATAATTTGTCTTTTTGATTATTAAGCAAAACAAATGAAATATATAGCTATGTTTTAACATTAAAATTATAATTTTAAAAAAAATTAATTAAATATTTATCTATCTGCAAGCAAAGCTTCCACAAATTCAAAACTGTTAAAAGGTCTTAAATCTTTTATTCCCTCTCCAGCACCTATAAATCTTATAGGTAGATTAACTTCTGCAGAAACAGCTAAAGAAACCCCCCCTCTTGAAGACCCATCTAGTTTCGTAATAATTGCACCACTTAAATTTGCTGATTTTGCAAAACTTTTTGCTTGCTTTAAACCATTTTGACCTTGACTTGCATCCAAAACTAATAATGATTCAACTATTGCATCAGGAACCTTTTTATCAATAATTCTTTTTATTTTTGATAATTCATCCATAAGATTAGTTTTTGTTTGCAATCTACCTGCAGTATCAACAAGTAATAAATCGCAATTCCTTTTTTTTGCTGAATTAATAGCATCAAAAACCACAGCTGCTGGATCAGCATTTGTTGATTGATTAGAAATTACATCAACATTACTCCTTTCGCCCCATACCTTTAATTGCTCTACTGCTGCTGCCCTAAAAGTATCAGCAGCGGCTATCAAAGTTTTATAATTACTTCTTGATGATAAATAAGCTAATTTTCCTAAAGTTGTAGTTTTACCAACCCCATTAACTCCAACTAATAACCAAACATTAAACTTGCCTTTTTCAGGAACTAAAAGACTTCTACCAGAATTTTTTATTGGTTTATCAATAATTACCCTTAATTCTTCCTTTAGAAATTTAATTCCCTCTTCTCCCCCAACAACTTCTTCGTTTAATTTTTTTCTAAGAGATGAAATTACCTTATCAGTTGAATCAATTCCTACATCAGCTCTTATTAATAGGGTTTCTAAATCATCAAGAGATTCTGGAGTAAGAGGATCATCTCCTAGTTTGTCCAATAATTCTGTAACAAAACCTTTTCTAGTTGCTTCTAAACCCCTTCTTAATTTAGTTAACCAATCAATTTCATCAATTGATATTTGATTTATTTTTTTCCCTTGAGCAGCCAAGACCATGGCTGACCAAGTAAAATCATCATCAAATTCTCCTAGTTCAACTTCATTATCATTCTCAAAGCTTAGAGGAGTATTTTTTAAGTTTGAAGTATCAGAAAACGCTTCTTTTTGCTCCGCTTCTTTTTGCTGCGCTTCTTTTTGCTGCGCTTCTTTTTGCTGCGCTTCTTTTTGCTCCGCTTCTTTTTGCTCCGCTTGTTGTTTTTTTAGAATCGCATAAGCTTCTGAAGCCCATTTTCTAGAATTATCAGAATCAGTCATAAATATTTTCAGATCGTATATTAATTAAATTCTAAAATACTATTTATTTATATCAAATAATCATTGCAAGTTAACTTTTTGCAATCTCCTTAAAACTCCATTTATCATCTTTCTTCCTTGTATATCACTGTATTTATTAGCTAAATTTACTGCCTCATCACAAGCTACTGCTACAGGAGTTTTTAAAAAATTAATATCTACATAAGCTAAACGCAAAATGTCACGATCAATCCTTGGCAACCTTTTTAATCGCCAACCATCCATTACTTCGTCAATTTCAGAATCAATAATTTTAATGTTATTTATTATGTGTAAAATCCGTTGATTAACATCTTCTCTAATATCAATTTGGTTGCTAGAAACTACTAATTTTGGAAAATCTAAAGTAACTGCAAGAGTATTCATTACCAATTCAATTTTATGAAGTGCTTTTTTTAACTCATCTCTTTCACTTGAAAAAGAAGAATTAGCATCTTCTTTCAATTCACTATCTAATATGTATTGTGAGGCATTTTCTAAATCTGCTTCACATTTATCTAACTCGTCTCTACAGTGGTTTATTAGTGAATCTAAAGCAGCTTCAAAAAGCTCTTCTATTTGAAGCTGATTGAATTTAAAATCTCCTTTATCTTTAATAATACCTAATGAAATTAAAGATAATTCTCTAGAAAGTGATCTATTAATACGCATCTATTAAGTTGAAGGAGTATTAGTAGAAGCTCTTAATTGAGAAAATAATTTTGAAAATGTAGGATTAGTTGTATTATTTTTGTCATCTGGATTAACAATCCCAGCAGAAATGATTGTTTTAAAAGCATCCTCTACAGAAATATTAAGATCTTTAACTGAAGATTCAGGAACTAATGTGTACCAACCAGTTGTTGGATTAGGTGCTGTAGGAATAAAAACACTTAATAATTTTTCTTCTAGTTCTGGCTGAAGAGAAGGACCAACAGCACCAGTCACAAAGCCCACACTAAATAATCCTTCACGAGGATATTCAACTAAAACAACCCTTCTGAATCTATTAGATTTATTACTTAAAAAAGTTTCAAGCAATTGCTTAAGAGTTTTATAAACTGCTCCCGCTACAGGTATTTTAGATAATGTACCCTCTCCAAATTCCAAAAGCCATCTTCCCACAAAATTTCTAGCCATTAACCCTATAAGCAAAATTGCTAATAAAGGAACTGTTAAACCTAAAGTTAAATTAATTAAATCTTGTAATAAGGGATTGAGTGTAATAAATGGATTTAATTGTTTAGGAACAGAAGTGACTAAAGATAAAACAAATTTACTTACTACAGATGATAGCCAAATAGTAGTTGCCAAAGGTATTACAACTAACAAGCCAGCTATAAGGTCATTTTTTAAATCCTGTTGGAGCCTAGATCCTAGGTTCAAATCTTGATTTTGATTCGATTCAACCAAAATTAATTTTTCTCGCTACATTAATTTTACTAAAGATTTAACTGTTTTTACTTAATAGGGATATATTTAAATTATTTATTAGTTTTTTAGTCAAATATTACCTTTTAGAAGAAATCCTATTCATAATGAAGTAATTATGAAAACAAATCAAAACAAAATAGAATTAAGTAAAAAACTAAAAGAAAGAGCAATTTATGAAGGTTTTGCGATCTGTGGAATTGCAACAATACCAGGAAGTTCTCGAATAAAATTAAGAACTAATGCATTAGAGAGATGGTTATCAAATAACTATCATAGTGAAATGAAATGGATGGAAGCAGAAAGAAGAAAAAACATAGAATCGCTCTTAGAAGGAGCAAAAAGTGTTTTAAGTGTTGGATTTAATTATCAAAGTGAAGAAAATCAAAAAAATATAAAATATAAAATTGGGAAATTTGGTCAGGCAGAAGATTATCATAAAGTTATTTACAAGAAATTAAAAAATATTAGTAAATGGATAAAAGAAGAAATACCTGATTGCAAATGGAAAATATGTGTTGACAGCTCCCCTCTCCTTGAAAAAGCATGGGCCGAAGAATCTGGATTAGGTTGGATCGGTAAACACAGTAATCTAATAAACAAAAATTATGGGTCATGGTTTACCTTAGGTTTTATGCTTCTCACAAAAGATTTAATACCAGATAAACCTTATCAGTCGCTTTGTGGTAAATGTGAAAAATGTATAGAACAATGCCCTACAAAAGCAATCGTAGAACCTTTTGTTATACAATCCGACTTATGTATTTCCTATCACACTATAGAAAGTAGGAGCAAAATAATACCAAAAACAATTGAAAAAAATTTAAATGGATGGATTGCAGGATGTGATATTTGCCAAGATGTATGCCCTTGGAATAAAACTGTTCCCTACAACAATACTTTTGAAACTACTCCAAAAAAATGGATTAAGAATCTTGATATTAATGCATTAAGTTGGGATGATAAGAAATGGGAAGAAAATCTAAGAGGGTCAACATTAAAAAGAATAAAACCTTGGATGTGGAAAAGAAACATAAAAGCAATGCTAAAAAATTATTAAGATTATGAATAAACATTTCACAAAAATATTGTGTATTTCCTTATTACTTAATTTCTTATTAGTAGAAGATCAATTAAAAGCATTAGTTCCTTATTATTACTTACCAACAATAAAAAATTTAGAAAAAGAAAGTTTATCTATTGGTAGAAATGCATATCAACTTTTATATTTTGGACAAATTAAAGAGAGTCTTAATCTAGCCAAATTAGCTGTTAAAATTAATAAATTAGATGAAAAGTTATGGTTAATTTTATCTGAATCACAAGTAGCTAATAAATTATATGAAGAAGCATTAATTTCTCTAAAAAAAGCAGAAAAATTAAACCCTAATTTAAGTGAAATATATTTTTCAAAAAGTAATATTTTTTTTAAACAATTAAAACTAAAAGATGCAAAGATTGCATTAAAATCAGGTTTAAAAATAACACCTAAGAATCATAACGCAATATTTCAATTAGGAAATATTTTTTTAATGGAAAAGAACTACTCGGCAGCAATAAATATTTATGAAAGAGCAGTACAAATCAAACCTGAATTTTGGCAAGCAATCAATAATCAAGGTTTAGCGTACTTTGAACAAGACAAAATAAATCTATCTATTAAAGTGTTCAAAAAAGCTATTGCTCTTGAAGAAAATGCAGAACCATTACTAGGACTAGCTTCATGTTTAAGAATAAAAGATATTAATTCAGCAATATTACTAGCAAAAAAAGCTTTAATTAGAAATCCGAATTATGTTGAATATGATTATAGGAAAGAACAATTATGGGGAGAAAAACTACAAATTTCAACAGAAAAGCTTTTAAAAAATGACCAACTTCAAAAAGACATAAGAAAGGCAAAATTAAAAATAAATCAATCTTCCTAATATTTAAGACTGGTAAAAAAATTTTTACCTATTAGTCTTAATTAAGGTTAACTAAAGCATGTTTAATTTTGCGCTTTAATGGATAAAGAAAAATTCACTTCTATATCGCTCCAAGAAGAAATGCAGCGTTCCTATCTGGAATATGCAATGAGCGTAATAGTTGGAAGAGCTTTACCTGACGCTAGGGATGGGCTTAAACCTGTGCAAAGGAGAATTCTTTTTGCAATGCATGAATTAGGTTTAACACCTGATCGGCCCTTTAGAAAGTGCGCTAGAGTTGTAGGAGATGTTCTGGGGAAATATCATCCTCACGGGGATCAAGCAGTATATGATGCATTAGTTAGATTAGTCCAAAATTTCTCAACGAAATATCCAACACTAGATGGTCACGGGAATTTTGGATCAGTAGATAACGATCCCCCAGCAGCCATGCGATATACAGAAACCCGTCTTGCTCCAATAGCGAATGAAGGATTTCTTGAAGAAATTGATTTAGAAACTGTAAGTTACTCAAATAATTTTGATGGTTCACAACAAGAACCTGACATTTTGCCTGCACAGCTCCCTTTTTTATTATTAAACGGTTCATCAGGAATTGCTGTGGGCATGGCAACAAACATTCCACCTCATAATTTAGGAGAAATAGTAGATGGATTAATTGCCATAATAAAGAACAAAGAAATAAGTGATACGAAACTACTGAATATTATTCATGGACCTGACTTTCCAACAGGAGGTGAATTAATTTACAATGATGGGATTAAAGAAGTTTATAAAACAGGAAAAGGATCCATAACAATCAGAGGTGTAATAAAATCAGAAGAAATAAATATAGGTAAGGGCAAACACAAAAGAAATGCCTTAGTAATATCAGAACTTCCGTATCAAATAAGTAAAGCAGGATGGATTGAAAAACTTGCAGAACTTGTTAATACAGGAAAAATTGATGGTATCTCAGATATTCGAGATGAAAGCGATAGAGATGGAATGAGAATTGTAATAGAATTAAAAAAAGATTCTAATAGTGATATTGTAATTTCCAGTTTATACAAAAAAACTAGTTTACAAACAAACTTTGGCTCAATATTTTTAGCTCTAATAAATGGCAAACCAATTCAACTAACCTTAAAGAAATATCTGGAATATTTCTTAGAATTTAGAGAAGAAACAATAAGAAAAAGAACTAGGTATTTTCTAAAAAACACATCAGAAAAGCTTGAAATCCTAAAGGGGTTATCTATAGCAACGAAAAAAATAAAAAATATTATTGAAATTATTCAAAAGTCAGAAAATTCTTCTGAAGCTAAATCAATATTAATTAAAAATCTTCAATTAAGTGAAAGACAAGCAAACGCAGTGTTAGATATGCCACTAAAAAAATTAACAAATCTAGAAAGAAACCAAATAGATATCAATATAAAAAAGTTAGAAGAAAAAAAGAACTATTTAAACAAGCTATTGAATGAAAGAAAATTATTATTTGAATTATTAATAAAAGAATTACTTATATTAAAGCATAAATATAATATAAAAAGAAAAACAAAAATACTAAAAAATATAAATCAAGATAACGAAATAGAAACTATTAATAATCAGATATTAGAAGAGCTTATAAACAAAAAAACTAAATTATATATAAACAATAGACTATATTTAAAAAAAATGAATTTTAATAGTTACAGAAAATCATTAGAAGCTGAAAATAAAATTATAGAAAATAAAAATGTCCAAAAGTTTATATGCAATATTGAAAAAAATTTAAAAATTATTGGAATTACTTATACAGGTCGTGTTTTTCAAATTAATTGGAAGGAAAATATTAATAATGATTATAAATTAGATAATAAAGTATTAGCAAATATTGACCCTAAAGAAATCATAAATTTTCATCATATTGATAAAGAAATAAAAAATTATTTATGTACTTTAAATTCAGATGGAAGATTTAAAAAAGTTTTATTTGATTATGAGATGCTTAAAAGTAATAGAGCATTTGCAATTACAAAATTAAAAAATAATATAAAAATAATTGATTCATTTATTTATAAAGGAGAAGAGAACTTAATAATATTAACTTCAATAGGAAGAATTTTTAAATTTAATTTATCTAATCAATATTTAACACCAACTACTAAACAATCTCAAGGTTTATTACTAACAAAGCTTTTACCGACTGAAAAAATAGTTTCTTGCTGTAAAAGCAAAGTTGGCGAAAAACTTTATTTAGTGTCTCAAAAAGGAAAATTTTTTAGTTTTAAAAATGATGAAATATATTATGCAAATGATTATAAATTAGGATATATAAATGAAAAAATTCAACTTAAAAATGATCAGTTCATAAAATTATTACCAAGTAATAAATACCTTGATATTGAAACCAATAAAAACAAATCTGCTAGGATAAACTTTGATAAATTGAGTTTTGAATCTAATAAAAAATTTTTAACAGTAGATTTTTTAAATTTAGAAAAAGACGAATATCTTGAAAATTGTTTTAGTCATCAAAATTTTATAAATTAGGATTTATATTCATTTTCTACCCAATTTAAGTACTCTTCAGTAACTGTTCCTGTGACATAAGAACCTGTAAAACAACTCATTTCAAGATCCAAAATTGGAGAATCGCTAATAATCGCTTTACGTAAATTTTCTATGCTTTGATAAACAAGATTATCAATTTCTAGTTTTTCTGCTATTTCATTTATTGTTCTGTCATGAGCTATCAATTCATCTCTATTAGGCATATTAATACCATAAACATGTGGAAAACGAACTGGTGGTGCAGCAGAAGTAAAGAACACTTTATTTGCTCCCGCATCTCTTGCCATTTGAACAATTTCTTTTGAAGTAGTACCTCTGACTATAGAATCATCAACTATTAATACATTTTTATTCTTAAATTCTGTACTCATTGCATTTAATTTTTGTCTCACTGATTTCTTACGTTTTTGTTGACCAGGCATTATAAATGTTCTACCAACATATCTATTTTTAAAGAAACCCTCTCTATACTCTATACCCAATTGCCTTGCTACTTGCATTGCAGCTGGACGAGAAGAATCAGGAATAGGCATAACAACATCCACATCCCCTGATGTAATTTTTTGTTTAATAGTTTCCGCTAAATAATCACCCATCTTTAAACGGGCTTTATAAACAGATATACCATTCATAATTGAATCTGGTCGAGCTAAATAAACATATTCAAAAGCACAGGGAACTAATTTTGGATTATCTGAACATTGCTTAGCAAAAAATTCACCATTATGATTAATAAAAATTGCCTCTCCAGGTTCTACATCTCTGACTACTTGATAATCATTATTTTCCAATACCAAGGATTCGCTTGCAACCATCCACTCTTCATGTTGGGTTTTAAGCGAAATTCTTCGACCAATAACTAAAGGTCTAATACCAAATGGATCTCTAAAAGCTAATAAACCATGACCCGAAATTAATGCTATTGAAGTATATGATCCTTGAATTCTTTTATGTAATTTTTTCACAGCATTAAAAAGAATATCTGGCTCTAATTCTTGATTATGAATTTGTTCTTGTAATTCTGTAGCAAAGACATTTAATAACATTTCTGTATCACTGGAAGAATTAGTATGACGTTTATCAATATTAAATAATTGTTTTTCTAAGTCTCTGGTATTAGTTAAATTTCCATTATGTATTAAAACAATCCCATAAGGGGCATTAACATAAAAAGGTTGTGCTTCTTCTACACTTTCAGCTGATCCTTTTGTTGCGTATCTTACATGACCTAATCCAATTTTTCCAATTAAATTTCTCATATCTCTAGTTCTATAAGCATTATTTACCTGACCTTTAGCCTTATGTAGATGGAAAACAGTATTTTCCATTGTAGCTATTCCTGTTGAATCTTGACCTCTATGCTGAAGAAGCAAAAGGCTATCATAAATTTGTTGATTTACATCCTCAGAAGAGACAATTCCAACTATTCCACACATAATTTAATTGCTCAATAGTTCTGATAATGGAAAATATTTATTCATTAATATTTAAAAGTAACTTGAAATACTATTATTAAATTTTTCGGTTAATTCCTCAACCTTAATATTGCAAATTTCTTTACTTTGAAAATTTATTTTTAGATTTTCTTTAGAGACAAAACCTATTTTTTTTACATAAACACTTTTTGGAAAATCTATTTGTATTTCCTTTAAATAATTTAACCAATTTAATTCTTTATTTTTATTTACTGAGAAAACTATCCTTGAACCACCCTCAGAAAATAATACATTATCTAGACGATCAGAAACACTTTCTAAGTTTATTGTTGCACCTTTTGAAGACAAAATACAACATTCTGATAAAGAAACAGCTAAACCTCCATCACTTATATCATGAGAAGAAACAACAAAATTTTCTAAAATTGATCTTCTCATAAAACTCTGGCAGTATTTTTCGTCTTGCAAATCAATCTTTGGAGGCCTACCTAAAATCTTTCCGTGGAAATATTCCAAATAAGAACTAGCTGATAATGTCAACTCAGAAGAATATGAACCTAATAACCAAATTGAATCATTAATATTTTTCCATCCACTACTAATCGCTTGATCGATATTATCTATCTTTCCAACCATACCTATCACTGGAGTAGGATTAATAGGAGTTATTTCATTTTTTTCATTTTTTGATTCATTATATAGAGAAACATTACCACCTGTAACAGGCGTTCCTAGGGCAATACAAGCCTGAGAAATACCCTCACAGGAAGATGCAAGCTGCCAGTATCCTATCTGGTTTTCAGGAGATGGAAAATTTAAATTATTTGTAATTGCAATTGGTTCAGCCCCAACACAGCTCACGTTTCTAGCAGATTCAGCTACTGCAGCAATACTTCCTCTAAAAGGATCAAGAGAAACCCATCTACTATTACAATCTACAGAGGCTGCAACACCAGAAAATATCTGATTTTTATTTTTTTCACTTTGCGATCTTAATCTTATTACAGCTGCATCTGATTCTCCAGGTTTAAAAACTGTATTTGCTTGGACTTGAGAATCATATTGTTTATATATCCATTTTTTTGATGCTATTGAAGGATTAGAAAGAAGTTTTAGAATAATTTGAGAAAAATAAAAATACTTATTTTCCTTCATAGATAAAATTTTATTATCATATATTTTTGGTAAATTATTTTCTGTCCATTCCCATTTCTTAAGCAAGTAATTAGGTGGATTATTCATTACCTTATGAATATTAATAGGAGTATCATCAGATAAAGCAGAAGTAGGGATTTGAGCAACTACCTTACTCTTATGAGAAATGACAACCTCTTTATTTTTTATTACTTCACCAATCACATTTGCAAACAGGCCCCACTTTTTAAATTGCTTAATAAGATGATTTAATTTATCTTTTTTGACAACAAGCAACATTCTCTCTTGAGATTCAGATAACAAATATTGGTAAGCAGACATATCATTCTCTCTAGCAGGAACTAAATCCAAATCAATTGATATACCTAAACTACCGTTTGCAGCCATTTCTGCACTACTACATGTCAATCCCGCTGCCCCCATATCTTGGGCTGCTATAACATCTCCAGTCTTAAAGGCTTCTAAACATGCTTCAATAAGACTTTTTTCAATAAATGGGTCACCCACCTGAACAGCAGGTCTATTATCTAATGAACTAGTAGTTAATTCTGAGCTAGCAAAACTAGCACCTCCAACACCATCTCTTCCTGTTGTATTTCCTACATATAACACAGGCGAACCAACTTTTTTAGCTCCTGAGCAAACAATTTCTTCAGTCTCCAAAAGTCCTAAAGCCATAACATTTACTAAAGGATTTCCAGAATAACTATCATCAAAATCAATTTCTCCACCAACAGTTGGCACACCAACGCAATTGCCATAGTGAGAAATCCCTGATACTACACCGCGAAGTAAAGAAACATTAGATGATTTTTCAAGATTACCAAATCTCAATGAATTCAAAACTGCTATTGGCCTTGCACCCATTGTAAAAATATCTCTTAATATACCTCCAACTCCAGTTGCTGCTCCCTGAAAGGGCTCAATAGCAGATGGGTGATTATGACTTTCAATTTTAAACACAAGTTTTTGATTATTACCAACATCAATAACACCAGCATTTTCTCCAGGGCCAACTAAAACATTCTTCCCTTTAGTTGGAAAATTTGCTAGAAGAGGTTTTGAGTTTCTATAACAACAATGTTCAGACCACATAACTCCAAACATTCCCAATTCAGTTCTATTTGGCTCTCTTCCTAATCTTTTACAAATTTCTTTAAAATCATCCTTTGTTAAGTTTTCAAATTTAAGTGCTTCACTTATATCAAAAGAATCAGGATTAAAATGATTTATCATTATTCAAATCCAGGGGTCATCTTCTCTTTTCTCGCTAAAAGATCTTGTTTTGTTTTTATCATTATAAAAACTTTTTTCTTTAAAATCTAAATTTTGGTTAATATCTTCATCTTCTTCAAGCCAATCCTCCAATTTATTTGAAGCAATATTTTTCATATCGTTAACCCTATCAATAACTTTTTGCCCTTTTTTAAAAAATTCATTTTTAATACTAGATTTTATTAAAAATAAATCATCTAAGTCAGAACTTGAACAAAATACTAATCCCGGTTGTTGATCATTAATATCATCAATATTTAATTTCCACCTACTGGAACCAGGAATTTTAGGATTAGATCTAGAAACTAAATAATATTTAATATTTCCTGTTTTCATATCAAATAAAAAATCTGCAATAAATCCTATCTTTGAGCCCTTAGAATTTATCAAACCAGCTTGTATCAATGTAGGAAACCTATTCAAAGTTGCCAAATCAGAAATAGCGGGTTCACCTTTTACATAAATTTCATTATCTATAATTTGACTAATTTGGTTTAATCTCCAAACATTTCGTTTTAAATCAAAATTAGAAGGACGAGAGTACCATCCTAAAATTCTATGAACTGGAGGATGCATCCAAACATTTTCTCCATTTCCATAATTAAGGGTCATATTTCCCTTAACATTACGATTTAATAATTCACTTAATAAAAATTCTTTTGGTAATTTCAATTTAAGAACGTACCTGAACAGGCATAACTAGATAAGTAAAAGAATTAATATTATCTTCTGGAACAAAAACAGCTGGAGTAGTTGAGAGATTACACTTTAATACTACATTTTGAGATGAAATAACTTTTAAGCCTTCAAGCAGATATCTAACATTAAATGCAATATCGAATTTTTCTCCAGAATAAGAAACAGGTATAGATTCATTAGCACTTCCTATATCTTGTGCATCAGCACTTATAAGAGCCAAATTATTTTCATCCAACTTAATCTTTACAACACTACTCTGTTGATCAGCTAAAACAGCAATTCTTTCTAAAGCATCAGTTAATTTTTTTGTATTAAAAATAAATAGTTTTGAAAAATCATCTGGTATTAATTGAGAATAATTAGGATAATCTCCTTCTAGAGTTCTAGTTGTAATTATTTGATTAGAAGAAATAAATACTACTTGTCCTTTATCGTAAAATAGTTTGATTGAATTTTCACTACTTCTTAAAGTTAAAAGTTTTTCAATTTCCCTCAATGATCGAGTTGGAATAGTAACAGAAAAGTTATCTTCATTAAGAGAAGAATTATCTTTGTCTTCAATATTTTCTTCATTACCTATAAGTACTACAGCTAATCTATGACCATCTGTTGAAGCAGATTCTAAATATTTTTGCTTAAATGTGAAATTAACACCTGTAAGTAGTTGCTTTGAGTCATCATTACTACTAGCAAAGACTGTCAATTTTAAAGCTTGTAAAAAGGAACTCGGATCAATATTTAAAGATGTCCCACTTTCAACAAATGGTAAGTTTGGATAATCATCAGATGGAATACCTTTTAAATTAAATGTACCTGTATCACTTTTTATTAAAATATTATCTGAATTCTCATCAACCTCCAAATTAACTGGAGTTTCACTTGGTAATTTATTTACAATTTCTGATAACAGTTTTGAAGGAATTGTAATAGCTCCACTATTTTTAACTTTTGCATCAAAAGAAGTTTGTATTCCTAAATTTAAATCGAATCCTGTCAAACTAATTTTATTAGTTCCTTGATCAGCTGTTAGAAGTATATTTGCAAGAATAGGATGCGTTGGTCTTGAAGCAACTGCTTTACTTACTAGTTGAATAGCATTATTTAATTCATTTTGATTGCAAACAATCTCCATCAGGCTTGATTATTATTTTGATATCTACAATATACTTTTTTAATAAATGAAATTCAATAAGTTATTTTCTTCTTTGTTTCTATTAATAAAATTTATAAAATTAAGAAAATATAGTAGTAGTAGTTTTTGTGGAAATTGTGGAATTTGGATCAAAACCCTTTCTGAAAATCAGTTTAGTAAATTTTTATCTGTGGAAAGATATTTATTTATGTGGATTTTTTTTTAATTTATAAAATTTAAGAAAGATAATTTAACATTTTTAATTTTTATTTAACTGTTTATCAACAATTATATTTTAGTTTTTCTCTCTTTCCACAGACACTAATTTTTTTGTTTTACTAATATCCTAATATTTTGCTTATATCTTGTAACAAAGGCTCAACATTTTTTCTAAAAATCGCATCATTATTTTTGATTGCACAATCAGGATCTTTTAAACCATTTCCAGTTAAAACACAAACAATAGTTGATTCTTTTTTTATTCTATTTTTATTTTTTATTAATCCTGCAACTGATGCTGCACTTGCAGGTTCACAAAAAACACCTTCTTTAGCAAGTATTTTATAAGCATTTATTATTTCTTCGTCGGTTACAGATTGAAAGTCACCTTTACTTTCTTTTTTAACTTTTTTTGCTTTTTCTCTATTAACGGGATTTCCAATTCTAATAGCGGTTGCTATTGTCTCTGGGTTTTTAACAATTATATTATTTACTAATGGTGCAGAACCTTCAGATTGGAAACCCATCATTATTGGTAATTTTAAATTTCTTTTTATTTTTAAATATTCTTGAAACCCTAACCAATATGCAGTTATATTACCTGCATTTCCCATTGGAATACAAATCCAATCAGGTGCATGACCTAGATCATCTATTATTTCAAAAGCTGCAGTTTTTTGACCTTGTATTCGGTATGGATTTACAGAATTTACAAGTTCTATTGGATATTTTGTAGATAATTCTCTTACTATTTCTAAAGCTTTATCGAAATTACCTTTTATAGATATTATTTCCGCTCCATACATCAAAGCTTGAGCAAGCTTTCCTTGAGCAACATAACCTTCAGGGATTAAAACATATGACTTTAATCCACCTCTAGAAGCATAAGCAGCAGCAGCAGCAGAAGTGTTTCCAGTACTAGCACAAATAACTGCTTGTTTACCTTCTTCTTTTGCTTTACTAATTGCCATTGTCATTCCTCGATCTTTGAAAGATCCCGTAGGATTAAGGCCATCATATTTTAAATAAACTTTTGTTCCGTTTCCAATTAATTGACTAATTGAATTACTCAGTATTAAGGGAGTATTGCCTTCATTTAGCGATATAATAGGAGTATTCGATGTAACTGGTAGATAATTTTTATAAGCATTAATTAAGCCAGGCCATCTTTTTTTTCTGTATGAGAGACGCAGTTTGTTTTTGATTTTATTTATTAACAACATAATTGTTTAATTTGTTTTAATTTTTTCTAGAGGAGAATTTGTGAAAAAGTCTAATAATTCTGAAATTGATTCTACTTTATTTAAAACTTTGCTCAAAGCGTTGACATTTAAAATAACAGTTTTAGTTGGATATGCATCAAAAAAATTAAGAAGATTTATCTTTTCATCGCCTAAGTTTAAACCTTGTATTACGCTTGCTTTTAGAGCAAGCTTACCAGTTCTTTCATCTTTTGCTCTGGTTGGATGAATTATTGATGAAAGTCTTGTTAAAAAGACATTACCTATCTCGGAATTAACTAACTTGCTTGCAATAGTAATTGGAACTTCAAATTGTTTGTTTAATGTATATTTAATTTTTTCATCTGAAGATCCAGTTGCTCTTAAAATTCTTCTTAAATTGTCAGATGCATAACCTTCTTTAGCAAATTTTTTTAAAGAATCTACTTCAATTGTTCTAGAAAAGATGCTATAAATTATTTTAATATTTTCAGCAGATTGAACTTTTGGAGTATTAAATAAAAATATATTACTAATTAAAATTAAGCTGATTTTAGGAATTAAATTTTTATAAAATTTCATTTTAAATATTTGTACCTGCAGCAATTTTTACAAGTCTTACTACTCCTTTTTCTGTTACTTTTTTCGCTATTTTAAAACTCATTTCTTTTGTGTAAGGTTCGTTTATAAGTCTAGGAATTCTCTTCAGAAAAATATCCATAGAGTATCCTGGTACTTTTTGTAAAATTTCTAAGAAATTTTTAAATGGTTCTATGTATATTATTAAGTCATTTAAATTATTATTATCACTATTAATATTTAATTTAATAGATTTTGGAAGTAAGTTGTTGAAATTTTTTAAAAAAGTGAAAGCAATTGAGTCGATTTGATTTGTTAAACTTTCAATTATTTCGTTTCTGAGAAATCCTCCCTTAGGAGAAAATAGAAGATTTATTATTTCATCTAAAAGTTTTTCTAAGTCTAAATCTGTTTGTTTTGCAGCATTTGAAAGAAGATCTTCTAGCCGGTCCCATTTAAATTTTTTGTTATCAAACAGCATTTCTTTTAAACTTTCTCTAAGTTCCGGATCAGGATCCTCCATTAATCTTCTTGCAAAATATGGGTAAGCTGCTCCTAATATTTTAAAGTTTGGATCAACACTAAGAGCAATCCCTTCTAAAGTTAGTAATGACCTAATTATCAGTGCATAGTATGGTGGTAATTTAAATGGGAATTTGTACATAACTCCTGACATATCATCAGTTACGCTTTTAAAATCCATTTTTGAAACACCTTCTTCTACGGCATTTATAAATACATCTTGAAAAGCAGGAACGATTGGCTCAAGATTAACTTCTTCCGATAAGAATCCAAGCTTTACAAAGTCTTGTGATAATTTATCAAAGTTTTTATTTACTAAATGAACAACTGCTTGGATTAAACCAGATCTAGACTCTCTAGAAACTTCACTCATCATTCCAAAATCTAAGTAGCACAATCTGCCATCTTTCAAAGCTAATAAATTCCCTGGATGGGGGTCAGCATGAAAAAAACCATGTTCTAAAAGTTGCTCTAAACTACACTGAACTCCTATATCAATCATTTTGTCTGGATCTATACCTGATTTTTTAACATCTTCTAAATTTGTAAGTTTTGTTCCATCGATCCATTCCATTGTTAAAACTCTTCTTGATGTTATTTCTTTGTATATTTTTGGAACGGCAATCATTTGATTATTCTTATGCAGATTTCTAAATTTTTCAGCATTTGCAGCCTCGTTTAAGTAATCCATCTCTTCAAAAACTCTTTTACCTAGTTCATCAATCAATGCCACAAGATCACTTCTTATCAATCCAATATTATTTTTTAACCAATACGCAATATTTCTAACAATATATAGATCCAGAGTTATTTGTTCTCTTAACCCAGGTCTCTGTACTTTAACAGCAACAATTTCTTGGTTTTTTAGAATAGCTTTGTGAACTTGTCCCAAAGATGCAGCAGAAATTGGTTCTTTTTCAATAGATAAAAAAATGTCATCAATTTTTGAGTTTAGATCCTCTTCAATTAGCTCCATTGCTTTGTTTCCATCAAAGCCTGGTAATTGATCTTGTAATTCGGATAATTCTTCTAAGAGAATTACTGGTATAATATCTGGTCTAGTAGATAAAGCTTGACCCGCTTTAACAAATGCAGGTCCTAATTCTACTAATAAATCAGTTAACTGTTTGGCTCTTAATCTTGCGTTTCTTTCTTGTTTTAATTGTCCAGTTAATTTATCCCATCCAACAGAAAAAATATATGCAAATATAGGAATAAGTGTTTCCCACAATCTTTTTAATAATCTTTTTGGATTCTTTTGGTAAATTTTAGAAATTGTTTCTGGATCATATTTTAGTAGTCCTGAAACCTCAATAAAATCTGTAAAATCTCCATTCATAACTTTATTTATTTAAACCCTTTATTTTTTTAAAAAAGGAGTTAATTTCTTTATATGGAAGATTTATCATGTTAATACAATTAAAATTAAAGAATGTTGCCTTAATTGAAATTATAGAAATTAATTTCGAAAAAGGTTTGAATGTTCTTACTGGTGATTCAGGTTCAGGAAAATCACTGATTTTAGATTCTTTAAATGCTTTATTTGGTGGAACTAATATACCTTTAAATCACTTAATTCGTCCAGGAAAAGATCATTGTTTAATTGAGTGCAAATTTTCTTCTTCTGTGCAAATTAATAATTGGTTAATTAAAAATGGTTTTCAAGACAATTTATCAGAATTAATTATTCAAAGAAAATCTTTAAAAAAAAATAATAAAGTTCTATCTAAATATACTCTTAATGATTTCTCAATAAATAAAAAACTTTTACAAGAGCTGGGACGCTTTTTAATAGATTTTGCTGGCCAATCTGACAGCTTTTTATTTGATTCACAAGAATATAGAAGATTAATTATTGATGACTTAGGTTCAAAAGACTTAAAAGAAACGAACGCTAATATTAAAGATGAATGGAAAAAATGTACGACCTTAAAACGGTTAATGCTAGAGAAAATAGAATTAAGCAAGAAGCAACAAGAAAATAATTTAGCAATTAAAGAGATGTTTAATCTTTTAGAAGAAGCAAATTTATCAGCTGTTGATGAAATTTTAGAATTAGAATCACAAGAAAAAAAGCTTGCCAATAGTCTTTCAATCAATAATTCAATTCAACGAACTTTAAAGTATTTAAATAACTTTAGGGATGATGAACCATCAGTAGCAGTTTTGATTGATCAGTCAATAAAAGATATTAATAAATCTGCAGAATTTGATTTGAAAATAAATGAATTTAAAGAAAAATTATTTATTATTCAGGATTATGTAGAAAATTTAATTTTTGAACTTAATTCATATATCCAACAAGAGGAAAGTAGTGAAGTTAGTCTTGAAGATATTCAAAAAAGATTATTTTTTTTAAAAAACTTAGAAAGAACGTTTTCTCTAGAATTGCCTCAATTAATTGAAAAGCGAGATCATTTAAAGACTTATTTATCGAGTAATGTTTATGAAGAGGAAATTGATAAATTGGAAAATCAAATAAATAACTTAGAGATTAATTTAAATTCTCTTTTTGTTTTCCAGTCTGAAGAAAGAAGACAAATTGCTAGTAGATTGCAGGATTCAGTTATGTGTATATTGAATAGTTTAGGTTTGGGAAATGCAAAGTTTTCTATTGAATTTGAAAAGATCAATCCTTCAAGTGATGGCACTGAAAATATAAACTTTTTGTTTTCTGCAAATCCTGATCAAAAACTAGCCCCCCTTTCTAAAGTCATTTCTGGTGGAGAAATGTCTAGATTTTTATTAGCTATTAAATCAAGTATCTCTAAAAAAGCTAATTCTTTTTTCTTAGATGAGATTGATAGTGGTTTAAGTGGTAAGTCATTATTTTCATTAGTAGAACTAATAAAATCAATTTCAAAAGAACAACAGATTTTATGTATTACTCACCAGCCTTTTTTAGCTGCTGCTGCCAAAGCCCATTTCAAAGTAAAGAAAAAGGTAATCAATGGATTAACTTATACTTCTATTTCAAAACTAATGACAAAGAAAGACAGGCAGGGTGAATTAATAGAATTGATTGGAGGAGGCTTTGGAGAGGCAAATGATTACGCTTCGATACTTCTAGATAGGGCTGCTGCGTAAAATAAAAAAAATTCTACTATAATAAGTTTTTTTAAATCAAAATAGATTTAAACATGGTTCAAAATAATAAGAGTTTTCAAGATGATAACGCAATAAATATAAGAGGAGCTCGTCAACATAATCTTAAAAATATTGATCTTTCTCTTCCAAGAAATAAATTTATAGTTTTTACAGGGGTTAGTGGTAGTGGGAAAAGTTCTTTAGCATTTGATACTATTTTTGCTGAAGGTCAACGAAGATATGTTGAGAGTCTTTCTGCTTATGCTAGACAATTTTTAGGTCA
Organism: Prochlorococcus sp. AG-363-P06; assembly: GCA_003280025.1. Lineage (GTDB taxonomy): Bacteria > Cyanobacteriota > Cyanobacteriia > PCC-6307 > Cyanobiaceae > Prochlorococcus_A. Next base: position 41,363 of record QCGD01000009.1, on the reverse strand, counting down.
AGTTGATAAACCAGATGTTGATAATATTGAAGGTTTATCTCCTGCTATATCAATAGATCAAAAATCTACAAGTCATAATCCTCGCTCAACTGTTGGAACAGTAACAGAGATACAAGATTATTTAAGATTATTGTTTGGGCGAGCAGGTGAGCCTCATTGTCATCATTGTGGCAATCCAATTGCTCCTCAAACAATTGACGAAATGGTTGATCAAATAGTTTTATTACCTGAAGGTACAAGATATCAATTGCTAGCTCCTGTTGTAAGAGGAAAAAAAGGAACACATTCCAAATTACTTAGGGGATTAGCTGCTGAAGGTTTTGCTAGAGTAAGAATCAATAGCGAGGTAAGAGAGCTAGCAGATAGTATTGAACTAGATAAAAATCAAACACATAATATTGAAGTTGTAGTAGATAGATTAATTTCAAGAGAAGGCATACAAGAACGATTGAATGATTCTTTGCAAACTTGTCTCAAAAGGGGAGATGGCTTAGCAATTGTAGAAGTTGTTCCAAAAAAAGGAGAAAAATTACCTCCTAATTTAGAAAGAGAAACATTATATTCAGAGAATTATGCTTGCCCAATTCATGGGTCTATAGTAGAAGAACTTTCTCCTCGATTATTTTCTTTTAACAGTCCTTATGGGGCATGTCCAGATTGTCATGGTATAGGTTTTTTAAAAAAATTTACTGCAGATAGAGTTATTCCAGATAAATCTTTACCTGTCTACGCTGCGATAGCACCTTGGAGTGAAAAAGATAATACTTATTACTTCTCATTACTATATTCAGTTGGTCAAGCTTATGGATTTGAACTGAAAACTCCTTGGAAGGAATTAACTGATCTGCAAAAAAATGTGTTACTTTTTGGATCTGATAAGCCAATCTTAATCCAAGCTGATAGCCGTTTTAAAACTCCCAGTGGTTTTGAAAGACCTTTTGAAGGAATTTTGCCAATATTAGAGAGGCAATTAACCGAAGCAAATGGAGAATCAGTCAAACAAAAGTTAGATAAGTATCTTGAATTAGTTCCTTGTAAAACCTGTTCTGGCAAAAGATTAAGACCAGAGGCTCTTGCTGTTAAACTTGGGCCTTACAACATTACTGACTTAACTTCTATTAGTGTTTCAGAAACCTTATTACATGTAGAGAGAATAATGGGATTAAGTAATGTCGCTAAGGAAAATATTTCTTTATCAGAGAAGCAAAAACAAATAGGCGAATTGGTATTAAAGGAGATTCGTTTACGTTTAAAGTTTCTTATTAATGTAGGGTTGGATTATTTAACATTAGACAGGCCAGCAATGACTCTGTCTGGAGGAGAGGCTCAGCGTATAAGATTGGCTACGCAAATAGGAGCAGGCCTTACTGGTGTTTTATATGTCTTAGATGAACCGAGTATTGGTTTACATCAGAGAGATAATGACAGATTATTGCAAACACTAAAAAGCCTAAGGGATTTAGGAAACACTTTAGTTGTTGTTGAACATGACGAAGACACCATGAAAAGTGCAGATTACTTGGTCGATATTGGACCAGGAGCAGGCCTTTATGGTGGTGAAATTATTGCAGAAGGAACATTTGATGATGTATTGAAATCAGATAAATCTTTAACTGGAGCTTACCTTAGTGGAAAGAAGTCAATTCCCACTCCAAAAGAACGAAGATCATCGGTTAAAAAAAGCTTAATTTTAAATAACTGCTCTAAAAATAATTTAAAGAATATTTCGGTAGAATTTCCTTTAGGTAGACTTGTTTCTGTAACAGGAGTAAGTGGAAGTGGCAAAAGTACTTTAGTTAATGAATTACTTCATCCGGCTTTGTGTCATTCTTTAGGATTAAAAGTTCCTTTTCCTAACGGTGTTAAAGAATTAAAAGGTATTAAAGCAATTGATAAAGTGATTGTTATTGATCAATCACCAATAGGAAGAACCCCAAGATCAAACCCTGCAACTTATACAGGAGCTTTTGATCCAATTAGACAGATATTTACTGCGACAGTAGAAGCTAAAGCAAGAGGATATCAGGCTGGTCAGTTTAGTTTTAATGTAAAAGGAGGGAGATGCGAAGCATGTAAAGGGCAGGGAGTTAATGTTATTGAAATGAATTTTCTACCTGATGTATATGTGCAATGTGAGGTTTGCAAAGGAGCACGTTTTAATAGAGAAACTCTTCAAGTCAAATATAAAGGCTTCAATATCTCTGATGTTTTAGAAATGACAGTTGAACAGGCTGCCGAAACTTTTTCAGCTATACCTTATGCTGCTGATAGATTATCTACATTAGTCGATGTAGGTCTTGGTTATGTTAAATTAGGCCAGCCAGCACCAACATTATCTGGAGGAGAGGCTCAAAGAGTAAAATTAGCGACTGAGTTATCCAAAAGAGCAACAGGTAAAACTTTATATTTAATTGATGAGCCAACTACTGGTTTAAGTTTTTACGATGTCCATAAATTAATGGATGTTATACAACGTTTGGTTGATAAAGGAAATTCAGTAGTTGTTATTGAACATAATTTAGATGTTATTAGATGTTCAGATTGGATAATTGATTTAGGGCCTGATGGAGGAGATAAAGGTGGCGAAATTATTGTTGAGGGTACTCCTGAAGATGTTGCAATGCATCCGAGTAGTCATACTGCAAAATATCTTAAAAAAGTCCTCAAATAGTTAAATTTTTAGTTGTATTTCTTCGTATTGTATATTTATTGATTGTTAATGAAAGTTATTTAAAATTTCTCAGAGTTCTTTCTAAGCCTAACTTTCTTGACATTTATTCCATAAAATCCATTCTAAATCATTATGCTTTCTTAATATTTACTCTAGAAATCCATATTATTTCTATTAAAGAGATCGAATAGAAGGTTAAAAAATGAGTTTAAAGTTTTTACATTTACATTTGCATGGTTTAATTCGTTCTAAAAATCTTGAGTTAGGTAGAGATTCAGATACTGGAGGACAAACAAAATACGTATTAGAATTAGTTAAAAGTTTAGCTAATACTTCTGAAGTCGACCAAGTAGATTTAGTTACTCGTTTTATTAAAGATAGTAAGGTTGATAATGACTATTCTAAAGAAAAAGAATTTGTTGAACCTGGGCTAAAAATTTTAAGATTTAAATTTGGGCCTAACAAATATTTAAGAAAGGAATTACTTTGGCCTTACTTAGATGAATTAACTGAAACTCTATTTGCTTATTATAAAAAAACGAATAATAAACCAAATTGGATTCATGCACATTATGCAGATGCTGGATATGTAGGAGTTAAATTAAGTAAATATCTTAAAGTCCCATTGATTTTTACAGGTCATTCCTTAGGACGAGAAAAACAAAGGAAATTGCTTGATGCAGGTTTAAAAATGAATCAAATAGAAAAGCTGTACTTTATAAGTAAGAGAATAGATGCAGAAGAAGAAGCTTTAAAATTTGCAGATGTTGTTGTTACAAGTACTAAACAGGAATCTGTCCATCAATATTCACAATATCTTTCCTTTTCTTCGCTAAAAGCTAAGGTAATATCTCCAGGAGTTGACCATAAAGAATTTCATCATATTCATTCAACAACTGAGACTTCTGAAATAGATGACATGATGCTTCCTTTTTTAAAGGATTTAAGAAAGCCTCCTCTTTTGACAATTGCTAGAGCTGTAAGAAGAAAAAATATTCCAGCTTTAGTCGAGGCATACGGAAGATCTGAAAAATTAAAAAGAAAGACTAATTTGATTTTGGTATTGGGTTGTCGTGATAGTACTTCAAAACTTGATTCCCAACAAAGAGATGTTTTTCAAAAGATTTTTGAAATAATTGATAAGTATAATTTGTATGGAAAAGTAGCTTATCCAAAAAAACATACTCCAGCTCAAATACCCTCTTTATATAGGTGGGCAGCTAGTAGAGGAGGATTATTTGTTAATTCAGCTTTAGCAGAACCATTTGGCTTAACATTATTAGAAGCCTCTTCCTGTGGGTTGCCAATTATTTCCACAGACGATGGTGGTCCACAAGAAATTCAATCAAAATGTAAAAATGGGTTACTGGTTGACGTGACTGATATTAATAAATTCAAAGGTATGCTTGAAAAAGGTATGGCTAATACTTCTGAATGGAAAGTATGGAGCAGAAATGGTATTGAAGGTGTCCATAGACATTTCAGTTGGAATACTCATGTACGTAGTTATTTAGCAACACTGACAGATAAATATCAAACATCTAGTATTAGTTCATCATCTGCCATCAAACAAAGTTGTTTAAAAGGAAGTTCCTCACTTATAAAACCCCATTGATCAAATACTTTTGGATCAGAGTGAATTATTAATTGATCCTTTTGTGTTTTTTTAAGTTTGAACCCTTTTTGTGATAATTTTTTCATTAATTTTGCAGTCTCTTCAAATCTAGAAGCCATTGCATCAAGAGTTGAACAGTCACTTGTTAATCCATGATCTTTCCATGTAAAAAAACTCATAATAAATTTTTTTAGAGGTTTATTTTTAAAACTATACCGAAAATTACCAGACATATGTTGATTTTCCAGAAATTTTCAACTATTTTTGCTTCTCTAATACCTTGAAGTTCAAAATGATGATGTAATGGTGCCATTAAAAATATTCGTTTTCCGGTATTAAATAATTTTTTTGTAATTTTAAAAAATCCTACTTGAATGATGACAGATAAAGATTCCATAATGAATATTCCTGAGAAAATAAATAAAGTGAAAAAACTATTAGTTAAGATCGAGATCGAGCCTAAAATTGCACCTATGCTCAAAGAACCTGTGTCTCCCATAAAAATTTTTGCAGGGTATCTATTAAAATTGAGAAATCCCAAACATAAGCCTGTCATTGAATAACATAAAACACTAAAAATAATTAACTCTTGCTGCCCTTTTAGTAATATTTCTGTACCTAGTCCATAAAATACTATTGCACTACATCCAGAAGCTAGTCCATCAAGCCCATCAGTTAAATTAACGGAATTACTTAAGCCAACTAAAGTAAAAAAAGATATAGGTAGAATTAGTATATTTGTATCTATTCCCCAGCTATTAGATATCATTATTAATGGGTTTATATAGCCTTGTGCAAAAGCTAACAAAATAAAAATTATAGATATTAAAGATTGTAAAATCAATTTTGAGTTTGATTTTAAACCAGTATTTTTTTTATTTTTAATACTTAAAAAATCATCTAACAATCCAATAATGAAAAAACCAAAAATACAAAAAAATATAAGCAATATTTTTATTGTATAAAAATTACTACTTAGGAGTAAAAGTAAAATTAAAAAAGGAATTATTATAAATACCCCACCAGTAGTTGGAGTATTTTTTTTATTAAAGTGGCTAGAAGGTCCAGCATTCCTTATGTTTTGGAAAAAGCCTAATTTTGAAATTATTTTTAAACCGTGTTTTGTAGTTAATGATGAAATTAAAAAAAATAATATAAAAATTGCTATAAAAATATAATTACTGAAAATATAAGAAGTTACTATTAATGCAAAAGTATTAAGGATGAATAACGATTTAAAGTTAAATGAATTAATCTTCCCAATCATCATCTGATGAGTCTTCTTCAGTTTTATAATCTTCTTTTTCACCCATTAAAGCTGATAGTTCCTCTTCTTCTATTGTGCTAATTTCTTGTGAATCTCCTTCTTGTTCTGCGACAAGTCTTCCTGTACTCTCTAACCAAGACAAGAGGTCAGGTTCCTCTCTCAATGGCAAGACAGGAGCTGGATCATCTCTGTGGTAATAAGTTAAGGCAGGATTAACTTTAGCTATATCATTCAATGTAAGTTTTAGTTTGTCTGAGTCCATTGAAAATAATCTTCTTTATATAAGATAATACATAATTATGCACTTTAAAAATTTTGTTTGATAAAGGAAATTTAAAATACTATTTAATTTGGCCGATTTCATTTTTAATGACTCTTTTCTTTAAACTTTTTGGTCATTTTTATCCTGATGTTTTATTAATTAATAACTATCTTGTTTTATTACTAGTTTTTGGACCTGCTCTTTTAGTTACAATAATATTAGTGTTAAATAAGATTCGTAATTCTTGAATTATATCAAGATTTTAAATTTTAGTAAGGAGGGAATTTAAATGCAGCAGTTAAAAAAGGTGGTTCTAGCATATTCTGGAGGAGTTGATACAAGTGTCTGCATTCCATACTTAAAGAATGAATATGGAATTTCCGAAGTTGTTACTTTTGTTGCCGATCTTGGGCAAGGGGAAGATTTGGAAGTGATTAAACAAAAAGCTTTGAAATCCGGAGCATCTGAATCAATTATTGGTAATTTGGTAGATAATTTTGTAGAGAGCTATGCTTTTCCAGCGATTAGAGCAAATGCATTATATGCAGAAAAATACCCTTTATCTACAGCTCTTGCTAGGCCTTTAATTGCTGAAAAGCTTGTAAATATTGCAAGAGAAATAAATGCAGATGCCGTCGCACATGGCTGCACTGGCAAAGGGAATGATCAAATTAGATTTGATTTAGCTATTAATGCTTTAGGTCCTGATTTAAAAATAATTACTCCTGCAAGAGAATGGAATATGAGTAGAGAAGAAGCAATATTGTATGGAGAAAAATTTGGTATTCCTGCTCCGGTATCGAAAAAATCTCCATACTCAATTGATGTAAACCTTCTTGGGCGAAGCATTGAGGCTGGTTTATTAGAAGACCCAATGCAGGAACCCCCTGAAGATATTTTTGCAATGACTTCATCGATTGCTGATGCACCTAACTCGCCACAAGATATAGAAATTGTTTTTAAAAATGGCTTGCCAATTGGAATTGGAAATGAATTATTAAATCCTGTAGAGATTATAAATAAAGCTAATGATCTTGCAGGTGCCCATGGCTTTGGAAGAATAGATATGATCGAAGATAGAGTTGTTGGTATTAAGAGTAGAGAGATTTATGAATCACCTGGTCTTTTACTTTTAATCAAAGCTCATCAAGAATTAGAGACAATAACCTTAAACCCAGATGTTATCGATTTCAAAGGTATAGTTCAAAAAAAATGGGCTCAATTAGTTTATCAAGGTTTTTGGTTTGGTCCTTTAAAGGAAGCTTTAGAGGCTTTTATTTCATCTACCCAAACGTCGGTTAATGGCAGAGTAAAGATTAGATTACATAAGGGTAATGCGATTGTTATTGGAAGACTTTCTGAAAATAATTCCCTTTATAGGGAAGATTTAGCGACTTACAGTCAAGATGATATCTTTAACCATAAGCAAGCTGAAGGATTTATTTATATGTGGGGTATGTCTAATAAAATATGGGCAGAATTAAATTCAAAAAACAAATAATTAATATTTAATTGTTACCGGTTTCTTTAATTTCAGAAGTTTCTTTTGCAGCAGCAGCTACTTGATCACTTGGTTTTGTCTCTTTTTGTATAGATTCATCTTTAGGTTTTGTGTCATTTTTGGGATCATGCTTTTCAGTTTCTGATTTTTCTGTTTTTCCTACATCTTTATTAGAAGATCTAGGAGTTGGCAAAGGACCTTCTTGTTTAACAGTCAAATACCTTATGACATCTTCGCCTAACCTCATGGCCTTTTCAATTTTGAAAATGTGTTGCCCATCACCTTGATGGCTTAATTGGACATAGATTCCTTCTCTATGTTTTGCGATTTGATATGCCAGTCTTCTTTTACCTCTCATTTGACTATCGAGTATTTTTCCTCCAAATTCTTCTAGAAGTTTATTGTATTTATCAATGTGATTAGTAACTTCATCTTCCGCAATATCTGGGCGGAGGATGTACATAGTTTCGTAATAAGTTTGTTGATCGGTCATTTTTTCAGACAAGGTCTTTGGCTCATAAGAAATCAAATGAGCGTCTGGTCATTATTTACCATACATTACTATGGTCAATTTATTAAAAAATTAATATTAGTTTTTTGCTAAAGATATTTTTTTAATGCATTAGACATAATCTCAAAAGGGACTTCTAACCCATTTGTCCAAAATGATAGTGATTTTAATCCCTGAGCAATAAGCATTTGTGTCCCATCTATTGTTCTGCATCCTTTTTTATCGCAGTATTTTAATAATGCAGTTGGAGCTGGGTTGTAAATAAGATCGTAAACTATTGTTTTAGAATTTAGGGATTTCCAAAAATTTTCTCCATAAGGTAATACATTATTTGCGTTATTTGACTCTTTTTTCATTCCTACTGGTGTTGTATTGACAATCAAATCTGCTTCTTCAATCAAATTATTAATTTGGTCATCACTATTAAGTAAACCTTTCACTTGGCTTTGATTTTTAAAATTTTTCATTAATTCATTTAAAGATTTTTCATTGCGTGAAATTATTGTAACTTTTGAGAAGTTTAGATTTATAAGCCCTTGGATTACTGATCTTGCTGCACCTCCAGATCCCAGTATTATGCCTTCCTTGTTTGGTAAATTTAGATCTTTTAAAGGATAAATAAATCCTCCAACATCAGTGTTTGTTCCGCTCCATTCTTGATTAGAATTTAATTTAAGAGTATTAATTGCTTTAATTGTTTTTGCGACAGGAGTGACTTCTGCACAAAGATCAAATACTTTTTCTTTGTATGGGATTGTAATATTTAAGCCTTTGCAATTAATTTTTTTCAAAGAATTGATGACTAATCTTAGATCTTCATCTTTACAAGGGATTGCTATATAAATTAAATCTAAACCTAAATACTGAAAGGCTGCATTTTGCATTATTGGAGATAAAGAGTGAGTTACAGGATTGCCAATCAATGCAATAAATGATGTTTTACTTGTAATCATTTTTAAAATTTTTGAAAAAACTTGAAATCTGTTCGGGAACCACACCCCGTCTTTGAGTAACAATAATGACGTCTATGAACGATTATGGAGAATATTAAATATGAGAATTTACCCATGGGTAAGGTTGTTGGAATCGATTTAGGAACAACTAATAGTTGTGTCGCAGTTATGGAAGGTGGCAAACCTACTGTAATAGCAAATGCAGAGGGTTTCCGCACAACACCCTCAGTTGTTGCATATACAAAAAATAAAGACCAGCTTGTTGGCCAGATTGCAAAAAGACAAGCTGTTATGAATCCAGAAAATACTTTTTATTCTGCAAAGCGTTTCGTCGGTAGAAGGGTTGATGAAGTAAATGAAGAATCGAAAGAAGTAAGTTATTCAGTTGAAAAAACTGGCTCTAGTGTAAAATTAAAATGTCCTATTTTAGATAAACAGTTTTCTCCTGAAGAGGTAAGTTCTCAAGTTTTAAGAAAATTAGCAGAAGATGCAGGAAAATATCTTGGTGAAAAAGTAACTCAGGCTGTAATAACTGTGCCTGCTTATTTTAATGATTCTCAAAGACAGGCTACAAAAGATGCAGGAAAAATTGCGGGTTTAGAAGTGCTCAGAATAGTTAATGAGCCTACTGCGGCTGCGTTGGCTTATGGTTTAGATAAAGAAAATGAAAAAATACTTGTTTTTGATCTTGGTGGCGGAACATTTGATGTTTCTGTGATTGAAGCAGGAGATGGAGTAACTGAGGTTCTCTCAACATCTGGAGATACTCATTTGGGTGGAGATGATTTCGATAAGTGTATTGTTGATCATTTAGCCAGTTCATTTAAATCAAATGAGGGCATTGATCTTAGACAAGATAAGCAAGCTTTACAACGTTTAACTGAAGCCGCTGAAAAGGCTAAAATTGAGCTTTCTAATGCCACACAAAGTGAAATAAATCTACCTTTTATAACTGCGACTCCTGAGGGGCCAAAACACCTAGACTTGAATTTAACTCGTGCGAAATTCGAAGAATTGGCTACTTCTTTAATTGATAGATGTAGGACTCCTGTAGAACAAGCTATTAAAGATGCAAAAATTTCTACAAGCGAAATTGATGAGGTTGTAATGGTTGGAGGTTCATCAAGAATTCCAGCAGTATTAGATTTAGTTAAAACAATAATTGGTAAAGAACCTAATCAAACTGTAAATCCAGATGAAGTTGTAGCGGTGGGAGCTGCTATCCAAGGAGGAGTTCTAGCTGGGGAAGTTAAAGATATATTATTGCTTGATGTTACACCACTTTCTCTTGGAGTAGAAACTTTGGGAGGAGTAATGACGAAAATGATTAATAGAAATACAACAGTCCCTACCAAAAAATCTGAAACTTATTCAACAGCTGTTGATGGCCAAACAAATGTAGAAATTCACGTTTTACAGGGTGAAAGAGAGATGGCATCTGATAACAAAAGCTTAGGAACTTTTAGATTGGATGGTATACCTTCAGCTCCAAGAGGCGTCCCTCAAATTGAAGTTACATTTGATATTGATGCAAATGGTATTTTAAGTGTTACTGCAAAAGATAAAGGAAGTGGGAAAGAACAAAGTATCTCTATAACTGGCGCTTCTACTCTATCTGACAATGAAGTTGACAAAATGGTCAAAGATGCAGAATCCAATGCATCTGCAGATAAAGAAAAGAGGGAAAAGATAGATCTTAAAAACCAAGCTGAAACTCTTGTTTATCAGACAGAAAAGCAACTTGGTGAACTAGGTGACAAGATTGATGCTGATGCAAAGTCTAAAGTAGAGGAGAAGAGTAAGGCTTTAAAAGAAGCAACATCAAAAGAAGATTATGAATCTATGAAAAAGTTGTTAGAAGAACTTCAGCAAGAACTTTATGCAGTTGGTTCTTCTGTATATCAGCAACCTGGCAATCAGCCTCCTGCTGCAGGTTCTCCTGACCAGAATGAATCTAATGACAAAGGTGGAGACGACGTTATTGACGCAGATTTCACAGAGACAAAGGAAGATTAAAGAAAGTATTTTTTCAGTTCACTAGCAACCCAATTAGAGCATGTAGGGGCGAGTAAAAATCCATTTTTATAAAATCCTGTACATAAAATCAATCCATCTTCTAAATTTTTCTGAATTGGTGATGGTTCTCCTACTGGACGAGATCTTATACCAAACCATTTTCTAGTAATTTTATCTTCACTAAGCCATATAGGTTTGTGTTCTAGAAAATCAGTAAGTTTTTCGAAGACATTATCTTCTGGTTTATTATTAAATTCGTCTGTAGAACCAATAATAATTTTATTTTTACTTAATGGAATAATGTTTTTACCATTAATGTTGAAATGCTTTGGTAGGGACAAAAAATCTACTTCTTTTTCCTCTATGTAAATTTCTATAGCTTGACCTAAAACTGGTTGTAATTGAACTTTATGAGGTTTGTCTCCTATTAAATTCAGGGCATTGAGTGAATTGCATAAGATAATTGCGTCAGTTTTGATTTCATTATTGTTTCTTGAAGTCGCAATCCACTGTCTATTTAATTTTTTAATTTTTATTATTTCATCTTTTAAAAAATTTATTTTTTTATTTTTTAGGTAAACATTTAATGTATCTAATAATGATATGGGATCTATTCTTCCATCCTTGTTTGAAATGATTCCTTTTATATGTTTTGTTTTGAAAGTTTTATGTATATTCTTAATTAAAATGGAGTCTTTTTCTATAATTTCAAGCCCTTGATTTTTATTGTCATTAACAAATTTCTTTAGCTTTTCAAATTTTGCATCATTTGTTGTCAACTGTATTAATGGTTTTTCTATATGTAATTCTCTATTAAATTCTTGCAATAATTTGATCCATTTTGGCCATAATTCAAGACTTTGTTTTCTAAGTATCCAACTTCTACCATTTCTTTTTTGATACATATTTCCCATTAGAAGACCTAAGGCAGCACTACTACTATTTTTATTTAAAGCTGGATCTGCAATTGTTATTTCATACCCTAATTCTGCTAGTTCTATTGCGTTAAATTTTCCTATGATTCCAGCACCTACAATAAGTACGTGTGGTTTTTGAAAATTTTCTTTTAGTCTTTTCATTGATATATTAGATGTACTTACTTATTTGATTAAATAATTAAATTTTCTTTGGAACACCCCTCAATTATATTCAAAATTGTTTGTCCTGATCGTCCAGGTCTTGTCAGTAAACTTACAAGTTGGATATCAAATTATGGTGGCAATATCAAGCACTCAGATCATCATACAGATCAAGATGCAGGACTATTTCTTAGCAGGATTGAATGGAATAGTATCCATTCAATAATTAATAGAAAGGAGATTTATGATAAATTTCAAAAAATTGCAGTTGATATCAATGGAAAATTTAATATTAATTATTCAGATGAGGTTCCAAATGTTGCTATTTTTGTGAGTAAACAAAATCATTGTTTAATTGATTTACTTTGGAGAGTAAGAAATGGCGAACTCAACATAAATGTTCCACTAATAATTTCTAATCATCCTGATCTTGAAAGTATTGCGAAAGACTTTAATTCACAATTTGTTTATTTTGATACTGTTAATTCGCCAAAATCAGAAGTTGAAGATCAGATCTTAAAATTGTTAGAACAATTTGATGTAGATCTTGTTGTACTAGCTAAATATATGCAAATTTTGAGTGACTCTTTTTTAAAAAAGTTCTCTTCAATAATAAATATTCATCATTCTTTTTTACCTGCTTTCAAGGGAGCTCAACCATATCATCGTGCATGGAAGAGGGGTGTCAAATTGATTGGTGCTACAGCACATTATGTCACTCAAGATCTCGATGAAGGCCCAATTATAGAACAATGTACTGTTAATGTAAGTCATAGAGATGAAGTGGATGATTTAATTAGAAAAGGGCGTGACATTGAAAGAGTTGCTTTGGCAAGGGCTGTTAGATTACATTTAAATCACCAAGTTTTCGTTTATAACAGCAAAACTGCTGTTTTTGATTGACAAATAATTCTTAATCCTCTAATTCAATCTGAATTTGTCTTTCATAAATTGATTCTTCATTAAATGCTCTTGCTATTAGGAAACTTGCAATGCAGCTAATGAGAACGGGCTTCATAATTAATAAATTTTTGGTTAATGCAAAAGCTAAAAACATTGCTGTGATTGGTGTTCTAGAGCAGCCAGCTACAAAAGCACCCATTCCAGCAAATATATAAGTACTTGGTGCATGACCTGTTGCGATTTCTACCCAGCTCCCCATTATTAGCCCAATAGCACCACCTAAAGTGAGCATTGGATAGAATAGCCCTCCAGGTGCACCTGATGAAGCAGCTAAACCTGTCGTAATAAATAGTACTAATACAGCTAAGAGCGCAATATCAATACTTGTATTCTGTTCAGCTATTATCTTTTGCAACTCATCTAAATTGTGAAAAGTGCTTGGTAAGAAAGAATAAATAGTTCCTAAAATAAGTCCACAAATACTCATTTTTAAAACAAATTTATTTTTATACCACCGTTTTCCAAGATTCTGCATTAGAAGAACATACCTGCTATAAAGCTCTGCAAAAATCCCAACAATGACACCAAGTAAAACCAGATACAGAAAATCAATGGGTAAGAAAAATACGGATGGGTCATATTCTTTTTGGATTAAAAATCCTAAGTTGAAATCAAATCCCCCTGCTTTAGGATCTAAACCTAAGGCTTGAATAATATCAGCAGAAGAATCGGCTATGAAGGTTGTAATCACAACTAATAATAAAACTACCGGTCTAGCAGAGTTTAATAATTCTTCTATTGCATACACAAAGCCTCCTAGTGGGGCGCTAAAAACGGCAGCTATTCCTGCTCCACCTCCGGCAGCGACTATAACCCTTCTAAAGGCTAATGGAGCCTTAAGCCATTTTGCCATTTGCCAAGCAACAGATCCGCCCATTTGAACTGAAGGGCCTTCTGGACCTAATGGGAAGCCACTCCCAATGGCAATAATGCCAGATATGAGCTTTACTAATCCTACTTTCAGATTCATTGGAACTTTTTTATGCCTCAAGAAACCCATTATTTGACTGACTCCCGAACCTTTTGCAGCTGGAGCAATATTTTTAATTAAAAATCCTGCCAAGGCACCTCCAATCGCACCAAAAATTGGTAGAACTGCAATAGATGGCAATTGGTCTAATAAAGCTAATCTCCAATTGTTAATAAAATAAATTCCAGTTTTAAAAGATATGCTTGTTATGGATGCTCCTAATCCTGTTAATAAAAGTGATATGGCGACAACAAAAGATCTTTGTTTAAGTAATTTTTTAATGCTACGAGAAGAGTTATTACCTGTTTTTTTAATATTTTCTTTTATAAGGTTTTGCATAGTCCATGATCATTTTGACAAGCTGAAATCGTCAATTTCATCAAATTGAAGATAGCGATAAAGTTCATCTGAATATGGATTTATTTTATTTTTAGTAATATCCTGATATTCTTCTACTTCAGGAATTTTTCCAAGAAGTGCACAAACTGCTGCTAATTCAGCACTCCCTAAAAAGACTTGAGCATTTTTGCCAAGCCTATTGTCAAAATTTCTTGTACTCGTAGAAAATACGACTGATCCTTCATCTACTCTGGCTTGATTTCCCATGCATAAAGAACATCCAGGTAACTCTAATCTTGCACCACAATTTTGAAATATTTCATAGTAACCTTCATTTTTTAGAGTGTCCTCATCCATTTTTGTTGGTGGACAAATCCATAGTTTTGCGTTTAAATTTTTCACACCTTCAAGAACTTTTGCGGCAGCCCTGTAATGACCAATGTTTGTCATACAAGAACCTATAAATACTTCATCAATATTTGTATTTGCAACATCTGTAATTTCCTTCACATTATCTGGATCATTGGGGCAAGCAACTATAGGTTGTGTAACTTGTGATAAGTCAATTTCAATTATTTCTTCGTAACTGGCATTTTGATCTGGCTGAATTAATTCAGGTTTCTTTAACCAATGTTTCATATCCTTAATTCGTCTTGATATCGACTTTGAATCTTCATAATTGCTCTCAATCATTTTTTCTAGAAGGGAGATATTGCTTCTTATGTATTCTTGAACAGTTTCTTGGGATAAAAGTATTGTGCTTCCAGCGCATGAGCGTTCAGCAGTCGCATCAGTTAGTTCAAAAGCCTGTTCAAGTTTTAATTGAGGTAATCCTTCAATTTCCATAATTTTCCCGTTAAATATATTTTTTTTATTTGCTTTTTCAACTGTTAAAAGTCCTTTTTTAATAGCGAAAAGAGGGATTGCATTAACTAAGTCTCTTAATGTAATGCCTGGTAATAATTCTCCCGTAAATTTTATTAGTACAGATTCTGGCATATTTAATGGCATTGATCCTATTGCAGCAGCAAAGGCAACAATGCCCGAGCCTCCAGGGAATGAAATGCCAAGAGGGAATCTTGTATGACTATCTCCACCTGTCCCAACAGTATCAGGGAGGAGCATCCTATTAAGCCAGCTATGAATTATTCCATCCCCAGGCTTTAGAGCTACCCCACCTCGTTGAGATATAAAGTCAGGTAATTCTTTATGTGTTACTAGGTCTACTGGTTTAGGATATGCAGCTGTGTGGCAAAAACTTTGCATAACTAAATCTGCAGTGAATCCTAAACAGGCTAGTTCTTTAAGTTCATCCCTAGTCATTGGTCCAGTAGTATCTTGACTGCCAACTGTCGTCATAATTGGTTCGCAGGTCATTCCAGGTCGAACACCCTTTAAACCGCATGCTTTACCTACGATTTTTTGTGCTTGAGTAAAGCCAGACTTAATTTCTTTTGGATTTTCTGGTCGGATAAATATTTCACTAGGTTGATATCCTAATTTGTTTCTAATTTTGTCTGTGAGTGACCTTCCAATCATGAGATTAATTCTTCCGCCAGCTTGAATTTCATCAGTAATAGTTGATGGGAACAAGTCGAATTGACTTATTAAGACTTCAGTGTTGGTATTTTTGTCAATTTTTTTAATAATGCCTTCATAAGGAAATATTTTTATTAAATCTCCTGTTTTCATTTGGGATACATCAGTCTCAATTGGTAGTGCTCCTGAATCTTGAGCGGTATTAAAGAAAATAGGAGCTATTTTGCCTCCAATTATTATTCCTCCAGTTTTTTTATTTGGGACAAAAGGAATATCTTCGCCTATATGCCAAATAAGTGAATTAATAGCAGATTTTCTTGAACTCCCAGTACCTACTACATCTCCAACATAAGCAATTTGTATCTCTTGTTTTTTAAGATTATTAAGAATGTCTAATCCATCTTTCTTCTTAAATTCGAGCATAGCCAATGCGTGCATTGGTATATCTGGACGTGTTGTCGCATGAACTGCAGGAGATAAGTCATCTGTATTTGTCTCCCCATCAATTTTAAATACTAGACAGGTAATTTCTTTTTGGAGAACTTTTTTACTTTTGAACCATTCTGCATTTGCCCAACTATTTACTACCTCTTTTGCATAAATATTATTTTGAGATAATTCATAAATATCATTCGCAGAATCGTAAACAAGAATGATATTTTTTAATACTTCTGCTGCTTTTTTAGCTAATAAACTGTTTTCTCCTTTAAGTATTTCAACCAGAGAATTAACATTATATCCTCCTATCATTGTTCCAAGTATTTCAATTGCTTTCTCAGGGTTAATGTCTCTGCAATGTTTTTCGCAATTCGCAATTGCGGTAAGCCAGCTTGCTTTTACATATGCCGCTTCATCAACACCTGGTGGTACTCTATTTATTAACAAATCAAGTAAATATGAGTTATTGAAATTATTATCTTGTTCCAATAATTCAGTAACGCAATTTGTTTGTTCTGAATTTAGTGGTAAAGGAGGTATCCCTTGAGCAGCTCTTTCAGCTACGTGATCTTCATAATCTTTGAGCAATGTTTCCAAATTCTTCATTAGTAAGGTTTAATGCCTAATCTATTGTTATTTTTAATATTGATAAGGAGAGTATTCATAAATGCTTTTTAAAATACTAAAACATCTTTATTAATCAATGACGACATCATCAAATAATCCAGCTTTAGAAAAGACATCAGATTTACATGTTGTTGAAACACGTCCATTAATACCTCCAAGCAGATTACATAATGATATACCTTTAGATCACAACTCTGCTACCACAGTATCTAAAACAAGAAGATCGATACAAAATATTTTGCATAATAATGGACCGAAACTTTTAGTTATCGTTGGTCCATGTTCAATTCATGATCTAGAAGCAGCTAAGGAATATTCAAAATATATTCAAAATTTTCGAGAAATATATAAAGATAAATTAGAAATAGTCATGAGAGTATATTTTGAAAAACCAAGGACAACTGTTGGCTGGAAAGGACTTATAAATGACCCTCATCTAGATGATTCATACGATATTAATACCGGTTTAAGAAGAGCAAGAAGTTTGCTTTCATATCTAGCAACTCGTGGAATACCTTCTGCTACAGAATTATTAGATCCAATTGTTCCTCAATATATTGCTGATTTGATTAGTTGGACAGCCATCGGTGCAAGGACAACTGAAAGTCAAACTCATAGGGAAATGGCATCAGGGTTATCAATGCCTATTGGATTTAAAAATGGAACGGATGGTTCTTTTAATACTGCAATTAATGCCATGCAGTCAGCTTCAAAATCTCATCATTTCTTAGGTGTAAATGGGAATGGTATGGCTTCAATTGTTAATACCACAGGTAACCCAGATGGTCATATAGTTTTAAGAGGTGGTTCAAAAGGTCCAAATTTTGAGAGTCATCATGTTAAAAGAATTTCCTCTGAATTAACGCAATTTAGTCTTCCTCACAAAGTGATGATTGATTGTAGTCATGGAAATTCAAATAAAGATTTCCGAAAGCAATCTGATGTACTTAGAAATGTTGCTACTCAAATATCTAATGGTGAGAAAAATATTTTAGGGGTTATGCTTGAAAGTCATCTAAAAGAGGGAAATCAGAAACTTTTAAAAAAAGAAGATCTTGAATTTGGAAGAAGCATTACAGATGCATGTATTGATATAGAAACAACAAAAGAATTACTTGCGATTTTATACAATTCTATTGTGTAGCTTATATATTATTAGTTACGGAAATATTGAAATAAATTGCTGATGCAATAGGAACTAACAAATTATCTATTCCTATTACACTAAATTGTTCAAGTGTAGTAGCAATAAAAGCAATCATCAAAATATTTATATTAAAATTATATTTTTGGATGTAAGCTAAGGAACAAACTACTAATAAACTTGTTAAGAACATTGTAGCTGTCCCAAAAACAGATTTTTTTTGCTTAAAAAATATCCAATTTTTTGATTTGAAGTTTTTTCCTATTAAACCAGCTAATCCATCGCCAAAAGTCATTATAAAAAATCCTGCCATCAATGCGTACGGATCTTTTTCCCAGAAAAAGAAAATTAAAATAAATAAACTAATACAATAAAATAAAGTTCCAAAACTTTTTCTATCAACGTCTTCAATTGATGGAAAGAATTTGTATGAGTAATTTAAGAAAATTAATATGGCAATAATAGCTGTAAATGTGAGAGCTGACTTTTGATCAATTTGTAAATATTGTGCAATAGGTATTAAAGGTCCCATTCCAATATGTATTATTTTCCTGAGAGCTTCTTTGTTATCTTCAGTAAATTTTTTATAAATAATTGATATTAAAAATATTGAAAATATATACAGTAAAATTAGTGCAAATTTTAACAATGTAGTTTAAGCAGCTTTTTGATGAGTAGTCATTACTCTTAGTTTCAATATAGCTTTAGCTTCTAATTGTCTTACTCTTTCTCGAGAAACATTTATTTGCCTGCCTATTTCGGCAAGTGTTAATGGTTCTTCTCCATCTAGGCCAAATCTAAGTCTCATAATTTTTTGTTCTCTTTCATTTAATTGAGAAAGCCAAGTACCTAAATGTTCTTTTTGAATAGTTCTATCCATCCCTTCCATTGGCTCTTCGCAATTTGGATCAGGAATAAGTTCACCAAGTGTGCTTCTGTCTTCTTCTCCTCTTGCATGGGCATCAAGAGAAGCGCAAGGAGCACTTTGAGAAATTAAATCTTCTAAATCTTTTTGTTCTATTCCCATTGCGGTTGCTAATTCTAATCTACTAGGCTGTCTCCCATATTTATGTGATAATTCTCTAGATACTCGTCTCATCTTAGATAGTTTTTCACTGATATGGATTGGCAAACGTATTGTTCTAGCACTATTATCAATTGCTCTTGTCATTCCTTGCCTAATCCACCAATAAGCATAAGTAGAAAACTTATATCCCATTGCAGGATCAAATTTGTCTACAGCTCTTTCCAATCCAATAGCTCCCTCTTGGACTAGGTCTAATAATTCTAATCCTTGATTTTGATATTTTTTGGCAACAGATACTACCAGTCTTAAGTTTGCTGACATCATCCTATCTCTAGATCTTTTCCCTATCCTGATTTGAGATCGATGTTTTGTTGTCCTCTCAGCCTCTGGAGTATTGAGTAATTTTTTCATGTTCTGAACATGATGAGCTAATTCTATTTCCTCTGCTGGAGTTAGAAGAGGAACTCTGCCAATACTACTCAAGTAATAGCCAATAGAATCTGAAGCGACTCTTACAGATCTCTTTTGATTCTGTTTTGCAGATAAGCTGGATTTTGTTTGACGGGACTTGCCCGCAGTGTTTGGTAATCTAGGTTCTTCAATATTATTATTTGAAGAACTCTTTACAGATTCCAGAGGGATCCCCATCACCCTGGCCTCCTAAATGGATTTTTTAAAAAACTAGCACTGAAATCGAAATAAAAACTACTTTTACGTTGAAACTTTAAAGACAAAAAAATGTTTTTTATTGATAAATTCCTAAAACCTCTTGATATCAAAAGGTTTTATGTAAATATAAAATTTTTAAAAATATTAAGTATTTTTTAAAAATGTTATAAAAATCAATAATTTTGCCATTTTTCTATCAGTTCAATTTGAGAGCGATTTTTGTGTGATCCTAATGATTTTTTTTCGTAAGAACCATCTTGGTGCATTATCCATGCAAAGTAATTATCCTTCATGTAGGTTTTGAGAAGATTGTATATTTTTGCTTGCAAATTTAAATCTTCTATAGGAGTAACAGCTTCTATTCTTCTATCTAAATTTCTTCTCATCCAATCTGCACTGCCAATAAAAACTTCAGGATTATCGTTATTACTGAACCAAAAAATTCTCGAATGTTCAAGGAAATGTCCAATAATGCTTATGACTGTTATATTTTCACTTATATTTTTTCTTTGAGGATATAAACAACAAATGCCTCTAATAATGAGACTAATTTTTACCCCTTTTTGAGAAGCTAAATAAAGTAACTGAATAATTTCAGGGTCTACTAGTGA
Organism: Prochlorococcus sp. AG-363-P06; assembly: GCA_003280025.1. Lineage (GTDB taxonomy): Bacteria > Cyanobacteriota > Cyanobacteriia > PCC-6307 > Cyanobiaceae > Prochlorococcus_A. The sequence goes on along the minus strand of QCGD01000009.1, from coordinate 21,161 downwards.
ATTCATTTTTGCAATTATTTCAGATTGTTTGCCTTCTTCAGCATGTTGAATTTCTCGCTTTATGAGAAATATGAATTTTTCTCTTAATGATGATGGAGATACTAATAATTTTTGATACGATTTTTGTTTTGAAAATCCTGAGAGGTAATTAAACAATTCAATTAAATCTGAAGCAATATCGGGGTCGGTTGAAAGCAATCCCAAATCTGTATAAAATCTTGAAGTATTTGAATTATAATTTCCTGTTCCAATATGAAAATAATTTCTTAAACTGCCTTTTTCTTTTCGAACTATTAAAGCTATTTTTGTATGAGTTTTGAATCCTATAATTCCATATACAACATGTATTCCTGCTTGTTCAAGTTGTTTCGCCCATTGAATATTATTATCTTCATCAAATCTTGCTTTGAGTTCAACAAGAGTCATGACCTCTTTTCCATGTTCGGCAGCTCTCATTAAAGCTGCAATAATAGGTGAATCCTTTGATACTCGATATAAAGTAATTTTTATAGCCATAACAAGTGGATCATCTGCTGCTCTGTTTATGAATTCCTCAACTGAAGTTTTAAATAAGTCATATGGATGATGAAGAAGAATATTTTGTTTCCTAAGTATCTTAAAAATAGAATTAAAGTTTTTATTTGAAGCGGAATCTAAATGCTTCAATTGGGAGTGAGTTTTTCCTATTATGAGATTTTCTTTTAAATCATGTCTATTAATTTTTGTCAGCTGATTTAAATCGTCAAGGCCTAATAAGCTTGTGCAAAAGTATATATATTCTTTTTGTATTGAGATACTCTCAATAAGTAATTTTAAAATTTTCTCTGGAATGTCCGCTTCGACTTCTAATCTCACTACGTCTCCACCTAATCTTCTCTTCTGCAAACTTTGTTCAACTGCTAGAAGAAGATCATCAGCTTCAAGTTCTTTTAATTCTAGATCTGCATCTCTTGTAACTCTAAAAAAAGAGTAATTTATGCATTCCATTTCATTAAATAAAGCATTTATATTATTCCCGATTAAATCTTCAACAGTTATGAAAAAGTGATGCTTTTCAGAACTATTTTCAATTATTTCATTAGGAATTTGTATAAATCGATCTATATTTTTTGTTGGTATTTTTATTCTGACAAACTGATTTCTAGAATTTTCCCCATCCTTTATTACAGCTGCTAAGTTGAGGCTTAAATTACTTATAAAAGGGAACGGATGTGCAGGATCAACTACTAGTGGAGTTAATAAAGGAAATATAGATGTAGTAAAGAAGTTATTACACCAATTTTTTTGATTTTCATTTAGTTCCTTATATTTTTTTATACAAATCCCTTCTTTCTTGAGTTCATTATCTAATTCATTATTAATAAAGTTTTCTTGAAGAGTAGTTAAACTTTTTACCTCTTTATTTATTTTGTTTAATTGCTCTTTTGGAGTAAGTCCATCAATACTTTCTTTGCTGATCCCTGCTTCAACTTGAGCTTTTAAAGAGGCGACCCTGACCATAAAAAATTCATCAAGATTATTACTAAAAATCGAACAAAATTTAATTTTATCAAGTACTTTGTACTCTTTTTCCATACCAGTAAGAAGAACTCTCTTATTGAATTCAATCCAACTTAATTCTCTATTTATGAAATTATTAGCCTCGATCTTCATTAAGAAAAGTTTGTTTTTTGATCAAAAGTTAAATTATTATTTTTACCCTCTGCAATAAGGTATATCATGAAAATCAATATAATGGAACCAGCAATAAATGGTGATTTAGGGCCAAAGCTATCATAAACTCTACCAGCCATTGCAATCCCTAAAACCCCACCAAGACTTTGTAGGCCTTGTAAATTACTTAGAATAGACCCTTGATTATTTACATCTAATTTCTTTGATATTAGTGCTCTTAAAGTTGGTGTAATTAAACCAGCCCCAATTGCTAAAAATGAAACAGCCGAATAAATATTTATTGTTGTATTTTCTTTAGGTGTAGTAATTAAAAGAAAGCATGCTATCAGAATAAATCCAGATCCAATTAAAGTTAATCTCATTTCTCCGAATTGTTTTACTAAAGGACCAATAAGCCCACCTTGAACAATTATTGCAATTACTCCAACTACTACCAGAGTTCCACTAGATGCCTTTGTGGTCCAATTGAGAGATTCCTGGAGGAAGAAAATTAGGATATTTGTTAGTCCAGTAAATGCTATAAAATAAATAAAAAATGCTAAAGAGAGTTTTCTAATCTTTTCTTCTTTAAATACTGTAAATAATTGTTTTAAAGGGTTTTTAAGAATTGTTTTTGGTTTATTTAAATTATTATCAGGTTTTGTTTCTGGCAAATAAAATAAAACTAAAAGAAAGTTTATTATTGGAATAATTGATGCTATCAAAACTGGAATAATAAAATTATTATTTGTATTTTTTGCAAAAATTACTACGAAAATATTACCTAAGAAAAAACTTAATCCAAAAGCTACACCAATTAGTCCAAATGTTTTCGCTCTTTTTTCAGGGCTTGAAATATCTGCAAGTATAGTTGTTGCAGTAGCTGCGGTTCCACCACTTAAACCATCAATAAGCCTTGCTATGAATAATAAGAACAAAGGTATAGTTGCTATGGACGCTGACCAGTTGAATAGAACCGTGAAAGATAATATTGATATTCCTATTATTGAGCCAGTAATACAAAAAAGCGTTACTGGTCTTCTGCCATACCTATCACTCATAAGCCCAATAAAAGGAGACGCTGTAAATTGTGCTAATTGGTAAGTACAAGATAGTAAACCGTATGTACTAGCTTTAGAGTCAAAAAGTAAAACGAAAGAGGGTAAAATAGGTAATAGAATACTTTCGCTTAAACGATCATTTAAAAGAGTGACAAAAGCACTTAGTAGAGTAAATTTTTTGCTTGGTTTAAATAAACTTTCTTTCACAATATTTACATTTATTCCGTTTAACTTCTACTACCATACTTGTTAATGGAGATTAATGTGCCCGGTATTGTTTATTTGGTAGGAGCAGGTCCCGGTGATCCTGAGCTTTTAACTCTAAAAGCCTTGCGACTTATAAAAAATTGTGATGCTTTAGTTCATGATGCTCTAATTCCTTATGAGATAACAAAAGAAGCAGGAAACAATACAGAAATTTTTCATGTTGGTAAAAGAGCTGGTAAGTGCTCTGTTCCTCAAGCTGAAACTAATTCTCTCATTTTAAAATTAGCAAAAGAAGGAAAAAATGTTGTAAGGCTCAAAGGAGGTGATCCTTTTGTTTTTTCTAGAGGTGGTGAAGAAGTATCTTTCTTAGAAAAAAATGGAGTTTCAGTTGAAATTGTTCCTGGTATAACTTCTGGTATAGCTGCCCCTACATATTGTGGAATTCCATTAACACATAGAGATGCTGCTAGTTCAGTAACTTTTGTCACTGGACATGAGCAAATAGATAAGGAAAAAAAAAGTGTTAATTGGAGAGAATTAGCTAAATCCTCTGATAGCTTAGTAATTTATATGGGTATAAGAAATATTGAATTTATTGTTCAAGAATTAATTTTAGGAGGTATAGATAAAAATACTAAATGTGCCGTAATTCAAGAAGCTACTTTAAAGAATCAAAAATATATAATTGCAGAATTAAAAAATCTTGTTGACACAATTAAAGATCAACAATTTTTATCTCCTTCTATAGTTGTAATTGGAAATATTGTTAATTTTAAGGTAAAAAATAATATCACTAAACTATCTGAGGTATATTTAACGGACATAAATCAAGTTCAATTATATAAGAATTTCCAAAAATAAATTGGATCAAAATTTGAGCGAAGTTTTAAATCATTTACCTTATTGATTTGTCTACAAGATAAGCTATTTATTGCAACAATAATGTCATCTTCTTGAAATTCTGGAAAAATTAATTCTTCTTTTGCGATTTTTAATTTTAAAGCCTTTTCAACCATTATTCCTTCTAGACAGCCGCTTTCTTTTCTGGGGGTTATCCAATGAGTATTCCTTTTAATTAAAAGATTAAAAGAGCTTCCGCAACATAGCTCACCAGATGTATTTAATAGAATTGAATCATCGAAAGATTTTTGGTTAGCCTCTAGTAATACTTGTATTGATTGGTTATATGAAAATGTCTTACATTTACTAATTAAACTAAATTCATTTCTTTTTTCTTGTTGACTAATATAAACACTGATTGGAGCAAAATCAGGCTGTATTTGATAAAACTCTAACCATAAATTATCTACACTATTTGTAATTGAACTGCTATTTATTTTTAATGATCTACCTTTGTTAGTTCCTCTACTATAATTTATCCTTACTGATCCAAATTCATTATCTTTAATAGATAACTTCGTAATTCCCTCATCAATAATTCTTTTTAGATTTAGTTTATTTAGTTTGAGATTTATATTTAAAATTTTGCTACTTTTTTCTAGCCTTTTTATATGTTCATCAAAAAGTATAGGTTTATTATGCTTAATTAATATTGTTTCAAAAATCCCGTCTCCAAATTTTAACCCTCGATCAGTTGCCGAAATAAAAATTTTATTAATATCTAACCATTGATTTTTATACCAACCTATACTTCCTTTCATTTTAATGAATCAATTAATGGCAACAACTTCCATTTTAATTCTTCAGTTTCTTCTGCAGGATTTGAATCACTTACTATTCCGCAACCAGCATAGATATTTATTGTTTTATTCTTTATTATAAATGATCTAATTAGTATATTACTGTCTAATTCTCCATTCCAATCAAGCTTAATAAATGACCCACAGTAAGGGCCACGCGCACATTCTTCTAATTCAAAAAGTCTTTGGCATGATCTTAATTTGGGTGCTCCAGTAATAGATCCACCAGGCCAACAGGCTTTGAGTAAGTCGATCCATGTTTTATCTTTTTTTAATCTTCCCCTTATAACAGATGTAAGGTGATGAACTTTTAAGAAACTTTCAAGTTTTAATATTTCAGGTACGATAATGCTTCCTATTTCGCATACTTTGCTTAAATCATTTCTAAGAAGGTCAACAATCATAATATTTTCAGCTCTATCTTTTTCATTTGTAATTAATTCAATTGCATTAAGAGCGTCTTGATTGCGATCTTTATCTCTAGATCTTGTGCCTTTAATAGGTCTTGACTCTACATAATTTTCACTATCTAGTTTTATAAATCTTTCTGGTGATGTAGATAATACTGCTTCTTCGTTGTTATCAAAATTATTAATTATTATCCCTCCAAAAGGAGCTTTTAATTTACTTCTAATTTTCGAATATATATTCAGCGGACTATAGGTTTCTAGGGTTTTAACTTCACATTTGGTTGTTAGGTTGGCTTGAAATATATCTCCTATTGATATTAATTTTTTTACTTCTAAAATATTTTCCTGAAATTTTTTACTTATTTCCTCTAAGTTGATTTTTGAAAAATCGAACTTCAAATTTATTTTAATAGCAATTTTTTCCTCTTCTACATTTATATTACTGATTATATTTTGATATTTTTTCAGTTCATCTGAATTTGTTCCTTCAATAATTATTTCTTTTTTAACCAGGTTGCATTTAATGATTGGATCATAGGATGCAATCCATAAAATTGCCATATCAGTTGTTCTCCATGGATTTTTTGGTTCAATATATGCACCAGCTTCATAGCTTAACCATCCCATCCAAAATCCTTCTTGAATATTTTTTAAATTATTAAAGGGATTATGATCTTTGCCTAAGTTGTTTTTATCTCTTGACTGGATTATTTTTTTTGGTTTGACTCCTATGATTGACCATTGACCATTTTCTTTACCATCACTGTCTAACCAAGCTAATCCTTCTTCTCCAAACTTTTTGGCTAGATGGTGCGTAATTAATTCTGGATCTATCCATTTATTTAATATCTTATTTTCTATTTTCATGATTCCCTTTTTTGTATCCATTTTTGATAAGCTTTATCTCGAATTCTGCAACTATCACACTTTCCACATGGTTTAGATTTACCTGAGTAACAACTCCATGTTTTATCTAAAGGAACATTATTGGAAAAAGCTAATTCTATAATTTCTTCTTTATTTAAATCTATTAAAGGTGTCCATAGTTTTATTGGGTTATTTTCACGTCCTCTTTTGTTAGCAAGATCTGCAAGTTCTTGAAATTTTTTAATGTAGTCAGGTCTGCAATCAGGATAACCAGAATAATCCAGCGCATTGACTCCTAATCCAATATAATCAGCATCTATTGCTTCGGCGTAACTTAATGCTACAGAAATGAAGATAGTATTTCTTCCAGGAACATAGGTATTAGGAATTTTATTAGTTTGAATCCCCTCTATTGGAATATTTTTTTGATTATCTGTTAAAGAAGACCCTCCCCATAAAGATAAGTCAAGCTTAATAATTTTAAATTCTTCGATATTAAAGTGTTTTGCGATCACTGCTGCAGAATCCAATTCTTTTTTATGCCGTTGCCCATAGTCAAATGAAAGGCCAAAAATTTTAGCTTTGGCTTGTTTTGCGATACCAGTAACGGTAGAAGAATCTAGCCCCCCAGATAATAAAACTACTATTGATTTATTTTTAAAAGTCATATAATTTCATTTAATTTTTAAGTATTTGTGAGTTTGAAGGCTCAATTTCCAATCAGGATTATTTTTTACAAAATCAATAGCAAGAGAAAACCCATCCTTATTGTTCCAGCCTGGCTGTAAATAATAAATTTTATCTTCTTTTGTTAAACCATCTTCGATTGTTGAGGATCGACATTGTTTTAAAATTTCTTTTTTTATTTGGATAGCAAATTCAATATCCTTTTTCTCATTTATGATTATTTTTATTTCATTACAATTTTTCAAATAATAGTTTTTTGGAGGTGAGTGTCTTTTAGGAGACAAAGTAATCCAGTCATAAGTTCCGGATATTGAGTTAACTCCACTTGTTTCAATATGAATTTTCATTGACTTTTGTTTTTCTCCCATATTCATTTGTTTTATGGCTTTGCAAAAATTATCTAAGTTATGTTGCAAAGGTTCCCCACCAGTAATAACGCAAAAAGACGCTCCTTTTGCCCGGGCAATTTTTATTTGCTCTATTATTTTTTGAATCGATATAGAGGGGTATTTTTTCTCATCCCATGAATATTTAGTATCGCACCATGAACACCCAACTTTACAACCAGCTAATCTTATAAAAAAAGCACTTTTCCCAGCATGATAGCCTTCACCTTGTAATGAATGAAATTGTTCGACTAAAGGTAAAAAATTTGTCATTTTTTCATTCAAAAAAATAAGGAATATTAATTTGATTGAGTTGATTTTTCTTGTGAAGCTTTTATTAAACCTTTAAATAAAGGATGAGGTTTTCCAGGTCTGGATAAAAACTCGGGATGATATTGACATGCTAAGAAGTAAGGATGATTTTCTAACTCAATTAATTCTACTAATCTGCCATCTGGAGATGTACCACTAATTTTGTATCCAGAATTTAAAAAACTCTGTTTGTAGTAATTATTAAATTCGTATCTATGACGATGTCTTTCATAAATAACATCTTCATCATACAATTTTTTTCCAGTTGTATTATTTGTGAGCCTACAAGGATAAACTCCAAGTCTCATTGTCCCACCTAAATCAACTACATCTTCCTGTTCTGGTAATAAATGTATCACTGGATCTGGAGTTTTTGGGTCTAGTTCTGAACTAGATGCATCTGGAAGATTGGCTAAATTTCTAGCCCATTCTATAACTGCACATTGCATACCAAGGCACAGGCCTAAAAATGGAATTTTATTTTCTCTTGCGAATTTTATAGCCGAAATTTTCCCATTTACTCCTCTATTTCCAAATCCCCCAGGGACAACAATTGCATCAACTTCATTTAAATAAGTTTCTGCTGAATCTTTTTCTATCATTTCAGCGCTTACCCAATGTAAATCTAAAAAAGCTTTTTGTTCAATGCATGCATGTCTTAAAGCTTCAACAACGGATAAATATGCATCACCAAGTTCAATATATTTACCTACTAGAGCAACTTTTATTGGAGCTCCGGGATTTCTTAGATTATGAATTAGTTTTTCCCAATTTTTTAAATCACATTCTTTGTCTTTTAGGTCAAGATACTTCAGGGTTTCTTTGCACAAACCTTCTTCTTTTAGAGAAAGAGGTACAGAATAAATGCTATCTGCATCTAATGCTTCAATTACAGAGTTAATATTTACACCGCAAAATCCACTAAGCTTTTTTTTCAGACTTTCATTTATTGCTTTATCACTTCTGCATACAAGTAAATCCGGTTGAATTCCTATTGATCTCAGTTCTTTAACTGAATGTTGTGTTGGTTTAGTTTTTATTTCGCCAGAGGTTTTGATGAAAGGAAGTAATGTTACGTGAATGTATGCAACATCATTTCTATTAACATCATTTTTAAATTCTCTTATCGCTTCCAAAAAGGGTAAAGATTCAATATCACCAACTGTACCGCCAATTTCAGTAATAATAATATCTGCATTACTGTTAGCTGCCACTCTATGAATTCTCTCTCTTATTTCTCCAGTGATGTGAGGTATTACTTGCACAGTGCCACCGTTATAACTGCCTCGTCTTTCTTTATTAATTACTGCTTGATAAATAGATCCTGTAGTAACACTATTTAATCGAGTCATAGCAGTATCGGTGAATCTCTCATAGTGCCCTAAATCTAGGTCTGTTTCAGCTCCATCTTCGGTTACAAAAACTTCTCCATGCTGGAAAGGACTCATTGTCCCTGGATCAACGTTTAGATAGGGATCTAGTTTTAGTATTGAAACGCTATATCCTCTAGACTTTAATAATCTCCCTAAGCTTGCAGCAACAATTCCTTTACCAATACTAGAAACTACACCTCCCGTGACAAAAACAAATTTTGACATTATATATTTTTAATTAAGCACATACTCCTTATATTTTATTTAAACAAAAAAGTTTTAGAACATCCACATATATTCTTATTCATCAATTGTTATTTCAATATCTAATTCTTTTAATTGTGATTTGGAGACATTTGAAGGTGCATTTGTGAGAAGACATTTGGCTTGTTGATTTTTTGGAAACGCAATGGTTTCTCTGATTGAATCTGCTCCTATGATCAGCATAGTAATACGATCTAAGCCAAAAGCTATTCCACCATGAGGAGGAGCACCCATTTCTAATGCTTCTATTAAAAATCCAAATTTTTCATCAATTTCCTTATCCTTTAGTCCCACCGTCTTCAGAACTTCTCGTTGCAATTTCGCTTCATGAATCCGTAAAGAGCCACCTCCTAATTCCAATCCATTAAGAACTAGGTCATAAGCATTGGCTATAGAATTTTCGATTTCTTGTTTCAAGTTTTCAGAATCTTTAGATTTTATGTTTTTAGGAGAACAAAAAGGATGATGTAAGGCTTCATATCTATTTTCTTCTTCATTTCTTTCAAACATTGGGAAATCAGTTACCCATAAGAAATTCCATTTACTTTTATCTACGAGATTTAAGTCTTTTGCGATGTATTGCCTCACTCTATCTAATGATTGGTTGACAATTTGTGTATCTCCAGCTCCTAAGAGGATTAAGTCTCCATCTTGTGCTTCTGTGATTTTTAAAATATCATCTATATTCTCTGCATTTAGATTATTTTTAATTGCCCCAATAGTCTCAAGCTCATCTCCTTTTACCCTTATAAAGGCCAAACCACCAGCTCCTGCATCTTGTGCTACTTGGAAAATATCTCCTCCGGGTTTAATTCTCACGTTGCTAATACTTGAATTACCTCCTTTTACTGTTATAGATTTTATGGAACCTCCAGACTTAATTGCTTTGGTGAAAATATTAAACCCAATATCACCTAATACTTCTCCTAAATCTTTTAATAACATTTGATATCTAGTATCTGGTCTATCAGTTCCATAATTATCCATTGCCGCTTGCCATGTCATTCTTGGGAAATCATTATCAAAATTAATATTTAATACTTCTTTCCATATTTTTTTTATGAGTTTTTCATTAAAAGAAATTATATCTTCTTCACTAATAAAACTCATCTCTATATCTAATTGAGTAAACTCTGGTTGCCTATCTGCTCTAAGGTCTTCATCACGGAAACATTTTGCAATTTGATAGTACTTGTCCAGGCCTCCTACCATTAACAACTGTTTAAAAAGTTGTGGTGATTGAGGTAGTGCAAAAAATTCCCCATTAGATAGACGTGCAGGAACAAGAAAATCGCGCGCGCCTTCAGGTGTTGATTTTGTAAGTAATGGAGTTTCTACTTCTGTAAATCCAAAATTATCAAGATATTCTCGAGCAACTTTTATAATTTTATGCCTCGTTTTTAAATTTTCTAGTAATTTCCCTCTTCTTAAATCTAAATACCTATATTTTAATCTAAGTTCTTCTTTAGTATTTTCATAATCATGTATAGATACAGGAAAAGGTAAGTTTTTATGAATTTGGTTCAGAATTTGTAAATCTTTAACCTTAAGTTCTAACTCTCCAGTACTTAAATTTTTATTTATTGAATCTTTAGGTCTTTCATTAATAATTCCGCTAACCATTATTACAGTCTCATTTCTTAGTGTTTCTGCTTGTTTAAATAGATTCGCTCCATCATCAGGGTTAATTGTTATTTGTAAGAATCCACTATGGTCTCTTAAATCAATAAAAATTACACCGCCATGATCCCTTCTTCGATCTACCCAGCCGCATAGATGAACTAATTTGCCAATGTCAGTATTATTGAGTTCTTCACAAATTTTGTTTCTCATCTAGAAATCATTTATTTATCAATAACTAATAATAATTCTTCAAGGGTAAATTTAGTTAAATCTTTTTTTTATAAAAGGCTCTTTTTGTTATGAAACCTTTGAATTTTTTACCTCTTATTAATATTTGAACTTCATTATTTAAAAAGGCATGCGAAGTATTGATATATGCAAAAGCTATAGCTTTTTGTTTAGTAGGAGACCAACTGCCGCTAGTGATAGTTCCAATATTCTCTTCACCTTTAAATACTTCGCACCCCTTTCTTCCTATAGCTTTTCCTTCTATAGAGAGACCAACTAATTTTTTGTGAATACCTAATCTTGACTGCTCTTCAAGAAAACTTCTTCCGAAGAATTCATGATTGTTCTCTAAATTTACCAACCATCCTAAACCTGCTTCATACGGTGAAGTTTCTTCATTTATGTCTTGGCCATAAAGATGCATTCCTGCTTCAAGTCTTAGAGTATCTCTAGCTCCTAAACCACAAGGCGAAATATTTTTGGAAATTAAGAAATCCCATAGATTAATTGCTGATTTTTTAGATAAAAGTATTTCTAAACCGTTTTCCCCTGTATATCCTGTTTTGGAAAAGAAGATTTTTTCTTTAGATGAAATATGATCAAACATTTTATATTGACATCCAAAGTTAGGAATATATGAGATCGATGATTCAATCCATTCTTCAAATAAATTAAAAGAATTTTTCCCCTGTAATGCTAAAAGTACCTTATCTTTTTTAAAGTTTGTTATTGAAATTTTATCAGTATTTAAATTATTTTTAATCCATCGAAAATCTACTTCGTATCTACTTGCATTAACTATTAATATTAGTTCTGAAATATCATTTTCTTGTATGCCAAGGTCATAAATTATTAAGTCATCTATGATTCCTCCTTTTTCATTGAGCATCACTGTATAAAGACCTTGACCTTGAGAAAAGGAGTATAAATTAGAAGGAAAAAATTTTTGAATATAGTCTTTAGGATTAATTCCCTTAATACAAATTACACCCATGTGGGAAATATCAAAAAATCCTGCGGAAGATCTTACTGATTCATGTTCCTTGATTAATCCTGAGAATGATATAGGCATTTCCCAGCCTGCAAAATTCACTAATTTTGCATTTGAATTAACATATTTTGAATACAGTGGACTTTTAAACAAATCCATGGAATATTTTTTATTAATTTAGTATTTTTATACTTTAGGTTAGAAATTTTTTATTGCATATTTTCTAAGGATAAAATTAAGCTTCTAAGTACTTTGGCGGCAACTATGCTACTTACTCCGCTCTTATCAATTTCCGGAGATAACTCCACAATATCTGAAGCCACAATTCTAAAGTCTTTTAAAGTTTTAAGGATCTCTTCAAAATCATTCCAAAAGAATCCTCCTGGTTCTGGAGTACCAGTTCCTGCTAATAAACTGGGATCAAACCAATCTAAATCTATTGTTAAATAGATCGGAGAATTAGAGTATGGTAAAAGAGCTTTTTTCAATTCTTGTGTATTTCCGCCTGGTAAAAAGTTTACTAATTGATTGTTGTCATTCATAAATTGAAATTCTTCTTTTGTTCCACTTCTTATTCCTATCTGTAAAATCTTCTTTTCAGGTAAAACCTCTAAGCATCTTTTCATTGTACAAGCATGACTATGTTTATTTCCTATATATGACTCTCTTAAATCTGCATGGGCATCAAGTTGAATCAATATCAAATCTGGATATTTTTTTACTAATGCTTCAATAGCACCTCTAGTAATAGAGTGCTCGCCACCAAGCATGATAGGACTAAGGCTTTTACTAATTAAATAATTTGTTGCTGATTTGACTGATTCAATAATGGATTCTGAGTCATTTTTATCGATTAGTATTGAACCAAAATCAACATACTTAACATCCTGTAAGTCTTTATCGAGTTTTGGACAATATGTTTCCAGACAAATACTGACTTGTCTTATCGCTTCTGGGCCAAATCTAGTTCCCGGTTTAAACGAACATGTCCCATCATAATTGACTCCAAATATACCAATTGAGCAATTATCAGGATTTTTTTTTGCTCCCATAAAAATTCCATTTTCATTATCAAATAAACTTTTTATCATTTTAAGAATTTAGTTCTTTTACAATTTTATTTGGCATCATTTTGAATGCTGCATTTTGAAAATTTAAATTCCAAATTTCGCACCCTTTTTCTATTTCCTTTGTTTCTTTGCAATTTGCCTTTGATAAATATAGTTCTTCTTTAGAAGCGAATGTCCAACTCCAAATACCGCTTGGATATATAGGCACAAAGGAATACATTGTTTCAGAGACATTAAATATCTTTTTTAGAGTTTTCAAAATACTTATATGAATATTTTTGAAGGATTCAGGCGATTCACTTTGTGTAGCTAATATCCCCTTTGGTTTAAGTATTCTTTTGCATTCTGTATAAAAAGAATCTGAAAATAATAAATTTGAAAATTCTGAGGGATCTGAACAATCTATAAATATGACGTCGTAAAAATGATCTCTGGTATTTTCTACCCATTTAACACCATCATCAATATATATCTTTAATCTTGTGTCATTCCAAGCTTCACCTCCTATTTCCTTTAAAAATTTTTTAGATACTTTGATTACTTCTTCATCAATTTCTACTAAATCAATTCTCGCTATTTTAGTGTATTTAACACATTCTCTTGCAGTACCTCCATCGCCACCACCAATAATTAGTACATTATATTTTTCGTCAATGCTACTTAAGGCTGGATGAACAAGACATTCATGATAATATTTTTCGTCTTTTAATGATGTCATCCAACAACCATCTAGCATTAAAGCTTTACCATAATAATCATTTTCTATAACAATAATTTCTTGATATTTTGAGGTTTTTCTAATTAATAATTTCCCATTTAAGCCAAATCTTGAACCTTTATGATATTCGTCTATCCATGTTATATCGGTCATTTGCTTTTTAAGAATTGTTTTTCATAAGTTTTTTCTTAGCAACTTGCCAAAGCCGCTGAAAATCTTTAGGAGTTTGTTTTTTAATATTATCTCCTGCATGATGTTCAATGATTGAAAATCTTTCTAAAAATTTTTTATTAGTGTTTTGAAGAGCTGAATCAGGATTTATTTTTAAAAAATTTGAAAGATTTATCAGAGTAAAGAAAACATCTCCAAATTCATCTTTAATATTTGATTCCTTTTTGGTTTTAACTGCCTCTTTTAATTCATTGATCTCTTCTTCTAACTTTTCAAAAATCTGATTAGTACTTTCCCATTTAAAACCATATTCTTTAACGACGTTTGTGATTCTATCTGTACCAACTGATGGCGGTAAATTTTTAATTTTTAAATTTAAATTTCTACTAATTGATTTTTCCTTATTAGGAGCTTGTTTTTCTGCATTTTTAATATCTTCCCAAAGCTGTTGTGATTTTTCTAAAGATACTTTTTCTTTTTTCTTAAAAATATATGGATGCCTATTAATAATTTTCTTATTTAGATTTTTTATTACATCATTTAGTTCAAATTCTTTTTCTTCGTAAGCGATTTCAGCATGAAGCATTATTTGTAATAAGAGATCTCCTAACTCTTCACAAATGTTTTCTGTATTTTTTTCATATATCGCATCTGTAAATTCACTACTTTCTTCATGTAAAAATGGGATCAACGATATATGAGATTGTAGTTTCTGCCATGGGCACCCCCAAGTTTTATCTTTTAATGATTTAACGTTAGATATTAAATTTTTGAAACTCTCTAAAGTCTCTAAATCGGAGTTTTTTTGAAAGTAATATTTATTGTTTGAGGACATAGAATATATTTTATTAATTCAATTTTGCCTCAATCATGAAATATTTAAATACTTATTATAAAAATTTCGACTTAATCTATTAGAATGGTTTATTATAAGGGCGATTAGCTCAGCGGTAGAGCGCCTGCCTTACAAGCAGGATGTCCCTGGTTCGAACCCTGGATCGCCCATTTATTATTTTTTAAATGACTGAGATCGTCAATCTTTCAATCAGTCAAAGCGCAGCTTCAGAACTTTCTAGGCAAGCTTCTTTTGGAGGTTCTCCAGGAGAAATGTCTATTGATTTGGTTGAGGATAAGAATTGTTCCGATGGATGGTTGCATATTAAATTAAGACCTGGAACATGTAATGGATCCCCTATTTCAAGAACGGAGGGAGTAACTTTATACGCTGATGAAAAAAAGTTTAATTTATTGAAAGATTTAAAATTAGATTATTACGGCGATTTAAGCGGTGGTGGATTTCTTATCTCAACACCAAAAAATGCAAAACGTTGTTCATGCGGTTCTGGCTTTAAACTTTTGTAGAGTGATTTTGCCTTTTTTTGCAAACTAATATTATTTTCATTAATTGGCTTTCATCAAGATAAAATAAGCAAAACGTTCTTTGAAATAAAATTTGCACATGACAGAGTTGAATGATGAATTGTCTTTAGAAAATTATTCACCTTCTGAAGTAGAAAAAAAGTGGCAAGCCAAATGGGAAAGTTTAAAAGCATTTAGCCCTAATCCTGAACATGATGGAGAGCCTTTTTCTATTGTTATTCCGCCCCCAAATGTAACTGGATCTTTGCATATGGGACATGCATTTAATACCGCCTTGATAGACGTTGTTGTGCGTTTTCAGAGACTTCTAGGTAAGAATGTTTTGTGTTTGCCAGGCACAGATCATGCTTCTATAGCTGTTCAAACCATTCTTGAAAAACAATTAAAAAGTGAAGGTAAAAAAAGCGAGGATATTGGAAGAGATGAATTTCTTAAAAGAGCATGGACGTGGAAAGATCAAAGCGGTGGGAGAATAGTATCTCAATTAAAAAGGATAGGATATTCAGTAGACTGGAGCAGAGAAAGATTTACTCTAGATCAAAAATTAAATGAGGCAGTTGTTGAGGCATTTAATATTCTTTATAAAAAGAATTTAATTTATAGAGGCGAATATTTAGTTAACTGGTGTCCTGCATCTCAATCTGCTGTTAGTGATCTTGAGGTTGAAATGCAAGAAGTAAATGGGCATTTGTGGCATTTTAAATACCCATTACTTTCTAAAAGTGGTAAAAACCTAGATAAGTACTTAGAGGTTGCAACAACTAGACCAGAGACTTTATTGGGTGATACGGCTGTGGCAGTTAATCCGGAAGACGATAGATATAAAAAATATATTGGCTCAACAGTAAAGGTACCTTTTGTTGATAGAGAGATACCTGTTATTGCCGATTCACATGTTGATAAAGAGTTTGGTACAGGATGTGTCAAGGTTACTCCAGCTCACGATCCAAATGATTTTGCTATAGGAAAAAGGCATAATTTAAAACAGATTAATGTTATGAATAAAGATGGTACTTTAAATATTAATGCAGGTAAATTTCAAAATTTAGATAGATATGAGGCTAGAAAGAAAATTATCAAAGAATTGGAAAACTTAGGTCTTTTAACCAAGATTGAAGATTATAAACATACTGTTCCTTATTCTGATAGAGGAAAAGTTCCAATTGAACCATTATTGTCAACACAATGGTTTTTAAAAATGGATGATATTTCTCAAGGATGTCTTGAGGCAATTGATTCTAAAAATCCACAGTTTATTCCCCAACGCTGGGAAAAAGTCTATAAGGATTGGTTAGAGAATATTAATGATTGGTGTATCAGTAGGCAATTATGGTGGGGGCACCAAATACCTGCATGGTACGTTTTAGATGAATTTCAAGACTCAATAGAACAAAATACTCCATTTGTAGTTGCAAGAAATGAAGAGGATGCGTTAATTCAAGCTAAGAAAAAATTTGGTTTAAACATTAAATTGGTTCGTGATAAAGATGTATTGGATACTTGGTTTTCAAGTGGTTTATGGCCTTTTTCAACCCTTGGTTGGCCTAATAATAATGATCCGGACTTTAAAAAATGGTATCCCAATAGTGTTCTAGTAACTGGTTTTGATATTATTTTCTTCTGGGTGGCGCGAATGACAATGATGGGTAATACTTTCACGAATAATATTCCTTTTAAGGATGTATATATTCATGGTTTAGTTCGAGATGAAAATAATAAAAAAATGAGCAAAAGTTCTGGTAATGGTATTGATCCAATACTTTTAATAGATAAATATGGTTCTGATGCCTTAAGATTTGCTTTAATTCGAGAAGTTGCTGGCGCTGGACAGGATATCAGGCTCGATTTTGATAGAAAAAAAGATACATCTTCAACTGTTGAAGCTTCAAGAAATTTTGCGAATAAATTATGGAATGCAACTAAATTTGTATTAATTAATAAAACTTCTAAAGATAATTTTTCGTTTAATGAGATTGATCTGAATTCTTTAGAGTTATGTGATAAGTGGATTTTATCAAAATTGCATCAGGTTAATAACAATGTAGCTACTTTGTTGAAGGAATATAAATTAGGTGAATCTGCAAAATTATTATATGAATTTTCATGGAATGATTTTTGTGACTGGTATGTAGAATTTGCAAAACAAAGATTTAATAATAAAGAGACTAAAAATAGACAAATATCTGAAAAAGTCTTAATGAAAGTGCTTAATGATATTTTGGTGATGATTCATCCTTTTATGCCACATATTACTGAAGAACTTTGGCATGTACTGCAATTAAAACCTGAAGAAACATTATTGTCCCTTCAAAAATGGCCAATCCAAGAAAATAAATTTATTGATATTAAGCTTGATAAATCCTTTCAGCAACTCTTTGAAATTATTAGATTGATTAGAAACTTGAGAGCTGAATTAGGACTTAAGCCATCAGAGAAGGTTCCTGTCTATTTGATTTCAGATAATCGCGACTTAATTGATTTTTTAAGAATTTTAGTAGATGATATTCAAACTTTAACGAAATCTTCTGAAGTATTGATTTATGAAACTAATGCAGTTGATAAAACAGAGTTTGCAAAATCTTTTTCTGGGATAATTAGGGATTTAGAGGTTTATTTACCTTTTCAGGATTATGTAAATATAGATGCATTAAAAGAAAGGTTAACCAAGGATTTACAAAAAGTTAATTCCGAATTAGAAAATTTAAATAAGAGATTATCTAATAACAATTTTATTGATAAGGCCCCAAAAGAGATCGTTGATGAATGTAGATTTAAATTAAAAGAGGGTACGGCACAAATGGAAAGAATTAATAAGAAACTCGAACTACTAAATTGAATATGAATATATTTCTAGAAAATATTTTTAATTTGTCATTTTTTTTTAATACTGGAATTGGTATCTTTGCGTTTGTCTGCATTTATATTTTCATTGTTTTATTAATACTTCCAGCTTCTTGGCTATCTTTATTGTCAGGTTTTTTATATGGCTCATATTTAGGATCAATTATTGTTTTTATTTCGGCTTCGGTAGGAGCTTCAGTTGCTTTTTTTATATCAAAAAGTTTTTTTGCAAAAAAACTAAAAAAATTTTTTAGCCGTTATCCAAAATTAATTGTTGTGGAACAAATAGTGAAAAAAGGAGGACTTAAATTAATTTTTTTGGCGAGACTGTCGCCGCTCTTTCCTTTTAGTATTCTTAATTATTTTTATGGTTTGAATAATGTTAAATTTAGAGATTTTGCCCTTGGTCTGTTGGGAATAATTCCTGGCACTTTTTTGTATTGCTCAATAGGTAGTTTGGCCAAAAGTCTTCAGGAATTAAAGTATGCTCAATCAACAAATAATTTATATATGACTATCATCGGCGTTGTTTCAACTTTTTTAGTGGTATATTTCTCAGCTAAATATTCTAGAGAATACTTTGACAAGTCTGAAGAATTTAATCTTTAATATTCCAATCTCTTATAGATGCAATGAAGACATACCATGTCAGTCTCAATTTGCCTAGTAAGGTTTTGTTAGACTCTAATTCGATATATTTTGCTTGTCCACAAGGTGTTTTGATGTAGTTGAATACTGCCTTTTTCATAATTAGTTTTTTAGAAATTCATCATAATTATTTTTATATTTTATAGTCAAGGTTTGAGGTTTTAACAATTAAAAACCACATTTTTTATTGACTACTCGTTCAATATCCTTTTAAAAGTTTATACCTTTTCACCCACTTCAAATCCTCTAAAGCATTTGAATCTAGGAAACCTTAGACTAAATGTCTCCGCATCTTGAGATCTGGTTTTGGCATCAGCTCTTATTTCTACAAGTTGACCAATCAGATCATCCCGCTTTGACCAATATTCATCACGTTGAATATCACTAAATCCACTCCCGCAACTAAGGCTGTATTTATATCCATCATCTTGTCCTTCCACAAGTATTGCTCCAAGTCTTCCTTCATTGCGTCCTGTACCTTCCTCAACCGAGACAACTTTTAAGGTAACTTCTATAAAAGGTTTTGCTTTTAACCAGCTGTGTGTTCTTTTGCATTCATACATGGCTTGTGGATCTTTAATCATAACTCCTTCATATCCACCTTCCACTGCCGATTTATTAAGCTCTAAAAATCTGTTTTGTCCTTCAATAGTATCTAGATCTACATTTTCCCACTCAAGAGTTTGTACATGTTTTAGCAAGATGGAATTTTTTGCAACCCATTCCTTTACTAGTAAACTCCTTTCTGCTTGATTAGTTTCCCATTTGCCTTTTTGGAAATTTGAGAGAGGACATAGGTCAAATAAATGTAGAACTGCATCTTTAGTTTGTTTGCCATCTTTTCTATGTACCTGTTTCATTAAATCTTGAAAATTAGCACTCATTACTTCACCATCTAGGACTAAATCGTAAGGTGTGGGATTTTCTTTTATAACGTTTTCTATTTCTTCGATGATATGACCAAAATTATGAAATTGCTTACCATTGCGCGAAAACATTTCTACTTTATTTTTTCTAATAATTGTTAAAACCCTTACCCCATCAAGTTTGATCTCAATTTGTTTTTTTCCTATCATTTTTTTTTCGTGATTTGCACTGTCATGAGCTAAGGGGCAAGAAAAAATGGGTATCGCATATTTAGGAAATTTCTTTGCTACCTTATTAACTGTTTTTTCAGAGACTCCACAACGAAGATCTTTAATTAAAATACGTCTATAAAAACCATTCCATTCTTCTTTCCTCGAAGATGCCATTGCTAAAAGAATGGCATCGCGAGCAGCATGTCCAGTAAGATCTCTTTTAATAAGTTTATTTGCTAATTCTTTAAAATTTTTCCATTCAAGATTTTGATTTTTTTCATCTTTTTTTTCAGGGACCATTTTCACACCAAAAGTTACTAATGGGTCTAAAGCCATACGAATCCCTTCAAAGAAATCATCAAGACCTTCTTCCATTGCTTCTAAGATGATTTTTTCTTTATCTAATCTACTTGAATGTAACTCTAATTTTTCTATTATCTCTTCTTTTGAAAATTGTTTAGGCGTCACAAGAAATTAAAAATTAGTTTGCTCTGGCTATTCTGTCTATTTTCCAATCGTTATCAGTTTTTGCAAAAGTAAAATCT
Organism: Prochlorococcus sp. AG-363-P06; assembly: GCA_003280025.1. GTDB lineage: Bacteria > Cyanobacteriota > Cyanobacteriia > PCC-6307 > Cyanobiaceae > Prochlorococcus_A. Next base: position 947 of record QCGD01000009.1, on the reverse strand, counting down.
AAAGGAAGTTCATTTTGTTTGTCTTCTGATTTTAAATTTAAGGTTATAATTATTTGATCTTCTTTTACCCTTGGTCTACCTGATTTTAAATTACTGTATTTATTAAGGTTTAAACTAGCTAAGAATTTAAGAAAATCTTGGCGCTTTACATGAGTTTTATAAGTCTTTGTAGTTAACCCATAAGCGACATCAATTCTACCTGCCGCTATTTGATCGAAAAATTTTCTTACTAGTGGATTGATTCCTCTAGCACTTATAACTAATTTGACGGCATTAAAAATCCAAAAAGAGATTAATGCTGCCCCGCCAACTAACAAAGCCTTTATTCCAATATCTTTTATTAGTGTTGCGTCCATTTTGATAATAGTTTTTTTATTACTTTAAGAAAATAAATCGTTTTTGATGACTTTTTTTGTCAAAATAATACTAAATTTAATCCATAATGTCTGTAATTCCTCTTTTACCATTATTTCATAGGTTCAATAAGCAATTTTTTGATAATTCATTAACAGTCAATCAACAACCTTTAGTAAAAGTTAGGTGGAGCGATAATAGATTAAAAACTACTGCCGGTTTTTATAAGAGAAAAAAAATAAATGGTCTGATTGATTCTGAAATTATTTTATCCAAGCCTATATTGAGTAAGTTATCTAATAGAGAAATATATAGTACTTTATGCCATGAAATGATTCATGCATGGGTAGATAGAATATTAAAAAAAAATGAGATGCATGGTCCCAATTTCTTACATAAAATGAATCAAATAAATAAAAAAGAAAATAATTTTCAAATTTCTGTTAGACATAATTTTCCTGTTGAAAGGAGAGAGTTGAAATACATAGGAACATGCAAAAAATGCGGTGAGAAATATATTTATAGAAAAAGAATTAAAAATATTGCTTGTAAAAAATGCTGTAACTTATTTTTTGATGGATCATGGAATAAAA
>QCGD01000008.1 GCA_003280025.1 Prochlorococcus sp. AG-363-P06 | reverse complement strand
ATAGATGACCTTGAATAAAGAAGAAACCTAAGTAATAGTGAACGTTTGCCAACCATGCTCTTGAAGTATGTTCACCAGCAGGAAGGTCAACAGTATCTACCCAGTAAGGAGAAATACTAAATTTCAATTGTAGAGGCTCTCCAAAAAAGTCAGTTGGATAAACTGTTGTATTTGTAGCACTCCAGAAAGCAGCAATAATAGCCATCCAGCCAATTCCAGCTAGAGACCAAGAAAGTACTGCTTCAGCTGAAAGTAGTCCTTTTCCTTTGAATTTAGTGTATTCACCAACTTGCTTAGTAGCAATATGGAAAGCTCCACCTGTAATTTCAACAAAAGCTAGGAAAGCATGACCACCTAAAACATCTTCAAGACTATCAATAGCGAAGAAATCAGCTTGATGGTTCCATATTTCTGACAAATTCAAATCATATTCAACTGGTCTGACTGCACCAATAGCTGGGTCATATATACCATGCCATTTAGCCCATTCTACGAACCAAATACATGCTACGCCAAAGAAAATTAAATGGTGACCAAGAATGAATGTTAATTTATCTGGATCATCCCAGCTAAGGCTAAATTTCCTTGCTTTTTCTAAATCAGCTTCTTGTAAATCTCCTGGTAATAGGAGTGAATGTAAGAGTCCGCCTGCTGCATAAATCATTGATCCTATTAAGTGAAGGATAGCAATTGCTACAACAGGTTTTGTATCTCCCATTAACACTCCATCAGCATCAAACCCTATTCCGAGGGCTGCTAAATGAGGAAGTGCGATAAGAGGTTGATGCCCCATAGGGATAGAGGGGTCAAATCTTGAAAGTTCAAAAAGGGTGAAAGCACCAGCCCAGAAAGCGATTAATCCTGTATGCGCAATATGCGCAGCAATGAATTTTCCTGTGCGATTCGTTACACCTGAATTACCAGCCCACCATCCGTAGGTGACATCTGGATTTCCATAGGTTTGCATTTAGGAATTGATTAGCATAAACGTATTGAGACTACTGTATATTTATCCAAACAGTTGGATTCACAACAAAATTGTAAAGGTTATTAATCCAAATTATACAACTTACTGAATTTCCTAAAGCCTTCCAATAGCAAACAAGGTAGATTTAATCTAGAAACTCATGGATAACTTGTGAAGTTTAAATTTTTAAAAAGTCATTAAAAATTCTAATTGTCTTAAAATATAATGTCTTTTTGCTGACATAAAATCATTAGTCATAAATCCACGTGATCTCTTGCGACATCATCCAACAATTATTAATAAAAAGAGAATAAGAAAAAAATTCTTTTGACAACTCCTCAAAAATCTTCTAAGGAACTTTCATTAGAGATTAAATCTGAATTTCATTACAAAAAGGCTGCAGAATCTTATCTAGAATCAGAACAATAGATAAAAATTAACAACATATATCCAACCTTACAAAACAATTTTAATTGACTTTAGAAATGAAAATTTAGTTAATATAGTCTCTTAATAAAATTTTTCTAAATAATCTTAAAATATTAAATTTTAGGCTGCAATATTATCGTTCTCTTCCAAATAAAGATTATCAATCTGTTTTCTGCACTTTTTTATGTTGTAAAGAGCTTGAGGATTCCATGGTTTTTTTTGTCCATAAGGAGAACTTTTCCAATGAATTCCGGGCTTTAAGAACCCATTCTCTCTTAAATTAGAAAGTTGAATTTCGGTTATTTCTAAATGTTCAGCCGCAGCCTCAGAAGAGGTCCATATATTCACCATAATGGAATTAAGTAAATATTATTAGTCCTTGATAACGTTTATTGTCTTATTAAGGAAGGGGAGATTTTTTTTTAATATTTTTTAAATCGCCAAAACCTAAGTCTTTACAGTAAAAATCTCGTAAATAAATAAATTACAAATTAAGAAATATTAAATACAGAATCTTCATTAATGAAAATCTTATCAATCCCTTCTTTGTTTTTAATAGATTTGTATTCAATATAACCTTTTGTGATCGATTTGCTTTTAGGGAGATTCAACCAACCTTTTTCCCAATTAGGACTATTAATTAACTCTTGGCAATTGATTTCCAAATTAATTTCAACATCAAGCACTGACACCATCAAACAAATAATTTGATCTTTTTCCATCTTTTGATTTACTAGGACAAAATGTCTTAATCCACTTATTGGTCTATTAGACGTCCAGAAATTATCAATCATTATTAAACAGCTAGTTTCTTTTTGAATCACTTTTCTTCATTCTTTTATATTCTTTTTGTATTTCATCTAATAAAACTTTTCTGTTTTTTAAATAAGAGACTGATTCCTTTTTTGTCTGATTATATCTTTCTTTTTTAGTTAAATTCATCCATTTATTCAGATTACTTTTATTAAAGGTATTGATTCTTTTATTCTTAAAAACTTTTTTACTTATATTCAATTTAAAAGTTTTTTTTAAACAAAGGAATATAGCGACTGAAAGAAAAATTATCATTAAATTTAAAACTATCACTTTAAAAACAAATTATTTTTTATCCACTTCTCAAGTTTGATATCATTCTCTACTGATATGGTCTCTTCTTTAGTTTCAGAATTGTCTTTATTAAATAGCCTTATTACGAATTCATTGTTAGATGCTTCTTCATCACCTACAACAATAATACTTTTTGATTTAAGTTTATTTGCTTTTTTAAATTGCTTAGAGAAAGAAGCTCCAGTAACATCTAATTCAACTAACAAATCATACTTCCTTAATTTTCTGGATAAGTTCATTGCTAATAATTCGGCATTTAAACCTTTATTAACAATATAAATATCAGTTTGCCTTTCAGCTTCAAGCTCCTTTCCTGCTAAAAGAATTAATCTTTCTAATCCAATAGCAAATCCGATTGCGGGTGTCTCTTTACCTCCCATTTGCTTTATTAAATTATCATATCTTCCGCCTCCGCATACTGTAGCTTGCGATCCAAGTGATCCGCTTGTAATTTCGAATGCTGTATGGGTGTAATAATCCAAACCTCTAACGAGATTAAAGTTCTCGATATAAGGTATTTTGAGAAATTTTAATTGTTTTTTTAAAACTAAATATCTTTCAAGACTTTTTTCCGACAAAAAATCAAATAATCTTGGGGCGTTTTCAAGAATTTTTTTTGTATGAACATTCTTAGAATCTAAAATCCTTAAAGGATTTTTATTTATTCTCTTCTGTGAATCTACATCTAAAGAGTCTTTATTAATTTCTAACCACTCTAAAAATGACTTTTGAAAATTTAATCTATCATTCAGATCACCCAAGGTATTAATCTCAAGATTAAGTTCTTTTATTCCTAATTTTCCTAATATATCCCAAGCTAAAGCAATTATTTCTATATCACTTCTTACAGCTTCATAGCCAACAAACTCAACACCTAACTGATGAAACTGCCTCTGCCTGCCAGCTTGAGGTCTCTCATATCTAAACATGGGGCCCATGTACCAAAGTTTCTGAAGAGGTTTCGATGAGATTCCATTTTGTATTAAAGCCCTAGCGACTGAGGCCGTACCTTCTGGTCTTAAAGTGCAGGACCTTTCTCCTCTATCTAAAAATGTGTACATTTCTTTACTTACAACATCTGTTCCTTCCCCTATACCCCTTATGAACAATTCAGTCATTTCCAATATTGGTGTTCTTATTTCTTTTATGGAGGCCCTAGAAAGCTGATCAATTAAAATTTTCTCAACATTTTGCCACTTTATTAATTGATTAGGGAAGAGGTCTACCGTTCCTCTAAGATTTTTAAAGTTATTCAAAGTTCTAATAAATAATTCAGAATTTTTAATTTACATAGCAATTGAATTTTGCCTAGATATATTTTCTGATAATTTATAATTTAACATTTGTTCAAATTAATGGAAATTAATTAAAATAAAGAAAAGAAAAATTTGGGACCAAGAAAACTTAACTAAAGATCTTTAAATTTAAAAAATTGTTGAAATATTAATTTAGAATCTTAACTTTAAAGTCAAGATTATCTGCCTCCTCAATAGTTAATTTTTTTGACCATGCTCCTTCTACAGGAGTATTCCATCGAAATCCAGCATTCTTAGCTAAATTCCTTTCTTCATAACTAACCAGTGCTTTGTAAAGGAACCTAGGTTCAGTAGCTTTAAGAAGAAGTTCCTCTAAATTATCGCATTTTTTGAAAACCTCTGAAATATAAAAGCAATCAGACAAGGCTCTATGTAAATTCCAAACAGGTATTGAAAAAGATAATGCAAGATCAGTTACAGAAGGTCTAGTTTTTAAAGATTTTTGAAAAGACCAATTAATATCTTCTAAACTACAAATCCATTTTTTTTCGAGTTTGGGTAATATACCTTTCCCGAACCATTTTCGATCAAACTCTACATTGTGCGCCACGATCAAATCAGAATACTCGACAAGTTTTAAAAAGAAATTCAATCCATCCTGCCAAGGTTGATCAATATTTGTAACTTCTGCAGATATGCCATTAATATATTCTGCTTCATTTGTTTTAACTGGGAATAAAAATGAAACCTGAGAAAGGACAGATCTAGAAGATACATGAAACAGAATACAGCCTATTTCTATAACTTCATCTTTATTTTCATCTAAACCAGTTGTTTCAGTATCAAGAATTAAAACTTTCTCAATATTTTTATTTTTAACCCTTTTTTTAAAGGAATTATCATTAACTTTATCCTGAAGAAAATCCAATTGATTTAATTCTTTTTTGTTAAATAGTTCCAAATTATTTAAAAATCTCTATTTTATATTGACGCATTTAATAATTTTTTCTTTTAAATTAATAATTATTAAAAAATATAATCAATCAGAATTTTTTTGTTTAAAAATTATTCTAAAAACACTTTGAATAAAAATATAGAAATGACTTTTGCAAAATATCAATATAACAACTATTGCTATTGGCCTTCAAATCCAAAGAAGATTATAGAATTTATTGGTGGAAGTTATCTAGCATCTAAGCCGGATTTAACTTATAGAAGATTTATAAAGAGCTTAATAAATAAAAATTATGCAGTACACGCATATAATTACACTCCACAATTTGACCACCAAGAAATTGCTATAAAAGCATGGAAAGATTTTAAAAATTGTCGAAGATCATTATCAAAAAGGATAGGTGTATCAATTCCCTCAATAAGAATTGGTCATAGCCTTGGTTGCAAACTTCATTTAATTTCCCCTGATGGTGGAAGAAATTGCGAAAAATTCATATCTATAAGTTTTAATAACTTCAGTGCTAGTAATTCTATTCCTTTATTAAAAAAATTATCTGAACAATTAGACTTCAAGAGTGAATTCAGTCCAAGTCCAAATAGAACCTTGAGAATAATTGAACAAACTTATAATCAAAAAAATAATTTGCTAATAAAATTCAAATCAGACGAATTAGATCAAACAGATAAATTACTTTTTTATCTTAAAGCAAGAAAGGAAGATAATTCAAAAGGGATAATACTAAAAGGTTCACATACTATTATTGCGAGTGCTGGATTAAGAGAAAATCTCTTAGGTGATTGGGCTGATGATAATTTAAAAAGAAATACTATTAAAAAAATTTCTAATTTAATTGAAGATTCAATTTAGGTTTTTTCCTTTAATTCTTCTAAGACAGAACTATCTTCAAGGGTACTTATATCTCCACTAATTTTTTCTCCAGCGGCCAAGGATCTCAAAATTCTCCTCATAATTTTTCCACTTCGGGTTTTAGGGAGAGAATCAGAAATTATTATTTTTTCTGGCCTAGCAATAATTCCAATCTCTTTAACAACATGTTTCTTTAAGTCATCTGCTAATTCTGAAGAACTATTTACGTTTTTTTCTAAAGATACAAATGCAACTATAACTTCACCTTTTAAATCATCTTTTTTACCAACAACCGCAGCTTCCGCAACTGATTTATGACTGACCAAAGCTGACTCTATTTCCATAGTTCCCAATCGATGGCCTGACACACTTATGACATCATCAACTCTTCCCATAATCCAAATATATCCGTCGTCATCAATACGTGCTCCATCTCCTGCAAAATATACATTCCTTTCACCTTTAAAAGAAATATATTCCCAATAACTCTCTAAGTATCTATCAGAGTTTCCATGAATGGTGCGCATCATTCCAGGCCAAGGTTTTTTAACAATCAAATATCCTCCCTGGTTCTCCATCACCTTTTCTCCATGTTTATCTACGACCTCAACTTCAATTCCTGGTAAGGAGTAAGTAGCTGAACCTGGTTTTGTAGAAACAGCTCCCGGCAAAGGGCTAATCATTATACCGCCAGTTTCAGTTTGCCACCAAGTATCCACAATAGGGCATTTGTTCTTCCCTATTACATCTCTATACCAGATCCATGCTTCGGGATTAATGGGTTCTCCAACTGTACCCAAAAGTCTAAGGCTCTCTAAATCATATTTATCAGGAATTTCACGTCCAGACCTCATGAATGCTCTTATTGCCGTTGGCGCAGTGTAGAAAATCGTAACCTTATATTTTTGAATAATTTCCCAAAAAGCACCTAAATTAGATGGTCTTGGAACACCCTCATACATGAGGGTGGTAGCACCATTAGATAAGGGTCCATAAACTATATAACTATGGCCTGTGATCCACCCAACATCTGCAGTACACCAATATATGTCTTCATTTTTTATATCAAAAATCCATTTAAATGTTAAATGCGACCATAGGTTGTAACCACCAGTAGTGTGAACAACACCTTTTGGTTTTCCAGTAGATCCCGAAGTATAAAGAACAAATAGTCTATCTTCGCTATTCATCACTTCGGGTTCACACCATTCTTTTTGATCCTTTAATAATTCGTGCCACCAGAAATCCCTATTGTTTACCATCGAAATATTTTTTTTAGTTCTTTGAACGACAATTACTTTTTCAACAATTTTGTTTGCTCCACTGTCAATTGCGGCATCAACAGCATTTTTAAGCTCAATTACCTTATCTTTTCGAAAGCCACCATCTGCTGTAATAACAAATTTCGCATTTCCATCAATTAATCTATCCTTTAAAGCTTCTGAAGAAAAGCCTCCAAAGACAACTGAATGTGGAGCTCCAATTCTTGCACAAGCAAGCATAGCGAACATTGCTTCAGGAATCATTGGCATATAAATACATACCAAATCCCCTTTTCTAACTCCTATTGCTTTTAATGCATTAGCAGCTTTGCATACCTCTTTGAGAAGCTCTTTATAATTATATTTTCTACTATCTCCAGGTTCACCTTCCCAGAGCAACGCTGTTTTGCCTCCGTTGCCATTTTTAATGTGTCTATCTAAGCAGTTATACGTAATGTTTAATTTACCCTCTTTAAACCACTTGAAAAAGGGCGCATTTTGGCTATCTAAAACAGTTTGGAATGGCTCAAACCAATCAATCTCTGACCTTGCATAAGATTCCCAAAAATCTATAGGATTATCTAATGCTTGTTTTTTTAAACTAAGCAATTCATTGAGAGATTTAATATTTGCTTTTTCTGAGAATTCTTTTGAAGGAGGAAAAAGCCTCTTTTCTTCAAGTATGTTGTTGATTGAATTCTTTTTATCTAGTGACATTAACCCAAGCTATTCTTAATAAATTTAGACTATAGAATAATATTTTTCATTAAACTTAATAGAAATTTTTGCTTTAAATTAAAAAATCTAATAAAGGCGGCTAAGAACAAATTCTGGCAATGACATTAAAGCTCTTTTATATTCTGAATCCGGAAGCCACAATATTGCTTCTTTAGAAAGCATTGCAAACTTTTCAGCTAATTTTCTAGAGCTTTCAATAGCATTAGAATTCATAATAATATTTAGAGCATTATTTAAATCATCCTTCTCAACAAGTTCTCTATTGATTAGAAAAGACAAATTCTTATTTTCTTCTAAAGCATATAAAACTGGAGCAGTAAGATATCCACTAGCAAGATCACTTACAGCAGGCTTTCCTAATTGTTTATCGTTTCCTGTGAAATCGAGAATGTCATCAACGACTTGGAAAGCTAATCCAATATTTTTACCAAATTCATACAACGAAGTTAATTTTTGATCATCTAAATTACTTAAAACTCCCGCAGCCTTACAACTGTTAGCTATTAAAGAAGCAGTTTTGCAGTAGCTTTTATTGAGATATTTAGAAAAAGTTTGACCAGAATCAAATCTATTCAAGTTTTGTTTTATTTCACCTTCTGCCAAATCCATTATTACTCTACTGAGCAATTTAACTACATTTACATTATCAAGGTTTGCCAAATGCCAACTAGCTTGAGCAAATAAAAAATCTCCTGCAAGCACAGCCACTCTAGTATTAAATCTACTATGTACAGTATCAACACCTCTCCTTGTAGAGGCCTCATCAACAACATCATCATGAACTAAGGAGGCTGTATGAATCATTTCAGTGATTTCCGCAAGCCTTTTGTGTTTAGTTTTCAAATTAATCTGAGGAGAAATAGCTCTTGAAATCAATAAAACTATGCCCGGTCTTAACCTCTTTCCACCAGCACTAAAAAGGTGTTCTGCTGCAGCTTGAAGAATTGGATGCCCAGCTCCAATTAAGTTTTTCAGTTCAAGGATAAGATCATCAAGATCATTTTCAACTGGTTGTAGTAGTTCTGTTACTGTATTCATGTTTGGCCTCTTACATATATTAAAGAATCAATCATTGCTTGGGAGGTTAACTAACCGAATTTCTTTATTAATTTCCAACCAATATTTTAATTTTTGGGAAAATTCTTCGTTTTCTGCAGTAACAAAAAACCTCACATTATTGTAAGAGATATAATCATAGCAAGAATTTCTTGGAATTAAGAAAAATTCATTAAATTTTTTTATTAAAGCATTTGATGGGTCAATGATATTTATATTTGGGTCTACCTTATTTCTTAAAACGTCATAAATTAAAGGATAATGGCTGCATCCAAGTATTAATTCTTGAATATTCTTTTTCAAAAGTGAACTTAAATAATAATCTGAAAGTAAATTAATCCTCTTTATATTTAGTTTACTTTTTTCAATTTCTGATACGAATTCAGGACATTCTTGTTGAAAAATAACAAAATTTTCTTTTTTAAGATTTATCGCCTTTTTATAGTATGAGGATCTTACTGTTGTAGGTGTTGCTAAGACACCAATAATTTCCTTACTAACTATATCTGAAACAGAGTTTATAAGATCAAAACAAGGGATTTTTAAGTTTGTTTCTAAAATATCAAGTGCACACGCATTAGTAGTATTACAAGCTATCAATAGGGCATCCAAATTCTTATCTTCAAACCAGTTACAAATCTCTTTTGCTATGGATCTTATCTCATTAAAGTTTTTATTTCCGTAAGGTGTTCTTTTTGTATCAGCCAAATAAAAAACTTCAACATCCTTACGAGTTTTTAGTAAAGAATTAAGGATCGTAAACCCTCCTATACCACTATCAAAAATACCTACTTTTAGTTTCACCCTACTTTAGAAAGATATTCAAGTATGCCTTTTGCAATTGCATAAGCTATTCTTTTACGATGAATAGATTGCTCTAGTCTTCTTGCATCTAATCTTCCTGTGAGAAAACCAATTTCTACTAATACTGCAGGCATTCTAGTATTTTTAATAACGTAGAATCTTCCTTGTTTAACCCCTCTATCAGGGCTACCAGGGGAAACTCTTAAAATATGTTTTTGAATTCTTTTAGCCAGTAGTCTACCTCTCCATCCTCTATAGTAAAAAGTTTCTAGACCATTAATATTTCTTTTTTTACCTTGTGAAGCATTTGCATGAATACTTACAAAAATATCAGCACCCGTTCTATTAGCGAATGAAACTCTTGGAGGCAAATCTAAATCTATTTCACTTTTTCTAGTTAACCTTACTATTACACCTTTCTCAGATAACAACTCTTTTACTATTTTAGCAACATCTAGTACCACATCTGTTTCTCTTATCCCCCTAATACCTATTGCTCCTGGATCAGGTCCACCATGGCCTGGATCGATAATAACTAAATATTTTTTTTTCTTAATATCAGGTAATCTCAAATAATCATAATTTCTTTTGTTTGCATAATTTGGTTTTTGATTTGTTTTAATTTCAATGTTTTTTTTATTAACGATACCTTCACCAATAGTCTTAAATGAATTTGGAGTAGAAAATAATTTAATTTTCCATCTATTTTGATCTAATCCGATCAGGCGCCATGTCAAAGGTTTAATATTAGTGTCATCAGTAAATTCAACAACTAATCTTGTTTTTCCTGTAATGGGTTTACCTAATCTAATTTCTTTTATTGGGCCGTTACCTTTAATTGTTCTAGGAGTTTTTAGTTCACCAGGAAAATCTATCCAGAATCTATCGCCATATGTTTCGCTGGCTTTCTGAAAGTATGCTTCCAAATTAGTATTTGATTTGGTTCTTAATTCTAAAAACCCATTAGAATTTAAAGCCCATGCTGCCAAAGCACTGGATGACTTAACAGGAGAAATAGCAGTATTAAAAAATAAAAGAACAGATAAGTAACGGAAAAGTTTATTCTTAAAAAACTTCGACATTAATTTGCAAACAAATTATTTTTTCTATGTTTTAAGCTTGGCATCTGTTCTCTAATCTTTTTTACTCTTGCTTTATCAGCTGGAGCTATTGCAGCACCCTGTGTTTTACCTGCATCAGATAAAACAGTCCCCCACGGGTCTATAACCATCGCATGTCCATGACTTTGTCTTCTGCCATAATGAATACCTGTTTGTGCAGGAGCTACTACATATGCTGTATTTTCAATTGCCCTTGCTTGAAGTAAGATTTGCCAATGATCTTTTCCTGTAAAAGCAGTGAAAGCAGCTGGAATCATAATTAGTTCAGCACCATTTGAAGACAAGTATCTATAAAGTTCCGGGAATCTTACATCGTAACAAATAGATAACCCTATTTTGCATAATCCTGGAACATCAACAACTGGAGGATATTCTGTCCCAGATAAGATCGTCGATGATTCCTTATATAAGTTTCCATCTGGTAAATCAACATCAAAGAGATGAATTTTGTCATATTTTGCCAAAACCTGTCCATCCTTACCAAAAAGTGCTGAGCGATTTAAGGTATGTCTATCATCACCTGCAGGGACTGGATATCCTCCTCCCAAAAGGAAAACTTGATATCGCTGAGACATAGTTTTGAGAAAATTAGTACACTTTATTGACAATTCAGATGCTAATTTAAGCTTTTCATTATCTTCTCCTAAAAAAGCAAAGTTCTCAGGCAACCCAATTAACTCTGCGCCTCTTCTTGAAGCTAATTCAATTTGTTCTTCAGCTTCAGTAAAGTTTGCTTCTAGATTAGAAGTACTTGTAATTTGCAGTGCAGCTACTAAAAAATCAGTCAAGACTTTACTCCGAGAAAACTAATTCGTAAATTATTAGGCACGAATCACACCTCTTTCAACTTGAGTAGGGACAATATCTAAACAATCAAGTTCAGAACAACATTTTAAATCATCCTCATAATCACCAAGACTTGTCAATCTTTTGCCATGTGTTGCTGTCTTTAAGCATTGTAAAATATCATTTTCCCAAAAGGACCAAAGTGCTAAGGCCGCTTGTAATTCATCGTTTGCAATATTTACTTCATAATTAAAGTTTGTTTTCAAATATGAAGCTAGTGCACCTGCGGCTAGAGAATCCTCCAGGGAATATGATCCTTCCCAGCCACTGCCAAGTATTAAAAGATTTTCGAAATTTAATGAAATTATTTTTTCAGCAACTGCCTTTCTATTTGGAAGTCCCATAGCAAATAAATGTTTTGCATTTTGAACTTTTTTCAATGCTCTTGTTCCATTTGTAGTACTCATAAAAAGTCTTTTACCAAGAACATTTTCTTTTGTTACCGATAAAGGAGAATTCCCTAAGTCAAAGCCATCAATTTTTTTTCCACCTCTTTCCCCAAGCAGTAGTCTCTTATCAGCAGGCCATTTCATCGCAGATGTTTTTAACAAGTCTAAATCTGCAAAAACTTGTATTGAATCAGCTCCATTTTTTAAAGCCCAAGAAATTGTTGTAGTAGCCCTTAAAACATCAATTACTACCGCAATATCAGGATTTATTTCTGGAACATCATTCGCAACTTGGTAATAAGTTAGTTTGATAATCAAATTTTGTTCTAAAAAATATTATAGAAAACAGTTACTTACTTTGAATATTTTTTTTTAAACCCAAACTTATTGATAAAATATATTTATTAATTATTTATAAAAACTTAATCAATTATTAATTTGAATATGAATAATATCCGCACAGTGAAAGGTGGGGGGAATTTAAAAGGAAAAATAAAAGTACCTGGGGACAAGTCTATCTCACACAGAGCCTTGATAATTGGGAGTATTGCAGAAGGTGAAACTCTTATTGAGGGTTTTTTACATTCTGAAGATCCACTTTCAACTGCTGATTGTCTTAGGAAATTGGGTATAAATATTCCACAGATAAAAGAAAATGAACCTTTTAAGATATCTAGCTCTGGTCTCGATAGTTTTAAAGAACCCAAAGAAATTCTCAATTGTGGAAATTCGGGGACTACAATGAGATTATTGATGGGGTTATTGGCAGGGCAAGAAGGTAAGAATTTTATCTTAATTGGAGATAATTCTCTCAATGACAGACCAATGGGGAGAGTTAGCAAACCATTATCTTTGATGGGTGGCAGGATTTTTGGGAGAGAGAACGGTAGCAAAGCTCCAATTTCAATTGGAGGGAATAAACTTAAAGGCTGTGTAATTGGGACCCCAGTAGCTAGTGCCCAAGTAAAATCTGCAATATTATTAGCGGGTCTTAAAGCATCTGGATCTACTTCTGTTATCGAGCCAGCATCTTCAAGAGATCATACGGAAAGAATGTTAAAAGCATTTGGAGCAGATATTGAGATAAGAGGTGAATTAGGAAGGAATATAGTTATTAAGCCAGGGAAACCATTAATTGGACAAAAAATCTTAATTCCTGGGGATATCAGCTCTGCAGCTTTCTGGATGATTGCTGCATCAATAGTTCCTAATTCAGAAGTTTTAATTAAAAATATTGGATTAAATCCAACTAGAACAGGAATATTAAATGTTATGGATGCAATGGGATGCAACTATGAAATAGTAGAAAAATCAATTATTGCTGGAGAGCCAATTGGATCTATTAATGTAAAAACTGCAAATAATTTAAGAGCTTTTACCATAGAAGGAGATATTCTCCCAAAGCTTATAGATGAAATCCCTATTCTTACAGTAGCGGCCTGTTTTTGTCAGGGAGTCTCAGAGATTAAAGATGCAAAGGAATTAAGAGTTAAAGAAACTGACAGATTAAAAGTGATGGCAAGACAATTACGAAAGTTTGGTGCAAAAATTTCAGAAAAGGAGGACGGATTAATTATTACTGGAGAATCCAAATTTAATGCAGCTGAAGTAGATAGTGAGACTGATCATCGTGTAGCAATGAGTCTTGCCATAGCATCACTTCTTGCAAAAGGTTCCTCAAAAATCTCTAGAGCAAATGCATCTAACGTCTCTTACCCAACCTTTTGGGATGACCTTGCCAAGCTAACTAATTAAATTAAAAACAAATTTCTTGTCAGAATTAATTGAAGTATTAACAAAAGATGGAAGTTATTCATTAAGAAGTTTATTTTTTCAAGAGAACTTCCATAGTCTTAAAGGGGCTCTTGAGGAAACAAAAATTAAATTTACAAACCCTTCAGGTTTGCATAGATTCAAGAATAAATCTATTAACGTATTAGATATTTGTTTTGGGATTGGATATAATTCGGCTTCATTATTTAGTGATTTAATTAAACAACATTCTTCATTAAATTGGTATGCTCTAGAAATTGATAAAAAGCCTTTGGAATATTCCTTAAAGAATAATTCTTTTCTAAAATTATGGCATCCAAAAGTTTCCAAAATTTTCGATTTTTTATATCAAAAGAATCAATTTGAAGATCAATTTTTCAAATGTAAAATTCTTTGGGGAGAAGCAAGAGAGCAAATCAATAATATTCCTCCTAGTATCAAATTTGATTTAATTTATTTAGACGGTTTCTCCCCACAAAAGTGTCCTCAAGTTTGGACTTTTGAATTCTTATCTAAGGTTACAAAAAAACTTAATCCTAAAGGCTATTTAATAACTTACTCCTCCTCAGCTGCAGTTAGAATGACATTAAGAAATCTTGGCTTAGAACTTTTTAGTATTAAGTCAAATTCAGCTTCAGAGAATCATTGGAGTCAAGGTACAGTTGCAATAGCAAACTTCTCTAAAAACAAATTTCAAAATAACTTATACTTTGCTAAGTTATCTCCTATGGAAGAAGAACATCTGTTAACCAAAGCAAGTATTCCTTATAGAGACCCTGATTTAAATTCAAAAGCAGAAGATATCATTAAAGAAAGATTGAAAGAGCAATTTTTATCAAATATGAGTTCTACAAAAAAATGGCGAGAAAAGTGGAAATGACGAATTCGACCTTCAAGAGTTAAATTTAGATATATATTTTAAAAATTATGTTAAGTGTTGCTATATTGGCCGCAGGCAAGGGCACTAGAATGGAAAGCTCATTGCCTAAGGTTTTACATAAAATTTCTGGCAAAAGTCTTTTGCAGAGAGTAATTAATTCATGTGTTGAATTAAATCCTGATAAAATTTTCGTAATTATTGGGCACAAAGCAAAAGAAGTACAAGAGTCAATCCCAAACAATAACAAAATCCATTTTATTATTCAAAACCCTCAATCAGGAACTGGTCATGCTATCCAGGTACTTTGTAGAGAAGTAAAAAAAAATAAAGGGAGACTTTTGGTACTGAATGGAGATGTTCCACTCATCAAGCCTAAGACTCTAAAAAAGCTTTTAAATTTACATGATTCAAAAAAGGCAGATGTTTCTTTAATCACAACAAAGAAAAAAAATCCTCATGGTTATGGCAGAGTTTTTTTAAATGGGGATTTTATAGAAAGAATTGTTGAAGAGAAAGATTGCAATGATCAAGAACGACTAAATCTATTAATAAATGCAGGTGTTTACTGTTTTAACTGGGAAAATCTGTCAAAAATAATACTTACCTTGCAAAGCAATAATAATCAGAAAGAAATTTACTTAACAGATACAGTATCTTTGTTAAAGAATTCCTTAAGTCTAGAGGTAGAAGATAATGGAGAGCTTCAAGGAATTAATAATAGAATTCAACTATCAAAATGCGAAGAAATTATTCAGAATTCAATAAAAGAAATGCATATGCTGAATGGCGTAACTTTTATAAATAAAGCAAGTTGTTCAATTAGTGAAGAAGCCGAGATTGGAAAAGATGTAATCATAGAGGCTAATACACATATAAGAGGAAGCACCAAAATATTTAATAATTGTGTTATTGGTCCAAATACTTTTATTGAAAATTCTAATGTGGGATTACATTGCGAAATCTCAAATTCCTCTGTTTATGATTCACATATAATGGATAATATAAAAATTGGCCCCTATAGTCATATAAGACCTAACTCCAAAATATCTTCTTATAGCAAAATCGGTAATTTTGTTGAAATAAAAAATAGTCAGATAGAAGAAAAATCTAAAGTAAACCATTTAAGTTATATTGGAGATTCTATTATTGGAAGTTTTACCAATATTGGGGCAGGAACTATTACTGCAAATTTTGATGGTCAGAAAAAGCATCAAACAAAAATTGGTAAGAATTCCCGTATTGGAGCAAATACAGTTTTTGTTGCGCCTATTAATCTCGGAGAATCAGTAACAACAGGCGCTGGTTCCGTAATCACAAAAGACTCCAAAGATAATTCATTAGCAATCTCAAGAACTAAGCAAGTAAATATAGAAAATTGGGAGGCAAAGAAACCTTGATTTAATCAATTAATTTAATTATTTTCTCAAGTTGCCAACATCTGCTCCCTTTTATAAGGATAGAATCACCTTTTTTTGTTAATTTGTTTATCTCTTTAGGGACATTTTTAATATCATTTAAAACTAGAAATTTTTCTTTACCTTTTAAATAATCAGAATAAAACATGTCATTTTTTTTATCGCAAATAAATACACATTTTTCTATATCTGAATTGTTTATTAAGTTAAATATTTCTTTATGATATTGTTCAGATTCTTTTCCCAATTCTTGCATACTTCCAAATATTAAAAAATGATTACTTGGTTTTTCTAGTAGGTTTTCAATACATGCTTTTACCGATTCTGGAGAGGCATTATATGATTCATCATATATTGTCGTTTTCAATGATTTAATAATTTTATTCCTTCCTTCTAAACTAACAAAATCAAACTTATTAAACTTTTCAAAATCAATTCTTAACTCTTTTGCAACTGCATAAGCAAACAAAAAATTTGAAGCATTATGAAATCCGTCAAATGAAATTTTAAAGGTATTTTCTTCTATTAAAATTGTTTTTTGCGACGGATCATAAAATCCTTGTAAATTATTATCTTCCTTAAAACTCTTCTTCTGCTTTTCTATATTTATTAATTCTACTTTTATTACTCTACCTTTCCAATATTCTTTTAATGTTTCCTCTAGGAAAGGATCATTTGCTGGGATTATTAAAACTCCATTTGGATTTAAAAACTTAGTAATTTCACACTTTGCATAAGTAATATTCTTTTTAGAGCCTAACAATCCAATATGGGCTGTCCCAATGTTAGTAATAACTGCAATATCGGGTTCACTATATTTAGATAAATTTTCGATCTGACCAGGACCTCTCATACCCATCTCAAGGACCAAAACTTTATCTTCTATATTTGTCGAAAGGATAGTAAGACCAACCCCAATCTCATTATTGAAATTTGCATGGGACAGTTTAATCCTTCCAAGTTTCTTTAAAACTTCACCTATCATTTCTTTTGTGGTTGTCTTACCCACTGAACCAGTTATTGCGATCAAAGGGATATTTAATTTTTTTCTTTTTAGCAATGTTAATTTCTGAAATGCCTCTAAAGTGTCACTTACAACCCAACAAGGGAAATCACTAGGAAGCAATTTCTGCATACCTTCTTTAATTACTACTGACTTAACTCCTTTCTTTAAAACCTCTGGAATAAAACTATGACCATCAAAATTTTTTCCTTTGATAGCTATAAAAAGTTCAGTTTTTAATAAAGTTCTACTATCAATACTGACATTTTGAAACTTTAAAAAATCGTTTTCAGCCTCCCCCAGATTTCTAATATCACCCAAAACATCATTTACTTCTGATAAAGAAATGTCCATTCAGAAACTAAGTCATACTTGCTTTAAAGATGGATCAGCCGATTGTCCGTAAGAGAACTTCTCTACTTCAGCTAAATCTGGCGATGGTTCTTTTATTCCACAGACATCTTTATACATAATTTCATATTCGAGAGCTGATCTCTGCCAACTAAATTCTTCCCTCATAGCTCTGCTTTGCAATAATTTCCAACTATCTTTATGTCTAAAGGCCTCCCAAGATCTAACTAAAGCAGTATAAAAATCAATAGGTTCAAAACGATCAAAGCAGAAACCTGTTCCACTATTATTTTCCGGATCATGAGGTAAAACAGTATCAACCAAACCTCCAACTCTCCTTACTATTGGAATTGAACCATACCTCATTGCTAGCAATTGGCTAATCCCGCAAGGTTCGAATCTACTTGGCATTAAGAATGCATCAGAGCCACCATAGATAAGCCTTGATAAAGAATCATCATAGGTAAGAAACACTGAGAATCTTCCGGGGTAATCTAAAGCTAATTGCCATAATGCAGATTCTAAATCTCTATCTCCTGTTCCTAAAACAGCTATTTGAGAATCTGTATATGCAAGTAATCTTCTAGAAACTTGTAAAAGCAAGTCAACACCTTTCTGATCGACTAACCTACTAACCATACCTAAAAGATATTTTTTACTATTAACTTCAAGGCCCATTTCTTTCTGAAGAATTTTCTTGTTTTTCAACCTGTTTTCTAAACTTTTAATACTAAATTTTGCAGGCAAAACATCATCTTTTGCTGGGTTCCATTCATCTAAGTCAATCCCATTAAGAATTCCCCTTAATTTACCTGATATATAATTGAGTAATCCTTCAAGACTTTCCCCATACTCATGGGTTTTTATTTCATCTGCATAAGTTGGAGAAACTGCATTTACTCTATCTGCATACAACATTGCCGCAGCCATGGTATGGTCTCCATGCATATACCAAGGACACCAAGTCATTTTTTCTAGCTTCCATCTCCAAGGACCCTGATATTTTAAATTATGAATAGTGAAAACAGTACTAATTTCAGGGTCTTGATGCATCCATACTGGAATCATTCCGGTGTGCCAATCGTGGCAATGGAGAACTTGAGGTTTCCAACAATTCCAGGCAAATTCTGCAGTGGCGCTAGCGAAAAAGGTAAAGCGCCAATCCTCATTCTCTCCTCCGTATATTTGGTCAGAATCAAATGATGGATGGCCGACTAAGTAAATAAAATAATTATGTATTGGATGTTTTGCTTCATATACAGCAAAATCATTGCCCATAGTATTTGCTCTAAATATTGGTTCATTAGATACATTTAAAAGGCTCCACAATTTGCCATAACCTGGCATTATTACCCTTACATCGTGACCAAGTTTTATTAAAGATGGAGGCAACGAACCTACCACATCTCCCATACCTCCAACTTTGATCATTGGAGCACATTCAGCAGCGGCAAGAAGAATTCTCATTGATAGTTATTTAAAAGTTATTTTAAAAAAATCCACTAGGGAGTCCACTTATAGTCAGAAAAATCAGGTGGACGTTTTTCAAGAAAGGCATCTCTACCTTCTTGAGCTTCTTTAGTCGAATAAAATAATTGAGTTGTGTATCCAGATAATTCTTGAATACCCGCAATTCCATCATTCTCCGCATTGAATGAAGCTTTAAGAATACGAATAGCAGTTGGGCTATTTCGTAAAATCTCCCTTGCCCAGATTACACCCTCAACTTCTAATTCTTCAATCTTTGTAATTGCATTTATCAAGCCCATCTCTAGAGCTTCCTTGGAATTATATTGTCTACATAAAAACCAAATTTCCTTTGCTTTTCTTTGACCAACAAGTCTGGCCAAATAACCAGATCCAAATCCGGCATCAAAGCTGCCAACTCTTGGACCTGTTTGACCAAATATTGCGTTTTCAGAAGCGATACTTAGATCACAAATCAAATGAAGAACCTGACCTCCTCCTATTGCGAAACCAGGAACTAAGGCGATAACAACTTTTGGCAAACTTCTAATTAATCTTTGTAGTTCAAGTACATTTAATCTCTCTTTCCCTTTATCATTTTCATATCCATTATCACCTCTTACACTCTGATCTCCTCCAGAGCAAAAAGAATAAATGCCTTTCTTATCAGGTCCCGCGCCTGTAAAAAGAACTACACCAATACTTTCATCATTTCTCACAACATTAAATGCATCAATAAGCTCATCTACAGTTTGAGGTCTAAATGCATTTCTTTTATCAGGTCGATTAATTGCGATTCTTGCAATTCCCTCATCTGATTTATGAAACAATATATCTTCATAAGATTTACATTGTGACCAATTTAAAGTCTTTTTCCCAGGTAAGATTTTCATGAATCCTAATTATTCGAAAATAGAAAATAAAAAAATTTAACTGCCCATAATTTTTTCTAGAAGGGCATTTCTTTCACTAATTTCATTTTCCGGATCAATATCAACTTTAATTATTGCAGATTTCTGGATAGAAATGCTCCATTCGAATGCCTCCCGTAATTTTTTAAAATTTGACACATTTTTAAACTGTACTTGATAACCCTCTGCTAGTTTTGCCCAGTTTATTTCTTTAGGCATAAGAAATAGTTTTTTAAATTCATCTTCTTTTAGATTTTTCTTATAAATACGATTAAAGATATTTCCACCCTTATTATTTATTAGCAGAATTGTTAAATTCAAGTCTGTTGAATTTTCAATTAGCCAACCATTTATATCATGAACAAAAGCCAAATCGCCCGTGACAAGAAGGAGAGGATTTTTAATTCTAGAAATTCCTAATGCAAGGGATAAAGTACCGTCTATTCCAGAAGCTCCTCTAAAGCTGAAACAATTTCTAGTTAAAGTACGATTCTGAGAAAAGGTAAGCCAATCTCTAACTGGGCTACTAGCTGAAAGCATAATAGGTAATTCAGATGGCCAAAGTTTCGGAACAAAATTTGCAATCTTATACTCAGTAATTTTATTATCAGAGGCGAGTTCCCTTTTTAAATTTTGCTTTATTTGTAAACCATCTTTTATTAAATCAAGAGCTAATGTAGTAAGAGACTTTTTATTTTGTTGCCCAATTGATAATTCTCCTAAGAAATGATCAACAAACTTAGTCAAGCCAATATCATATTCAAATGATTTTTTTATAGGATCTAATTTTCTAAAGTTTTTTTCTTTAATAAGAATTTGTAAACCCTCGAAATTTGTTAAAAAACTTTCCAACTCAGTTGAGGAAGACATTGGACCAAGCCTCAAAAGTTGATCACAATTTATAAACCTCTTGTTTTTTCTTAAGACTAATTCCCAATTCTCCACTAATCCTCTTAAATTAGAATAGACTCCAGAAACAGGATCAGCAAAAACTGGCCAGCCAGTAATTTCTTGTATTTTTTCTAGGGATTTATTGAAAGAAGATAAATCATTTATAGAACCTTGATATGGACCTGCCAAAATAATTCCAGGTTTATTTATATTTATATTTAAATTTAAATTTTTAAAACTATTTAAAACTTTATTTCCTTCATACTTACTTTCATCTTTTAGAAATTTATAATTTTTATTTAAATAAATTCTTTTAAAAACTTCTAAAACCTTTTTTTTATTAACGAATGATATATCTAAAGGATTATCGAAAGGTATATTCAAATGGATAGGACCAGGGAAAGTAAAGGTTTGTTGCTCAATTTTTTGTACTATATTAAATATTTCTTTATCTGTTGTTTCATGAAGTCCATTGAGATTTGTATTTAAAATTTTTCTACAAACTGAACTCAAAAACTCTTCTTGATTTACTGTTTGATTTGCACCACAATCTTTTAATCTCAAAGGTCTATCAGCAGTAAGGAAGATGATACCTTTACATGATCTATCAGCCTCAACTGCTGCAGGCAATAAATTACTAACCGCCGTGCCAGAAGTGGTAATAACCAAAGAAAGATTACCAGAAGCAGTTGCAATACCAAGAGAATGAAAACCTGCAGATCTTTCATCTATAGAATTATATATATTAATTTTTCCAAATTTGTTTAACTCTCCAGCAGCTATTGCCAAAGGTGCAGACCTACTCCCTGGACATAATATTAAATTTTTTACGCCTATGCTTATAAAAAGATTTAAAAGTTGTAAACTTCTAAGAAAATTTTTGCATTCAATAGATGATGTCATAATTTATATAAACCCTTTAGAAAATTTCCTTATAACTGAATTAAGTAATTAAAAAATGCCTACACAAGAAGAAAAAAGAAATTCAATAATAAGGGATTTTAAAAATCTTTTAATTTGGATAGCAATTGCTTTAATTATACGATGGCAGGTTCTGGAACCAAGATGGATTCCCTCTGGATCAATGCTTCCTACGTTGCAAATACAAGATAAAATTCTGGTTGAAAAAGTAACTCCTAAAATAACCTCAAGGTCAAATCTTTCAAACTTTAGAAATAACATAATTGTTTTTAATGCTCCAGACCAATTAATTAAGGCTGGTTATGAAAAAGATACCGCATTAATTAAAAGAGTAATAGGTGTCCCTGGGGACAAGGTAGAAGTAAAAGAAGGGAACCTTTACTTAAATGATGTAGCGCAAGATAATTACATTTACGACAAAAATATTAATTATTCAATAGGTCCTTTAATTGTTCCTGAGCAGTCATTCTGGGTTATGGGAGACAATAGAAACAATAGTATGGACTCACATATTTGGGGATTTCTTCCTTATGAAAAGATAATTGGCAGAGCAATTTTAAGATATTGGCCTTTAAATAAGATTGGACCTATTCAGCTCCCTATACTTAATAATTTAGGTTAAGGGGTTCATGATGTTGTAGTGTCTTTATAAGTTGAAGTTGTAGAAATGTTCAATCCAGAATTTCTTGCTACTGAAAATAATGATCCAAATGATGAGAATGATTTAATTCAATATTTACAAAAACAATCTCCAGAAGTTTTGCAAAGAGTAGCTAAATCAGCTAGTGAAGATATCCAAGAAATTATTAAACATAATGTTCAAGGTCTTCTTGGGATGCTTCCTTCTGATCAATTTGATATAAAAATAACATCTTCAAAAGACAACATTGCTAATTTATTATCTTCTGCAATGATGACAGGATATTTTTTAAGACAAATGGAGCAAAGAAAAGAGCTTGAGCAAACCCTTAAAAATGATGAGAATATGTCTATTGAATAAAAATATATTTCTTAAGAATTAACTTCCTCTGGAATTATTCCTAGTTCAAACAGTTTTTTATATAAATTCATTAGAAATTTATTATCTTCTGGTAAGATATCCCATTTTTCAGAATTAATTTCATTAATTAATTTTTGGGAATCTGCAACTTTGAACTTAATAGGTGCAGAAAAATGAGCTGGAATTAGGTATTTGATATCTTTAAGAGTTTTAATTTCTTCTAACCATCCAATCAATATTTCTTTTGAGCGAGGAAAAATTAATTTTTTCAAAACAGGTGCTATCTGAATCATTGGTATATCGTCTCCCATTATTTCAACTAAAGATGATTCCCAATCTTCATCCCACATAAATGGATAAATACCAAAATGTGATCTCTTATTACGAAGATCTGTTTTAAAAGAATACTTAAATATTTGTTTTAATGAAGGGATTTTTAATTTTCCTGGTTTTAGAAAAGATGAAAATAATACTAATCTTGCCCAACCTTTTTTTCTTTTTTCAACAGAATCAACCAAAGGTTCGTCGCCTCTCTCTCTTGAATGAAAAAGAAGTGGAGTTGGATCAAAATCAAAAATCTCCGGTGGCTTTGAACTTATTCCAATAATAGCGTCAGTAACAATAAGCGTTCTAGTTGGAGAATGATAACAGCTTACCTCCTGATATCTTCCAAGACCCAAGTTAATAGGTCCTAAGGAAGACCACGTACAAACATCTTTATAAGGAGTACCATCCTCAAAGAGTATTCTTGTTCTTTTTGATGGAATTCCTAAAAAATCTAGGGGAAGATTTATTGGGAAGCTCCACTGACCTGGACAAAGCCAAATCTCTGCATCTTTAAAAATTCTCGCAAGGGCTGGAAGTCCAATTTTATGTTCTAATCCAGAAGCACTTGGAAGAACAACTGTTTTTACTTTGCCATGAATCGAAATTAATTTTTTTAACTCATTAACTAGTTCTTTTGTAGGAGGTAGAGGGTTAATGAGCATCAATCCATTATCAATCTTTATTACTGTCATTCTTATAGGCACTGCAACATAATATAGACCCTGAATTTGTTCCAAAGACCATATTTGATTAGGAATTAGCTCTCTCAGAATGGTTTTCTTTTGCCCATAGGGATATAAGGGGAATAAAGGCCACCAATTCCAATTTTTATTACTCATTTCTTCAACCATAATTATTTGTAATTAGAAAAGAATTTTTTAATCTTGAATATTCCATATCTAGGAGCGAATAAAAAAGCAAATAAAAATATAAAAGTTTGTGCTAATACTATAGAACCTCCGGTTTCAAGATCGAACCAAAAACTACAATAGATACCTATTACACTTGAGATGATGGCGCTTAATATTGAAATAATGGTCATATTATCAAATTGATCAGTAAGTAAGTATGCCGTAGCCCCCGGAGTTATCAACATTGCAACTACCAATATTATTCCAACCGTCTGCAAACCAACAACGGCCGCTAGAGATAAGCATGTGAGAAGCAAGTAATGTAGGAAAAGGACATTAATTCCAACAGTTTTTGCATGTCTAGGATCAAAACAGTAAAGCATTAAATCTTTCCTAAAAACTGATAAAAGTATTACTACCAACAAAGAAATCAATACCGTTTGCTTCACATCAGAGAGTGATATGCCTAACGGACTTCCAAAAAGAATAGAATGAAGATCAATATTACTTTTAATTTTAGAAACTAAAACTATTCCAAGAGCAAAAAAGCCTGTAAAGACTAACCCAATCACAGTATCTTCCTTAACTCTAGATTTTTGTTTAACAAATCCTATAAGAGCTACAGAACCTACTCCAAATATAAATGCACCCAATGAGAATGGTAATCCCAAAGCATAAGCCACAACAACTCCAGGCATTACAGAGTGAGATACCGCATCACCCATTAAAGCCCAACCTTTGAGAGTTAAATAACTAGATAGAAATCCACAAACAGCAGCCACTAAAGAGCTCATAAATAGAGCTTTTCTCATAAAATCATGAGTTAAAGGATCTGTTATGAATGTATTTATGCTAAGGAATAAACAGGGCTCCATAAAAAATATTTTTATGACTCAGGCCCAAACAAAACATCAGGAGAGATCCCTCCAAAGGTACTTGTTATATTTTCAGGAGTAAATACTTCAGAGGTCTCGCCATATGCAACAACTGTTTTGTTTATTAAAAGAACCAAATCACAAAATTCGCGAACATGAATCATATCATGAGTAGATAATAAAATTGTTTTACCCTCATTTTTAAACTGAATAAATAATTCTGAAATTAGTTTCTCAGTTCTTATATCAACTCCTGTAAAAGGTTCATCCAGCAATAATATTGAAGCTCTTTGTGCAATTGCTCTCGCTAAAAAAGTTCTTTTCCTTTGACCTCCAGACAAATTCCCAATTGGCGTAGATAAAAAATTAGTCAGGTCAACCCTCTCAATAGCATCTTTAACGGCCTGAACATCAGACTCTCTTGGACACCTGAGAACATTCATCGACCCATATCTTCCCATCATTACAACATCCCAAACATTTACAGGGAATTGACTATCAATACCTTCACTTTGAGGAACATAAGCGATTGTCTGATCTTTCTGAGCAGACCTTAAAGACTCTCCGTTTATTCTTATTTTCCCCTTCGAAATGTTAACAAATCCAGTCAATGCATTAAAAAAGGTTGTTTTCCCTGCACCATTCATTCCTACCAATCCACAAATTTGGCCAGGTTTTAATCTTAAGTTGGCATCATATAATGCAACTTTACCGTTGTAGTCTACGCATATATTTTCTGCCTCAATCCTATAATTTTGATAATTAGGTTTGTCCATATTTTAGTAAAGACCTCTTTTAATAATTTCCAAATTATATTTGAGCATTTCTAAGTAAGAATTAGCTGGTCCATTATCACTTGACAACGAATCGACATAAAGATTCCCTCCAAATTTAGTTCCAGTTTCATTTACTACAACCATTTGAGATTCATTACTTACAGTACTTTCACAAAATACCGCTGGGACATTTTTTTTCTTAACTAAGGAAATTGTTCTTGCCATCCTTTTGGGCGTAATTTGACTCTCGGCATTAACTGGCCATAAGTAAACTTCATTTAATCCATAATCATTAGCAAGATAAGAAAATGCTCCTTCACAAGTTACTAAATACCTTTTATCTTTTTCTAAGTTTTTAATAAAAAGTGAGAAATCTTGATCTATTTTAGAGATTTTATTTTTATAAATTTCTCCATTTTTTTCGAACAATTCTCTTTTAGAGGGCCTCAATTTTGATAAAGATTCCACGATAATATCTACATAAAGAATTCCTCTTCTTGGAGAAATCCAGGCATGGGGATTTGGTTTTCCTTTGTAAGAATCTTCACTTATAAATATTGGGTCTAGATAATCTGCAATAGTTATTCTTTGAACTTTCAAATTAGAAACAAATTTTTCTGACCATATTTCAAATCCAAATCCATTATCCACAAAAACAAATGATTCAGAGGCATTTATTAGATCGCTTGGAGTTGGTTTATAACCATGAACTTCGATTCCAGGTTTAGTGATTGATTTAACTTCGAAATTATCATTTTTAGCAATATTTTTAATAATATCTGCTAAAACGGTGAAGCTTGCTAAAACCAACTCTTTTTTAGTTTCATTTTTAGTTGATATGCTTTTACATGCCGTAGTTGAAAAAAGACATATTAAACATGCAAGAATTAAAAGCAAAAACTTTTTAATCATTATTTGATTACTTCTGGGGATTATTAACTTTAAGTAAGTTGAGTCAAAGGAATTTTTAAATCAGATATCAAAGATTTCCAATTAATTTTCTCATTTTCGAAAGCATTTTCAACAATCTTTTCAGAATTTTCTTTTATAAATTCCAAGTCAGGTTCTGAGACCCCTTTTGTTATAGCCATAAAATCTGCAAGGGAACTCGATACTACTCTTGTTAAATATGCTGCACTTATTGCTTGATAAGTTCCTGATAACAACCAAGTTGGGCCATGCAATTTTGTTAATCCAATTAAAGTCTGACCACTCCATTCAATTACTCCCTGAGCTATTGCAGTCTTTATTATTTGTTTTGATACTTTATCCAAAATTGCTGGAGACCAATTGCATCCCCATATTGATTTAATTTCTTTAATCATTAAAGAATTTAAAACTGTCATGGACAACACATCTATTGATGGAAGTGGAGACAAGAAAACAGTAGTGGCAACAATAATTTGATTCTTCCCCTGTAATACTTTAAGTTGAGTTCTTCTTATCCCCTCAATCTCAGACTGCCATTTAGTATGCAATTGCTTCAAAAGCCTTTTCTTTGTATTCTCAATATTTTTACTTGAATTTAGAAAAAACTTTATTAAAGAAAAAGGTATATTAGTTAATTGATTTTTATTTGTATCAACTCTAATTATTCTATTTATAAATTCTCCTGAAATTTGATCCTTCAATTCATCTATTTCATTTTTAGATTCAAATCCATTTGAAGATTGGGCTACTAACCAAATGGGCATATTCTTAGGAAGCTTTTCTAACCATAAAAAATCATTAGCAGATAAAGGGAAATTTAGGAAATATAAAATAGCATCAGCATTTATTACGTTACCAGGAACAATCTCCGAAGAATTATATTTTGGAAGTTTTTCAATAAAATCAAAATCAAACTTATCTTCTTTGAAGAAATTTCGAAATAAAGATTGAGTTGATTCATAATTTTTTTTCCCAATACAACAAATTTTCTCTTTTCCCAATCTTTTAATTATCAAGTCAAGGGATTGTTGTCTTTTAAGATTTTGTTTTTCAAAGTTATTATTATCCTCAATTTCCTTAAAGAAGTTCAAATCTTCATTACAAAGATTTAGCCAACCATCTAAGTCCTTTGGCTCATTAAATTTTGGTTGGTCATTCTTAAGAAAAAAATATCCTCCAAAACATACAATAAGAAATCCTATTGACCCCCCTGTCAAATGTATTACATCACTTGCAAACCATTCTCCAAAGCCTAGTAAAAGTAAAATTAAAAAGATATTTTTCTTCGGAAACTTTATTAAGTCATTCAAAAGGTTCACTTTAGTAATATCAAGCACAGTACTTTAAATTTACTCTTCTTTTATTTTAGTGCAAGTTCTGAATGAAAAAAACAAAATTACATAACTCGTTAATTTATGGATAAAAATTTAAGCATTTTAAAAAGACTTATTGCATAACTAGATGCTAAGTTAATAGACTATTAAAAAAAGAACTATTAAGATGTCAAACTCAAATTATGATAATGCTACTGGGAAAGAAATTTACAGAAGTCGTAGTAACAATGATAGATCTAATTTCAGAGATAGATCTGGAGGTCGCAGAGATGGAGGTGGATTTCGAATAAGATTAAGTGATAATGAAATGAAAGCCGTCAAATCAATACAAGAAAAATTTCAACTTAGATCTACTGTTGCAGTTCTTGGATTTTCTGTTAGAACACTTAGTGAAATGATCAAAGACGAGAAGTTAATAGAATCAATTACAACATATGCAAAAAACAATAAAAACTCTTCTCCAATCAGACAATCACAAAATAATGCAGAAGATAAAACAAAAAAAACTCCTAACCCTTTTGCAAGACCTGTGAAAAGTTCCTCAAATGAAAAAGCACAATCTAATGAATTAGAAAAGGATGACAACTAAAAAAAGGATTCTTTCAGGTGTTCAACCAACTGGAGATCTACATATAGGAAATTGGCTTGGAGCAATAAATAATTGGGTAACTCTTCAAGAACAATATGAAACATTTCTCTGTGTAGTTGATTTACATGCAATAACTGCCGCATATGATCCTAAAGAATTATCTAAAAATACTCTTTCTACTGCCGCTTTATATGTCGCTTGTGGGATAGACCCTAAAAAATGTTCTATTTTTATTCAAAGTCAGATTGCTGCGCATTCAGAACTTTGTTGGATATTAAATTGCATGACGCCAATAAATTGGATGGAAAGAATGATTCAATTCAAAGAAAAATCCATACAACAGGGAAACAATGTATCTATTGGATTATTTGACTACCCAATCTTAATGGCTGCGGATATACTTCTTTACGATTCTGACTTCGTACCAGTAGGGGAGGATCAAAAACAACATCTTGAACTTGCACGAGATATTGCACAACAAAGAATTAATGCCAAATTTAGTAAGGATAAAAATATTTTGAAAATCCCTCAGCCAATAATTATGAAGAATGGATCAAAAATAATGAGTTTAATTGATGGTTCGAAAAAGATGAGTAAAAGTGATCCTAATGAAGGCAGCCGTATTAACTTGTTAGATGCACCTGAAATAATTACGAAAAAAATAAAAAGAGCAAAAAGCGACAGTTACATTGGAATAGAATTTAATAACCCTGAAAGAGCGGAATCTAAAAATCTTTTGATGATTTATTCAATATTATCTGGGAAAGAAATTTCACAATGTGAAAATGAATTTTCCGAGACTGGATGGGGCACATTTAAAAAATTAATTACGGAACAACTTATAGAATCACTTGAGCCTATACAAGAAAAATATAAAGTCTTAATTAATGATCCATATCAATTAAATAATATTCTTAAAGAAGGGAGAGAAAAGGCTGAAGATTCAGCAAATAAAACTCTAAAAAGAGTTAAATCAAAATTAGGCTTCTTTGAAATGGGGAAATAAATTATGCCAATAATCACCTTGCCTGATGGTTCAAAAAAGATTTTCGAAAAAGCTGTAACTATTCTAGAAATTGCCCAGAGTATAGGTGCTGGATTAGCTAAAGCAACAATTGCTGGGAAAGTAAATGATGTTCTTCTTGATGCAACTCTTCCTATAAATAAAGATTCCAAAGTTGTAATCATTACCTCTAAAGATAAAGAAGGAATTGAAATAATTAGACATTCCTTTGCTCATCTTATTGGTCATGCAGTAAAACAAATTTACCCAAATATTAAAATGGCAATTGGGCCTGTAATTGAAGATGGTTTTTATTACGATATTTTTTCAGAATACAGATTTACACCTGAAGATTTAATAAAAATTGAAGAACGAATAAACAAGTTGATTAAAACAAATTATGATGTCGAAATTTTACAAGTTTCAAAAGAAGAAGCAATTAAAACTTTTAAAGAAAGAGATGAGACTTTTAAATTAAGAATAATTGAAGAAATTACTGAAGAAGGTCTCATTAATTTATACAAGCACGAAGAATATATTGACATGTGTAGAGGACCTCACGTTCCTAACACAAGACATTTAAGGCACTTTAAGTTACTTAAATTATCAGGTTCATACTGGAGAGGCAATAGTGAAAATGAATCTTTACAGAGAATATATGGAACTGCATGGGCTAAAGAAAAAGAACTCAATGACTACTTAAGAAGAATTGAAGAGGCTGAAAAAAGGGATCATAGAAAACTCGGAAAAAAGCATTCACTATTTCATATACAAGAAGAATCTCCAGGTATGATTTTTTGGCATCCAAATGGATGGACAATCTACCAAGTACTCGAAAAATACATAAGAGAAATACTTAAAAAAAATGATTATCTAGAAATTAAAACCCCACAAGCTGTTGATAAATCTCTTTGGGAAAAATCAGGTCATTGGGAAAAATTTAGAGACGATATGTTCACTACCGCATCAGAAAATAGAACTTATGCAATTAAACCAATGAATTGTCCATGCCATATTCAAGTATTTAATCAAGGTTTAAAAAGTTATAAGGATTTACCTATTCGGCTAGCTGAATTTGGTTCTTGCCACAGAAATGAGCCCTCTGGTGCTTTACACGGCTTAATGAGAGTAAGGAACTTTACTCAAGATGATGCACACATCTTCTGCACAGAAAATCAAATTCAAGAAGAAGTGTCTACTTTTATCGATCTTGTTTTCGAGGTTTACAAAACTTTTGGTTTTGATGAAATCATTATCAAATTATCAACCCGTCCTGAAAAAAGGGTTGGTAGTGAAGAGATTTGGGATAAATCAGAGGAGGCTCTTACCAAAGCTCTCGACAATAAGAATCTCAAATGGGAACTACAACCTGGGGAAGGAGCTTTTTATGGTCCAAAAATAGAATTTTCGTTAAAAGATTGTCTTAATAGAGTCTGGCAGTGCGGAACTATTCAGGTTGATTTCTCAATGCCTATTAGATTGGATGCAACTTATGTAGATATTGATAATGAGAAAAGAAATCCAGTTATGCTTCACAGAGCAATTTTAGGATCCTTTGAAAGATTTATCGGAATCTTAATTGAACAATATGAGGCTAAATTCCCAATTTGGCTTGCTCCTTATCAAATAATTCTATTAAGCATTACCGATAGAAATATTGAAAAATGTTTAAAGTTTAATGAATTAATAAATAATAATGGTTACCGATCAAAAGTTGATATTAGAAATGAAAAAATAGGTTATAAAATAAGAGAAGCTACAATAGGAAGAATTCCATTAATTGCAGTTATTGGAGATAAAGAGGAGGAAATTGATTCAGTCTCCTTAAGAGCTTTAGATGGAACAAATTTAGGAATTTTCAATTTACCTAATCTATGCAAATTAATGGATGAATTAATAGAACAAAAAGGACGCACAGAATAATTTCAAAATAGATGAATTTTCTTGCTTGCGATCTTGGGGGTACAAAGATTCTATTAGGAATTTTCCAGGAGAATGCTAATACTAATTATCCAAATTTAATATTGAAAAAAAAATATCTCTCTTCCGAATGGGATTCTATTGAAATGATTGTAGAAGATTTCCTGAAAAATGAATGCAAAAATATTACTCATCCTTTTTCTGCTTGTTTCGCTGTAGCAGGTCCCATATCTAACAACAGTGCAAAAATAATTAATTTGTCATGGAATATTTCTGGAGATAGATTAAAAAACAAATTTAAATTTAAAAGTTGCGAGCTAGTAAATGATTTTGCAGTTCAAATTTATGGAATACCTTTTTTAAAAAACAGTCAATATTCTACAATTCAAAACGGAGATCATGCTGTAGGAACTAACAAATATTTGCATGCGATAGTGGGAGCTGGAACTGGTCTAGGTATTGCAAGGGGGCTGATTACAGGGAATAATATACAAGTTCTAGCTAGCGAAGGTGGGCATATAGAATACTCTCCAAAGTCAGAATTAGAATGGGATTTAAAGAATTGGCTCAAAAATTCTCTGAATGTCAATAGAATTTCTTGTGAAATAATTGTAAGTGGGGCTGGGTTGTCAAGGATAGCCGAATGGAGGCTAAGCAAACCTGACGTAAAGAATCACCCGTTTAAGAAGTATATAAAGGAACTAAAATTTGCTAATAATTTAGAAAAGATCTTACCCGAACAAATTTGTAAACTCTCCAATGAAGGAGATATTCTAATGAATGAGATAGAAAATATATGGTTAGGAGCTTATGGTTCTTTTCTAGGAGATGTTGCCTTACATGAATTATGCTTAGGGGGTTTATGGATTTCTGGAGGAACAGCCCCAAAACATTTCAAAAATTTTAAATCAGATTTATTTCTGAAACAATTTTCAGATAAAGGCAGATTAAAAGATATGGTTAAATCTATACCTGTAAAAGTAATCTTAGATGAAGATTTTGGTTTGTTTAGCGCAGCTTGCAGAGCAAAAATGCTTTTACGGAGAGCATAGTTTTTAAATGTCTTCCCCAGCAATAGGTAAAAAGATAATAGTAACAGTTCCTTCTACAACTGCCAATTTAGGTCCGGGTTTTGACTGCCTTGGGGCTGCATTAGATTTATATAATGAATTTGTTTTCACAAGAATAGAAGGTGGTGGAGATAGGTTTGATTTAATAATGGAGAGCACCGATGGCAATCACTTAAGAGGAGGTCCTGAGAACTTAGTGTTTCGAGCTGCGCAAAAGGTCTGGGAGAGTGCGAATATTTCCCCTTTCGCACTAGAAGCAAGAGTTAAACTAGCAGTACCGCCTGCCAGGGGTCTAGGAAGTAGCGCTACCGCAATAGTCGCAGGATTAATAGGGGCAAATGCAATAATGAACTCCCCCCTGCCCAAAGAAAAACTGTTAGAACTTGCAATTGATATAGAAGGACATCCTGATAACGTTGTCCCATCTTTTTTGGGAGGTCTTTGTTTAACAGCAAAATCTGCTTCTCAGAGATGGAGAATTATAAGATGTGATTGGCATGATTCCATTAAAGCTGTAGTAGCAATTCCTGCTATTCGATTAAGTACAAGTGAAGCCAGGAGAGTAATGCCTAAAAATGTGCCAATATCTGACGCAGTAATAAATATGGGGGCTCTTACTTTATTACTTAACGGCCTAAAAACGGGAAATACTGAATTAATAAAAGAAGGAATGTTTGATAAGTTGCATGAACCATATAGATGGAAACTTATTCAAGGTGGATTAGAAGTTAAAGATGCTGCCTTAGAAGCGGGAGCTTTAGGCTGCGCAATTAGTGGGGCAGGACCGAGCATATTAGCTTTATGCAAGAAAGAAAATGGCAAAGATGTAAGTCAAGCAATGGTTAAAGCATGGGAAAAATCAGGGGTGGCAAGTAGAGCTCCATATTTAAACGTACAAACGACAGGCAGTCTATTTAGAACTATCCCCAATAGGTAGTTTTACTTAGATATTTTTAATTTATAGTCCCAAGCTAGAACATATTCAACTACAATAAATAAACTATTCATTACATAAATGAATTTAGAAACTTTTCCTTGGCTATCATCTATTGTTCTATTACCTTTAATTGGGGCACTAATAATGCCTTTCTTAAGTTCAATAGAAGGAGAAGATAATACGCTCCCAAGAAATATCTCGTTAAGTTTTTTATTTATAGATTTTTTACTAATTATTGGAGTACTTTTCCAAAAATTTGACACTTCAAATAGCTCTATACAACTTGTCGAAAGAATTACTTGGCTACCTCCAATAGGTTTAGAATGGTCTCTTGGGGTGGATGGATTATCAGCCCCTTTAGTAGCTTTAAGTGGACTAATTACATTTCTATCTGCTTTCGCGAGTTGGAAAATAAAGAAAAAATCTAATTTATATTTTGCTCTTTTATTAGTACAGGCATCAGCTCAGGCTTTAGTTTTCCTTTCACAAGATTTCTTATTATTTTTCTTAGCTTGGGAATTAGAATTAGTTCCAGTTTATCTTCTTATAGCTATTTGGGGAGGAAAGAAAAAATTATATGCAGCTACAAAATTCATTCTATACACAGCTTTAGCCTCTTTACTTATACTTATTAGCGGACTTGCACTTGCATTGAGTGGTGATGCCTTTACTTTGAATCTAAGCGAAATAACACAAAAACATGTAACAGGTAGTCTCGCATTATTATCTTATTTAGGTTTTTTAGTAGGTTTTGGGGTTAAACTTCCAATTTTCCCCTTACATACATGGTTACCCGATGCTCATGGAGAGGCTAATGCACCTGTTTCAATGTTATTGGCTGGAATCCTTTTAAAAATGGGAGGTTATGCTCTTCTAAGATTCAACGTTCAAATATTACCTGAAGTCCATTTACAAATTGCGCCTGCTTTAATAATTCTTGGGATCATAAATATAATTTACGGAGCATTAAACGCATTCGCACAAGATAACGTTAAAAGAAGAATTGCATGCAGTTCAGTTAGTCATATGGGGTTCGTACTTTTGGGTATAGGAGCAGTTGATGCTTTAGGTATTAGCGGTGCAATGCTACAAATGATTAGTCATGGACTAATTGCTGCAGCAATGTTCTTCGTAACTGGCTCTTTTTATGAGAGAACAAATACGCTATCAATTCCTAATATGGGTGGTTTAGCAAAAGTTTTACCAATAACATTTGCTTTTTTCCTCGCAAGTTCATTAGCTTCTCTAGCATTACCTGGCATGAGTGGTTTTATAAGTGAAATTACTATATTCTTAGGAATCACAAGTCAAGACGGCTTTAGCTCTCTTTTTAGATCTATAACGATTCTAATTGCAGCTATAGGTCTTGTATTAACCCCTATTTACCTATTATCAATGTGTAGAAGAGTATTTTTTGGGCCTAGGATACCAGCACTAGCTACTGTAAAAGAAATGAATACTAGAGAATTGACAATAGGATTGAGTTTGTTATTGCCGACTTTAGTAATAGGTTTTTGGCCAAAGGTTGCAATAAATCTCTATGAATCTTCAACAAATGCTCTCAGTGATCAATTAACGTTAGTTAAATTAGTTGGTTTAATTTCTAACGTAAGTTAATTTTATAGTAAAAAAATGGAAACCTCAATTTTTAAATTTGGAGAACTACCAAACTTTAAAAAATTTACCCCTGAGAATATCAATAAAGAATTGCCAACTGTAATAGAGAAAATAAATCTAGATTTTAAAAATATAGAAGACTTTCTCTCTCATTATCTAAACCAAAAACAATTAGATTGGGACAAAGTAATAAATCCATTAAATGAAATCAATGAAGTGCTTAGGTGGAGTTGGGGAGTTATAAGTCATCTAAATGCTGTAAATAATTCAGATAGTCTAAGAGAAATTTACTCTAAATTTTTACCAGAGGTTATTAGTTTAGGGAATAAGTTTGGACAGAGTAAAATTATTTATAATACTTTGGTAAAGCTTAAAAAAACAAATAATTTTGATCGCGTAAAAAATAGAATTTTAGATAAAGAAATTCTTGAAATGGAGCATAGTGGAATTTCATTAGAAAAAAATATTCAAAATGAATTTAATATTATTTCTGAAAAGTTAGGCGAACTATCAACAAGTTTTAGCAATAATGTCCTTGATGCGACGAATAAATGGTATTTAATTTTAAATAATAAATCGCAAGTGGATGGTCTACCAGAGAGAGTATTGGAATTAATGTCAATATCTGCCAATAATCACTTAAAGGAAGAGGGAGATGCTGATGTAGAAAATGGTCCTTGGAAATTAAGTCTAGATATTCCAACTTATACGGCTTTTATGACATATGCCAAAGATCGTAGCCTTAGGGAAAAACTATATAAAGCTTTTGTGGGTAGGGCTTCGCAAGGAAACGAAAATAACTCACAAATAATTGAAGAGATATTATCACTTAGGACTAAACAAGCGAACCTTCTTGGTTATAAAAGTTGGGCAGAATTAAGTTTGTCAACAAAAATGGCTAAAGAAATTAAACATGTTGAAAAGCTTTTAGAAGAATTACGAAAACCAGCATTTAAAACAGCGACAAATGAATTAGAAATACTTGATAATTTTTCTAAAGAAAATGGATTCCCCCAATCTGAGGAACTTAGACCTTGGGATATTAGTTATTATTCGGAGCTACTTAGGAAGGAAAAGCTTAATTTAGATCAGGAATCATTGAGACCTTGGTTCCCACTTAATGATGTTTTAGAAGGTTTATTTAACCTAAGTGAAAAGCTATTCGAAATTAAAGTAGTTAAAGCAAATAATGAAGCACCTGTTTGGAATGATGATGTTTTGTTTTTTAATATCCTTAATAAAGAAAGTAAGAAAATAGCTTCATTTTTCCTTGACCCATATTCACGCCCTGAGTCAAAGCGAGGAGGAGCATGGATGGATGAATGTCTTAGTAAAAATACTTTTCAAAATACATTACCTGTTGCTTATCTAGTTTGCAATCAAACTCCACCATCCAAAGACAAACCAAGTTTGATGAGCTTTGAAGAAGTTCAAACACTTTTCCATGAATTTGGACACGGTCTTCAACATATGCTAACAACCATAAATCTTCCGCAAGCAGCAGGAATTAATAATGTTGAATGGGATGCAGTTGAACTTCCCAGTCAATTTATGGAAAACTGGTGTTTCCATAAAAACACACTGTTAAATATTGCAAAGCATTATAAAACCAGAGAAAGATTATCTGATGAGAATTTTGAAAAACTTGTAAAGAATAGAACTTTTAATTGTGGGATAGCGACACTTAGACAATTACATTTTGCGATTACAGATCTTAGGCTCCATAGCAATCTTGATAGTAACCAAGGTAAAACTTCAGATGAGATTAGAAGAGAAATTGCCAAACAAACTACAGTAATTTCTCCTATCCAAGAAGATCAATTTCTCTGTAGTTTTAGTCATATTTTTGCAGGAGGTTATTCTGCAGGATATTACTCTTATAAATGGGCAGAAGTGCTAAGTGCTGATGCCTTTTCAATGTTTGAGGAGGCCAACCTAGAAAATAGTCACAATATTAAATTAATCGGAAAAAAATTTAAAGACACCATACTTAGC
This sequence comes from Prochlorococcus sp. AG-363-P06, assembly GCA_003280025.1. Taxonomy (GTDB): domain Bacteria; phylum Cyanobacteriota; class Cyanobacteriia; order PCC-6307; family Cyanobiaceae; genus Prochlorococcus_A. Next base: position 59,077 of record QCGD01000008.1, on the reverse strand, counting down.
CTTGGAGGGAGCTTATCTGCTTTAGAAATATTTAAATTGTTTAGAGGAAGAGAACCAAAAACTGAATCTTTAATAAGGCACTTGGGTCTATCTGACTCTAAATCATAATTCTTTCAATTATTCTCTCAACTGCTGCTGGATTTCTAACTAAATTTCTATGTTTAAATATATTTAATGATATTTTTTCTCCTACATTCAAATTAGCTCGCCAACCTGGGAAAACCATAAGATCCCAATAAGTAAAAAAACTAATGCAATCGATGTTATTAAGAAAATAATCGTATTTAGCTAGATCTCTTAATAAAGAGCTATTTATTTTCATTTCAGATATTCCTTTGAAAGGATATTTAGGAACTAATTGAGATGTCAGTGTTCCATTATGGGGTGAGCCTATAGTAATAAATCTTTTAGTCCTTTTATAACCATTAAATTTATTAATCCAATACCTCCCTATTATTCCCCCCATTGAGAATCCTAAAATATCAATTTCTTGTTCCAAACCATATTTGTCGACAATTAACTGATCCATCAACTTAGTTAATTCAACAATTGAAGTCATTCCAAAAGCATGATGAAGAGTTGGAGCAAAATATTCAAATTCTTTTTCATCAAGTTTTGCACTAATCAAAGAAAATATATTTGATGTGTTCCAAAGACCATGAATAAGTATTATGGGATTTCTGTTTGCCAAAGCTATTAATTGTTTACAAAAACTCTTACTATTGAAACCTTTCCATTAAAACCATTAATTGGAGGTGCACATTTTGTCAACATAAGTTTGATTCGATTAATCTGAAATTTTTCATTAATAATTTGCACAATCTCATTAGAATATTTTTCAATTGTAAAACAAGATATTTTCTTTGCTTGATCTTTTAGAATTTCAATTAATTCTGAATAATTAACTGTTTTTTTAATGTCATCATTTTCAGTACAAGCTTTAAAGTCAGTCCATAAATACAAATCTAAACTAAAAAGTTGTCCTAATTCCCTTTCTTCATCTAGGACACCAACTCTAGCCCAAAGTGTAATATTCTCAATTTTTAGAAATGTTTCTTCCATATTCTTAGTCTTTAAAGATCTTTATGTGTAAAAACAGACCTACCACATGAAAAATCATCAACGATATTGCCTTGACCTTTTAAAAAATATTTATAAGTAACCAACCCCTCTAATCCCACAGGTCCTCTTGGAGGAAGCATTTGAGTAGAGATTCCAACTTCAGCTCCAAATCCATATCTAAATCCATCAGCAAATCTTGTAGAACAATTATGAAAAACACCTGCACTATCAACCTCATTCATAAATCTATTGGCGTTAATTATATTTTCAGTAATTATTCCGTCTGTATGTTTTGAACTGAATTTTTGAATATGAGATATTGCTTCATCAAGATCCTCTACAATTTTTATAGACAAAACTAAATCTAGGTATTCAGTTTGCCAATCTTCAAAACTAGCCTCAAACTCTACACCTAATTCAACAGATTTTTTGTCACCTATTAATTTAACATTATTAGAATTAAACAAAGGTATAGCTCTTTTAAGGAAAATAGGTGCAATATCTTTATGAATCAACAGAGTTTCAATAGCATTACAGGCAGCAGGATATTGAATCTTGCTGTCCAGAGCGACTGATAAAGCCATATCAATATTTACATCGTTATCTATGAACAAATGACAAATACCATCAGCATGACCTAATACAGGAATTTTTGTATTCTCTTGAATAAATTGAACTAATTCATTACTTCCTCTAGGAATTATTAAATTAAGATATTCCTCCAAATTCAACATCGCCATACTATCTTTTCTACTTGTAAGTAAACAAATCACATTTTCATCAAGACCTGACTTTTTTAAGCCCTCCTGCAAAGCTAAAACTATTGCAGTATTTGTGGAACTTGCTTCACTGCCCCCCTTTAGCATTACTCCATTCCCAGATCTTATTGCTAGAGAACTTATCTGCATAACAGCATCAGGTCTAGATTCGAAAATAACACCTAAAACTCCTATAGGTACTGTTTTTCTTTCTAGAATCAATCCATTGGAAAGCTCTTTTTTGATTTGTATTTGATTTACAGGATCAGATAATTCTCCTACTTTTCTTACTCCCTCAATTGCAGCATTTAGTTTTTCTTTTGATAATTTTAATCTAGAAATCAAAGCCTTTGAGATATTTTTTCTTTCTGCTCTTAAATAGTCTTCATAATTAGCCTCTAATATTTCTTTAGAGTTTTTTTCTAGATAATCAGCCATCAAATTCAAAGCTTTGATTCTCATCTGATTTTCAGCCTGACTTATTATTTTTGAAGCTAAACGAATTCTATGGGCCTTTTCCAAAAGATCATTACTTGGTTGAGGTACTTCAAAAATATCAGCCATAATTTTTTTTATTTACTTTTATGATAATTCAAAGAAATCATTATTAAAACTAATATTTTATGTAATCAATATCTAAAAAATAACTGCACTTCACTTTTCCAATCTCCATCAGAATCGAAAGAACCTAACAACTCCAAGTTTGGATTTGCTTGAAAAGTTAATATTCCTAATGGTGGTAGATCATCTCTACCAGGAATAGTTTGGACAGCAAAGTTTATCTTATCAGTAATATCAAGACCAATTTCTGCAACCCAAGCTTCAGAAGATAATCCTTCATTAGAAGTTGTTTCTTCATCGTTTTCTATATCTAAATTGTCATTGGAAAAAACATTATTTAGAGAATCATTATTTTCTATTAAGGCCGGATATAAGGATAATTGAAATCTTCCACTAAATGCATCCGCTCCATTAATCTGAGAAATAAATGCTCGATTTATTAAATTTGCTGAATTACCTCCAATTAAACCAATAATTTGTGATCTGTTATAGCTTGGAGTGCTCCTTAATTGGATTCTTTTATTTTCATCCTCAAAAGATAACTGATCTAAAAAGCCTTCATAAGATGCCTCAATTTTTATAAGTCTTGTATTACCGATACCAAATGTACCAAAACCGCTTGAAGTAGAATCTGCATTTAAATCACCTGAAATATTTGTATCCTGATTATTTTCCCTTATAGGTATTATTGAATCTGGAACTTTACTGACAAGAGAAAAATTAATAAATGGAACCACACCACTTCTTGATGCAAATAAAATATAATTATCTTTATTTTTATCTAATTTAAAAGGAGTTGTATATAAATTCGCTCTCCCCTTTTTCAAATAGATCAATCCTCTAGCATTTAAATCTTCACCTACCACACCATTGATATTTAAATCTAATTTCGTATCTAAATAAGCTTTAATTATGTCTGAGTATTGAAGGCTGAAATCTGGACCAAGTTTTAATTTAAGATTATTAAAGCTTAGACTTTCAAAATAATTAGGTAAAGTTTCTCCTAAAAGGACTGAATTCAAAATTGTTTCGTTTGAAATAATTTCAATATTTTTATCATTTTCCCAATAGAGTTCTGGCCAATTTTTTTTATCTTGAATAGTATTATTTGTTTTATTAGTATTTGTACTATTAAAATTAATAAAACCATTATTAAGAGCTAAGTTACCACCTAAAACAGGTTTTGCAAATGTTCCAGTTATATCTATATTTGAATCTACTAAAGAATTTATATTATTAGTCTTTATATTAAATTCTTTAGCTATTAAACTAATCTCATTGTTATTAGAATCACTTTTTTCATTAAAAGGTAACGACCCTTTTATAAAAATATTACCAGAACCTTTTCCTGATGCTTTAAGATGCTTAACTTCTACATAATCAAAGTCAAAAATTATTAAACTATTAATATTTTTAATTATATTATTATAAATGTCAATTTCTGAATCCTTAATAACTATAAATCCATTTAATATAGGTTTATTTATATTCCCTTTCATTATCATTCTGAAATTTATATCTCCTTCTTTAAAAGTAAAATAATCATCAGACAAAATATCAATTAGCTCAATAAATTTACCATTTCCAATTACTCTTAAATCTAAATCATCATTTTTATTAAGAGGAATTGATCCTTCAATATTGATAGGTATTATTGAGTCATTTAATAGAAGAGAAAAATCAATCTCAAAATTTGAATTATTATATTCAATTTTTCCTTTATCCAATAATATCTGATTATTTTGTATAGATGTATTATTAGAATATATATCACTCAAAAAAGATTTTGAATCTAAGTCATAAAATAAATTCATATCCAAATTACCTTGAAAATCTTTTGGATCATCTAAAAAAATATTTGCTACTCTTAGTGGTAATTTTTTAATTTCTACATTCCCTTTACCTTTTAATATTCCACCTTCCAAGTAAACAGAAAATTCTTCTTTATTATTAATATTGCTTGCATCATTAGATAAATCTAGATAACCATTTAATTTAGTTTTTAATTTGTAATTTAGAGGGCTATCACCTTCTACTGTTAATTTTGCATCATATCTACTAACAAATTTCCTTAAATATTTTTTCAAGTTATATTTATCTTCCAAAACATTATTCTTTTCAAGAAAATCATCAATGAATTTAATCTTTTCTTTAAATGTCATATCATTCTTACTTATTTCCAAATCTTTTAGAAAGTTAGATTTACTAATTGGTATAGTTTTCTTATTATCAAAATTAAAAATATCAAAGGCTGTTAATATTGACCATCTGGTACTTATATTATTAAAATTCGCATCTAAAACCTTATTTTTATTAGGATTATATTCAACTTCAATCATTCCTCCATCAATGGGATATAAAGATGAGTTGACATAAAAAGATTTATCTTTAAAAGTAAAATCAAATAATGAATTGGCAAGCTTAATATTTCTATATTTGCCTAAACTCCATGCTAATCTCCCATCCAAATAAGATTGCTTATCAGCAATGTATCCTGAACCGTTTATAATTCCACTAATTCTATCGAATTGATTATTACTAAACGAAAACTCAAGTTCATCAAGGGGGAAATTATTAGCATTCCATGCATAACTATTATCCTCTTTAGATATTTTTAAGCTACCTTTATTAGAATTAAAAACTCTACTAAAAATTAGATTTTCTAATCTAATTTTAGAATCAAATTTAATTGAGAGGAATGAAGGTATTGGAGAATATCTGTTCTTCATATTTAATACATAATTATTTTTTTTATTTTTAATCTCACCTTCCCATGTTTCTCTTATTCTTATCCCTTTATAATGAGGATAATCAAGATTAAAATTTATCAAAATATCAGGATTATTTATTTTTCCTTTTAATTCTCCTTTCGCTGTAACAAAGCCTCTTATTTTTTCTCTGCGAAAAATATTTAAATTAGATAATTGAGTTCTATTTAAATCAAAGCTGGAATTAATATCCCCAAAATTTAAACCTCTTTTATCAAACCAATAGGGGATATATCCTGATAATGTAATGTCTGGATTTAAACTATTTAAATATCCAATACTTCCTTTTATATCTATATTATTTATATTTTTATTTAATGGAATTTTCAGATTAAGATCTGAGTTCACAGTTCCATAGTTAAGATTTTCAGTATTAGCTGTTAAATAATTTTCTTTACAGATAAACCTCAGAGAATCTGAATTTATATTCTCTGCAAAATTAGAGGGTTTTATAATTAATCTATTTAAAGAAAATTTTCCTTTACAAAATGTTTTAGATTGTGATTTTAAAAATCTGAAATTAGATTTAAAGTTACCTTTTTTTACTAAAAATTTCCTCGTTCCAATATTATATTCTGAGCTATCTAGATTAACCCCTTTAGAAAAGACCTTAAACCTCAAAAAGTCTTGATTTAAATTTGTATTTAATTTTAATTTTAATTTCCCTTTCCCTTCAAAGCTTGATATAAGATTTCCAATGATTTGGCTTTTATTAGACTTGAATATAATATCACCCTTTACTTTAGTATCTATCCCTAAATCTTTTAATTTCAAACTTACATATTTAGGCAAGCTAAAATTTAAGTCATAATTTGTCTTTGAGTTAGTATTATTTAGTTTATTTGTATAAGATTTTCCCTTTTTAAAGAAATCTTTATGAACATTAATTTCAGTATTTTCAGGCTTTATTTTTATAATCCATTTTTGACTTAAAAATGATTTTAAAGGCATAATACCTACATAAACATTTCTCGCTTTAATTTCAGAATCTATACTTTTCTTATCAATTATTCTCGTATTAGCCAAAGAGATACCTAGCAACCTAATGCCTGAATAATTACCTAAAACAACTTTTTTATTTAAAAATTTTTCTATTGTCTCTTCTAATTTTAATTTCTTAGTATTATAAGTTTGTTTTAAAAACTTATTTAATAAAAAAGTACCTACAAAGCCTAGGGACAAAATAGCCCCTACTAAAAAAAAATTTGTATATAAATCAAGAGATCTATTTTTTTTCAAGTTAGAACCCAAAATAGAGTAGGCTTACAAAATATAAGAAATTAATCAGGACAACGCCAGTAAAATGTCTTTTTTTGAACTATTAGAAAATACTCCAAAAATTTTTGGGTTTTTAGGAATATTTCTCTTGCTTATCACCATAGTTGCTTTTATTTTTAATTTTAGTTTTAAATTTCGGATAATAGGAGCAACTATATTCTCATTTTTACTTTCTATAAGTAGCTGGGCATTTATGCAAAGTTACAGCGAAAAAGTAGAAGTAGAGGGGGCGAGATATGTTCCAATTGTTTATGATAATGGCTTTGATCTAGTTATTGCCAAAGCTGAAGATGAATTCCCAGAAGAAGCCATCAATCCAACTTTACAGCAATTATCAGATAATCTTAGGAAAGGTAGTAGATCAGGAGCAAATGTAAAAATAAAACTAAGAAAACTTGAGAAAATTTCAGATGATATAAGTAAACCCGTAGTAATTGGAGAAACCGAGAAAATTATAAGTATGAATTGATTATAATAAATGGAAATCAAAAGCTTTTTAGATTCTTTACCTATAAATTTCAGACATGAGAAAACTTTCTTGATTCAATACAAGTCAATAGATTTTGAGAAATTAACTACTCTCACAGATTTGGAAATAAACAAAATTCAGATCATCTCTCCACTATGTACATTAAATAATTTAAAAAAAATAAGAGCTATTGCTATTTTTAAAAAAGAAATTGAAATTCCTCCTCCAGCAGCATATTTACTTTTACATTGCGGAGTAGGTTCAGTAAAAGCATTATCAAGATTAAAACCTTATGAGCTGGAAAAGAAAATCAGAAGATTAGAAAGAAGTCTTAGAATTAAAACCGAGATAAATATAAACTTATCTATTTTAAAAGATTGGATTAAAAAATCTCACCAAAGCTGTAAATCTTTTTAAAACCTTGGTTTAGAAAAGTTTTTACTGTAGAATTAAAAAAATGTTAAATATATAATGAAACTTTTTCTGTTTTTTATATTTTTGCTGTTCTATCCATTACATCCTGTTTTAGGTCAATCCAATTTATTAAAAAGCGTAAAAAAGAATCCAAGTGAAGCTATTAAAATATGTAATAAGTTTAAAGAGTTCAATGCGAAGGGTATTTCTGCAAATTCAGATAAAGCTATAGAATTTGTTGCGAAAAGGAATAAGCTCACGCCTGTTAATGCTGAAATCTTCTCCATTTATGTAATTGGCCTGCATTGTCCAGAGATAATCTAAAAACGTAGATGTTTGAAACAAGATTTTTTGATAAGTCCCTAACACTTAAAGACGGGGTAGAACTTGTATCAAGAATTTGGTTACCTGAAGGCAAAGGGCCATGGCCTGCATTATTGATGAGGCAACCTTATGGTAGAGAGATTGCTTCAACAATTACCTATTCACATCCTTCTTGGTGGGCTTCAAAAGGTTATATGGTAATAATTCAAGATGTTAGGGGGATGGGTTCTTCAGGGGGTATTTTCAAAGGCTTCTCCCAAGAAGCAAGTGACACTTCGGAAACGCATGAATGGGTTAGATCACTAAAAGAATGTAATGGGAAACTTGGGCTTTATGGCTTTTCTTACCATGGATTAACGCAACTAAGTGGAGAATCGAATTCAGAGCCGCCTGATTGTCTATCTCCAGCTATGACAGGGCTAAATATAAAAGATCATTGGTGTTCAGACGGAGGGGCATTTTGGTGGCATAACAATATTGCATGGGGGCTACAAATTGCTGCGCTAAAAATGAGGAAAGAAAATAATTTTCTTGAATGGGAGGAGATAAAATTAGCTTTAGAAAGTAAAAGTTATTTAAGAAATGGATTAGAACTTTTAAAAAAATATGATCCTAATAGCTTTATTATTGAATGGCTTAAGAATTTAAAGGATGATATACCTTTTTTAGAAATAAACCCAATCTCAACATGGATTAAAAAACCAATGTTAATTATTGGAGGATTGTGGGACCCTCATTTAAAAGGTGCATTAGATCTTTATAAAAAAGCTCGAGAAGCAGGAGGGAATCCAGAAATTATTATTGCTAATGCGACACATCTAAATTGGTGGGAAGGGTCACAAAAATCATTATTACAATTTTTTGATAAACATTTAAAAATTAATCAAGATTTTAATTATAAAGAATCTATTTTGCAAAGAAAAATATGGAATATTTCATTAAATAAATGGGATGAAATAGATGATAATTATTTTTCAAAATATATTTTGGTACTTAAAAGTAATGGCAATGCAAATGTAGATATTAATGATGGAAGTCTTACCATAAATTCAAAAGGATCAGGTTGGTTCACAATCGTTCATGACCCTTGGAGGCCAGTCCCAGCTGATGGAGGGCATTTGGGCCCAAATCCAGGAAAGTTTAATAGAAATGCTATAGATAAACGATTGGATGTTGGAGTTTTTCAAACCAATTTTCTCGAAGAAGATCAAAGCTTTAAAGGTATTCCAATTTTAGAAACTTCCGTAAAAAGTGATCAACCAAACTTTGATATATGCCTTGCTTTATCGCTAGTTGATGAAGACGATAAAAAGGTTAATCAGTTCTCAACTGGGTTTTTAAGAGTTAAAAACTCAAAAATAAATGTGGAATGTAATTATCAAATAACTATGCAACCCACAAATATTTGTTTACTTAAAAGAAGTAGACTTAGATTATCTATATCTGCCGCAGCTTATCCTTCTATTGGAGTTAATCCTGGAGTGGGAGACGAAATAATTGGAGCCACTACAATTAATCACAGAATTACTACTCTAAGTTTTGTACTAAACAAAACATTTTTGAAAATGACACCTTTTTTTAAGTAAATAATATCTTTTTTGGGTTAATAATTTGATATCATTAATCCTTAATATCTACCAGTCATGAGAGAAACAATTAAGGCAGACTGGATTAAATCAGAAGCTATCAACCTAGAAAATTGTTGCAATGATAATCCATTAAAAATTTTAGGACCTCATTTTTTTGAAGGCCAATGGATAACAAGAGTTTGGATGCCGGAAGCAGATGAAGTTACTATAAATTATAAAAATAAAACCTATAACTTAGAAACTCCAAATCACAAGTGGCTTTTTGAGGGAATCCTGCCTGAAGACCCACAAAATAATTATGAACTAAATATTTCACGAGGAGGAATAACACATTCACAACATGATCCTTGGTCTTTTAGAGAAGAGTGGATGGGAGAAGTAGATAGACATCTTTTTGCAGAGGGGAATCACCATCATATATGGAAAAAAATGGGAGCTCATCTCATTGAAGAGAAATATAAAAATGGAGTTATGTTTTGTCTTTGGGCACCTAATGCAAAATCAATATCAATAATTGGAGATATAAATTCTTGGGATGGCAGGCATCATCCAATGCAAAAAAGGCTAGGTGGAATTTGGGAACTATTTATGCCAAATATGAAAGAAGGAGATAAATATAAATTTGAGATAAGAACGCAACAAGGTCATATTTATGAGAAAGCTGATCCCTATGGATTCCTTCATGAAATCAGGCCACAAAATGGTTCAATAATTTCAAAATTAAATAATTTTAAATGGAAAGATAGTTCCTGGATTTCAAATAGAGATTCTTCAAGTCAAATCAATAAACCAATCTCTGTTTATGAGATGCATTTAGGAAGTTGGCTGCACGAATCAACCGAAAATAAATACTTAGAAAAAGATGGAAAGCCAAGAGATCCCGTCCCAGCAGCAGATTTAAAACCTGGCACAAGGTTATTAACGTATCCAGAGTTAACTAAGAAACTTATTCCTTATGTAAAAGAAAGAGGATTTACTCATATTGAGCTGATGCCAATCTCGGAGCATCCTTTCGATGGTTCATGGGGATACCAGGTCACAGGCTGGTATGCTCCAACTAGTAGATTTGGGACTCCAAATGAATTTAGAGAGTTTGTCAATAGATGCCATGAAGAAGGTATCGGCGTAATTCTTGATTGGGTACCTGGTCATTTCCCAAAAGATAAACATGGATTAGCCTTCTTTGATGGTTGTCATCTTTATGAACATGGCGATCCACGCATAGGAGAGCATAAAGAATGGGGCACCTTGATCTTTAATTACAGCAGAAATGAAGTAAGAAATTTTCTCGTAGCAAATCTTGTGTATTGGTTCGAAGAATTTCATATAGATGGAATAAGAGTTGATGCTGTAGCTTCAATGTTGTATAGAGACTACTTACGTCCAGATGGAGAATGGATACCTAATGAGAATGGTGGGAATGAAAACTTAGAAGCCGTTAAATTTCTTCAACAAGCAAATCATGTACTCTTTCAAAAATTTCCTGGTGCACTTTCTATTGCTGAAGAATCAACAACCTGGCCAATGGTTACAAAACCAACTGATATAGGAGGACTAGGGTTCAATTTAAAATGGAATATGGGCTGGATGCATGATATGCTCGATTACTTTGAAATAGATCCTTGGTTTAGACAGTTTCATCAAAATAGTGTGACCTTTTCAATAACTTATAATTACACAGAAAACTTTATGCTTGCCCTTAGTCATGATGAAGTTGTTCATGGGAAAAGTCATCTTTTACATAAAATGCCAGGTGATGACTGGAAAAAATATGCAAATACTAGAGCATTACTAACTTATATGTGGACTCATCCTGGTAAAAAAACGATTTTCATGGGGATGGAATTTGGTCAAAGGCAAGAATGGAATGTTTGGGATGATCTTCAATGGGAATTATTAGAATTTGAACCTCACAAAGGTATTAGAAACTTAGTAGATGACTTAAATAAACTTTATAAAAATGAACCTGCTCTATGGAAAAATGACTTTGATCCTTATGGCTTCCAATGGATTGATTGCAATGACAAATCTAATTCTGTAATAAGTTTTATGAGAAGGGAAAATGACAGCAATGAATGGCTCGTTATTGTCGCAAACTTCACACCCAATACTCACGGCTCATATAAAGTAGGAGTTCCCTTAGAAGGATTTTATAAAGAAATCTTTAATTCAGATAGTTCTAGATACGGAGGAAGTAATAAAGGCAATATGGGTGGGAAAGAAACTTTAAAGTTTAATATTCATAATTATGAAAATGCTCTTGAACTGGCTTTACCCCCATTAAGTGTAAGTATCTTCAAACATCAGGCAAAAAAATAAAAAGTTTATCTAATTCATTGCTTCATATAAATGTTCACATAACGATTTTGCTCAGCTTTGCGTTGTAAGATTTTTAAGTTAGAATTTTAAATTTATTAAAAACATATTGAATTGAAAAATGGGTGACAATTTACCACTGCTACTTTCTGCCGCTTTAGGCAATAAAGTAAATAGGCCTCCAGTCTGGATGATGAGACAAGCAGGGAGATATATGAAGATTTATAGAGATCTAAGAGAGCGTTATCCAAGTTTCAGAGAAAGGTCTGAGAATCCAGAACTTTCTTACGAGATTTCAATGCAACCTTTTAATGCTTTCAAACCAGATGGCGTGATTCTTTTTTCAGATATTCTTACACCTCTTCCAGGGATGGGTATAAATTTTGAAATTATAGAAAGTAAAGGCCCAATCATAGAAGAACCAATAAGAACTCTTAGTCAAATAGAAAATTTAAAAGAATTAAATCCAAGTGATAGTTTAAGCTTTGTTGGTCAAGTTCTTTCATCTTTAAAAAAAGATGTAAATAATGAAGCGACAGTTCTAGGTTTTGTTGGTGCTCCTTGGACTCTTGCGGCATATGTAGTTGAAGGTAAAAGCAGCAAAAATTATTCTTTAATAAAATCAATGGCTTTTAAAGAGCCTGATTTACTTCACAAACTTCTTGATCACTTTGCAAAATCAATAGGTGAATATCTTAAATATCAAATAAAGTCCGGTGCTCAAGTTGTACAAATTTTTGACTCATGGGCAGGCCAATTAAGTCCAGAAGATTATGATATCTTTGCTGGACCCTATCAAAAAAAAGTTGTAGATATCGTAAAAGAGGAATACCCCGACACCCCTGTTATTCTATATATTTCAGGAAGTGCTGGAGTAATAGAAAGGATGGCTAAAACTGGAGTAGATATAATCTCATTAGACTGGACCGTAGATATTGAAGAGGCTTGCAAAAGAATCCCGAATGGCATTGGTATTCAAGGTAATGTTGATCCTGGAATATTGTTTGGAAATAAGGAATCAATACAAAAAAGGATAGATAATACGTTCAATAAAGTAGGAGATAGAAAATATATTCTTAATTTGGGTCATGGAATTTTACCTGGGACTCCAGAAGAAAATGCTCAGACATTTTTTGAACACGGTAAAAAACTAACTTATTAGTAATATCTTGGCATATAAAAACTTATTAATAACAGGTTCCAATGGATGTGTTGGCCAATATTTAATTGATTGGTTTTTAAAAAACACGCAATTCAGACTATATCTCATGGTAAGAGATAGAAGTAAGTTGCCAATTTCTGTTCAAAAAGAGAAAAGAGTTAAGTTAATCATATGTGACATCAGAGAATCAAATAAATATAAAAATGAAATTAGTAAAGTAAATTATTTAATACACACTGCTACCGCTTGGGGAGATCCACAAAGAGCATATGAAGTAAATATAAAAGCTTTTGAAGAATTACTAGAAATGCTTGATATTAAAAAATTAGAAAAAATAATTTACTTTTCAACGGCAAGCATTCTTAATACAAATACAGAATTAATGAGAGAATCATTAATTTATGGAACAGAATATATCAAAACAAAATATAAATGTTTCGAGAGACTTAGAGAAAGCTCATTTGCAGAAAAAACATTTGCAGTCTTCCCTACATTGGTTTTTGGGGGGACACTTGGTAAATATAGTAAATATCCAGTGAGTTATTTAACAAGTGGATTGAAAGAAATTGCGAAATGGCTTTGGATAGCAAGATTTTTAAAACTGGACTCCAAATTCCACTTTATACATGCAAAAGATATTGCTCAAATTTGTGGCTTTCTAATTAAAAATCATAAAGAAGCAAAATATAAAGGCTTCAAAAAATTTGTATTGGGTCAGAAATTCATTTCAATTGATAATGCAATCAATATACTATTAAAGAGAAATAAGATGAAAAGATATTTTGCTATACCTCTTACTAGAAAAATCCTAAAATTATTATTAAGAATCCTCCCTATAGAAACCACGCCCTGGGATAGCTTCAGCATAAAAAAATATGATTTTAATCATTTCCCCATTACTAATCCAGAGACTTTTAGGCTAAAAAGTCATGCCAAATCATTAAATGATATTTTAACATTATCAAAGTTACCAAGATGTAATATCAATTAAAGTTATTGCTCTAAGTGGACCAAAACCTTGTAATATATAATTAAAGCAAATTTAAATTATGTTACGTTCAATCCTTACAGGCTTTTTCGCAATAGTTTTAACTTTAGGCCTTGGCATATCATCTGTTTCAGCTAAAACTGTTGAGGTTAAACTTGGAACTGATGCTGGGATGCTTGCATTCGAACCAAGCACTGTGACCATTAGTGCTGGTGATTCTGTTAAATTCGTAAATAATAAGCTAGCTCCTCATAATGCTGTTTTCGATGGTCATGAAGAATTAAGTCATGCTGATCTAGCTTTCTCTCCTGGAGAATCTTGGACAGAGACATTCGATAGTACTGGAACTTATGACTACTATTGTGAACCTCATAGAGGTGCTGGAATGGTAGGTAAAGTAATAGTTCAATAAATATATTCTTAAATAACTAAAAGTATTCATAAATTTATGAATACTTTTAGTTATTTATTAAATTTTTCTTGATTAAAATAATCCCAAGTGAATTTTCAAATTCTGCTTGGGATTATTTTCTTTTTGCTAAAGAAATCGCCTATAAAAATTACCAACAGAATGTAGATTCTGATAATTTACTACTATCTCTTATAAAACAAGATAACCTTACTAAGGTTATATTAAGAAAAAATAATGTAAATATAAAAGAGATCGAGAAAAAAATAATTGCTTCATTAAATTCGAAGGCAAAAATGAAAAATAAGCAAGCTAATTTATATATTGGCGATACCCTTCATAAGATCTTTGTAAAAGCGAATGAAGTCAAACTAATTTTAGATGATGTAGTGATATCAACAGAACATTTAGTTTACGGTTTCACTTATGATGACTCATATGGTTCTCTAATTTTAAATCAAAAGAGTGGGCCAGAATTTTTAGAGACTGTAAAAGAAATGAAATCAAATCCAGAAAATAAAAATGATTTTGATAGTTCTAATGAATCTTTAGATAAATTTGGTATTGATTTAACCCAATCAGCTAGTGATGGGATTTTAGACCCTGTTATTGGTAGAGATGAAGAGATTAGAAGAACAATACAAATACTAAGCAGAAGAACAAAAAATAATCCCGTTCTTATTGGAGAACCTGGCGTTGGTAAAACAGCGATAGTTGAAGGATTAGCTCAAAGGATTGTTAATGGTGATGTACCTACTTCATTACAAAAAAGGCAATTAATCTCATTAGACATGGGTTCATTAGTGGCTGGGGCAAAGTATAGGGGAGAGTTTGAAGAGAGAATAAAAAATGTTTTAAAGAAAGTGAAAGAATCTGAAGGTAAGATTATTCTTTTTATTGATGAAATTCATACAGTAGTTGGAGCAGGTGCGAGTGGAGGTTCTTTGGATGCAAGCAACCTTTTAAAACCTATGCTCGCAAGAGGAGAGCTAAGATGTATTGGTGCTACTACGATTAATGAACATAAACAAAATATAGAAAAGGATCCCGCTCTAGAAAGAAGATTCCAAAAAATACAAATTGATGCTCCTTCAGTAGAAGATACTGTCTCAATACTAAGAGGCTTAAGAGAAAGATATGAAGTACACCATGGTGTCAGAATTTCTGATAACGCATTGGTTGCAGCCGCAAGCCTAAGCGATAGATATATCAATGATAGATTTCTTCCTGACAAAGCCATAGATTTAGTCGACGAAGCTGCCTCTAGATTGAATATGGTCATAACTTCCAAACCTGAAGAGATTGATGAAATTGATAGAAAAGTTCTTCAATTAGAAATGGAAAAATTATCCCTAAACAGGGAAACAGATAACTTCTCTCATGAGAGATTGAAAATCATTAATAATGAACTTACAGACCTCAAGAATAAACAAGCAGGATTAAATGCTCAATGGGAAAAAGAAAAACATGAAATTGATGAAATTACTAATTTAAAAGAGGAAATTGAATCTATACAATTACAAGTAGATCAAGCAAAAAGAAGCTTTGATCTAAACAAAGCTGCAGAATTAGAGTTTGGCACTTTAAATTCCTTACAAAAAGAATTAGCGAACAAAAGTGAATATCTAGTGACTTCCTATAAGAATGGGGAGAAACCCCTCTTAAGACAAGAGGTAACTTCTGATGATATTGCTGAAGTTGTGTCGAAATGGACTTCTATTCCAGTAAATAATCTGAACAAATCAGAAAAAGATAAGCTTCTAAAACTCGAATTAATTCTTAAAGAAAAAATTATTGGTCAGGATATTGCTATTTCTGCAGTTTCAGACGCTATTAAGAGATCCAGAACAGGATTAAACGACCCAAACAGGCCATTGGCTAGTTTCTTGTTTTTAGGGCCAACTGGTGTTGGTAAAACAGAACTAAGTAAGGTTACAGCATCAACAATATTTGATTCAAATTCCTCGATCATAAGGCTTGATATGTCAGAATTCATGGAGAAACATTCTGTTAGCAAAATCATAGGTCCGCCACCAGGATACATAGGTTTTGAATCAGGAGGTCAATTAACAGAAGCTGTAAGAAAAAATCCATATTCATTGATCCTTCTAGATGAAATAGAAAAAGCTCATAAAGATTTATTAGATATTCTTTTGCAAGTTCTTGATGATGGAATTATTACTGATGGGCAAGGTCATACTATTAGCTTTAAAAATTCAATAATTGTTCTCACAAGCAATTTAGGTTGTCAATCAATAAATGATTTATCTATAAGAAATGAAGATACAAATGAAATTAAAAAGATTATAGATTCCGAATTAAAAAGATTCTTTAAGCCCGAATTTCTTAATAGGCTTGATGAAATAGTAATTTTTAAAAATTTGGATTTCAATGCATTAAAAGAAATTGCAAAAATTCAGCTGAAAAACCTTGAAAATAGACTTATAAAAAATGATTTCATATTGCAAATTACAGATGATGTAATTCACGAGTTGGTTAAAGGTAGTTTTGATATCAATTATGGAGCACGACCATTGAGAAGGATTATTCAAAAAGAAATTGAGACGAAAATTGCAAATAATATTTTGGCAAACAATTATTTAAATACAAAAGAAATTAACGTTTCTATAAGGCGAGGGAAAATATCAGTTGATTAAAAATTTAAAACCAATGTTAGTAACTATAAATTTAATATTTTCTATCTAAAACTTGAACCAATCTGGAATTTTTTCATAACTAGCTTTATTAGATTTATTTTCTTTTGACTCAGTTTTCCAACAACATGTTCTTCCCTTATCTTGATCTTTCAAGTATTCGTTTGCCCATTTCCAAATCAATTTAGAGGTAAATTCCATTCCTACATTATCCATAATTCTTAAATCTAAAGCCTCTAAGCGATGTAAATCTTCCCAGTAATTCAACAAAGGATCATTCTTATTTATCAAAAAAGTATGATCAAATTGTTCCTTAAGTTTATTTTCGAGAGGCTTTAGACTTGAGAAATCAACTACAAAACCATTTAGGTCTAATTCTTTTGCAGTAAACCAAAAGGTAAATGCTCTTGAGTAGCCATGAACAAATCTACAGTGACCTTCATGTTGCCATTGTCTATGAGAGCAAGGAAAGTCCTCATAACTTTTGCTGCAAGAAAATTTCAAAGAATGAATAAACATCAATTAACTGTTAGGATAATTTTTAATTAACAAAAAGCGGATAGGGTTTGAAAAATTAAACATAATGGCTTATTCAACAAACTTTTCGATTGAAGATCTACACTTTGATAATTATGGATTAATCCCTGCAATAGCACAAGATTGGCTAGACGGATCAATTCTTATGCTTGCCTGGATGAATAAAGAATCTTTAACAAAAACACTTGAGACAAAAAATGTCCATTATTGGAGTCGATCAAGATCTGAGATTTGGAGAAAAGGAGCTACAAGCGGCAGCATTCAATTACTTAAAGCAATAAGATTTGATTGCGACAATGATGCACTTGTTCTATCTATAGAACAGAAGGGTTCAGGAGCTTGTCATACTGGAGAAAAAAGTTGTTTCTTCAATGAAATAGACATTAATATAAGTCATAAAAAAGAAAAAGAACCAAACCCTTTCTCTAATATTTGTTCTGATTTATTTAATACTCTTAATGAAAGATCAAACAGTGCTATAGAAAAAAGTTATACAAATTATTTATTAACAAAAGGGAGTAATACTATCCTAAAAAAAATTGGAGAAGAGTCAGCTGAATTTATAATGGCTTGCAAAGATCAAGACAAGCATTCAATATCAAATGAAGCTGCTGATTTAATATATCACCTTCAAGTAGCTCTTTTGCATAATGGAGTTGAGTGGAGAGATGTTCTTTCTGTTCTTGAATCAAGAAGGAGAAAATAAACTTTTGAATTTTTAATTTTGCTTAATTAATTGCAAAAATATATTTAAAATTTTTGAAAAAAATAATTTATGATTATTCATTGATTATTAACTAATTATTAATTAATTATTAATTAATTATTACATGTATAGCTTATTAAAGAATTAACTCTAAGTTAAATATATTACTAAAGGAGTAAATCGTGAGTTCATTGAGCGATTTTCTTGGAGAAATAGGACGTCATCAACTTTTGACTCCAGAGAAAGAACTCACTATGGGCAGAAAAGTCCAAGAGATGGTAGTTCTTGTTAATAGATGTCAAAATGCCGGCGGGAAGGGACCAACTTGTGAATATTCAGATGAAGAAATAAGAAAAATCAAAATCGGAGAAAAAGCTAAAAATGAAATGATTACAGCCAACCTAAGATTAGTAGTTAACCTCGCAAAGAGATATCAAGGTAAAGGGTTAGATTTACTCGACTTAATTCAGGAGGGGACACTAGGTCTTACAAGGGCTGTAGAAAAGTATGACCCTTCTAGAGGGCACAGATTTTCAACTTATGCTTATTGGTGGATAAGACAAGGTCTAAACAGGGCATTATCAACTCAAAGTAGAACCATTCGAATCCCCGTTAATATCAATGAAAAGCTCACGAAATTAAGATCAGCGAAATCAAAACTAATGCAACTTAAGGGAATTCCTCCTTCTAGCGATGAACTGGCTAAAGAAATGAAAATCACAAAAGAGGAGATAGATGAACTACTCTCTTGTGAATTGAGAAGTATTACTGTTAGTCTTCAAGGAACAGTTAAATCCAAGTCGGATCCTTCTGAGCTAGTTGACATTCTACCTAGTGAGCAAATCCCTCCTATGGAATTAGCAGAACTAGCTGAAAGGACAGCATCTGCCTGGAAATTATTAGATAAAGCCAATTTAACTGAGAAGGAAAGAAGGATAGTAAGTTTGAGGTTTGGTTTAGATGGTTCAAATGAGTGGAGAACTTTAGCAGAAGTTGCAAGACATATGAGTTGTAGTAGAGAATATTGTAGGCAAGTGGTGCAAAGATCATTAAGAAAGCTACGAAAAGCAGGAATACAGAATGGATTAGTTGATACGTGTAGCTAAGGTTATTCAATCTAAAAATTAGAATTTATAAAATATGAAAGAGGATTTCTACAATAACAAAGAAAAAATTTATGATGCAGAAGTTTTAGAAAGTTCATCAATTGATGACAATATCATAAAAAAAATTCTAATTAAGGCTGGCAGAACAATTGCCAAGCCAGCTTTAGAAGTTTTAGAAATGGCCATAGATCCTTATACTCCAGCACAAGTAAGAGTTTCATTGATGGCGGCACTAGCCTATCTTATTATGCCCTTTGACCTTTTCCCCGACTTTATGCCTTTAGTTGGGTTTAGTGATGATTTTGTTGCTCTTACAGCAGTATTAAGTATTTGGAGTAAGTATATGACACCTTCAATAAGAATAAGAGCAGAAAGAAAGCTTAATAAATTATTCCCGTTTTATTATGAGTAAACTATCCCATCAAGAAGAAAAAGAACTTATAGCTTTTATTAAAGATTGGTTGAAATCCCATAGATTTAATCAAAAAGATTTAGCTACTGAATTAAATATCAAATCTAGTAGAACATCTGAAATTCTCCTAAAATTTAAAGAATTTTATAAAAAAGGAGGGATGTTCAATATTGCCAAAAATCTCATTAGAATCGAACAAAACTGGTTAAATAATAGTAAAACTGATTCTCAAGAGATAAACACAACAACACCCTATAATCAATTAGATATCGATTCATTAGTAAACCAAATAAAGCAAGACACTAGCAAATAAATAATTAATTAAAAGGATATGTTTTTTCTAAAAAATAAGTAATTTTTTAAACAAACTATGTCAAAAAACATTATTTTTATAATAAACTAATTAGCAAAATATATTATTCTTTAGCTAAGTAAATTAAAAAAATTTATATTATATCTTTTATAGTAATAATAATTAAAAACTATTATTTATTTTAAATTAGAAATTATCTTCAAAAAGCCTTTATCCATGGATAAATATCATAAGTAATCCATATACCTTTTTTCCAATAAATATCTTCCTCAATAAGATCTCTCATTTGACTTTCATCATTAGCATTAAAAATTCCAAATAAATATTTTGTACATTTTGTAGGCCCTAAAGTAACTAAAATATTTCTATCTTTTAAATTCTGAAGTCTCCTAAGATGTTCATCTCGAAATGCTTCTCTTTTATTAATTGCATCTTCACAGTACTTTCCAAATACTATAAACTTTTCCATTTTTAAAAGATAACTAATTGAATAAATCTATAATTAATAATTGCACAAATTACACACAAATTGCTATCTTATTTAATAAGAACTGTCTTTTAATTAATTATGCTCACTGGTAGTGAACTTCTTGCTAAATTCAAAGAAGTTGAAGGGCTTAGCGAGTCAGAGCAATGTCGTGCTTGTGGATATGTCACCACAAAACGGAACGGAGAACCTCGCTTAAACTATACAGCTTATTACAAGGCTCTCCTTGAAGCTAAAGGAATGAAAATGGGAGGTGGGAATGTAGCTGGGATAGGAAAAGGCGGAAGAAAACTAAGTTACACTGCTACAGTCCAAGGGAATGGAAATCTATTAATAGGGAAGGCCTATACAGCACTTTTAGATTTAAAGCCAGGTGACGAGTACAAAATAAAGTTAGGCAAAAAGCAAATACGATTATTACCTTCTGAAGAGTCAGAATAATTAACTTTTATAGTCAAGACAATACGAACTAAACTTCTAAATTATAAAGTTTGCAATAAGGAATTATCATACAAATTTAAATTTTAATTTAACGATCAGCCGCTTTACGCATTTCTTCGCAAAAATCCCCTAATTGATTAACAACTTCTTTTTCATTACAACTAGCAATTCTTTTTACAAATGCGCTGCCAACAATTACTCCATCTGCTCCCCATTGGCTAACTTTATTAACATGTTCGGGAGATGATATACCAAAACCAACTGCAACAGGATTAGGGCTTATTTCTTTTAATTTAGTAATAAGATTTTCTACTCTGTTTTCCATTTCGTTTCTCTCACCTGTAACACCTGTAACACTTACTAAATAAGTAAACCCTTTTGTCTTATTGGATATTATTTTCATTCTTTCAAAAGGCGTAGTTGGAGCGACCAACAAGATTAAGTCCATAGAATAATTACCAACTATTTTAGAAAATTTATAAGTTTCTTCTAAAGGAAGATCAGGAATTATTAATCCCGAGACTCCAGCTTTCGATGCCATCTGACAAAATTCTTCAAAACCAAACTTTAATAAAGGATTAAAATAAGTAAAAAGTATTATTGGAACATTTAGTTTACCTTTTAAAGACTCCAATAATTGGATAACTTTATTTGGTGTAGTTCCTGACTTTAAAGCTCTTGACGCAGAAAGTTGAATAACTGGTCCATCTGCGAGAGGATCACTATATGGGATTCCTAATTCAATCAGATCAGCTCCCTTTTCTTGCAACTTTAATAAAATCTCTGATGTCGTTTCAATATTTGGATCCCCTGCAATTATGAAAGGCATCAAAGCTAATTTATTTTTATTCTTTAAATCATTAAACTTTTTATCTATTTTTGATAAATTTTCATTTTTATAAATTGTCATTTTGTTGGTTTCTTGCATGAATTTCTGAGATTTATTATTTGATAATCCTTTGAAAATTTATGGATTTGATTCTAAATCTTCGATTAGTTTTTTCTGTTTCTCCACTGACAATGAATTGAATTTGTTTTCTAGTTTATCATTGACAATTTTTTCATATTGTTTTCTATAACGCTTCCTTTGTTCCATAAAAGTCATTTTTCCGTTTACAACTCTATACACATAAGAAGAAACCCAAGTTATTACAATCAAGATCAAGATTAAACTTGAAATAGTGGTAGCGGTAAAGTTATTGGCGCCAAATTGAGGTGCCAATCCATAACTTAGTAGTCCTAATACTGAAATTAATAAACCAATTTGTACAACTTTACCTTTAGTCAATTATTTACCCTTTAATATCTCCTTTTAACCTAAGATTCAAAAATGGAGAAAATAAAATTAAACCTGGAAAAAAAAGAAATACTAAGCCGTAAACTGCTAATCTCTCGAATTTACCCATAAAATTCCATCTATTATTCATCCAGTAGAAAAGTATTAATGGTATAACTAATAAATATATAGATACAACTCCAAAGTAGGTCAATAAAGTCGCGAATGAATTATTTAAAATACTTTCCATTATAAATTCTTGATCTTCATAGTTAAAATATAACAACTTTTGCAAGTCATCGTAAGGACTAAAAATAAATAGGTTAATGATGGGAGTGGGGGGACTTGAACCCCCACGAGCTAAAGCGCTCGACGGATTTTAAGTCCGGCGCGTCTACCAATTCCGCCACACTCCCAAAAGGAATTTGCGCATATTTATCGTAGCTGAAAGCAAACGAATTAACCATGAAAAATTGGAATATTTACACTTTTCTTGAATGGTGGAATTAAATTTAAGTTTTTAATTAACTATTCCTTCAACTTGCCAATTCAAAGTTTCGCCTGCATGAAATGGTTTTATTTGCCCAACAATATTGTTGTCTTCAATTACATTCACAAATTCTGAAACCTTGTTTGGCCTAGATACCAACTTTAGTTTTTCTTTATTTGGAGGCAAGTTATAAAAATTAGGGCCATTTAGACTTGCAAACTTCTCAAAATTTTCTAGCGCATTTTCCTCTTCAAATACTGCCAAATAGCTCTCTATTGCTACTGGAGAATTAAAAATGCCTGCACATCCACAAAAAGCTTTCCACTTTCTTAAATGAGGAGCAGAGTCAGTTCCCAAGAAAAAGCATTCTTTCCCACTTGTTGCAGCTTTTCTTAACGCAACTCTATTATTTTCTCTCTTAGCAACTGGTAAGCAATAAAAGTCACTATTTAAACCTCCAAAAAACATTGCATTTCTATTTATGTGCAAATGATGAGGAGTAATAGTAGCTCCAATATTATTTTCTTGGACGAAATCAACTGCATAAGAAGTAGTTATATGTTCTAAAACAATCTTTAATTTTGGAAATCTTTGTGCTATCGGTAAAAGTTCTCTATCTATAAATACTTCTTCTCGATCAAATACATCTACTTCACAATCAGTTACTTCTCCGTGAATCAAAAGAGGCATTCCAGAATCTTGCATTGATTCAAAAATCTCATAAAGATTTTCTATTTTATTAACTCCATGACTGGAATTTGTTGTTGCATTAGCAGGATATAATTTTGCTGCGAAAAAGACGTTATTTTTAAAACCATTTATTAGTTCTTCTTTATCCGTTTCATCAGTAAGATAAATTGTCATTAATGGTTCAAACTTAGAACTTTCCGGTAACGCTTCAGCAATAGATTTTTTGTAAGAAATAGCACTATCAATCGATGTTATGGGAACTTTAGTATTTGGCATGACGATAGCTCTTCCAAAATATTCTGATGTAAAATGAATGATATTTTTTAATACAAGACCCTCTCTTAAATGTAAATGCCAATCATCAGGTTTTAATATGGTTAATGTCTTCAAAATTTTTACTATTTAATCAATTTTAACAGCAAATTAAATTTGACAATAAATTATAGATATTCGAGGATAGTTATTAATCAATTATTAAAGATTTAAGTATCTAAACAAAAGCTTAAATATGAGTGATTTTTTATTTCCAATAATAGAAATAATATTAGGAGTAGTTTTACTATTTACAGGAGGAGAGTTCTTTATTCAAGGAGCCATAAATTTATCTTTAATTTTAGGAATACCTCAGATAGTAATTGGATTAACGGTTGTTTCACTCGGTACAAGCTCTCCTGAGTTATTGGTAAGTCTAAGTTCAATTTTTCAAGGCAGTGATTCTCTTGCGGCTAGCAATGTAATAGGAAGCAATATTTTTAATATTCTTGTAGTTTTAGGTATAAGCTCATTGATAACACCTCTTAAGGTAAAAAGCAGAATAGTCAGAAGAGATGTACCTCTTTTAATGGCTATTTCTTGTGCGGTTTGGGCAATGTCATCAACAGGTCTATTAACATTGCAAGCAGGGATATTTCTAATATTTTGTTTAGTCTTAAATACAATATGGGAAATTAATACCATCAATGAGAAAGAAGAGGATACAAAAGATGCAGAACCAGACATTGATGAATTTAAAGAAAAGTACGAAGGAAAACTAAATGTTTTACTGAAGTTGATATTTGGAATATTTCTTTTAAGCTTTGGTTCAAACATTTTAGTAAATGGTTCTCAAAAGCTTGCTACTCTTTTGGGGGTAAATGAAGTTGTTATTGGTTTAACAATTTTAGCCACTGGAACATCTTTGCCAGAATTAGTAACTTCTGTAATTGCAGCATTTAAAGGTAAAACAGATCTTGCTATCGGGAATATAATAGGAAGCAATTTACTCAATCAACTTCTAATCCTTGGAAGTTGTAGTATTTTTTCAGGATTTAAAGGCTTAGTAATAGAACAAAGCCTAATAAAAGTTGACCTGCCTTTTATGGTTTTAACTACCTTTGCATGCTTGCCAATTTTCTGGAGCAAAGGGAAAATCACCAGAATTGAAGGATTTATTTTGCTAAATCTTTATATTTTTTACATCCTAGATAAGATACTTTTTTTGAATGAATTTAATTATCTTTCTCAATTAAGGATAGGATTATTTATTTACTTTTCATTACTTACAATGATTCTCTTTGCTCAAGAAAAATTAAAACTTTCTAAATCATAAATTTAGCCATACATAGTCACGAATTCTTCTGAAATAGTTGGATGCAAAGCCATGGTAATATCAAAGTCTTTTTTTGTTATCCCTGCGTTTAATGAAATTGATACCATTTGAATAATCTCAGATGATGTTTCCCCAAACATATGGCATCCGAGTACTTTGTCAGTTAGTTTATTAACTACAATCTTTAACATACATTTTGATTTATTCTTTTTAAAAGTATTAGACATAGGCGTAAAATTACATTTAAAAATTTTTATATTATTCTCAGAGTAAATCTCTTTCGCTCTTTTCTCACTTAAGCCAACTGTTGAAATTTCAGGAATAGTGAAAACGGCCTTAGGGATATATTCATAATTTACTTTTCTTTTTTGGTCATTAAAAAAATTATCCGAAAAAACTCTGCCTTGTTCTATTGCTACTGGAGTTAAGTTTGGTTTATTTATGATATCGCCAACTGCAAAAATATTAGAGTTGCTTGTTTGATTAAGTTCATCAACATCTAAATATGGGCCATCCATCTTTAAATTTAAAAAATCTAAATTTAAAGGTGGAAGGTTTGGTTCTCTACCTGTAGCAATAAGAATATTATTAGTAAGGATTTTATCACCAGAATCTAAGGTAGACTCGAGTTCCCCATGAACTCTCTTTATAGACTTTAATTGATTTTTGGAGATTAAATTTATTCCTGCAAAAGTAGGTGATTCTACTAAGCATGAAGACAGATCGTCATCAAAACCATTAAGTAAACGTTTACCTCTAATTAATTGGGTTACTTCAGTACCTAAATTCCTGAAAATAGAAGCAAATTCACAAGCGATATAACCGCCTCCAACTATTAATATTGATTCAGGAAAACTATCTAATTCAAAAATATCATCGCTTGTCCATGCTAAATCTATTCCAGGAATATTTAATTTCTTTGGTTTACCTCCAACTGAAATAAGAATTTTTTTTGAACTTATTTTATTTAGAATCTTTTTTGTTTTTGGACATATTATTTCTAATTCATTTTGAGATATGAATCTTCCTAACCCCTCAAAAACACTAACTTTCAATTTATCTAAAGAATTTTTATGTAAATTACTTAACCTCGAAACCTCTTCTCTGACATTCTTCAAAAGAATATTTGAATCAAAACTAATACCTTCACTTTTTAATCCATATCCTTCAGAAGAAGTCATATTTTTTTTACTTTTAGCTGCATAAACCATCAATTTTTTAGGAACGCATCCTCTTATCACACAAGTTCCACCTACTTGATTAACTTCTATAATTGCAACTTTTGCTCCATAACTAGCAGCACGTTTAGCCGCCGCTAGCCCCCCAGATCCAGCGCCAACAACAATTAAATCAAATTGAAATTCCAAGACTTTTTTTAATCAATTATTATAACGTAAGCTTATTGAGTAAATTCAAAGAATGAATAAAATTTTGACATGGGAAGATTTAAATAAATTTGAAATTGAAGATCTCGATAGAATCAATGGTATTAACAATTCCTATGCAAGTTTAAGATTATTTGGTCATAACGAAAATGATGTAATAGTTACTCTCTATAGGGATAGGCATTCATGGTGTCCTTATTGCCAGAAAATTTGGTTATGGCTTGAATTCAAAAGAATTCCTTACAGAGTAAAAAAAATAAATATGTTTTGCTATGGTCAGAAAGAAAGTTGGTTCCTTGATAAAGTCAGATCAGGTAAATTACCTGCAATAGAATTTAAAGGGCGGATTATTACCGAAAGCGATGACATTATAGCTTTTTTAGAAAATGAATTTGGAGCACTTGGTTCTTTTATAACATCAAGTCACCTTACAGAAACTCGAAAATTAGAAAGAGAAATTTTCAGATCATGGTGTAATTGGCTTTGCAGAGAAAGCTTTAATTTTATGGATAGCTCTTTTAGGGAAAAAAGATTTAAAGAATCTATTTCCAAATTAGAAAAAATCTTAAGCACTTCAAAAACAGGTTTTATTGATCCATCATTTTCTGATTCAGGAAAGATAGAGCCTGGAACTGGAGATATAATTTTTATTCCCTATATGGAAAGAATGAATGCATCATTAGCATATTACAAAGGATTTAACTTAAGAGGAAATTATACCTATATTAATAAATGGCTAACACTGTTTGAAAATACAAGTTCATATAGAGGTACCCAAGGAGATTTTCATACACACTCTCATGATTTACCTCCCCAAATGGGTGGTTGTTTTAAAGAAACTAATCATCAACAAGTTTCCTTCTCTATTGCAATAGATAATGGAGAAGGCCTTGGCAATTTAGAATTTAATAAAGAATTTGACTTAAATTACTACGCTAAAATTGCTATTAAAAGGGTTTTAAAACATAAAGAAAATATTATCAAAGTAAACCCATACAATAAATCCTTATTTGAAGAATCATTGAGATCTACTCTTACACATATGATCACAGGTGAAGTATACAAGCCTCAATATAATGCAGGAGAATCTATAAAATATTTGAAAAACAGAATTTCAGCACCTAGAGACATGCCAGTTATTTCAGCGAGGATATTAAGACAATCGTTATATAAAATCGAGTCACTTAGTGATAATAAAGATATCGAAAAAATACCTGTTAGGCATAGGTACGATCAGGATCCAAGGAACTTTCAGTAAAATTATTTAGAATTTTTTCTTGAGTCTATTTGAAGTAAATCTCTAATTTTTTGAACTTGACTCGCAATATTTGGATCAGTTGACAATTTCTTTTCGACTTGTTCAATAGCATACATTACAGTTGTATGATCCTTACCTCCAAATTCTTCTCCAATCCTTGGAAGGCTGAGATCAGTTCCTTGTCTCATAAGATACATTCCTATTTGCCTAGCTTGACTTACTTGCTTCCTTCTACTTGAACTAATTAATTCATCAGTTGAAACTTTAAAGAATTCAGATACTTTGTTTATAACTTGATTTGGAGTAACAACAACACCAACACTATTAGGGTCAAGCATTGGAGCAATTGACTGAACTGTTAATGGTAATCCAGTAATTGAAGCAAATGCAACAGCTCTAGTAAATGCTCCTTCTAATTCTCTAATATTTGAAGTAAATCTCCCTGCTATAAATTGAATTAAATCTCTTGGGAGACTCATTCTCTCTTGTTCTGCCTTTTTCTGAAGAATAGCCACCCTAGTTTCAAGATCTGGAGATTGTATATCAGCAGTCATTCCCATTGAGAATCTAGAAATTAACCTCTCTTGAATTCCTGACAATTGATTTGGAGGCCTATCACTTGCGATAACTATTTGACTTCCTGATTCATGAAGTGCATTAAATGTATGAAAAAATTCCTCTTGAGTATATTCTTTACCTTCTAAAAACTGTATATCATCTATTAAAATCAAGTCCACATTTCTATATTTATCTCTAATAGCTGTCATTCCATCTCTCCTTATACCGCTTATAACATCATTAGTAAAAGTTTCTGTCGATACATATTTGACTTTAGCTTCTGGATCTATTTCTACGCGATAATGGCCTATTGCTTGCATTAAATGAGTTTTTCCAAGGCCAACTCCACCACAAATAAATAATGGATTAAATTCTCTCCCAGGAGATTCCGCAACGGCTAAAGCTGCAGCATGAGCTAACCTACTATTTGGACCAACTACAAATCTATTAAAGACATAACGTAAATTTAAAGAATTAGGATTTTTGGATCTATTTATTGAAGCAGGAGTATTATCTTGGTTGTTGGAAAAAGATTTTTCTTGAATATTAATATTCTTTTCTTGTAACTTATCTTTAGATTCAGAGAAGTTGTTGATATTAGTTTGAGATTTAAAAATTACTTTCACATTATGCCCGCATATTTCTTCCGCAGCTTTTTCAATAGTTTCACAATAGTTTTTCCTCAACCAATCACTTGCAAAACTATTTGGGGCAATCAAAGTCAACAAGCCATTCTCAAAACAATTAAATTTAGCAGGCCTTATCCAAGTTTCGAAAGAAGGCTTACTTAAATTTTTTTGGAGTAATTGTTGAACTTCCGCCCAAAGAGAATTAGTTGCTTGCAAAATGTTTATCTATAGATAAACAATATAATTGGAATTTAATAATTGGCCATTTTCTAATCATAAGATCATGATAAATTTAAGATTTTTTAACAATGGAGATTATGAATTTTTAAGATAAATTTTATTTTTTTAAGTTTATAATTAATAGAAATTTCCGATTGTTTTTTTGGATAAATCATTGCTCATAATAATGGCTAAGTGGCATGGTTTTGGTCGTTGCAAAACAAGGTTATCTAGAGATATAGGTAAAATTAACTCTTCAAAAGTCCAAAGTGTAATGACAAAACATACACTATCGGTAGCTAAATCTATCAAAAAAAAAGGATTAATTGATATTTCTCTAGCAATATCTGGTATTGGATTTAATAAGAGTAGAAGATGGTCTAATCAATTAGGAGTTAGGAACTTTAATTTACAGGGGAGAGGCTGCTTAGGAGAAAAAATGAAAAGACAAATAATAATTAATAAACAATCCTTTTTTAAAAAAAAAATCAAAAATATAATTTTTATTGGGACTGACCTTCCAGATTTATGTCATTTAGATATATTAAATACTATAAAAGAACTTAAAAAACATGATTTAATTTTAGGTCCATCAAATGATGGAGGTTATTGGCTTATTGCTTTCTCTGAAAAAATATTATCCTCTCATTTACATATACCTTTCATAAATATCAAGTGGAGTTCAGAGAATGTACTTCAAAATACAATTGATAATTTTTCTTCCATAGATATTAAATATAAGTTTTTAAAAACAAAAATAGATGTAGATACAATAAATGATATTGAAAAGAGAAATTAATCACTTTGTCTAAAATCTCAATTATTATTCCTACTTACAATGAAGCAAATAATTTACCATTATTGCTTTCGGATTTATCGATTATAAAAAAAGAAGTAGAAATTCTGATTATTGACTGTGGTAGTCAAGATAAAACTATTGATATCGCAAATATTTACGGTGCAAAAGTACATAAATCAAAAGAAAAAAATAGAGGTTTACAACTAAATATTGGTGCAAAAAATGCATTAGGAGAATGGTTTATTTTTTTACATGCCGACTCAAGGTTAAATCG
Organism: Prochlorococcus sp. AG-363-P06; assembly: GCA_003280025.1. GTDB lineage: Bacteria > Cyanobacteriota > Cyanobacteriia > PCC-6307 > Cyanobiaceae > Prochlorococcus_A. The sequence goes on along the minus strand of QCGD01000008.1, from coordinate 29,157 downwards.
CAATTGGTTAAAAAGAATAAAGTCAGTTTTACAAGATGACGAATGTTATATTTATTCTTTTATTTTTAAAATTGATAGTAAAAAAATAATTTACAGATTTCTTGAAATCCTTGTAAATTTTAGAAGTTTTTTTTTTAAAACACCCTATGGAGATCAGGGTTTAATAATACATAGAAAAACCTATTTTAAAAATAATGGTTATAGCAAAATTCCTTTAATGGAAGATTTAGATTTCATCAAAAGATTAAAAAATAAAGAAAATTTAAGAATACTAAATTTTCCAATTTATACAAGTTCTAGGAAATGGGAGAAAACTAATATTTTTCAACAAGCATTCAAAAATTGGAAATTTAGGAGAAGATGGTTAAAAGGGGAATCTATAGAGTCTATATATATTGATTACTACAAAAAATAATTAATTTGCATACCAAAAAGCGCATTTAGAACCTCTTGGTTCTAATATCCAACCTTGTCTTTTATAAAATGAAACCACTTCTGCATCAGCGAAAAGGGTGACTTTAAAAATTCCAATATTTTTTAATTCTTTTAAGATATATTTCATCAATTCTTTACCTAAACCTTTTCCCTGATATATAGGATTAACTGCTACATCCCACACTGTTGCCTCTAAAATTCCGTCACCTGTGCATCTAGCAAAACCAACAAGTCTAGGGAACTTTTCGTCATGAAGCCATAATCCCACAACCAGAATACTAAAATCTAAAGCTCTTTTTACTCTCCTAATTGGTCTTCTACTCCAACCAACAGTTTGCAAAAGTTGATCTAACTCAATAAGATCTAATTCCTTATCCTTACTACAAACAAAAACTTCTTCCTTATTTTTCTGAGTAAATTCATAAGAATTCAATCCATAATTCTTTATAAGCTCATCTTTTGATATAGAGTTTGTTTTCTTTATTGATGACCGTTGATTTCTAAAAATCATTAAAAGCTTGCGAATCCTTTTTCTTGAAGTTCAGAGAGCTGAAAATATAGCCCTTTTTTGAGTCTAAGTTCAATATGTGTTCCTTCTTCAATTAATTCCCCTCCTTTTAAGACCAATATTTTATCAGAGCTTTCAATAGTTGCGAGTCTATGTGCAATAACTAATGCTGTCCTTTTTTCTAGAATTCTTTTAAGATCTCTTTGTAAAGTAGCTTCAGTAGAGGGGTCCATAAAGGCTGTAGCCTCATCCATTATCAAGACAACAGGATTTCTAATAGCTACACGAGCAACAGAAAGGAGTTGTCTTTCACCAGAAGAAAGATTGCCTCCTCTTTCTCTAAGAAATGTGTTTAAACCATCAGGTAATTTCTTCAACAAGCTTTCCAAACCTAATTCTTTACAAATTTTTTCTAACTCAAGATTATTGATATTAGTACTTAGCTTTAGATTATCTGCAACATTACCACTAAAAATAAAAGTATCTTGTAAAACAACTCCTAACATATTTCTAAGTATTGCAATAGGAATTTCTTTTATGTTTACATCATCAATAAAAATTTGTCCTGATTGAGGTTCATACAATCTACATAGCAATCTAATTATGGTTGTTTTACCTGATCCAGTTGGACCAACAAAAGCTACATGCTCTCCTGGTTTGACTATGAAAGACAAATCCTTTATGACCTCTTCACCTTCTTTGTAAAAGAAATTAACTTGGCGGAATTCAATTTTGCCTTTAAATGCAAAGTCTTTTTTTAAGACCTCTCCTGAGAAATGCTGCAAAGAAATATTATCTTTAATTTCAATTTCTTCATCTAATAATTCATTTATTCTCTCAACCGCTGTAAGACCTCCCTGAATTTGAGTAAATCTCTCCGCAAGCTGTCTTAAAGGTTCAAAAAGTCTCTGAGAATATAAAATAAAGGTAGTTAATGTTCCTAAACCAATATTCCCAGAGGTAACTAAATATCCTCCCACTGCTAAAACCAAAGATACTGCAGCTAGAGAGATCCACTCTATAAATGCTGAAATACTACTATCATAAAAAATTGTTCCATTTACAGCCTTCTTGTAAGCTAGTCCAGTATTAGAAAATTTTTTGCTATTAAAAGCCTCTCTTCTGAACATCTGAACAACTTCTAATCCTTGCAAATTCTCTTGGAAGTCAGAGTTAAGTTGAGATAATTCCTCCCTTACTTGATAATTTGCTTTTCTATAACGTTTTTGAAGCCAAATAATAAAATATGAAACTGGGATTTGAGTTAATAGTAACAATATGGCCAGTCCTCTATCTATAGAAAGCATTGTTATAGAAATAACTATCAGACTTACGAAATCAGCTATTACTCCAACTGCCCCACTACCAAAAACCTCTGCTAAAGCGTCTACATCATTGGTCAACCTTGTTAATAATTTACCAACAGGCATTTTATCGTGATATTTAAGAGAAAGGGATATAGAGTGTTCAAAAAGTTGTCTCCTTATCCTTGCAGTAAGTCTCTGGCCTACGGCTTGGATATTATATGTTTGATAACCTTGTAAAACCAATCTAAAAAGAACGGTAATAAATAAAGTAATTATTATTAAATTAATTGACTGTCCAAAGAAGGTTTTACTTAACCAAACATCTGAATTTTCATTTTTAAGAATTGTTATTGCCTGACCAACCAATAGAGGTTGTATAGCTCCAGCAAAAGATACAGGTAACAAAACTATCAAAATTAAAAAAATTGCTCTTTTATCTTTAGTTAAATATCTCCCTAACTTTTTAATTCTTTTAAAATCATTCAAAAACATTTAGCTAATCTAATATAAATCACAAATTGATTCTATTGATAAAATTGTATCTCGGAGAGAACTATTGTCTAACCTCATAGATAAAGGATTAGCAATTAGACGCGCCGTCGAGTAATAAAGATCATCAATTTTATGTAAACCATTTTCTTTAAGGGTTTTACCTGTCGCAACTAAATCAACTATCGCTTCTGCCATACCTGTTATGGGACCAAGTTCCACTGATCCTGTTAAATGAACTATTTCTACAGGTATATTTAAATCATCAAAATAAGATCTTGCTGTTTTAGTAAATTTACTTGCGACTTTACAATTTGCAGGAAGATCAGTTGGCTTTGAATAATTACTAGAATTCTTAACCGCTAGCGACATGTGACAGCCGCCAAATCCTAGATCAAGTAACTTAGCCACTTCTAATTCAGATTCTTTTAAAACGTCATATCCTACAATCCCTAAATCAGCTTGACCGTAACTAACATAAACAGGGACGTCACCATTTCTGACCAATAACGCCTTACCTCGTTTACACTGTGATTCAAAAGTTAATGATCTATTATTAACATCCAGTGCATTAGAGAAATCTAAACCTGCTCTCTTAAAAACAGAAATAGAATCTTTTAACAGAGCGCCTTTAGGTAAAGCTATAGTAATCATAAAATGATCTCTTCCAAGAACTCTTAATTCTAAGTTAACAATGGAATTTAATAAAGCTCAAAATATAATTGGAATTAGAGTTTTAAATGATAATGTAATCTGGTTGTGGAGAATAAACAAAACAGTTGTCGTAATAGATCCAGCAGTATCAGAACCAGTCATTAATTATCTGACTGAAAATAATCTTGATTTAGAAGCCATTTTACAAACACATCATCATAACGATCATATTGGAGGGACAGAAGAACTTATCAAAAAATGGCCAAACGTTAAAGTTATTGCCTCAAAAAAAGAAAAAGATCGAATCCCTTTCCAGAATTTATCTGTAGCAGATGGAGATAAACTTAATATATTGGGTCAAGAAGTACAAATAATTGAAGTATTAGGGCATACAAGATCGCACATATCCTTCTATTTATCAAATGATGCGAATCCTGTTCTTTTTATTGGTGACACATTATTCTCAGGTGGTTGTGGGCGAGTTTTTGAAGGTACTTATAAACAAATGTACGATTCATTAGAAAGAATAAAGTTATTACCAAGAAATACTCTCATATACTGCGCACATGAATATACCAGGTCAAATCTTTTATGGGCATTAAATCTTAAACCAGAAGATCAAGATATAAAAAATAAACTATTGCAAGTTGAAAAAGAAATTTCACTAAAAAGATTGACAATTCCATTTCAGCTAGATGAAGAAATGAAAATAAATCTTTTTTTAAGAGCAAGAAATTTAAAAGAATTTACTGATTTAAGAGCCAATAAAGATTTATGGAGTTAAATATATAGATATAACCTTAATCAAATGTCTTCTAAGCAAGTAATTAAAACCTCTAACGCTCCAGATCCAGTTGGACCTTATAATCAAGCAATCAGAGCGGGTCAATTTATTTTTTGTTCTGGTCAAATAGCTATAGATCCTGTCTCAAATGAAATAAACTGCTTGGGGGATATTGAGAAAGAAACCATTCAAGTTTTAAAAAATCTTTCATCTGTTCTTAATGCTGGTGGAGCGAAAATAGAGGATGTCATAAAAACAACTATTTACTTAACTAACTTAAATGATTTTCAAATTGTCAATAAAATATATAGTGATTTTTTTAAAGTAGACAATCCTCCTGCTAGGGCCTGTGTAGAAGTCTCATCTTTACCAAAAGGAGTTTCAATTGAAATAGAATGTGTCGCATTTTTAGATTAATTTCTAATTATTTAGAAATTTAAAATATGGACCAATATTGCAGCATCTTTGTATAGATTATTAAGAGGTAATTCCTCTTTGATCTATGTCAGCAGCAAAGCTTAATATAGACGAACTAGAAGCAGGTTACCCATTATTTTGTAAAGCACTTAGGCTATTAATTTTAAAAGGCAACTCAGTTAAAGAGATTGAAAAAACAGTTTGTTGGGGCCATCTAGAAACATTAAATAGATGTTTACCAGGAAGATACAAAGCTCCTACTTATTTAATGGCATTAATAAAAAGAGATATCGCAAAGCCCAATAATTATTAATTAAATTACACTTTTAAAAAAGTTGTCTATTTGATTAGAAAAATCCTTTTCAGAAAGGGTTATTTCTTCAGAGTCTAGAAATATTGTAACGCTTACAAAGTTCTTACCAAAACTGATATTTGGATACATATTTTTTTCTTTACATAATTGATCAATCTTTTCCATAAATTTACTTATTTTTGAATATTCTTCAAACTCAAATCTTTGTTCAATTCTCAAAGGTGATTCTCTTTGATTCCACATTAAGATTTTTAAGCCTAGTAATACTATACAGTCAGTGAAGATTTTCCAAAATCTTTTGTAAGATTTTAATTAAAATGACAAATTAAATCTTTATTCAGACTCCCAATTATCAATAATACCGCCAATTGTTAAATCAGTTTGAACTTCTGGATTTGGGCAAGCAAATCTCGCAGCTGAACCACTCGCAGTAAAAACCCAATTACCCGCTCTAGCCCCTACAGGATCAACAGCAACTAGCTTCTTTCCCTTATTATTTTCCAAAATACGTAAATTCATATGTCCTAAGCCCGCGACTCTTTGAGTACATACCATTCTTCCTAAGACCTTCATAATTTCCACGATTTGTATCCCCCTAGTTTTTTGGGCTATTTGGATCCCAATGATCAATTATTCCAACAATGGTTAAGTCACTAGGATAAGATTTGCTGCCTGCAGCTTCTCTAGCAGCAGAACTTCCAACGCAGATAACCCAATCTCCTGGCTTACAACCAACGGCATCCACAGCAACTTTATTAGATGACCCATCTAAAACAACCTGTAGATGTTTATGTTCAAAACCAGGAATTCTATTTGTTGAGACTAGTGGTTTTACAACCTTGCAAATTAACATAATTAGTGAGCCTCCTCTGTTTTTTTATCTAAAGACATTCCAACAATTTGTGCGGAATGAATCTTGTCCCTATCTCTAATAGTAAGACAAGTATGTAATAAACCTTGATCAACTAAATTTTTATATCTAATTGATATCGCATCATTTACTCTTTTACAATCTTTTATTGCCCTATCCTTTGCTCCAGGAACTTTCCCTGAATAATCAAATCTTATAACCACTGGAATAGGTAGATCCTGAGAAACATTTAATCCAGTAAAAATCTTAACCCCTACATCTAAATCAGGAGCCCCCTCCTCGACAGTATCAAGATGGGAAAAATAAGTTAAATTTCTGAGATGTACTTCCTTGAAACCTATACCGACTCCAATAAACCTCTCTGCATGACCTATATCCTCATAAGAACCTTTATGAAAATTCTTTACGTAATCAATTTGAGAAATATTATTAACAATTAATTTATAAATAAATTTATCTATTCCCTGAAGTTGATCTTTTGAAGATTTATTAGAAATTATCTGACATATTTCTCTCTCCGCATCCTCTTTTGAAAAGTTTATTGTTGAATTATAAATTTCCAAAGTAGAAATAGTTTTTTCTAAATCTATTTTTCCATCGCTTGTAGATAAGTGAATCTTTAACGAGTCAGTATCAGTATCAAGTCCAATTAACATTAGATCTACAGATGCTCCACAGCAAAAACTATTTTCTACAGCTTCTTTGAAAGCAAGTAATTTATTGCTCCCTTCTTGTGCCGCTAACTCATCATTACTACCATGAGCAGCGCATCCCTGATGTAAAGGATCTACGGAACTAAAGTGATAAGTGACAATTTTTAAGTATCTTGTATCTTGATGAGCCTCATTAGGCATGTTTTCTCTATATCTTTTATGTTCAGTTTTTACCCATCTATTTACAGTATTTTCAATATCAAAGAGTGCTCCCGCATGAGACCTTCTTCTTACTGAACTAAATGGTATTCTCATAACATACGCGACTGTATGGGCTAATCTCCCGTCAGAACAAGGAGTTATATCAAGTAAATGTATTCCACAATCTAATAGGAATTTCTCAAAATCTATTGCGCTTCTACTTCCCGCAGATCCTTCTAAAGGATCATTTTTAAAAAAATTATCACTAAGTTTTTCATGTTGTTTGAAAGCGCACCAGGCATATAAAGCTCTCATATCAAGAGGTTTAACCCAGGATTTATCTAACACATGAGTTGGTAAATCTATCCCCAAATTTTCTCTCGATATTTTTTGTGCAGTATTTATAAAATCCTCATGATGCTGTATGTGTGCAATTTCTTTTAAAGTTGGCACAATCCTGTCAAAACCACTTTTTATTTCACTTTCATACCTATATAGATTCTGGTTTTGGAGATCATTAGTTAAGATATGATCCTTCCCAGCTCTTTTTAAGTTACTTGCCTCTTTAGTTTGTGTATGAATATTTTCCGTAAAAGTTTTCATTGGAGCTGTTGGCCCCAATGTGAAGTTCTTGGCTTTAGCCAGTCCTCTTAAAGGCATTTTTTAATTACCCTCTTGCACCACCTGAAAAGGTAACAAGTTGTCCTTCACGAGTATTACCGCTAGATCCTGTTATTAAGAAATCAGGTTTTTCAGTTTCCTCATTTCTTTTTATATCTAACGGAGGCATAGCTCCCATGAATCCTGCCCTGGATGGGTTCCTCTTTCTTGAAGATGCACCTTCTGTACCAGTAACTTTATCACCACGAGCCCAATCATCACCGGTGACATTTCCAACCGATTGACCTTCTCCCGTAATTCTTGATGCCATTCTCTTTTCTGGTGTATTTTCAACACGTTCTTTTTCTTCAATTTGCATCTTTTGCTTGTAAGTAATATTTTTATTAGGTTCAAATCTAAATTGTTCAGTGCCAGTAACTTTATCAACTGCCATATCAAAAGGCCCTGTTATCTTTGAACCATTTTCATATTCATTACCAGTAACACCTAGCGTATTTTTTGCTGTATATTTATCTCTTGATGGTGAATTAACAGAGAATTCATTCCAAGAATTCTCTACTGACTTTTCTTGATTAGCATATGCAGCATCATTAGGATGACTATCACAAGCATTTATAAACTGATCTCCCCCAACATAAGGAGTTCCTGTTAAATTCTTACAAGCACCTTTCTTAGCTCCAGTCATTACACCTCCAATACCTGGCTGCTGTCCTGTGAGCCTGGAATTTGAATTATTTCCAGAATTAACTGTTGCACGTGATTTTACATCTTCAGCAATTTCAGTATTACAATATTCATTTATCTGATCTAAACCAGCGTATGGAGTTCCTGTTAAAACCTTGCATGATCCAGGCTCATCTCCAGTTACGCTTTTTGATCTTCCTGTCATAGTTCCACTAATCAAATTAGACTTTGAAGAAAGACTCAAGCCAACTTTCCTAGCTTCTGGTTGTGGGTTTGAACCGCAAAACTTCTCATATTGCTGAGACCCAATATATTCATCGCCAGTTATATTTTTACAACTACCATGTTCATTACCTGTCATATGATCAGATCTACCAACCCCTGTGCCTGTGACATTATTTCCATTAAGAGTGTTGAAGCTTCCTACTTTCTCAAAAGCTTTTCCTTTTGGGTTAGGCTCCGAACCAAGATACTGATCTCCAGTTAACTGATGTCCTGAACCTGATTCATCTCCAGTAACTAATGATGATCTTCCAGGAAGTGATCCAGATACTTTTAATCCATCAGTTGTAATACTTTGTTTAACCTTTGATGGATTTTTAGGAACTTCCCCACAATATTTCTGTGACTGATTAGCAGAGACGTATTCAGTACCAGTCAAATTTTTACAAGTTCCAGGCTCATCCCCTGTTACTTTTTCTGATCTACCTACTTCATTACCTGTAACAGTATTACCTGATGTGGTTGAGGTAACTGAAGATCTTGAAGGTTGTTTATATTTTGGTTTTTCTTGACAGAATTGATCAACAACCTCTGCTCCAAGATATTGGGTACCTGTTACTGTTCTACAAGTGCTGGCTTCATTCCCTGTGGTTTTTAATGACCTATTGGCTTGGGTTCCTGTAACTGTTTGACCTGAATCAGTTTCACTTTTGCCAACTTTCCAACTTGCATCGGCTATATGGAGTTTTGATCCATTCTTATTTGGACCACATGGCCTACACTTTCCATTGCCTTTATTCCCTGTAGCTCCTGTTTTACTTCTTAGCTCTCTTACTCTCTGCGAGATTTCTCTACTAGATAAATCTGGATCTCCCCTTCTAGCTAAAGATGCTGCACTATTATTTTGCTTAGAAGCTGATTTACCGTGTTTAGATTGAGCTTCTCTTCTTGCTAAAACAATATCCCTACTTGTATTAGTAATAGGTTTTCTCTTTTGATTAACTCTTCTTTTAATATTTGATTTTAACGATTTTGTTTCAATATTACTTGTATTTTGTACCTCTTGATTTTTTTCAATGTTCACTTTAACTTCATTGACCTTAATTCCGCTTTTTACCTCAGTACGTGTTCTATCAGAAGAATTTATAGCTGATTTACCATGGGTAGACATTGCTTTTCTTCTCTCTATAACAAGATCTTTACTAGATAAGGTTCTTGAAAAAGATTTTCTATTTAATTGATTTGATGGAATATGTTTTTTCACTGATTTTGAAAAACTTTGAGTATTAGAAGTCTTGGTATTAGAAGAAAAATTAGTACCTGAAGTTTTTATATCTTGAGAAGATCGAACTCTATCTTTAGTAGAAGAAGAATGGGTAGCAGCTTTTTTCCCGCTATCGCTCATTGCTTTTCTTCTATCTAATGCAATTTCTCTACTGGTTTTCTTTGACATAATCTTCAGATGTGAAACTCTTTTAAAAACTCTTTTAAAAAACTTTCTCCAGAAAAATTATTTATTTTTTATGGAGAAAGATATTAACTACATAAAGTAGATTTAGCGTCCTTGGAAAACAACAAAAGCTGTTCCTTGGCTTTGAGTGTAAGCATCGTAACCGATAATTCTTACATGATGATCAGGATATGCTCTATGGCATGCCTCTAATTCACTTACAATCAAGTTAAGGTCTTTTTCCCCAAAAAATGGGAGTTTCCAATATGACCAATAAGTTTGCATACTTCCACTTGGGTGAACATGCTCAATAACAGGACTCCATCCTTGAGCAATTATGTATGCAATTTGATCGTATATTTCTTCCTGGGTCATCGGTGGTAAGAAACCGAATGTTTCCAGGGTTGCAACTGTTTGATAGTCGCCTACTGTGCTCTGGAAAGGCATAATTAATCTAAATGTGAATGAAATTTCTCGTAAATAAACGAGATTTATAGAAGTTTGAGGAGAAAAGATATCTCCTCAATTTAAAAATCCGAGTTAACCTTGAACGTCAAGCTTGTCAACTGTATCAAACTCAAACTTGATTTCCTTCCAAGTTTCTAGAGCAATAGCTAATTCAGGACTATGCTTAGCAGCTTCCATAAGAATGTCTCTACTCTCTTTTTCGATTTCGCGACCAGCATTACGTGCTTTTACACAAGCTTCTAAAGCAACTCTATTTGCAGCAGCTCCAGCAGCTGAACCCCATGGATGTCCGTGAGTTCCTCCACCGAACTGAAGACAAGAATCGTCTCCAAAAATTGCAAGAAGAGCAGGCATATGCCAAACATGAATACCGCCAGATGCTACGGCAAATACTCCAGGCATTGATCCCCAGTCTTGATCAAAGAAGTTACCTCTTGATCTGTCTTCAGGAACGAATGACTCTCTCAAGTTATCAATGTAACCAAGAGTTGTTTGACGGTCACCTTCTAGTTTTCCAACAACGGTTCCAGTATGTAATTGATCACCACCGGATAGTCTCAAACATTTTGCTAAAACTCTGAAATGAATACCATGCTTAGGATGTCTATCAATAACAGCATGCATAGCTCTGTGTATATGCAAAAGCATGCCATTCTTACGACACCAATTAGCTAAACCAGTATTTGCAGTAAATCCACCAGTTATATAATCATGCATGATGATTGGCATATCTAGCTCTTTAGCAAATTCAGCACGTTCGTAAAGCTCTTCTGGAGTGTTAGCTGTACAGTTCAAGTAGTGGCCTTTTACTTCACCAGTTTCTTGCTGAGCAAGTTTAACTGCCTCGGCAACAAACTCAAATCTTTCTCTCCAACGTTGGAAAGGTTGAGAATTAATATTCTCATCATCCTTAGTTAGATCAAGACCACCTCTAAGACATTCGTATACAACTCGACCATAGTTTTTACCAGATAAACCTAATTTAGGTTTAATGGTACAACCAAGAAGAGGTCTGCCGTATTTATTTAAACGATCTCTCTCAACTACGATTCCATTTGGAGGACCACCGCAAGTTTTAATAAAAGCGATTGGGAATCTAATATCTTCTAGACGTAAATGTCTTAAAGCTTTAAATCCAAAAACGTTTCCTACTAGTGAGGTTAATACGTTAGTAATTGAACCTTCTTCGAAAAGATCTAGAGGATATGCAATAAAAGCATAAAAAGCTTCTGGATCTCCTGGAACGTCTTCAATTCTATAACAACGTCCTTTGTAGAATTCTAGGTCTGTAAGTAACTCGGACCAAACTGTTGACCAAGTACCTGTTGAAGATTCAGCTGCTACTGCGGCAGCAACTTCTTCTCTGGGAACACCTTCTTGACCTGTACACTTGAAACAAGCTAACAAATCGGTGTCTAGGGGGACATATTCTGGAGTCCAGTAGGTATCTCTGTACTCCTTGACCCCCGCATCATACTTCTTACTCATAACGATAAATTTAGGTCTGTGTAGGGAAAATAATTATTTTGCAAAATCTTAGAATCTTGCTGAATTTTAATTAGTCCTTTTGACCAAGGAAATCACCATTACCAAGAGCTGGTTCAACTTCTCTATGAGGACGAGCAATAATGTGAGCTGCAACTAAACCGTCACCAACTCTTTCACAAGCGTCAGCACCTGCTCTAACAGCAGCGTTAACAGCACCTGTTTCTCCTCTAACTAATACTGTGACATAACCGCCACCTACGAATTCACGACCAATTAGGCGAACTTCTGCTGCCTTTGTCATTGCGTCTGCTGCTTCGATTGCAGGTACAAGTCCGCGAGTCTCGATCATGCCGAGAGCGATACCCATTGTTTCTGTAGCCATTGCCTACTAAATTACTAAATGTGGAATGTTCGCTTGCAACAATGGCCCATTAAGGACATATAAGTCAAGCATTTTCACCTAAAAGCCCTATTAATCTTCTTTCTACTATTCATAAGATAAACTTATCACCCTTGGTACTATTGATATATTAATACTTATAGAAATTAGTTAGCGCATCAAAACAAACCGTTGTGTGAACTAAAAATTTACATTAAGTTAGCTGCGTACGAGGCAGGCCCTGTCTACAGGTGTGGAATGTTCAACCTTTCCTGTCTCAGTATCAAGTTTTGAAGTAAGATAATATTTCCAGAAATCATTTTGTTATTTTGAGCCTTCCAATACTTACTATTGCTAGTGGAAATCCAAGAAAGGTATCTGAAATTTCAGAGATGTTAAATGTTTTATCTTTAAAAGTAGAGAAACAACCAGAAAATTTAAAAGTAGAAGAGACAGGCTCCACATACTTTGAGAACGCCTTATTAAAAGCCAAAGCAGCTTCTTTAGAGACCAATACATGGGCATTAGCTGATGATTCAGGTCTTGAAGTGGACTATTTAGATGGTCGCCCAGGAATATATTCTGCTCGATATGCCAAAAACAATTCTGAAAAAATTAAGAAATTAATTCATGAACTTTGTGACAGTCCATATAGAAGTGCAAGATTTATAAGTTGTATGGTTTTGTGTGATCCCTCAGGAAACTTAATTAAGGATTCAACTGGAATATGTTGGGGCGAAATTCTAAAGAATCCAAAATACCCAAATGGGGAATTCGAATCTATTTTCTGGGTTAAAGAAGCTAACTGTGTTTACGGAGAACTTTCTCAATCTCAACTCAGTAAATTAGGGAGTAGAGGTAAAGCAGCAAAAATTATGTCTCCTTTTTTAAAAAAAGAAATTGGCTTAATTTAAAAACTATCAATAATTTGAAATTTCTTCAATTGCTCTAATTGCAGCAGCAGCAGCTTCCTCTACATCTCCTTCCTTACCAGCAAGAGTTAATCTACCAAAGGCTCCAACTGCCTTAACATCAACAACAGTTATATTGGAAGCTTTTTCAGCTTCATTCGCGGCTTTTAAAACATAGCCAGCTGGTTCTGTTTCTAATATGAACATACTCATTCCAGATTGAATCATAGATCCACTTCTATTTTGCCTATTAATTAAAACCGCATGGTCAGGAGTGATAGCACGAATAACTTCGGTCCAACTTGTTGAAGGTTTGGTTCTCTTTCTAACCTCACTTCCTATAGCATCGAGAACAACATCTCCAGAATGTAAGACCGTACTTTGATCCTTATGATAAAGAGCCAGAGATCCAAATGCCCTCTCAACAATCATCTGACCAAGACGAACATTACTTGCTTTTAAGGCAATATCAGTAACTCTATGAACAGCCATTCCAGGTGATACTTCCATCCAAAGACAAGAATCACCCGGTATAGGTAAAAAACCTCTACTAACCGTTCCCATATATGCTGCTAATTGAGGTTGTAGAGAATCTAAAAAAACATATGTTCTTAACTCAATTTGTTCAACTTGACTTGCTTGCCTAGATACTAAAGATTTTTCTGAATCAGTTGTAATAAAACAGCTAGCTCCACTGGCCTGAGATTGAACCTCAGATCCTGTTACTAAAGAACTCCCTTTTTTTCGTTCTCCTCTGTTAAAGCTAGAAGTTGGTTCCATTCAGGAGACTATAACGGATAAAGGTTCTTTTTTTTGTATTAAATTTACTTGCATGCTTTCCACAAAACGATAATTTTAAGTAAAAGGTGTACAACTTTATGGGAACTTCTCAACAAAAAGATCCAAATAATTTAGAGAGCAAAAAGGAATTAAGTCCTGATCAAACTCTTGGATTAGTTAGCTTAAGTTTAATGCAAAAACTATATCAGAAAGACTCATCCTTTAGTTGGTTAGAAGAGGAAAAATCAGAGAAGGTGAATCTTAAAAATCTTAGAGATAGATTGGAGTTAACACAATTAGCAATAAATACTGGAGCTCCTTTAACAACATCAGAGGTGACTGCTTTAATTGGAGCAAAGCCCGGGAAATCGAAACTGGAGAGAGCAGGATTATTAGCTACAAAAATAGCTAGAAATTTATGGAAGTTATCGAAAACGACTCAAGGAAATTCCTTCTACAGAAATTAAAAAACCCCTGAAAAATCTATTTAATAATTCCCATTTAAGTTTTTAAACATTCATATAAGTTTTTTAAATGTGTGAATTTCTTAAGAGAACTTATTAATTACTTTCTTAAATTTAAAAGTTTATGCAAGCTTGAAATATAAGCTCTTGATATCATTGATGAGTAAAGTCGAATTTAATAAAGAAACAGGACCGAGAGAAGTTTTCTGCGGTCTTACTTCAATAGTATGGCTACACAGAAGGATGCCAGATGCATTTTTTCTTGTAGTAGGTTCAAGGACCTGCGCTCATTTAATTCAAAGTGCCGCTGGAGTCATGATTTTTGCTGAACCTAGATTTGGGACAGCTATTCTTGAAGAAAAAGATCTAGCAGGTCTTGCCGATGCTCACGAAGAGCTAGATCGAGTCGTAAACGATCTTATTGCAAGAAGACCTGAAATAAAAACCCTTTTCCTAGTTGGTTCTTGCCCGAGCGAAGTTATTAAACTTGATCTTGGAACTGTTGCAGAAAAATTAAATACCAGATTTTTAGGTCAAGTAAGGTTCGTAAACTATTCAGGGAGCGGGATCGAAACAACCTTTACCCAAGGCGAAGATGGTGCATTAAAAGCTCTTGTACCTTTAATGGAATCTTCAGATGATGAGAAATTATTATTAGTAGGTACACTAGCTAATAATGTAGAAGATAGATTTAAAAAGATATTCAATAATATCGGGATAAATAATGTTGAAAGTTTTCCTCCAAGGCAATCAACCGAATTACCAAAGATTGGAAAGAATACAAAGGTTTTATTAACTCAACCATACTTAAGTGATACAGTCAGAGACCTTGAGCATCGTGGTTGTGAGATAGTTTATGCTCCATTTCCACTAGGTGTGGAGGGAAGCACAAAATGGTTTTTAGCTGCAGCTGATGCCTTTAAAATTCCCGAACTAAAAGTTCATGAAGTAATTGCTCCTTTAGCCAATAGAGCTAGGCAAGCACTAGAAAAACATACCGAAATATTAAGAGGGAAAAAATTATTTCTTTTACCTGAATCACAGCTTGAAATCTCATTGGCAAGATTTTTACATAACGAATGTGAAATGGACCTTGTTGAAGTAGGAACTCCCTACTTAAATAAAGATTTAATGGAAGAGGAGCTTAATTTATTACCGGATGAGACAAAAATAGTTGAGGGGCAACATGTAGAGAAACAACTTGATCGAGTAAGGGCCTCTAATCCTGATCTAGTGGTTTGCGGAATGGGTTTAGCGAATCCACTGGAAGCGGAGGGCATTAGTACGAAGTGGTCCATTGAAATGGTCTTTAGTCCAATACATGGAATTGATCAAGCGGCAGACTTGGCTGGGCTCTTTTCAAGGCCTTTAAAAAGGAATCAAATACTTACATCCAAAACACTAGCAACTCATTAAATTATGGAATTAACTCTTTGGACATATGAAGGACCTCCTCATGTAGGTGCTATGAGAGTGGCATCATCAATGAAAGACATTCATTATGTTCTTCACGCTCCTCAAGGAGATACTTATGCCGATCTTCTTTTCACAATGATAGAGAGAAGAGGTAAAAGGCCACCTGTAACTTATACAACATTTCAGGCTAGAGATTTAGGAGGAGATACAGCGGAATTAGTTAAAAGAAATATTACTGAGGCAGTTGAAAGATTTAAACCAAAAACCCTTCTAGTAGGTGAAAGTTGTACTGCTGAACTAATACAAGATCAGCCAGGTGCACTTGCTAAAGGTATGGGTTTTGATATTCCGATAGTTAACCTTGAACTTCCTGCTTATAGCAAAAAAGAAAACTGGGGTGCTTCAGAAACCTTTTATCAAATAATAAGAACTCTTTTGAAAGACAAGGTGAATGAAATTGAAAAGATTAATCCTAAAAGATGGAAGTCTTTAGGTCGAAGACCTAAAGTAAATATATTAGGTCCTACACTATTAGGGTTTAGATGCAGAGATGATGTAATCGAGATTCAACGTATACTTTCAGAGCAGGGTATTGATACTAATGTTGTTGCACCACTAGGTTCAACTCCAGATGATATTTCAAGATTAACCGATGCTGATATTAATATTTGTCTTTATCAGGAGATTGCTGAGACTTCTTGTGAATGGCTTAAGCGTAATTACGGGATGGAATATACAACTACCATCCCAATTGGTATAAAAAATACAATTAATTTTATTAATGAAGTTCATGAAAAACTTGACCTTCCATTATCAAATCAAGAGGAACTAGAGCACAAGTCAAAACTTCCATGGTACTCAAAGTCAGTTGACTCAAATTACTTAACAGGAAAAAGGGTTTTTATTTTTGGTGATGGAACACATGCAATTGCTGCTGCAAAAATTGCGAAAGAGGAATTAGGTTTTGAGGTAGTTGGTCTTGGAACCTACAGCAGAGAGATGGCTAGACAAATAAGAGCCACTGCAAAAGATATGAATATAGAGGCTCTCATTACTAACAATTATCTAGAAGTTGAAGATGCAATGAAAAAAGCCTCCCCTGAATTAGTGTTAGGTACACAAATGGAGCGTCATAGTGCCAAAAGACTTGGGATTCCTTGCGCAGTAATAAGTACACCAATGCATGTTCAAGATGTTCCCGCAAGATATAGTCCTCAAATGGGATGGGAAGGTGCAAATGTAATCTTTGATGACTGGGTTCATCCTCTAATGATGGGATTAGAAGAACATCTTATTGATATGTTTAAACATGATTTTGAATTTGTTGATGGTCATCAAAGTCATCTAGGTCATACTGCAACCACAGTTAAGAATGACATCAATTCGGAAGAGAAAGAAAACATAAATAAAGGTGGAATTATATGGACTGAATCTGGTAGAGCTGAATTAACCAAGGTTCCATTTTTTGTTAGAGGTAAAGTTAAAACGAATACAGAGAAATATGCGAAGTCAAAAGGTATACCAGAGATTAGTGACGAAACCCTTTATGACGCAAAAGCATTTTTCAACTAACGCTTACTAAAGAACTATGATTAAGTCATGAGTATTTTCACTCAAAGTATATTAAATTAACCCTAAAGATGTAGTGATAAAAACAAATGTTGTATATTTAGCATAAATAAATAAACATTTGTTTAGAAATATATTACATAAGACATTTACACTGCAAGAATATAAATAATAACGTGTATTTTTAGCTTTAAATGACAAGTACTATTAATAAACCTCTTGATGGTGAAGGCAGTGTTCAAGTTAAGCAAGATCCCAAAATAAATATAGAGGAAGGTGCTTTAGTTATCGCTGTATATGGCAAGGGTGGGATTGGTAAGTCAACTACATCTTCTAACCTTTCTGCAGCATTTTCAAAATTAGGAAAAAAGGTTTTACAAATTGGATGTGATCCAAAACACGATAGCACTTTTACTTTGACCCACAAAATGGTCCCCACTGTTATCGATATTCTTGAAGAAGTCGATTTTCATAGTGAAGAATTGAGACCTAATGACTTTATGTTTGAGGGCTTTAACGGAGTAATGTGTGTAGAAAGTGGAGGCCCTCCTGCTGGTACAGGTTGCGGAGGGTATGTAACTGGCCAAACAGTAAAGCTCTTAAAAGAGCATCATTTATTAGAAGATACTGATGTTGTGATTTTTGATGTATTAGGAGATGTTGTTTGTGGGGGGTTCGCCGCGCCCCTACAACATGCGAATTACTGTCTGATTGTTACTGCTAATGACTTCGATTCAATATTTGCTATGAATAGAATTGTTTCTGCAATTAAAGCAAAAGCCAAAAATTACAAAGTCAGGTTAGGAGGAGTAGTTGCTAATAGATCTAAAGATACAGATCAAATTGATAAGTTCAACGAAAGAACAGGTTTAAAAACCATGGCTCATTTTAAAGATGTAGATGCAATTAGAAGATCAAGACTAAAAAAATGTACTATCTTTGAAATGGAACCAACTGAGGATGTACTTGAAGTTCAAAATGAATATTTATCTCTTGCCAAAAATATGCTTGACAACGTAGAACCCTTAGACGGTAATCCTCTTAAAGATAGAGAAATTTTTGATTTATTAGGATTTGATTAAATCTAATTATATTAATCCAACCAATTTCTTAGTTAATTCATAAGTTTGTTTAGAGATCTTAGGATCAATTATTCTATTTGATAATTTCTGAGAGAAAGCTTTTCTACCAGTTTTCTGACGGTTACCCCAACTCCAATGCACTGCTGGTTTTGCATATTCTTTAAAAGTTGCAATTTGAGCTACTCTCTCTCCCGCCATTCTTTGAGATACATATCCCCTTGTTATAAATTTTTGGAAGATCGGAAATAGAACTCTAAATAACCAAGGCGTATTTCTAAAAAGCTTTGTATCAGCGACACATCCAGGATAAAGGGAATTAATAATAATGTTTTCAGAAGGATATCTTTTTGATAATTCCTGCACAGTTGCCATATTGCAAAGTTTACTATCTTTATAAGCTTTCCCAGGTTTAAATTTCTTCCCATTCGCCATACTAATTGGAGATAAAAAACCATTCTTAAATCCTGATAGATCTCCAAGATTAGCTGGAGCAGGGATTGGAATTCGTCCTCCCAATTCTGAATAATTAGCTGTAACAGTTCCTAATACTGTAATTCTTGGCTTGAATTTAGTATTTTCACCATTTAATACAATTTCTTTCTCAGAGGATAGTATGTTATCTAAAAGGAGGTTAATCAAAAGAAAATGCCCAAAGTGATTTACTGCCATTGAGTTTTCATATCCCTGGGGAGACCTTTCTGGTCTTCTTAATCTTGGTTTATAAACTGCAGCATTACAAATAAGAGAATTTATTGGTTTTGTAAATTTTGCCAATATTTCACTACAACCTTTTCTTACATGATCCAAATCAGATAAATCTATTTCTATAAAATGAATATTTTTCATTTCATCTTCTGTCAAGATTTCCTCGGCTGCTTGTATTCCCCTTTTGTTTGAACGATTAACAGCTATAATTTCCCATCCAAATCTCAACAAAGGTTTTAGAGTATTTAATCCAACACCTGATGTTGTTCCTGTTATTAGGACTAAACCTTTACTATTCTGATCCACTTGAAATAATAATTAATTTGAAAAATGGATAATTCGAATGATTTCTCATAAGACTTATCAACGCCATATTACTCTGATAATGTCTCTAGAAATCATTTGAACTTGATCCTTCATAAATCTTTGCTCACCTTCAAAAGAAAATAATTCATCAAATCTAGTACTTAAATCTTTAAATCTAGATTTTTCATATAAAAAAGAATTTTCAATTTCTCTTAATCTTGTTAATCTTACTTTTGAGCTATATCCAAGTTTTATTAAGCTTATTATCGCTAAAGAAGAAAAACATACTTTTAGAACTAAAAAGAAATAAGAAACAAAGTAATCCTGAACTTTATAATTGTTTTCAATTACAGATGCTAAATCTTTTTGTTGAGAAAGATTATTTTTATAAGGATGTTTTGACAACTTGAATTGTTGGTATGAAAAAAGACTAAAATTATTTAGTCCTAATCAATTATTACCTTAAAAATTTTTTATTACTAATAAATTTTTATGTTTTTGCCAAGCTTATACCTAACCTAAGTGCTAGAACTCCTGCGTGTATTACTACTATGAGACCAAGTGCTATTAAATTAATTGTTTGTGAAGGCTCCATGGTTAATAAAGTTATTTTCTTTATTCTCTACCGAAAAGTGAAAAATTGATACACTATTACAAAATGATGTTACGTAATTAATAAATTGAAAGATAACTATTATTGAAAAATTATTATAAGTGGACCTATCAGGTTAATTTTGGGATTAGAAAATAAAGCTCTAATTATTTCAACAAAAAAATTATCTGGCGTTGAACAAATGTCTTTAGATCTACATTTATTAGATCACACCATATCGGAACCTGAAATAAGTCTCACCTTAAGGTTTTATCATTGGGATGGAGATTGGCTTTCAGTTGGGTATCATCAAAAGATAATTCCCCCTCATTGGAGAAAACTAATAGATGATGGGTTAATTAAAATTGTGAGGAGGCCTACAGGTGGTGGAGCTGTTTTGCATTCAAAAGGAATAACATATGCATTAACATTCAAAAAAAGTTCCTATAAAAGTTGTAGTTATGAAATGATAAATAATTGGTTAATTAAAAGTTTTAAAGAATTAGGATTAAACTTGCAAAATGGGCATTTAAAAAAATCAACCATAAGAGAGAATTGTTTTGGGTCCTCATACATTTCTGATTTAGTTGATCAAGAGGGGTTCAAGAGGATAGGGAGTGCACAATATAGAAAAAGAGGGGGATTCCTTCAACATGGCGAAATTCAAATTAATCCTTCTAGAGTTTTATGGTTTAAATTATTTGGAGAAGAAGCACCACCAAAAATAAATCTAAATTTTACAAACAATGAAATAATAAGACATTTAAAAAATTCATTTTTAGATAATAAATCAAATCTAATAATTGAAAATATTGAATTTAAAGATAATTTGATTACCAAATACTTATAACTCTAATTAATCAATATCCCCTTTCTTCTTCATTAAATTAACTATTCTTGGTAATTCTATTCCGAGGGGATATTGATTTTTATTATTAAATTTGCTGACAATCTCAGAAGGCAAATTCAAACCCATTTTATTCAAGACGAAATAACCAACTTTGTTTCTATCAATTATCCCTAGAGGCATATCGGCAGAATTGAGTACTAATAAAAAACCTTCACTTGACTTTTCAATACTTTCTATCGTTTTCCACAACTCGGTATTAGTATATACACTTGTGAAACTATTTAATGGCTTCTTAAAATCACCGATAATAGTACGATCCCATTTTTTTATTGAAACAGATTTCAAAATATTTTCATTAATAAAACCATCCCACCTTCCATTGTTGGTAAGAAATAAATATTTATCATAACTATCCTTTTGATTTTTGACTAACTTATTTAAGTCAACAAAACTTGAATCAAATTCAATTTTTCTTAATGGCTTTAATTTAATTTCAGAAACTTTACTCACTTTAAGAATCTTTTCCATTCTGAAAAATTGACTTTCTGATTTTGATGAATTAATCCCGATAAGTCCTAAAAAAGAAATTAATAAACCATAAAAAAAGCTAAAATTAAATAAAATAATAATTCCAAAAATAAAAGCTCCTATTGATAAATATAAATTTATTTTATTTAAGAAATACCTTCCTTTATTTTTACTCCCTGAGAAATACCAAATAATGCTTTTCAATAAATTACCTCCATCCAAAGATCCTATTGGGATTAAATTTAAACACCCAAAAAATAAATTTAATATTCCTACTCTAATAAGAATATTAATTACTATTTGCTCTTGAGACAGGTTTAAACTAGCTATATAAAAAAGAATTAATGCTGTAGCAAAACATGATAAAGGTCTTACTAGAGAAATTTTTATATTACCTAATGCAGTTTGACAATCCTTTTCTATCTGTAAAATTGCTCCGAGAAAATAAAAGGTAATTTTTTTTATTTTTACACCTTGATTTAGAGCAACAAATGTATGAAAGACCTCGTGTAATACAATTGAAGATAACAAGAAAAAAGAAGTGAAAAAACCTATTAACCAAGCCTCCTTAATAGTATAAATTTCACTAAAGGTTAAATTAATCTGCTTAGAAATACTCCATGAAAATAAAAAAAGAATGGCAAACCAATAAGGATGAATTCTGAAGGGAATCCCCCATATTTTAAAAATTTGCAGACTCCGCAAAAATAATCTCCGTTATATTTATAAATAATATTAATTCTACATATAGGATAATGATATGACTAAGACCAAAACTTTAGTTAAAATTTGTGGAATAACAACAGAACAACAAGCTATTCAAATTGCCCAGTTAGGAGCAGATGCTATTGGGATAATTTCAGTTAAAGAATCACCAAGATATATACCAGCTAAAAGTAAGAGAAAAATCTTTAAAACTTTAGAAAGTTTATATCCAAAAATTGAGAGAGTTTCAGTTTTAAAGAATTGTCCTATTGATTTAATTATTAATAATTTCTTAGGGTCCCCAAGTGAGACTATTATTCAACTGCATGGAGACGAAGATCTCGATTACTGCAAAACAATAAGGCGCGAAATTCCAAATATCGGCATATGGAAAGCATTCAGAATCAAAAAGAAAACTGACCTTGAGAAAATAAAACCTTATGAAAATTTTATAGATGCAATTCTACTAGATTCTTGGAATAACAAAACTTATGGAGGTTCTGGAAGAAAAATTCCATCTACTTATCTTGAGAACTTAAAATTTAATAAACCTTGGTGGTTAGCAGGAGGTATATCATTAGAGTGGATAGATGAAATCTTGAATAATTTTGAGCCTCACGGACTTGATATTTCTAGTAGTGTTGAAATTCGCCCTGGATTAAAGGACATAGAAAAAACAGCCCAATTAATAAAATATTTAGATCAAATTAGTAATTATTAGATGCAGATTGCTGTTTTACAAGCTCAAAAAATTCTTGTTTCAGACTTAAATCATGCCTAAAGTCACCTCTTACAACTGAATTTATCATGCTAGTATTTGGTTCCTTAACTCCCCTCCATTTCATACAATAATGTTGAGCCTTAACAATTATTCCTAGACCTTTTGGTTCACATAATTTTTCAATTTCATCTGCCAGTATCATTACAGCTTCTTCCTGAATATGCGGTCTTGAAAAGACCCAGTCTGCAACCCTAGCAAACTTTGAAAGGCCTATGACTTTATTCCCCGGTTTAATACCTATCCAACATTCTCCCAAAATAGGAACTAAATGATGAGAACAAGCTGATCTCACAGTAATTGGTCCTACTGTATATATCTCGTCAAGGTTCTTATCGTTCGGGAAACTTGTGACTTTTGGTTGTTCATGGTATCTACCTTTGAAAACTTCTTTTAAGTACATCTTTGAAACTCTTTCTGCAGTTTCTTGAGTATTGTGATCATTATCTACATCTATTACAAGTGACTTAAGTAAGTCTTTAATTCTTGATGCAACTTCCTTTTCTAAGATTTCTAATTCACCAGGGTTTATAAAATCGGCAATATTATCATTAGCACTAAACCTTGATCCACTACTCTTAATTCTATCTCTGATAATTTCAGAGATTAATTTATTAGTAATCTGATCATCAATGTTTCTAATATTATCGTTGGGTATTGTTGAAGTCATAAAATTCTAAACAGAAAATTGTATGCGTCTTAATTTACTGTATCTTTTGGGATCTAAATTGCCCATACACTATATCACATAGCAATGTGTAATCGGGGTCTCTTTTCTCTAAAAAAGAATCATTTCAAAATAAAAAAAGATTTTTTTTCAAAAGGCTCCTTTGGAAGGCATCAAAGTTAAATCTTCAATTAATTGTGATTCTGGTTGTTCTGCAATATATAGAATAGTTTTGGATACTTCAGTTGCAGAAAGCATAGAATTTCTATCAAAATCTGAGTCTATTGATTCAGAATCCCAAAGAGGTGTATCCACAGAACCCAAAGTTATTGTGCAAGCCCTTATTGCATTCGATCTCTCCTCCTCTCTCAAACATTTAGTAAACATTGCAAGTCCTGATTTTGATACACAATACGCTCCCCATTGAGGGAATGCATTATACGATGCATGACTACTGACGTTTATTATTAAACCGCCATTTTTCCTCATTTCTGGGACAATTAAACTACACAGTTGAAAAACACTCGTAAGGTTTACTTGAATAATTTGTTCCCATTTTTCTAAATCCATTTGTATTAAATCACCGTTAAATGCACATCCAGCATTATTTACCAAAACTGAAGGGCATCCATATTTTGTAATTGACTCTCTAACACATTGTTCTATTTCTTTGGTATTCGATAGATCACACTTTACTAGATTAATTTTTGATTGAGTATTTGATAATTCTAATTTTAGTTTTTCCATCAAATCCAAG
Source organism: Prochlorococcus sp. AG-363-P06 (assembly GCA_003280025.1). Lineage (GTDB taxonomy): Bacteria > Cyanobacteriota > Cyanobacteriia > PCC-6307 > Cyanobiaceae > Prochlorococcus_A. Next base: position 5,103 of record QCGD01000008.1, on the reverse strand, counting down.
TCTCTTGATAGTAAAATCAAATCCCAACCAGCACTAGCAAAAGCTTTTGCTGTAGATTTCCCGATACCTTTAGTGGCCCCTGTAATAAAAGCTAGTTTCAATTTATTCAGTTTTTTTGAGGCATTTCGTTATATATCTCTTCAATACTATTTGCTTCAACAAATTTTCCTAAAGCTCTAAATTTTGAATATCTTTGTTCCAGAAGTTCATCTTTTCTCATTTGCAATAAATCATTAAGATGTTTATCAAGAGCATTCTTTAGGGTATTTCCAGCATCTAAAGGGCCCCAGTTGTTTCCTCCTGAAGGCTCTGGGAGCACTTCATCTATTACTCCCAACTTAAGGAGATCTTTACCTGTAATTTTAAGTGCTGATGCAGCTTCTGGCGCTTTTGCAGCATCTCTCCACAAAATTGAAGCACAAGCTTCAGGGCTAGCCACCGTATAAACACTATGTTCAAACATAAGCAACCTATCAGCCACTCCTATACCAAGTGCACCTCCAGAACCCCCTTCTCCAATAACTGTTGCTACTATTGGAACCTTTAAGCCAAACATCTCTCTCAAATTTCTTGCTATTGCTTCTCCTTGACCTTGTTCTTCAGCAGATAGACCAGCATAGGCTCCAGGAGTATCAATAAAAGTAATAATAGGCAGAGAAAACCTATCCGCATGCTGCATTAATCTAAGGGCTTTTCTATATCCTCCTGGTTTTGCCATTCCAAAGTTCCTAACAACATTTTCCTTAGTATCTCTACCTTTCTGATGGCCCAATAGAAGGACAGATCTATTATTTATAGAACCTATTCCTCCTATTAAAGCCATATCATCTCCCCCATTTCTATCTCCATGTAATTCGATCCAGTCATCACAAAACATTTGAATAAAATCCAAAGTGCTTGGTCTTTGAGGATGTCTCGCTACTTGTATTTTTTGCGCAGGTGTAAGGGATTTAAATATTTCCTCTCTTCTCCTAGTAGCTAAAGTCTCAAGCTGTATAAGTTGTTGGCTAACATCCACTTCCGAATCCCTAGCTAGTTCTTTAATTTGTTCTATTTGCTTCTCAAGTTCAACTAAAGGCTTTTCGAAATCAAGAAGGTAACGTTTTGCCATAATTTAAACTGTTAATGCTTTGGGTAGTTTATCAAGACCAATTGCAGAAAAACCATGCTTTAAAGAAGCTTCTCCAATAAATTCCATCTTTTCAAGGGAAATGTTATTTCTTCCCCAACTAAAGTTTGTATGACACTTTTCAAATTCTAAAATCATAGCTTCTGCAAAGCAAGCAAACATCTCTCGCTGAGGGTTTTGCATTTCCGCAAGTTCCATCATATTCCAACCAATATCATTGAAAAACTCTACTATACCTCCTTTTAAAACATGAATGTTTTCACCCTGAAATTTCTCATCAAGATTTTTGGGGTATCCACCATCAATCATTAAACATGGTTTTTTTAAATTATCAGTATCAATTTCAATAGTTTTAGGCATACTTGCAACCCATACAACAATATCCGCCTGAGGCAATGCCTCATCTAAACTTGTTATGGTGCCACCATCTAATTCTTTTTGTAACAGCGCTAGTGGTTCTTGTTGTCTTGCTACCATAAGAAGTTCTGAAATACCAGTTTTATTGATAAGCCATCTACAAACAGCACTACCAATATCTCCTGTAGCACCAATTACAGCAACTGTTGCTTTTTTAAGGTCTATCCCAATTCGAGGGGCATTTATTTCTAGTTGCTTACAAATAACCCAAGCGGTATGAGTATTGCCAGTGGTAAACCTTTCCCACTCTAATGAAGTATTTCTAATTTGTTTATGCTGTAGAAGATTAAAATTCTCGAAAATAATAGAAGTAAATCCCCCTAAAGCCGTGATATTAATCCCTTTTTTCTGAGCAAGTTCCATAGCATTTAGTACTTTTCTTCTGGCGGTTTTAAACCTAGAAAGCATTTCAGGAACAAAGCAAGAATCTATGTAGGAACCTTCAATAGATATTCCAGTAGCACTCTTAACTTCTACATTCTCAACCAATTGAGGAGGGGCTGTACACCAAACATCTAGGTCGCCATCTGCAATATGATCAAAGCCTAGTAACGAAGCCTTTCTTTTCGCATCTTCAAAACTAGTTGAGTGGCCTATTAACCCAAACATTTAAAATTTATTAATGATTTCTATACAATGTTATGAAGAATAGCATAGAGGTAACTACTTAAAAAGAAAAATTTATTATTAAAATGATTAATTAAGTAGAAATATAATTAGACGATAGCTGCCATAGCCATTCTTGCAATTTCTCTATTATCTAGACCTATTTCCATTAGAGTATCTTGATAAGCAATCATAAATTCTTCCATTAATTCTTCTCTGTCCATAGCCAAAACTGATGCGTCATCTGCTACTTCATCTAACATCTGTTTAATTAAGGGAAGGTTAACCTTATTAGCTTCCATTAATTCCTCTTTACAAGTAGATAAATTCTCTTTAAGCCACTCTTGACCATAATTTAAATGAAGATATTCATCTTTAACCACTCCCTCTGTTATTTTTTTTGCAAAAGGATCCGCAACTCTTATATAGACGTTATAAGCAGAAATTGCGAATGCTTCGATTAAGATAGCTTGTATTAAAAGACATGTTGTTAAATTTCCTTTTTCAAGAGCAACTTGAAAATTACCATGTAATTTTGAAAAGAATTTTTTAGCGAATTCCATATCAGCTTCTACGCCTAAATTTCTTCCACAGGCAGTAAAGCCTTTTTTATGTTTCATTTCCATTCTCGCCAATTTAGTTAACTCCTCTAACTCATTTGGAATTAAAGTTGCTATTGAAATGTAGTTATCATGAGCCTCTTGCTCTCCCTCTATAACAATTGCATTTATTCTGCTGTATGCATCCTTATATGAATCTGTAGTAAAGTCGGGCAAATTCAAAGAAATCGGATTAGTGGATTCTTCAATAGTTGTTTTATTTGATTCTAGAGTTTGCATGTCGTTAGTCTTTAGCTCATTATGCATGGATATTACATGATTATAGTGAGTTTATTTAAATATCATGAAAATAGTTTCAATTGTTTAAGTCAAATTTTTTACTTAAATTTAGTTAAGAATTGTTTGGCCAATCTGATTCCATAAGGTTCATAATCATTTTATACCAATGATTAATTAGCAAGGTCTTCAAATCATTGCCTAATTTTTGATTCGCATCTCTACTATCACCAATGACTCCAGATCGACTAAGGTCTTCTGTCAGCCAAGCTATTGGCGCATTTCCTTCTAGACTCCAACCTTCCGGAATTTGTCCTTCAAACACATTATTTGGACGTTCATCGCCTACTAATTCAGGTTTTAAAGCCATCATTAAACTTGTTTCAGCTAAAGAAGCATGAAGCCCATTCTCAATCTCTTTTTTAGATAACAACTCACTTAATCCATCAACGCCACTCCACAGAAAACAAGGAAAAATTGATAACTTTGGAGCAAAACTTCTTAACTCTCTTGCAGCTGTATTTAAGAGAGAGATTTGCCCTCCATGAGCATTAATCAATATCAATCTTTTAAAGCCCATAGCAGATAATTGAGCCCCCACTTCCTTAATCATTGAGGTTATTAGATTCGAAGAAAGAGAAATAGTTCCATCAAAACCCTTATGCTCTGGTGAAAACCCTATATATTGTGTAGGAAGTTTTTTTAAAGGAATATCAGAAGGTAATAATTTCAAAACTTCACAAATTATTTCATCAACAAAAATACTATCTGTGGCTAAAGGTAAATGAGGGCCATGTTGTTCAACTGCTCCAAATGGCCAAATAACTGTTGATCTTTTATCTTTTGCAATATTTCCAACTTCAGGCCAAGATAAATATTCAAATTCACTTGGTATTGATTTAAAGTTCATTAATTTTAATTTGGATTACTAAGATTTAGAGTATGTTAATAATTAATTATTCTTATTTTACCTATGAAGGGAGTTAGCGATAATAATGCCCAAAATAATAAACAAATTAAGGGCAATAAAGAAATCTTAAAGAAACCTCTTCAGGTTCTGCACATAAGCAAAAAGGAAGATGTTCAAGAGAAAGAAGAATTAAAAAATCAAAAGAATAATTCGCCTGAAACTTATCAAACGGAATTACCCGCAAAAAAACCTCGATTAATTGAAGATAAAAGAGAACTAGAAAAAAATAGCAATAACGAAATTCTTAATAACATAAGTAGTTCTTACGAAGACTTAAATAGACCCCTTAATTTTTTAGATGAAAGCAAAGAATTCCCATTAGAAAGAAAAGTTGATGAATTCGACTTTGATGAAAGTGCATTTCTTGAAGCATTAAATGCAAATGAACCAATAGGAACTGCAGGAGAGACAATTACAGGTAAAGTTATAGCGACAGAAAGTGATGGCCTTTATGTTGATATTGGTGGTAAAGCCCCTGGCTTTATGCCAAAGAAAGAATGTGGATTAGGAGTGATTACTAATTTTAAAGACAAATTTCCTAATGGTCTTGAAATGGAAGTATTGGTTATCAAAGAACAAAATGCTGATGGAATGGTGACAGTAAGTGCTAGAGCATTAATTCTTAGGCAAAGTTGGGAAAAAGTTTCAAACTCAGCAAAAAATGGTGAATTAATTGATGTTTTAATTAATGGGTTTAACAGGGGTGGTCTGACTTGCGATGTAGATGGATTAAGAGGATTTATACCTAGATCGCAACTGGAGAAAGGTGAAGATCATCAATCTCTTGTTGGCAAGACTTTGAAAGTAGCTTTTCTAGAAGTAAATCCAGAATCCCGAAAATTAGTTCTTTCTGAAAAGAAGGCATCATTAGTTGCAAAATTTGCTAATCTAAAATTAGGGCAACTAATAGAAGGTGAAGTTTTAGCAGTAAAACCATATGGATTTTTTGTTGACTTAGGAGGAGCGAGTGGACTTCTTCATCAATCTTCCCTGACAAAAGGGTCGATTCGTTCTTTGCGAGAAATTTTTGTTGAGGGAGAAATGATAAAGGCTCTAGTAACTGAAATTGATCTTGAAAAAGGGAGAATTGGTTTAAATACAGCCCTTTTAGAAAACTCTGCAGGAGAATTAATTATTGATAAACA
>QCGD01000007.1 GCA_003280025.1 Prochlorococcus sp. AG-363-P06 | reverse complement strand
CTGAATTATTATCGTTATCTGTACTTAAAAGAAACTTTAGTAAGTTTTGAAATAATAAATAACCTTTTTCTATCCTTTTAGTACCCAAGAATGAAAGAACAATAACTGTTATTAAAAAAATTTCTGGAGAATTTAAACCAAAAAGTTTCATCTAATTTTTATAATCTAAATATACTTTAATACATATTAAAAATAAAGCTAATTATTCTCAAATGTTGGCAAATAAAGATCCCTATTTGATGCAATTAAACCTTCTTCTTTAAAAAATAGCTCTAAATCCTGTAAATCTTTTATTTCAACAAAACTACCACATTTATCTGCAATATTTTTAGAAGTAAATAGCCAAAGATCGTCTAAATATTTATCATCATCAGGAAAAGCTACAAATTTTAAAAAAGTATTATTTAAAGCATATTCACTAGCAAATCCAGAATCTAATCCTTCATTTATAGCATCACAATAAACTTCTGCAAATCTTTTTCCCACTGAACTTTGAGCAGTTGATAAATCAATGTTTGAGCTAATAGCGTGAACATTCGTAGGAGCAATAATAAAAAGTATTGAAGATAATAATGAAATTAAAAAAAACAAAAAATAATTACCATTAATAGGATATAGATTTTATAATTTAACAAAAATATTATCTAATTATGAGTACTTAAAAAAGTATATATAAATTTCCTAAAGATATAAAATAAACAAATTATACATTCTAGCTATTAATTTATAATCTATAAGATAAAGATAAAATTCAAATATGAGATCAAACATCAAATTGAATGGTAAAGGAATTACTAGAATAATTAAAAGTAAGGTTATGTTATCTCCTTTGGCAGGAGTTACAGATAACATATTTAGGAAAATTGTTCGTAAATGGGCACCAGATTCTCTTCTTTTTACGGAAATGATAAATGCATCAAGCCTAAAGCAAGGTTTTGGAAATATGAAAATTAAACAACTTGAATTGGAAAAGGGACCAGTGGGAGTGCAAATTTTCGACAATAGATTATTCGCTGTTTCTGAAGCAGCTAAACAAGCAGAAGATTATGGAGCTTATTTAATTGATATAAATATGGGCTGTCCAGTAAAAAAAATTGCTAAAAAAGGAGGAGGTAGTGCTTTAATTAAAGACCGTAAATTAGCTGTCGAATTAGTAAAAAGAGTTGTAGAATCAGTTCAAATACCAGTCACTGTAAAAACAAGACTTGGATGGGATAATAAAGAAGAAAATATTGAAGATTTATTATTAAGACTCCAAAATGCGGGAGCATCTATGATTACATTACATGGTCGAACAAGGAAACAAGGATTTTCCGGAAAAGCCGATTGGGATATGATTGGACAGCTTAAAGATAAATTAGAAATCCCATTAATTGCTAATGGAGATATAAAAAATCCATCTGATGCAATAAATTGTTTAAAGCAAACCAATGCTGCTGGTGTAATGATAGGAAGAGCAATACTTGGATCGCCATGGAAACTAGGTGAAATAGATTATGCAATAAAAGATATTAAAGGTTTTAAAGAGCCAAATATTGAGGAAAAATTAATGTTAATTATTGAGCATTTAGAAGAGTTAATAAAAGATAAGGGGGATCATGGTTTATTAATAGCTAGAAAACATATTTCATGGACCTGCAAGAATTTCCAAGGAGCGACAAAATTACGTGAATACTTAGTAAGATCGAATGATCATAGAGAAGTTAAAGAATTAATAAATTTAATGATTAAGACTTTAAAAAAAGAAGAAAGAATATTAACTTGAAAAATAATTTATAATTAAATGAAAGTAATTAGTTCAACAGTAAGTAAAAGAATTTGTGATCATATGAATAAGGATCACCTTGAATCAGTTCATAAATACCTTAGACATTATGGGAAAATAGTAAATTTCAAACATGCATATATGGAAGAAATTAATAACAAATTCATGAAGATTAAATATGACAAAAAATCAGCAATTATAAATTTTAAAAATGAAATATCAGAAGAAGATATTCATTCAACATTAGTAGCTATGATAAAAGAGATTGAAAAAATGAAATTTGATATTTAATTAAGGGTAGATTTAATTATTTTTTTCATAATAATCGGTAATTTTTTTACATTCTTCAAAGGAAAGCATACTTAATCGAGAAGATGCTTTACATTTTAAGATTGTACAAATAGCTAACAAGTCCGCACTGTCTATATTAAGTGCTTCTGATAGTTCTAATACTCTAAGTCCTTTCATAAGTTATAAAAAAGTTTATTTTTATTGGATGAGAATTTTAAATTAATTTTCTAATCCTTTCCAAAACCTGCAACGAATGGGAATGTTTGATCGTCTCCGAATATATCCTTTAAGGAAGTTTTGGGTTTCTCAATTGTATTGTTAGTATCTTCATTTATTAGTTCTATTTCTTTAGAAGTATTATTGTCTATATTATTTTCTAGATTATTTTCTATATTATTTTCTATATTATATCCAATATTATTTTCTAGATTATTTTCTATATTATATCCAATATTATTTTCTATATCTTCTGCAAAAAGTTCGCCACCACTTAAAAATACTGATAAAACAATTACGAATAATAAAACAATCCTTTTCATAGAAGAAATTTAATTACTACTATTCTGATATGCCCAGAAAGTTAATTGTAAAAAATTTATTATTTGAATACAAAACTAAATAAATCAAATTATCTATAAAAGAATCTATTTACTTAACTTATTTCTATTCATAAATCTCATAAAAAAATAGATTCCAATTATTAAAAGAATTGCCACTGAGTATTGATATAGAAATGCATAAACGATATATACCAAAAAAGGGAATAAACAGGCTCTTTTAAAATTTATCTTTTGCTTTGGCGACATTTTTCTCCAATTTAAATATTCTTCCCACTGAAATATCTTTTTAATTTTTCTTCCTCTATATTTTCTATTAAACATAAATTTATAAATATAAATAGAATTATTTTTTATTTTAATTAAGAATAATCATAAGCAATACAATTTATAGTATTTATTTGTTTATAAATATAAAAATATAATTTATAAATTTAAATATGAAATCGAAATCAGTTTGGAAAACAAATAAAATTGTACTGCCACAAGATTCAGATCATGCTGGAGTTATGTGGCATGGAAACTATTTTAATTGGCTTGAAGAAGCCCGTATAAATGCCCTTTTCGAAGTTGGTGTAAATTACTTTGATCTAACTAAAAGAGGTTTTGATTTACCTTTAATAAATTCTTCCATAAAGTACATCAAACCATTATATCTTGGAGAAATAATAATAATTGAAAGCATTTTTAATATCAGCAAAAGTCCTAAAATAAATGTAAATTCAAACTTCCTAAACGATAAAAAAGAAGTTTTAACTACTGCAGAAGTAAATATGGTTTTAATAAATAAAGATAATTTCTCTATAATAAGAAGAAGGCCTGAATTTTTATCAAAGGCATTTAGAAAATTAAATGCTTATAATTAAATTAAGAAATTATTATATTATTAAGCTCTGAAAATATTTAAATCATTTTATGACATAAATTTAGAAATAATAAAAATAACCAGAAAAATCAATACTTACAATTTAATTCCTTATAATTAAATTAGATATAATTCAAGATGGCAATCTATCTAAAGATAACTAACCCAACAGAGGTAGTAAAAAAAAAGGCCTCAAAATGGCTTACAGATATTACACCTAAAAGAATTGATAGAAAGCTTGTTGAAGACGAAGTAATAAAAGGTATTATTGATCAATTAACTATAGAAGGAATTAAAGGAGAAATATCAGCTATAAATGGTATTGAAGTAAAAGATTCTAAATTAATTACAAAAAATAATTTTGTAATAAGAAAAACCAAAACTTTTTGATTTCTATATATTAAATATTTTTATGATAAATATTTTTATTCTATTTATTGTTTTTCTAATTTTCATCTCTTTTAAAATCGTTAAAAATTACTTAGAAAAAAAGAAAAGGATTAAATTAAATAATGATCTTAATGCAAAATATTTTATTCAAGTGATTACTAACTTAATAGAAGAAAATAAATATAATTTATTAGAAGAAAGGATAAGACTAATTAATATAGACGCATACGGAAATGAAGACCTAAATAAGTGGATTGGAAATCCTCCTCTTGATCTAAAAACCATAGAGTTAAATATTAAAAATGGTTCTAAGAAATTTAAAGAAGGAATACCATACTTTTGGGAAAAAGTTATTATAAAAAAATTTGAAAGCCCAGATTTGTTTTTTGATAAGTGGAGATCATATGTACTTGTTAATCCAACTATTGATGATGAAATACTTGGTATAAGAAGAGAACTTAAAATTGATGATTGGTTTGTATTTATAGCGAGTCAAATAGAGAAATCATGTTTAAACATATTAAAAAATGATTCTTTAAAGAAAAGCAATGAGAATTATAACAAAGGCATTAATTTTGAAAATAACTGTATGGATATACTAATAAATTCTGGCTGGAATGTTAAAGAAACGCCAAGTTCAGGAGATCAAGGAGTTGATCTAATTGCCTCAATAGATGAGTTTAGAGTATGTATTCAATGTAAAAATCATGAAAAATCTATTGGAAACAAAGCAGTTCAAGAAATTTCTGCTGGAAAATTATATTGGAAAGGAACTCATGCAGTATTAGTTTCAAAATCAGGATTTACCAAAGCTGCTCAAAAGCTGGCAAAAGCAAATAACGTAGAATTAATACATGAATCGGAACTAAAAGATTTAAAGATTTTTATTAATTAAATTTCATATTAACTATATAAGTTATATTTATAAAGAAAATTATTTTTATGGACTATACAAAAATTTTTTTAATATTAGGATTTAGTATTTTACTATATATTGCTTTTTTATTCTTAGGTTTTTTCCTTAGAGATAAGAACTTAATTGCACAGAATATTAAAAAAGAAAAATAACAACTTTCCACTACATAATTACGAAATGAATTTTATTTCTTTTTGAGCATAATTTATAAAAATAAAAAAAAAGATAATAAAATAACTTCATATTTTAAAAATATGACAAATTTAAATAGAAATAAATTATTTAGATGAATAATATATCTAGATTTTTTAAAAGTTTTTTTTTCATATCTACTTGGTTAATGATATCTTCATATTTCATTGATTTTTGGAATACCTTTCATTGGGAATATATTTATATGAATTTAAACTCATTATTTAATAAAGATTTATGGATAATTTTAAAAAGAAATTTATATGGAATAGATATTGGATATTGGTTAGAAGAAACATTAAAATTCATTTCATATGAAATACCAAAGGAATCCTTTAAATATTTACCCATATATTATTTTTTAAAGTGGATTTGGATAAAAAAATAACTTTTATTTTAAATACTTAATAAATTCATCTAATTTTTCTTCGAGTTCAACCAAAATAATTATACAAAATTGAATAGTGAAGAAATAGTCAACCATATGCTATATTCTACCCAGTATATGTGGATTTGATGACAAAGAGCTACTGGCTTAAAAAAATCTCGATAGGAAACTCAGATCTATTTCTGGAATATCTAAGAACGGTACTACCATGGATTAAATCCGTTGGGGGGAAAATAGTAAAAAGAGATATAATCCAGGAATCCAATTCAAGTAAATGGGATGGTGGACAATTGGGTTTAGTAATAGAATTTGAGTCAAAGCTTATTGCTAAAAAAGCTTTTTATTCAGAGGTTTTTCAGAATTACCTCTATTCAAGAAATTTAATGGAACTTGTTACTATAAGTACTCTTTAAAAAGAAATTTCTCTACAAACTCCTTAAAACTTTAACAAGAAAAAGGATTAAATACTAAGTAATAATTGAATTAATATTTGCAATCTAATTAAACATGAAATATTTTAAATAATTGATTTATAAAGTTTGAAGTTGTTTAGGTGATCTACACCTTATCAAAGTTATAATAATAATTTATTACAAATATTTTTTAAAAAATATATTAATAACTTAAGAAGTTTAAGTTATTTTTAAAGAAGTATTGGTTTAATTGTTTATTTGAAAAGTTAATGAAAGCTATATTAGAGAGGATAGAAATATATTCCAAAAAATTGTTTGTAAAAATTTAAAAGATATCAAGTGTTTTTAAATAATAATAACCACCTATTAATACAGGTAATAATATTCCAATAAAAAGTAAAAGAGATTTTATTGATTCTCCTTCTGAAATGGGATTTATTTCAGGTTCGTTTGCAAATCCATTTTGCCTTCCTCCACTTTCAGTCGTATACCCTTTTTTATTCATAAAAATTAAAAACTCAACTGATTATCTCATGAAAAAATTTTTTCAATAAATATTTTTACATTTAGAATTATCTTTTTAATTATCTAATAATTAATTTCATACTTTGATCTTAATTTAGCAGCCTTTTTAAGTAAAAAAAGAAATTCTTTTCTTCCATTCTCATATTTAGCTTTACTAATTAATTCACTATATTTTTTTTTAATTTCTTTTTTTTTCAATTTAGTTTATTTATTTTTAATATTATAAATCGAATTAAATTTATTTTTGTATAAAAAATATCAAAAAAGATTATTACTTTTAATAACTAGTTATGTAAAAAAGATGATTGATTTGCTTTATATTTCCATCATAATTTGATATTCCTTAACTTATTTATAGTAATTAACTAAGTCTATTATTAAAATCGCTAATAAAAAAAAGCCTAATATAATTGGCAAATATGGAAATTTATTCAAGATTCTATTTAATTTTACTTTAGATTCTTTATTATCTATTTTCTTTTCTCGTGGAGGTAAACCCATCTCTTCTCTTCTTTTTGCTTCTCCCATGTTTAAACACAATTTAAAGTTATATTATATATAGGGTATTCTTTTTTTAGGAAACAACTAATATTTACTTTAGTTAATTAAAAAATATTTTCGTTATATTAGAATATAGCTACAAAATAATAATGATAGAAGTTGTTTGGTCAGTAAATATAATGGTTGCAATTCTAATCACTAGCATAATTTGGGTTCTATATTATATTTTTACTTATGATCAGAAATATACCTCTTAAAATATAATGTCTGATAAAGACCTAAAGAAATTTTTAAAAAAGATAGAGCAATTAAATCTTATTGCCCAGCTTATAAAAGAAAATCCGCAAAAAAGGAGAGAATTATCAAACTGCAAGAATCATGAAGAAGTAATTAACTTAACTACAAAATGGGGATTTGAAATTGGCAAAAGATGGGGCGAATAAATGATTTAAATTTTATTAACAGGATTTTTAAATTTATCATTTATTCATAAATTTAATTTCTAGAATCTTCAAATAAAAATTCTAATTAAATTCTAATTATGAAAGAAACTGATGAGATAAAAAAAAAGATATTTCAAATCGCTGCCGTAACTGATAGAGGACAAAGACTAAATAAATTAATTTCTCCAATCTATCAAGAGAAACTAATTGAAATGGATTATTTAATAGAAAGTATTAAAATTTACAGCTCAGAAATATCAGCGGAATCATTATCTGGAGAATGGGAATTAATTTATTCAAATGTTGAATTATTCCGTAGTTCTCCATTTTTTCTTGCTATCGAAAAAGCATTAAATAATGAGTTTAAAAGTAATCTTTTTTTTAAATTGCATCAATTACAAGTTGGATCATTTGGTATCTCTACAATTGGAAGAATTGTTCAAAAGATTGATTTTGATAAAAAAGAATTTATTTCAACTTTCGACACTACAATATTTGGGCTCACAACAATACCTGTTATAGGTTGGTTCAAACTGTTGCCTACTTTTGGAGGAAGAGTTATTACCTTGGCAGACAACTTGGTCTTAGAGGATAAGTTGCTCAAAATGAATTTGAAGAAAACTAAAGTATCTAAAGTTGAGGGGCTTAATAAAATTCCTTTATTCAGTAAATTACTTATGGAGAGGTGGTACCCAGTTAAAGAAGTATGGGAAAAATTACCTTGGAATAAAGTAAGTCCATCATGCTCATTATCAATAAAATATATAGATGATGAATTAAGAATTACGAAAGATCTATATGGAAATATTTTTATTTATATAAGGCCAACAAAATCAATTTAAGAAAAATTATCGACCTAAAGCTTAACTTTTTATGAAATAACAAACATTTTTTATTAATTTAAGTTATGTTCGTAATGAACATTTATATATTATGATTAATAAACAAGAAAAAAATTCTGTTGTAAGAGGAATATTTTTAATAGGAGGTTGGGGCCTTGGCTTAGACAGATTCTATGAAGGTGATAAGAAAGGAGGATTCTTATCAATAATTGGTTGGAGTATTACCTTATTTAGCTTCTTATTTCTCAAATGTTCGGGATATGAATACGTTGATGGTGTAAAAAATTATTCTGATTATTCTCCTAATCCTTTAATTATTCTTCCATTAATTGCAGGTGCTTATGGAGGGTTTCTTATAATTAAAAAAGCTTTTAAATTAGCTAAGCAATTTGAAAATGCAGAATAAAATTGATTTAAAAGTCAAGATAATAATCCAGTACCTTGTAAGAACAACTTAAATAAGAAAATTACTAACAAATTTACTATAGCTAAAGCTACAAATCCATTTCGCTTATTTACATCTAACTTTTTAATTAAATTAGAGAGGTAAACCACTGGATTTTCCATTTCATTCTTATCCAATTATTCTAGATTTATTAATCTGACATGAAAATATCATAGTTTCTTTAAAGAATCAAAAATGTAAAGGCATAGTTTAAAAAGAATAACTATTTTATACTCACAATATTCCTGCATTTTTTAAGTAGGCCTTACCAAAATTTGCAATTGCTAAAAAGACACTCAAATTAATCAATAAGATTATTAGTAAAGCTAACATTTTTTGATTAGGATTTGTTGTAATGCCATCAATACCTTCATTACGGAATCTCTCAAAAAGAGATTTTATAGGTAGTAATTTTAATTCTTGGGAATTAAGATTTGATTTTTGTTGTAAAACATTTTGATCACTTGATTTTTCAAGTAATTCAGAAAATGCTTCAACATTCTGCTCATTTTTAATGTCTTTCTCAATCTTAGGGGATGATTCTTTTGAATTATCTTCCTCATTAGTTAGTTTTGATTCTTCCAAATTAGTTATAAATTCTAGGTATATATTACACTATAAAAAAAATACTCTATAAATTACTGAGAGGTTTTACTATCATTAAAATAATCGTTTACATAATAGTATATTTTATTTATCCTATGGAAATTTAATAATTTTAAACTAAAACTATTAAATTATTTTTTATTTTATATGCTCGATAAAAATACAAAAAGAAAATGTGAAAATAATCCTTCAATAAGAGACCTCAAAATTAGAAATATTGAACATGCTATTGATCAAGCAGAAAAAATTATTAAAGAATCTAAAGTTGGTGCAGCTGAATTAAGTTTTTTAAAAAGAAAAATATCTGACTCATTGCAGGATTTAGAGATCCTATACTTAATGAAAAAATCATAAGGAATATATAATAAAAATTATTATTCAAATAAGGACTAGCACCTTATGTAAATTTTATTTTTGATCTAATTTTTTATCAATAAAGTTAATCAAAGGAATCATGAAATTAGCATTTATACCAACAGTGCACCATATATACGTGATAAAAAAAAGAATTTTTATATATAAATTAGGAGGTAAGTTAATAAATATTTTTAAAAACCCACCAATAAATAATATTAATATTCCAATTTGCAAAAGGCCTTTAGCTATCCAAATAATTCCATGTTTTTTTATATTCTTATAGGACAAAAAAGTAAGTAAACCTAATACAATTAAGAAAATAAGATTTATTATCATTTTTCTTATAATATTTTTCTTATAATAATTTCCTAATAATAATACCTATTAGAATGCAAGTTATAAATTATTACTTTTTTTTCTAAGGAAATTTATAAATATAAAAAAGCTAAAAAGATAAAATCATAATAAAATTTATGATCGACGGTTACTAAAACATCTTTTCTTTTAATAAATCAATTCTTTTTTGATTTACTCCTAAGTCGCTTTCTCCAACTCTTGATTCTGATCTTATTAGCAATTTTTTCAATTCAGGAAAATAAGAAACCTCTAAGTCGTCAACATACTTCATCCATTTGCTAGTTACCTGAGCATGAAGATAATCTCGATTAAGTTCTACAATTTCTGTGCGTGGAGTAATTTCAATAATTGATTGAATTGATTCAAAAGGATTCTCACTATTTCTAACATCCCATTCTTCTCTTACACAGTGAGCAACTTCTATACAGGGTTTTAACTCTACTTGAGAGGCCAATGATGACTCAGGATATAGAAAACTTGTAAACATTAAAATAATTAGATAAATTATTTTCATAAATCTATTAAATTTCAAAATAATTAAAAAAAAAAAGATCTCTCGACGAGAGATCTTTTTAATAAACTGATTTAGATCAAGTGTTTCCTTGTTTCCACTGATTAAAATCAGTTCCTCCTACACACATATCTAATATCCCATCAATAACAGAAGAATGCGATACATATTAGGACTCTATAGTAACTGTCACATAGCAAGAGAAACAAAAAGTACTCAAAGGATTACCTTGAGTACTTTAAAGTATCAGAAAAAAATGTGTGAGGAGTTTCTGATAGGTATAATCTACTCCTCGAGTAATTTAAAAGCTTAGAGTATAAATTACTAATTATTCTTTATCTGCAAATAAATCTCTTTAATCTTCAAAAATATAAATAATATGCTTTATTTTATATGAAAACAATTCTTATAAAAATAGTTTTTATTATTTCTACAATTTTTCTTGTTTATATTTTTGGGGGAATTGTAATATATTCGATTAATTATATAGCTATAAATCCAAATAAATACTTACATATTCATAAGAATCTATAAATTAATATACTTTTATATTTAGGGAATATATTTATAAATAATTAATAGAATTAATAAATAATTAATTCTCTGCAATTTAAGAAAACTAATATTAATTTTCTCAACGAAATTCTCTAAATTGAGTATAAATCCACTTCAAATAAGTAATAAAAATGATTTATATATATAAATAAAGATAGATTTTGCTATAAAAATGAAAAATAAATCAATTATTACTCTTGATAGGCCTTTTAAAGAATTTAAAAGTGAACATAAATATCAAATCCTCGAGGATTATTGGAAGAAAAGAAAGAAGGAATGTGAAAAGAATCTCTCAAAATTTTGTTAACTTAATATTATGAATTTTATTTTTTCCCTTTTATTAGCTGCTGTGATGTGGGTCCAAGTTCCACAATGGGACGCTGATTGGTCAAAATGTGCTGTTGATGTTCCTGATGCATCGTGTCACTGGTATGTAGCTTCACCTGATAATACTTTTGGGGAAGGTTTTGACTGGGAAGAAGCTCCATGGTTTGACGCTAATGGCTTACATGATGTTGCACAAATCAGCAAGGAATCTGTTGTTGAAAAGCTTCAAAATAATTAAAAGAATTTATTTCCTCAATTAACTTTTTGAAGTATTAAATCCTTATTGGTAATTTAAAATTTAATTATTTACGAAATTTAGGAATCATAAGAGAGGCAACACAAATAACACTAATTGCAGGCCCAGGAGACAAGTTAAAGACTATAGAAAGAATGAAACCTAATAAAGAAATACATAATCCAAAAAATGAAGACCTCATCATTGCAATTCTTAAACTATGAGCCTTATTTAGCCCTAACAAAGTTGGGGTTGAAAGAAGAGCAATTACAAGAATCACGCCAACTGCTGACATCGAGCTAACAATTACTAATGCAGTGGTGAAGCTAAGGGCAAGATTTAATAAAGAAACATTTATACCACTAGCTGATGCACCTTCTGGATCTAGTCCAACATATACAACTTTTTCGTATCCGAAAGTCATCAAAATTATAAAAGCTAGAAATGCAATTATTGTTCTAAGTAAATCCCCAAAATTTGCTGTCAACAAATCTCCAAATAGGACTGCCTCCAAATCTATTCTTATTCCGAGTAGAGGAATAATAAGAACTCCAAATCCAAGCATTCCAGCTAGAATAGTATTCATAACTGCTTCATAATTTTCACTTTTTCTATTAGTTAAACTTTCAGCAAATACAGAGCCTAGAAGACCACTAATAACTCCTCCAATAGAAGGATGTACTCCTAGAGCTAGTGCTAGTGCAAGTCCAGGCAAGACACAATGAGAAATTAAATTAACTTGTAATAATCTTTTATGAGTGATTAATACAGTTCCCATTGCTGGGCATAAGATTCCTGTAAAAACAGTTATTATTAATGGAACAAGCCACCAGTTGTTATTTATAAAAGACATTATTTGAATGATTCGTTATGATCGAAAATACGAGACATAAAAAGATAGTGAAAACTATGATGAGTAATACTGAGATTACCAAAAGACAAGAACAACTTCTTGAGGAACTTGATAGATGCGATGATGAATTGAGCGGACAAGAGTTGCATCGGCAATTGATTAACAAAGGAAAATCTATGGGTTTGACAACTGTTTATAGAAATCTGCAAATTTTGATAAAGCATGGCCTAATTCGTTCTAGACACCTTCCAACAGGTGAGGTTCTTTATACTCCTGTTGATAGAGATATTCATCATTTAACCTGTGTACAATGCGGAGAGACATCGAAAATGGAAGGTTGTCCAGTAAAAGATATTCAAACTCCTAAAAAAAATCCAGAAAAGTTTCAACTTTTGTTTCATACACTCGAATATTTCGGCCTTTGCCAAAACTGTTATCAGGCCCAGAATTAAAAAAGAACATTTTCTAATCACAGATATTATTTTTATTTATTGCGCTAATGTTTATAGAATTTAATTTATCTTTTATTGAATCAGGACTACCAACGGCCAAAACTGTTTTATCTAGAACTATTACTTGATCATAATTATTTAAAGATTCTCCCCAATCATGGCTACTGACAAGCAGAGAAAGACCCGCATCTGCAAGTTGACGAACAATTTTTAGAAAATCTTCTTTAGCAGGAGGGTCCAATGCGGCGCAAGGTTCATCAAGAAGAAAGATTTTAGCCGGTGACATAAGAGTCTTTGCTAGAAGAGCCCTTTGTTGCTGTCCACCTGAAAGAGAATCTAGTCTTCTATTAGCCAAGTTTGCTATCCCAACTCTTTGCATTGTCGCCTCCAATTCGCAACATTTATTGATCCAGGCATTAGGATTTGCTAGAAGTGCCTTGATTTGAAAGGGAGCATTACTTCTAGATTTTGAATACTTTATTTGTCCAAGAGATACTAGTTTTTCTACTGTAATTGGAAACTTCCAATTCATAGAACTTCTTTGAGGCATAAGTGCAACAAGAGATCTTGATTTATATAACTTGTCCCCATCAATTTTTATTTCCCCTTTGTCTGGGGCATTTTGTCCTTGAAGTAATTTAAGAAGAGTAGATTTACCAGCTCCGTTTGGACCAACTAGCGCTGTTAAAGTTCCGGGTTTAATCTCAACTGATACTTTATTTAAAGCTGGCTTACTTTTTTTAGTGTATGAATAGGTTAAATTTTCAGCGACTAAAGTAGCCATTAATCAATTTTTAAAATATTCACCTTATAAGCTTACCAATAATACACGCTTCGTATTCTTTTCATAACAATTGAAACCTTTACTTGTCAGTAATTTTGAAAATGATTATCATTTTTAGATATCTATAATTTTTTATGTCAATTTTCAAAAGACTTTTATTAAATAAAAACAGTTCAACCAAGTTAATTATCAAAAATTCTGTAATCGCAGCGTCTTTTATTTTTTTAGGTTTTGGGCAAGATTTACTAGCTAAAGGAAAGTCATATGTGGCTGTAGAACCATTGGTTTGTGATTTAGTTAAATCAATTGCATTACCTTCAGATAAGGTCACTTGCTTAGTTGATAGGAAGCAAGACGTACATGACTTAAAGATAAATCCAAGGCAAGCTCAATTACTAAATAGTGCAGATAAAGTATTCACTCTTGGGAAAGAAATGACTCCAAGCATGAGGAATTGGGAAAGTAAAAAGAAAACTGTTGTGGTAGGTGTAAGTGCAATAGACGTAGATGATCACTCTGATCATGAAGGACATAGTGAACATTCAGACCATGGTGGGCATGATGATCACGCTGATCATTCAGCTAAAGTAGATGACCACTCTGATCATGAAGGACATGGTGACCATTCAGACCATGGTGGCCATGATGATCACGCTGAAGGATCTTTTGAATGGGCAGGTAGATTTGATCTAAAAAAAGGTAACTATACTTGGTCTTTTGCAAAAGTTGATGGCGAATATGCAGATCCTGCAATGAAGATGGTAATACTTAAATCTAACGATATAGAAAGATCTGAAGATTTAGCGAAAGAACTATTAGGAGCTAAAGAAACAATAAATAAGAAAAACAAAGGAACTTTGACTGCAAATAATAAAGCTTATGTTCTTAAATTTGATCAACGAAAAGATAGCACCGTTTTTAACGTGGAGATCAAAGATGATGGTCAATATACATTTTTTACTGAACATATGCCTTTTGAGTTTGAGGCAAATGAACACTTTTTCAAAGATGTTTTAAATAGCGATGTCGAACCAATAGCACAAGTACCTGATGAAGGAGAGGGGCATCACCACCATCATGACCATGGTGGCCTGGATCCTCATATTTGGCATGATCCACATAACATCATAAAAATGGGCAAAGTTGTTAAAAATAATTTGAAAAAAGACATTTCAGTTTTTAATAGAGATGACAGAAAATTAATTAATGAGAGATTCAATAATGTCGATTCGTTATTAGAAGACTTAGATTCTTGGATTGTTGAACAAGTAAGCTCTATCCCAGAGTCGAAAAGAGTAATTGTTTCTAAACACAAAGCAATGGAATATTACGGCGATGCTTTTGGTTTTGAAACAATCAGTTTACTAGATTTTCTTGGAGACTCCTCAAGTTTGAGGCCTGATAATATAAAGTCTGTACTTGCGGAGCTTAAAGAAGACAATGTTTCAGTTCTTTTCCCAGAACAAAAACCAACCTCTAAATTATTAAGAAATCTAAGTAGACAAAGTTCTATTCCTATTTCTTCTAAGCAAATATTTGTTGACGGGTTAATGATGGATGGGAACACTGTTTCAGTAGCTGTTCACAATACTTGCACTATCGTAAATTCTCTAGGAGGATCTTGCGATAAAAAAGCTGGTTCAAATATAGAAAGCAGCTGGGAGAATCTATCTAATTAAATTATTCTAATAAAAACGGTTTTCATTTCTAAATATTACTATTATATGAAAGTATTATTTATTGAGTAAAAGCCATTAAATGAGTATCAAAGATAAAGTTCCTGTTACCATCCTTACTGGATTCTTAGGTTCAGGTAAGACTACTCTTCTTAATAGAATATTAAGTGAAGAGCATGGGAAACGAATAGCAGTAATCGAAAATGAATACGGTGAAGTAGGTATAGATCAAGGACTCGTAATTAATGCTGATGAAGAAGTATTTGAGATGTCAAATGGTTGCATTTGTTGTACTGTTCGCGGTGATCTAATAAGAGTCCTTGGCAACCTTATGAAAAGAAGAGATAAGTTTGACTATGTTTTAGTAGAAACGACAGGATTAGCAGATCCTGGGCCAGTTGCTCAGACTTTTTTCATGGATGAAGAAATTAGTTCCGAATTTACTCTCGACGGAATTGTGACTTTAGTTGATGCTGCTCATATTGAACAGCAACTAGGAAGGAGTGATGAAAGTTCAGAACAAGTTGCATTTGCAGATGTTCTTGTCCTTAATAAAACTGATTTAGTCTCTGATGATGCATTAGATACCCTTGAATCAAGATTGAGAGATATGAACCGAATGACTAGAATTATTAGAGCAGAGAATGCCCAAGTACCAATTGAAACAGTCTTAAATCTTAGTGCATTTGATCTAGATCAGATTCTTAAGCGCAGGCCTACGTTCCTTGAACCAGAGTATCCATTTGAATGGACAGGTGTTTACGATCTTGATGCAGGTAAATATGAATTAATTCTAGAAGAAGGACCCGATCCTGAAATGTCATTAGTAGCTTTTACAAATCAAGGCTCAACCGAGGAAGAACTTAAAGATGGTGCTGAATCCTCTGTAAGACTTTATGCAGAAAAAGCTAAAATTCTAGAACCTGGGAATAGTATTCCATTTGGAGAACATATAAATCTTCAATTGGAAGATAAAGGAAATAAATCATTCATCCTGAACATAGAAAAGCCAACAAAAATAGGTTTGTTTACGCAACACACCGCTGAAGAATTCAAGATGAAAGTAATAAAGATTGATGTAAACAATTCAAAAGAGATTCCCTTCAATGTTGAAAGGTTCTGGCAGGCAGAGCACGAGCATGATGATGAAGTAGGTTCAATTGCAATAGAACGATTTGGAGATGTTGACCCAGAGAAACTAAACACTTGGATGGGTAGGCTACTCTCAGAAAAAGGGGTGGATATATTCAGAACTAAAGGTTTCATAAGTTACTCAGGTAACCCAAGAAGAATAGTATTCCAAGGAGTACATATGTTATTTACCGCACAACCTGATAAAGAATGGGGTAACGAGCCACGGCGAAACCAACTTGTTTTTATTGGTAGAAATTTAGATGAGAAAGAGATGCAAGAAGGTTTTGATAAATGCCTGATATAGAACCATTTAGCCCAAGAGGTATGTTCCATGAGGGATGGACCGCAGAAGTTAATGATTACGCCTTAGCTTGTGGTTGGGCCCTTAAAGGAAAGCAATTTATTGTGGGTGACGTAGCAGGAGGTCTTTTCGCATTTGAAGGAGATACTGGAAAAATTATTTGGGAAAAAGAAAAAATACATTCTGGTGGTCTGCTAGCAATGTGCATCCATCCAGAAGGTGAAATTTTTGCGACATCAGGTCAAGACGGAAATGTACAAATATATAATTGCCACGATGCTAAATTAATCAAAACAATTGATCTTGGTAAAGGTTGGGTAGAACACCTCAAGTGGTCCAATGACGGTTTGTTTCTAGCAATAGCCTCATCAAGAAAAGTTTATGTTTTTAATGAATTAGGTGAAGAAAAATGGATTTCAGATGAACATACAAGCACAGTAAGTGCAATAACATGGTCAAATAAAAACGAGTTAGCAACAGCCTGCTACGGTAGAGTGACCTTCTTTGACATAGTTAACAATAAAACGAATCAAAAACTCGAGTGGCAAGGATCATTGGTATCAATGGAATTAAGCCCGGATGGAGATATAGTCGCCTGCGGGAGTCAAGACAATTCAGTTCATTTTTGGAGAAGATCAACTGGAATGGATGCTGAAATGACAGGCTATCCTGGAAAACCAAGTCACCTTTCTTTTGATGACAGCGGACAATTATTAGCAACTAGTGGAAGTGAAAGAATAACAGTCTGGAGCTTTATAGGTAATGGTCCAGAGGGAACCATGCCAGGAGAGCTATGTCACCATACAGAACCGATTTCTAGTCTAGCCTTTTCAAATAAAGGTATGCTTGTAGCTTCGGGTTCCAGAGATGGTTCTGTGGTTGCTAGTTTCCTAAGAAAAGATGGTAATGGGGATCCTGTTGGTGCTGCATTCGCAGGAGATTTAGTAGGAGCAATATCATGGAGACCTGATGATTGCGCACTTGCTGCAGTTAACGCAAAAGGTAAGGTTTATGTATGGAAATTCAATGTTCGTACCAATCTTTTTTCAAAAGGATTTAAATAGATAAATACAACTTAAGAAATTTACCAATAGTTTGATTTTAAATGCCTTTCCATGCAAATAAACTCACAGTCATTATCTATACCCTTTGGATGAATATCGCAATATGAAAGGCATTGAAAATATTCATCTATAGGATTGTATTTATCATTATTATCAACTTTGACATTTTTCATAATAAAAAATTCCTGAATATACTTAAAAATAAGATAGGCGAATTAAATATCAAAATAAATGAGCAAAATTTACTAAATATCTCAAAAAGATTTAAATTTTAAATTTTTTTACTTCATACTAAATTTATAACTACGATTTATCTCTAATAAAAAAAGGCAATACATTACCACTTTCGGACATTTTGGTATAAAAAGCAATGCGTATAAAAACGGATTGCCATTAGATAAAATTTTTCTTAATTTTATAGTGTTGAGTTCTAGGAGGTCTTTCAAAATGATCGATAGCCTGCCAGAAATTTCGGAATAACTCGAACTAATTTAATTAACTGCTCCAATTATTTTTTATTAATGTCTAAGCTTCCTTCTTCCGCATCGTTTAGGTGCCCTATAAGAAACAAGCTTAATTCTAGAGTTTTTGCCCCAGTTAAGAACAATTAGTTAAATTTGGTGAGCATTAGCTGAATAGAGGTTATTAACAAGGATCAATGATATAGGTGCGTTATTAACTTCAGAAAATAAAAGTAATAGTTAAAAGAGGGCTTTTATAAGCTCTCTTTTTTTTTATTTAAAAATTAAGATAACAATATTATAGATTTATAGATAATAATTGAAGAAATTAAATTTTAAAGTGATGGTTAAATATTATTGCCCTTATTGCAATCCTAAGTATCAATTTGAAAAACAAAATCAAAAAGGTTATCTAATTTGTGGCTTATGCGGAGAGGACCTTGTAAAAAAACCAATTATTAGGTTGAACCAAATAATTTCTTTTATTGCAATTGCTTCTTTACTTTTACCTTTAATTTATACTTTTATTTTTATAATTAAAAGTCAAATAAAGCTTCCTAAGAAAAATTACCAAGCAAATATAAACTTTAGGATAACCACAAAAGATCAATTTCAAAAAATAGATTTAAAAATTTTTGGAGGATTAGCCTCTACAAAGTGATTTATTTAAACATGAATTATTACTATCGATTTCCTCTTGATCATAAAGATTATCTAAATTTTTTTCGTTAATGATCGCTTTATCATTTGAGTAGCAATGATCTTTACAACCCCCATTAATGAAATTATGCGGATATAAATGGGGAATATATGCTAAATATAGTAGAAAGAATAATTTAAAAATTTGATATGTATTTTTTCTTATTTTTAATATCATTTTACCAACAATTTATAAGTAAATAATATCAGTTAATTCCAAGGAGTGTTTATAAGTCCCCAAATATCAAAGAAGAAAAATAAAACTGCAATAACTACAAGATCCCAAGCTCTTTCCTTAAAAGCCCAAGGGGCAATAAAAACTTCACCAAGTCCATGAAGTGCGGCACCAAAAGGTATATGATCTAGGACAAGCAAACTGTGAGAGAGAATAAAAAGAAAACTTGCTAAATATCTAAAAAAAACAAGTTGCAAATTTCCAGAAACCATGTCTTTAGATTTTTAAGAAATATACATCAAAGAATAAAATAATCAAATAGATCCATTAATTAGATATCCATTTTGGTATTAATAAATACTAATAAAGATATAAATCTAAAAAAAATATTATAAGAAAAGTAAATATAAAAATTTTTCTTCATTTTTAGTTTCAACTGATACGTTCTTTAATGTATTTATCTGTTTTCATTTGTTTAATATTTTAAGGAAATTGAATTCAAGTTTAGTAATCCAAAATTTTAAATCAAAGAAATCAGATTTTTTTGAATTGATGAGTTATGAAAAGTTTCGAGATACAAAAAACGTTAAATTTTTTGATATAAGCATAAATAAATCTAATTGCAGAGATTTAGTTATTCATAATGGTCCTGCAATTAGCCCTCCTAATGATGAAGAATTAGGTAATTGGGCATTTTATATACACCACAAACAAGAAGATAATCTATTAGCTATTTCTGGAGGAAGAACATTCTTTTTGGTTAATTTTGGTTGGGAGTATCCTTTTTATAAAGTTAGATTAGAGTCCTGTGGATATATATTAAGAATCCCAAGAGGTACTTTCCATAGATCAGTTTCTGATAACAACGGTTCTATAGTTTTAAATCAAGCAATAAGAGACAAAGGAGCTACATTAGAATCTGAATTTAAAGTAATTAATATCAAAGATAATAAGAAGTTACTTGATTGTATAAATAATCTAAAGCCAAAATTTAAATTTTTTAGTGTTAAATAATTTTAAAAACATCGTCCAAATTTATATATAAATAAAAATAATTATTTAATTGTTATAAAATAATTTTATTGCAATATTTTAATATGAAATTTTTTAGTTTTATAAAATATTTTTTATGTTTAACTTTCTCTTTATTAATTTTATCTACACCAGTTTATGCTGGAGCAAATGTAGCTGTAAAAGGTGAAGGAGACGAAGTACCAAGTTATGTAAGATCTGATATAACGGGATTTGATTTTCATGGAGAAGATTTACATTTATCATCTATAGCAGGAGCTGTTGCTAGGGATGCTGACTTTAGTGACGTTGATTTACACGGAACTACATTAACTTTATCTGATCTAAAAGGTTCTAATTTGAATGGAGTAGATCTTACAGATACCCTCTCTGATCGAGTAAATTTCCAAAAAACTGACTTAAGAAATGCTGTTTTAGTTAATATGATTGCATCAGGAAGTAGTTTTGCTGGTGCTCAAATAGAAGGGGCAGATTTTAGTTTTGCAATTCTTGACAGTGAGGATCAAAGAAAACTTTGTGATATCGCCGAAGGAATAAACCCAACCACTGGAGTATCGACAAGAGAAAGTCTTGAGTGTGATTAGTGAAGTAGAATCATAAATACTGCCTCTTACCATCAATATATTTAAAAATTCTTTGATCATCATCCATATATATCATTTCATCATTTAACTTTGATTTTTTAAACTTTGAGAGTCTAGCTCTGTGTATATTAGACTTTCTTTTTATTACTTCTTCATTATCATAATATTCAATTCTTATATTTATATTTGGATTTGAAGTAGTTTTTTCATCTTCTCTCAAAAATATTTTTTCAATATTTTTTTCCTTACTAAGAAGTTTTGTTTTAAATTTAAAAAGATTATTTTTATTTAATTTTTTAAAAGTTATATATTTATAAATCATTATGATTATTACTAAAACTAAAAATATTAAAAATATAGTCATTTCTATTTGAGTTTAATTTTTATATCAAAACCAAGGTTACTTTTTGTAGTTAAAATTTCTTTTTTAAAGATACCATAAGAAAAAATTTCAGATAACGTTTTTAGTGATTTAAAAAATATAAAAACAATAAATAAAAAGAAAACAATCAAGTTTTCTACAAGATAGTTTTTATCTTTATTTTTCAAACTACTCATAAAATTTAAATTAATTAATTTTCATTTATTTTATATGGACCAAAGCATTCACTAGCGTCTCTTCCCAATAATTTAGCAAGACTTAAAATTTTATCTATACTCCATTTTGATGATAAACCATAAAGGATACCTGCAGCGAAGGCATCTCCACATCCATAAGAATCAATTTTTTGTTTTGCATTTATAAGAGCCTCATATCTACCTCCTGGATATAATATTCCACCATTTTCACCCTCAGTTTTAATAATTAATTTAGGCTTTATATATATATCAGACAAAGAAAAAACTTCACCCGGATCAAGATTGCTTCCTATTAATCCATCTAAAAAAACATTTGATTTATTAATTATATTTATTCCTACTCTTGGAGTTGTACAAAGTGAGTCTGCAATTCTGGCTTTTTTAAATATCTCTGAATCTGATGCTGTGATAAAGATTCCATCCATTTTTTCAAATAAATTCCAATCTAACTTGTCTTTATAAGTTGGGGCCAATCTCTCTCCAATAACAGTAATAGATCTTTCTCCATTAGAATCAATCAAACTAAAACCTTTTCTAGTTGGTTTATCTCTCCATGCAACATGTAACCTTATTCCATAATTTGAAAGGATTTTAAAACTTTGTTCTCCGTAATAATCATTACCTAAAGAGGTAAAAAAGTGGACTTGATTATTTGTTAATTCAGAAAGAGTTTTTGCTATAACAGATCCTCCCCCCGCAGGATATTCTAATGACTTTTCTGAATGAGAAATAACACCTGGTTTAGGTAATTGATCAACCTTTAGAAAATTCATCCACTCAACATGACCTACTACAGCAAAATTTAAATTGCCCTTCTTAAATTTATAATCTGTAATTGAACTCTTTTTTTTTAATATCATTAGATTCTAAATACTATTATTAAATTAAATATTTTTGACTTATGAATTCATTAAGTATTCTAAAAGATAATAAACAAATAATTTCTTATCTTTATCTTTTTCTATCAATTTTAGGTGCGATACTTCCAATGCTGGCAAATTTTGATTTTGCTATGGAATATGGAAATAGTTTTGATATTAATAACTTTATTGAACTAGCAAATGCTAATCCTGCAGCCCAATCAATTTCTAGAGACTTACTAATTGGAGCAACTGCAGTTTTTATATGGATAGTAAATGAATCTAAAAAGTTAAATATGAAAAACATGTGGATTGTTTACTTTGGAACTTTTCTAATTGCATTTGCATTCTCCGCTCCTTTTTTCTTGTTTCTAAGAGAAAGAAGAATTATTGAATTAGAAAAAATAAAATTAAAATAATTTTTTAAATAAAATCATAAAACTTATCAAACAAAAAAAAGAAATTGATAACCAAATTATTGAAGCATAACCATAAACATCTAATACTCTTCCAGAAATAAAAGGTCCAAAGAAATATCCCATAGCAAAACATTGAGATAATAAAGCAAGAGCATAACCTTTTTTATTTGAAGGAGCAATCCTGAATACGACGTCTGTTGATGTAGGAAGAAAGGAAGAAGTTCCTAAACTAATTATGATTAATGAAAAAAAGATTAAATAAATAGCTGAAAAATCTAAATAGCTAGATATGAATAAAAATAATGAAGCAATAGAAAAGCTTAATAGACTAAATTTCAATCCAAATAACCTTCCTCTTTTTGATATCCATGAACCAACTGGCCATTGTAAAAACAGCAATAAAATCAACTGAAATGAAATCACATAACTTATAAATTCATCACTTAATGCCTTTCTATAAAAACCTCCTTTTACAAGGTCAAGAGGTAATGTAACTTGAATTAAGGCAATAGAAGTAGTTAATAAAACAATAGATATAATTATCAGAGTGGAATTTTTATTCCATTTATTTTGATTTAATTTAATTGGATCTTTAGCAGTTTTTTGAAAATTTACTAAAGTATTTTGAATAGAAGATTTGTTTTGTAAAATCAAAAATATTATTACAAACATACAAAAAATATCATTTACAAAAATGGATTTGGAGTAGAAAAAATTAGTTAGAAAACCTCCAAAGAAGACCCCCATAAATATTCCGAAAGCCTCTGCACTTCTTACAAGAGAAAAAGCTTTTCTAGTATCCATTGGATAACAAAAATAAGGAACTCCAAACTCAGCCGATGGCCAATATATTCCAGCTGCTGCACCAATAAACGATTGTCCAATTATGTAAAAAAAAGGATCCTTAGAAAAAATCAGAAAAAATCCTGCAATAATAGTTATTATTGAAGAGGCAATTAATGGGTACTGTATTTTCCCTGTTTTATTTAAATAATTACCTGTAAATAATCTTGTTATCGTACCTATAATTGCTGAGATAGTAAAACCTAGACCAATTTCAGTTGCCGAGAGACCAATATCATTAAAAATAAGTGATGTTAAATAAATGACACCTCCTGCCCCAAATGAAGCAAAAAATCTTATTTTAGTAATTAACCTTAAATGAAATGGAAATTCTATCCACCAATATTTGGCAATTTGAAACCTATCTGGATTAATCACAATTGAAATTCATTTTTATATTTGTTTTAAGTATTTGTAGTTTATTTCTAGGTAATAGTTCTGCCAAAGCCGCCGAAAAGATTAATATTATATTTGAGGAGATGAAAATTCCTATTAATATAGAGAAACTATCAAAACTAGAACAATACGAGGATGATTCTAAAGAAGTAATAGGTTGGTTTAAGAAAAATGGATTTTCAAGAGTTTTTGAATTAACAAAATTTTTAAAATTCCCAATTTTCAAACAAGAAGGATTAAACAGAGAATTATTACGTAGTTGGGTAGGCAGAAAAATTCTTTCAGAATTAAGTAAAACTATAATAGTTCCTAATGATAAAGATGGAATTGAAGTTTTCAATACTATTGAAAATTTATTGGATGATAAAAGTGAAGTTTCTACCTTAGATATCATACAAGCTTTACCTTCAGATGAAATATTATTAGATATCGAAAATCTAATATTGATAATTTCCTCTTGGAAAAAGGAATTAATTATGCAACAAAATCTCATTCTTAAATTAAATGAACTAAAAATATCAAATAAGGAATCTTTAAAAAGGGTAAAAGAAAATGTTAATTCAAATCTTATATCAATACAAAAGAAAATCTATGCACCTCACCGAGTGGAACCTGTAGAAATTGAATATTGGAAAAGTAATAATGAATCATCTGATAAAGAACTAATTATTTTTATGCCAGGGCTAGGAGGTGATATTAATAATTTCAAATGGATTGGGAAAGAATTAAGTCAAAAGGGATGGCCAGTTATTCTTTTACATCATAAAGGAAGTAATTCAAAAACTATTTCACAAGTTCTTGAAGGTAAAGAAGTAATTCCAGGAAGTACAGACTTTTTCTTTAACAGGATAAAGGATCTTGATGCCGTCTTAAAAGAACACAGGAATGGAAGTTTTGGGTTAGATAATGACTCTTATATATTAATGGGACATTCACTTGGTGCTTTAATATCACTTTTATATGAGGGAGAAAAACCATTAGATGGACTTGAAAATAGATGTGATAATGCACTAACAGATTTTGGTTTAACAAATTTATCAAAATTTGTACAATGTCAATTAAGTGAAATTACACTTCCTAAAAAAATATATCCAAAGAAAGCAAATGCGATAATAGGGTTCAATGCATTTGGAAGCCTAATTTGGCCAAAAGAAAAAAGTTCAGGAATCGATATTCCTATACTTCTTATAGGGGGTACCTATGATCTAATTACACCATTGATAGGAGAACAATTTAAAGTATTTTTATCTGCGAATAATTCACTTAATAGGTTTCTAATTATTGAAGGAGCAAGTCATTTTTCTCCCATTAGAATAGAAAATAATTTAGAAGGAAATGATGACATATTCAAAATCAGGGGGGAATTTATTGGGGCTGATCCAAAGTCAGTACAAGATTTATCATTAAGAACTTTGACAGCATTTATAAATAACCTTAAAAATGAAGAAAGCCTCAAAATATTTTCAAATAAGACAGACATTAATCTAGATTTTCATCTTTTAGATAGAAAGACTATAAATGAAATATCTAAAAATTAGTATTCAATTCTGGGATCTAATAATGCAATCAAAATATCAACAAGAAGATTTAGAGAAACTATCAATAATGAAGTGATAATTACTATCCCTTGAACTAAGGTGTAATCTCTTTGAGAAATTGCTTCATGCAACCTTAACGCGATACCAGGCCATGAAAAAGTAACTTCAAACAAAAGAGCACCACCTGCTAATGAAGCAATTGTTAAACCAGAAATAGTAACTATTGGCAAAAGTGCATTAGGTAATGCATGATTTAGAATGATTCTTCTTCTAGAAACACCTCTAGTAATAGCAGCATTTACATAATCGCTTTTTAATGACTTATCTAAATTTATTCTTAAAGATCTACTAAAAATTCCACTTAAAAGAAAACCTAGAGTTAAAGAAGGTAGTGCAAGATGATAAAGGCTTTCTCTCAAACCAATAAAATCATTAGAAAGAAAACTATCTAATACTAAAAATCCAGTTATATGGTTTTGATTTTGAAAGACAGGAAATCTTCCACCAATAGGAAAAATATTAAAATATACAGAGAATATTAACTGAGCCAACATCGCACCCCAAAAAGGGGGGATAGCATAAGAAGCGATACCAATTATTCTAATAATATAATCACCTTTTTTTCCTTTGTACCTTAACCCAATAAAGCCTAGTGTGAAGCCTATTAATATTGCACTTAATATTGAAAAAAATCCAAGTTCGAGGGTTGCTGGTAATGACTTGAGAATAATAGTCAAAACTGGCTCTTCAGTACTTAAAGATAGCCCTAAATTCAGGTGTAAAATATTATTAATATAATTAAGGTATTGAGAAAGAAGAGATTCATTTAAACCCAATCTGTTTCTAAGCATTTCTCTTGATACTGCATCAGCCCCAGAACCAAGAATCGCATCAACAGGATCTCCAGGAGCAATTCTTAATAAAATAAAAACTAATGTAGATATTACCCACAACATTAATGGTATTAAAGAAATCTTTAAAAACGAATAATTAAGAATTTTATTTAGATCTCTACTCATTAATTAATTTAAGATCGCTCAATGAAATAATTCCTGCTCCATTGAAAGTGGGTTTTGAAATCTTTTTTTGAGACCATGCTTTTTGAGAGGATATCCATATAGGAACATATGGAATTGAATTAGCAGCGATTTTTTCGATTTCAAGAAGTTTTTTTAATCTTTTATCACCATTTACCTTTTCACTCTCTAGAAATAATTTTTCTACTTTATTGGATCCCCAAAAACTACCACTATAAACTGCTTCACCTTTCTTGCAGACACCTTTATCAATTTCACTACAGCTTAAAAGTGGAGTTAAGTATGCCTCTGGATCAGAATAAGCTCCTGTCCAGTCTAGAATTACAGCTGTATAAATTCCTAAGCTTAGATTTTTATAAATTGTTGTGGATTCTACCGCATTGAGTTTTATTTCAATGCAATCATTCAAAACAGCTTTTATTTCTTCTTGCCATGTTAATGCAATAAGTTTGTCAGCGGGAACATTAGACCTATAAGTAAGAGGGATATTTAATAAATTTCCATTGCAATAGCCTTCTTTTTGAAGTAACTTTTTTGCTTCTGAGGGATCATATTTGGGCCACAAATCTTGATTGCCATTCTTAAATATAGGTGGGACTATGGACCTTGATGGAATTCTTAATCCATAGCTTACTTTTTTACTAATAAATTTCCTATTAAGACTTTTTGCCAAAGCCAACCTTACATTAAGATTATTTAATGGATGAATATTTGTTCTAAAACTTATAAAACTTATTTCTGTGGCCGGACTATTACCTTCTCTAAGTTTTTTATTTTTACTGAGTAAGCGTAAACTATCTATTTGTATGTCATCAATTGAATTTGATAAAAGAACGTCAATTTGTTTACTTTTTAAAGCTCCAAAAAGAGAGGAAGAATTAGCATAGCCTACAAAATTGATACCTTTATTATTTGGGGATTTACCCCAATATTTTAAATTTGGATCCATTACTTGAATTTCATTAGAAAATCTTCTCAAGATATATTTTCCAGTACCAACAAATTGTTTATTTAAAAATTTATCGGAATAATTCTTATAAAAAGTTGGAGAGATAGGTGTTAAATTTACAGAAGTAAGTAATCCATTTAAAGAACTTGATGGTTTTTTTAGATTAATTATTATTTTATAATCGCTTGGAGCCTCTATTGATTTAATTTTATCGCCCAAAATATAATTCATCGTTCCAATTCTTTTGAATCTTTCAAAAGTAAACTTAAATGCATCAGCATTAAATAAAGTCCCATCGTGAAAAAATACATTTTTTCTCAAATTAATAATTATTTGCAATCCATTCTTAGAAATGGTGGGCATTCCTAAAGCCAATTTAGGAATTAATTCACCATTAGCATTTAATTCATATAATGTATCTCCAAGTGAATTTAATAATTGAATTGTCTTAAGAGTAGTAGCTCTTGCAGGATCTATAGATTCTATTTTCCCAGAACTTGCAACTATAATTTTTTGAGATATTTTTTTTGATGCACAGGAATAATTGGATAAGGAAATTAAAGAAATTAATATTGATAATAGAAATTTATTTTGCATAATCTTTTAATTTAAATTATTGACTTATTTTGTGAATTCTTCTGAGCAGTAGGTTTGTAAGGTTATTTGACTTATTTCCAAAGCGAATGTTTTTTTATCAATAGAGGGGAAAGGCCACTCTCTTATCCAACATATTTTTTTTTGTATGTTAATACCTATTACTTGAAAGGTCTTTTTACTATTTTTAATTTTTACGCATGAACCTTTATATAGGTTCTCAGGAATAATTCGAGAATTAATTTCTTTTTTATTTTCTATTAATTTTGAATAATTCATTATAGCTGTAGAAATTAAACACATACTCTCTTCGGTTTAACAAGCTATCAAGGAATTTGCAAATTATTTTTTTAAATACAACTTAATTGACTAGCGATAATTTTAACTTCATTGAGAGCATTTATTTCCTCCTTTGATTTCTCGAAATTGCCATTACTAACTTCATGTGTTATTACAACTATTTCTGCTCTATCCTCGCTTGCATCAAGTTGAACAATTGATTCAATTGAAACATCATAATTACCAAAGATATCACCAATTTTACCTATTACCCCAGGGCTATCAATACATATAATTCTAAGATAATTTTTCTTTGTTATTTGTGAAGAATCTATTATGTGGCAATTTCTCCAGAAATCAAAAGCTAATAATGGATCTACTGTATTATTATTTTTTATCGAAGTTGCATGTAGATTTAATATATCAGAGACCACTGAAGCGGCCGTTGGTCCACTTCCAGCTCCAGGGCCATATAACATTATTTCTCCAAGAGGAGAGGCTTCTATCAATAAGGCATTATTTACTCCTTCAACAGTTGCTAAGGGGTGAGATTTAGGAATTAAAGAAGGGGCTACCCAAATATTTAAAGGAAGCGAATCATTACTATTAATAGGATATCTTTCTGCAAGTGCTAAAAGTTTAATTTCAAATCCTAATTTATTTGCATACTCAATATCTTTAAGATTAATTTTACTAATACCTTCTGTAATTATTGAATCTCTTTCGATTTTTCCTCCAAATGCAAGTTCACTAAGAATTAAGATTTTATCTGTAGCATCATGTCCTTCAACATCAGCTGTTGGATCAAATTCAGCGTAACCTAGTTTTTGAGCTAATTTTAAAGTTTCCATATAATCAGCTTTTTCATTTGTCATTTTTGAAAGAATAAAATTTGTTGTTCCATTTATTATCCCTACCATTTTTTTTATATGGTTACTTTTAAGAGATCTTTTTAAAGGTTCTATTATTGGAATCCCTCCGCATACTGCGGCCTCCGACAAAACATAAACTCCTTCTTGGGCTGCAGCCTCGTATATTTCACTTCCATATCTAGCAATAACTGCTTTATTAGCGGTAACAACAGATTTACCAGCTCTTAAAGATTTCATAATGATATCTTTCGCTATATCAATCCCTCCCATTACTTCAACGATTACATCAATTGAGGGATCATCAATTAATTCAATTGGATTATCTACTAACAAATTATTGTCTATGGCGATCTCCCTTTTTTTATTAACATCTTTAACTGCTATTTTCACAATTTCTATTTCTTTTAATATTGGATGCGAGTCAAATTCTGATCTTAATATTTTATAAATCCCTGTGCCTACAGTTCCAAAACCAACAATACCGATTTTACATTTTCCCATTTTTATTTCTTGTTTATAATAGATTTAATTTTATATTATTGGACAGACAAAAATTCATTTGCCTGTGACTGCATTTTTAATAGTATATTTAAAAATCCATTTGATCTTGAAGGGGTTAAGCTTGCTTTTAAACCCGTTTCTTCTAAAAATTTCTTGTTTATCTTAACAACTTCTTTGGGTGTCAATTCATTCAATCCATTTATAAGGAATGCAAGCAAACCTTTTGTTATTAAGGCGTCTGAATATCCTTGCCAATATAACTTGCCACCATGGATACTAGCTTTTACAAAAACTTCGGAAACGCATCCCTTCACTTTATTTTCAGGAATAAGAATATTACTATCTGGTTCTTCCAATTTTTTACCTAGCCATAAAATATATTCGTATTTTCTTTTAGGATCTTCTGCATTTTTCAACTTATCAACTAACTTGTTTAACTTAATATAGGTTTTTTGATTATCCATTCTTCAAAAACTTTATAGTTACTTGTAGGTAACTTATTATACAGATATTTCATTCTCAGTGATAAAACCTGATAAAGGAATATCCCAATCAGCTCTGGTTAATGATTTTATACTTACACAATTAGAAGTCAACAAACCAATACATGGAATTTTACGCCAATTTTCATCTTCTCTTAATTTATCAAAATATCCACCACCATAACCTAATCTAACTAGTTTTTGATCCACAGAAAGACATGGTAAAAAAATCATACTAATCTCTTTATATGTTAATGGCTTTGAGTTTTCAGGACCTAGAATACCTTCAAAATCTTTAGTAAGTGGTTTATCATCCCAAGAATAAAATGAAAGTTTTTTATTTTTTTCACATCTTGGCAAAGCTACAGGAAATTTATCTTTAAGACTTCTAATATCTACTTCATTTTTTAAAGGCCAATAAATCCCTATGTGATTAATATCCTGATTTTTATTAAAAAAATATTCTATATACTTATTCACATTATTCACTACATTACTCCTATCATTTAAGGAGCTTTCTTCTCTTTGTTTTCTAAAAATATTTCTCTCCAAATTCTTTTTTACCGAGATAATCATAATTATTAATTAGTTAAAGCCTTCTTCATTTAATTTTGTCAGGGCTATTGCTAATGCGTCTGCAGAATCATCAGGTTTTGGAGGTTTATTAAGTTTTAAATTATACATCACTGACTCGAGAACTTCTTTCTTAGATGCTTTACCTGTTCCAGCAACAGTTAGCTTTATCTGAGCTGGTGAATATTCACTAACTTTAATATGTTTTGAAGCTAATACCATCATAATTACACCTCTAGCCTGCACGACGCTAATAGTCCTACTAGATTTATAAAAGAAAAATTTCTCTACTGCAGCAATATTAGGATTCCAATGGTCTATTAATTCATTAAGATCCTTAAATATCTCAAATAGTCTACATTCCTCTTTTTTATCTTTACTAGTCTCAATCACACCACAATCTAATATGATCTTTTTTTCTTTTTTTATTTCAATAATTCCATATCCAACTCTCGCTAATCCAGGGTCAATCCCGATTATCCTCACGACAATTAAACATTAGTTGATAATTGGAACTTTGAAAGATTATCTTTTTCATCCAATTCAAAGACCTTACAAAAGGCTTGAATAACTTTTTCACCTGAGTCAACTTGCTCTAGTGGATCTTTTCTTAATCTATGTCTTAGGGAACAAGTAATTACCCTTGCAATATCTTCTTCTTGAACTTCAGTTCTACCCTCATAGGCAGCGATTGCCCTTGCTGATCTATTAGTAACAATATCTCCACGTAATCCATCAACATCTAGCTCTCCACAGATTGCAGAAATATTTAATCTAAGATCTTCATCCATTTGAACTGAATTTAATATTTCCTGAGCTTTAATTACTTTTTGCTGAAGTTCATCCTGTTGTTTCTCTACACTTATTGAAAAAGCGTCGGGATTATCATCAAAAGAGGTTCTCTGATCAACAACCTTAACTCTTAATTCTGCATCTCTTACTGTCTTGACCTCAACACTCATTCCAAATCTATCTAGTAATTGCGGTCTTAATTCCCCTTCCTCTGGATTGCCAGAACCAATCAAAACAAATCTTGCAGGATGTCTAACTGATACCCCTTCTCTTTCAACTGTATTCCAGCCTGAGGCTGCTGAATCTAAGAGAACATCGACCAAATGATCATCAAGTAAATTTACTTCATCTACATATAATAATCCTCTATTAGCTTTTGCTAACAACCCTGGTTCAAAGGCTTTAACTCCCTCGCTTAAAGCTTTTTCTATATCAATAGTTCCGCATAGTCTGTCTTCAGTAGCTCCCAAAGGCAAATCGACCATTGGTACCTGTTTTTGATCTCTCTCTAGACTTTCTCCTTGAACAACTTTTTCTAAGACTTCTCTACTTTGCAAATCAGGATCAACCAAGGAACTATTATAAGGATCGTCTTTAACAACATCTATTGCTGGTAGCAAATCAGCTAAAGCTCTAATAGTGGTTGACTTCCCAGTACCTCTATCTCCCATTATCATTACACCTCCAATTCTTGGATCAATAACATTTAATAAGAGAGCTAATTTCATTTCTTCCTGACCAATTACCGCCGTAAAAGGAAAAACTCTTCTTTTCTTTGTTGTAGTCACAGGTTTAGTTTTCTTTAATTATCACATGATCAATAGATGCTACTTCAGAAAATGTTTTTAGTAAATATACATATCAAATTGAAACTTCAAAAATAAAGTTTTATATAATTTTTATTTTTTATTTACTTTTTTGAATTATTCAAGAACCAATTGATTTGATGAATAATTCCTCTCAAGATATTCATTTCATGGATTGAAGTGTTTGCTCTTAAGATGTATTTTTTAAACTTACTTATTTTAGCCCTAGATGTATGTTTCAAAAGATATCCAACCCTAAAAAGCATTTCCTCTATCTCCAAAAACGATTCATTTATCTGCTTTGATGAGGCAAGATCAAAAACTTTTAAGTCCTTAGGTAAATCTCTTTTAGGAGATTTATATAATTCATAAAGTATTATTGAAACTGCGTGAGATAAATTTAATGAAGGATAATTCTCAGAAGAGGGTATATTTACAATCCTATGAGCCATAAGCAATTCTTCATTAGTTAAACCTCTATCTTCTCTTCCAAATAAAATTGCTAAATTTTTTATCTGTTGTAGAGATAATATCCATTTATGTATATCCTCTGGAGATTCAAAGAATGAATCTTTGCTTTTTTCTGCTCTCCCACACGAAGCAAGGACTAAATCACAATCAAATATAGCCTGTTCAAGATTATTAAAGATTTCACATTTATCAATATATCTTTGACCTTTAAGAGCCATTTTTTTTGCTTCTAAAGAGTATATATCACATTGAGGGGAAATAATTCTTAATTCATCAACCTCGAAATTGGCGCATAATCTTGCAATACTTCCAACATTTAAAGGACCATTAGGTTCCACTAATACGACTTTTAGTTTTGAAAAAGTTTTGTCCAAATTAATCCAAACTATGTAAATACTTTAGTAAATTAGCCATATTTTGAGGATCAATTTCAAAACTTGGCATAGGTGGTGTAAGCCCACCAGTTACTTGTTTTATGATCTCCTTATCATTAAAACTTTGAGTTATTGAGTGTAAATCTGGACCTACTAATCCTCTCGCTGTAATTCCATGACATCCAACGCAATTTGTTTTGAAAAGAGCATTTCCATCTTTAACAGATCCTTCAAGTTCAAGAGTTTTAAGAATATATTGATTTGACTCATGATTATTTAGGTAAATCAGAACAAAAATCATAAAAGCAACAAGTAAAACAATTAAAACCTTTTTCCAGATTTCTAGTTTTATTTTCTTTTCTGCTGCAGATGATGAAGATGATGTCACAAAAAATAATCCGTATGTAACAATTGTGAATAGGAAATTAAAAAATTGCCAGAAAATGATTGAGCCTCTTTTATGTGGAATAGTCTTGGGACTAGTCCCAATTACTCTCCTAGGATTATTTGTAAGTGCTTGGAATCAATATAGAAGAGGTTCAGGAATCTTAGACATAGATTAAAAAAGTTAACCTTGACTGTCCATAATCTCTTACATCTATAGTTTCCCATAAGTTACTTTTTTTAATAACCAATTCAGGTGAGTGTTCACAAATAACTAATGTATCTTTTTTTATAAAATTACAATTAAAGATTTGATCTAAAACGAATTCATGATAATTAGCACCATATGGTGGATCTAGATAAATAAAATCAAATTTCAACTTATTTAAATCATTATTTTTAGATAATGAGTTTCTCTTATGATTTGGTTTTGTCCAAATTAAAACGTCATTGCAAATAACATCAATATCTTTTTTTCTGCTTTCGATATTGTGAAGTGAAAGAAGATTTTTTAAACATATTATTGTGTTGTTTTTATTTTTTTCAATGGCGACAATTTTTTTTGCACCGTGATTATATGCCTCACAAGATATTGATCCAGTCCCACTGAACAAATCTAACCAGTTACTATTCTCTACTCTATTTCTCAATATATTAAAAATAGCCTCCCTAACCCGTAAAGTAGTAGGCCTAGTATAAATATTTTTTGGACTTTCAAGCCTTTTACCACCTATTAACCTTAATTTTGCTTTCATATCTCTTCAAATTATTGAATATTTTCAAGCCACCTTCGTAAGAATTTCTCTCCAGTTTTACCAGATTTTTCCGGATGAAATTGACAAGCTAATAAATTATCATTTTCAATTATTGCTGTTAATTTTTCATAACCATAATCAACATTTGCTGCAATTATATTTGAGTCCTTAGGAACTGCATGATAGGAATGAACAAAATATACCCAATTATTTAATTCACCTTCTCTTATCAAAGTATTATTTTTTGTTTGATTGAGATTGCACCAACCTACATGGGGAGATCTTTGGTCAAATATTTTAGGTATTTTCTTTATTTTGCCTTTAATTATACCTAGACCACTAAGAGAACCTTCATCACTTGATTCAAAAAGTAATTGTAGGCCTAAACAAATTCCTAAGAATGATTTCCCGCTACTAATCCAATTCTTAATATGAATTATTAAATCAGTATCTCTAAGATTAATCATTGCTGGGTCAAATGAACCAACTCCGGGAAGTATTAATGCTTTGCAATCCTTCGATTGATTAATATTCTTAATTAATAAAATTTCTTCTCCAAGACTTTCTAGAGATTTTGTTACAGAATGAATATTTCCCATTCCGTAATCTATAAGTCCTATTTTATGCAAATCTTTATTTTCACAAATGCTTAGATAAAGTGCTTGCAAGGGTTGCTTTTGGAACAGCACCTACAACAGTATCTACTTTTTGACCACCTTTAAAAATCATTAAAGTTGGAATACTTCTTATTCCATATTGACTAGCAACATTTGGATTCTCATCAGTATTTAATTTAAAAACTTTAATTTTTCCTTCAAAGTCTTTAGAAATTTCTTCGACTACTGGTGCTACCATCCTACAAGGGCCACACCATGGTGCCCAAAAATCAACTAATACTGGGAGATTACTTTTCAGTACTTCTTTATCGAAAGATGAATCTGTTACTGCTGGAGCTGAAGACATAATTTAAGTATTCCTTTAAAGAAATTTAGCAGGCTATTCTTTTTAGTGATGATTTCATTACAGATAAACTAATATAAGTAACAAATATCAAAAAAAAGCCCGAATAACGGGCGATTTAGTGTGTGAGGAGTATGGGAGTTAACCCATTTTTCTATAATAACTCCTAAAAAGGATTTTGTTGAAAATAAATAATCAAGTTTTTATAAATAGTTCTCTGTCTTAAAATTTATTTACCCATTCCAAGCTGCTGAGCTTTTTGATATACCTTCCCTTCTGTTAAAAGTGATGGTGCAATAACTATTTCTACATTTTGCATTTCCTTAATGTTTTTAACTCCAAGTGTGCTCATGGATGTCCTAATAGCACCAAGTAAATTATGTGTCCCATCATCAAGCAATGCTGGGCCTTTAATAATCCTTTCTAAAGACCCTGTAGAACCTACTTCAATTCTCGTACCTCGAGGCAATATTGGGCTTGGTGTAGCCATACCCCAGTGATAGCCATTCCCTGGAGCACTTGATGACTTAGCTATCGGAGAACCAATCATTACTGCATCTGCTCCACATGCTAAACATTTACATATATCCCCACCAGTAACAATTCCACCATCACCAATAATAGGAATATACTGACCACTTTCTTGAAGGTAATCATCTCTTGCAGCACTACAATCAGCAATTGCTGTTGCTTGAGGTATTCCAATTCCTAATACCCCTCTCGATGTACAAGCAGCTCCTGGACCGATACCA
This sequence comes from Prochlorococcus sp. AG-363-P06, assembly GCA_003280025.1. Classification (GTDB taxonomy): domain Bacteria; phylum Cyanobacteriota; class Cyanobacteriia; order PCC-6307; family Cyanobiaceae; genus Prochlorococcus_A. The sequence continues at coordinate 67,147 of QCGD01000007.1, read as the reverse complement.
ACCATTAACCCAGAAACCCCTGCCTTCATAAGAAGTTGAGCTACTTCATAAGTTACACAATTTCCTGCTATTACAGGAACTTTCAAAGATTGACATAGATTTCTAATACTTAAGGATTCCTTGCCTTCCATACCAAGGTGTTCGGTGGAAACTACAGTGCCTTGCAAAAAAAACAAATCAATATTCGAATGAACTAGTGTTTCTTTAAATTTTATAGCTGCCAGAGGAGTCCCACTTAAAGCCGCTATTCCACCCATTTCCTTAATTTCATTTATTCTTTTTAATATAAGTTCCTTCTTCACAGGTTCACTATAGATTTTCTGCATTAATGGAACAAATTCATTTTTTCCAACAGATGAGATTTGAGACAATATTTCTTCGGGATATTCATATCTAGTTTGTATCCCCTCCATATTAAGTACCCCAAGAGAACCTAATTTACTAAGTTCAATTGCTGTTTTCACATCAACAACACTATCCATTGCGCTAGCAATGATGGGTACTTCTCTTTTAAGATTGCCTATTCTCCAAGAAGGGTCTGTTAAATCGTAATCAAGGGTTCTATTCCCTGGGACTAAAGCTATTTCATCAATCCCATAAGCCCTTCTGACTTTTCTGTTTAAACCAAGTTCAATATTCACGGATTTTTTAATTATTCTGATTAAATTAACAACTAAAGGTGTAATAAGCCAATTTTTATTCAAAAAAAACAGTTTTTTTTCTTATTTGTGTGTAAATGTGAGTATTTGAAAATTAATTATAAGTTTTATTTTATTCATTATGACAATCAGCGATTATTATTAAATAAAGCCTTTTTGTATGTCTGATATTGTTGATTCTGATGATTCTGGATTGAGCGAAAACAACGATCGAATCATTCAGACTGATTTAAGAAAAGAAATGTCTCGTTCATACATTGAGTATGCTATGAGCGTTATTGTTGGTCGTGCTCTTCCTGATGCTAGGGATGGATTAAAGCCAGTACACAGAAGAATTCTTTACGCAATGTATGAGCTCGGATTGACTAGTGGGAGGCCTTATAGAAAATGTGCGAGAGTAGTTGGAGAAGTTCTAGGCAAATACCATCCTCACGGAGACACTGCTGTTTATGATGCTTTGGTAAGGATGGCACAAGATTTTTCTATGCGAATGCCTCTTATAGATGGCCATGGAAACTTTGGTTCAGTAGATAATGATCCGCCTGCTGCGATGAGGTATACAGAATCACGCCTGCAGTCCCTTACAGATGAAAGTTTACTTGAGGATATTGAATCTGAGACTGTTGATTTCTCAGATAATTTTGATGGATCTCAACAAGAGCCAACCGTTTTGCCTGCAAGGATACCTCAACTCCTTTTAAATGGTTCTTCTGGTATAGCTGTAGGAATGGCCACTAATATTCCACCTCATAATTTAGGAGAATTAATAAGTGGTCTCAAATCAATAATTAAAAACCCCGAAATCCAAGATAAGGATCTTTTTGAATTAATTAAAGGTCCTGATTTTCCTACTGGAGGGCAAATTCTAGGAACAAAAGGCATTAAAGAAACTTTTATAACAGGAAGAGGTTCAATAACTATGAGAGGGGTAGCAGATATTGAACAAATAAAATCAACTGGTAGAGCAGAAAAAGATGCTGTAATAATAACTGAACTACCTTTCCAAACTAATAAAGCATCTTTAATAGAAAGGATCGCAGATTTAGTTAATGAAAAAAAATTAGAAGGGATCTCTGATATTAGAGACGAAAGTGATCGTGATGGAATGCGTATTGTGATAGAGCTAAAAAGAGATTCCTATCCTCAGGTTGTTTTAAATAATTTATTCAAGTTAACTCCACTTCAAAATAACTTTAGTGCAAATATTCTTGCTCTAGTCAAAGGCGAGCCTACAACTCTTTCACTTAGGAAAATGTTAGATGTATTTCTAGATTTTAGAGTTGAAACTATTAGAAGAAGAACAAGCTTTTTATTGAAGAAAGCAGAAGAAAGAGATCATATTGTTAAAGGCCTATTATTAGCCTTAGATGCTATGGATGAAATCATATCACTAATAAGGTCAGCGAAGGATACCAATACAGCTCGAGAAAAATTACAGAAAGACCATGAATTATCTGTTACTCAAGCAGATGCAATTTTGCAAATGCAATTAAGGAGATTGACGGCGTTAGAAGCAGATAAAATTAAAGCGGAGCATGCTGAATTAACAGAAAAAATAAATAAATACAAAGATATACTTAATGATAAAGGAAAGATCTTTGAAATAATACTGACGGAACTTAGTAAAATTGATGAAAAGTTTTCATCTCCAAGAAAAACAGAAATTCTTAATTTGGCTGGCGGCCTAGATGATATTGATCTAATTGCCAATGAAAGATCAGTAGTTTTATTGACCGAGGCTGGTTATTTAAAAAGAATGCCTGTTAATGAATTTGAATCTACGAGCAGAGGGTCTAGGGGGAAAGCTGGAACTAAAACCCAGGGAGATGATGAAGTTAAATTATTCATAAGCTGTAATGATCATGATACTCTTTTGCTCTTCAGTGATAGAGGTGTAGCTTATGCCCTTCCAGCTTATAGAGTTCCCATGAGTAGTAGAACAGCAAAAGGAACTCCTTCAGTTCAACTACTTCCAATTCCCAGAGAGGAACAAATTACTTCTCTTGTTTCTGTAGATTCATTTGAAAACGAGTCTTACTTATTAATGTTAACTAATGCAGGGTTTATAAAAAGGACATCACTAAGTGCTTTTTCTAAAATACGCTCAAATGGATTAATAGGAATTAATTTAGAAGATGGAGATGCTTTGAAATGGGTAAGATTATCAAAAGAAGGAGATAGTGTTCTAATTGGATCAAAAACAGGAATGACGATACATTTTAGGCTGGATCATAATGAATTAAGACCTCTTGGGAGGACCGCTAGGGGTGTTAAATCAATGAACTTAAGAGATGGCGACAATCTCGTTTCCATGGATGTCTTAACATCCAATCTAGTTGATAAATTAGCAAAACTTGAAGATCCAGTTAACGAGATTGATTATGATGTCGAGAGTAATTCGTCTAATGGACCATGGGTTTTAGTAGCCAGTGCATTTGGTCTTGGCAAGAGAGTCCCAGTAAAACATTTTAAGTTACAAAAAAGAGCTGGTATGGGGTTAAGAGCTATGAAATTCAGGATAAAAAACGATGTCCTCGTTGGGTTAAAGGTACTTGGAGAAGGTGAAGAACTACTTTTAGTAACAGAAAAGGGAGTTATTGTAAGAACAAATGCAGATAAAATCTCTCAGCAATCCAGATCGGCTACTGGAGTAAAATTACAAAGGTTGGATGAAGGTGATCATTTATCTGAAGTTGTCCTTGTTCCTCGTGAACAAATCAAGGATTCAGACCAATTAATTCCAGGTGAACATAATTAAAAACAGGTATCTAATTAGGTCATATGAAAATACTTGATATTTTAATTTTAGGTTCTGGTCCTGCAGCATTATGTTTAGCTTCTGAATTAGCCAAACAGAATCTCAATATTATGGGTATATCAACTAAATCACCAAAGGATAAATGGGAAAATACATATGGAATATGGGCATCTGAATTAGAGGAATTAGGATTAGAATCATTGCTATCGCATAGATGGTCTAATACAGTAAGCTTTTTTGGAAATGGAATAAGTGAGAAGGGTAATAATTCTACAGAACATAGATACGATTACGGATTAATAAACCAGGAAGCCTTTCAAAATGAACTTTTAAAAAAATGTAAAGGTATTGAATGGCTGAATGAAACAGCGAAACAAATCACAGAAGAAAAAAACTTTTCTGAAGTAATTTGTTTCTCAGGCCTAAAACTAAAGGCAAGATTAGTTATTGATGCTAGTGGTCATAAGAGTAACTTTATAAAAAGACCCGCCAGAAATGATGTGGCTCAACAAGCTGCTTATGGAATTGTTGGTAAATTTTCATCGCCACCTGTTAAAAAGGATCAGTTTGTTTTAATGGATTTTCGACCAGACCATTTAAATAAGGAAGAGAAACTATCATCCCCTTCCTTTCTTTATGCGATGGATTTAGGTAATGATACTTTTTTTGTTGAAGAGACATCATTAGCTAGTTATCCTGCTTTATCTCAAGATCGCCTTAAAAAAAGACTTTTTAGCAGATTAGAAAATAAAGGTATCCAGATAAAAGAGATATACCATGAAGAAAATTGTCTGTTTCCAATGAATTTACCTCTTCCATTTAAAAAACAATTTGTGCTTGGTTTTGGAGGAGCAGCGAGCATGGTTCATCCTGCATCTGGATACATGATCGGATCTTTATTAAGAAGAGCTCCACTACTTGCAGAAAAGTTAGCAATTTATTTAAAAGAACCAGATCAAAGTTCTATTGAATTAGCCTCAAAAGGCTGGGAAGTATTATGGCCTTATGAATTAACTCAAAGACATAAACTTTATCAATATGGTCTCCAAAGATTAATGCGTTTTGATGAGAGTAAATTAAGAAGTTTCTTTTCTAGCTTTTTTAAATTATCAACAAAAGAATGGGTCGGTTTTCTTACAAATACACTCCCTCTTCCAAAATTAATTTATGTAATGAGTAAGATGTTTATAAATTCACCTTTAAAAGTTAAACTTGGAATGCTTAATATAAATTGAGTCATTCTACCCCTTTTGTCATAACATAAAACCTGTGCCATACTGCCTTTAAGTCAAATTAGAGTAATGGCTAAAAAGTCTATAAAAACTTCTATAACAAACAGTAAACCAACTCCAGTTGCTACTAAATTTGCCGTCTCATATATTCGAGTTAGTACTAAGGCACAAACTAAAGAAGATAAGTCTGGAATAGAAAGACAAGAGCAAGATTATCTTAATTGGCTAGAAAGAAATACAGAGTATATAAATTTAGATGGACTGCAAAAGATATTAGAGATAAAGTTAATTACTTTTTAGATAAAGATAGATTGATTGAAGAAAAAAGATCAGAATTTAATTTATTTTTAAAAGATATTGGTTTGGCTGTGCAGGTCTTAATTCCAGAAAAGTTTAGTAAAGCAAGAAAATATGAAAGCCCAATTAGTTTTGAAGTTGGTATTGGTATGTATGACAATAAAACTAATGAATATATTGGATTAGGTCAAAGATCAGAAGACGCTGATGTATTAGGAATTGATGTTAAAGAGGTAATTAAATATCAGACATTAGAAAAACAGTTGGTGGCATAATTGTATTGATTGACAGTCGATCTAAAATTGGAGGGATAAAACCCTCTTTTTTTTATGAGCTCACCAAATTTCATGAATGTCGTTAGATTTAAGTTGAAACAGGATTGTGTAGAAAAATATTTTGAAGTAATAGCTAAAACAAGTTTTGAGGGGATGACTCAAAGATATATCGCTAAAACTGGTGATTATGATTACTGTTTTGTTGGGATTTGGAAAAGTGCAGAAGCTATTGCAGCTCAAAGACCAGCTATGATTGCTCACCTTGATGAGGTTAGAGGATTTATGGAAGAGTTGTCTCCTGAACTTGGAGTTACTGATCCTGTTTCAGGAAATATTGTTTCTAAAGTTGGTTTTCATGATTGACAGTCGATCTTAAAAAGAGGCAATTAACATTATTTATTTTCAGGATTTATTTTTCTTGCTAGTAATAGAAAGCCAATAAAAATTAAAAAAATGCTTTATGTTCAGCATTGGTCATTTAAGACTGGATATCATCAAAAAGGTGCAGAAAAATTTCTTGGTGGAGGGGGAGATTATCCTGGAGTTGAGATGATTGGAAGATATCATGCACCTGGTTCTTTAGAGGGTTGGATAGTTTTAAAGACTGATGATCCAAAAGCAATATATCAACATGCAGCTGAATGGGGTGAATTCTTAAATTGGGAAACAACACCTGTATTTACTGATGAAGAAGCTGGTCCAATGGTTGCAAAAGTCTACTCATAGTTGGTGATTGACAGTCGATCTAACATAGAGGGGTAAAACCCTCTTTTTTAATGCGTAAATTTTTTATTCATTAACTATTTTAATTAAACAAAATGAAAAATCAGTTTGAAGTATTTGAAGAATGGATGGCTTTATGTCCCGTCAATGATGAAGCGGATATTGAAGCTTGGGATGAAGAAGACAATGATCAATTCTATATGAGGCAATGGATATTCAGCAATATTCCGAAAAATAAGATTAAAGAATTTGAAGAATGGATGAAGTCTTGTCCATACTCAACAAGTAACTTCACTAAAGATGAAGATCCTTCTGGTGGTGATTGTGAGATTAGTTGCTTCTTCAAGGTCCCAAATGATGGATCTTTCCCAGATGATGATGATGATGATGATGATGACTACTAACTCCACCCACCTCTTGCTTCTTAGCTAGATGAATAATAGGTTATAGAAATGGATACAAAACTTGGAACACTAAAGAATGTAAATCTTAGAGAAGCATGGAGTCATGAAGCACAAGATTTTACTCCTTGGCTTGCCGACAATCTTGATCGATTATCTGCAGCTATAGGTATACCTCTTGAATTAGAAGGTCAAGAAGTTAGTGTTGATTCATTCTCAGCGGATATCCTTGCCAGGAATCCCCAGAACGACTCGAGAGTTCTTATTGAAAACCAATTAGAACAAACTGATCACACACATCTTGGACAAATCCTTACCTATTTAGCTGGATTAGAAGCACAAGTTGTTATTTGGGTTGCCAGCAGTTTTAGAGATCCTCATATCTCAGCAGTGCAGTGGCTAAATGATCACACTGTCGCACCATTTGCTTTTTTTGCTGTTCAGGTAAAAGCTGTACAAATTGGTAATTCTCCAATTGCTCCATTATTCGAAATCGTTGCCAAGCCAAATGATTGGGATCGTCAAATACAAAAACAAGTACGATCATCAGGAGAACTTAGTGGATTAAGTAAATGGAGACTTCGCTTTTGGGAACATCTTATTGAACGTCATCCTGAGCAGGAAGAATGGGACGGACGTATGGCGACTAGTTCTCATTGGCGTCAAGTCCCTGACTCTGATCTTTGGGTTTCTATTTATATTGGAAAAAAGGAAGTAGGTTTATTTGTTCGAGGTGGTCGAAATGCAGAAATTGAGAACATATTCCTGCAGTTGGAACCTCATCAAGAAGCATTAGAAAATTCTCTTGGCGCCCCTCTCGGAGATGGAGGAAAAAGAGGATATTTCTTTCACCAAAAATCATCGGGTGATTTGACTGATGAAACTTGCTGGTCGGAGAAGGTTGATTGGCTTCATCTAATGCAAGATTTATATGTATGCAATTTAAAAGAAGTCCTTTAAATAAATGAAACGCTTACTACTTTCTCCGCTGATAGTTACTAATTGACATTCGATCTAAGATTAAAGTGCAATTAATAACTCAATAGATGGGGCTTACTAACAAACAACAATTTGTGATTGCATGCATGGTAAATGGTGACCCTTCATTTATCCCAGAGGATGAATCAGAAGAGGAAAAAGAATTTCGAGAATCGTTAATCTCTGAAGCTGATAGGAGAGAAAAAAATACAGGCATCAGGCCAATCTTTGAAATACCTATAGATCCTTGGGATGATGATAAAGATGAAATTTCTTAAAGGGAAAAGTGATGCCCTTGATTGTGTTGGATAGGTTCTTCCTAGCTCCTCATGTTTTGTAAGAGTGTCTCTAATTAAAGCTCTAATCAGTTCTGCATTTGAACAGCCATACTGTTCCGCTAGTTTAGTGAATTGGTCGTATAAATCTTTGTTAACCCTTGCTTGAAGAGTTGGATCTATTTCAGATTTTGTTTGTTTCTTTGTGACATTAAGCAACATAATTTAGATTGAAAAACTCAACATAAATATCATTACTTCTTTGCAAAACTATTGCAACAACTGGGTTCTTAGTGATTATGGTGTTAGGTATAAATAGGTTGAATCAGTCTTAAATTTTATTTTTGCCAATCAAGGATATTTATTTCAGGAAAAACTTTATCTTCTTCTTCTATCATCTCGAGAAATATTAAATCTGTCTTGGATATATTTTTTAGCATTTCAATTAGTTTCCAGAATCTAAATAAGTGTCTATCAATTCTTTCCTTAGCAAGCTCAGTCGTCGTTCCCGCCCTTAAGATGAAACTCCAATCTGATGATTGAGAAAGAAGCAATTCTCTGGCTGCTTGCTTTAATACTCTTATTGAAAATTCATCGTGAAAGCTTTTTGAAGAACACTCAACAAACATTGAACCTGCCTTAGTAATTTCAGGCACAATCCAAGAATTCTTATCATTAAGCCAATAGTTATGATATCCCCCTTGGCCCCAGCTTGAAGGAGATGGATCACAAATTTGAAGTTTTGGTTTTTCCATTAGAATTTCCTTTAAGTTGGTAAGTCTAATTGAATATTTATTCGATTTTTTTAAAATATTTTCTATAAATATTGGGCCTTCATACCACCAATGGCCAAACAATTCGGCATCAAATGGAGCTATTAACAAAGGCTCAAAAGATGAGGATAAAGATAAGTTTTCTAATTGTTTAGATCTTGATAAAAGATAAGTATCAGCATGTTCTTCCGCCTTCCTTCTAGCTTCATTTTCTATATAAAAATCTTTTTTACCTAGGGGGATTTTTTCATCAGTAATTTTATAATATTTTAGACCTAGAGGCCTTACACTTGGAATGCCTTTTTTTTTCAGTTTTGAAGGAGGTAATTCCCATCCTAAGTCTTTATGAAATTCTCTATAAAGTTTATCTCCTGGGAATCCATCTTTAGCAGACCATACTGGTAAGGTTGATTCACTATCTCTGCCAAAGAAAGCAACTCCATTTTTTGAACATATAGGTGCATAAACTCCATATCTAGGTCTTGGAGATGCATTCAAAATTCCATGACCATCTAGAACTGCATATCTAATTCCAGAATTAAATAATACCTGATCTAAGTTTTCATAATATGCGCATTCAGGCAACCAAATGCCTAAAGGATTAGTTCCTAGATGATTTTTGTGACTAACAATTGCCGTGTTGATTTGCCCTCTAACAGTTTCAGGATTCTCTCTAAGAATTGGCAAATATCCATGCGTAGCTGCACAAGTAAGAATATCTAAATTCCCAGATTGATTTAAAACTTTAAACCTATCAATTAAATTGCCACTATATTTTTGCCAATATAAATATTTTTCATTTAAGTTTCTCAATAAAAATTCAGATGCAACTTTTTCTTCTCCTGATAAATCATTCAGAAAATACTTTCTTGTTTCAATCCAAGATGGAAAAGTTTCTTTAATTTGTTCATTTTGTAACAGAGATAATAATGTTGGAGATAAACTAATCGTAAGTTTCGTATTTAAGGGATTCTCTTTTTGAGAAGATTCTATTACTTGAAGCAATGGAATATAACACTCTAATATTGCCTGAAATAACCAATCTTCCTCTAAAGAATTTTTTTCATTTTTCCTTACGTAAGGAAGATGGGCATGTAAAACTATTGCTAATCTTCCTAAATTGGTTTTATTTGGGTTACTCCCATTCATATCATTTACAATCTTTGCTTGAAAACCTTAAAAATATAAAAATTCATTCTTGAGTAAAAATAATCTTTAATTTTTTTACAATACTTTAGTAAACGATATAAAAAATTTTTTTTATAAAATTTTAACCAATATTATTAAGTAAATACCAAAAGATACATGGGTATCAATTAATTTATAGTAATTTTTTTTTAATTGACTTAATATAAGATTAATTGAAAAAAGCAAATGTCCAAAGATCCTGGAAGAATATTGATCTTTGATACAACACTTAGAGATGGAGAGCAATCTCCCGGAGCAAGTTTAAACCTCGAAGAAAAACTTGCTATTGCTCAACAACTTGCCAGATTAGGGGTAGATGTCATTGAAGCCGGGTTTCCTTTTGCTAGCCCTGGAGATTTTAAAGCGGTAAATAAAATTTCTAATGTTGTTGGAGGAGATAATGGTCCAATAATATGTGGTTTAGCAAGGGCCTCTAAAAACGATATAAAGTCATGCTACGAAGCCCTAAGTCCAGCTCCCAAGAAAAGAATACATACCTTTATTGCAACAAGTGATATTCATCTTAAACATAAACTAAGAAAATCAAGGAAAGATGTACTTGCCATTGTTCCAGAGATGGTGAATTATGCTAGATCATTAGTAGATGACGTTGAATTCTCTTGCGAGGACGCCTCAAGAAGTGATTCAGAATTTTTATATGAAGTAATTCAATTAGCAATTTCTGCAGGAGCTACAACAATAAATATTCCTGATACTGTTGGCTTCACGACCCCTAGTGAATTTGGAAGTTTAATCTCAGAAATAAATAAAAACGTTCCAAATATTGATGACGCAGTTCTGTCAGTTCATGGTCACAATGATTTAGGTTTAGCTGTAGCGAATTTTCTAGAGGCAGTAAAAAATGGGGCGAGACAATTAGAATGTACAATAAATGGGATCGGAGAAAGAGCTGGAAATGCCTCTTTAGAAGAATTAGTCATGGCCTTGCATGTAAGGAAAAGTTTTTTTAATAGTTTCTTTAAAAGAGATCCAAATTCACCTACTCCTCTTACAGCTATAAGAACAGAAGAAATAACAAAAACTTCGCGGCTAGTTTCAAACCTAACTGGAATGAATGTTCAACCTAATAAAGCAATTGTTGGAGCTAATGCTTTTGCACATGAATCGGGAATTCATCAAGATGGCGTACTAAAAAACAGATTAACTTATGAAATTATTGACGCAAAAACTATAGGTTTGAATAAGAACAAAATATCATTAGGAAAACTTAGCGGAAGGAGTGCGGTAAGAGCAAGATTGGAAGAATTAGGATATGATTTAAGTAGAGAAGACTTGAATGATGCTTTTACTCGTTTTAAAGATTTAGCAGATAGAAAACGAGAAATTACCGATCGAGACTTAGAAGCTATTGTTAGTGAACAAGTTCAACTTCCAGAATCTAAATTTCAATTAGCTCTTGTACAAGTAAGTTGCGGTAATAAATCTAAGCCTACAGCAACTATAACTCTTATAAATACAGAAGAGAATAAACAGGATACAGCAGTAGCTATAGGTACAGGGCCAGTAGATGCAGTATGCAAGGCTCTAAACTCATTAGCCAAAGTTCCTAATGAATTAATTGAGTTTTCAGTAAAATCAGTAACAGAAGGTATAGATGCCTTAGGTGAAGTTACCATCAGGATTAGAAATAAGAAAAAGATATATTCGGGTCATTCTGCTGATACGGATGTAGTTGTTGCAGCTGCAAATGCTTATATCAATGCTTTAAATAGGCTTGTTTTTTCTGAGAAAAAAAATTCTATTCACCCTCAATTTGATAATTTAGAAAATTCAGATAAAAAAATAGTTTTATAAAATAAAAATAATTAAATTAATTATTGGTATTATTAAGTAGCCTTAAAAAAAGACTCTTAGTAATGTAGATTAAATTAAATGACAAATGCGAGAAAATAATGAGAGAAAGGTTATTAGGCTATTGGTCTCTGGCATGGGCTGGGTTAATAAGTAATATAATTGCTCTTCCAATTATCGCCTTAATAATAAGTTTTGGTCCACCATTAAAAGTAGCAAATATAACTCTCGCAATCAGCCTAGGTTGGCCCGCTGCGATAGTTGGAATAGTTTCCTCCGCAGCTCTTTTAGCTGAAAGGAAATGGGGGGTAACTTTAACTCTAGTATCTCTTTCAATGGTAATTTCTGGAATGGGGCCATATTCTATTATTAGGCTCATCACCCTTAAAGACTTTTTTGGAATTGGTGGTTTTACTCTTATAACTACCCTTTTTAGCACTTTAGCGCTCTTATATTGGTGCAACCCAAAACATCGAAGAAGTATTAGGTTATAAATTATTAAAACACAACTTATGAAAAAGTATTGTTCTTAGTTGTTGGATACTGTATTCTCCTATGTCTTATTCTTTTCCAAACATTCAGAAAAGCTCTTTTAATTAGAAAAATTTCTCCCATTGAGAGTTCTGAATCATCTAATTGACCATCCTTTTGCCTTGAATAGATAATTTTTGATATTGTTTCCAAAGCTTCACTATCAGAAGCATTAATATTCATAGCTCTTAATGCGGCTTCACATCCATCTGCAAGCATTAATATTGCTGTTTCTTTAGACTGAGGAATGGGGCCTTTATACCTAAAATCACTAGCATTAATGTTAAGATTTTTTTCTTTGGCTTTATGAAAAAAATAACCCATTTTCAAAGTACCTTGATGTTCTGGAATGAAGTCAGAAATAGGTTTAGGTAATCTATTTTTTCTTGCATACTTTAAACCTTCATCAACATGGGCCTGTAAAACATAAGCACTTTTAATTGGATCATCTACCTCATCATGTGGATTCATTGAACCATCCTGATTCTCAATAAACCAATTAGGAGCATGTAATTTACCAATATCATGATATAAAGCTCCTGTTTTAACTAAATCAATATCACCCCCAATCATTCTGGTTGCCTCTTCTGCTAAGCAAGAAATCAACAATGTATGTTCAAAAGTACCCGGAGCTTCAATAGATAATCTTCGAATAAGAGGTTTCTCGTTATCAGCCAATTCCAATAATCTTGCTTTAGTGAGTAATCCAAATATTGACTCAAAAATAGGCATGAATAATATCGTTAGAAGCATTATTATGGCTAAGAAAAGGCTGTCTGAAAATATTTTATTATTAGAAAAAACAAATTCTTCTTTCAAGAGAAAAGACGCCTGATCATTACCAATTAGTAACCATTGGCTAAATAATGCACCTAGTGGAACAAGTATCGATAGTTGGAGTAACTGTGCTCTACTTCTTATTCTTCCTCCTAGTACAGAAACAACTGATGCGCAGACTAAAGAAATAAAAAATAAAGTGTTATTAATGGGGATTGCTGACTCAGGCCAATTTAGGCTGGCTATTGATACCCAAGAAAGGGCCGTTATACTTCCCATTCCTTGCGAAATTATTAAAGCCGGTGGGACAATTATTGATAAGGGACTAATACTTGAAGAAGAAGTTATTTTTATAACCTGTACTATCAAAAGAAGAGAAATAATTAAAATAATTTGCCTAGAAGTAATTTTAGGCAGTTCTATTTTAGAAACTAATATTAAAATCCCACAACTAACAAGTACTTCAGTAAAAGTTAAAAGCAAATTTATAATATCTGATTTTTGTAAAGATGATAAAAGTAGAAATTTATAAGATGAAACTAATGAAATTAAAATGCATATTAAAAAAATTATAATATTATCAATTTTTGTAATTCTAATTGGTACTTTTATTGGAACCTGACTCCTTTTCCAGAAATAAAAAATTTTTTTTATAATAGTTGTTATGTTTTGCACAGAATATAAGTAAATCTATATCAATAATTTAGAATTATAGTCATGGTAGGTATAAAAAGGAGATGTTTATCTAAATGTCATTAAAATTAGACGGTAAAAAATTAGCTCTTGAGATCGAGGAAAAATTAAAAAATTATATATCTGTTAATAAATTAATTGCAAAAAGAGCTCCCGGCTTAGCTGTAATAAGAATAGGAGAAGATCCTGCAAGTGGTGTTTACGTTAATAACAAAGAGAAAGCGTGTTCAAGAGTTGGAATTAAGAGCTTTATTTTTCATTTAGAAGATACTGTATCCCAAAAAGAAGTTGAAAAATTAATAGAAAAATTAAACCTTGATAAAAATATCGATGGGATGTTGCTTCAACTTCCCATACCAAAGAAATTTGATGAGCAAAGTTTGATAAGTAATATAAATCCAGAGAAAGATGTGGATGGATTAAATGAAAAGAATATTGGAAAGTTAGTAAAAAATGAACCTGCCATGAAATCTTGTACCCCAGCAGGTATTGTAAATTTACTTAGGTCCCACAGTATTCCAATTGAAGGAATGAAAATTGTTGTTATTGGTAGAAGTCTCTTAGTAGGAAAACCTCTCTCTCTTATGTTGCTTAATCTAAATGGGACGGTGACTATAACTCATTCTAAAACCAAGAATTTAAATAAATTATGCAGAGAAGCGGACATTTTAATAGCTGCTGCTGGCAAACCAAATCTCATAGACTCGAGTTTTGTAAAAGACGGTGCAGTAATAATTGATGTTGGAATACATAGATTAAAAAGTTCTGAAAAAAACAAAACCAGATTGTGTGGGGATGTATTATTAGAAGATGTTATTCATAAAGTATCTGCATACACGCCTGTACCAGGAGGTGTAGGACCAATGACTGTAACAATGTTACTAGTAAATACTATTTTTAGCTGGCAAAAACAATTTAGTTTATCATCAACTCTTAATGACCTACTGCCATAAAACCCAAGATGAAAAAATCTCTACTAAAGGTTTCAAATGACTGAAGTTTTTGATAATAATTCTGATTTTGAAAATTATCTAAAAGATACAAAAAAGGTCGTAGAAGAAGCCCTTGATGTATCCTTAGGACCCGAGAATCCAGAGATACTAAGAGAATCAATGAGGTATTCACTCTTAGCTGGTGGGAAAAGGATACGTCCAATTTTATGCTTAGCATCTTGTTCTTTAGCCGGAGGAGAGCCATCTCTAGCTGTGCCGACCGCTGTTGCAATAGAAATGATTCATACAATGTCACTCATACATGACGATTTGCCTGCGATGGACAATGATGACTTAAGAAGAGGCAGACCTACTAATCACAAAGTTTATGGAGATGCATTAGCTATTCTTGCAGGTGATGCTTTATTAACGAGAGCCTTTGAAATGGTCTCATTAAGAAGTCCTGGTGTTGAACCAAATAGATTGTTAAATGTAATTGGAGAACTTTCCCTAGTTGCTGGAGCACCGGGATTAGTTGGTGGTCAGGTTGTTGATCTAGAATGTGAAGGGAAAGAAGTTGATCTAAAAACCCTTGAGTATATTCATCTTCACAAGACTGGGGCTTTATTAAAAGCTTGCGTAAGAACTGGGGCAATGATTGCAGGAGCTAATCAGGAATTATTAAAAGCCTTAACAACATATGCGGAAGGAATAGGTTTAGCATTCCAAATAATAGATGATATTCTTGATTTAACTTCCAGCAGTGAGAAGCTTGGTAAAACAGCAGGTAAAGATCTTTTAGCTGATAAAACTACATATCCCAAATTACTTGGAATGGAAGAATCAAAGAAAAGAGCTATTGATTTAGTGAAAAAAGCAAAAAAAGCGATTGAACCATGGGGATCAGATGCAAAATATTTATTATCCTTAGCTGATTTCATTACAAATAGAGATAGATAAATAGTTTTTAATTCATGTCAGAAGTCTCAGCATTACTTGATAATTCAGTCCTTTTATGGAGTTTATTATCATGTTTAATTGCTCAATTTTTTAAAATAATATTTAATTTCTTATCTACTGGCAAGATTAGATTTGGAATCATGTTTGAAACAGGTGGGATGCCCTCAAGTCACTCGGCCTTAATAACAGGTGCTACGTCAGGAATAGGTCTTCAATTAGGCTTTGATAGTCCAATATTTGCATTAGCAATTGCGGTTTCACTAATTATTATGTATGACGCTAGCGGGGTTAGAAGATCAGCAGGCATTCAAGCGGCCGAAATTAACAAAATATCAAAAACATTAGATCCAAAAGCAGAAGTGGGTTTAAAAGAAACTCTTGGTCATACAAAATTTGAAGTTATTGTGGGAAGTTTTCTAGGTCCATTAATAACTTTGCCAGGGATAGTATTTATTGGTTCTCCTTTAAACATATTTAATTTGATACTAAATTAGTGGTATTGAGAAGAATCAACTTGTGTAGCATCAATAAAATTTTTTGCAGCTTCAGGACAACTTGGTAAGTGTAAGTGAATCCAGCTGGCATGTAATCTTTTATCTGACCAACCTTCACCTTTGTATTGAGTATTCCAAGATTTAATTTCCCAAGGTGCAAATATTTCACTTTGATTCTTTTGTTTTTGACACTCAATATCTGATATATAACTATCAATTTCCCAATAATGGAACTCATGTCCTCTAATTAATTGATTTTGTTTGATTATTAATGTATCTTTTAAACCCTTGATATATCTATAGCCCACTGACAATTTACCCTTTTTAGAATTAAATGGTAATACACCACTCATTTTATAGGATTCACCACTTTCATCCTTTATTGAATCTCCTAAAATCATCATCCCACCACACTCAGCATAAATAAATCCTTTTTGACGAAATGACCTTAATGAATTTAAGCTTTTTTCTGAATTACTTATGTGATTAGCATATTTTTCAGGAAAGCCTCCTGGGATGATAAGAGAAGAGGCCTCCTTGGGAATCTCTTCATTATCAAAGATGCTCCATGAGACTAGCGGTATACCAATTTCATTAAGAAACTCTTTCGTATCAGGATATTGGAAATGAAAAATTTTATCCTCTGCAATTGCAACAGGTTTATTTTTGTCAATTTTGAAATCTTTAAAACTGTAATTGTTGAGTATTTTTTCATGAGGAGATTTCAGGAATTTGCTAAGCAATCCAAAATCAAGGTTTTTTTCAGCAAAACATGCAAAATATTCAACATCAATTTTTCGATCACTATCCAGAGGAGAAAGTAAACCTAAATTTGCCTTGTTCACGGTTATTCTTGAATCAGAAGGTAAAAAACCTAAAATTTCAATATCTTCATGTTGAAAGACTTCTTTAATTAATTTTTTATGTCTATCAGAATTAACATTATTGAAAATAACTCCTTTTATTGATAATCCATTATCAAAATCTCTGAAGCCTTTAAAGAGTGGCAAAAGTGAGGCTACTTGCCCTTTAGCATTAACAATAAAAATTATTGGAGAATCAAGAAGTTTAGCAACATCTGCTGTGCTTGAATAGGAAGTAGATCCTAAACCGTCAAAGAGTCCCATAGCTCCTTCAATCAAGGATAATTCGTATTTTGCTGCATATTTAAAAAAATTTTTTTGCACCCATTCTTCACCGCTTAAAAAAATATCTAAATTTCTACAAATCGGCTGTCCAATTGAACTAAGTTGTTGTTGGTCAAGGTAATCTGGACCCACTTTAAAAGTCTGTATTTTAATTCCTTTTGAAAAAGCCCAACAAGAAATTAAAAGAGATAAAGTAGTTTTCCCACTATCAGTTGAAGGAGAAGATATTACACAAGGCATTTATTATTTAGTTAAAGCTATTAAAAATTTGTAAGGCAATTTTAATAGTCTTTTCAAAAAGAGGACTGGTATTACCTCTACTACTTCTTAATAGATTACTTACATAAGACTCTGATGAAGAAAAAGAATTTGGAACAACTTGTTCTATTAATTGCATATTAGCCATACCTCCAGCTTCAAGTCTTATGCATTCCACCGACTCACATCCAAGAATTACACAAGTATTATTTTTCTGCACCTCACTAATTTTAGAAATTAATCTCAACCCAATAACTTGACCTAGATGAATACTTGGATTTCCTAAAGGTAAAGGATTAATAGAAGTAGAAATTATTTCCCCATTTTTTCTCTTAAATTCAATCTTTATTAATTCTTTATCCCTTTCAACTTTTGTAAAAGTCCAATCAAGCTTATCACTAATCCATGAGATCAAAAACAAAGCTTGAAGCATATGCTCTCCTCCAATATCAATATCAATATCAGAGATATGATTTAATATTGGTCTTCTAGCTGGCGGATCAAAAATCATTGCCAATGATTCTCTCCAACTTTTTAAGCGAACCCAATTTAAATCATTAATAGCTTTGTTTGATTTTATTAAATAATCTAAAACTTTTAAACATCTTTTTGGAGATCCAAGAGCCGTATCGATAATTAATCTAATGTCGTGATTTGTAAAATAATCAAAAATTTCGGGTGATTCATCCAAGCTCCCATTCCACCATAACCAAGACGGTAATTCTTTAATAGATAATTCATCAATTATTTTTAATCCTTTTTGGTTAATTGAATGGGTGTCGCCCCTAATAACAACTAAATCCCCACATATAGGTTGCATTCCAGAACTATCACTTAATGGGCAATAGGCGGATACAAACGTTTTTATTTCTGAGTTATTTTTTAAAGTTGGTGCTAAAGTTATTAATCTCCTAGGGTTTAATGTACTTATTGAGGATTCAAAGAATTGTCCTCTAAAGTCTTCAAAGTCTTTATTTGATAAATTTTTCTTTAATAGATTAAATAACTCATCGCTATTAAGAGAGGTTGTATGAGGGAGACCTTCCTTTAATATAAAATTTTTAGCTACTTCTATAATCTCTGGGCTAAAATATCCAGTGATTGGGCCATTTAATAATCCAGTTTGGACTAAAGATTGTTCAAGCCAAGCAGGCTGCCAAACAATCAAAGTAAAGGTATTTGCACCAGAATTCTCTGTATCTTCAGTAATCCATAACTGATTAAGATAATTAGAGATTTCTTGATGAGGTAGCTCTAATGGGGCTTGAAGTGTTAGTTGAGGTTTCATTTTATTTAAGGTCTGCGCCAGAAAATATTATCTTTCGAAAGTAACTGATCAGATTCAGGAGGTCCCCAGGTCATAGATTCGTAATTGTATACAGGCAACTTCCAGGGGGTATTATCCATCAATTCTATTAGTGGAGTATAAAGTTTCCATGCTGCCTCCACCTCATCACTCCTAGTAAATAAAGTTGGATCAGAGAGCATTGCATCAGCTAATAATCTTACATAACCTTCATCAGAGGGCTCTCCAAATGATTCATCATAGGAGAATTTCATCTCAACCGGTCTAGATTTCATTCCAGAACCAGGAGATTTTACTTCAAATTTAAAAGTAGCTCCTTCATTAGGCTGAATTCTAAGAATAAGTTGGTTTGGTGAAGGGTTAATTATTGTTGATTCAAATAAAGGAACAGGAACTTCTTTAAATGTCAAGACTATTTCGCCTAGCCTTTTTGGTAACCTTTTTCCTGTTCTCAAATAAAAAGGAACTCCTTGCCAACGCCAATTATCAACAAAAACTTTTGTTGCAACATAAGTTTCTGTAGTGCTATTTATATTCACACCATCTTCCTGCCTATATCCTTTAAGTCGATTTAAACTATTCCCTCCCTCTAAGTACTGACCTCTAATGCAGCATTTCCATGGTTCATTTTCATCAGCAAGCTTTGTAGCTTGAAGAACCTTCGCTTTTTCGTTTCTTATTGCCTCCGGCTCAAATTTACCAGGAGGCTCCATTGCAATAACGGCCAGCATTTGTGTTAGATGATTTTGAAGCATATCTCTCAAAGCACCCGAACTTTCGTAATAACCAGCTCTATCTTCAACACCTACTGTCTCAGATGAAGTTATTTGAATACTTGAAATATAGTTTCTATTCCATATTGGTTCAAAAATAGTATTAGCAAATCTCATAACTAGTATATTTTGAACGGTCTCTTTACCTAAATAATGATCAATTCTATATATCTGACTTTCATCTGCACAACTTTGAACTATTTTATTTAATTTTCTAGCACTTGAATAATCTTTCCCAAAAGGTTTTTCAATAACTATACGACTTTTCTTAGGGTCATCTATTAATCCAGCAACTTTAAGAGCTTTACATCCGCTGGCATAGAAATTTGGTGATACTGATAAGTAAAAGGTTCTGTTACCATGTGTAGCTTGTGATTTATCAATATCATTTAATCTTTTAGATAGCCTTATTACATGATTAATTTGTTGTAAATCCACTGACTCATAGAAAAGATAATTTGAAAATTGTTCCCATTCTTTTTCATTACCTAAAATTTGTTCTGACATCTTAACTTTCATCTTCTCCCTAAATTCTTCATCAGTCCAAGGTCTCCTTGCACAACCAACTATACCGAATTCACTAGGAATTCTTCTTTGCAAAAATAGTTCAAATAATGCTGGTATTAGTTTTCTATGAGTAAGGTCTCCACTCGCACCAAAAATAACTAAACATTGTGGAGAAATAACTCTTTCTTGTCGTAAACCTAATCTAAGAGGATTACTTAAAGTTGAATGCATATTCAAAATTATCTTATTTCTAAAATCCTCTTTTTTTTAGTAATTAGCTACATTTTGTGTCTAAACCAAAAAGTATCAATAATTTTATTTTTAGATTTCAATCTTACAGAACTAGTAAGTCTCTACATGCCACCTTCCTGCTTTTTTTAGTTGAGGTCTTAATTCTGACCAATTTAATCCCTTCTCTTCTGCAGCCTTAGTCATAGCTTCATCTATTCCTGGTTCCATACCCTTTAATCCACAAAGATAAATATGAGTCTTTTCATTTTCGATCATCTTGAAAAGCTCATTAGCAGACTCTAAAACTCTATCTTGAATATACATTCTTCCCCCTTTCACATTTTGCTCTTCACGACTAATAGCTTTTGTGTATTTAAAGTTATCAGGATAATCAGAAAGATATCTTTGGAAATCTTCCTCGTATAAAAGATTTGCTGATTTTGGAGCTCCCATAAATAACCAAGCTTTTCCTTTAAAATTCCAATTATTTTTTTCCTTTTCAGTTGCTTCAAACATTCTTCTTAAATAGGCTCTCATAGGGGCTATTCCTGTTCCAGTAGCTAACATAACTATGTTGGAATCCTCTTCATCCGGAAGGAGCATTTCTTTTCCTACAGGACCTGTAATCTTTACTTTATCTCCAGGCTTAATATCACATAAATAAGTAGAACAAACACCATTAATAGTTTCACCATCTTTCTCATACTGTAGTTGTCTAACACAAAGAGAAACAGTGTTACCCTCAAAATTATCTCCATGTCTAGTACTTGCTATTGAATAAAGCCTTAACTTATGAGGTTTACCATTAGAATCTTCCCCAGATGGCAAAATACCAATGCTCTGGCCTTCTACATAATTCAAGAAAGGGTCACTATCCTTAAGGTCAAATGTTATGTGATTTACTCTTCCAATAGCTCCTTCTTTAAGAAGACTATAGTTTTCTATGACAGTACCTTCATATGGTGTTTTAGGTCTATAAATATTTACAGGGACATCCGCATGTTTTTTCTTAACAGGTTTTGGTGCTGCTGGATTTGAGACAGAAACTTTTTTAGGTTCTGCCTTTATTGAAGATACTTTTGAATCGAGCTTTTGCGATTTATTATCCACAGAAAATTTTAAAGCTCTTTTATTAAACAATGTCTGGACAAGATAAAAAACACCTATTATTACTGGAATATGAACTAATCCACCTGCGAGAACTTTTACTTGAGAGTACATTTTTTAGAATTCTTTTATAAAACACTATCAATTTGTATATTAAACTGTTTGATTTTTATAAAAATGGTTACGTTTTGAGATCGGAATATATTAAAAGAAGTTTATTCATTTAACGATTTTGTAGTATTTTCTCGGTTATAGTAACTCAGTAATATTTTTACTTGATTAAAAATTCACTAATGAATAATTCTCAAGGATCTGTATATCATTCTGAAAATAATGATTACAGGACAATTGAGCAAACTATGGAAAAGTTTCCTGGAGGGACCAGAAGACTTGCAGCACAGTTAACAACTACTGCAACTTTCGACTCGCTATGGAATGTTCTAACTGATTATGATCGACTAAATCTTTATATACCAAATCTCTTATTTAGCAAAAGAATATACAAAAAAAATAATAATGTCCATTTAAAACAAGTTGGGGCTCAAGATTTCCTAGGAATAAAATTTTCTGCTGAAGTAACTATTGATTTATTTGAAGAGAAAGAACTGGGCATTTTAAAATTTAGCTTAATTAAAGGAGATTTCAGAAAGTTTGAAGGGAGTTGGAGAATAAAAAAAAATAAAGACAATTCAAAAAACTCATTAATTTATGATTTGACTGTACAAGGCTGTCAATGGATGCCTATTGGGATGATTGAGAAAAGGTTAAAAAATGACCTTTCTGAAAACTTGATTGCCGTTGAAAAGCAAGCAAAATCATCCACAATTTAATTAAAAATCTTAATTTTAAATAGCCCCAAGGGGATTCGAACCCCTGTCGCCTCCGTGAAAGGGAGGTGTCCTAGGCCTCTAGACGATGGGGCCAAGGAAATAACATTATATGCTTTTTAAAATTAAGAGTAAAACTATCCTTTCGTCAAGTATTGTTGATCTTTAGTTTGGTCTTGCCATACAGGAACTGTAAAATGGAAACAAGAACCTTCACCAACTTCAGATACAACCCATATTCTTCCTCCATGCACTTCTACTATTCTCCTGCAAACGGATAAGCCTATACCAAATCCGGATGTCCCCTCAGATGTCTGTGGTAGCCTTACTCTATCAAGAAATATTCTTTTTTGTTCATTTAAAGGAATTCCTACACCTTTGTCACAAATTGTTATTTCTACCCACTGATTTGTCTTGTGAATCATTGTAATTTTTATAGCACCCGAATCAGATGAAAATTTAAGAGCATTTTCAATTAAATTTAAAAATACTTGCCTCATTCTTCTCTGATCTGCAAATACACTTGGAAGATCAGATGGAATATCAGTATCAATTTGAATATGTCTTAATCTCCAGAACTTTTCTAATTCAAGTATCGCTTCAGCAGTTATATTACCCAGATCAATTTTTTGAGGATTAAATAATGCTTCCCATTTCGTGGTACCTACTTCAAGAAGATCTTGAGATAAAAGTTCAATTTCTTCCAAACGTCTTTTGATTACATCTTGTAATTTTGTTATGTCAATTTGACCTAGTTTCTGACTTTGAATAGCAAGAGTTGCGGCAGTCAGGGGAGTTCTTAATTCATGTGCAACCATTCTTAACAATCTTTCTTGCGATTCAATTCTTTTAGTTAATGTCTCATTTTCTTGTCTCAAGACAAGAAGTTCGTCTTCTAAAAGAAATTCTTTTTGAGTTCTTATTGAATCTATTTTAGAAGTTTGCAGATTAATTCCCAAATTTTTTGTTAACCTTTCCTGTGTCCATCTTGGCAACCAAGTCTGCAGTTGAACAAAAAGATTACTTCCAGCAAATACTTGTTTTGGTGCTGGTGAGAGCTTTATTAGAGCAGGGATCGCAACTAGTCTATGTAACTCTAATAACTCAGGCTGTTCAGTAGGTTCAGAAATTTGAAGAGATATCTTAAATTCACAATCATCTGATTCTAAATAAGCTAATAATGATTTAATGTCTGCACTAGAAAGGTGATTTCTTGATGCTACAAGTATTAATTTTAGTTCTTTTTTTTCATTCAAATCATTCCCCCTGAAGTGTTGAAAAGCTGTTAATCCTTATAAACACATTAAGATATTTATAATTATTTTACAGATAAGCTATGAAATATATAGGACTTATTTATAAATGGTTGTTATTAATCAAAAAGATAGCCTAAATTTTGGACAAAATAATTCTCCAGAAATTAGTTTAAATAGCAATTTAAAAAGATGGTTCTCTAGAAATATTGGACTTTGGAAATCTAATAGAACATATTTTTTTGAGGACAAAAACAAAAAATATGACCTATGTATGAATATAAATATTCAAACTATCGAAAATAACAAAGAAGGTGATTCTTGTTATATGTTTAATTGGTATCCTGACAAAAAATATACTTTCTTTGATGAAAATCCACAATATAAAGAGAGAGGTGAAATGCAAGCCTTTTTAAATGGGCATCAATTATTAAGAGAAAATTTTTATTTAAGCAATGTTGAAGGGATTTCCAATATTAAACAAGTAGATGAACATGAAATGATATTTGAATCTTCATATGATGACTGGTATATTCTCGAGCACACAAGACTCGTGGATACAGACAATTATAGATTTAGGGTTATATATTCATGGAATAAAAATAAACTTAAAATTGTAGAAAATCATCATGAAAAAAAAATTATTAATTAATTTACATTTGCAAATCTATATTAAAATTAAAAATGTTATTTTATTATTAAATAAAACTACTTGATGATCATACACTTGTTTTCAAGAAAAATTTTTAATTTTATAAGCTTACCTATTCTTTTGTTTTTAAATTTTTCTGAGATAAATAATTTAAGCAAAGGAATTAAGGCAGAAAATAAGTTTCTGCCTGCAACAGAAAAAGACTTGTTTTTGTATAAAGGAATGGGAGCCTCTTATCTTTGTATTGCCTCAAAAGCTGGTATTGAATTTCCAAAAGCGGTAGGAGTAGCTTCAGCGACATATGTACAGGTAATAGAAGGTAAGCATGGTGGATTAATAAAAAATATGGGTAACAAAAAATTAGATAGAGAAAAATTATTTTCAGGAGCAGAATTTCAAATCGTTACAACAGCAATTCAATATTGTCCTGATAGCGTACCTAAAAAAGTAACAAAAAAAGTTAGAAAGATTCTAAAAAATAATAGAAAATGATTTTAACAATTATCTAAACATTGAGCTAACTGAACTTTCTTCATGAATCCTCCAAATAGCTTCTCCTAACATATTTGCAACAGAAAGTACTTTTAATTGAGGGAAACTCCCTTTCAAAACAACAGGAATACTATTAGTTACTATGACTTGCTCAAATAAATCATGCATACTTAATCTTTCATGAGAAGGAGGAGAAAATACTGCATGTGAAGCGCATGCAAATATTCTTTTTGCACCTTCTTTTTTCAATAAGTTAGCTCCAGAACAAATTGTGCCTCCCGTATCAATCATGTCGTCGATAAGGATAGCTGTTTTGCCCTTGACTTCTCCTATTACAGTCAGACTCTCAGCAATATTGTGAGCGGCTCTTCTTTTATCAATTATGGCTAATGGGGCATCATTCATTAGTTTTGCGAATGCTCTTGCTCTTGCTACACCTCCTACATCGGGGGAAACAACTACTACTTCTTCTAAGTTTAAGCTCTCTAAATAATCAATTAAAACAGGAGATCCGTAAATATGATCACATGGAATATCAAAATATCCTTGTATTTGAGCAGAGTGCAGATCCATAGCCAGAACTCTATCAACTCCTGATTTCTCTAGCAAATTAGCTGTGAGCTTTGCTGTTATAGATTCTCTTCCAGAAGTCTTTCTATCTGCCCTAGCATATCCAAAATATGGAATTACAGCGGTTATTTGTCTAGCTGATGCTCTTTTGCAAGCATCAACCATAATCATCAACTCCATTAAACTATCATTAACAGGAGCACAAGTAGGTTGTATTAGAAATACATCACAACCTCTTATTGATTGTTGGATTTGAACATAAAGTTCTCCATCTGCAAATCTTTTAGATATTAATGGTACATTCTCTATCCCTAAATATGAAGCTATCTCCTCTGCTAATTTAGGATTTGATGTTCCACTTACTAACCTTAATCGATTATTATTTAGATTAAAGTTTGGCTCTTTATTCTGCACTGCCGTGATAAAGCTTGTCACGAAATTAGCACTATAAAACTATATTATTATCGTAGTCGTTTATGTGAAATTCGCACAGATAAATTAACTTGATTTTGTCAAAAGTCACAACTATTAATTTTTTAGCAATAAAGATATCTAAAAATAATTTATTTATCTTTTTAATCTAATATTTTAGTAATTTATAACTTTATTTGTTAATTAAGTTGAATTTGTATATGTTTAGAATAATAAATATGTTTGTTATTTGAAGTGTAAAAAATCAAAATATTTTTAAAGCCATGGCTATAAAATCAATTCTAAGTGAAAAATCATTAGGTATACTTATGCATCCTTCAAGTCTTCCTGGAGGAACTCAGAGTGGTACATTTGGTTTAGAAGCTAAAGTCTGGATTAAAAAGCTTTCAAATCATGGTATAAATTACTGGCAATTTTTACCTCTTACACCAACAGACTCAACTGGATCACCCTATAGTTCGCCCTCTAGTTTTGCTCTAAACCCATGGTTTCTTGACATTAATGAATTAATTGAGAAACGTTTTGTATTTATTTCTAAGGAAGAGGAACTAGGAATAAAAAATCAAAATCAAAATAATTATTTTGATTTTGATTTAGCAGACAATTTATCGAAAAAATTAGGCGGACATCTATTAAATGCATGGGAATACCAATCTGAAAAAAGAAAAAAAGACTTTTTCAAATGGATTAAAAATAATTATTGGGTTGAAGATTATTCCATATTTATGGTACTAAGAGAAGAGTTCAATATGCTGCCTTGGTGGCAATGGCCTATACAATTTAAAGAGGGGAATATAGAATTTTTGAACCCATGGATAGAAAAAAATAAAGAATCAATACTTATAAAAAAATTAATCCAGTGGCACCTAGACAATCAATGGAAAGAAATTAAAGCATTTGCAAAATCTAATGGAATAAAACTCATTGGGGATTTACCTTTTTATGTTTCAAGAGACAGTGTTGATGTCTGGAAAAACAAAAAACTATTCTCGGTATCTCAAAATGGAGATTTAATCTTTCAAAGTGGTGTTCCTCCTGATTATTTTTCCTCTACCGGACAACTATGGGGTACTCCAACTTATTTCTGGTCAAAACATAAAAAAGAAAACTTCGATTGGTGGAGAAGGAGATTTAAAAGGCAATTTGAACTAGTGGACTTATTAAGGTTGGATCACTTCAGGGCTTTATCAGCATATTGGAGGGTTGAAGGGAATGCTAAAACTGCAATTAATGGCAAGTGGATAAATTCTCCGGGGAGAAGAATTTTAAACATCTTGAAGAAAGATTTAAGAGCTGATTCTTTACCTATTATTGCTGAAGACCTTGGTGTTATAACATCTGACGTAGAAAAGTTAAGAAAAAATTTCGAACTGCCAGGAATGAAAATTCTACAATTTGCTTTTGATGGAAATCCAGATAACCCTTATCTACCAGATAATATCGAAGGACAGAATTGGGTGGTTTATACAGGTACTCATGACAACTCTACATCTACATCTTGGTGGGAATGCTTAGATAACAACATTAAAAGGAAACTAAATGAAGATTATAAACTTTTTAATAATCCTTCTTGGGATTTAATGGAAATTGGTATGAAAACAAAAGCTAATCTATTTATTGCTCCAATACAAGATATTTTATCTTTAGATGACTCTTGCAGATTAAACACACCTGGAACAATTAAAAATAACTGGAGATGGAAATTGAATAAACCTTTAGAAGATATAGAACAGAAGCTAAAAGATTTTAGTGATCTTGGAAAGAGTTGTGGGAGAATAAATGATTAAAATTGTATGGAGAAATTTATTTTTTGTTGATATTTTCTTTAATATTCTGAATCTCAATAATACTTACATTAGAAGCAAAATATCTTTTTAGAATAAATACCGTCAAAACCAAAATAAAAAAATACAATACACTTCCAAACCAAGAATTAAAAAAATCAAATTTTTTGATTAAAACATCTCTTCTATATTTCTTAGAGTTTTTATTTTCATTAATTATTAAGCTTGAAAGACTATCTTTTCTTAGAGATAAACAGTCCTCCAATTTCAATAATATTGATCTTATAAACGGATATTTAGG
Source organism: Prochlorococcus sp. AG-363-P06 (assembly GCA_003280025.1). Taxonomy (GTDB): domain Bacteria; phylum Cyanobacteriota; class Cyanobacteriia; order PCC-6307; family Cyanobiaceae; genus Prochlorococcus_A. The sequence continues at coordinate 39,748 of QCGD01000007.1, read as the reverse complement.
GCGAATGTGTTCAATATTATTTTCAATCGAATGAATTATATATTTTGGAATCTTTGATAATCGAGATAATTCTTCAATAGAAATATTCTTTTGAATTCTTGCTTCTTTTATTATTTTTCCTATTTCATCGTATTGATTAACAATTTTATTCAAGCTTATATTATTATCTCTTTTAGATTGATTTTTTAAAAATAGATTTTTAAATATTTGCATTGAATATTGTAAAATTCAGAATTATTTTTCTTTGAATAATCAATTCTATATTTAAATGATTTAATATAATTATAATCAATTAACAAATGAAAAATCATAATTTAATGACTTGATATAAATCAAACTAAGCAGGAGATATAATACTTTTAACAGCACTTTTTGCAATATTTAATGGGCTAAAAGTTTCTCTAATTAAACTTAAAAGTTTTTTTGCATCTTTAAGTTCTAATTTGTCATCTTTTATCAAACTTAGTAAAAGATTCTTTCTAACTTCAGATCCTTTTTTACTTACAAATAATTTAATACCAGCATTTGCTACTGGTATTAAATCTGCATTTATAGTTTCAGAATCTTTAAATAAAATATTTAATAAACTTTCAACTTTTTCTATTTGTATTCTTCCCTCATTATCAAATATAACTTCTAAAAGAATTTCTACAATTTCATCTGAATTGTCTGTTAAAAGTTTCTTTGCAATATAAGGATATGCAACTTTTAGAATTTTAAAATCAGGATCGAGTCTTAAAGCTAAACCTTCTTGACTAACTACTGCTCTTATTATTAAAGCGAACCTACTTGGTACTCTAAAGGGGTAAGAGTACATTAGTTTTGAGAATTTATCAGTTACATTTTTTAGATTGAAATCACCCACTTTAGCCGTTAAAGAGCCTCCAAGTACCTCTTTAAGAGGTTCCACAATTTTATTAAGATCTTGTTCTTTAGTTAAAAAGCCTAATTTCTGAAAATCTTTAGCTAGAAGTAGATATTGTTCATTTATTATGTGCACAATTGCTTTAATAAGAGTAAGCCTATCTGAATTTGTAATAGTGTCCATCATTCCAAAATCTACATATGCCAAATGTCCAGAATCTATGCTTCCTCCTTTTAAAGCAAACATATTACCAGGATGGGGGTCTGCATGAAAATAGCCATGCTCGAATAATTGTTGTAAACCACTTATTACACAAGTTTTTACAAAAGATGTAGGAACCAAATTATTTTTCACTAATATTTCCCTATCTCTCAATTTAACTCCATCAATCCAAGATGTTGTAATAACCCTTTTTGAGGAAAAATCTTTTTCTAAATTAGGTATAAAGACATTTGGATTAGATTTGAATAAGTCAGCAAACTTCAACGCATTTTTTGCTTCTTTTTCATAGTCAATTTCGTCAAAAAGGGCTTTACCAAATTCATCTATTATTTCTCCAATTCCAACACCTATATTTAATGGCAAGAATGGTGAAAAAGTAGTTGCTAAAATTTTTAGAATTACAATATCTCTTCTAATAAGGAAGTATAAATTAGGTCTCTGTACTTTTACAGCACAATAAGTATTATTTTTTGTTTTAACTTTATAAACCTGACCTAAACTAGCTGAAGCTACAGGAGTATTTGGGAATTCATCAAATAGTTCATTCGCGGGAGCTCCAAGTTCCTCTTCAATTATTTTTAGAGCGATTATATGTTGAAAAGGAGGAAGATTATCCTGCAAATTTGTTAATTCTGTTAACCAATCTTGCCTTACCAAATCAGGTCTAGTTGATAGGGCCTGACCTAATTTAATAAAACAAGGTCCTAAATCTGTAATTACATCAAAAAGATGTTTTGAAAGATTTTTCTGTACATTTTTATTTTTACTGTTACCTTGAAAAAGTATTCTTAAAAAAAGAAAAAATAAAGTTAAAAGGATATATAACACTCTTGGTATAAAAATCCATGGCCTTAAAATCAACCAAATCAAATCTCCTTTTGGTGAATATTCTGAATAAGGAATTGCCATTTAATTTCAAAGATATTAAAGAAGAATTTCTATTTAGTTCATTCTATATAGGACAATAATACTTCATGAGTATTTCATCATTTCTAACTAAGAAATTTTTAAAGTCACTTTTTTTTCCTGCGCATAATAGAGGAAAAGCTCTCCCAAAAAAATTAATCAAAATATTGAAAAAGCCTCCTGGTTTTTGGGATTTACCTGAACTTCCTGAGATTGGTTCGCCACTTTCCAACACTGGATTAATTTCAAAATCGCAAAAAGAACTATCAAAAAGATTTAAAACAAAAAGATGTTTTTTTGGAGTTAATGGAGCTTCTGGATTAATTCAATCAGGAATAATTGCAATGGCTAAACCTGGTGAATATATTCTTATGCCTAGAAATGTTCATATAAGTGTTATTAAAACTTGTGCCATGCAAAATATAATTCCAATTTTCTTTAATATAGAATTCTCATCAAAGACAGGCCATTACAAGCCAATAACTAAAAAGTGGCTTAAAAAAGTATTTAAAAATATAGATTTCAAAAAGAAAAAAGTTGTTGGAGTTATTTTAGTCAATCCATATTATCAGGGATATGCTGCAGAACTAGAACCTTTAATTGATATCTGCCATCAAAATAATCTGCCTGTTTTAGTCGATGAAGCCCACGGTACTTATTTTCTTTATTGTCAGAATCTTAATTTACCTAAATCTGCTCTAAAATCAAAGGCTGATTTAGTAGTTCATTCTTTGCATAAGTCACTTAATGGACTGACCCAAACATCAGTACTTTGGTATCAAGGAGATTTAATAGAAGAAAGTAATTTAATCAGAAGTGTTAACTTATTTCAAACTACTAGTCCAAGTTCTCTTTTACTTTCTTCTTGTGAAGAATCTATGAAAGACTGGCTGAATAAAAAAAGTCTATCAAAATATCAAAAAAGGATTTTGGAAGCAAAAGCTATCTTCCAAAAATTACTTAGAAAAAACATTCCTCTTATTGAAACGCAAGATCCATTAAAAATAATCTTAAACACATCTAAGATTGGAATTGATGGTTTTACTGCTGATATTTTTTTTTATAAAAATGGACTTATTGCTGAATTACCTGAAATCATGACACTTACTTTTTGCTTAGGTTTTTCAGACCAAAGCAATTTTATTGCTTTATTCGAAAGAATATGGATGAAATTACTAAAGAAATCTAAACATTTTAAAAAGTTAAAAATGATAAACCCACCTTTTAAATTAATTGAAACTCCAGAGATACCTATTGGAATTGCCTTGAGAAGTCAAACTAATAAGATTTTGCTTTCTGAATCCTTAGGTCAAATTTCTGGCGATATTATTTGTCCTTATCCGCCAGGGATACCATTAATCGTACCTGGAGAAAGAATAGACCAAAATAGGCTCAATTGGATAAAGAATCTAAGTATTTATAACGCAGATCTGGTAAATTCTTATATAAGAGTTTTAAAACCCTAAAAATCAAATATGAGAGTAAGAAGCGGATTACTTATAGGTATTTTCGGGCTGATTGTTGTTTTATTGGGTGATTGGTATTTCACAATAGCTATTGCATTACTTACTTATTTAGCATTATTAGAATTCTTTAGAATGGCAGAATTTACAGGAATAAAACCGGCTACAAAAACTACTTTATTTTCATGTTTAATTATTATAACTTCTACTTATCTTGAAACAACAGGTTTAATTGATAAGGAAATAGCTAATTCCATTCTGCCAATTTGTTCTGTAGGAATATGTACATGGTTACTGTTACAGCCAAAATCAGGTACTATTTCTGATATTGCTGCATCTATTTTTGGATTATTCTATTTAGGTTTTTTACCTAGTTATTGGATCAAATTAAGGGCATTAGAAATTGGCCTAAGTAATTCTGGGGTGACTTTATTATCTAACTTCTCAAATTCTATAGGTCTCTATTTAACCTTAACTTCTTGTTTTTTAATTGTAGCTAGTGACATTGGATCTTATTTTATTGGAAAGTCATTTGGGAAAAGATCACTTTCACCAATATCTCCAAGTAAAACTATTGAAGGGCTAATTGGAGGAATATCATGCTCTATATTACTTGCAGTTTTATTCGCATTTGTACTTAATTTGGATAATCCATGGCTAATTGGTATTTTGTATGGATTATTAATTTCTCTTATGGCGCTAGTAGGAGATTTAATTGAATCAATGATGAAAAGGGATGCAAAAATAAAAGATTCTGGGACTTTTTTACCTGGGCATGGGGGGATCCTTGATAGAATTGATAGCTATATCTTTACCCCATCTGTTATCTACTACATTATTATAATTTTTAACTATTTTAATTAATAATTTAATACTACGTTGATGAGTAACAGATCTTAATCATCTCTAAAGCTAACTTTCCTTAAACAATATTATGAACAAAAATAATCTTTAATTATTTTACAAGACAATGAGGGTAAATCTATATGAGGTAGATGACCACAATTTTGCAAACCTACACAATTTAATTCTTCTATTTTTTTTATTTTATTAATCTCTTTTTCCCCTAGAATACGATCATTTTCTCCACAAACAATTTTTATTGGAAGATTCTGGACATATTTATATGTTCCAGCAAATCCTCCGCTTTTTGCAAATGATGCCAATGAATGTCTCCAACCTATAGAACCTATATGAATTGAAGCAATTTGCTCTTCCATCGGACCAACATCTCTATTAGGGAAAGCAAATGCTTGCCTGCAAATACTTTGTCTTACTTTAGGCAAACCGAGAAATAAAGCCCCAATGTGATTTAGAGGAAAAGGAATATTCTTAGGTTCTCCAAATAATCCAGCAGGAGATAAAAGCATTATTTTATCAATACAATCTGGAATTTCATTGGCTAATTGTATAGCTACGGATCCCCCCATAGATGCACCTACAATTTTTATCTTTTTATTTATTTTTAAGGCCTTAATAATATCAACTAAATGTGAAATTATTTTTGAAGGGGAATATTGCTTAACTGAATATCTTGGAGTAAATCCAAAACCTAATAAATCTGGAACTATTACTTGGAAGTTTTCTTTTAATGATGGATATATTCTTCTAAACTCAAGAAAACTACTATCAAATCCATGTAATAAAATAATAGGACTACCTTTCCCTCCTATAACAACAGGGAATTGAGCAGAATTCCAACCTTCATTTGGTTTTATCCAGCTTACATCACTTGCTATGTTCAAACCTAATGGGTCTTGAATACATAATTTTTTTCGTTCAAAGAAATCAACATTCAATTTATTAAATTTCTCGTAATTAGTGTTAGTCAAGAATTAATTAATTATAATTTCCTGTTTTTCTAAATTCGTAATAATTTCAACAATATCTTTCTGGTTAATTTCAAAAGGTAAGAAATGGATCTCAGAATCATCTCTAAGTGTAAATTCAGCAATTTTCTCTAAATTATTATTTTCAAAAACATTAATTCCCAATTCTGAGATAGTAGTTGGTAAATTTAATTCTTTCATTAATACCAAAAGTTGTTTTCTTGATTGATGGGCCAATTTATTATTATTTTTCAATTCTTCCAATTTTAGTTGAAATAATATACCAACTCCAACTATTTCACCATGTAAGAATTTAGGAGTATAAATTATCTGGGTAATAGCATTATGAAGTGCATGAGCTGCTGCAGTTCTACATTTTTCTCCGCCAATTCCTCCTATTAATCCAGCAGTTAATCCACATGCTTCTATTGTATTTTTCCAAGACAGACCTTTAGCTGCTTGAGTCTTGCAAGCTTTCTCTCCATCTATAAGCAATTGATCTCTCAAAACTCTAGATATTTGAATTGCCTGTTGAACTAGACCGTCTTCCATTTTTGAACTTGTCAAAGATGATTCATACCATTTTGCTAAAGCATCAGCTATCCCACTAGCCAGGGTTCTAGTTGGGGCAGTTTGAATAAATGTATGATCAAAAACTAATATCTTTGGACAAGATCTGAGTGTGACATCCTTTATAAATTGACCATTTATTGTATAAATATTTGATAATGCTGTCCAACCTGCACATGTAGAAGCACTTAGGGGAACTGTAATACAAGGGAGAGAAAGACAATCTGCTAGATATTTTCCGGCATCAAGAACCTTACCACCTCCTGCTGCAATAATAGAATCACATTTATTTCTCTGAATTATATTCTTTATCCTTGATAGATCTTCTAGACAACAGTCAAATTCTAAGTTAGCAGAATTAACATATAAGTTTTGATCTTTTAAATCTTTGTGTATTTTATTTCTTAAATTATTTGTATAAATACTTCTTCCTAAAATTAGAGGTCTTTTAGTTAATTTAGTAATTTGAGGGAGAGCTTCTTTCCAGGCATCATTTCCCCTAAATATAATTTCTGGAGAGATAGATTGCATTTCTAAAACTATTTACTAAAAATTAGCACCTGCTAGTTCTTGAGAAGATTCTTCAGAAGAAATATTAATTTTGACTTTTTTATTATCATCAATATCAACTAAAGCCTTATCTCCATCTTTTATTCTTCCAGAAAGGACTTCCTCAGCAAGACTATCTTCAAGTAAACGCATAACAGCCCTTCTTAAAGGTCTTGCTCCATAGGATGGATTATAACCTTCTTCAACAAGTCTTTCTTTAAAAGCATCAGTTACATCTAACTTGATACCTTTATCTTTTAATCGATCAAAAACTTCTTTTAACATTATTTCAGCAATTTCTTTTACTTCATTCTTAGTAAGTTGCCTAAATACAATTATTTCATCAAGCCTATTTAAAAATTCGGGTCTGAAGTATTGTTTTAATTCTTCATTAACTAAAGATTTTATTCTGTTATATTGGCTATCTTCAACAGAGTCTCCCGAAAACTCAAAGCCCAAACCTCCACCTCCTTTCTCAATGACTTTTGAACCAATATTAGAAGTCATTATTAGCAAAGTATTTTTAAAGTCGACTGTTCTACCTTTAGAATCAGTTAATCGACCTTCTTCTAAGAGTTGTAATAATAAATTAAACACATCTGGATGAGCCTTTTCTACTTCATCAAATAAAACAACTGTGTATGGTCTTCTTCTAACTGCTTCAGTAAGTTGACCTCCTTCATTAAAACCTACATAACCTGGAGGAGAACCTATTAGCTTACTTACAGTATGTCTTTCCATAAATTCTGACATGTCTAATCTAATCATTGCTTCTTCACTTCCAAAGAAATATGAAGCCAAAGATTTAGTCAATTCAGTTTTACCTACACCTGTAGGACCAGAGAAAATAAAACTAGCTATAGGTCTATTTGGATTTTTCAAACCAACTCTAGCTCTTCTTATAGCTCTTGATACAGCTTTTACAGCTTCATCTTGCCCAATCAACCTTTGATGAAGGGTTTCCTCCATATTTAGAAGTTTAACAGATTCGGTTTCTGTTAATTTTTGTACAGGAACTCCTGTCCATGAAGCAACAATGTGGGCAACATCTTCTTCACTTACAAGTGGATTCTGCAAATCTATTGAATTATCCGTTGCAGTCTGTGAGACATTATCAGGATTATCTTTTGTGGAAGTTTCTTTTTTATTTTCTAAAAGCTCTTTAATTTTTGTGGTTAATTCTATCTCTTTCTCTCTTAATTTACCTGCTTGATCAAAATTTTGATCTCTTACTGATTCTTCTTTCTGTTTTTGAATTTGTCTTAATTCTCTGTCAATTTCTTTTGCTTCTGGAGGAAGTTTAGAGTTTATTAACCTAACTCTGCTTCCTGCTTCATCGATAAGATCTATGGCTTTATCAGGTAAAAACCTATCAGAGATATAACGATCTCCAAGATGAGCAGCTGCCTCTAGAGCTTCGTCAGTGATTTTTAAACGATGATGTTGTTCATAACGCTCTCTGAGTCCTTTTAAGATTTCAATTGTATCTTCAATAGAAGGTTCTCCAACCATTACAGGTTGGAATCTTCTTTCCAAAGCGGCATCTCTCTCAATATGTTTTCTATATTCATCAAGAGTTGTAGCACCAATACATTGAAGTTCACCTCTTGCCAATGCTGGTTTAAGAATATTAGCAGCATCTATTGCTCCTTCAGCAGCTCCAGCACCAATAAGTGTATGGACTTCATCGATGACGAGAATAACATTCCCAGCTGATTTTATTTCCTCCATTATTTTTTTTAATCTCTCTTCGAATTCTCCTCTATATTTTGTACCTGCAACTAGAAGTCCTATATCAAGAGTCAAAACTCTTTTATCTTCAAGGATGTCAGGTATATCTCCTAGCTGTATCCTTTGTGCTAACCCTTCTGCTATAGCTGTTTTACCAACACCTGGTTCTCCTATTAAAACTGGGTTATTTTTAGTTCTCCTTCCTAATATTTGAACTACACGATCAATTTCTGAATAACGACCTACAACTGGATCGAGTTTTGATTCGCTTGCTAATTTAGTTAAATTTGTACCAAATTCATCAAGAGTAGCAGTTTTTAAATTACCTTTGCTGGAATTAGCTCCTGCACCGACTTCAGCAGTTTCCCCTAACATCCTTATAACTTGAGTTCTAACTTTTGTAAGATCAATACCAAGATTTTCTAAGACTCTTGCAGCAACACCCTCACCTTCTCTAATTAAACCCAGGAGTAGATGTTCAGTCCCTATATAATTATGTCCTAATTGACGTGCTTCTTCAAGTGATAATTCTAAAACTCTTTTTGCTCTAGGAGTGAAAGGTATTTCTACCGCTACGAAACCAGATCCTCTACCTATTATTTTTTCAACTTCTATTCTTGAATCTTTTAAATTAACTCCAAGTGACTTCAGCACCTTGGCAGCAACTCCTGTTCCTTCTCCAATTAATCCCAATAAAATTTGTTCTGTCCCAACAAAATTATGCCCCAGTCTTCGAGCTTCCTCTTGGGCAAGCATAATGACTTTTATAGCCTTTTCTGTAAATCTTTCAAACATCAGAATTTTATATTCCTATTAATAACCTACCAGTAATATGTCAATATTGTGTTCATAATGAGCTTTTGTGAATACCCAAAGTGGTATTTTATATACTCAAAATTTACGTTATTTAAGATATAGCCCTTTATTCAATTGATTTCAATGATTCTGGTTATCCGAACAGTAATATTTTAAAATTATTTCTTTATTAAAAATTTTTCTTTTAAAAGAGCATTAGAGCCGTCTTTATAATATTTTTTTCTTATTCCTACCGTAAAAAATTGAAAATAATTATAAAAATTCTTAGCTGCATAATTAGTCTCTGATACCTCCAATATTATTTTTTTTATATTTAATTCCTCACATTTTTTAATTAAATACCTCATTAAATAAGTACCAAAACCCTTCCTTCTGAATTTCTGATTTACTGAGAAATAATTTATTTGGGCTTCATCAATTACTAATTGAATTGCACAAATACCTATAACCTCTTTTAATAATGATAATTTAAAGACTTTTACTCCTTTTTTTTTAAGTTCTTCTTCCCATTGCTTTGTACTCCAGAGAGAAATTGTTTTTGAATCAAACTCAAAACATAATCCAAAATCGTCTTTTGTTATTTCTTTAATAGATAACATTATTTTTGATCAAAATCTCCTCGAAATGCATTAGAATTTAGGCTATTATAATTTATCTGAAAGTTATAGAATATCTCTATAAAAGGTTAAACATGGAAGAAAAAACTTCATTTTTAAATAATACAATTAATTTCGAAAGCCCTAATAAAAATATAGTACCTATTACTACATCAATAAATAATGAGGGAAAATTATCAATTGGTGGATGTTCTCTTGAAGATTTAGTAAAAAAATATGATTCCCCTATATATATATTAGATGAGATTACATTAAGAAACTCTTGTAGAGCATACAAAAAAGCATTAGAAAAATACTATCCAGGAGAGTCTCTTCCTATATATGCATCTAAAGCAAATAGTTCTATATTTATGAGTAACTTTATAGCTTCAGAAGGTTTTGGACTTGATGCCGTATCAGAAGGCGAACTATTAACAGCTTTAAAAGGTGGCGTAAAAAATGAGAAAATTGTTTTTCATGGTAACAATAAATCTAATAAAGAAATAGAATTCGCAGTCCAACAAAATATCAAAATAATTGTAGATAATGATCATGATTTAGAAAGATTAGAAAAAATCTCTAATTCCTTAAATCATGATTTAGAGATAATGTTAAGATTCACTCCTGGCATAGAATGCCATACCCATGAATATATAAGAACAGGTTCTTTTGATAGTAAATTTGGTTTTGGAATTGAAAACCTCAATAATTTATTTGAAGTTATTAGTAATAAGAAACATCTAAAATTAATTGGTTTGCATGCTCATATTGGTTCTCAAATTTTTGAACTAGAACCTCATAAAGATCTTGGCGAAATAATGATCAATGTTATCTTGGAAGCTAAAAAATTTGGACACGATATCAAAGAATTAAATGTCGGTGGTGGTTTAGGTATCAAATATACTGAAGATGATGATCCTCCATCAATTGATGAATGGGTAAAAACTATTTCGTTTTCTGTTATTGAAGCTTGCAAAAAAAACAGATTAAAATTGCCTATATTGATGTGTGAGCCTGGAAGATCTATAGTTTCTACGGCAGGTGTTACTGTTTACAAGATTGGATCATTTAAAGAGATCCCTGGCATTAGAACATATCTATCAGTTGATGGAGGGATGAGTGATAATCCTAGACCAATAACTTACCAATCAAATTATTCAGCCTGCTTGGTTAATAACCCTTTTAATAATAATAACCGTAAAAAATATACAGTTGCAGGTAAGCATTGTGAATCTGGAGATGTTTTATTTAAGGAGCTAGAACTAGCAAATTGCAAAACAGGAGATTTAATTTGTGTTTTTGGCACTGGTGCATACAATAATTCGATGAGTTCTAATTACAACAGAATTCCTAGACCTGCAGCTATCTTAGTATCTAACGGTGAATCAGAAATTATACAAAGGAGAGAGAGTCCTCATGATCTTCTAAAATATGATGTCTTACCTGATCGCTTTATCATGCAAAGTTAGGTACATTTAAATTACTTTTACTTTTGATGTGAATTTCTGGGGGTTTATAAATTTAAAGTTTTTATTAGATGTCTTATTCGCTATTGGTTTTGGACTTTTACTATTTTCAAGAGTTAAAGAACAAAGAACTTTATGGCTTTTAAGAGGATATTTATTTTTAGTTTCATTTGCTTGGTTTATTCAAAGATATGCATACCTACCCTTAACTTCCAAATTAATTGATGCGGCAGTACTCGCTTGTTCTCTTTCTTTAGCCATTCTGTGGCAAGGTGAACTTAGAAGATTAATGGAGTTATTAGGAACAGGAAGATTAAATGTATTACTAGGAAATCCTCCTAAAGAATTCAGAGCTTCATCAACTACTATTACTCAGTTAGTTGAAACCTCTGGAAAACTCTCTCAAAATAGAAGAGGAGCATTGATTGTTGTCGATTTAGGTAGCGATTTAAGACCAGAAGATTTCTTATATTCAGGAACAACCATTGAAGCACAATTATCAACTGATCTCTTAATCAATTTATTTGCGACAGATACTCCCCTTCACGATGGAGCCGTTCTTGTTAAAGGAAATAAAATAATATCTGCTGGTGTGATACTTCCTCTATCTAGACAAGGAATAAGTAGATATGGAACAAGACATTTGGCGGCATTGGGTATCACTGAAAGATTTGACGGATGTATTTGTATTGTAGTCTCTGAAGAAACTGGTACATTATCATTAGCAAATCAGGGTAAACTTGAAAGACCAATTACAAGTAGCAGATTACAAGAACTTCTTATAAACTTGATTGGCAATCAGAATTATTTAGCGTCATCAAAATCATCTGTAAATAAAACAACTTCATCGCAAAAGACAAAATCAAATGATAGTATTACCAATATTACAAATGAAAAAAATAAAAAGAAATCAGAAAGCCTCTCTAACATAAAAGACTAATCAATGAGCTCAAAAAAAATAATTACAGAAAGAAATTTAGAATTATCTAAAGATATAGATAAGAGAAGAATACCTCAACACATAGCAATAATTATGGATGGGAATGGGAGATGGGCAACTAAAAAGGGCTTACCGAGATCGTTTGGACATAATAAGGGAGTGAATGTGTTAAAAGAAATAATAACGGCCTCTAAAAATTTAGGTTGTAGAGTTTTAACAGTTTTTGCATTTTCAACAGAGAATTGGACAAGACCTAGTAAAGAAGTTGATTATCTCATTAATCTATTTGGTAACGTTTTAAGGAAAGAAATAGAAGAAATACATTCAGAATCAATAAAAATCAAGTTCATAGGAGATCTATCTCCTTTTCCTGAAACTTTAAAATCAATCCTCCAAAGGGCAGAATCTCTTACTCAAAATAATCAAGATTTCATATTAAACGTTTGTGTAAATTATGGAGGTAGGCAAGAAATAGTAAAAGCAGCTAAAGAAATAGCTCTAAAATCATTTACTGGTGAAATAAAAGCTAGTGAAGTAAATGAAGAATTATTTAATTCAGAACTATTAACAAAAGGAGTCAATGATCCTGAATTGCTAATTAGAACTAGTGGAGAAAAAAGGATAAGCAATTTTCTTTTATGGCAATTAGCATATTCTGAAATTTATATAACAGATGTTTTGTGGCCAGATTTTAATGAAGTTGAATTTCTTAAAGCAATAATTGATTACCAATCTAGGAATAGGCGTTTCGGCGGTATAGAATCATTATCAAATGAATCTTTTGAAGATTCTTATTGTTCTTAATAACTAAAAATGATTAAATCGAATAATCAGATATTTAGTGAAATTAGATTTGATTGGGATAAAAAAGAGATTTTAGAAATATTAAATATGCCTTTGATCAATTTAATGTGGGAATCTCAAAATGTTCATAGGAAATTTAATAAATATCAAATCCAATTAGCATCACTTTATAGCGTAAAAACTGGAGGGTGTGAGGAAGATTGTTCATACTGTAGCCAATCAATCTACAGTGCTAGCGAAATTAAAAGTCATCCACAATTTGAAGTTGAAGAAGTTTTAGAAAGAGCAAGAATAGCAAAAAAGGAAGGTGCAGAAAGATTCTGCATGGGTTGGGCATGGAGGGAAATTAGAGACGGCAAATCATTTGAATCAATGTTAAAAATGGTAAAGGGGGTAAAAGATCTAAAGATGGAAGCATGCGTGACCGCAGGAATGCTTACGGATGAACAAGCCTCAAAATTAGCCGAAGCTGGTTTAACTGCCTATAATCATAATCTTGATACTAGTCCAGAGTATTATAAAAATATTATTACTACTAGAACCTATCAAGATAGATTAGAGACTATAAAACGAGTAAGAAATGCGGGAATAAATGTATGTTGCGGAGGAATAATTGGCTTAGGAGAAACAAATGGAGATAGAGCATCTCTTTTAGAAGTACTTTCTAATATGAACCCTCACCCGGAAAGTGTTCCAATTAATTCATTAGTAGCTATTGAAGGAACTGGTCTAGAAGATAAACAAGAAGTTGATTCTATTGAAATGATTAGGATGATAGCTACTGCAAGAATTCTTATGCCTAAAAGTAAAATAAGATTAAGTGCGGGAAGAGAGAAGCTTTCGAAAGAAGCTCAAATTTTATGTTTTCAATGTGGTGCAAATTCTATTTTTTATGGAGATGAATTACTTACTACCTCAAACCCTTCTTTTAAATCTGACAGAAAACTTCTTAAAGAAATAGGTGTTTTATATAATAAAGATTTTGAGAGTCCTGAAAAAACATGTTCTTCCTTATGAAAGATAAATATTTTAAAATAATTTCTCTTTATTCTTTTTTCCTATTTAATGAAAATTTGATTGTTGAGTTCAAAAATAAATTATTAAATATCGACAATAATAATGATCTTACAGGCTTATTAATAATTGCAAATGAAGGGATTAATGGAACTATATGTGCTACGGAAAACGTCATTGAAATTGTTTTAGATTTAATAAAGAGATATTCGGGGCCGAATGAATTAAACCTTAAAGTAAGTTTTTCAAACAAAAAAGTTTTTAAAAAATTAAAAATTAAAATTAAAAAAGAAATCGTAACTATGGGCGTTCCGGAAATAAATCCATCACAAAATGCCGGAACTTATATTGACTCAGCTAGTTGGAATCAATTAATTAAAGATGAAAATACAATAGTCATTGATACTAGGAATCACTATGAAGTATCTATAGGAAGTTTTAAAAAGTCAATTAATCCAAATACTAGAAATTTCAGTGAATTCCCTAAGTGGGTAGATAATAATCTAGAAAAGTACTTAGGAGATGAAAAATCTAAGAATATAGCTATGTTTTGTACTGGAGGTATTAGATGTGAGAAAGCCACTAGTTTATTAAAAAATAAAGGCTATAAAAATATATACCACTTAAAAGGAGGGATCCTTAAATACTTGGAGGAGACTTCAAGAAGAGAAAGCTTATTTGAGGGTGAATGTTATGTTTTTGATAAACGAGTAGCTGTAGATCATGAATTAAACAAAGGTTCCTACTCCATATGCCATGCATGCGGAATGCCAATTTCTATAGAGGATCAAAAAAAAGATGAATATAGAGAGGGCATCCAATGTCATTTCTGCGTTAACCAATTTAGTGATGAGGATAGAAAAAGATTTGAGGAGAGGCAAAAACAGATCAACAAAGCAAAAATGAAGAAGGAAATAATCTATAAAGATTAATTGCTAAAAAAGATGAAAGTAGAAGAATTAGAAAAATTAGCTTGTTCTCTTGGACTATTAATTAAAATTCAAGTTAGGGAAGCTCTTGGATTATGTTTTTTTAGAATTGTAATAGCGAAGCAAAATAATAACATCGTAAAGATATGGGGAGAAATGAAAGGTTGGACTTATTTAAATAAGCAAGGCATTCAGCTTGATACATTGAAAATTGCAAGTAACTCTCCTCCTTTTGTCTCAGAATTAATATGGGCAACAACTATGGCTTGGGCAATTGAAAAGAAATCAAGCAACAAAGCAAGACTTCTAGCCATTTTCGATAGTGAAGGATATAGTAAAAAACTTGTAAGATACTTCAAGTTAATAGGATTTAAAATTGTAAAAGAAGTTGGTTCTAGCCCAGTAGATCTTTTTTTAAGGTTGGTTTGGGGAGGTGCAGGGACACTTATGACAGGAGAATGTATTCCTATTTTGAAAAAACTTAAAAAGAAACTTTCTTTAATTAAAGAAAGTTAACCAGCATGATAGCTACTTCTAACTAAGGGACCAGAAGATACTTTCTTGAATCCTAATTCCTTAGAGAAGCGATATAAATATTCAAACTCTGATGGATCCCAATATTTCTTAACTGCCAAATGATTTAATGAGGGCCTTAAATATTGGCCGATTGTAATTTGATCACAATCTATTTTTTTAAGATCATAAATTGTATGTTTTATTTCATCCAATGTTTCCCCAAGACCTAACATAATGCCCGATTTAGTTTGAATATGAGGAGCAATATCTTTTGATTTATTTAATAAACTTAGTGATTTATTGTAATTAGCACCTCTCCTAACTTCTTTTTGAAGTCTTTCAACAGTTTCAAGATTATGATTAAAGCAAATTGGATCTTTTTCTAAAATCATCTTCAATCTTTCGGTCTGTAGATTATTAGTTTCATCGAAATTTTTGCCCCCTCCCCATAAATCAGGAGTCAAAACCTCTATTTTTATAGTTGAATCAATTTTTCTAATCTCATTAATTGTGGATATAAATAAATTTGCACCATGATCAGGAAGATCATCTCTAGCAACAGATGTTAAAACAACATATTTTAAATTTAGTACTTTTACTGCTTCAGCGACTTGAATACATTCATCAATATTAATTGAACTAGGTCTCCCTTTATTTACCTGACAGAAAGCACAAGAACGAGAACATATTGATCCACCTAGTAAAAAAGTGGCTGTTCCTGAGGCATAACATTCTGCTCTATTTGGACATCTTGCTTCTTCACAAATAGTATGAATATTTGATTTTTTGATAAGTGTTTGTATTTTTTCTAACTCTGTAGCTTTACTAATAGGAAATTTTATCCAAGAAGGAAGTCTTAAGATTTTTTCTTGCTTGATTAGATTATTTTGTCTCATTTCTAATTTAGTTTTGTTCTTCCTTCTAAGGCCCTTGCAAGTGTAATTTCATCTACATATTCAAGCTCACTTCCCATTGGGAGGCCATAGGCAATCCTCGTAACATTAGTAAAAGGGGCTAACAATTTTCCAATATAAAGACTTGTTGTATCTCCCTCAACACTTGGTGTCAATGCCAATATAATCTCATCTATTTCAGACTTACTAACTCGTTCTACTAGGCTTCTTATTTCTAAAAGTTCTGGACCAACAGAATCCATTGGAGATATTAAACCACCAATAACGTGGTAGACACCTTTAAATTCTCTAGCACGTTCTAAAGCAAGCAAATCTTTGGTTTCTGCTACTACACAAATTAGTTTTTGGTTCCTTTCAGTATTTCTACAAATTTCACATACTTCTTCCGAAGTCAAATTGAAGCATTTTTTACAACGGCCAACATTACTATGGGCTTCTAACAAGGCCTTTGAGAAATCCCTTATTGTGCTTTCAGGTTGTTTTAAAATAAACAGAGCTAATCGCTGAGCTGTTCTTGGACCAATCCCAGGAAATTTCTCAAAATGACCAATTAATTTTGAAAGTGGTTTGGTATAAGTTATCAAAATGAAACTATTTCTAGGAACAATTTAGACGCAAAATTCTGAATTGCCATAATTGTTTGCTTTTAATGTCTTATTATATTTTTAGTTAGTAATATCAAACAACAATGAAAAATATTAAATTTAACCCTTTCAAATATATATTATTAATTTTTTTGTGTTTAACACTTAGCGCCTGCAGTGGAGGTCTCAATGCAGGATTAGAAGCTTATCAAAGCCCCGATGGAAGATATGCCTTTTTATACCCAACAGGTTGGACTAGAGTAAAAGTAAATGGAGGGCCTGAAATTATTTATCATGATTTAATTAACAGTAATGAAACATTAAGTTTAGTTATTTCCGATGTAAATAATGAGGTGCAATTAGAGCAATTGGGTCCCCCAAATGAAGTAGGTCAAACATTAATCGAGAAGGTAATAGCTCCTGATGGTTCAGGTAGAGAGGTAAACCTTATTAATGCCAAAAAGAGGGAGGCCTCCAATCATATTTTCTATGATTTAGAATATGAATTAAATTTAAACGAACAAGACAGACACGAACTCGCTACTGTAGTAATTGATAAAGGAACATTATATACTTTTGCTGTAGGCACAAATGAAGAAAGATGGCACAAAGTTGATGGAATGTTTACCAATGTTATTGAATCATTTAACTTTTTAATATAGTTTAGAAAATTTATCCTAAATCCCTACTTGAACATTCCATAAATCTGAGTATATACCCCTATTATCTAATAGAGCTTTATGTTTTCCACTCTCAACTATTTTACCTTTATCAATAACAATAATATTGTCGGCATTTTTTATCGTGCTTAATCTATGAGCAATTACTATAGTCGTTCTTTCTTTTGTAATTTTAGATAATGATTTTTGAATTAAAGCCTCTGTTTCATTATCAACTGAAGCGGTAGCTTCATCTAAAATTAATATTGGAGCATCCTTTAAAACAGCTCTTGCCAAGGCAATTCTTTGGCGTTGACCTCCTGAAAGCCTTTGCCCCCTTTCTCCTACTATAGTCTTATAACCATCTGGCAATTGTTCAATAAATTTATGGGCTTCAGAAATCATTGACGCCTTAATGACATCTTTAAAACTTGGATTATTAGAACCATAAGCAATATTCTCTTGCACAGTGCCATGAAATAAATAAGTGTCTTGACTAACTAAGGATATACATTTTCTTAAATCCTTCAAATTAATTTCTTTAATAGAAATACCATCTAAGGAAATTAAGCCACTATTAATATCATAAATCCTAAGAAGTAGTTTAACTATTGTACTTTTGCCTGAACCAGTTAAACCCACAATTCCTAATGTTGAGTTATTTTCAATTTTAAAATTTATATTTTTTAATGTTGAATCTCGACCAGGATATTTAAAATTTACATTAGAAAAGATAATTTGTCCTTTGGTATCTTTAGGTTTAATTTTTAATTTTCCATTTTTTATCTTTATAGGTGTGTCGATAAGATCTATTACTCTATCTATTGATGCCATAGATCTCTGAAAATCATCTAAAACATGTCCCAAAGTTGTTAAAGGCCACAATAGTCTTTGTGTAATAAATACTAAAAAACTATAAGTGCCTACATTTAGAGTCTTATTCCATGTTTGAAAACCTCCAATTAATAGAATTGCTATAAAAGCAAATAATATTGCGAATCTTATAAGAGGTATGAAAGCTGAAGATAATTTTATTGCAGCCTTATTACTTGTTTGATAAGCAAGACTTTCTTTATTTAATCTATTGAGTTCCCATTTCTCTTTAGTGAAGCTTTTTATGGTAAGAATTCCACTTAGATTATTATTCAGTCTTGAAGCCAAGAGTCCTGCTTTATTTCTAACATCTTTATATTTTGGAGCTAGCTTCCTTTGGAAGCTAATTGATCCTAAGAATATTATTGGTATAGGAAAGAAAGCAAATAATGCAATTCTTGGAGCAACAAAAATCATAGTGCCACCAATTATTAAAACAGTAATAAATAACTGAATAATTTGATTAGCCCCTTGGTCTAGAAACCTCTCGAGTTGATTTATATCATCATTTAAAATAGATAATAGTCTTCCAGTATTATCTTTCTCGAAGAAGTCCATATCTAGTTCCTGTATATGATCATAAGCTTTTATTCGTAATTTATGTTGCGATACTTGAGCCAAATTTCTCCATAAAACCGAATATAAATATTCAAAGGAAGATTCCCCAGACCAAACTATTCCTGATGCGAATGCAAGAAAAATTAATTGTGCTGGAACTTCTTTGAGACCAAAACCAGCAATCCATGAATTCTGTTCTTTAACAACGATATCAACTGCAAGGCCAATTATTACGGGAGGGGCTAAATCTAATATTTTATTAATTATTGAACTAAAAAAAGCAAAAAATAATAGCCTTCTCTCTTCAACAAGATTAAAATAAAGTCTAATTATTGGATTGTGACTGCTTTTAGATCTCATAAGATATAATTTAAATTTTTCTGTTATTGTTTAAAATTGTCTTTAGCTTTTAATTTACATTTTGTTTTTGCATCTTGATGACTTGAAGTCCTTATAAATTCTTCGTAATAACATGCACAGGTTTCATTTGCAATTTCTTCACTATATTCGATTTCTGCTTTTATCATTTCCTCTTTGACACTATGTAGACAAAATAATTTTATAAGTGAATTTTGTTTTGCTTTGGCTAAATAATTATTAAAAAAAATCAATAAAATCATTAAATTAATAAGAAAAAAAAGTTTATTTTTGATAGCTCTCATGCAATATAGTTAGTTTCTTACTTTAATTTTTTTTAATTTATTTTTAGTTTCTCTATGTAGATCTTTAGGTAAATCAACCAAACTATAATCATTAAAAATCTGGATTTTGCCTATTGATCTACCGTTTATATTGGTTGAGTTGCAGATTGAAGATATAATATTTGCCACTCTAACTCCATCAAATTTACCAAAATTAAACTTATATGTTTCAAAAGAATCATTTTGATAATTATTTCTTCTATTAGAATTTCTCGAACGAATGTTAGCATTTCTATTTGATCTATTGCGGTCAGTATTATTTTGTTTATAAATCCAAGAATCATCTTCATTAACAAAAAATGATTTATTTCCTATTACTAAATTAATAGCTGCCTTAGCAATGCTTGATTCATTCATAGAGTAGTTTTCTTTTAAATTATCTAATACATCAATAATCAAAGCTTTATTTTCTTCATTTTCATCTTGATTTAAAGAACTCTCATTAACATTCTCTATAAGTTTTTCCATCCTTTTTTCATTAATTATTTTATTACTTGGTATATTAATTTCTTCAATCTTAGTTCTTGTTGAGTTCTCTAAGTTTCTTAGAAAATATTTTTCTCTTTGGTTAACAAATAAAATTGCTTCTCCAGATCTACCTGCTCTTCCTGTTCTTCCAATTCTATGAGTATATGTTTCCTTATCAAAGGGGAAATCGTAATTAACAACAAGTTTTATCCTCTCAACATCTAAACCTCTAGCTGCGACGTCAGTTGCGACGAGGATATCAATAAATCCTTTTTTTAATCTATCTACAGTATTTTCTCTTTGATTTTGAGGGATATCTCCATTAAGAACTGCGACACTATGTCCTAAATTTTCTAAAGCTTCAGCTATTGAGATAGTAAGTAATTTTGTCCTTACAAAAATTATTACTCCCTCGTTATTAAGTTCTAAGATTCTTTTTAAAGCATTTAGCTTATGATGCCTCTGAACATATATAAATTTCTGCGCAATTAATTGAGTTTCTTTTTTGACACTTTTGATTAATATTTCAGCAGGATCATTTAGATATTTTTTTGCTATGGTTCTAATCTCATTAGGCATTGTTGCTGAGAACAATACCATCTGTTTATTTTCGGGAAGTTGATCTATTATCCATTCAATATCTTCAAGGAAACCCATATTTAACATTTCATCGGCTTCATCTAAAACAAGACAACTTATACCTTTAATTTTGAAAGTGCCCTGCCTTATATGATCCATTATTCTGCCAGGAGTTCCAACTACTACATCAACTTTTCTTTTCAATGCAGAAATTTGATTTCTGTAGTCGGTGCCTCCATATATGGCAACTGTTTTAAAGTTACTAGTTTCAGAACTATAACTTTTAAAAGAATCAGCCACTTGAGTTGCCAACTCTCTTGTAGGAGTCATAACTAAAACCTTAGCATTTAATTCTTTATTATCTGTTAGTTTTTCTATTAATGGTAATGCGAAAGCAGCAGTCTTACCTGTTCCAGTTTGAGCTTGGCCTAATAAGTCTCTGCCTAACATTAGTTCAGGAATAGCAGCTTTTTGGATAGGCGTTGGATTTTCGTATCCTTTGTTTCTTAAGGAATTTAAGATCGATTGATTAAAACCAAAATCGAGAAATCCATTCTCATTATTATTCTCTTTTGATGCTTTAAATGGTTGAGATTCAATAACTTTTTTTTTATCTAAGTTCTTTGAATCAAGAGATGATATCTCATCCTTTGGAAATTTTTCATCTCCATTATCAACTGAGTGATTATCTTTTTTTAACGCCATTTAAAATGCCCAATTATCTTCTGATCAGGCATTCAACAAATATCTAAATAAACTTAAATTGTTGACTAACCTTACAGAGCCGAATTATTAATCTAACATCTTAAGGTTAAAATCTTACTGATTTATCAAAATCAAGATTTAATTTAAATAATAAATATCAAGAAATTTCTTCGCTCTTGTAATTGCAGTATAAAGCAATCTTCTTTCAAAATTATCTCTACAAAAGATATTTTCATTATCTTTTTTTCTTTTCCTATTATATTTAGTTCTTTTAGATTTTTGGGACCACAAAATGCTTACTTTCTCAGATTCACTTCCTTGAGATTTATGAATAGTAAGAGCTATTGCTGGAACTACATTTTCTAAATTAGAAGGATCAATTAATTCAACAATTTCTTCGTTATTATCATTAAATCGTCTAAAAAGATATTTCCTTTCATGTTTTAAGCCTATAAGGACACCCATATCTCCATTTGACAAGCCAAGTTCATTATTGTTTTTAGTGCAAATGATTGGAACTCCCTCGTCAAGACTGTTAAGGTCATATGGTTTTTTCTGTCCAAAAACAACTTCATTCAAATATTCAACACTCCATATACCTGTATTTTTTTCACATAAAATCAATTGACTTTGCAAATCTAGTAATATCTTTCTCACTAAATCATTTTCATTAAGCAATAAATTATCAATGCCATCATCAAATATATATTTTTTTTTACTTAAATTTGAAGTGGAATGTTTTAATTTATTTAGATAACTCGTAATTGAATTAAAAAGATTTTGAGGAATATCATTTTCACTACTTTTTGTAAAAGTAAGTTCTTTGGATTTATTATCTTTTTCTAATTCTTTAATCTTTTGATTAAAGAAAGAAGCATCATTATTAAATATTAAACTACTAATTAATTCTATATCTCCACTATTTCTATAAGTTTTATTTAAATTTAATACACAAGATTTAATTAAACTATTATCAGTATATTCAAATAAATAATTCCAGATAGAACAATTATTAACTGGGGACAATTGATTTTTATCTCCCACTAAAATAATTTTGCAGTCCTTCGCCAGCAAACTGAAAACTGATTCAATTAAATCTATATTTACCATTGACATTTCATCAATTATGAAAATATCTACTTCTTTTAGTTTAAATTTCAACTTAAGAGATTTATTTTGAGAATTTAAAATCCATCTATGTAAAGTTTGAAATTCTATTTGATCTAGAAATTTAGTAAATGAAATATTTTTTTGAACATTGAGAGATTCTTTTAGACGAGCTGTAGCTTTGCCTGTTGGAGCGGATATGCCTATATTTAAAAAATTATCAACTTTCAAGAGCTCTAATATTAAATTTATTATTAAAGTTGTTTTGCCTGTTCCTGGTCCTCCTTGAAGGAAAATTAAGTTTGAATTATTAAAAATATTTTTAATTTGATCTATTTTATTATCATCTTCACCAGTTATCGAATCTATTAAAACACCGTTATCTATTTTTTTTAAGAAGGAATTAATAACTCTATCTATCTTGCCCGACCATTTTGCTAAAGATAATTTTCTATCGTCTAAAACGAATGGAGAATTTAGGGAATCTATCAACCTTAAATCTTTTAAAACTTCTATATGTTTATTTGGCCAGCCATTTTCTAATAGGTCAAATATTATTGAACAATTATCTATATCAATAATAGTTTCACCATTCTTTTCAAATTCTAATAAAATTTTTATTGTATCTTTTACGAAGTTACCATATATTTCCTCATTAAATTTAAAAATACCTAAGATTAAATTAAATACATGATCATATTGGAACTTCTCAATATCAGTAGATTTTTTACTCATTTTAAAAAAGTTTATCTAAATAATTAATTCTGTTTAAAGGTGCATTGCCAATAAAAATTCCAGGAGATATATCTTTCGAATTTGATTTCTCAAATAATTCAAAGTCTGGCAATCCCTTTAAAAACAAATAAATATATCCTCCTAGATGTAGATGGGGTTGATAATTTTTAAATCTCCACTTTAATAATCTATGTAATGCTAATAAATAAAGATGAGCTTGCAATGGATAATGATGTTTGATCATTTCATCTCTCATATTTTCATAGTTATAGTTTCTCGGTAAACAATCGCTGTTATCACTTCTAGAAATGAAATTACTTTTCCAATCAATTACCCACCATTTACTATCTTCTAATGTATTACCTACTGGAAAAACACAGTCAATACATCCAGAATGAAAGCCTTTATTCAAAATTTGTAGATCATTTATTTTGCTTGCATATTCTTCCCCAAATTCATATTCCTGATCTAAAATAAAGCATTTTGATATATCGTGAGAATTTAAATTTCTACCTTGGTAAGATAGAGTTAAATCATATTTAACCTCTTTAAGTATCTTTTCATTTGGAATATCAACTAGTTTCTTGTTTTGTAACTCACTTCCTAAAGATATATTTATAATTCTTAAAATTGCATCTTTTACTTTAAAAGCCAAAGAAGTATCGATTTGATGAAAGTTCAATTCTTCAACAATTAAATCAATTAATTCTTGATTATTATCGTTTCTAAATTCAAATCTTTCTATTATTTTATGCAAACAAGTCCCAGCAATAGTTCCTTTTGGAAATTCACTTAAGGGATTTGGATAAGAAAAATAATTCGGATAACTTTTTGTTTTATTAAAATTAGACTCGTGTTTAATATTTATAATTGAGATTTTATCTTCATAATCCTTATACTGATTAATGGCTGATTCAATTTTTTTATCTTTGCGTATCCATGAAGAATAACTTGAATAAGAAATTAATTGACCAGAAGTAAATTTTCTAGATATTTTTTTATTAGCTTTATCTAATTTCCAAAGATTTTTATTCAATCCATTAATTTGGAACTTAGAAAAAATTTCTTTAATTTTGTCTTTCTCTATCACATCTTCAAAAGTAGACTTATGAATATTAATATTTTCCAAATTAGATAGTAAATCATTATTTAAAATATTATTTCTATCTTCTAAATCATTAAAAACTATAAGCTTATATTTGCTCCTTGTAAGGGCTACATAAATTAACCTTTCACTCTCTTTAAATAAATCTATTTCTTCTTTTAATTTAAATTTCTCAACCTTCCAATAATTATTAGAAATATTAATGTATATGCTTCTATCAATATTTGATTTCCAAATAGGTCCTTTAATTTTATTTGATTTATTAGAAATAATAGAGAGATATGGACATAAGACCATATCAAACTCAAGGCCCTTACTACTATGGATAGTAGAAAGGTTAATTCCATTTTGGAGATTATAATCATTCGTCAAAAAATCTTCTCCAGTACAAATTCTTAA
The DNA here is from genome assembly GCA_003280025.1 of Prochlorococcus sp. AG-363-P06. Classification (GTDB taxonomy): domain Bacteria; phylum Cyanobacteriota; class Cyanobacteriia; order PCC-6307; family Cyanobiaceae; genus Prochlorococcus_A. The sequence continues at coordinate 15,145 of QCGD01000007.1, read as the reverse complement.
AGAATGATCTAACTGGTTTTTATACCAGTTAAAAACTTTATTGAGATTAAAATCATTATTGATTAATTCTATTTCAATAATTTCTGAAAGTTGAAATAAATTTGAATTTAAATCTGAATCTCGAATAATCGAGGATGAGTTGTAATTTATAAGAAGTTCATTAACAATATTTAAAAACCCTTTTTCTCTTAGTTCCTGAGACCAAGTAATACATTTATTAATTAAAAATTTTAACTTATTACTAATTCCATCATCAACTAATTCTTCTAAATCAATTTCTATAAATTTTGAAGCAGCCAATAAAGTTATATTCTTATAAAGCCTAGGATGCAATAAACAATCAATGAATAAAAATAATAGATTACTTGCTTCTGTATCAAAAATATTTTGTTTATGTTGAATTTTGCATGGTACATTATACTGGTTTAATTTATTTTTAAAATCTAAGCATTGCGAATTATTTAAGGTAAGAATCGCAATTTTATTAATATCAATTTCATTATTATTTAAAATAAAATTAACTATGTAACGAGTTACAAGATCCTCTAAATCAGTCTCTTTTTTTGAAAATTCTACAATTCCAAATACATCCTTAAATTTATATTCTGAATTAATATTTTCATTAATAATAGAGTTTAATTTCCTATATTTTAGTTTTGATTCTTTAAGTCCATTCTTATAAAGTTTATTAATAACATCTAGTAATTTTTTTGAGGATCTATAATTATCTGTAAGAGTAAAAACTTCGATTGCTTTAGATCTTGCATCTAAGTAAGTTTCAATATCTCCTCCCCTAAATTTGTAGATCGCTTGTTTTGGATCACCTACACAAAGCAAAAAATGATTTTGTGTATTAAAGAACTTTTTAATTAAATTCCACTGAATATTATCTGTATCTTGAAACTCATCTACTAAGACACATTTAAAGCGATTTTGAATTTGAGTTAGATTACTATTACTAAGATCTGAATCTAGATATGTATTTTCTATTGTCTTTATAAGATCATTGAAGTTAAAAATAGAAAGCCTTTTCTTTAATTCAATTAATTTTATATAAGCTAATTGGGTAAATATTCTTACAAATTCGTTATAGATCCCTTCTTTTATTTTATAAATTTTTTCTTGTAGTAAATTAAATTTAGTAAAATCTAATTTTAGATTATTTTTATTAATTTCTTTAGATATATTTTCTTTATAAAAATATTTAAATAAAAGATCCTCATTAGAAATATCATTAATAAATTCAATAATATCTTTTGAACCAAGCCTTTTGTTAATTTCATCAATCCAACAAATTATTTGATTGAACTTATCATTTCTTGGTTTAGCTGCATATATTTGACTTTTACCACCACAGTCCTTAATTAATTTGCCTAACTCAATAAGTTGGAGAAATAATTCTTTCCCATTCTTATTCCATTCAAAATAAAACTCATTCCAACTAGAATACAAAAATTCATTTAAATAACTAGTTATATCAATATTCTTATATTTATTATTTATTTTAAATTTGCAAATATTTTCTTGATCTATATTTTTTAAAATTTCTACAAAAAATGACTTATTGATTCTACTTCCAAATCTAGAACTTATTTTTTTTTTGCTAACTGCTGAAATCAGCTTTGGATGAAGATTTAGAAAATCATTTAGCCACAAATTATCTATTACATCTTTATACAAATTATCTATATTATTCTCAATGTAGGAATCTTGAGTTAAACCAATTTCAATACTATATTCATCCATAATATTATTGCAAAAAGAATGGAATGTAGTTACTTTTAACTTATAAATTTGATTAACAAAATTATCGATTTCAGATATAATTTTATCCTTAGATTTTTCCTTCTCCTTAAATTTTAAATACCAATTCTGAAGAGTATTATCTATCTCAGTTGCTTTATGATTTTGCAAAAATAATTTTAATTTATTAAATCTTGAAACTATTTTATCTCGTAATTCAGAACACGTATTTTTTGTAAAACTTAATAAGAGTATCTCATCTGGTTTAATTTTTTTCTCCAAAACATTTCTTAAAACTATGTGAGCCAAAGTAAAACTTTTACCAGTCCCTGCACTTGCTTCTACTAATTTAAACTTATTATCTAATTTGATTTGATTAATATCCATATCTTTATTTAATTAATATTTGACCTCATTTTTATAAAGTAAATAATTTTTAAATTTATTGTTTAAATATTGCTCTTCTAAAACAATCTTGAATTTAATTATCAAAGCCAGACTTATTGTTAAACATAAATAATAAATACATAGCTTTATTATAAAAACGCCAAAAGAAATAAATATTAAAGAATAGTAAATAGGATGTCGAGTAAATCGATAAATACCTGTAGTAACAAGATTGCTATTAGTTAAAGGTCTTGGGAATGGGGATAAATTTCTTCCTAAGTCTTTAATTGCAACTAAAATTATTATCAAAGCGATTATGATAATTAAAATCCCCATAAAATAAGATATAGGAGTAATTTGAATTATTTGTTTTTTTGGAATTAATCCCAATTGAAAAAAATGGAGCGCAATAATAAAGAACTGTAAAAAAACAAGTATTAGTTCATAAGTAGCTTTTAAAAAAACCTTTAATTTAAATTTATTCATTATTTATTTAATGCTTCAATTAGAGGACAATATAGTCTGAATGATAATTTATCAAAATTACTATTTCCAAAAAAGAAATCTGGTTCTTTTTTATCTCCAAAACACATTAGCATTTCGATATTATCTCTTTCTCCTTTAGAAAAAATTTTATTACCAATCCATCTATCTGAAAAAGCTTTTTTCTCATTTTTTGATTTAATTTTTGCTTCTACATATCTATAAGTGCTTTCTGGAGGAAGAGGTAAACATTTTTCAGAATAATTCTTAAAAACATTTATGTATTCCTCCAAAATTAAATTTGAATCAGCTGCTCCAGGTGATTGAATAATTTGAGATTTATATTGATTTTCTGTTCTAAAAATTACTTTAGTCTTTTTTATATTCTTCTTTAAAGAGGAAATAAAGAGTAATTTTATCCAAGCTTCTTTCAAACGTCTTAAACTTAGTTTCTCATGAATTAATTCAATTACGGTGTCATCATCAATGAAATATTCTTCCTTATTTGAGTTTGATTTAACGTAAATTCTATAAATTTTATTATGTTTAATCAATTCTTCAGAAAGACTACTTACTAAGTCTTTAATTTCATTTTGTTTATCAAAAATACTATTTTTGGGCGTAATAATTCCATTTTCAACGAATTTATCATTAATATTCAAATTTTTTAAATCATCAATAATGTTATAGTTATCAATCTCTAATTGCTGGATTACATTAGTCATTAATTGAGACTTCTTTAAATTGCTTACATACTCCTCGTCAGGATGATGCATAAATATTCTCTTGGGAGAAATATTTTTTTTATTAAGCCAATATTTTTGAGGAGTTTTGAACCAATAAATTAATTCTGATAATTTATAATTTTTAATATCGTAATTTTTTTCTTTCCAATCTATATTTTCTATTAACGAATAATGACTTTTAATAATCTTAGAACTATCAAGATCAATATTTGCCTTTTTATTTAAATCATAATTTTTTATTATTAGTTTTCTTTGGTCTTTGGTTAAAATTTTATCAAAAAAAGAAATTAACTCTTTTATAGGAAAAGAAACATCTAATTTTTTATTGTCTTTGTCATTCTTTACCCAAGTAACTATTAATTTATCTCTACAGGCAATTAACAACTCTAAAAAAAAAGATTTTTCTCTTTCAACTACTGATGGATCGCCTAGGTAATATTGATTATTTAATAAATTAATATTTTCATTCATTGATAATTTTGGATAATAAACACCATTCATGTTGAGGAGGAAGATAACCTTATTTGGAATGTGCCTAGCATTCTCAATGTCACTTACTAGAATCTTGTTGATACGTGATTGCCCTTTATATTTAGCTTTATTTATGCAAGTAATTAATATCTCTCTAAAAACATTTAACAAAATAAGATCATCTGGTATTAAATTTAATTCGTGATTATCAAAAATCCTATTTATTTCACTTATTTGTAAATTAAAATTTGCATTAGAATCAGAAATGTTTTTTAAAATAAACTTTATCTTTTCAACCCAACTGAAGTAAGAAAAAGATCCCCTAAGCAAATTAATGTATTTTTTAAACTGAATTAATATTTTAATCCATTTATGCAAATCCAAATTTATATTTTTTGGGCTAAATGGTTTTAGATTTAAAGTACTTAACTTAGCTTCTATATCATAAATTAAGCCTAAAGTAATTCTATTTATACACCACTCTAGAGTGTTTTCTTCTTCACCTAGTCTTTCATTGGCATCTAATCCCCAATGAAAACCTACTTGGGTAAGTAACAAAATAATTTCATCCTTCTCAGTAATATGAAAATCAAAAATGTTCTGAGTTACTTTTTTAGAAAGAAGATAATCTATTTTTTCTAGTGTAATTTTCTCATTTGCTATTTCAGTTATGTCAATTAAAAATTTATATATGTCTGAAGATTGATCATTATCCTCATCAATAAAAAAATAAGGTATCTTTTCACCATTAATTAACTCATTATTAAAGATATACTTTAGATAAGGTTTGATTTGACTCGTTTGTGGAGATAAAACAGCAATATCACTATATTTAATATTCTCACAAGAATCTAGTATTTCTAGTATTTTATTTCTTAAATATTCTAATTGACTTAGTTGATTAAAATGCTCAACAAGTATTATTGAATCATCATTTTCATTTACTATAAAATCATTGTTATTGTTATCAATTAGTCTTTTTTGGATTTGATTGAGCAGAGAAATATCTTTCTTCTCAGAAAAATTAATTGTTGGATCAATATATATTAAATTATTTTTTAATTTTATATCTTCCTTATAAATATTTTCCTCAATTAATTTCTGAAAATTTGCTCCAAATTTACCAAATATTTTTTCAATATTTGTATTTTTCATATTAAATTTACTTTGAAAATCATCAAATTCCAACTCTCCATCAAGGCAATTTATTCTATTCCATAAATCATCTCCTGCAGATAATAAATATAAATTTACTTTAGTAAATTTTGAAAGTTCTGAATAAAAATTAATATGTAGTTTAGATATATTATTATCCAAAATAATATAAATTTGATTTGGGATCTTGCCTTGCAATTTTTTAAATTTTCTTAAATTATTTATTACTTCAATCATGTATAGACATGAAGGGTTTTCAGATATTTTTTTCTGTAATAATTTATATAAAATTGGTTGCCAAAATTGATTTGAATTTAAATTTTTAAAAAGATTGAGTGAATTAATTTCGTATCTATTCCATTCAGCAATCATTTCAGGTCTAAAAATGAGATAATCAATAAAATTATTCGTAATTTTTTTTGTCAAATTATAAATGTCCCCATCAATTGTCTTTTTATTGTCCAAATATTTTTTAATCCAATTACTTAGTGGCCAAGATTCTTTAAAATCATTTAATTCTTCTAATGAATCTATAATCCCCCATTTAATTGACTCAAAATTCCATAAGCCCATATCAATCTCAGGGAAAAAGTTTGTTAATAATGTCTCGGTATAGCTTGATATTGTCTTTAATTCATAAAGTGCACTTATTTGATTTTTTATAGTTATTTGTTCCCATAACCACCTACCCAGAAAATAATTGGGAACCGCTATTTCTAATTTTTCAGTGATAAAAGGAGGGTAAATCCTTAATTCTTCTGCTAACAGCTCACTTATTACTTCAATTTTGTTTGACTTATAAATATTGAGCAATTTACTTGTTGGTTATATTACTCAACTTTAAATGGATCATTTATTTCTGCATTAGGACATTCGAATTCACCCACAGCAACAAACTCTAAGCGAAGCTTTAAAAAAGTTATAAATTTTTTATCGGTTGATAAAACAGCTGCTGGAGGGGTTGGAATCTTTGCTGTTAAATCATTAAATTGAGTTATTTGTAAAAAAGTTGGATTTTTTAAAAGCCAAAAATCTATTTCTTTATTGTTTTCTTTATAATTCCTCTCCCTCTCTTTCAGAATCTCTTCAAGAGGTTCTTCAACTGTTAAAAACTTTTCACTTGCTGCGATAAAAAAATATGTTGTCATTTTGAAATTGAATTTAATGTAATAAGTGACTTCATTTCACGAACAGACTTTTCTAAACCTACCGCTAGAGCCCTTGCAACAATACTATGGCCAATGTTTAACTCATTCATATTGTTAATAGATGCAATCTTTTGTACATTTTGGTAATTTAGTCCATGTCCAGCATTAACAACTAATCCAATATCATTTGCTACATAACTAGATTCTATAATTTTTTGGAGCTCTTTATATTGATCTTCACCATTCAAATCGGCATATTTACCAGTATGTAATTCTATAAAATCAAACCCTATTTCTTTTGAATAATTGATCTGTTCACTTTCTGGATCTATAAATGCACTCACTTGTATATTTGAATATTTTAAAGATTTAACAAAGTTTTTGAGATATTTTTCATTATTTTTGACATCCAAACCTCCCTCTGTTGTAACTTCTTCTCTTTTTTCGGGTACAAGCGTTACATAATCTGGAAGAAGCTTTTTAGAGATCTCTAACATTTCTTCTGTAGCAGCCATCTCCAAATTGAGTTTTGTTTTAATAGTTTCTTTCAAAATAAATACATCTCTATCTTGTATGTGTCTTCTATCTTCTCTTAAATGAACTGTTATTGAATCTGCTCCACCTAATTCTGCTAAAAAAGCAAATTGAACAGGATCCGGCTCAATTGTCCTCCGAGCCTGTCTGACGTTCGCAATATGATCTATATTTACTCCCAAAGTAGCCATGATTTCAAAGGATCTTAGTTTCCGGACAATCTAGTAACCGCCCAATAATAACCAATAAAAGATTACAAACCTATAAATTATTAATATATAGTTAATTGAATTTGAAGAAGAAATCCACAGATACAGGGTACGGGATTAATCCCTTATTGGCCTATATAGCAATGTTTGTGACCCAAGATCTTCTTATGAATGTTTTTTTTAGTGAAAAGACAATAATTAAAAATAGTTTTTCTATCCCAAATAATTCTTCAATTATTCTTGCCCCTACACATAGATCTAGATGGGATGGATTAGTCCTCACTATGGCTATGGGTAGAAGAGTAACTAAAAATGATTGTAGATTTATGGTTACAAAATCTGAAATGAGAGGCATACAAGGTTGGTTTTTAAAAAGGCTTGGTTGTTTTTCAATAAATCAATTATCTCCTTCTCTCTCAGCATTGAGATATGCAGTAAATCTAATCGCAAAAAGAAAACAACTTGTTGTTTTCCCTGAAGGAAAGATTAATAAGCATGGAAAAAAAATAGTCCTCAAAGAAGGAGTTTACAGATTAGCCAGATTAGCAACAACAAAAACAAATTCCATAACTATAATTCCCATTGGCATTGCTTACAGCCAAGTCTCTCCCAGATTTAGAGACAAATTTTCTTTATGCTTTGGTGAACCTTTATTTATTAATGACAATCTAAATTTATCTATTAAAGAATTTAATAATATTTTGCATAAAAAAATGATGAAGGCTGAAAAGATAGCATTAGAAAATCTCGGTCGATGAAGCCATAATCAGTTAGTATTAATTTTAATGAATCACAAGAATATGAGATTTTTAAAATTCATCCCAGTTTTTTTTGTAATTTTTGGAATTTTCCCCTTAACAGGTTGCTCTAATTCAGAAAATAAAGAGTTAAGAAGTAATAAGGTTATTTCAATTGATAATAAAAAGCCTTCAATCGAAAGTGAAGATGCTAAAACCTATAAGGTTCTATCAAATAGTAATAAAAACCTTACAATTGCTAATGTCAAAGCTTATTTAAAAGAGGGAGATAACTTAATAGCAAATGGTGAATTCGAAAAAGCTAAAAGAAATTATGACATAGCAAGAAATCTAGCTAAACAACTATCAGGATTTTATAGAGATTTAAATGGTTCATTTAGAGGTTTAGATGCCAGAATACCCTTAGAAATGGAGAAGAAAGGAAGAGAATCAATAAAAGCCTGGGCGGAATCTAATGCAAGATTAGCTGCCCTTTATACAAGAAAACAGCAACCCGAAGTATCAGTACCATTACTTGTTGAAATAATTCGATTAATGTCTCCTAATAGCACACAAGGTAAAGAAGCATATGCGAATTTAGTTAAACTTGGCTTTGTTAATACATCTTATAAAGGGTTTTAGAATATATATCATGATTACAAAAACAGAAGTTGTAAACTTAATTACTAAAAAAATACCAGATTCAGAAGTTTTAGTTGAGAATTTAAAAGGTAATGATCATTTACAAGTAACTGTAATCTCTTCTGAATTTAATGGGTTATCATTAGTTAAACAACATAAGCTAGTTTATTCTGCTCTAAAAGAAGAACTAGCCTCAGAAGCTATTCATGCACTGGCATTAAAAACAGAAACACCTAATTAAATTATGCAAAATTCAACTAAAGATAAAATTAAAAATTTAATTGATTCAAATCCACTTATGGTTTTCATGAAAGGAACTAAATTAATGCCTCAATGCGGGTTTTCCAACAATGTGGTCCAAATTCTTAACTCTTTGGGACTCGAATTTAATACATTTGATGTCTTAAGCGATTACGAAATAAGAGAAGGAATTAAAGAATATTCAGATTGGCCAACAATACCTCAAGTTTATTTAAAAGGAGAATTTCTAGGGGGCTCAGATATTCTGATCGAAATGTACAATTCTGGAACTTTAAAAGAAAAAATCGAAATTGAATTAGCTTCTTAAATAAAACACACACTTAGTAAGTATAAATACTGACATTAGTTAATAAAAATTAATATTTTAACAATTTTTTTTATCAAAAAATCCTTTATTTTCATCTCCATTTGGATCAATGAAGCTTGATGGATCTAGTATCCATCTTTCTATTAATCTTTCTAATTTCTCCTGATCTCTTTGCTCTAAACTACTGCAATTCCTTAAGGCTTGGAGATAACCATCACTATATAATTTAAGATCTGATGGTGTATGGAAACGAGTAACCAAGTCTTGGCAACTATCGCAAATTGATTGAAAATGACGAATTGCTTGTGGATTTTCAAATGATGTCATAATTCGATAAAATCTTATTTTTATTTAGCATTTGTTATACCTTATTAATGATGATAAAAAATTGCCTGGCCCAACAGTAAATAAGAATGCAATCAACTGAGCAAATCTTAGCTTCAACTCCTGGCAGTTCACAATTGCCTTCTAGCTCTCAAACCCCTTCGAGAGTTCTTGTCGTTGAACCTCACCCCACATTAAGAACTGTATTAGTACAAAGACTTCGTCAAGATGGTCATCTAGCTGCTGCAGTTGGATCAGCTGCAGAAGCAGTTGATTTATGTAGAGAACAGTCACCTGACTTACTTGTAAGTGCAGAGATCCTTGAACAAAATACGGCAATGAGATTGGCCCATCAACTTGGATGTGCAGTTATTGTTCTAACTGCAAGGTCCGGTGTTGAAGCATTAGTGAATTTGTTTGACGAAGGAGCTGACGATGTCCTTAGAAAACCTTTTGGTCTAGAAGAGTTAGCAGCGAGATGCAGAACTCTCTTGAAAAGAGGGAGAATAGGGTTACAAGAAAAAGTTGAAGTTGGCCCATTAGAAGTTCATTTACTTTTAAGACAAGTTACTCTCAGCGAAAAGCCCGTAGAATTAAGCCCAAGAGAGTTTGCCTTGCTTTGTGCGCTACTTATGCCTCCAGGTATGATAAGAAGTCGACAAGAGCTTTTAAGGATGGCATGGCCTCCATTTAGCGGAGGGCCAAGATCAGTAGATACTCAAGTTCTGACATTAAGAAGAAAACTAGAGCAGGCAGGGTTAGGTGAAGGAGGAGGAATAACTACTGTAAGGCAACAAGGCTATAGATTTAGCATAGATAATATCTAAATTAAGAAGGCAATAAGCTCACTAATAATCATTAATAAAGAAAGTAATGTTAGCAACCTATATGTCCACAAAGGAGAAATAGATGAAAGAGCTTCAACATTAAGCCCAGTTTTTTTAGAAATTAATAATATAAATTCCTCGAAATTCTCCAACCTTTGAGGTAAAAGAAAATTTTCATCTTTATTAGTAACGAAGTAATATACTTTACTCCCCTGGCTAGTGGGCAAAGCTTTGATGAACTTTATATCTGTCCAACAAATTTCCCAATTTTTTTTGCCAAAGGTTTTAGAAAGGAAGCTTGATTTATAAGTGATTTTCTCATTAGTAGTTTCTACATAATCATTTGTGATATTAAAAATTGAAAATAGTCCAAAGACAAATAATATTAATGAAATTATTTTGAATTCTTCAGTTGAAATAAATGGCAGAGGAATTGTAAGTGCTAAAAATAATGAAATTAATGAAATTTTCACAACAAAAAGATTATTAAACTTTACTATCATATTTTTTAAACTGGACTAGTCCGGCAACTTAAATCTATTGATATTTAGTTTTGAGCCTATTTTATGAGCGCAAGCATAACCACTAAAAGCGACTGCATTTAGACCTTGACCAGGGAAACATGAATCCCCGACGCAATAGAGGTTTTTAATATTGGTAGTATTAAATGGCATAGGAAGAAGACCAAGTAACTTTTTATTAGGAATTGGTCCATAGCTACCTTGAAATCTTCCAAGAAATTTTCTATGAGTTTTAGGAGTCCCAACTTCTTTATGATCAATATTTTGATCAAGATTAGGAATTATTTTAGAAATCTTTTCTATAAGAAATAAAAAATAATTTTCTTTCTTAAGAAGATATTCTTTCCTTGATAGGTTTTCCCATTCATTTATTGATGACGGAGTGAATGCATGGATAATATGCTTGTCTTCTGGAGCTAAAGAGGCATCTAGCAAGGTAGGGATAGAAATAAAAATGACCCCTTTTTCATTCTCTAATTCATCCCAATTCTCAACAATAATATGATGACAATTAAAGTTTCTACTTATTAATTTTTTATCAACTCCAAGATGAATTGAGACAAAAGAAGGGGACGGTTTATAAGTTTCAGACCACTTATATTCACTTTTGGGTACATATTTTTTATTAATTAATCCTTTATTATTATTAAGTCCAAAAGTATCCCATCTAGTTGAATTTGATACGATAATATTTGAGTATATTTCTTCTCCATTTGATAGCTTTACTCCTATTGCCTTTTCATTCTTTAAAAGTATTTCAGTAACATTTGCTTTATAACGAATCTTACTTCCTAATCCTTCAATTCCAGAAACTAATTTCTCTGCTATCTTTCCCACTCCACCTTTTGGATAATTAATACCTCCAGCATGTCTATCAGTAAAGACCATTCCTGCATTTATCATAGGAGTTTTCAGCGCTGGCATTACTGACCAACAAAAACATTCAATATCAATAAATTTTAAAAGTTCTGGATCCTTAATAAACTTTCTTGCAACATCTCCTGCGTTTATTGGCAACCATCTAGCTAAGCCTAGACAGGATAGTGGGGCTTTGAAGAAAACCTTAAAAAGATAGCTAGGGTCTTCAATGGATAATAATGGCATAGAATCTAAACAATTAAAGACCTTTGCACAAGTTCCATAAAATTTCCTTATCCCTTTTTTTTCTTTAGGGAAACGATCTGATAATTTTCTAATAAATTCTTCATATTCCTTATCAACAGAAATACTAAAATTGTTTGGCAAATGGTACTCAAGTTGAACAGGGTCCGGAATAGTTTCACATTTCTCATTTACATCTTTTAGAGCACGAGTTAATAAATTTGTATATCCTTTTTCTCCAAAACCAAAGATCATTGAAGCCCCAACATCAAAGGTATAACCTTTTCTCTTAAAAGAACCCCCACTCCCTCCAGGAATAATATATTTTTCCAGAACTAGAACTTTTGCTCCCTTAGCAGCTAATTGTGATGCTGTTACTAATCCTCCTATTCCAGAGCCAATAATAATTGCATCAAAATTTTCTTTATTAGATATCATTTTAAATCTTTAAATAATTCATTTTAATTAATCTAAACTGATAAATGAACTTTTTTAAAAGATTTATCCAATACTTTTTTAAACTCATGTAATACCTTAAGAGATCTCTCTTGATAAGCTTTATATCTTAATTTTTTCTCTTTTATTTTATTATTTAATTCTGGTAACAAGCCAAATGAAGCAGGCATGGGTTGAAACTTATTTTTCTTCTGATTTGACATCATTTCATTCTTATTACTAATGAAGTTCATTAACGAACCAATAATTGATTCGCTAGGGAAAGTTACTGGACTTTTATTTTTTGCTAATAAGGAAGCATTTATTCCTGCCAACAAACCTCCTGCAGCGGCTGCAGCATAGCCCTCCGTACCTGTTATTTGGCCAGCCGCCAGAAGAGTTTTTCTTGTCAAGAATTGAAGTGTTGGCAAAAGTAATTTAGGGGATTCCAAGAAAGTATTTCTATGCATTACTCCAAAACGTACAAACTCAGCTTTTTCTAAACCCGGAATCATTCTAAATATTCTTTTTTGTTCTGACCATTTGAGATTAGTTTGAAAACCAACCATATTTAGTAATTTCCCTTCAATATCTTCTTTTCTTAATTGAACAATTGCATGGGGCCTTTTTTTTAATCTATTTTCTCTATCAAATAAATCTCCCCATTCTGGATTCCACAAACCAATTGATTTCAGAGGACCATATCTCATTGTGTCGACACCTCTTCTAGCTATCTCCTCAATAGGTAAGCAAGCTTCGAAAAAATTTGCAGATTCTTTTTCAAAATCTTTTAAGTCAGCCTGCTCTCCCTCAATAAGTTGGTTCCTAAAATTCAAGTAATCTTTTTTAATCATAGGGCAATTAAAGTATGCCGGATCTCCTTTATCGTATCTACTTGCCTTAAAAGCAATATCAAAATTTATTGTGTCCCCATAAATAATTGGACTTGCCGCATCAAAAAAATGGCAAGAATCAATACCAGTAAATTTTCTTATTTGAATAGCAAGTTCTTTTGAAGTTAGTGGACCAGTTGCGATTATGCTAATGGTTTCTTCATTCGGAAGATCTAATTGTTCAATTCTCTTTATTTCAATTAAAGGATGAGCTGATAAAGTCTCTGTCAGGGAATTACTGAATTTAGATCTATCTACAGCTAAAGCACCCCCAGCAGGGACTGAAAATTGATCAGCAGTTTTAATAATTAAAGAATTAAAAGTTCTTAACTCTTCTTGCAGCAGTCCCGCAGCCCTATCTGGACTTAAAGCTCCAAAACTATTACTGCATACCAATTCTCCAAATTCCCCAGTGTGATGTGCTGGAGTTGACAAGGAGGGTCGCATTTCAATTAATTTAACTGATATACCAGCATTAGCTATTTGCCATGCAGCTTCGCTACCTGCCAGGCCAGCTCCAATTACAATGACCTCTTTATCAAACAATTAAATACTTAATTTATTAATTAATTTTTTTATTTTAATCCAGCCCTTTTATTTACATCCAGCCCAATGAACAGCGCCCAGATAGCAGCCGCGAATATTGGTAATAAAACGATAGAAAGTCTTAACATTTTTTAAATAGTGTTATTTAATAATTATATTACCTTTTAACTGCAAATAAAGAGAGAATTTTTAATTATTTATTTCATAAGTTAAGAATTGTATTTCAATTGTTCAAGTTAGGATAATAAGTTGTTTTTTTTACCTTAAAAAGGGATAATTTTTAATGTACTCAATTTTACTAAATGGGTCGCTAGCTCAGTGGTAGAGCATCCGGCTTTTAACCGGCTGGTCCTGAGTTCGAATCTCAGGCGACCCACATTTAAATAAATTGAGTTCATTATTAGGAATTAATTAAAAATAATTAGCTAAAGATACACCCAATAACAAACCTTATTTGATAATGCGAACTGTAAGTTGTTGATTCTCTTTCTAGAATGCAGAAGATAATTTTTTACGACAAATCAATTTTGCAAATAATAAAACAAAATAAATTTATATAGTTTATTTAAAGTTTATTTATAAAGAGAAAAGCGATAATCGGTAAATTAATCCGCTTAAATTTTGGAGAGAAAGTTACAGCATTGAATTGGATATATTCACTGAACAAACTAATGAAGAATTAAATGAATTATCTTCACGAGAAGATTACTGAAAAGATAAAGATACTTAACATAAATGTGTCATTTCTGTTAAAGATATAGTTGATTTATGATAGAAGACTTAAATTTATTAAACAACTTTAGAATACTTCACAAAGGTTCACATAACCTGTTACAATCATTTACATATTTATTTCTCTTATTATGACTCCTGAAGCAGAACGTTTTAATGGTTGGGCGGCAATGTTAGGTTTCGTTGCAGCAGTTGGCTCATATGTAACTACTGGACAAATTATTCCTGGTTGGTTCTAAGTATTTATGACTCAAATTACTGAAAGCGGTGGTCGTCAAAACATATATAGTATTGAACCACGGACACAAATTGATAGCAATTACGTAGGTTATCCTGAGGATGCGGAAAAAGTAAATGGTCGTTGGGCCATGATAGGAATAATTGCCTTGATAGGTGCGTATATATCAACTGGTCAAATAATTCCTGGTATCTTTTAAAAAGATTATTTATTTATTTCTTCTATAAATAATATCAAGTTTTTATTTATATTTTTATCGAAGTAATTATCAATTATAATTTTTTGTTTTTAAAGGCTAAGAATCATATTATTTTAAAAATATATAATAAATAAACTAATAGTAATGATATTTTAATTAAATATTTCAACAGTTATAGATTCAGTATATTTGATTATTGGAATAAAAACGCTTTGCTTTTCGAGGCGAATATTTATCAATATTGTTTAAGCATGTTAAACATATAAAAATGACCTTTGTTATTCAAAATCTTTTAATTGATCTTTCTATATTCTTTTAACAAATTAGAAATTTAAATATTGAATTAATTAATTATAGATAATTAGAATAAAAAATTCATTTTACTAATAATTTATATAATTATTTTTAAAGTACAATTACAGCCTTTAAAAATAAATTTAAAAACTAGATATTAATATTATAAATAAAACGTTTTTAGAAAGTAATTACTTAAGTAGAAAATTATC
>QCGD01000006.1 GCA_003280025.1 Prochlorococcus sp. AG-363-P06 | reverse complement strand
GTAAAAGTCGTTCAGGATCAATGGGAGTTGTGGGTGGTAATGATGAGAGGGAACAAACTCTTAATCAATTACTCACTGAAATGGATGGTTTTGCTTCCACTGACAAGCCAGTTATTGTTCTTGCTGCAACTAACCAGCCCGAAGTGCTTGATGCTGCTTTATTGAGACCAGGCAGATTTGATAGGCAAGTATTAGTCGATAGACCAGATTTGTCAGGAAGAAAGACAATTTTAGAAATTTATACCAAAAAAGTAAAATTAGCAGAATCAATCGATTTAGATTCAATAGCGCAAGCTACAAGTGGATTTGCAGGAGCAGACTTGGCAAATATGGTTAACGAGGCGGCTTTATTAGCTGCGAGAGCTAAAAGGAAAAGTGTTGAGCAACAAGATTTGAGTGAAGCTATTGAAAGAGTTGTTGCTGGTCTTGAGAAGAAAAGTAGGGTTTTACAAGATGATGAAAAAAAAGTTGTTGCTTACCATGAAGTTGGTCATGCGATTGTTGGACATTTAATGCCAGGAGGATCAAAAGTAGCAAAAATTTCTATTGTTCCTAGAGGTATGAGTGCATTAGGATATACACTTCAACTCCCTACTGAAGAAAGATTTCTTAATTCAAAAGATGAATTGAAAGGTCAAATAGCAACACTTCTAGGGGGTAGATCTGCTGAAGAAGTCGTTTTTGGGAAAATAACGACAGGAGCATCAAATGATCTTCAAAGGGCAACAGATATAGCTGAACAAATGGTAGGTACTTTTGGAATGAGCGATATACTTGGTCCACTTGCTTACGACAAACAAGGTGGTGGACAATTCTTAGGTAATGGTAACAACCCTAGAAGATCTGTTAGTGATGCTACAGCTCAAGCTATAGATAAAGAAGTCAGAGACCTTGTAGATGATGCGCATGAAACAGCATTGAATATATTGAGAAATAATTTACCCTTACTTGAATCAATTTCTCAAAAAATTCTTCAAGAAGAAGTTATCGAAGGGGAAGAACTGAAAAAACTGCTTGAGGAGAGTAAAATGCCTTCACTCTAAATCTAACACCTATTAAAAAATAATTTATGTTGAAACCAATAAATCTGAAAAACAAGAATTTTTTATCAAACTTAGATATGTCTTCGGAAGAGGTTATACATATAATTGATCTTGCAAAAAATCTTAAGAATAATGATCTAAAAATTAAACTTCAAGAAAAAGTTTTAGGATTAATTTTTGATAAGTCTTCTACACGCACAAGAGTCAGCTTTCAGGTAGCAATGTCTAGACTAGGAGGAACCACAATTGACTTGAATCCAACCACTTCACAAATTGGTAGAGGCGAACCAATTAAAGATACAGCAAGGGTGCTAAGTAGATATTGCGATGTTCTTGCAATACGTACTTTTAATCAATCTGATTTGGAAGAATATGCACAATGGTCTTCTAAGCCTGTTATTAACGCCCTTACAGATTTAGAGCATCCATGCCAAGCCCTGGCTGATTTTATGACAATCAAAGAAGAATTTTTTGATTTTAAAAATGTAGTGTTGACTTTTATAGGTGATGGTAATAATGTGGCCAATTCTCTTATTTTATGTGGAGCCTTGTTAGGAGTTGAGGTCAGAATTGCATGTCCTAGAGGATATGAACCAAATTCATTAGTTATCAATAAAGCCAAGGAAATATATCAAAATAAAAATTTATTGAGTATTACCAATGATCCTCACACTGCAGTTTTGGGATCTAATGTTCTTTATACAGATGTTTGGTCCTCAATGGGTGAAGAAAATATAAAAGAAGAAAAAGATAGGGATTTTGATGGATTTAAAATTAATAGTGATCTTCTAAGAGAGGCAGAGGATGAAGCAATTGTTCTTCACTGTCTCCCTGCTTATAGGTCTAAAGAGATTACTGATGAAGTAATTGAAAGTAAAAATAGCAGAATTTTTACACAGGCTGAGAATAGAATGCATGTTCAACAAGCGCTCTTATCTTGCCTTCTTTCTTAATATCGCTTGCAAATTTAATTGATAATAGGTACAAATGTATTAGAGTACATTTGTTTTATGCCATCTTCTTTTGCCAGTAAACTTACTGATGCTCAAAATGAGCTTTATTGCTGGATTAAGGAATATATGAAAGACTTTAAGCATAGTCCATCAATTAGGCAGATGATGCAAGCTATGGGGTTAAAATCTCCAGCACCTATTCAAAGTCGCTTAAAACATTTGCAGGAAAAAGGATATATATCCTGGCAAGAGGGGAAAGCTAGAACTATGCAAATAGTTGATGAAATCTTTGAAGGTGTACCAATAATGGGATCTGTTGCAGCTGGCGGACTTATTGAAACATATAATGATGTTCAAGAGAATTTAGATATGTCAGATGTTTTACAAACAAAAGGATTATTCGCATTGACTGTAAATGGCGATTCTATGATAGAGGCTTGCATTGCTCATGGCGATATGGTCTTAATGGAACCCGTTGATAGTTATTATTCATTAAGAAATGGAGTAATAGTAAGTGCTATGGTTCCTGGAATAGGAACAACACTTAAATATTTTTATAAAAAAGAAAATCATATAATTTTAGAAGCCGCTAATGCAGCTTATGAGCCGATCAAATTAAATTTTGATGAAGTAGTTATACAAGGCAAATTATTAGCTGTTTGGAGAAAAGCTTAAATGTATTTTTTTCCTTCAGAAGTTTGATATTCAATTAAGAAAGTTCTGTGCTTCCCTTTAAAAATAAAAATGGTTCTTTTATTAGTTGTTTATTCTGAAGGCTAGCTGCTTCAATTAAGAGTATTATTTTAAAGATTTACTTTTTAAATTGATTTATTGTTTAAAATAAGAACAATAAAAATCTATTGTTTCTTTTAAACCATCTTCTAGAGAATATTTAGGCTCCCAATTAAGTTCCCTTTTAGCTTTAGTACAATCTAACTTGATGTTAGATAGTTCGGAAGATTCATAAAGTGGATGACCTCCTCCAATCATATCTATTTCTGGTTTTTTTCCAAAAATTTCTGAAATTATTTCTATTATCTCCATAATTGATTTTGTGTTTTCTAGTGAGAAATTAAATGCGTTGCCAAACTCAAATTTTGTGTTTGGTTTAGACATCGAATTGAGTAACATACGATTTATCAATACAGCATCTTTTATATACAAGAAATCACGAGTTAAACTTCCATTGGTTCTTAATTCGACTTTCTCATTATTTATCAAGCACTTGATTACATAGGGAACAATTCTGTGCAAATTAAAGTCGTATCCACCAAAATAACTACCACTTCTAATAGTTATCCCTTTTACTTTATAGGATTTGGAGTAAATTTTGGTTAAATATTCTTTAGAGATTTTTGCCGCATCAAAAATAAAATTTGGGTTAAAGAGCATATCCTCATTAAACGGTATATTATTTCCACTATAGAATTTATGGTCAGTATGACAGATAAATATTGTGCCTGGACTATGAAGTCTTATTGCTTCAAGGAGATTTAAAGTCCCATTAGAAGCAAGTTCATAGGTGTGTTTTGGATTATTCTTAGCTACGTGAACTCTACTTACTGCTGCCATATGAATTATGGCATTTGGCTGAGTATCTCTAACTATTTTTTCAACTGATTCATAATTAGATAAGTCAATAAATCTTTCTTTACATTGTTTGTCGAAATCTCTTAAAAGGTATTGACAATTATTTCTTGGGTTCTTTTTACTGGACTCATAATTTAGATTTTGTTTATAACGGATAATTGTTAACTCATATGACTCTTTTAATAAATCTGAAACTAGCCATCCTCCTAATAAACCAGTTGCTCCTGTAATAATTATCCTCATATTTTTAGAATCAATAAGTTAATTTTAATTATAACCATTGCTGTATTTAGTTATCCTCTATATTTATTAATTGATTTTACTGATGAGATCATTAGTCTTTAATAAATCATAGATTTAAACATTATTTTCTTATAGAAAAAAGATATTTAATTTAAATATCTGTTGTAGATTTACTAATCAAATTATTGAGATTAAAAAATTAATAATGTTATTGTTTTGAAGCAAGTTCTGCCTTGTTTATTAAATGTTCTAAATGATCAAAATTATCTTTCAAACCAAAACTATTTATTTTCTTTTGAAAGGCATCACTCTTAAGAGTTAGAAAAACTTTTCCTTCTTTAAAGTTAATATAACTGTGCCCAAGCTTTATACTGTTTTTTGCTGCAGAAGTTAGATATTCAATACATATTCGTATGAAATATGGAAGGGGAGGTAATATGATTTCATTTTCTAAACATCCCAGATAGTGATTTAAATGAAGATTAACTTTATCATAATGATCAGAATTTAAATCAAAATATTCATGATAAAAAGTATAAGAGAAGTTTTTATCACTTTTTATCTGATTAAATTTAAATATTTCTTCAATTATTTCATCTCCTATAGGTCCAATCCAATCAAAATTTGTATGACAAGTAGAGTTCCAGAAATTTGAAAATTTTTCAAACATTTCTTTAGACATTTTTTGATTTAAAAACTCATTTGACCAATCATCAAATTTCAGAGCTAGCTTAAAAAGTGAAAAATCTTTATAAATTTCATTTAACTGATTAGCTATAGAATTCTGTTCTGCAATAATTGCTTGGTTAATCTTTAGAAATCCAACTAAGGGTTCTTTATTTAAATCTTTTTTGCTTTTTAATGATAAGAAATCTTCAATTTTTTTAATTAAATCATTTTCTGAGTTTATAAGATCATCAATTTGAATAATTAAAGTATTGCCTTTTTCTCGAGCATACATCAATGCATATAGATTATTTACTAACCAAAATTTAATAGCTTTTGAACAATCCCAAGTTCTGGTTTGGCTTATATAGGTTAACCATCTTGATATGCTGCAAGAAACATGAATAACTTTTACCTCTTCAGAGAAATTATTGTAATGCGCATGATTTAGTAAAACATTATTAGCAAACCAGCTTGCAAAAACTATTTTAGAACTATCGAAATTACAGGCCTCATAATACGAAAGGATGTAGACCTTAAGTATATCTATAAAATCTCGCGAACTTTTGATTTTTTTTATGAAAATTTTTTTATGTAAAACTTTTGGATAAGCCTTTCTCTCGACTTCATCCATATTTTTTGTTAGACCCATCCAAATTCTTCCATCTTTTGTATAAAGATTTCTAGACAATGAATCAAAAACGTCTGAGCTGTCCCATCCTTTATATTCATGAACTCTGTATAGATTATCTTTGTAAATACCAAAATTTTGTCCTGGCAATATAGCAATTTCCTTATATAATGATAGTTTTGGAAGTAATAAATCTGCTCCTGTTAAACCTATAGTATTAATTAATAGTAGTTTGATATTTGACATTTTTTTAGGTTATTTATTATTAAAAAGATCATTCCAATTATTATGTTTAATAATAACTAATACATTTAAAAAATAATTATTTATTTGCAATTTCTATAATATATGGCATTTATTATTTCAGGGTTAAGTCCAATCTTTTTTTCACTATTGCGATTTATAAATTCATGAGCTTCTTGAGCCATTTTTCTTAATTTTTTTTTCTTTTCTTCATTAAAATTACGACGATGTTGATAATCTTCCCACTCTTTAGTCAATAGATAAGAATCAATACATTCATCTATATCACCTGCTGAAATATGTTTTCTTTGAGGTGAGCAAAGATGCATTAATTCATCCCATTGATTATCTTTATCTCCAAAAAGATAATTAATTAGGTATTTTGAGAAATATGGCGCCCATGTTAAACCATCTCTTTTTGTTCCATATAAACAAAACAAATTCTTTGATAAAGAACCTATTATTGGTACGTGATCTGAAGTAACTGGTCTATATCCCATGGCTATTTCGAATGCTAAATCATATGTATCAATATTTAAGAACTGTTCAGTCCCATCCATCAAAGTTCTAATGCTTTCTGGATTAGGTAATTTGAGATCTAATAAACTTACATGACTTGATGCTCCAACATATATAGAATTTATTCTTTGAACCCCATGAATTCCGCATGTACCCCCTCTGTTAGGAGTTCTTCGTATTTCTTTTAGTTTAGGATCCTTAACATGTGGCAATTGTGATTTAACAAGTAAAGCGCAACCTACTCCATAAAAACTTTGAATCTCTGGCAATTCTATGTCATTTGACTTAGAAATCAAATTTTCTGACCATGCTCCACAAGCAATTATAACTGTATCAAATTTTTTCTTATTGTTTTGAAAATCTTCTATTAACCAATTTTCAGACTCAGTTTTATGCAATGCTTTTACATCACAATCAATAACTGTTATTGCTGTTTTTAAATAATTATCTATCGCATCTAGAAGAGTATTGCTATCGATTGAGTTTTCTTCTTTAATTAATACAATTTCCTTCTTCTGATTATTTTCTATCTCTATATCAATAGAATATTCTTTCGCGGTGTTTACAATAGATTTAAGAGAACTTTGCTCGACTTTATTTACAGAATTTTTATCAATTGACATTTCTGTTCCAAAAGAAGTGTAAATTGTATTTTTTAATATATTTTTGTTAATCAAATATTGGTTAAGGTTATCCCATTCTTGTATTGCTTTTGACCTGTTTTTTAATTTCCATTTAGTAAGAGGATGATTAACATTAAAACAATCAATCTCGCTTAATATGTTAATCATTGCTCCTGCAGCGTATGACGCAGAATACTTGTTTTTTTTACCATAAATTGTTATATCAATATTCGGATACCTTTTATTCAGCTCTAAAGCAGTTAATAGACCTATTGAACCTCTACCTAAGATCGCGATATTTTGCATAAAATCTATTTTTAATAAAGATCATAACAACATTCTCATTTTATTCGTTTGATATATCCATTAGGTGAAACACTAATCATTAATTTTTTATCTATTTCTGTATCTATTTCAAATTCTGAATGATTCTTTAACCATTCTTTTAGTGCACTTAAAGGACTATTACCTACATCCCATGGTCTGTTGGGATAACTTCCTTTCTTTGTTTTTTCTATTGAGGTGTCTGAAATAACACAATATGAATTTAAGGAAACTAGGTCTGCGTAACTTTTCAGTTCATTAAATACATGTTCATGTGTATGGTTTGAATCTAAAAGTAACATTATTCTTTTAAAGGCTTTCGCTTCTTCTCTAACCTTACTAACAACTTCTGCATCTGTTGAAGAACCTTCTATGAGATCTAACTTATATGAAAGTGGATGATCTTCTATTGCTTTTCTATTGTGAGGCTTTATCTCTATATCAATTCCAATAACTTTTCTATTAGAGTTTTTTGGATCAATTCCTTCCATGATATCAAGAAGGGCTAGCATAGAGGCTGAGAAAATTAAAGATCCACCATGAGCTATTCCAGTTTCTATTATTAGTTCCGGTTTCGTTTTATGAATAATCTCTTGAATAGCAATTAAATCTTGAGGATATTGAATAATTGGCCTTCCCAAGTATTCAAAGTTGTAGCTATATCGAAAATCAAGGGAATTTTGGTACCAACTATTACTTAAATCTTTAAATTCATCATTACTATATTGTTTCTCAATATAATCTTTGCATTCTTCTTTGAATGCTTTATATTCGTTGTTAATCATTACTTTTTTAATCAACGTAAATTATTTTAATTAATCTATTCTATATTTTTGCAAATAAACAATATTTATAAATGCGTAAAATCTTTTTAAAGATAAATAAATTATGAAAAAGTCTTTTTATTTTTACTAAAGTTTCATTATCTCATTAAAGTAAAGAATAAATTTTTAAAGGGAAGTCACATTCCAATAATTTCTCCAGAAGGTCTTTTTAATCAATCTCAAAATAAGATTTTGATAAGGCTCTCCAAGGTGATTTGTGTAGAAAACGTGAGTATATATTTTAAAATTATTTCTTTGTGAATGTTTAATTTCTTCAAAAAAATCAATCTGCTACCCTCAGGTTTAAGTAGGTTTCCGTTTGGCGTGGTAGTACGCAGCTAGCCTTAATAAAAGAACCGACAGTAATCAGTTCAGATAAAACAAGAATCTCTATTTGTGATTCCCATAAAGATCTAAATTAGATAGTTATTTCTAACTCAATAAACTCTTTTAATATGTATATATATAATAAAGTTGAAAGATTTTTAGTTAAGCAATTAATTTATCCAGATAAATATTAAGACCTTTTTATTAAAATCAATCAAAATATTCATCAATATCTTTCCAACACCTATTAATAACAATTTCTCCACTTTCGACATCTTTATACCATTGAATTGTTTTTTTAACTGTTTCAGAAAAGTCCCATTTCGGTTTCCAATGAAGCTCAATTAAGGACTTAGTTATATCTAAATTGAGAATTTTTTCCTCATGGAAATTTTCATAATTACTTTTTTCGAAAAATTTTACATGCCAGATTTTGTTTACTTCATTTACTAGATCATTTACCGTTTTATTACTTGCAAAATCCGGACCAAAATTAAAAGAGGATTGATAAATATCAGAATTATTTTTAAATAGATTAAAAGATAAAACTAAATAACCATATAAAGGTTCAAGAACATGTTGCCAAGGCCGAGTTGCGAATCTATTTCGAATTTGCAAATCCTCTTTATTTATTATTGATCTAATTATGTCAGGCACTATTCTATCTTTAGCCCAATCCCCCCCTCCGATTACATTTCCTGCTCTTGCAGTTGCAATTTTAAGATTTCTTTGGTCACTATTTGAATTACAAAAACTTTTGCGCCAGCTATTTATCATGATTTCTGAAGCAGCTTTGCTCGCACTATAAGGATCATTTCCACCTAATTCATCATTTTCTCTATAACCATATGTCCATCCTTTATTTTTATAAACTTTGTCTGTTGTGATTAACACCACTGCACATTTCTTATTTAATTCCTTAAGAGATTCTAATAAATTTAATGTTCCCATAACATTTGTGGACCAAGTTAGCATTGGTTTTTGATAACTTTCTCTAACGAGAGGTTGAGCTGCCAAGTGAAAAATAATATCCGGTTTAGAATTGGTAATTGTTCTTTTCAATGAATCAAAATCATGAATATCCCCTTCTACATGATTAAAATTACTTAATTTTTTATGATTTATACTTCTAAATAAATTAGGTTCTGGATCAGCTGCAAGAGAAAATCCTGTTACATTAGCTTTAAGTTTTAAAAGTATAAGCAATAACCAAGTTCCCTTGAAACCTGTATGACCTGTTACTAAAACATTTTTATTTTTAAAAAAATCATCTAAATATCTCACCATTTCTTCCATAAAGCCTTTTCTTCATTCCAAAGTTTCTCAAGATATACTTTATCTCTTAATGTATCCATTGGTTGCCAAAAACCATTATGTTTAAAAGCAGATAATTTATTTTGTTTAGACAGTTTAGGTAAAATATCATACTCAAGTACTGTTTCATCATTTTCAATATCAATTAATAAACATGGTTCCATTACAAAAAAACCTCCATTTATCCATCCAGTACTTCCAATAGGTTTCTCTTTGAATCCTCGAATAATATTTTCATTATCTATATCAAGTGCACCAAATCTTGCTGGAGGTTTAACAGCAGTGAGGGTGGCAAGTGATTTATTCTTTTTATGAAATTCTAACAATAAACTTATATCTACATCAGAAACTCCATCTCCATAAGTTAGGCAAAAAGTTTCATTATCAATATATTGCCTTATCCTTTTTAATCTTCCTCCTGTCATTGTATTCAATCCTGTATCAATTAATGTAATTTCCCAGTTTTCTGAGTTTTTGTTTAATATTTCAATCTTCTTTGACGAAAAATTACATTTAATATCACTTGAGTGTAATGAATAGTTTGAGAAAAACTCTTTAATAATATACCCCTTATATCCACAACAAATTATAAATTCATTAATTCCATAAAAACTATAAATTTTCATGATATGCCAAATAATTGGCATACCACCTATCTCAATCATAGGTTTTGGTTTTAAATGAGTTTCCTCAGATATTCTTGTTCCAAGTCCGCCTGCTAAGATTACTGCCTTCATAACTTTTTTAAAAATATTTTGTAGATTTAGAAACTTTTATTTTATAAATATTAGTATTCAACTTGATATTATTCAAATAAAAATCTAGAAGTATAAACTAATGTCTAGGAGTTGAACCAGCAAAATTCAAAACCAATCTAATAGTTTTAATAAGTATCAAAAGATCAAGCCATAAAGAATAATTTTTCAAATAATAAAGATCATAACTTAATTTCTCCTCTGCATCTTCTAATGAAGCTCCATAAGGATAATTAACTTGAGCCCAACCACTTAAGCCAGGGAGTACTGAGTACCTAACTAAATAATTAGGTGTTTTTTCAATTATTAATTTCTCTAACTCTTCCCTCTCTGGCCTTGGGCCAATCAAACTCATATCACCATATAAAACTGAAATAAGCTGTGGCAGCTCATCAATTCTAGTTTTTCTAAGAATTTTACCAACTTTAGTGATCCTCGTATCATTTTTCTTAGCCCATTGAGCTCTACCTTTTTCTGCTCCAACATACATAGTACGTAATTTATAAATCTTAAAGGACATACCTCGATGTCCTGTCCTTTCTTGAGAATAAAATATTGGACCTTTATCTTCAAAATAAATAAAAATCGAAAATATTAAAACTACTGGTAATGAGCAAACTAAAATTATTAAGCTAAGAACAATATCTCCTAATCTTTTAAATCTTCTGGAAAACCCTTTTTTATCTAAATCCCAACTACCAGTAAGGATTTCATTGTCAGAAATAAATTCACTAGGAATTTTCTGAAACTCTTCTGAGAACCATTGAGAAGGACTTTTATATGTATATCCCTGCTTCAATAAATAAGTTAATGTATTTGTATTGAATTCTTTATCATACAAAATAATATCCGAAACTCTTTCACCTGAAATATTTTCAGTACACTCAATAAGTTTATATATATTGCCAAAATTGTTCTTATCAATCCAGTTCGAAATCTTATCTAATTGAAGCTTATTTCCGTATACTATTACTTTTTTTGTTTTCTTAAAACCAAAATCATTTTTAAAAAAAACCCATTGCAGATAAATTGAAAAAACAATATTTAAAGTGAAAAATAGAAAAAACTTTTGTTTATAAAAAATATTATTTAAATTAAATACAAATTCAAGATTTACAAATATTAATAAACAAACTAAAGATATTCCTAGTAGTTTTATTATTTCTTTTTTAAAGTTGAAAGTTTTATTCTTGTTTAAAAAATTATTATAATTTTGACTTTGAGAATATTTTCCGAAAATATAAGAAATTGGACACCAAGAAAATAATAAAACTAAAAATGAGAATGAATTGATTACTAAATTACTCTCTTTGTCATACAACAATAATAAAAAACTTACTATTAAGAAAACTATTTCTAAACAAACAAAAATAATAAATTTTTTTCTTGGTTTTAACCAGCTATTATTATTAATAATTTAAATTAAAAACTAAAAATATATTATCACAATATAAATTTCGAATAAAAGAGATATGATTAATTTATTTTCTTGCAGAAATAAATTTTCCTCTCATTTGTTGCTAATGGGTTTAAAGATTTTTTAAAAGGTTTTAAACCATTATATAAAACTTTTTCTAATCTAAAATTTTTATCAGATATTTCAGTAACCATAAATTCATAATTAGTAAGCATTTCAGAGAAATCAGAGCCAAAAATTCTTCTGTGATCCCATTGCCCAAATTGTCTTTCTCTATCCTTTTTATTAAGCTTAGAATTTCCTTCAATAGTATATTTTAATCCATCTTTTTGTGGAACTGTAAAAATTGCGTGACCATTTTTTGTAAGAACTCTATTTATTTCATTTAGAGCATTTCCTACACTTTCAACATGTTCAAGAATATCAAAAACTATTAGTAAATCATAACTATTATTACTAATATTCTTCATATCACAAAGATCTATTACCAGATCACAATCTTCACGTAACAAGTCTCCAGTAGTATAAGTTTTTGAATTAATTTTTAGAAACTTTTTTAAACACTTGTCAGGCGCACAATGTAAGATATTTTTATTTGAAATCAATAAATATAAATCTTTCTTATAAAATTCATCTATAGCTGCTTTAAATAATCTATGTCTTACAGAAGAAAAACACTTTGGACAGATGACATTTTCATGCCATTTATCATTTAAGAATCTACTCCCACTCCAACCGCAAATATTACAACCTTTATTTTTTGGATAAATAAAAAAATACTCAGCAAATTTCTTAAATATCCTACTTTTAAATCTTTTAAAGATATAAATTGCTTTATTCACTTAAGTATTTTAAAAGAAATCTTTTCGAAATTAATCATATTATATGATTTTTATACTTAACAGGATAGTTAATTATTTTTTATTTTTATAAAAACTAAAGATTTTAAACTCAAAAAAATCCTATAAAAAAAGAAACTCAGAAGCGTCCTTTTGAAATATTTTAACCTTATCCTTAAACCAAGTAAGAAAGGATTGAACGGGCTTTCTATTCCAAAATATTTTGAAGAATTATCTACATACTTGTTTTTTATATCATTATCATGTCTTTCAAGAATTATAGGGATATCAACTATCCTCAAAGGATATCTTTTCCTACAAGCTATCTTTGTAGCAACATAATCAAAATATGTTTGCTTGTATGGGATATTATCATTTAAAATTTCTAAAATTATATCTCCACTAATACTTAATAAATTGCTATTACATACATATTTAGAATATGTCTTATTTGCAATATCTATATATATATTATTGTGTATTCTAGGAGATATTAAAGATTGATTTTCTTCCCATGCTCCATAACTTTGCACCTTTCTACTATTCAAAAATCTCCCACATATGACCTCTTTTTCATAATACTGATTATAATTTAAAGAACAAAAATTTTCTTTAGTGTATAAAACGGAATCCGTATTATAAATAATTACTCTATCTTCTTTTTGAAGTCCAATTTTTTTTAGGCCGAAAATTATAGATCCAAAAAAAAATAATTCTTTTTTAGTAGTAATTACTTTATCAAAATTTTTTTGAATTTGTATATTATTTAGTTTAAAGTTATCTAATACAATAATAGATTTAAATTTGGTTTTTAATCCAAGGAAATCCTTTAAATATTTTTTATTTAAGTTATGAATCAATTTATTGTTATGAACAGCCGTTATTAAATAAATCATTTATTTACGTAAAAATATCTTATTCTTGGATACAAAAAATATTTAAAAATAAATAAAGTCGAATTTATTAAATTATTATCTAAATAATCCTTACAAAATTTCAATGAAAAAATAAATGATTGGAGTTTAATTTTTTTTCTACTGATACTTCTTCGAATATCTACTAAATTCTCATTAATAATTAAACATTCCTTGCAAAGATTTCTAGCTTTTAATATAAAAGCTAGATCTTGATATCTTTCTAATTTATTATCAAAAGAAATATTTGAATATAAATATTTTGATAAAACCCAGGTACTTGTATGGGGGAATTGCTTTCTAAGCAATAAGCAATGCTTTACTTGAATAGGAAGTTTAAAAACAACGTTTTTAAAAATTCTTTTTTGCGATATTGATCCAATAAATTGAGTATTAATTCTTCTTTGAGAACTAGTTATTGATATCATTTCTTTATAAACCTTATATGGCTTCCAATTATCATCGGAATCACATAATCCTATAAAATCAGAGTTTGCATTTTTAAAACAATAATTTCTGGCTTGAGATCCATTTAATCTTTTACTAAAAAGGAATACTTTAATGGAAACATTATATTTATAAAAAAAATTTTCAATCTTTTTTAAAATATTTTTAGAGAGATGATTATTATTACAATTAGAAATAACAATTATTATTGAATATACTAAATCTTTGGTTTCTTGTTTAAAAAGACATTCAATTGTCTGGTCAATATAATTATCATTGAGCAAACAAGGCATCGCTGCAGTATAAGAAATTTTAGAAATAATTTTTCTATTACTACTTAACCGTTCAAATATCTCTGGACTTTTCATTACAAATATATAATTCTATAATTTTCTCACTAATAAAGTAAGAAAATCTAAAAAGATTTATTTCTTGATAAAACAATTTTATCTAAAAACGTTGCAAATATAATAGGTATAAATACCAAATAGGGTACGTAAATTCTTGTCAGCATAAATGGTATTGGGATAATAAAACCCAACATAGTTGACATAATTAACAACTTAGCCCAAGGGTAGTTATTTTTTATCCAATATCTGAATTTGTTATTAATTAAGTAAGCAAGATGAATCCCAAATGTAATTCCAATCAATAAATATTCTTGGTAGCCTTCTATTCTATAGTTTGTTAAATAGTCAACTATATTAGAGAATATTGATAATATTAAAAAAGCAAATCCAAAAATTGAAAATAGGATAAAGATACCTACATAATATTTTTGTTTAAAAAATACAGAAGTTCTTATAATAAGAATTGTACTTAAGCTTAAAAGGTAATATATTGAAAAAGGATGTATTGATAAGAAAAAAACAACTGAGATTATAATTGATAATAAACTTATATATTTATTAGGATAATTATCGATATTGTAAGATTCTTGCTCACCTAATATTCTTTTAATAAAAAAGTTATCATTACAATAAAACTTTAAATATTCATATAGTTTAATAATAAATATTAAATATATCAATGAGGATAAAGTCCATCTTATATTAATAACTGATCTTGAAGCCAGTACTGAATTCAAGGTTGTCGAAAGGTAAATAATTCCAATATACTTAAAAGTAACATTTCTTTTTATAGTTTCAAAAGAGTTTATTATTTGATAACTCAAAATTATACTTAATATAAAAAAAATATTTATTAAAAAATATGCAAATTGTTCGGGAGAATTACTAAAATTGTTAAGAATTTTTTGAATCCATCCTGAGGATCTTAATCCACCATATTTAAGTATTATTATTGTAGCCCAGAAATCAGAATCTACTAAACTAAAAATTTTTTGATAAAGAATCTTAGTAAAAATTAGATTATAAATTAGTCCAACAAAAATAGTTGAAATTAAGAATTTATTTTTAAAAGGAATCTTTATTTTCATCAATATAAAGTAATCTTTTAAAAAATAATATTAATTAATAAAATTATAAAAAACTTTATCAATCATTTTTTATTTTAAACATAACATATTGCATTTCAACTATTTTTTTAAACTATATATTATTAGAAAATTATATCCTTTAAACATTTTTTAAATATTGAAGGTTTGAATAATCTAAGAGCTGATTCTCTAATATGGTAATGATCAATATTATTTTTAATGAGAAGTTCATCTAACTTAGATTTCAAAATTAATATTGAAGAACAGATATATGTTCCTGGCAAAGTAAGCAAAGTTAAATTGTGATCTTGTTGGTGCATAGACCTTAAAGTCACTTGATTAGGATTGATGAGCAGCAATATAGATACATTTCCATTAAGGGACGCCTCCATTGAAGTAGTACTTCCTTGAGAAATTGAAACTTTAGACAAATTCATAAGTTTTTCTATAGGAGTAAAGTCAAATTCTAATTGTTTTTGTTTTTTATAAATTGTCTCGAATTTAGGTTCTAAATTTATTATTAAAGGGGATTCTTTATTAATTAATTCTTTTTTAGAAAATGAACTGAATACCGAATCCAAAGCATATGGGTGAGGACGATAAATAAATTTGAAATTAGGATAATATTTATCAAACATCCTCTTAATCTCTAAAACTTTATTTAATTCAAAAGGTATATCTTTAAGAGTGCCAAAACAAACTACAATATCTTTTTTTATTGTTAAATCAATATTTAAAAGATAATTTAATTTGAAGGAGGAGGTAAAACTAATAGAAGTTTCACCAAGGATTTGGGTAGGATAATTCCTTGTTACTATTGGATCCCAAGACATCACATGTTCATAAAAATTAATTGGAATAAATGATTTCGAATTAATATTGTCCCAGTTTGATGGTAAATATATCAACTTATTACCTCTTAATTTAGATTTAATACATGTATCTATTTCAATATTTGTTCCTAAGGTGCCTAAATGAAAATGCAAATAAGAATTATTATTTTTCTTGAAGAAAAATGATTTAAATTTTTCTATCAAAAACTTTTTGAATATAACAGAACCCCATAATTTCTTGTAAATATAAAAGTATAGATCAGGCTGAAATTTAAGAAAATACCTAAGGAAAGTAATATATAAGTACTTTATTATATTTAATCTATGTGTTCGATCTCTTGTCGCATGAATGAAAGAATTAAAATTTCTACTACATAATATTGAGTACATAAAATAAATATTCAAATAATAAAGACTCAATCTATTAGGATTCTTTATTTTTCTTGGATAAAAATTTTTTAATATTTCTACCTCTAGATCCTTATTAATATATTTAATTAAATATTTTTTAAATTGATTACAAGATTCTATATCTGAACTCGAAACTAAAATACGCATTGTTTTATCCCAAATCTCATAATAATATTATCAAAAGATGTAGGCAAAGAAACAATTATGAGTTATTAAATATTTTTTATAAAAATTATTTAATTAATATACTTTTTTTTGGGAGATAAATAATGAAGACTTCCAAAATACCCACATATAATTTAATAAAATTAAAAACAAAATTGTAAATTTATTTTTTTTTGGAAAAGATTTTCCGAATATATTAAATGTGGCATAAGAAGGTATAACTGGCCAACTAACCCTCATTCCTTTTTTATTAAATGCTTTTCTTATCTCAGGGCGTGATCTATAGAAAGTAAAATTTATTATATATTCCGCCATAATTTCAGGATCAATTATTTTTTTATTATTGATTTTACAAAAAAATGGGTAAAACTTTTTTACTAAAATTTTTTTTATTTTTTTATTTCTGATCCTATGAACAAAGGGGATCAGGCAATGCGGTTCTCTAATTATATTTTTCTCTGGATATAATGCTATATTTATCCCATTATTTTTTAAAACTCTTTGAAGATTTTCGACTAATAAGTCAATATCTTCTACATGTTCAAAAACCTGATTACTGTATATGTAATCAAAAGTATTTTTTTTAAAAGGATATTTTTGAGAAGTATTTTTAAGCTTAATAAGATTTTTGTCATTGTATTTTGTTTTTACAACATTTTTACTTTCAGTTTGATAATCTAACCCAAAAACTTCAATATTAAATTCTTTATATTGAGACTTAAGAATGTTTCTCATAAGATTAACACCACTTCCGTCTCCACACCCTAATTCTAAAATTTTATAGTCCTTAATATAATTATCTCTATTTTTAATATCATTTGAAATTATTTCTGAAATAAATTTTATTTGATGAATTTGCATGTATTTTTTTTAATTAATTATAAATTTAATTTCGAAATTTTATATTTTAAAAATCAATTTATTATTAGTTTAATTTAAACGTTCAAAAGAAGAATGACAAATTGGGCCCTCCAAAACTTCTTTAAAATCATTAACATTATTTAGTTTTTTAATTTTTGCAAACACCTCATTTAAATCTTCTAGATACTTATCAATAATTTCAGGAGTATGGGAAATTGATAAATAACATAATGTTGATGCTAGATATCCTTTCTTTAGCATCTCTTGAGTAATTATTGTCTTATAAATTAAATGATTTTTACTTTTAAAATTAAATCCTATTAATGGGTCTATTCCGCTTAATTCAATTTCGATATCATTTTCTTTAGCTATTCTAAGCCAGCCATTCGATAGATAACGACCATTTTTAGTTACTGTCTCCCAACTTTTAAGATTATTCATAATTTCTAATGTTTTAATAGCAGCAGAAGGTCCAATTCTTTCGGTCCAGAATGTACTACTTATAAATGTACGTTGAGCAGCTTCCATAATCTCTTCCCTTCCTATTATTGCTGTAATAGGGTATCCGTTACCTAATGCCTTGCCAAACATCGCCATGTCAGGTTCAATATTATATTTTTTAT
This sequence comes from Prochlorococcus sp. AG-363-P06, assembly GCA_003280025.1. Lineage (GTDB taxonomy): Bacteria > Cyanobacteriota > Cyanobacteriia > PCC-6307 > Cyanobiaceae > Prochlorococcus_A. The sequence continues at coordinate 92,972 of QCGD01000006.1, read as the reverse complement.
GCAATCCACCAAATGTTTCTCTAAAACCTGAAGTACACTCATCAAAAATTAAAACTATCCCATTATTACTGCATAAATTCCTTATTGATTCTAGATAATTTGGAAGAGGTGGGCTAGATCTTTGAACCTCCATTTTAATGGCTGCTAAATCATGATTCTGAACGATATTATTTATTTCTTCAAAATCATTATATTTAAAAGGGATAGTAATTCCTGATAAACTTTTTGGTACTCCTGAAGTTTCTAGACCTTTCAACAAGTGTTCTTTAAGATTATCTTTTTTATTCAAATTTGCTGAAAGATACCAATCATGCCAACCATGATATCCACAAATAGCAACTTTATCTTTTCCAGTAGCAGCTCTTGCTATTCTTATCGCAATTGCATTGGCTTCGCCTCCTGATCTTGCAAATCTGACCATATCAGACCAAGGATGTAAATCTACTAATTTCTCTGCTAATTGAACTTCCTCAGGACAATTTAAAGTAGACATCGATCCCAAATTAACTTTACTAATAACTTCTGCATCTACTTCGTTATTACAATATCCTAAAAGATTTGTACCTACAGCCATAATCATATCTGTATATTTTTTTCCCTCTATATCCCATAAAAAACATCCTTTTGCCTTACTAAAATATGATGGCCACTTTTTAGGCAGAAACATTTCTGATCTTTTTGAAAGCAACATATTTCCACCCGGGATAACTTTTATAGCTTTAGTCCATAATGATTGCCCTGAAATATCAATTAGATCAAAAGCATTTTTTTCTTTTTTGAGGGATTCAATATATCCTTGATTTCTAATCAAATGAGAATTCTTTTTTGATATTTGAGGATTCTCATCTAAAAATTTAATTACGGAATCAATATTATAATCTGACTCTTTTACAAATTTACTTTTAACAATATCATTTATAACTTCTAAATCAATTCTTTCATCGACTGTTACTCTAAAAAATCTTCTTTTTGGTTTATGTACATAATGCGACCAAAAAGCATTTGCTTCTTCAGTAACAAACCAAGGAGTAACATGCTCCCTTTCAGATTCGAGTCGAGCACTTTCAACAGCTTTTTCTAGTAAAGAAAATTTAAATAATTCAATATCGTACCCATCCGGAACTGAAAGATTATAACTATCTTGACTATTACTTAAGTAATCATAACCTTTACTTTTAAATTCAAAGAATATTTCAGAAATAAGATCAGGATCTATTAAAGGGCAGTCCCCTGTAATTCTAATTATAGTTTCAGCCTTTTCGCTTAAAGCACATTTATAGTATCTAAATAACACATTTTTTAGACTCCCTCTAAATAAATTAAATCCTTCATTTAATACAGTATTTGCTAATTTGTTATCTGAAAAATCGTCAGAAGTCGCAAGTATTAACTTATCTATAATATTAGATTTTTGTAATCTTTTTAATTGAAAAATTATCATTGGTTGATCCCCTATAGGTTCTAAGACTTTCCCAGGAAATCTTGTAGAGGACATCCTCGCCTGAACAATACATATAACTTTAGAACTCATCAATTTATTTAAATTTTTTCAATTATAAGTAATTAAATTAAAATATATAAAATAAAACATTTAAATAAAAATTCGTGCGGATTATTTTCTTAAGAATAAACTAATTAAAATAATTCAGAAAGAAAACACTTTTTTCAAAAGTATTAAGATTTCCAGTACCTTGGATCCAAATGTTTACTTTCTTCATATTTCCAAGCAACTATCTCATCGAAAGAAATAGATATATTCTTATTATAAGATTCTAATATTTCCTCTAAATCATTAGCCGAATTAATACCAACGATAATTGAATCAACTTCTTTTATAGACATTACAAATTTAAGAGCCAATTCCAATAAAGAAATATTTTTAGTTCTCAGGAATTTTTCTAAATTTAAATGATGTTTTTTAAGGTTAATATTTATTCCTTTTGGCCATTTTTCACTTGGTGTTATTAAGAGACCCTGCAAAAATATACTTCTTGCTTGGATAATACAATTTAATTTTTTTAGATTTCCTAAAATTGAATTATTTAAAAATTCTTGATTGTATAAAGATAAAGGTAACTGTACAACATCCAAAAATTCTCTTTCAATACCTTTTAAATCATCTATGTTGTAAATTGACACTCCAATTTTGTTAACCAGTTTTGAATGCTTTAATTCATTAAGCCAACTAGTAAAAATTTTATTACCTGATTTTTTAAAATCAGATGGGTTATGGATTAGAAGAGTATCAATACAATTAATTTTTAAGTTGTTTAAACTTGCTTCAAATTTTTCTTGGCAAATTTTGATATTTTCAGCATTAAAATAATCCATATCCAAAGTTGATAATTTAGTTGTAACTTTAAAACCTTGCTTTTCAGAATAAATTCCTAATATTTTTTCAGAATCTCCATATTCTTGTGCAGTATCAAAATGATTTATTCCGTTAGATTTAGCTAAAGTCATTATTTTATTTATTTCTTTAATATCTATTCTTCCTTTCCTATTCGTTATTCCATATTTAGAACCAAATTGAGCAGTTCCTAAAGCTAATCTCATTCTTAAGTAATTATTGCTTTTTTAATAGTATTTATAACTCTGATTTGCTCATCTTTGGTCAAATCTGGAAAGAGGGGTATTGAAAGTGCTGTCTTGGCATATTTTTCTGCCATAGGGAAATCTCCTTCTTTAAATCCATACTTTCTATAATAAGGTTGAAGGTGTACTGGGGAATAATGTAATTGAACACCTATACCAAGCGAACGCATATTTTCAAAAAATTTCTTATGAAAATCTCTTGAGAAATTAACAAGCTTTATTATTGCGAGATGACATGCTGAATAACAATCTTCTGGAATTTCTAAAAATTCTATTGGTAAACCTTTCAAGCTCTCTTTGTAAAAATCTAAAATTGTGTTACGTTTATGAACATTTTCTTCTAATCTATTTAATTGACTGATTACAAGACTTGCCTGTATATCTGTCATTCTAAAATTATATCCAAGTTCTTGTTGCTCATAAGCCCATGGCCCTGGGATTGGGAGTTTAAACTTTTCAATATCCTTAGTTATTCCATGACTCCTTAACATTTTCATTTTTTCATCAATTAATTTATTATTTGTGGTCATTATTCCTCCTTCTCCCGAAGTGATTATTTTTACAGGGTGAAAACTAAAAATAGTAATATCACTAAAATCACAATTTCCTATAGGCTTCTTGAGATATTTCCCGCCTATAGCATGGCTAGCATCTTCTATAATCCTAAATCCATACTCTTTTGAAAGTCTTTTTATCGATCGCATATCACAACTACTTCCACTTAAATGAACAGGTATAAATATTTTAGGCAATTTATTAATTTGCTTAGCTTTTTCTAATTTCAATTTAAGCATTTCTATTGAAACAAGTCCGGTTTTATCTTCAATATCAACAAAGTCAATTTCAGCTCCGCAATATCTTCCACAATTAGCAGATGCAACAAAAGTAATTGGAGAAGTCCATAATATATCTCCTTTAGCAAGGCCTAATACCAAGCAAGCCAAATGCAAAGCACTTGTAGCACTATTGACTGCAGTTGCATATTGGACATCTAAAGAAGTACAAATTAATTGCTCAAATTCTGGCACTTTATCTCCTTGAGTAATAAAATCACTCCTCAAAACTTTTACTACCGAATTAATGTCCTCTTCTGTAATTTTTTGTTTACCATAAGGTATAAATTTTTGTTCCATAAAAAATACCTAAATTGGTACAAATTTTGGATCTAAATAATTGACTATTAATTTTCTAATTTCCTCAACATTTAAAAATGAATCATTATTGCCAGAAGAATAAGAGAATAACTCATTTTTTTTAGTAAATTCTATTTTTAATTTTTTGTATTTCTCCTCAAGCAAACCATCTGAAGGTAAAATAGCATAATAATTTTCCAAAGAAATAGTTGATTGGCTGTCAGCTTGACTAATCATTTTTTCATGAATTTTCTCGCCTGGCCTAATACCAATAAATTCCTTTTTACAGCTTGGGCCAATTGCTTCAGCTAAATCCATAATCCTATAACTCTTTAACTTAGGTACAAAGATTTCACCTCCAAGTGAATTCTCTAATGCCCACTTAACCATTCTTATAGCATCGTCTAGTAATATATTGAACCTTGTCATATTTTTATCAGTTATAGGTATTTTGCCCCCTTTCGCTTTTTCAAGAAAATATGGGATTACAGACCCTCTTGAACCAAAAACATTACCATATCTCACTATTGAAAATTTTAAATCCCTATTACCTTTAATATTATTTGCTGCAATAAAAAGTTTATCTGAACATAATTTTGTAGCTCCATACAAATTAATTGGTGAACAAGCTTTGTCAGTACTTAATGCAATTAAATCTTTTACATTACTATCCAAACATGCGCTTACCAAATTTTCAGCACCCAAAACATTTGTTTTGATAAATTCCATAGGATTATATTCTGCAGCAGGAACCTGTTTCAAAGCAGCTGCATGAATAACAGTATCAATGTTATGAAGTGCCATTTTTATCCTATCTTTATCTCTTATGTCGCCAAGAAAGAAACGAAGTTGCGGGTATTTATCCTGAGGATATTTTTGTTGAAGTTCCCATTGTTTTAATTCGTCTCTACTATAGATAACAAGTCTTTTGAGATTGATTTCAGAGTCCAATATATTACTTATTAAAGCCTTTCCGAAACTTCCTGTACCCCCGGTTATAAGTACTTTTTCAAGCTTGCTCATTATGTCTATTCATCAATTAAAATATTTTTATTATAAACCAATAATGACAATTTCTATTTACTTTTTCCTATTGATGAGATAAAGCACTTTGAAATAATTAACAAAAGTAAATCAAACAAAAGATCAACATTTATAGAATTCCTATTTTTCTTCCTTTTTCTATTTTTTAATATTTTTAATTTATCTTCAAAAAAACTATAAATTTTATTTTTCCAAAAAAACAATTTCTTTAGATAAAAAGATAACTTTTCAATATCCTTGAGATAAATATCAGGAATAATAATTTTATTTAAAATAAATTTTTTAATAGTAAATATTCTAAAATTATCCTCAAGATCTTTTTGAAGTATGTTTTTTGCTTTTAATTTAATATCTATTAGATTTATCGCGTTATCGTATTTATGAAAAGTCAAGGATTTTAAAAAAATTTCAGCAGTGATTGATAGAGGATGACTATTGATATTTTTTAAAGGAGAAAATTTATTTTTTGAATTATTGTTATCTTTCTCAAATTCAATAGTTTCTTTTGTCTCTATTCCTTTAAAGAGGTTATATCCATTACTGAATTTGCTTATACCTGAAATTCCTAAAGCATTTTCTAGAAAAAAAACATTTTTGCAAATGTTAACTATATTCATACCACTGGAAATATCTGGACTATTCCAAAAAAAATTCATATTTGGATTAACAGATTTGAAATCCTCAACTATTTTTCTCGATATAAAAGAATTATAAACAGTTGGAAGCATATTCCAATTAGTAGTTTCATTGAAAATATCTTCTAGAATTTTTGATGTTGATAATAAACCATCATTATATTGATTAATATGAAATGAAAATGAAGGCTTTGAATTTGGGTAAAGTGATGATTCCCAAAAGTAACTATACTTTTGCCAAAAAAAACAATCTACATTTTCGTTTAAGAAAATTTTATCAATACTTTTTTTATTAAATAATAATGCGTCATCAGAGCCAACAAATGTAAAGTATTTATTATTCAAATAAGGAATAGCTCTCTCCCAATTTTGATTCATTGGTACCAATTTAGTGAATTTAAAATATCTAACAAATGAATCAAATGAAGATACAAATTCTCTTGGGATATCATCTGAATCATTATCTATAATTATTATTTTAGAACTAGATAATCTTATATCTGATTTTATAAAACTCACACAAGTATTAAATGTTTTTTGAAATGTTTCAAACCTATTTCTTACTGGTAAAATGATATCAAACATTTATATCTTTCTTATTAGACTATTGATTTAAATAATAACACAACATTTTTTTAATAAATAAATAAAAAAATAATTTTAATTAAAAAATTAATTTGTAAATTAAAATGGAATATACTAAAATATTAATAAATTTATTATTTTCGTTGAAATCTAGATATAAATTCATTAAATTAATAACTAAATTAACTTTGATGACTGGTGTTTTAGTACCATCAATTTTACTTCAAGGATTAAATGCCCAAGAAAATAAAGACTTCGAAACTATTACAGAACAACTCTTAAATACTGATTACTTAAGGCTCTTCCCAAAAAGCGAATATATAATAGATTCTGGAGATATAATAAGAATCGTAGTTTCATATAACTACCCAGAATTAACCAGGAATTTAACTATTGATGGTGAGGGAAAAATCAATTTGCCATTAATAGGTTGGTCTTATGTAAAGGGGTTAACACTTAACGAATTAAATGGCATTTTAAATCAAGAATATTCTAAATACGTAAGATATCCTGAATTATCTTCTGAAATAGTTAATTTCAGAAGAATAAGGGTTATAGTTGATGGTCAAGTAAATTCACCTGGCACTAAAATATTAGATGGGGCTTTGTCTCTTGAAAATAATAATGAAAGATTCAATTCAAGAGAACTGGAATCAAACTTTTTTAATGGAGAAAATTTATTTCAAGATCTTTCACAAAAAAGAACAAATTATTATTTCCCAACTGTTTTCGATGCAATACGAGCAAGTGGAGGAATAAACAATTTTTCCGATCTCAAAAGTGTTGTTGTTATTAGAAAAAACAGTTTATCCGAAGGTGGAGGGGAAAAAATTACAACTTTAAATTTAGAAAATGCAATTAAGAATAATGATTCTTCTCAAAATATTAGAATTTACGATGGAGACCTTATTAAAATTAAAAAATTGAACTCTCCTAGTAAAGATTTAATAGGTTATGCAATTAGATCAAACTTAAGTCCTAAATACATAAATGTAGTCGTTTCTGGAAGAGTAAATTTTCCTGGAAAATTAAAAATAGGTAAATCTAGTAGCCTTAATGATGCCCTAGATATAGCAGGTGGAACAAAAGTTTTAAAAGGCAAAATAAGACATATTAGTTTCTCAACTGATGGATCCATTCAAAAAAATGTTATTAGATATAAAAGGAAAAATAAAAGAGGAACAAGAAATAATCCTTATTTAAAAGAAGGAGATATTATTTATGTTGGGGATAATTTAATAACTGCTTCATCAGAAGTTATTTCTGAGATTACTTCACCTTTTAGAGGAATATATTCAACCTACTCCCTTATAGAAGCTTTTAAGGACTAGGATTATTTATGACTAACGAAATGCAAAATGCTAATAACAATGGGAATTATGAAATTGATGATGAAATTGATTTAGGTTATTTATTAGATGTAATAAAAAGAAATAAATATTTAATTGCTTCAATTTCTTTTTTGTCCTTTCTTGTTTTAGTAATATATGCGATTTGCAAGCCAAAAGTATGGCAAGGCTCATTTCAAATTGTATTGGAGCAAAATAACAATCAACCTCTATCTAATTTCGCACAAAAAGCTGACGCTGCTAATTTAATGAATACTGTTACCGGTAAGTTCACTTCTGCCTCTACTAGAACCGAGGTAGGAATATTAGAAAGTCCATCTGTTTTGAAGCCGGTTTTTGATTATGTCAATGAAGAAAATAAGAAATCTAAGCCAGGCTCAAAAGATCTTATATTTTCTTACTGGAAAAGAGATAAACTTCAAATTAAATTAAAAGATGGTACTTCGATTCTTAATATTGCATACTTCGATAAGGATAGAAAGAAAATAATACCTGTTCTAACAAAAATTTCGAAAGAATATCAAAAATATTCTGGTAAAAGAAAAGCAAGAAAACTTAAGTTAACTAAAAGTTATTTACAAAAACAAATTTCGGAATATCAAATAAAAAGTTATTCTTCCATAAAAAAAGCACAAGAATATGCAATATCTGAAGATCTCTTTATTCCTAGTATAAATAATTCAAATTCACAAAATAACATTAATAGAATTAATAGAAGTAATACAAGTAATACAAGAATTGCGAATCTTAGAATAACTTCACCAAATACAACTATTGAACAACTCAGAATAAATGCGGCAAATAAATTAAGAGAAATTAATGTTCAAATCAAAACCATAAATGAAATTAAAAACAAATCAGATAAATTACTTTATATAAGATCTGAGATTGTTGGTCTTAACAATTTATTTGAATCATTAGACTTAGTAGACCAAAACATTCTTATATTTAATACAAAATATTATCCAAATAGTTCTTTAAGAAAACTAAATTTTGAGAGAGATATCTTAATAAAATCAATAGAAAAAAGAGCAATTGAACTACTAAATGCACGAAAAGTAGCTACTGAAATCGAAATAAAAGAAGCTATAAGACCAAAAGAAATTATCTCAAAATATTCGGAACTTATGAGAGAGGCCAATAGAGATGAAATTACTCTTGTTCAACTTGAAAATAGTTTAAGAGAGGTTTTTCTAGAAGAAGCAAAATTAGAGGATCCTTGGCAACTAATTACAAACCCAACTTTAGATAATAAACCTATTGCACTAAGTAAAAGAATTGCAGGTTTGATGGGTTTATTATTTGGGACAATATTTGGATTAATCTATTCACTTATAAAAGAAAGAAAATCTGGATACATTTATCAAAATAAATTTTTAGAAAAAATACTTAAATCGGAAATTATATATGAATTAGATTTACAAAATAAGAAATCTATAGGTTCTTGCATTGATTTTATGGATAATCTTTTAAAAGTAAATAGTTTAAAAAATATTAGATTTATTTCATTATCATTAGATAAAGCTACTTTAACAAATTTAAATAAAGAAATATTTAATAAGAATAATTTTTTATTTAGTTCCGAAAAAATTATCCCTGGAGAAAAAAATGATATGGTGATTTTTATAACTAAATATAAAATCGAGAAATTTAAAGTCTTAGAGGATTTTCATAATAAATTAAATTTATTAAATAATAAAGTAAATGGTATTTTATTTTTAAAATAATTTTTAATAATAAAAATTAAGTAAAAGATTTAGCAAAAAAGGGAATTCAGATTCTTAAAATCTATTTTCTCAACCTTCATTCACAGGCTTATAAGTACCTGATTTTTTATTCAATAAGAAATCAAATATCCCTAATATATAAGAAATATTAATTACTATAAAAACCCTAAAATAAGGAAAGATTGTCAAAAATAAAGAAAATAATATTAGAAAAATCAAGCCAAAAACTTTATAAAAAAATAAAATCCAAAGAAAACTAATTAAAGGTAGAATTAAAAACCGTAGAGGTTTATGAATCAAATAACCTAAAACTAAAATGAATTTCTTAAAAGTGTTAATTCTTAAATCAAATAATTGATTAAAAAATGAAAGCAAACTTTTTCTTGTCATTCTTCTTCTTGCTTGTAAATCTTTTTTTTCACTATCATTAGCTATATCAAAAACTATTGAGTTGAAAGCATACTTTAAATAACCATTATTCCTCATAGACATAAATCCTACGCAGTGATCAACATCTTCATATTGTTCTAAATCCAGCCAGCACAACTTTTTTATTATTAAGGCTGGACCAGAGGCTTTCATACACAAATTAGATTTATCTGATAATTTTCTAATAAAAGTTTCAAATTTAAATAAATTGCCTAGAAAATTTCCATATTTATTTTTTGCTCTAAATACAACTCTTCCCGATACAGCTAAACAATTTTTGTTTTGTTTAAGGTATTCCAGTGAATTATATGGAAAACTATTTGTAAACTCAGTATCTAAATCAGAAAACAAATAATAAGCATAATCATATTTTTTAATTGATTGGTTATGCGTCAAGGCCCTGCCTATATTATTAATATTTTCGTCAATTATAATATTCCAAGAATTTTCAGAATTTTTTTCCTTTATTTTATTAGCCAAATCAATTGTTCTATCTGTACTACCATCTGAAACTATATTCAAATCATAATCAATAGGTGAACAATATTTAATTATATTTTCAACCCTACTTTCCAAAAACTTTTCCCCATTTAATACAGGTATTATGATCAAACATTTATCTTTTGAATTAGATTGTTTTATAAATAAATCCTCATTTTTTTGTTTAATAAAAATTGGGAATAAGATAAAAAAGCCATAAAATAAATGGCTTGAAAGTAAACATATAATTGAAACTAAAACAAAAAAAATCATAATTAACAAAATTCATTTTCTAAAATCCAAAAATATAAATCCTCAATACCTTTTTGCAAATTATATTTTGGATTAAATTTCAAGAGATTATTGGCCTTCTCAAAAGAACAGAAGTTCCTTAATACTTCACCTTTTCTATAGTCTAATATCTTGTAAGAATTTTTCTTTTTACTTACTTTATAAATAGTTTCTATTAGTTTAGCTAAAGTGACCTCTTCAAAATTAGCAAGGTGGAATAACTCATAATTTTTCTCCATTTTTGAAAAATATTCTATACCGAGTAATATTGCCTCGCAAATATCGTAAACATGAATATAGTCTCTACTAGAATTAGGAGAACCATAAATAATATGCTCTATATCATTAATCGAATTTCTTATAAATTTATTTACAACCCCCTTTTTATGAGAACCATTTGGTCCATAAACATTTCCAAATCTAAATACTATAGAATTTAAACCATAACAGTTAGAATAAGCATTTATATAACCTTCACAAGCTAATTTACTAGCACCATATGGAGAAATAGGATTTGGACAACTTTTTTCATTTACTGGAGGGGGGGTATCCCCCATCAAAGCACCACCAGTAGAGGAAAATATGATTTTCTTACATTTCTCTGAATCTTTTAAAATTTCAAGTAATTGGATAGTTGTAAAAACATTTTGATTAAAATTTTCAATGGGCTCTTGAACTGATTCAACAACGTTTCCTTTGGCAGCAAGATGAATTACTAAGTCACAAGAATCTATAATATTTTTTATATCTTTTTTTTCTGAAATATCAATATCAAAAACCTTTAAATTTTTTCTCCCAATAATTTTATTTTTAGTCCCACTAATCATAGAGTCTATAATTAAGACTTCATATTTTTCTTTTAGAAATTTTTCTACAAGATTAAAACCAATAAAGCCTAATCCCCCAGTAACAACGATCTTTTTAATTTCTTTCATTTTATCTTTAAATCATGAACAGGATAGATTTGATGGTAATTCTGATTCCAATTTGAAAATTAAGTTTTTCAGTATCAAATTACCGTTCTTAAAGTTTATAAATACAATTACAATTTATTATTTTATCACCATACAAAAAACAAATTTCTCTTATTTGTAATTCTTTTGGATATAAGTAACTACTCCTCTTAAATCATTTAATACAGTATTATTACTAGATAAAAAGTTTAGAGATTGATCCTGAATACCTAAGAATGGAACATTACATTCTTTTGAAGCAAAATAATCGAAAATATCATCTCCTATACTTAATGCCTCTTGAGGTTTAATGCCGATCATTTTAATAATGTATTTAAATATTTTAACTTTATTTGAATTAAAATTATTACCTAAAATTCCATCAAATAAATTAGATAATTTTAATTCGTTAATCAGAAATAAAAGTGATGAATGAGGAGTATTGGAAACTACAAAAATTTTTATTTTTTTTAATTTACATATTTTTACTAACAAAAAAAGATTATTATCAATTTTTGCTTTTAAAACTTTTTTATTAACAAAATCATCAATTTTATATTTCTCGTTAATAGACAATTCACTTCCTTTAACTTTACTTAATTGCTTATACCTTGTTAAGGTTCTGATATCGTGAGGATTGATTTTCTTAATTAGCGAACAGTTGTATTCATTTCTAGCAAAATCATTTATTGCATTTTGCTTTATGTAATTTGAGTCAATAATTGTTCCATCAAAGTCAAGTATAAGTAACTTAAGCATTATTTCATTTGGAATCTTCCCCAATGATCTACAATAGTTTTCCTCTCATTTCTGGACAACTCTTGAATCGCGTTATCCTTATAAACACTATCTTCATTACAATGTGTTGTTGAAACCTCTTCAAAAATACATCCTTTTTTTGAAGAAAAAGAATGCCAAACGCCTGGTAAGACTGTGAGTGTTTGACCTTGATATAAATGGTACTTATGACCGTCTGATATAACTTCTAAGGATCCGTTTAGTATTTGAAAAGTTTCCTCTTTCCTAGGATGATAGTGCATTGGATGAAATTGATTTGGCAATTGCACTAAAATTTTCTTGCAATATTCCCTATTAATACAATTAATTATTGTTGTACCAACTTGTTTGAAAACCTCTCTTCCTTTGTGATGAGACAATTCAAGAGTAAAAGTAGAATTTAATTTTATATTTGCCTTAGAAAGCATTGCCTTAACTTCATGAAGACTCTCTTTTAAATAAAATTCTGAATTAATAGGAGGCGAACTTATATTCTCATCTTCTACTAAAGATTCATCCTTTTTTATATCCTTTAGAATCTTAGAACCGATTTTTATAGTAGAAGCTGTATGCTGTCCTTCATCAAGTATGGGAAATGCAAAGTAAAAGTCATTATCATTTATTATTTCACCCTCTTTTAAATTTCTTCTGGCATAGGCTCCACGAGCTAATAAATCTATTGAGTTCTTCTCCTGTTCTCTATTTTCAATTTTTGAAGAATCTAAAAGATTGTTAGCTATTTCAATTTTATCTAACCATTTCTGTAATTCATTTGGATTACTTGAGTAAGCATTTTGAGGCATACTTTTATTTGGCAAACATATATGTCTCTCTAATAATTCAGCTCCTACTGATAAAGCAGCAATAACTATATCATTATTTTCCGGAGGTTCATGTGTAGACCAACCAATACTTAAATCTCTATATCTACTTTTTAATTCATTAATGAAATTGATATTACAATCTTCAACTTTTGTTGGATACACAGATATGCAATGCATCAAAGCAAAGTTAGACCCTTTATGCCTAAGAAAGCTAACCAAATTATCAATATTCTTTACTTTTAAACCACCTGTAGAGGCAACTAAAGGAATATTTGACTTTACAATTTCAGTTAGTAATGGCCAATCATTAGCTGAGCATGATGCGACTTTCAATAAATCTGTATTTGCTTCCAAAGCCCAAGAGACTGAATCTTCATCAAAAGGGGTTATCATCAACTTAAACCTTGAATTACTAAGATTTTTTATAGATTTAGATAAATCTAAAAGATCTTTTTTATTCAATTTTGTAGATTGAAAACGTTTTATATAATGTGAATCTTTTGGAGCTTGATTATGAATGAATGTATCTAAATTTCTGAACTGCAGCTTGAAGTAAATTGTATAACCTTTGGGATATTTTAAATTAGAAAAAGTTTTTATAATTTCTTTGCCATGATTAATATCACCAAAATGATTATTTGCTATATCTAATATAATAATTTTCTTAAAATCTGGAGTTATTGATTCTTTTAATGTACTTTCCATAATTACAGTTTATCATTAAGAATTTTTGAGCATAAATCAGATACTTCTAAGCCCCAAATGTAGGAAAGGTTTCTAATATTTTCATTCTTCCCTCCATTAAGACTATCATTAATTAAAGCAATTTCATATTTAAAGTCATCAGGTCTATTTTTGTAATAGACCTTTTCTATATCCTCTTTATAAGAAAAGTTTTTAAAAATATCACAGCTTCCATTTTTGGCCCCAAATTCAACAGAAAATATTTCATCATCGGCTTCTAAAACAATCTTTTTAGAAATATCTTTAGTCAAAACATCAGTTGTATAAGAAGCTATTATATTTTCAGATTTACTTTCTAATTCAAAAGCAATATTGACATACTTATCATAATTATTTTTAATATCCTTATTAAGACAATAATTAGTTTTATCAATTTTCAATCCCAAATGCTTAAAAACAAGAAGTAGCAAATGTAAGCCATGACTATGTTCCATCAGAGAACCACCACCTCTTTTGCTAAATCCTAGGTAAGAATCTTCAGGACCCTCCAACCATGGATGAGCTTTGAATATCCCCTCCCAGTTTTCAAGCCAGTTGCAATAAATTCTTGTTATGTTTTTCTTGTATTTTATTTCTTTTAAAAAATTGACAAATGCTGGCGTTACAGAATGATTATAACCAACAAATATTTTATCTTCTAAACCTTTGAGATTCTTTTTCAAGAAACTTATATGTTCTGAATCGGGATATGTAAATGGTTTTTCTACCAACCATTTTCTTGCTCTATTTTTGCTTAATCCTTCCAAAAGAATTTTTGTATGAGTATCAGGAGGAGTTCCTATAACTTCTAAATCAACAATATCCTTACTTGGACTCATTAATAAATTAATAGAGTCATCCCATGCCTTATATCTAGAGGGATAAATCTCATTTTTCATTCTTGATAATGCAGCCTCATCAATATCAACAACCTCTATTTCGTAATCAATATTTTTTAATGCATTTGTAATATGATTACCTATTGAACCTGCCCCAAAAACTCTAGCCTTCATTTAGTTTTAAAATAAATAATTTATTAAGATCTTATGATATAAAATCACCCAATAAAGTGTATCCAACATTAATATTAATTATTTCAAAATCTTATATCAATTAGAGTTCTAGAAAATGTAATTACCAAATTTATATAAATCAAATTTGATATCAATTATTATTAGCAAATTTTTCTCCAGATTAAGCCTTTTGACTTTTTTCTAATTACCATTTTTTGTATGAAGGGATAAATGTGTATATGTTCTTATCCTGAAGTGATTTTGAAATCTCGCTTAAAATATTCCAAGGGAAAACTATTATATTCGAAACTTTCATCTGGTCTATTTTTTGACTATCGTAAATAGGGATAAGACTCCCAGGCATAAATTTATTTTGTTTACTTTTTGCATTATCTACAATAAATGGAATTAAATCTTTTTTAACTCCTGCAAAATTTATGAGAGTATTAGCTTTTGCAGCGGCACCATATCCACAAACCAATTGATTTGTTTTTTTTAAATTCAAAAGGAAAGTTAATAATTGATTTTTTGTTTTTTCAGCATTAAATTGCAATTTTTGAAATGGCAAAAGACTTTCTATTTTGAATTCAGTTTCATGTTTTTGTATTTTATAGACACTATCTGATACTGTTCTACTCTTATCTTTTGTCATCCAAACTCTAAGACTACCTCCATGAGTTGTCAGTTCTTCAGTATCAAATATATGTAAATCAAACTTTTCAGCTAATCTTAATAGAAAGCTTAAACTTAAATAGCTATAGTGTTCATGATAAATTGTATCAAATTGATTATATTTGATTAGATTTAACAAATGAGGAAATTCTACACTAAAAACACCCTTTGGACTTAAGATATTTCTTGATCCAATTATAAAATCATTTATATCTGGTACATGAGCTAGTACATTATTTGCAATTAATAAATCCACTCCTGATTGTGGCACTAGACCCTCATCTTTTAGTTTGGTAACCAAATCTTTCCCAAAAAATTCTTTAACTGTATCTATACCTTTTTTTTCTGCTTCTATGGCTGTTTCTTTAGTGGGCTCAACACCAAGACATTTAATTCCATTTTGTTTAACATATTGAAGAAGATAACCATCATTACTTGCAATTTCAAGGACAAAACTGTCTTGATTTAATTTAAATTCATCAATTGTTTTTTTTACATAATTCTTTGCATGATTGCACCAAGTTGATGAGGTACTAGAGAAATAAGCATAATCATTCGTAAATAATTCTTTTGCCTTTGCATATTCAGGTAATTGAGGCAACCAGCATTTATCACAAAGATAAAGCTTAAGAGGATAAGTAATCTCTGGCTCATCAAGTTGCTTCCTATTCAAATAAGCATTACTAGGGGGTTGATGACCTAGGTCCAAAATTGGATCTATAAGTTTGTTTCCACAATGTCTACATTGATAATTCATATTTCAGCAAAGTAAGGTAAGGAGTTATCTCTATCGCTTATTTCTTCTAAATTTAAAGGCCAAGATATGTTAATTATAGGATCATCCCATTTAATGCCTCTCTCATGTGAAGGTTTATAATTATTTGAATGTATATATAATAACTCGCAATTATCTTGTAAAGTCTGAAAACCATGGGCACAGCCTTCAGGTATAAAAATAGCATTGTTTTTAGAAGAACATAGTTCCAAAGAGAACCACTTTTTATAAGTCTTTGAAAAATTTCTTAAATCTATAACAACATCCCAAACTTTTCCTCTTAAACACCTTATTAACTTAGCTTCCTGATATGGTTTTTCTTGATAATGAAGGCCTCTAATTGTGCCTTTTTTACGAGTCAAAGATAAATTAATCTGACAAATATTTTTATCAAACCAAAGTTTTTTAAATAATTTTTCGTTTTCTTTGAAGCAGCTCAGAAATGCACCTCGTTTATCATTAAATATTTCTGATTTTATTTCGTGAACGTTTTCTATAAATTCAGATTGCATTATATTTACCTAAAAACTTTTCAATAATTTTCACCATATCATTTTAAACAATTGATTTTAAAAATTATTTTTACAAATTCTAACAAGTAAATAAAATATTCATATAAATTTCATAATACTTTGGAATATGTAAGATACTTTTAAAAGATCTTAATCATTGTTATTTTGTTCTAAAAGAATTTTCTCGCATAATTTTATCTCAGAATTTGAATCAATACTAATCATAGGTTCTGTTTCTATTATTTTTGAATGTTTTCCAATAAAGGATTTAACAGTAGTAAGACATTGTGGAGTAATTGAATAACAAGCTCCATTTCTTATAAAAGTATCTTGCAACATTTGTCGATTAATAATTTTTTCTCCCTCAATTAAATAATAATCAGATGATCCATCATCCAAAACTTTAAGAGACTTTAGAGGATGATATTTTAGATCAACTTTATTGGCAGTAAAACTTGCCTCCCAAGATTCTTTAAGTACAGCATTTATTGATTGCATAACATGATTTTTCTTTCTTAATGGCGATGTTGGCTGAAGCATTGCGACACATTTATAGCATTCATTAAAAATAATCTCAGATGCATGTAATGCCTGAGTTAAAACCTCAATATCTCCTACTGCACTGCCTGATAAATATAAAGGTCTTAAAAAATTATTTGAACATTTAAGATCACTAACATGATCAATATAATCTTCGCTATCAGTAGAGACAATTACTCTACTATCAATATCAATTTCAAGAGCTAAATTAACGGCCCTTCTTAAAAGAGATTCGTCAGCGCAAATTTGTAAATTTTTATTTTTTACCCCTTTACTGCCTGATCTTGCCGGGACAACAAATAAAACTTCTTTTTTATTAAGATATTTTTTCAAAGCAATTATGAAAACCTTACAAAAACATTATCTAATATCTATATTTAAAACAAGAAATAATTTCAAAAGATTATTAATAAGATTCTAAGAAAGAAATTATTATCCTTTTATGAAAAAACTTTTACCATAAAATGACTATCAAAGTTGATTTCATATTTTTTTGATAATTGCGCTAATCTAACGCCTAAAGCGATTTTTTTTAAATTTTTTGCAAATCAAATCCCCTAAGTAGAAACAAACGCTTTGGAAGGTTTTAAAACAATATTTAAAGACAATTTATTAACCTTTATTTTTGTTAAAATAAATTTATCATAGGAGTTATCAGATATTATTAAATGCTAATTTTTCACTAATAGCAGTTGAATATTTGTCTCTTATTCTTTTAATAATTAAAAGTTATATTATTAAATTTTTGAAGATTTGAAATCATTAATTAATTTTTTTATATTTTGTAAAAAAAAGAATGTTTTAAATATTTTTATTTATTCAGAAGTATTAATCTAAGTTAAAGCTATTTAATTTGTTTTGATGAAAAAGATTATAAATTTAGAAATAAATGAAGTATCTCCTGATTTAATATATGATTACATTAACAAAAATAAAAATTCAAATCTAGCAAAATTAAAACTTAATAAAAAGCTAAATATTTATACAACAAAGGCTTTAGACATAACAAAAGATAAATTATATCCATCACAGACATGGGCATCATTTAATACTGGTAAACCTTATTCTGAACATAAGTGTTACCGATATTCTGATAATATTAAAAAAGAAGATTTACTTTGGAATCATTTAGCTAGAAATAAAGTAAGTGTAGGAGTTTTAGGCTCAATACATTCCTCTAAATATTCTCCAAATGTAATTTCTAATAATTATTATTATTTTTATCTTCCTGATTGTTTTAGTAGTGATAATTTTGCCAAGCCAAAAGAATATTCTTGTTTTCAATCTTTGAATAATACACTCGTTGCGAAATCTGCGAGAGTATCAGGTTTAAATTCTCTTTTAAAAACATTACTAAACTATACGACTAAGATAATATTTCTCCCTAGAAAATTTGGCATTTCATTTTTTAGTATTAAGATGATATTTTCTACAATTTATTTTGCTTTTATTTATAAAAATAAAGAACTACTCAGAATGGCTCAGTTTCCATTAATTTCGTCAATATTTTCTGATTTATTTATAAAATATCGACCCCAATATAGTACTCTTTTTAGTAATCATGTCGCAGGGAATATGCATAGATATTGGTATGCGCATGATCAGAAATCATTTAAAAACAAAACCAAATACTCTAAACAGTGGATTAAAAAAAATAAAAGATCAGTATTTATTGGAATTGATTATGTAGATGATTATCTAGGTTTTATTCTTAATAAAAAAGAATTTAAAGATACAATAATTTTATTAACTAGTTCAATGGGACAAGAGGCAAATCCTAAATTTGATAATCGTTTTTTAGCTAAATATGATGGAAAAATAGACAATATAAATTTATTTTCAAAAATTCTTTCAGAACATCTTAAGAAAGTTCATGGAGAATCTATTGAATTTGTTTGGAGTCGAAATATGGCTCCTAATTATGGATTCAAAGTTAAGAATTCAACTAATATTGATTTAAATTTAATCTCAGAATCTATAAATGATTTTGTCAAGAATTTAGGATTTGTTTCTAAAGTTGATGAAGAGAAAGGATCTTTAGTGCTAAGTATTTATATATACACTGATATTAATTTTCAAAAAAAATATAATATGATCGAAGCTGAAAATAAATTTTCAAAATATGGGTTTACTTTTTTTAAAATTAATGATCATCACTCAGGTTCTCATTGTGAAAAGGGTTCAATGATAGTAATCAATACTTCACAAAGATTTGAAAATTCAATTAATAAATTTAAAGATCAAAACGGGTACATTAATTACCTAAATTTCTACAAAATAATCACAGACTATTTTCAGATAATGACTTAATAAATTAATTCATCATCAATAAAAACATTAATTATAAAAAAATTTAGTAAATAATTTACCTTATCAAATTTATTAATATTAGATTTTAATTTTAAACATTTTTATGGATACTTTTATCGCCTAATAATTTGTGACGAGATTTTATTTGTAACATCAAACATTTAATCTCTTATATAAATAATTGAACTATTTCTCTTCCTTATAAAGGAGATCATATACAAAACTAGAATTATTAAATTCAAAGTCATATTCTTCATTAGTCATCACTTTTTTTAGGAAACTTGAAACACTTGCCTTTATTCCTTGTTTTTTACAATCTTCAATAATTGTAGGTGGATACTTAAATAAACCTTTTTCGTCAAAACAATCTCTAGGATAGTTTTTAATTATTTTTTTCATATCATATGACCAAACCATATCAGAGAAATAAGCTTTAATAGTTTGATTTAAAGGACTACCCCAACTTGCTGTGAGTGAGAACATAATAGAATCTTTAGTAAAACCAAAAAAATGGAATGTATCGAAAAAATGATTTTCATTGCTTTGTTTAGTTAAACTCTTGTACCCTTTTATATTTTCTTTACCCAATAAAAAAATTAAAATATTTATTAAATGACTGCCAAGGGTTTCGCTGACTGCATTAATATTTTTTGAGCGCCATTTATTTGCAAAATCGTCTTTGAAGGCTATTCCTTTACCAAAAAAAATATCTAATCTTAACAATGATCCAAATGACTTTTCATTGAGTATATTTTTTAATTGAATTATTGCTGGTTCATAATTATATTGATAACCAATTTGCAAAAATTTAATCCCATTATTTTCACTATTATTTGCAAGATAATCCTCTATACCTATAGCAGGCTTTTCAACATATATATATGGGATTTTTAAATTAATACAATCTTTTAAATGAGAAAGATGGTATTCATTTGGTGAAGTAATGAATGCACAAGAAAATCTTTTAAATTTATTTTGTGCTTCATAAATATCATTAAAGAAAGTTATATTATCAAAATTTTTATTATTTTTATTTAAAAAGCAATATCTTTTTTTAGATTTTATTATTTCATCTAAATATTTTTTAATACTTTTTGCATGATTTCCATATCCATAAAAAAGAATATTCATCTTTAATTAACATAACATCTATCACAAGGTTTATGAAGACTCCTTTTATTTGAAAGCATATCATCTCTTAAATACTGCATATTATCCCAACATTGTTTAAGTGATAATTCTCCAAATTTACCTGGAGAAAGGAGGGACTTATAATCTGCATCACAAGGATTGGTTTGCCCATCATACCAAATATAAAGCTTTTCAAATGGCATTCCACATGGATTCAAATCGCCAGGTTCAATAGGATTAGAGTAAGTATCCCATCTCTCAGTCATTGTAACTGAAGCACTTTCATCAAAGAATTTATTATAAAAAGCATCAAATTTAACTCTATCCATATCAGGATCAACCATCACTCCACTAGCCCTTGTGTATAAATTTGATTCTCTTTTATAAGATTCTCTAACTTTATTAATTTTAGAAATATTAGTTATGAAGTTTTCAAAATTAGCACCATGTCGATATTTCTCATATTTTTCCTTTTCATAATGATCAGTTGATATTACAAATATATTTAATGGAGTCTTTAATAAACTTTTTAATCTATCTTCATTAAGGCGTTTAGCATTTGAATTTACTTTGATTTCAATAATATTTTCTTTTGTACCTATATATTCGAGGAGAATCTCTAAGTCTTTATATAATAGTGGCTCTCCTCTACTTGCTATTGTAATTCCTCTTACTTTCATATTATCTATTTCATCAACTAATTTAAAAGCTAGATTCGTATCTATAATTCCCATATAATCTTTTGTGGTAAATGACGTATCACTTTGAAAACAAAATGGGCATTTTATATTACATGCGCTAGCTACTTCTAAAAGTGCAAAAATAGGTTTTTTTTGATAATCTTTTCTATTAAATCCCTCTTTAAAAGAACTTCTATATCCTAAGTAAGCTGGTATTTTGTAAATTTCTAGACCATTTATAATCTTCTTTTCTTGTAAAGATAAGCTTCTCCAAGCCTCCTCAATAGATTTCCCAAATTTTTCTTGTACCTTCAAGAAATAGAACCATTCGGCTTCATCACAATAATTTTTCGCTTCTTCTGATACGTTAATTAAAATTTCCATGAAATTATTTGGACACTCTATATTTTCTAAAACCGTATTAATTGTTAAACTTTTACCTGCAGTTTTTAATGGTTTGTTTTTCAAACTTATAAATATATTTTACTGATAATAGCATTTATAAAATATTTAATAAGTCTTTGTATTCTTTTGATTAATTTCCAATCCAAATAAGTTTTTTATTTATTGTGAGTTAATAATTTCATATTGGGGCTTTATTTATATTTTGGAGTAGAATTTTTATTAAAAACCAAGAGTATTGCTCATAATCTTTTAAAAAATCTGTAAAAGATTGTGGAGCTGATGAATCAGCCTGATCGGAGACAACTCTAATAATTAACCAAGGAATATTTTCCTGAGAAGCAACTTGAGCTAAAGCTGCCCCCTCCATCTCAATAGCCATTAATCCTGGTAATTGAGCAGATAAATCATCAATTGAATTTTTGTCTGCAATAAATTTATCTCCTGTTGCAATTAAACCTTTTTTAATAAAACCAAATTTATCTAAATTAATTTTTTTTAAACCATCTATTAATATATTGCGAGTCCATTCTACTAGCTCTTCTTTTGCAGAGATTTTATCTTGATTTAAAGATGGAATAACATATTTCTTGTAAAAAGGACTTGCATCCATATCATGCTGTACAAGTTGATTTGGTATAACTACATCCCATTGTTTTAATGAAGATTCAGCCGCTCCAGCAACACCTGTAAATAAAATAAGATCAAGCCTTTTTCCTGCATATGGGTTACTCAATAGTCTTGTTGCAGCTCTAGCAGCACTAACTTTACCCCAGCCACTCCAAGCTACTGAAACTAAAATATTTTCTTCTTTATTTTCATCAGACAATTTTCCAGAAATAATTTTTAAATCGCCAAAGTTTCTTTCATTTAATATCTTTAAGTTATCTAGGAGCTTGCCTATTTCTTGAGGCATGGCACATAAAATTCCAATGTGCATTAAAAAAAATATATATATAAATTAGGATATAATCTTTAAAAGTATTTTCATAAGATCATTACTAATCCCATAAAAAAATTAATAAACGACTATCCAGATTTTCCAAAGGAAGGAATACTCTTCAAAGATATATCTCCTATTTTTCAAAACCCAGCAGCATTCGAAGAGGTTGTTAAAACAATGGCAAATTCAACAATATTGAAGAAAGCTGATGCGATAATTGCTATTGATGCAAGGGGATTTATTCTTGGATCAGCTATTTCATTTTTCCTATCAAAGCCGATGATTGTGGCAAGGAAACCTGGGAAACTTCCGGGAGATCTGATCTCAAAATCTTATAACTTAGAGTATGGTTCAAATTCACTTTCTCTCCAAAAAAATGCTCTAGACAAATTTGAATCGTTTGCAATCGTAGATGATTTATTAGCTACAGGTGGAACAGCTAAGTGCGTTCTTGAAATTCTTATAGATTTAAATAAAAAGATTGAGGGACTATCTGTCTTAATAGAATTAAAAGATCTTAAAGGGAGAGATAATTTAAAAATCCCAGTCAACTCCTTAATTACTTTTTAGAGTCTTATAAGCATCTTCAAGTCAATTTTTGTAAGTAGGTTATGAGATTAGAAATAAATAAATGCATTTTAACCTTTTCTAAATCTATTATGCAGCAAGATTTCTATATCTAATAAATTGCGGTTCAAAAAGTAACTTCACTGTTCCTATAGGACCATTCCTGTGTTTGGTAACTATTAATTCTGCTATTCCACGTTCTTCAGTTTCTGGATGATAAAACTCATCTCTGTAAAGCATAATGACGACATCTGAATGTGCTTCTAATCCTTGAGTCTCTCTTAAATCACATAACATAGGACGACAGTTTTCTCTCTTTTCAATATCTCTAGAAAGTTGAGACATAAGCACCACAGGTACATCTAATGCTTTTGCCATCGCTTTAAGGTCAAGGACAATTTTAGATAACTCTTTATCTCTAGACTCTTTATTTGGACCATCCATCATTTGTATATAGTCGACTACCACTAATCCAAGTTTTCCTAGTCCTTGCTTTTTTTTAATCTTCCTACACTTTCGAAGCATCTCTTTGACGTTAATTGACCCTTTATCGCAAATAAATATAGGTAGTTCGCCAATATCTTCCATTTCTCTACCGAGTAAATCCCATTCATCTTGTTGAAGTCTGCCAGTTCTCAATCTTCCTGATTCAATACCAAGTTCCATAGAGAGCATTCTGTAACTCATTTGTTCCCTGCTTTGTTCCAAACTGAAATAACAAACAGGAAGGTTATGTCTCTGGGCAACATTCTTTGCAATATTCATCGCAAAAGAAGTTTTACCCATTGAAGGTCTGCCAGCAATCACAATCAACGAACCTCTTTGCAGACCTTGAGTCATTGCATCTAAGTCATAAAAACTTACAGTTACACCCGTTGAATATTTTCCTAATGAACTTTGTTCTATGTGGTTAAAAGTTTTTGGCATTATGCTCGCTAAGTTTTTCATATCCTCAGAATCTTTTCTTAAACGAATGCCTTTAAGTTTTAATTGTTTTACTTTTGAATTACTCATATTAAATTTTCGATGGAAACTTATATAAGCAGACCCAGAAAAGAATGCAAATTAATTTCCAATTCTTAAGTGGAGCTATTAAAAATGATTCATTTTTTTCTACTAATATTGACCAAAAAGATTTTAATAATGATGATTTTGTTGATATTGGTCATTTCTCTCCTAAGGGAGCAAAAAAGTTTGCAAAACTTATTTATCCAGAAGTATTAAAGTGCCTAAATTCATCTAACTCATTCTTAAAAGGATCATTAAATAAAAAAGTTAAGAAGAGCAAGTTTTGATTTAATTGATTTTCTTGTGATATCAACCCAAGTTAAATTTTTCATTTCTGCAACAAATAAAAATCTTATAAGTGCATTTTAGGGTGCAGAATTGCTTAAACAAGCTTAGACAAGTACGTACAAAAGTTATGTTATTACGAAACGATCTCTTAAAACCTTTGATATAACAAGAAAAACCTAATGGAGCCAAGCGGATTCGAACCGCTGACCCCCTGCATGCCATGCAGGTGCTCTACCAGCTGAGCTATGGCCCCAAATCTCGAAACGCTAGTCATATGAATTAATCTAAAGATTTCTTTCGTAACGTTCGTATTTCCTATACTACTTTATAGCGTTTGATTATTAAAATCCGCACCTTAAAATGTACCTATAGATTTACAAGTTGTAGCATGCTTTCTGGGGCTGTTTACTAGTACTATTCTTAAATAATTCCACATCTACTTTCAAATTAAGATCAGTCATTAATTATCTTTAATAAAGATGTGAGATTTATTTAGAATCTCCTAAAAATAAAAATGTTGAAGACAAAGCATTTATTTCTTATTAAATAAAAATAATTAGACTTAATTAAGTAAGATTAATTTTGAAATCAATTGATTATAAAAGATCATATCACTCAAATATCGAATGTTCTTGTAATTGGTTGTGGAGGGGCTGGTTTAAGAGCAGCTATTGAGATAAAAAAAAACGGTCTTAATGTATGTATTCTTGGGAAAAGACCCAAGACTGATTCTCATACAGTTTTAGCGGCAGGTGGCATTAATGCAGCTTTAGGAAATTTAGATAAAGAAGACTCATGGGAACAACATTTTATTGATACTTACTTAGAAGGTTATGGTATTGGTGATCCTTTAAAAATAGAAATAATGGCTAAAGAATCCCCGTCTTTAGTTAAAGAAATAGATAAATGGGGGGCAGATTTTGCGAAATTAAAAAATGGTGAACTCGATCAAAGATTTTTTGGAGCCCACAAATATCGTAGAACCTGTTATTCAGGAGATTTTACTGGATTATCGATTTTAAAAACTCTTTTAAAAAAATCTGATCAGTTAAGAATCCCTATTTACGATAATCAATATGTAACAGAACTACTAATAAAAGATAATACTTGCTTTGGAGCAATGTCCTTTAATATTTCTTCTTCAGAAAGAACTGTGCACTTAGCTGATGCAGTTATTTTATGCACAGGGGGACATACAAGATTATGGAAAAAAAGTTCATCTAGAAAAAATGAAAATACAGGTGATGGATATTACTTGAGTCTTAAAGCTGGATGTAAATTAATAGATATGGAAATGGTACAGTTCCATCCTTCTGGAATGGTCTTACCTGAAGAAATAGAAGGTACTTTGGTTACCGAAGCGGTAAGAGGTGAGGGAGGAAAGTTAATTAATAACAGAGGGGAGAGATTTATGAAAAATTATGATCCGCAAAGAATGGAATTATCAACTAGAGATAAAGTCGCAATTGCTAACTATACAGAAATAATTGAAGGCCGTGGGACAACAAATGGTGCTGTTTTTCTCGATATAAGCCATAAAAGTAAAGAGTTCATAATTGAGAAACTGCCAAATATATATAGACAATTTATTGAAACTCAAATGCTTGATATTTCAAAATCACCAATGGAGGTTGCTCCAACTGCTCACTATTCTATGGGTGGGATTTTAGTTAATCCAGAGGATTTATCTACTTCTGTAGAGGGCCTTTATGCAGCGGGTGAGGTAGCAGGAGGACTTCATGGAGCTAATCGTTTAGGTGGAAATTCTCTCGCAGAGATACTTATTTTTGGCAAACGGGCTGGTATTGCAACTTCAAAATATTCAAAAAAAATAGATCATCAATTAAGATCTAATAAAACTTTAGAAATTGCTCATGCAAACATTAATAAGTTTATTAAAAATGGAGATGAACTAATAAGACCTTTGCAACACGAATTGAGGTTAATAATGTGGAAATATTGTGGAGTTATTAAAAACAAAACCTTACTTTTAGAAGGGTTTTCAAAAGTTGAAAAAATCAAAAACAAACTCGATGATATTGATATAAGAATCGATAAATATAATTGCCAGGATCTAGTGTTAATTTTTGATTTACAATCTTCTTTAATAAGCGCAAAAGCTACAATTCTTTCAGCACTCCAAAGAAATGAGAGTAGAGGTGCTCACCAAAGAAGTGATTTCCCATCATTGGACAAATCACATAAATTTAATTATTTAGTAAGTATGGATGAAAATAGTAATTTAAAAATCTCTAAATCCCCTCTTAAAGAATTAAACAAAAACCTAAAAATAATTACTCTAAATGCAAAAAAAGAAGAAGATATAAAAGATAAGTTGCTTGAGTAATCTGAAAATTGAATATTAGATTTAAGAATAACTTACTTTTATAATTTTATAAGTGCTCTCAATGATCTTTTTATCAAATTTAATCTTCTAAATTCGAATCCCAACATATATCTTACTTTACCAGAATTGTCTGGCCCTTTTCTATGAATTCCTGATGTATTAGCAATCATCATTGAACCTAAAGTACCTAAGTGAGACTCTATTTCAAAATTCTTAATATCTTCTAATTGTTTTTTTGTTGAAATCCTTGGAGAAGAACTTTTTTTATATTTACTTGATAAATTATGAAAGTCTGTAAGTAATTCTATTTTCGACGTTCCTTTTAAATATTGAAAGGGCGAATCATCTATAGTGATTTCATTAAGATAAATAAAACCTTTTACTAAAGAAAAGAAACAATCAGAATGCCAATCAGAATTATTATTTTCACCTTTGTTTTTTATAATGTAAAAATATAAGTCCTTTTGTTTTACTTTATATCCAGAAATAATTGAGGATAGATCCAAAAATTTCCTAAAACTTTTTTTTGTAAATATACTATTTAATAATTCTTTAGTATCTTTTTTGGGTACATCAGCATATTCTAAAATAGTTGTATCTTCATTTAGCTTGCGAGAAGTTTCAACTTTATTGCGAATTAATTTGTTCTTATTTTCAAGACGTGATCTTTTATTATTCTCAAATAAATTATTTATCAATATTAGTGTTCCTTCATCAATATTTAATTCCATTTTTGCAAACTCAAAATTTTGGGAATCAATATATTTTTCATTATTATTAATCTTAGAAGCATTAATTTTTCTGAAGTAATATTCAGGTAATCTAAAAATTATTATTCTAATTTTATTTAAATAAAAATATTCTGAGAATTTTGATTTTAAAGATTTTCTCTTTACACTTAAAAGCATTAAAAAATCAATTAATAAATATTTGAATTCTGTTAAATTTAAACTTTTAAAGATTTTACTTTTGATTAATTTTCTTAATATCAACTTTCCCAATAGATTTTATATAATATATCATAAATTTAAAAATAATTAATTTATACCTTAGATAAATCTTGATGAAAAATAGAAATATTCCTATCGCAGGACCTTGGGTAACCGAGAGGGAAATAAATTATACTAAAGAAGCTGCAGCGAATGGCTGGTATGAGAACTGTTCATATTGGAATAACAAATTTGAAAATGCATTCTCAAAATATGTTGGCTCGAAATATTCAATTTCACTACCGCATTGCACATCTGGAATTCATTTATCTCTTGAGGCATTTGATATCAATCAAGGAGATGAAGTTATTATTCCAGATATTACGTGGATTGCTACTGCCGCACCACTTAAATATGTTGGAGCACAACCTGTATTTGCTGATGTGAATCTAGATACATGGTGCATATGCCATGATTCAATTGAAAAACTAATTACTCCCAAAACAAAAGCAATAATACCAGTTGATCTTTATGGATCAATGCCAAATTATAGTGAAATAAACAAAATAGCTTCAAAGTATAATCTAAAAATATTTGAGGATGCAGCTGAAGGATTCGGTTCTGAACAAAATCAAAAAATGGCAGGTAAATTTGGGGACACAGGTGTTTTCAGTTTCCATGGATCTAAAACTATCACCACTGGAGAAGGTGGGATGTTAATTACTGATGACGAAAAAATATATGAAAGAATTCTTTTCCTTCGGGATCATGGACGAATACCAGGAGATACTTTATTCGAGAATTCTGAAGTTGCTTTTAAATATAAGATGAGTCATCTACAAGCTGCTTTTGGTTTAGGTCAAATTGAAAGAGCAGAAGAACTTGTCGAAAAAAAAATAAAAATATATAAATGGTATAAAGATAGGTTAGGTAATAATGAACTAATTGTTTTAAATCATGAATCCAATAACACAAAAAACAGTTTTTGGATGACTACAATTATTTTTTCCGACAAACTAAACCTAAATAAAAAAGAATTAATTTACAAATTATCACAAGAGGGTATAAATACTAGACCTTTTTTTAATCCACTTTCGAGTTTACCTGCATATAAAAACTCTAAGGAAGCAAAAAAGGCATCACTTAGAAATTTAAATGCATTATCTTTAAGCTCAAGAGGATTAAATTTACCATCGGCTTTATGTTTGGAGGAAGAAGATATTGATTATGTATGTCAAAAATTATTGAAAATATTAAGTCAATATACATTGAATTAGCCTGATCTTTTCAGAAATAAAGTTTTAGGTATTGACAGCAAGAATAAGACTTCGCTATAAATAATAGTACAAGCGTATTACTTATTAAATGACTCTAGGAGGAGCCAATGTTTGGTCTAATTTTTCTTATGGCAGTCGTGTTGATTCCCCAAATGGCTGGTTACTTAACCCGCAAAGCAGCTTTTTAATATTGTTTGAAAAGTGCAAGAAATCTGCACGGAACAACATCAAAGTCTATACCCATCTCTTCTATGCAAATCATCTAGGAGAACCCGCTGGACTTAAAAACACAAGACTTCACGATCTCAACTCTGCATTTGAAAGATGGAACGAACTAATTGCTGGAGGTTGGACTGAAGTAACAAATCAATTTCAAGAATCAGCATGACCAACTTAAATCCAATCAAAAAGAAACTTGCAAAAGAGTATAGAAAAGTTTCGGTTCAAGACCCGTCAAAACTATTAGCAGAATTTTTTAATGGTGTAGTAATTAAGCCAATCAAATCGTCACCTTTTAAAGCCACCTCTCTTTATCCATAAAAACCAAGTAATCCAGATAGGAGGTAGAAATTTTATCAAGAATAGGATCTTATATATATAAAATGGAGCATTTTCTATTCGAAATGAATTTATTAAAAATGAAAATATAGTTATCCAAATTAATATTAGTAATAGATTTGCTCCCAATAATGCAAATTTATTTTGTTTAAATATTTTTGGCATAAGATAAATATTTTTATATACCTAATTCTAAATCAGCCTAGAAAAAAGAATTATTTTCTCAAAAAAACTTCAAATTTAAAATCCATATCCAGAAAAAAAATATACTAAATTTCATTCCTTCTCCTAATAGAACTCCGAACAAAATAGGGGGTGAGAAGATTAAAAACAAAATAGACAATACACTAAAAAAAGCAAAAGAACCTCTAAGGAAGAAATCCCTTCTTCTGTTCCTTCTAAGTTCTTTTAAGGTTTTCCATTCCCATGAGACCAAAACGTAGAACTTTTCTGATAATAAAAATAAATACTTCATTACTCTTATGATTTTCTATTTCCTTGTACTATTTATAAATTTAATTTTAGATATTAGCAATAAACTTTAATTCCGTTTTCGGAAAGATAGTAAATTTTGTCTTCGGAACTTTTAAAAAAAGTTAATCCCTTATATTGTGATCTTTTAAATTTATCTAGTCTTAGTTTATGTAAATCCCAATTATTTGTATTGATGTCAGGGTTAAATTGTTCTTCTTTTAAATCAGGATTAAAAGTTCTAAAACTGGTTTTTATTTTTGGTGATCTTAGGTATAGCTTTGTATAAAAATATAAAATTATAAAACAAACAATAATTAACAATAGAATTACGAATATGTTTAACATTTTTAATTTTTATAATTTTAAAAAATCTTTATTTGAAAAAATCAAGTTACATTCAGCATACATTTTTTTTGTAAGTAAAATATCCTATTTCTAGCTTCTTGTATTTTTGATTACATTTCAAGTGGGCATTTAAATATGATTATAAACTTAGTCAGAATTTTTAAATTATTCAAAACTCAACTAATCCAAATTTTTAAAAGAGAGTAGCTGAACAATTTAGAGACGCTCAAAAATATTTAAAACCAAATGGGTTTAGTAAATCAACTAAACATTTACTCGAGGATATTGAAAATACAGTTGCGAAATAATCCCAATACCTCATCATTTGTCGCAAATGAAATATAGCTATGGTGATGGGTTTAGTACCATTGCCTTAAAAAGGGAAACTATACATTAAATAAAAACTCCATAACATCTCCCTCATTTACGACATATTCTTTACCTTCGCTTCTGAGTAATCCTTTGGTTTTTGCTTTAGCAATCGAACCTGAATCTATTAAATCTTGATATGAAATAGTCTGAGCTCTAATAAATCCTTTTTCAAAATCAGTATGAATTACACCCGCTGCCTGAGGTGCAGTCATTCCATCTTTTATAGTCCAGGCCTTTGTCTCTTTTTCTCCAGTAGTAAAATAAGTTTTTAATCCAAGTAATTTATAAGTAGATCTAATTAAAGAACTTAATCCACCCTGCTCTACTCCTAAGCCAACTAGATAGTCTTTTTTATCTTCTGGTTCTAACTCTATTAATTCAGATTCGACTTGCGCTGATATTTTTATACATTCTGTATTTTCATTGCTTGCAAAACTCTGAACTTTTGATGAGAAATCATTACCTTCAGCTAAATCATTTTCATTCAAATTTGTTGCGTAAATAATTGGTTTTGCAGTAAGGAAGCCTAATTGCTTAATTATTAAATTTTCTTCTTCGCTAAGTGATATTGATCTAACTGAAAGTCCTTTCTGTAGCTCTTCTTCTATGTTTTCTAGTAAGGTATCTTCTTTTGCTGCCTCTTTACTAGTTTTAACCTGTTTTTTAATTCTTTCTCTTCTTTTTTGTAGTTGTGCTAAATCAGCTAAATTTAATTCTAGATTAATTATGTCAATGTCATCCAAGGGATCTACCTTCCCCGAAACATGAATTACTTCACTATCTTCAAAGCACCTCACAACATGAACTATTGCATCAACCTCCCTAATATTTGATAAAAATTTGTTCCCCAAACCTTCTCCTTTACTAGCTCCTTTTACAAGACCTGCGATATCTACGAATTCAATTTTAGTTGGGATAATATTTTGGCTAGAACTTAAATCACCTAGCTCTTGCAACCTTTGATCTGGTACTGAAACTATTCCTTTATTAGGTTCTATAGTACAAAAGGGAAAATTGGCCGCTTGGGCTTTAGCGTTTTCGACAAGTGCATTAAATAAAGTTGATTTCCCAACATTTGGCAATCCAATAATACCGGCTTTTAGCATTTGAAAAAATTTATGAGTAAATTATCAAAGAAACTTCTTCTAGTAATATAGTGTTTACTTAACCAATCTTGGATAAGTTATTTATAATCGTTTTGATTATTTATTTAGTTTCTAAATATCCTTTATTGCCGTTTAAAAAAAAATGCTTGATTTGATTAAAAAAAATATAAATTTAAAAGGTGGGATTATATTGCTTGCTTTTGCTTTATTTTTTATTTTTGTAACTAATTCTTTCAAGAAAAACAAATCAAATGATATTTCTGATTTTGTAGTTCTTGTTGAGAAGGGGATACTTTCTGATTCAATTAATACTAGTGGTGAAGTCAAGGCAATTAGAACAAGCAATATTGGTCCCAGGAAACAAGGGATAATCCAAGAAATAAATGTATTAGAGGGAGATCTTGTCGAAAAAGATCAGGTTTTAGCTTCTCTTAATGATGAAGACTTTATATATAAAATTGAAGAACTTGAATTAAATTTAGAGAAACAAAGATCTGAATTTTTAAGAAGAGAATTCTTGTATAAAGAGGGAGCTGTAAGTAGAGAGGATTATGAAAGCTACAAAAATAACTACAACATAAGTAATGCAAAACTTAATGATGCAAAAGCAGAAAAAAATTTCTACTTAATTAGAGCTCCTTATAAAGGGAAGATAACTGCGAAATATGCAGAAATAGGATCTTATGTCTCACCGAGTACAAATTTAAATTCAGGCTCTCAAACAAAAAACTTTATTTTTGAACTATCAGAAGGTCTTGAAATTGTTGCCAAAGTTCCTGAAAGTGACATTGGTAGAATAAAAATAGGTCAAGAAGCCAATGTAAGAATTGAGGCCTATCCTTCAAAAAAATACAGTGCCATAGTAACAAAAATAGCAACTAGAGCAGTAAAAGATAATAACGTAACCTCATTTGAGGTTACTTTAAATTTTAAAGACATTTCCGAAGAAATAAAAATAGGAATGACTGCTGATCTCCAATTTAAAGTGGAAGGTAATGAAGAAAAAGTTTTAGTTCCAACAGTATCTATTGTCACTGAGAAAGGTAAAAAAGGCATTTTGAAAGTAGATAAAAATAATTCTCCGAAATTTGAAAAAATTGAAATTGGTATAAGTAGCGGAAATAAAACTTCAGTAATTGATGGATTAGAACCTGGAGAGCGAATCTTCATTGATATTCCACCTTGGGCAAAGAAAAGAAAATGAGTTTAGAATCTGTAAAATCTAGAAAGCCAATTTTACTGTTAGTTGATGGCCATTCACTTGCTTTTAGAAGCTTCTATGCATTTAGTAAAGGAATTGATGGAGGACTAACGACAAAAGAAGGTTTCCCAACAAGCGTAACCTATGGATTCTTAAAAAGCCTTCTAGACAATTGCAAAAACATTAGTCCAGAAGGTGTTTGTATTACTTTTGATACAGAAAAGCCTACATTTAGACATGAATTAGATCCAAATTATAAAGCTAATAGAGATGTAGCCCCAGATGTTTTTTTTCAAGATCTTGAACAATTAGAAATCATCCTAAAAGAAAGTCTTAACTTACCAATTTTCAAATCTCCTGGTTACGAAGCAGATGATATCTTAGGCACAATTGCTAATGATGCCTCCTCCAAAGGGTGGTGCGTAAATATTCTTTCAGGAGATCGGGATTTATTTCAATTAGTTGATGATCAAAAAGATATTTATGTTCTTTATATGGGTGGTGGTCCATATGCTAAAAGTGGAAATCCAACCTTAATTAACGAAAATAGGGTAAAAGAAAAATTAGGTGTTTCCCCCGAAAGAGTTGTTGATTTAAAAGCTTTAACTGGAGATAGTTCTGATAATATTCCAGGAATAAAGGGAGTAGGTCCAAAAACAGCAATTAATCTACTAAAAGAAAACGATACACTTGACGGCATATATAAAACTTTTGACAAGATTCAACAAAATAATGATAAAAAATATAAAGGTTTTATAAAAGGCTCAGTTATAGAAAAGCTCAAAAAAGATAAGTATAATGCCTATCTTTCTAGAGATCTAGCAAAAATAAATACTGAAGTCCCTCTAATATTAAATAATGGTTACGAATTAAATAAAATAAATAAAGAATCACTTTCAGAATCACTGCAAAAACTAGAACTATCAACACTACTTCGGCAAATTGATATTTTCAATTCAACTTTTAGCAAAGGGGGTTTTGACAAAAATAATGTAGGTAAAAAGAAGGAGAAAGAAACAAAAGTCTCTAGAAAAAATGAATTAGAAAATAGTCAAAGTAAAATCCCTAAAATCAAAGTAACTGTTGTAAATGATTTTGAATTACTTGATAAATTACTTCAAAGATTAGACAAAACCAATGAGATAGTTTCTTTAGATACAGAGACCAATAGTTTAAATCCAATCGATGCGGAACTTGTTGGAATAGGATTATGTCTTGGAGAAGCAACTGATGATTTATTTTATATACCTCTTGGTCATCAAACAAATAAAGAAACAGCCAATCAATTATCAATTGAAGATGTTTTATCAAAACTAAGGACTTGGATAGAAAATCCAAAAAAAGAAAAGGCACTCCAAAATTCTAAATTTGACAGACAAATCTTTTTTACTCATGGACTTGATCTAAAAGGTGTAACCTTTGACACCTTGTTAGCAGATTACCTTATAAATAATCAGGAGAAGCATAGTTTAAGTGAAATTAGTTTTAGATTGTTTGGATTTAGGCCACCTTCTTTTAAGGAAACAGTAAAAAAAAATAAAGACTTTTCATTTGTTGATATTGATGAAGCAAGTATTTATTGTGGTTATGACGTATTTCTTACTTATAAGATTGTCAAAATTTTTAAAGAAAGATTTTCAAAGGAAAAAGATGAATTAATCAAATTATTCGAAGAAATCGAGCTACCTTTAGAGCCTGTATTGTCCCAAATGGAAATGAATGGCATAATCATCGACACCCCGTATCTAAATAAACTCTCAAGCGAACTAAAAAGTACCTTAGAAGATATTGAAAGTAAAGTTTATGAATTGGCAGAAGAAAAATTTAATCTATCTTCACCAAAACAACTAGGTGAGATCTTGTTTGAAAAATTAAAGTTGGATAAAAAGAAATCACGAAAAACAAAAACAGGATGGAGCACAGATGCGGTTGTTCTTGAAAGATTAGTCGAAGAACATGAGATAATCCAACATTTAATAAAACATAGAACTCTTAGCAAATTACTTAGTACTTATATTGATGCACTTCCAAATCTTATTAACGAAAAGACAGGACGAGTCCATACAAACTTTAATCAAGCTGCTACAGCAACTGGCAGACTAAGCAGCAGCAATCCAAATCTTCAAAATATACCAGTTAGAACTGAATTTAGTAGGAGAATCAGAAAAGCATTCTTGCCAGAAAAAGATTGGAAACTATTATCAGCTGATTATTCTCAAATTGAATTAAGAATACTCGCTCACTTAGCGGATGAAGAAATACTAATAAATGCATTTCACAAAAATGATGACATTCATTCTTTAACTGCAAGATTAATTTTTGAGAAAGAAGAAATATCATCTGACGAAAGGAGAGTTGGCAAAACAATAAATTTTGGAGTGATCTACGGTATGGGGATAAAAAAGTTTGCTCGATCTACAGGAGTAAGTACCTCAGAGGCAAAAGAATTCCTAATAAAATACAAAGAAAGATATTCAAAAATTTTCAAATTTCTTGAACTTCAAGAAAGGCTTGCCTTATCAAAAGGTTATGTAAAAACAATTTTTGGTAGAAAGAGAGAATTTAAATTTGATAAAAATGGACTTGGAAGATTAATAGGGAAAGATCCTTATGAAATTGACTTGAAATCCGCAAGAAGGGCTGGCATGGAAGCACAGTCATTAAGAGCCGCAGCTAATGCTCCAATACAGGGTTCAAGTGCAGACATCATTAAAATTGCAATGGTTCAACTAAATAAAAAATTCATAGAAATGAATGTTCCAGCAAAAATGCTTTTACAAGTACACGATGAATTATTGTTTGAAGTTGAACCGGATTCTTTAGAAGTTACGACAAAATTAGTAAAGAAGACTATGGAAAATTGTGTAAAATTAAATGTACCTCTTTTAGTTGATATTGGAATTGGAGACAACTGGATGGAGACAAAATAAACCTTATGAAATACTTTTTTTAAGATGATCAAACTTTTTAATACTTTAAGCAAAAGAGTTGAGGTTTTTAAGCCTATTGATGATGTAGTAAAAATTTATTGTTGTGGAGTAACTGTTTATGATTTATGTCATCTTGGTCATGCAAGAAGTTATATAGCTTGGGATATCTTGAGAAGATTTTTAATTTATAGTGATTTCAAAGTGAAGTATGTTCAGAATTTTACAGATATTGATGACAAGATCTTAAATAGGGCGAAGGAAGAGAATAGTTCAATGAAAGCAGTTTCAGAGAAGAATATCATTGAATTCCACAAAGATATGGATGATTTAGGAATCATGCGTCCAGATAGTATGCCAAGAGCAACGAATCATATATGCAATATCTGCTCTTTTATATCAATACTTGAAGAAAAAGGTTACGCTTACTCTAGGGATGGAGATGTTTATTATTCTGTTTTTCAAAATAAAAATTATGGAAAGCTAAGTAATCAAAACATACAAGAACAAAATATAAATCAGCAAGGAAGAATGGCTATTGAAGAAAACACTAAAAAACTTAATCCTCAAGATTTTGCACTATGGAAAAAAGCCAAAGATGATGAACCATATTTTGATTCGCCATGGGGTAAAGGTAGGCCAGGATGGCATATTGAATGTTCCGCGATGGTTAAAGATGAATTAGGAGATACTATTGATATCCATTTAGGTGGTTCTGATTTAATTTTCCCACATCATGAAAATGAAATTGCCCAATCAGAAGCGGCGAATGGCAAAAAACTAGCAAATTATTGGTTACACAATGGGATGGTCAATGTAAATGGTCAGAAAATGAGTAAATCCCTAAAAAATTTTAAAACTATTAGAGAACTAATAAAGTCAGGCATAAGCCCAATGACTTTGCGATATTTCGTTATGACTGTTAATTATAGAAAACCACTTGATTTCACTGAAGAAGCGTTAAGAAGTGCTTCAGAAGCTTGGAAAAATATTAATATAGCCCTTTCTTTTATGGACATTACAAAAGGGGCTTTTATGTCAATTGATAAAAATGAATCTATCGAAGAAAAATATAAAGATACAATAAGTTTTGAATTATCTCAAAAAAAGCTTAAATTTTCTGACGCTCTGGGTAATGACCTTAATACAGCAGGAGCTATTGCAATTATTTATGATTTAGCGAAACCATTAAAAAACTTTTTAAACCAATTTCAAAGGGTTGAAAGTTTTGAAATAGACCTAAATGAAAAATTTTTTCTACTTGAGAATTTTAAGACTCTTGAAGAATTGACTGATGTACTTGGACTAAAAAAAGAGCATTCAGTAATAGAAAGCAAAATAACAGAAGAGGAAATATTATCACTTATTAATGAAAGATTAGTAGCAAAAAAGGAAAAAAATTATGGGAAGGCTGATGAAATCAGAAATTCCTTAAAAGAAAAAGGTATTGAACTTATTGATCAATCTAAGGAAATAACAACATGGATACGGGTCTAAATTTTAAGAAAAAAACCAATTTGAAATTTTTGTTTTTTAAATACACCTTTAAATGGGAAGATATTAGAAATATCAGCGAAAATTGAAATACATTACTGTCCTAGGTTCTACTGGTTCAATAGGAACTCAAACTCTCGAAATAGCTAGTGAACTGCCTGAAAAATTTAAAGCCGTAGCTCTTTCTGCAGGAAGAAATATTAATTTGTTAACTGAACAAGTTAAAAGACATAAACCAGAAGCAGTTGCAATAGAGGATGAAAATCTCATACAAGATTTAAAAGATAATATTAATAACTTAGATTTAGATAATCCTCCTTTGATTTTGTGTGGCAAAGAGGGGATTAACGCAGTTGCAGCATGGGATAAGGCAGATACTGTAGTAACAGGAATAGTAGGCTGTGCAGGCTTAATTCCAACAATGTCAGCAATTAATGCGGGCAAAAACATTGCACTTGCTAATAAAGAAACCTTAATTGCCGCAGGGCCAATTGTTATTCCTGCATTAAAAAAAAATAAAAGCAGGCTTTTACCTGCTGATTCAGAACATTCTGCTATATTTCAATGTTTGCAGGGATTACCTAATTATGAACATGCAGATTTCTCAACTGGAGAGATGGCTAAGGGTTTAAAAGCGATACACTTAACCGCTTCTGGTGGTGCTTTCAGAGATTGGGCAGTTGAGGATTTAAAGCATGTCACAGTAGCAGATGCCACTTCACATCCTAATTGGGATATGGGAAAAAAAATAACTGTAGATTCTGCAACTCTTATGAATAAAGGATTAGAAGTTATAGAGGCTCATTACTTATTTGGAACATCTTACGAAAATATTGAAATAGTTATCCATCCTCAAAGTATTATTCATTCAATGATTGAGTTGGAAGATTCTTCAGTATTAGCTCAATTAGGTTGGCCAGATATGAAGCTACCTATTTTATATGCGATGAGTTGGCCTGAAAGATTTCAAACAAATTGGAAAAGATTAAACCTAAGTGAAATTGGTCAATTAACTTTTAAAGAGCCCGACGAGTTTAAATATCCATGTATGGGATTAGCATATGCTGCAGGAAAATCTTCTGGTACTATGCCTGCAGTCTTAAATGCTGCTAATGAAATGGCTGTTGAACAATTCCTTCAAGAAAAAATTTCTTTTCAAGAAATTCCAACATTTATAAGTAAAGCTTGTGAATCACATATGGATAATTTGAATTTAAGTCCTGAATTGGAGGATATTCTTGAAGTGGATAATTGGGCCAGACTTTTTGTTAAGCAAGAAATTAAAAAAGGGAAGAAATCCGTAAGTATTGGATAAAAGTGAATATTAAAAAGCACCTTCTACTATGCGCAACACCAACAGAACAGAAATGCTTTAAAGGCAATGAAGGTCAAAAAACATGGGAATGTCTTAAAAAGACTTTAAAAAAATTTGAGAATGATCCCTCTACAAAAAACGTTCATATATTGAGATCAAAAGCTGACTGTTTAAGAATATGTAAAAACGGACCAATTCTTCTGGTTTGGCCTGATGGTATTTGGTACGATAAAGTTTCTCCAGAAAAAGTTTCAGAGATTTTTACCTCACATATTATTAACGGTAAACCAATCGAAAAATGGATTTTTAAAAAAACACCATTTTTGAATAGTCCAAGATACTCATAAACCAATTCTTTACGGCTTCGTCTGACCAGCAGCCATTAATCGAGTGAAAACCGTTATGACCGCCTTTTTTAGTTATAAAAATAGTAAATTTATCAATAGATTCTTTTCTTAAATTCAAAGTAGCCTTATATGGAACCCAAGGATCATCCTTGGCATGAATAAAAAGTGTTGGAGGTAATTTTTTTGTTGATTTCTTGATTCTAAATATTGGAGAAGCTTTAACATAATAATCTTCTAAAGAATTAAATCCCCAACTAGGAGCTGTAAATTCCTGATCAAATTCCCTTATACTTTTTAATCTTCTAATTTTTTTTCTTAATTTCTCATTATTAAGAATCTTACCTTCATCATTATATCCATCCCATAACTGACTTTTTAAGCGGTGAAGTAACCATTTTTGGTAGACAGAATTTCTAGGTTTTTCAATACAGAGACTGCATGATGATAAATCTAAGGGGCTACTTACGCAGGCCAGTCCATCTAACAGTATTTCTCCATTATTTTCATCGTAATCTAAGCAGGCATTTAAAAGAATTGTTCCACCCAAGGATAATCCAACTCCATATACTGGAAGATTATCTATTTTTATAAGATCTCTGAATTCTAAATCAATTAATTTTTTAAAATATTTAATTGCTGAAATAACATCACTCGAGCATCGAGCAGCATAATTCCCTTTAGCTAAATATCTTGCTGGACCAGCTCCTCTAAGATTCAATTTAAGAACTCCAAAACCATTTTTTGCTAACTTTCTAGAGATTCTTCTTAAGCCAAATCGTTTAGTTGAACCTCCTAATCCATGGGTAATAAGGACAAATCCTTTTATAGAGTTTAAGTTTTCAGGTAATTCTAAAAATCCTAGAAGATAATCAGACTCAAAATTTTCAGAAAGAATTTTATTTATCGGTAAAAGTAATTTTTTATTTTTTTTTGGTTTAACAAAATCAAAGACAAATGTATCTCTTAAAGTTTGCAAGTCACCACCTATCCAAGGGAAAACTTCTCGAAATGGATTGTTATTTAAGTAATCTGAAAAACAAGAAGATATACTATTATTTCTCCCCAACTCCAAGATCCTTTAATTCTCCAATCATCTCAGTAAGAACCTGCTTTGCATCTCCAAATACCATAGAAGTATTTGGTAAATCAAATAAATCATTCTTAATTCCAGAATAACCAGCATTCATTCCTCTTTTTATAACAAAAACAGTTCTTGCTTCCTGTACATCAAGAACTGGCATCCCATATAAAGGTGAGGTACTGTCATTTTTAGCTTGAGGATTGACTACATCATTTGCTCCTAAAACAAGAACAACATCTGTTGATGGGAATTCAGGATTTACAATGTCCATTTCTTTAAGTTGATCGTACGGTACATCTGCTTCAGCTAAAAGAACATTCATATGCCCAGGCATCCTCCCAGCTACAGGATGAATTGCATAAACAACTTCAATCCCACTTTGCTCTAGTTTTTTCGTCACTTCCCTTAATGTATGTTGAGCTTGAGCCACTGCTAGACCATATCCAGGAACAATTATTACCTTACTAGCTGCCTCTAATGTCAATGCACATTCTTCAACACTGCAAGAAGTTATATTTGTGTATTCTCCTGATGACCCAGATGCTGTACTTTGAGCAGATAAAGACCCTCCAAATAGTACTGAAAGCAATGATCTATTCATCCCCTTGCACATTACCTGAGTAAGTATTAATCCTGCTGCTCCAACCATTGCCCCCGCCACTATCAAAAGTTGACTATCAACAACAAAACCTGCTGCTGCTGCTGCAATTCCTGAATAACTATTTAATAAAGATATTACGACAGGCATATCTGCACCACCAATTGGCAAAGTAACCCCTATTCCCAATAAAGAAGAGGCTATGACTAAAAGCCATATGGAAGTAGTATTTCCATTTATTAGATCGAAAAATGCTAAAAATGAAGCAACTGCAAAAACAATATTTACAAAATGTCTAACTTTACTCTGAGTCCATGATGGAGTTGACAACCAGCCTTG
Source organism: Prochlorococcus sp. AG-363-P06 (assembly GCA_003280025.1). Lineage (GTDB taxonomy): Bacteria > Cyanobacteriota > Cyanobacteriia > PCC-6307 > Cyanobiaceae > Prochlorococcus_A. The sequence goes on along the minus strand of QCGD01000006.1, from coordinate 51,876 downwards.
CAACTTTGCCATTGCTACAATCGAACCAGTAAAAGTTATTGCACCTACAAATATAGAAACAGATATAGAAACTTCGTTAATCAGTGACTTGAAAAAATCAACATTTTCTAAACTATTGGATATTGGGAAAATAGCCACTCCTAGTGCAACTAAAAGTGATGACATTCCCCCACAACCATTAAACAAAGCAACTGTTTCAGGCATGGAGGTCATTGGTACTTTCTTTGCGAGGATAGCTCCCAATAAACTACCTATGATTGATCCAATTATTATCCAAGTCCAAGACTGAATAGCAATTCCAGAAGTCCCCAAATAATAGGAGAGTAAGCCTATTACGGATAGCAACATTGCAAATGCAGCTAATCTATTTGCATCTCTTGCAGATTTTACTTTTGACAATCCTTTTATTCCCAAAGCTAGTAAAAGAACAGCTAGAAGGTCAATTACAAATTTAATGATTACAGGAAGATTCATACTAAAATTCACTTCTTATTTGATGGTTTACGACTAAACATTGCGAGCATTCGATCAGTTACAAAGAATCCTCCCACAACATTGAAAAGAGCGAATCCAAGAGAAACCGAACCTATGATTAACAGTGGCACATTACCTCCTGCTTTAACTAGTAAAGTCAATGCTGCCAGCATTGTTATTCCTGAGATTGCATTAGCTCCACTCATAAGAGGAGTATGAAGAGTTGGAGGAACTTTTCCAATTAACTCAAGGCCTAATAAACTACCTAGTAATAGTACCCATAGAAGACTTATAAAAGACATAATTTTAAAACCTCAATTTTCAAAAACTTTATTTTGAAGAACAATTCCTTCATAGCTTAATAAACATCCAGAAATAAGTTCATCATCTTTATCTAATTTAATTAGACCATCTTTTATAAATGGTGTAATCAAAGATATTAAGTTCTTAGCATAAAGTGAACTTGCATCATAAGGAACTGATGAAGGTAATTCACCTGCACCTATAAGCTTCACACCATCTTTGATAATAGTTTCATTTGCTTTTGTCCCTTCGCAATTACCTCCTTGTGCAACTGCCAAATCAATAACTACCGAGCCAGGTCTCATTTTTTCAAGCATTGAAGAATCTATCAAAACAGGAGCCTTTTTACCCAAAACTTGTGCAGTACAAATAGCAACATCAGCTTCAGATAAATATTTAGTTAAAGTATTCTTCTGTTTTTTAAGGAATTCAGGAGTGACAGCTTTTGCATAACCTCCTGCTTCTCCAGGCTTTTCGTCGATTTCAGGAAGTTCTATAAATCTTGCTCCAAGTGACTCTACTTGTTCTTGAACAACAGGTCTTATATCGGATACAAAAACTATTGCACCAAGCCTTTTTGCTGTAGCAACTGCCTGCAATCCTGCAACGCCTCCACCAAGAACCACCACTTTAGCCGGTTGCACAGTGCCTGCTGCAGTCATAAGCATTGGGAAATATCTATCTAACTCACTTGCAGCTAAGAGAACTGCTTTATATCCTGCAATATTAGCTTGAGAAGATAGAACATCTGAAGATTGAGCTCTACTAATTCTTGGCAGCAATTCTAATGATAAAGTTGAAATCATATTGCTATTTATAATCTTCAGAAGATCCTTATTACCATAAGGGTTTAAAAGACCAAGAAGAATAGCACCTTTCTTTAAGGTAATTAAATTTTCTTCAGACGGAACTTGAACACAAAAAATGATATCTGCTTCCCCCCAAATATTTATATCTCTTTCACTGACTATTTCTCCTCCTGATTCTTTATAAGAAAAGTCACTAAATCCTGATAATTCGCCAGCTTTACTTTCTATATAAACTGCACATCCAAGACTTTTTAATTTTTTTACGGTTTCAGGAGTAGCTGAGACTCTCCTTTCACCAGTGTGTTTTTCAGTAGGAATAAGTATCTTTGTCAATTTATTTAATTTTTTTAATATCCTAAATATAAATTGAAGCAAGTCAAAAGTCTTGGAATTTTGTTAAATATATATTTTCTTTTTTCAAAATTATAGCTATCTAAAATATATAAACATAAAAATCTTATATGAGTATAAAAGCAATCGAATGTCCTGATGGAGTATGTCATAGTCATCATGGTGGGCATGCTGTTCCAAGACAAGCTATGCAAAGAAATCTAGAAAAGCATGGTAAAGACTGGTGCGAGAAATTAGCTGAAAGAATTTATGAAATGTCAGTTGATACTTTTTCTCAAACAGTAATGCCTAGTCTCCACTCTGCCGGGTGGCAAAGAAGGCATTTAGATTGGGAATTCAAATTCGCAGAAAACGATTCTGAACCTGACGAAGCTCTTGTTGAGGGAATTATCAATGCTACTGAAAGCTTTTTAAGAAGCAGTGAAGTGCATCGATTATTTATTCAGGAATTAGTCCAAGGTACATTTGAAGAGGCAAATGACAAAAAAATAACTTCTAAAGCAATAAAATCTATTATCGAAGAAGAAATTGTTAGTTCATTAAGAGATAAGAGAGAAACTCTTCTAAAAAAAATATCCGCAAAATTAGTATCAGAAGAAAGAGTTAGCGAGGAAACTGCAATAAATTCTGCAAGACAAGGATTCGAAGAAGTTGAAAGACTTCTTGCCAATCACAGCGAAGCGGTTTAACTCTGATTCTTTATATTCTCTTTATAGTTAAGGCAAAAAAGCGGTCAAATATTAACTAATAATTAAATTATTGTTTGAAAGTACAAAGTTGTAACTTATTTGACAATACATTTATTGTTTCTTGTGCTTATCTATAACCAACTTTAAAAGGTTCATGAACAATTTCTTGCGAAGAAGGGTAGATATAGCGACCTGTTGGGCATCCAACAGAATTTCCGTTATGGATACTTTAGAAAAATATGAAGATAGTTATGCAATTGCAGAGGAGTTTAGAGAATGGATATTAAATATTGGAGCAAATAATGAAAACTTAAAAGATTCTGTTTTAAATTACCCAAAAGAATTAAAAGAATTGTTAGACCAAAAAATCAACGATTAAAAAAAAATTAAATCGTATGAAAACAGATCTATATTGTTTAGGCTAATTTATTAGTATTAATCTTAAAATTTAGAAAATAAATGGAAGATACAAGAAAAGATTCAAATGTAGAAAATGTTGTAATCATAGGTTCTGGCCCTGCAGGCTATACAGCAGCAATATATGCAGCCAGAGCAAATCTTCAACCTCTATTAGTTACTGGCTTTAATTCAGGTGGTATTCCTGGCGGGCAATTAATGACTACAACTTTTGTTGAAAATTATCCTGGATTCCCCGATGGCGTACTAGGTCCTGAATTGATGGACTTAATGAAGGTTCAAGCTGAAAGATGGGGGACAAACTTATACGAAAGTGATGTAGTTTCTATTGATACTGAAGTTCGACCATTTGAATTAAAAACTTTAGATGGAACTATAAAAGCCAACTCAATTATTATTGCAACGGGAGCAAGTGCAAATCGATTGGGTGTAAAAAATGAAGATAAATTCTGGAGTAAAGGAATAAGTGCTTGTGCAATTTGTGATGGGGCAACTCCACAATTTCGAAATGAAGAATTAGCTGTTATAGGAGGAGGTGACTCTGCGTGTGAAGAAGCAGCATATCTAACAAAATACGGCAGCAAAGTTCATTTGCTAGTTAGATCAAATAAATTAAGAGCTAGCGCCGCAATGGTTGACAGAGTAAAAGCTAACGCAAAGATTGAAATTCACTGGAATACAAAAGTAGAGAAAGCCAATGGTAATGATTGGCTAGAAAAAATAGAAACAATTAACGTTCAAGATGGCAAGGGTGAAATTAATGTAAAGGGTCTTTTTTATGCAATAGGGCATACTCCTAATACAAAGTTTTTGGAAAACAAAATTGATTTAGATAAAAAAGGATATATTGCCTGCAAATCTGGTAGGCCCGAAACTTCTATTGAAGGGATTTTTGCTGCTGGTGATGTTGTTGATTCAGAGTGGAGACAAGGAGTTACGGCCGCAGGAACAGGATGTATGGCCGCATTAGCTACTGAAAGATGGCTATCTGAGAGGAACTTGTCGAAGACTGTTGTTAGAGAAATAGCTGAGCCAGAAAAAAGACTGAATTCTTCAGATTTTAATGAAGAAGAAGTAAATGAAGAAACCTTTGATTTAAACTCGGAATGGCAGAAAGGTAGTTATGCATTAAGAAAGCTTTATCATGAAAGCAAAAAACCTCTTTTAGTTATTTTCAGTTCACCAAGTTGCGGACCATGCCATGTCTTAAAACCTCAGTTAAAACGGGTTATCAAAGAACTTGAAGGTGAAGTTCAAGGTATAGAAATAGATATTGATAAAGATCAAGAAATTGCCAAACAAGCAGGTATTGTTGGAACACCTACTGTTCAGCTTTTTAAAGAAAAGTTATTAAAAAAACAATGGCAAGGAGTTAAACAAAGAAGTGAATTTAAACAAGCAATAAAAAATATACTCTAAAATATCTAAAAATTATTTATTTTTCTTAAAATTTGAAGGCTTAGCGCTCCCCCCGCCAGCGTTTCTTTCCCTATAAGTAATTCTTCCTCTTGTTAAGTCATATGGACTTATTTCCACAAGTACTTTATCTCCTGCCAGCAATTTTATCCTAAATTTAGTTAATTTTCCAGCTGCTCTGCATAAACATTGATGACCTTCAGGTTGCTCTAGAGTAACCAAATAAAAACCATTACCTTGCTCTTTTTCTATTACACCTGATGTTTCAATCATTAAATAAATTATTTTTCTAAACTTATTTTATCAGAAAAAGAATATACAAAATTTATCTTAAAAAAAACTTTTCTACGAAATCATATTAGTTTAATAAAATTTTACTTAAATTGAAAATTTAATTTCATTAATTATTTGAAGCTGACCATAATAAAAATTAGCCTTTGCAATTTTTTCAGGATCTTCTAGTTGGTCAAAAAACATAAATCCCAAACTTTCCCATAACGAGGATCCGCAGACATTATTTAATTCCGATGTAGCCTCTTTTTCATAATTAATAAGCTTTCGTTCAAGATTTTTAGTTTTGGAAACAGACATAAAAAATTCTAAATGCACAGTACAAGTGTACTATATATTGCGGTTGTTGCAATCCTAAAATGGAAGTCTCTTTTTTTCTTCGATATTCAGATCAGCTTCCATTTCTCTCAGTCTTTTTAATATCTGCTGGTAGTATTCTTTAATATAACTATCCAAAGAAGTCATATCCTCTTTTTTAAAATCCAATATTTCATAGGTCTTGCTCATATCAGCATCCAAAGGTAGTCCACTACTGGTAACTTCAGCGAACGCTAATCTTTCAGCTACATTCAAAGAGTCCTGAAAAAATGAAACCACTTTTTGAGTAACACTTATAATAAAAGGCGAAACTCTAAAAATCTTTGCTTTTTTATCACTAAATTTTTCACATAAGGAAATAACTTCGTTTGAGTTCCAAGCCTTAGGGCCAACCAGTGGCAGCTTTAATCTATGGGTCTTTGGGTTATTTATTGCTGAAACAATGACTTTAGCCATATCTTGTGTATTCATGTAAGCAATTTTTGTTGGAGTACCACTCATCCATACAGCTTGACTATCTAATACTGGGATAGCAAACTGACCTATAACTCCTTGCATGAAAGCGGCACAATTGAAAATTGTATAATCAAAACTAGATTTTTCAAGAAGTTTTTCAGTACAGTATTTGATATCCATTAAAGGTACATTTCTAAATTTTTCCGTTAACAATATCGAGAGAAATATTACTCTTTTCACATTCAAAGACTCACATGCATTGAATAAGTTAAGTTTCCCATCCCAATCAGTCTCATAAATACTTTTAGAGTCGTCAGGTCTACTAGTTGCAGCATCAATAACTGCCTCTACATCTTGCAAAGCATATTCTATGTCAGAAGAGTTAAGTAAATTTCCTCTAGTTAATTCACAACCCCACTCCTGAAGAAAGGAAGCTTTCTTTGGATTTCTAACAAAGCATCTAATCTCATGTCCTTCTTCAACAGCCTGCTTAGCTATCTGCCTTCCAAGAGTTCCTGTTGCACCTATTAAAAGAATCTTCATACTTAAGTATTTACTTAACCTGTAGACATTAACTCACTTTCTATTGCATTCGTGAGAATCAATCTCCTTGGAACTTTAATAATAAGGCGCCACCAACTAAACCAATTGGTATTAGTATCCAAAAAACAGCAGCAATACTAAAAATTTCTTTAGCCATGGGAAAGTTAATCAATTATTATAATTTACCTTTAATATACATTTTTTTGTTAAAAAAATAGATAATGCAAATATCTTTAAATCATTTTAAATAACTTAAAAAATTTTCAAATATGAATTTGAAACAAAAAGAAAAAGGAATTAAGAACAATAATTATTGGAATTGGAATGGTTTCAAAATTTATTGGACTGTTCAAGGAGAAGAAAATACATATCCAATTATCTTTCTTCACGGTTTTGGAGCAACTAGCAAGCATTGGCGAAAGAATGTAAATTATTTTGTAAAAAGAAATTATGCAACCTACTCTATGGACTTAATAGGCTTTGGGAATTCAGCTCAACCTGGGATAAAAGAAATTGAGCAATTGGATAATGGAGTTTGGTGTAATCAAGTAAAAGATTTTATTAAACAGGTAATTAGACCAAAAAATCCTATGAAAGTAATTCTAATTGGGAATTCTCTAGGTGCATTAGTTTCTTTAACATGCGCTGTCTCTATTAGGAATGAAATTGCGGCTGTTGTTGCATCTCCTCTCCCATGTCAAATTAGGAAAAACTCCAAAAAAATAGTAGTTAATACCTTTTTAAATAATTTAAAGAATAAATTTATAAAAATATTTTTTATATTTTTACCGTTTAAATTAATTTTATTTTTAATCAATAAATTAAGCATTATAGAATTAGGATTAAAAGCTGCCTATTTCAAGAAAGATAATATTAATTATGAATTAATTGATATGGTTAGAAAACCAGTTTTAAGAAATACTGCAGCCAGATCTTTAAGGGCTATGTGTATTGGTATGTCAACTAGAGGAAACAATTTAAAAGCATCTTATCTTTTAAGAAAACTTTCTATATCAAAAAAAGTCCCGTTTTTATTAATTTGGGGAGATAAAGATAATTTCACACCTTTATTTCTTGGTAAAAAGATTGCAAATGTCCATAGATGGGTAAAATTAAAAATAATATCCAACTCAGGTCATTGTTTACATGACGAAGATCCTTCAATATTTAATAAAATATCTTATGAATGGATTAAAGATTTAAAAACCTTTTAAATATGAAACATACACTATCAGTACTTGTTGAAGACGAATCAGGGGCTTTGAGTAGGATCTCTGGTCTTTTTGCTAGAAGAGGATTCAATATAGACAGCCTCGCAGTAGGTCCTGCAGAAGCCAAAGGAATTTCAAGATTAACTATGGTTGTTGAGGGTGATGACGAAACCCTACAACAAATGACCAAGCAACTTAATAAATTATTTAATGTTCTTGGGGTTGTAGATTTTACAAATCTTGCTGCTGTTGAGAGGGAATTAATGTTACTTAAAGTTTCATCAAAAGAAGATACAAGAAGCAAAATCTTAGATATTGTTCAAATATTTAGAGCAAAAGTAGTAGATGTTTCAGATATAGCTTTAACTCTTGAAGTAGTTGGAGATCCAGGCAAATTAGTCGCATTAGAGAAGTTACTTGAACCTTATGGAATTCTTGAAATTGCGAGAACCGGCAAAGTAGCTCTTAAGCGCTCTTCAGGAGTTAATACTGAGATGTTAAAAATAAATAAATATTCTTTAGACATTTAGTTTGATATTTTTATTTCATAAATAAAATCTTTTTTATCTATTTTTTCTAAAATCTCCAATCCTTTAACAATTTGTCCAAAGATTGAATATCTTCCATCTAATTCTGGGATTTTATTTGTTACGAAGAAAAACTCTGTGGCAGATGAATTTATTTCTCCATTTTTCACCATAGCTATTGAACCTCTTTTAAAAACATTTTTCAGGTATCTAAAAGAAGAAGGATCTTTGATTTGATATTTATAAATCGGCTCTATTTCCTTGCTTAAACTTATCTCTAGTGGAATTGAAGGAAGAAGTTTATTTAGATATTGATTATTTATTTGATAAAAATTATTTTCTGGGTTAATACCTGCATGAATAACTTTTACTTGAGTAAGGTTTATTGTTTTATAAAATTTTTTATTGCTGTAGATATTATTTTTTATATTTCTAATAAAGTTTGTTACAGTCAAAGGATAATCTTCTCCATTTAATTTCACCTCAAAATCACCTTTAGATGTTTTGAAAGTAACCAGCTTATTGTTTCTAAGACAATCAAATTTAAGCCTTTGGCAATAGTATTTAGAATCAAATACTTTTTTATAAGTACATCCTATTATTAAAAAAAAAACTAATTGAAAAATTAAAATAGTTTTAGATAAATAAAGATTCTTTATTTTAATCCCTCCAAATTTACATTCAAAAATTTAGCTAATCTTGCGCCCTCTTCTTCTACTTGAAGTAATGGTTTAAGCTCTCCAGCTCCACTTAATGGGAGTGCCTTTTTTTTACCTTTCAGAACTAATGCAATTCTTCTTCTTGGGTTAAATCCCTCACTGATATCTAATTTTACAGATTTAATTTCATCAAAATTTACTTTAACTTCAACATCTTTAAAAAGTCCTTTTCTTTTAATTTCAACTAATTTAGATGTCTTATCAAAAGAATTAATACCTGAGCCAAAATTTATATAAACCAAATACCATAAATAAAAATTTAATATATTTGCTAAAACACCATAAGCTCCCATAATTATTCCTTGAGGCACAAATAATAATGATGATGGATTACCTAAAGGGAGTAGATCTATTCCCGTGTAACTTGATATAGAAGCTAATAGAAAACCAATACCACCAATAGTTAACATTCCACCGATAATATAATTTGATGTTTTTCTTGAACCACCAATTGTTTGTTCAATCTTATTGAAAGAAGAAAGATTTGATTCCATTTTTATTTTTTTTAAGATCCTAATTCAAATAACTTAACAAATTAAGAGAGTATTTCTACCTAATTTTTAAGAAAAAAGTCACGAAAGCTTTACAAGGCATTTCAGATATAAAATATTTCCCCACAATACTCCGAATGTTTGTTACAGTCACTCAGTATCCCGAAGCTAAAACGATTTCTCATGACGATCGCAGTTGGAAGCGCCCAACAAAGAGGCTGGTTTGATGTCCTCGATGATTGGTTAAAGCGCGACCGGTTTGTATTTATTGGTTGGTCCGGACTTCTTCTTCTACCTTGTGCATATCTTGCAATTGGTGGATGGTTCGTCGGAACAACATTTGTTACCTCTTGGTACACACATGGAGTTGCAAGCTCATACCTTGAAGGTTGTAACTTTTTAACAGCAGCTGTCAGTACCCCTGGAGATGCCATGGGACACAGTCTTCTGTTTTTATGGGGCCCTGAGGCTCAAGGCAGTTTTGTAAGATGGCTACAACTTGGCGGCCTTTGGAATTTTGTTGCATTACATGGAGTGTTTGGCCTTATTGGTTTTATGCTTCGTCAATTTGAAATTGCTGGTCTTGTTGGAATTAGACCTTACAATGCTTTAGCTTTTTCAGCAGTAATTGCAGTATTTACAAGTATTTTTCTCATCTATCCTTTAGGACAGCATAGTTGGTTCTTCGCACCTTCTTTTGGAGTTGCAGCAATCTTCCGTTATATCCTATTCATTCAGGGTTTTCACAATATCACTTTAAATCCATTCCATATGATGGGTGTAGCTGGAATTCTTGGTGGTGCACTTCTTTGTGCAATTCACGGGGCTACAGTTCAAAATACTTTGTATGAAGATACAAGTATTTATACAGATGGAAAAGTTCAAAGTTCAACTTTTAGAGCTTTTGACCCAACACAAGAAGAAGAAACCTATTCAATGATTACAGCGAATAGATTTTGGAGCCAGATTTTTGGTATCGCTTTCTCTAACAAGCGTTTCCTACATTTCTTGATGCTTTTTGTACCTGTTATGGGTATGTGGACATCTTCCATTGGTATTGTTGGCCTAGCATTAAACTTAAGGGCTTATGATTTTGTAAGCCAAGAGATCCGTGCAGCTGAAGATCCAGAGTTTGAAACTTTCTATACAAAGAATATTCTTTTGAATGAAGGTATGAGAGCATGGATGTCTTCTGTGGATCAACCACACGAAAATTTTGTATTCCCTGAGGAGGTTCTTCCACGTGGAAACGCCCTTTAATAACTTATTAAACGCTCCAAATCAGAGTATTGAAGAAACTGGCTACGCCTGGTATGTAGGTAACGCTAGACTAATCAATTTATCTGGTCGCTTATTAGGAGCTCACATAGCTCACGCAGGACTTATAGTTTTCTGGGCAGGAGCAATGATGCTATTTGAGGTTAATCATTTTACATTTGATAAACCAATGTGGGAACAGGCTCTAATCTGTATGCCACATGTAGCAATGTTTGGTTACGGAATAGGACCTGGTGGTGAAGTAACTGATATTATGCCTTTCTTTCAGGTAGGCGTAGTTCATTTGGTCGCTTCAGCAGTACTAGGTTTTGGTGGGATTTACCACTCACTAGCTGGTCCAGAAAAGCTTGAGCAAGATTTTCCTTTCTTCTCTACTGATTGGAGAGATAAAAATCAAATGACAAACATACTTGGTTATCATTTGATAATTTTAGGAGTAGGTTCATTAGCATGGTCTGTAAACTGGAGTTTTATTGGCGGTGCATATGATACTTGGGCTCCTGGGGGAGGAGAAGTTAGATTAATAAACCCAACATTAGATCCAAGAGTTATTTTTGGTTATCTATTTAGATCTCCATGGGGAGGTGCTGGTTCAATAATCGGCGTTAACTCAATTGAAGATATTGTTGGAGGACATGTTTATGTAGGTGTAATTGAAATACTTGGTGGTATATTCCATATCTTTACTAGACCTTTTGGATGGGCAAGAAGAGCATTCATTTGGAATGGAGAAGGACTTCTAAGCTATGCGCTTGGTGGAATATGTGTAGCAAGTTTCATTGCATCAACTTTCATCTGGTTTAACAACACTGCTTATCCTTCAGAATTCTACGGTCCTACAAATGCTGAAGCTTCACAAGCGCAAAGCTTTACTTTCTTAGTAAGAGACCAAAGAATTGGAGCCAATGTTGGTACAACAATGGGTCCAACAGGATTAGGTAAGTATCTCATGAGATCTCCTACTGGTGAAATTATATTTGGTGGTGAAACAATGAGATTTTGGGATTTCAGAGGACCATGGTTAGAGCCTCTTAGAGGTCCTAATGGATTGAGTCTTGAGAAAATCCAAAATGATATTCAGCCTTGGCAAGTAAGAAGAGCTGCTGAATATATGACTCATGCTCCTAACGCTTCTATTAACTCTGTTGGTGGAATCATTACCGAGCCTAATGCTGTTAACTTTGTTAACTTAAGACAATGGTTAGCTGCAGCCCAGTTCTTCCTAGGATGGTTTACTTTCGTTGGTCACCTTTGGCATGCAGGTCGTGCTAGAGCAGCCGCTGCCGGTTTCGAAAAAGGAATCGATAGAAAGACTGAACCAGCTCTAGAGATGCCAGATCTAGATTAATTTCTTAAAAATCTAATAAAAGAACCCTGCCGGAAGGTAGGGTTTTTTTATTGAGAAACGACCTCTTTCAATAATTCATTTCTAAGCCATGGCAAACTTAATCCCATAACATTACTAAAACACCCTTCTATCATTTCTATATATTTACCTCCAATCCCTTCTAAAGCAAATCCTCCAGCGCAGTATAAAGGCTCTAGAGAATCAACATATTTTTTTATTTCTGAATCTTCTAATTTAGAAAAATAGACTCTTGAACTTACTGTTTTTTTAATTGTTTTCTTTACAGTAAGCATCTGTGAAGCTATATCATAATTACAAATCAAAAGTGTATGGCCAGTATGTAAGACCCCAAACTCTCCTGACATTCTTTTCCATCTATTAAATGCTTCTTCTTTATCAGTAGGTTTTCCAAAAGCTCTACCTTTAAATTCAAATATTGAGTCACAACCTAGAATTTCTAAAGAATTAGAATCAAAATCATATTGTAAATCTATTTTTTTTATATTATTAGATATACTATTAGCTTTTTGAAAAGATAATTCAAGCGCTAAATTAGAAATATCCTCCTCTTCTATGATTGATTCGTCAAGGTTACTTGGAATTTGAATAAAGTCGAATTGAGAACTTTCTAGTAATTTCTTTCTAGATTTAGAGGCAGAGGCTAGAATTAACACAAATTTTTTATTGAATTATAGTTGAATATACTAATTTATAAATTTAAAAGTTTATATTAATTACGAATGGACTTTACAGAGAAGTTACAACCTATAAAAAAGCCAATAATGGTTTTAGGTACTTCTAGTGGTGCAGGTAAATCAATTACAGTTACAGCAATTTGCAGGTTTCTTAAAAATCTAGGTCAAGAACCAATTCCTTTTAAAGGGCAAAATATGAGTAACAACGCCTGGGTAGATTGGGATGGAGGAGAGATGGCATATTCACAAGCACTGCAAGCTTTTGCTTGCGGTATTGTTCCTTCTTCAGAAATGAATCCAATCCTACTAAAGCCTCAGGGGAACTCAACAAGTGAAGTAATACATCTTGGAAAAAGTATTGGAGTCACTACAGCAAAAAATTATTATAAGGAGTGGTTTATTCCTGGATGGGAAGTAATAAAAAAAAGTTTAAATTCTATTTATAAACAAAACCCAAATTGCCGCTTAGTTATTGAAGGTGCTGGAAGTCCTGTAGAAATGAACTTAATTCATAGAGATCTTACTAATTTAAGAGTTGCAAAGTATCTTGATGCAAATTGTATTTTAGTAACTGATATTGAGAGAGGAGGGGTATTTGCTCAAATTATAGGAACACTTGAGTTAATGAAACCCGAGGAAAAAAAACTTATTAAAGGAATAATTATAAATAGATTTAGAGGAGATCTTTCATTATTTGAAGAAGGAAAGAAATGGATAGAGAGTAAAACTCAAATTCCTGTTATAGGTATTGTTCCATGGTTAAATGATAAATTCCCTCCAGAAGATTCTCTAGATTTACTGGAAAACAATTCTCGCGACAGAACCCCTGATATAAATGTAGGAATAATAAGATTGCCATCTATAAGCAATTTTTCAGATTTTGACCCTTTAGAAAATGAAGAATCCATAAAAATTGATTGGATAAAAAAATCCCAAAACTTATATAAATTCGATTTTCTTATTCTTCCTGGAAGTAAACAAACTATTAAAGATCAAATATTTCTCGAAGAGTGTGGATTATCAAAAAATATAAGAGATTATTCAAAAAATAAAGGCAATATTGTTGGAATTTGTGGTGGTCTACAAATGCTAGGCACAATTCTTGAAGATCCTTTTTTTTAAGGAAGGTTCAGAAACTTTTTCAGATCAAAAAATTAACGGGATTGGATTACTTCCATTAAAAACGACTTTTGTTAAAAAAAAATTAACACGACAAATCAATTCTTTATCGTTATGGCCATGCAAATCTGAAATAAATGGATTTGAGATTCATAATGGTTTAACTGAATTTGATAGTAATCAAAACACATTAGAAATAAAGCCTATTTTCAAAGACTTTGATCTTGGTTGGTATAAAGAGAATAATGAAGGTGGGATAATTGTAGGTACCTACATTCATGGGATCTTTGAAAATGACAAATGGCGAGATCAATATATAAATTTAATCAGGAAGGGAAAAGGTTTACCCTTATTAGATAAAAAAACAAGATCTTATAAAATGAAGAGAGAATCCATTATTGATAATCTCGCCAATGAATTTGCAAAACATGTAAACATCAAATCAGTATTAAATTGAAAGAATCAAAAATTAAAATTATATGGCCAAACAATAATGAGTCATATGCTTTAGAGGGAGATGATTGGTTCTCTACTGCAGAAAAAGCAGGTTTAGAAATTCCAACTGGGTGTCTAACAGGAAGTTGCGGGGCCTGTGAAATAGATGTAAATGGAGAGACGGTAAGAGCTTGTATAAGTAATATTGAAAGTAAAAAAAAATGTTCATTAAAAGTCTCTTTAATTACAGACCCCTACTGGGAAAGCTAAATTTTTACTTATTTAATATAAAAAATTAAACTTTATATGGGAGGCTAAAGAAAAATTTATTGGATATTGGTTCTCTAATTTAAGAATTGTATATACAAGAATGAACGAAAACAGACTGAGAAAAGGAGAAGAAAGTACACTCACGCAACACCATATTTCGTCAATCAAATACCCACCAACACATTAAAAATACCCACCAACACATCCACCAACACTCATAAAAATAAAAACTAACTATTCAGAAATTGATATTTCTTAGAACTCTTCTCTATCACTGCAATTTGAATTAGAACTCAAAAAGTTAAAAGTGCTAATTATCCTATTAAACCGGAGAGGGTGAAATTACATCACAAGCAACATGGGCAGACACTGGACTATATAGGAATTATTTTTGAGCGATTAAGTACATACCCACCAACACACCCACCAACACCAAAAACTTGCAGATATTGGACGATACTGTACTCAAAACACTTTTCAATCATTAATTTTTTGATCCTTCCAAAAGTATTTAAGATATTAATAGTTAGATTTATCTGAGTGGTAATTAAATTATGTTTGTAAGTATTGATTTATGCCTAGTACCGATTGGGGTTGGAACTTCTTTATCGCCTTACATAAAAGAGTGTATTGAAGTCATAAAAAGTGAAGGACTGAACTATGAATTAGGGGCGAATGGAACTGCAATAGAAGGAGAATGGGATAAAGTTTTTGAATGTGTTAAAAAGTGCCATGAAAAAATTCATTCAAAAGGTGCTCCTAGAATTTATACAACGATGAAAGTAAATACAAGAATTGATAAAGAACAAAAATTCTCAGATAAAGTAAAAAGTGTATTAGAGAAGTAATGGAAAGAGAAATTGATTACGATAATGATGGATTAGACCCATCTGAAGAATATTTCAGGAAGAAGGAAAAAAGTAATGATGATGATACCTATTTCCCTCCAGAAGAATCAGAACCGCCTCATTATTAATCATTAGCATGACTGGATTTGTTTACCTAATAAGGAATCAAGATCTTTACAAGATTGGAATAACTCAGAATCTAAATCAAAGGATGTCTCAACTTAAACCAGATGAAATCATTGCCGTTTTAGAAACTCAGAACTTTGAGCAATTAGAGAAAGACTTACATCAAAGATATAGTGATGTGAGAATTCCTCAATCAGAATATTTTCGTCTTACAGATTCTCAATTAGAAAATTGTATTAATACTCTCCAAGGGAAAGTAGATTTTGGATTTACTATAGAGAGTGAGACAACTTTTCAACCTGCAATTCTTGCTCCATTTATATTCTTTTTTCTGACGATTTTATTTAGATTTATTTTTGATTTAATTTCTGATATTGATGAATTTTCAATTTATAAAAACTCGGCAAAATTCACAGCAACAATATTTTCAGTTTTATCACCATTAGTTATTGTCTCTATTATTTTTAAAAATATTTCTAGATTCTTTTCAGAGGAAAATAAAAGGGAAATCAATGAAGGATTGGGGATTTTCTTTTGGTTTATACTTTTTGGTTTATCGTTCATTACTTTTACTATTTTTTAGGTAAAAATAAGTGTTTCAATAACTTTAAGGTTTGCGAAACATAATTAACCCATACAAAAACAACACTAAATTAGTAATTTTTGTTTAATTTAGTGTTTCAATAAGGGTGTTCGGTTGTTCTTGTGTTATAATTTCAGTAACAGGATTGGTAACTGAAACAAATGAACAAAGTGATTGGGTATGCAAGGATCAGTTCTGGAACAGGAACACAGATATTAGACCCTCAAGTTTCTAAGTTACAAGAAAGTGGTTGCGATCAGATCTTTTCTGAAACAATAAGCACTCGGAAGGCAGAGAAGGAAAGACCAGAACTAATGAAGTGCCTATCTTCACTTAGAAAAGGTGATACTCTCAAACTTTGCACTCTCTCAAGACTTGGAAGAACCCAAACCGAAGTAATTCAAAGATTAAATGACTTACAGGCAGAGGGGATTAATGTCATCACGTTGGATGGATTAGTCAACCTTGAGGCACTTGGTAAGTTTGCACCTGTTCTTATTGGATTATTAACTGGATTAAATCAGGTGGAGCGTGAGCAGATCAGCGAACGTGTGCAGATGAGCGTAGATTATCGGAGAGAAAATAATTTATCACTTGGAGGAAGACCAAAAACTAGTGAGAAAAAAGAAAAATTAGTTCTCAGATTAAGAGATGAAGGCGAAAGTTACAGAGGTATTAGAGAGCAAACTGGTTTAGGATTAGCAACTATAAGAAGAATCATTGCAGACAATGAAAAAGTAGAGGTAGGAATTTAATGAAGAAAGAAAATAGTTATGCAGGAGGATTAAACAACTACATTGTCCTAAAGCAAGAAAAGGAAGTTATTTTTTACTTGCATAATCCTTATCCAGATTGCTTAGAAATTCCTGCAATAATGAAGGCAAGATTTCCAGAGGATTACAAGAGCATAGTTGTGAATTCTTTGGAGGAGTTCAAAAAGTATGGAGAGAAAGTATGACTAAATGGGATGACAAATCTTGGCAGAAGGAATTCTTGGAGATGAAGTTCCATTCACCTGCAGATATAAAACTGTTAACTGAAGGTGTAAAAGGATTGATAGGTGCTTGGCGTTTAGGTGTTCTGAATCAGGAATACAAAAGACTGAAGAAGATTCAGGAGCAACAAGGACAATGACAGAAAAAATAGATTGGAAAAAAGAAATCCTTGAAAGTGGAAGTGGGCAAACAAACAAAGGCAAAGATATAGAAAAAATGTTTTAGAAGAAAAAAGGATTCAAAAGTTAAATAATATTGAACTATGGGTATGGGAATTTAATATTAAAGAGGATAAATCCACAAACTCTTAGTTTTTAAAATTACATTCCTACTGGCAAAAAACGGAGAGGGTGGGATTCGAACCCACGAACAGTTACCTATTAAACGATTTCGAGTCGTTCGCTTTCAACCACTCAGCCACCTCTCCTTATTCAAAGAATATGTATAAAAGTAAAATAGTATTATCTTCTGTCTAAAAATCTTAATTTTATTTCCAACCTGCATCTTTCATCAATCTTATCGCTAGAGAATTATTAATTCCAAGATCTTCTGTTGTAACCTTATCAGGTGTAAATTCTCCGAAGTTTTTAACTATTTTATTTTGATTAACTTCCTTTAAAGGATGTTCAAAAGTTGGAGCAGCTAAGCCTTTACTTCCTTCAGGTGATGCCAAGAATTCAAGCAACTGAATAGCTTCAGATTTATTTTTTGCATACTTTGAAATACCTCCAGCACTAATATTTACATGCGCAGGATTAGGTGTAATTACAGATGTTCTTTGTGCATACAAAGAATCTCTCCTACCATTAATACCCGCCAACATTCTTGCAACATAGTAATGATTCACAATCCCTACTCCACACTTTTTCTTAGAAACTGCTCTTATTATTGCAATATCCCCAGGGAAGAAAGGTTGAGAAACATTAGCAATAATCCCATTTAGCCAAGCTTTAGTTTTTGCTTGCCCTTTGTTAACGATTTGATTAGCAACTAAAGATTGATTATATGGACTTTTTCTGTTTCTTAAACATACTTTGCCTTTCAAAGAGGGATTAGCTAAGTCTGTATAATCTTTAATTTTACTTACATCTACAACTTTCGGATTGGCAACCATAACCCTAACCCTTCTGGTTAGTGCATACCATTCCTTTCCAGGATCTTTCAAACCAACTGGTACGTCTTTTTCTAAAGATGATGAATTTATACTTTGCAGCAATCCAGATTTAGCAGCATTAGTTATTCTCGCCGCATCAACCAATAAAATTAAATCTGCTTGTGAATTCTTTCCTTCTCTTCTTAATCTTTCTATTAATGATATACCAGCTGCTTCTATAAGCCTTACTTTTATCCCTGTTTCATCTGCAAACTTCTTATATACCCCTCTATCTGTATTGTAATGTCTACCTGAATAAACATTAACTACTCTTTCTGTAGATTTAGCAGGAACATTAACATTTAAAAATAATGTAAATGTTAAGGCTGAAAAAATTATTTTTTTTAAGTTTTGCACTTTTAGAATTTAGTATCTATGGTTACTGTATATATAACTAAAGTTAAAAAACCAAAAAGATATTTTATTTACACAAGCATGTATCAAATTTATCGCAAACAATGAATTATTTAACTCAAAAGTTACTGACCAACAAAGAAATAAATTCTATAAAAAAAAGCATCAATAAAGAACAAAAGCTTTGGGAGAATGGTAAAAAAACTGCTGGATCTTTGGCTGCTACTGTAAAAAACAACTTACAATTATCAAAAAATTCTGAAATATCTAAAGCATGTACTCACTTAATATCAAAAAAATTACTTGCGAATCCATTAATTAAAAGCTTCACGTTACCGAAAACTATTCATGGAGTTATGTTTACAAAATCCTCTCAAAACATGAAATATGGTAGGCATATTGATAATCCCTATATGTCAACAGGTAGGTCAGACTTATCTTTTACAATTTCTTTAACGGACAAGAGTCAATATCAAGGTGGAGAACTGATCATTGAGACTCTTAATGATGAAAACTCATTCAAACTTAACTCAGGAGAAGTAATAATTTATCCTAGTACATATTTACACTCGGTTAATGAGGTTAAAAGTGGAGAAAGATTAGTATGTGTTGGATGGATAGAAAGCTATGTCAAATCAATTGAAGAAAGAGAATTTTTATTTGATTTAGAAGCCGGAGCTAAAGGATTATTGGCTAAATACGGGCGATCGGATGAACTAGACCTTGTTTACAAGTCATATTCGAATTTACTTAGATTACTTGGAAGCTAAAAGAATCATTTTATACAACAAATAGAAAAGATACTTAAAAAATTTTATTATAAATAAAGATTATTTATTTACATATGCCAAAGAGAAGCTCCATAGCATTATTTATAGCTGCGACAAGTGCACTAGCGATTTCATCAGCTGAAGATATTTCTTTAAAAGCAGGGGAAAATGATTTAGGGGGTCTTAAGGAATGGAATACTGATATGGCATTAGAGGCTGATTTCATTCTTGATGAGCAAGCCCAACGATTAGCTGATGAGGCAAAAAAATCAAGTACTTGTATTCCCATTGGAGAAGGCGAAAACTGTTGGTAATAAGTTATCTTATCCTAAGAATTACATAAAATTGTTTATAAAAAAAAACACCCTTTATAGGGTGTTTTTAATTTAAGTAAAAGTATAGTTATTACTTTTATTTAGAATTTGAATACAGAAGTTAAAGCTACACCAAATACATCATCGTCATTATCATTTGTGATATTAGAACCACCAAATACAGCTGGTCTAAGTTCTATTGAATCATTTGGTCTAAAGGAGTAATAAGCTTCCCAAACAAATGGATCAACTTCACCAGTTGCTGAATCATCAGCCATTTCAGTAACTTTTAATGGCTGAGTAAAAGCAATTCCAATTCTATCATCAGCCTGGAACATATCTCTCCAGGTAAGTCCGACAAAATAACTATTAGCATATTTAGATACAGCTCCAGCAGCATTATCTGCGGTTTTTTGTGTCATAACCAACAGATACTTCAGGAGTTGATGTACCAGAATTATCTGGTCTCCAGTAAGCTCTTAATGCATAACCGGTTGTATCTGTGGATGCTACTCCGCCGTCTCCTCCCAAGGCAGCTCCACGAGTAGTAGCATTGTAATCGTGAGCAGTCCAGTTCTGAGCATCAGATAATGTGGCGGAAACATGCCAATTGTCGGTTGTGTAAGCAATCTGTGTATCCCACTTGTTTTGATCTTGTTTGCCTAACATTCCATCGGGACCGTCAGCATCCTTAGAAACAATATTTGAAGCGAATCCAAAACCACTTTCATTCTCATACTTGAATCCAAAACCAACATCAGTACTTGCTCCAAAGTTAGAGTTTCCACCTAGCTTCATAGATTTCAAAACACCAGGCTGGTATATAGAAGGTGTTATGTACATGTAGTAGTTCTCAATTTTTGGACCTACAAATGCAGTAACATCATCTGTAACTTTCCATGAATACCAAATTTTATCTACATTAAATGCACTTGTTGTGTCTTTGGTCTCAATGTGATAGGTTTCTTTGTCTCCCCATTGATTACCATTTTCTCCACCCTTAAGACGTACATAAAGATTATCATCACCATTAAAACTTGTGTTTAAGTTCATGGTATATGTATATCCTGTTTGAACTGATTGAGCATTGCCTGCAGCGTTGATTTCATCAGCGTTGTCAATAGCTCCGACCCACATTACGGCTTTACCATCAAGAGTGGTTGTATCAGAGAAGCTACCTGCCTCAAAATCATATTGCTGAGCTTGTAAACCATCAACACTGCCTTCAAGTGTTGCTAGCTCTTCATTAACTTGGTTAAAGAAAGTTTTACTATCAATTCTTTGAGAATTACGTTCGCTACTAGAGTAGCTATTCATACCATCATGGTTCATAGAGTCGGAAGCTTGAGCGGCTATAGGAGCAATTAAGCTCATAGCTGTTCCTGCTACCAACATTTTTTGGAAGAGTTTCATTTTACCTCACACGGAAATAGCCCACAAAGGTGGGTACTTAAATTCTATCGGCTGTAAACTAGAGACATAGGAAGATTAGATTCAAAGAAGGGTATAATTTTATACTTTTGAGTGTGTCAATGAATATATATCTGCTTTAATTTAACTTTCTCTGATTAGAGGATATTCCAGGTATTCTCTTTCCTTAATCCAAGATGATGCTACTTCCCTAGCTAATTTTCGAATCTTTTCGATATATTGAGCACGATCAGTGACAGATATAACTCCTCTTGCATCCAATAAATTAAAAGTGTGACTACATTTCAGTACAAAATCAAGAGATGGATACGTAAGCTTCTTTTCAATTAATTTGTTCGCTTCATCTTGATAAATTTCAAATAATTTCCTGAGGTTTTCAGGACTTGATTCGGTGAAATTATATGAACATTGACTCTTTTCAAATTGCAGCCAAATATCACTATATTTTAAATGCTTGTTCCAATTTAGTTCCCAAATACTTTCTTTATCCTGTAAGAACATTGCAATTCTCTCTAATCCATAAGTTATTTCAATTGGTATTGGATTACAATCTATACCCCCGCATTGCTGAAAATAAGTAAATTGAGTAACTTCCATTCCATCCAACCATACTTCCCAACCTACTCCCCAAGCCCCTAGAGTTGGTGATTCCCAATTATCTTCTACAAATCTTATGTCATGATTTTTGGGATTAATTCCTAGTAATTCTAAGGATGATAAATATTTTTCTTGTATTCCTTCAGGAGAAGGCTTAATTATTACTTGATATTGAAAGTAATGTTGGGCTCGATTTGGATTATCGCCAAATCGACCATCAGTTGGCCTTCTACATGGTTCAGGATATGCCACTTTCCAAGGTTCAGGTCCAATAGATCTTAAGAAAGTATGAGGATTCATCGTGCCAGCACCCTTTTCAGTGTCATAAGGCTGCATAAGCAAACATCCTTCTTCAGACCAAAAGTTATTTAAATTTTGAATTATATCTTGAAAAAACATCTTATTAAATAATTTGAGACTCAGTAGCAAACCATTGACTATGATAACAAAGCTTCTTTAAGAAAAGAAAAAAAATTTTTTAAAAAATATTATTTCTGTTTCTGTAAATATTTTTTGTTTTTAGCTGTAATAAGTAAATAAAAAATAATCCCAAAAAGACAGAAAAAGGTAATTATCAACTCAAACGTCTGAACAAGTTCTTCTGAGAAAAAAGTCTGCAGATACAAAATTGTTGATAAAGGCATAAAAAAATTTATTTAGTGAAAAAGTCCAATGGAAATGGACCATAAGTACTTGATCCTGCAGAATCTTCCTCACATTGACATGTTACTAAAATTCCTTCCCCAAGACCATTCTCAGATCTAATTAGAACATTTCCAGTTTTTTGATTAGCCTTTAAAAAAACTCTTCCATCTGCATGCAAAGAGTCTAGGTCAATGAATTTGATTGAAGAATATTTTCTACGAATTGATTTCAATGCCTCAACTGCTTCAAAATCATTAGCTGCCATTATTCCAACTGTTATCCAATCAGCACCTTTTATTTTTGGTTTCAACTCCTCTAACAATTTTTTTGTTTGAATTTTACTTAATTCGGGAGCAGATCTATAACTATTTAAATCAACTAGAGAATTTATCTCCATTTCGTTCATCATTGAAAGATAAGTTCATTCTAAGCCAAATGTTTTTCCATTCCAACCCCACATCGAAGCTGAAACATCTTCAAAGCGAATATAAATCTTATCTACTGGAATTCCTATCTTTTCATAAATAAAATCACAGATAGTCTTTGTAATTTCCGAAGTATTAATAGAACCTATTGACTTTATTTCTATAAAACAACAAGGGCTGTCATCTTCAAAATACATTTCTGAATCATCCTCTATTTTTGCCATCACAAACCTTTTTGATTTGTTTGTTAAGGATGAAATCAATATTGTAATTTCATCAAGAAGATTTTTTTTATCCTTTATTTTTGCTGAGGTCGAAATATTAATATAAGGCATTCTTATGAAGAGAAGTAGTCTTTTTTGGAATTACTCTGGAGATTCATCGCCTTGTTTTTTAAAACACTTTTTCTTGATGATAAATAAGTCATATCGTATGAACTAATTCCATTTTTATAGGGATTAAAAAGAGCATATTTAGATATATTTCTTTTGCTCCTTTTAAATTCAGTCATTATTAATCAAATAACTAATTAACAATCTAACTTTTATTGATTAGTTGTCTACTTTTTTTCAATATTTTTAATTATTAAGGACAAAATAATTATTCATTTATTACATTTAATAGATATGATTTAATAAATTATTTTGGAAGTTTTAAATAATTACCAAAGAAAAAAACTTGATGAGAGTAATGACGAAGAATTCTACTCTGAGCCAAAATTTGTCTATCATCTAGATTCAAATTTTAGACAATATTTATCGCAGGTTTATAAAAATGAAATTGATAATCATTCAACTGTTCTTGATTTAATGTCCAGTTGGGATAGTTATCTACCTAAGGAGAATACATATAAAAAAGTAATTGGTCACGGATTAAATAAAAAGGAACTTGAAAGAAACAATATTTTAGATTCTTTCTGGGTTCAGAATTTTAATATAAACCAAGATATTAGACTAGAAAATGGAAGCATTGATTATTGCTTAATGGTTGCAGCATGGCAATATTTACAATACCCAGAGAATTTAACAAGAGAAATATCAAGAATTCTAAGTGACAAAGGCAAAATAATAGTCTCATTCTCAAATAGAGCATTTTGGCATAAAGCACCTAATATATGGACTACATCAACTGAAGATGAGAGGGTTCAATATGTTAGAAAAGTATTGATCTCAAATGGATTTAAAGAACCAAGAATTATTAAAAAGTTTAATGAACCAGATCTTAATATCTTTAACTTTTTTAAAAAAGATCCATTTTATTGTTTAATAGCCACTAAAGAATAATAATATTATTAATCTATTAATTAAATCCAAAAATTTTAATCAATAGCCTAACTATCTAATTTTGATTAATATTTAGTTAGTTCTAAAAAATCATATGGGTACTAAAAGAGAAAAATATCCTGAAAAATGTCCATGGGACCTTGGACCTAATCAACATTTAGCAAAAAAAGAAAACTGGACATTAAGATTGGGAGAAGCTAATGTCTGTTTTAGTAAAAACAAACTAGACAAGAATTACTTTCATGTAATTAGTAATGAAAATGAAGAACAGATTTTAGCCTTTAGAGCAAGACTTCTATATCAAAAATTACTAGATAAAGGATTTAGATTGGTTGAATAGAAATATCTCAACTAAATAAACATATATCCTCAAAAACAAACTTTTGAACTTCCTCTTCTTGGTTTTTGTTTAAATATTTTATCGTTCTTGAATTTAATATCCAAATATTATTAGTACCAATATTGATGAATTCATCCTCGTATTCTAACTTGTCAGAATTTGGCTTAAGAGTATTTGGTTCAATTTGTTGACTAGTGTATTTCTTACTAAGGAAACCTATTTCTGTTTCTAAAAATTCATCAACAAAAATTTCAATAATATTCCCATGAATTTTACGATATACCATATTAATACATTCATCTTTAACCCTATATTTATCTCCATCATTTTTACCAGATACCTTCATTTCAATACCCATATCAGAACTTCTTAAAAAATTAAAATTGTTTTCTGAATGAATAGATTCAAATTCTCTTTTTAACCTATGGATACATACTTCAAACAATTGAGATCCAATAAGCTTAACAATTTTATCATCATTTATTTTTTTAATATCTGGTTTAAAGTTTTTACCTAATACAAATTCACCTTCATATAGATGATTATCAATTAGAAAACTACATTTACCTTTATAACCATTAAAATCTTCATTCCAAGTATATCTTTTCTCATAAGCCTTTTGAAAGATTTTCTTACAATTTATTTTATCTGAATTCATAATTTGATTTTTAAATCTATGCATAATAGTACAAAAAAACCTCCCTAATTTAATAGTTAAATAGAGAGGTTTTTTTTAATTAAACTAGTTTTGAGTAATTTTTGTATTCTCAATATTATTAAAAGCTTGGCCAATTTTCTTAAAATTAAATCCCATAGCTCTTAAAGCATGCCATAAATGACCTTGTAAGAAAAAGAATCCAAGATAGAAATGAACATTAGACAACCATGCTCTTGAAGTGTATTCACCTGAACCTAAATCAACAGTATCTATAAAATAAGGAGCGAAATCAAACTGAAGCTTTAAAGGTTCTCCGTAAAGATCCACTGGATATATTGTAGTGTTTGAACCACACCAGAAAGCTGCAACAAAAGCCATATAGGAAACTCCTACTAATGAGTAAGACAAAATTGACTCAGCTCCAAGCAATCCTTTTCCTTTGAATTCTGTATACTCTCCAAATTGTTTTGTACAAATATGGAAAATGCCACCAAAGATTTCCAAGAAGGCTAAAAAAGCATGGCCTCCCATAACATCTTCAAGATTATCTATCTTTAGGAAATCAAATTGATGATTCCATATAGCAGCAATATCTAAATTGTAGATTACTTGTCTTGTTGAACCTATAGCTGGGTCATAAATACCATGAATACGAGCCCATTCAACAAACCAAATTGCCCCAAGACCTAAAAAGATTAGGTGATGCCCAAGGATGAAAGTTAATTTATTTGGATCATCCCATTCGAAGTCAAAACTTCTAGGTTTACTTCTTTCAGGATATTCTCCAAGATCACCCGCAAATTTTGTGGAATGTAATAATCCCCCTGCTCCTAAGACAGCTGAGAAAATTAGATGCAATGTAGAAATTACGACTATTCCATATGTTTCTGTAATAACTCCATTCTGAACACCACCAATTCCTAGGCCTGCAAGATGAGGCAAACAAATTAAATTTTGTACACCCATAGGAAGACTGGCGTCATAACGAGCTAATTCAAATAGTCCAAAAGCTCCTGCCCAGAACATCATAAGTCCTGCATGAGCAGCATGAGAAGCTATGAATTTACCTGAACGCCCTACAACACCAGAATTCCCTGCATACCAGTCATAGGTGACATCGGATTTTCCGTAAGTTTGTAACACTTGATTTAAGTAAACATCAAATTGAGCCTATTGCTTATAAGAATGTTTTTTACAAAGGTCTTTACAGGTTTTAATTGTTAAGTAAAAAAGTTTTAATTTCTAAGTAAAAAAAACATACTTTCAGAGAACAATTGTTACAAGTTAGGAAATCATATCTTTATAGGGTTAGTCCAAAGAAGGAATTTCACTTTTTAACTGAGCGGCCCAATTCTCTAGACGAGAATCAGTCAAATCAGATTCACTATCCTCATCAAGTGGTAAACCACAAAAACTCCCACCTATTACACTTTTTGACTCATCAAATGTATAAGAGGATTTATCAACATAGCCAACCATTTCAGCACCTGCTTTTACGAAATAGCTATGAAGCTCTTCCATTGCATCACAATAGTTTTCGGTATAGGTAGATGAATCACCTAAGCCAAAAATAGCAACTTTCTTTCCTGACAAACTAAGTCCTCCTATATCATCTAAAATAGAATCCCATGCTGTACCTGATCTTTCTTCATCTGCTCCTGTATTCCAAGTAGGAATACCACAAATAATTGCATCAAGGCCTTCCAATTCAGAGAGATCATCAACATCTGAGACATCCTTTGGTGATTCTGCTGAAGAAAAAAAACTATGAAGACGATCTGCAACGTCTTCAGTTTTTCCAGTTGTGGTTGCGTAATAAATTCCTACGGTCATAACTTCAAATTGTTTACCCTAAAATAATAAAATTAAAATCAAAAAAATTAATTTCCATAAAAACTTTCTTAAGTAAAATTTTATACCAATTAAAGTAAAAAAATTTTTTAAAGAAATCTTACTCAAAAAATTAGTCAATGATTACAAATAGTTTTGAAAACAATCTGAATAAACTTATTGAAGACTTTAACTTTAAAGGCAAGAAAAAATATAAATTAATTATTTTATTTGGATTACTGGGAGATTTTGATAGCTTTGAATACGCAATTAATTTAACTAAATTTCTTGATAGTAATCAGAATACGGATCTAAATATATTTGCTGTGGGTATTGGTAATAAGATTGGCAAAGAAAAATTTTGCAATTTCACAGGTTTCCCTAGAGAAAATTTAGAAGTTATTCCCGATAATAAAATACATAATGATCTAATGGCTTCGAAAGGTATCGATACAGGTCTAGGAGGCTGGATCAATATGCTATTAATGCTATCTGGAGTGAACTCATTAAAAACCATAAAAGAAGTTATTAGAGGGTATACAGGAGATAGGAATTCAAAGCAAATCTTTTCAGAGCTGGATCAAATTAACTTATTAAATATCTTAGAATTTTCAGGTAAGTCTTTTAAACTAGCATTTGGGGATGGTTACTTAAGACCATTTGAATTAGCAACATTTAGATTAAACAATATGATTGAAATTATCCAAAATTGGGAACATTATATCTTGAATAATAAATTTCTTCCTCAAAGAGGGGCATCATTCATTATAAATAACCAAAATCAAGTTATTTACAAATATTTTTCTCAGGATGTACTTGGATATTCATCCACTATGAATAATCCTCTTGGATTTATATCAGAGGTATGTAAATAATAAATTTTGATGGACAAGGAGTTTTTTGGATATTTTGCAGCAATTCTTACCACCGTTGCATTTCTTCCTCAATTAATTAAAACTTTAAAAACAAAAAAGGCAGATGACGTCTCTTTAATAACTTTAATTATGTTTATTATCGGAGTTTTATCTTGGATTATTTACGGTTATAAAATATCGTCTTTACCAATCCTTTTAGCCAACTTAATTACTTTTATTCTTAATCTATTGATATTAATTTCCAAAATATATTTCTCCAAAAGATAAATAGTGATAATAAATAAATCTAAAAGTATTAATTTACCCAAATATTAATTAAAAATTTCTTATCATAAATAAAATATTATTTACTTCTTGAAAACTTCAAAATGTTGGGTTTGGTTTAAAGGTAGCCTTAATAAAGGTGGCTATTGGAAAGAGGGTTTTACCTGTACATTTGATGAAAAACCAGGCGTTTTAATAGAAAGTCCTGCTTACGTAACTTGTAGAGTTCCGAATTGGAGGATTCTAACCAAAGAACCAGAAGACATGAATAAATCTCCCTTAATTCCAGAAAAAGCCGTCTGGAAAATAATTTAAATTATCCATATTATTAAAAAACTTTTTGACAGCACTACTGCAAGTTAAGATTGGTTTAAAGAAAATTTAATTAATTCTATCTACTCTCTTTTTGTAAATATTCTTCCTTTTTTAACTTTGGGTTTTTTTCTTGGAAAAAAGGACCCAAAGTTATCAGAATTTATTGCTAAACCGCTAATAAGATATGGCATTCCTTTAAGTGTAATGGGCCTTTTATTAAAAGAAGGTATAGATACAGACCTAATTAAAAGCGCAATAGTTGCTTTTTTTATAATTGGATTTCTATTATTTTTTATAAATTTTATACCAATTTTAAAAAGTAAACTACCTAATTACACTTTGCAATTAGCAGGATTAATTGGTAATACTTCATTTCTTGGAATACCAATAGCAATAGCTCTGCTCTCTTCGAAGACAATAAACTGTACTATTGGATTTGATTTGGGCACGACACTCTTTGCTTGGATTTTTGGACCTTTTTTCCTTAAAAAAAATCCAACCTACGAAAATATGCCGAATATCAAAGTACTATTAAATGCATTAATAAATAGCCCTGCCTCAAGGGGAATAATAGGTGTATTAATAGCATATCTGTTTAAGGTACAAGTTCTTTTAGGGAATTATCTTTGGATTCCTGCCAGAATAGTAATAGCGATAGCAATAATAATTGTTGGAACAAGACTTGGAATAATAACTAATCAAAAAGGTGATTTTTTTGATCTTAATGCAGGAATAAAATATTCAATTTTACTTAAATTATTTATATTTCCTTTAATTATTTTTGTAATAAGTAAATTTTTAAATTTTGATATCTATCAAACATCAGCATTGGTTCTTCAGGCAGGAACGCCAACTGCAATATCACAAATATTAATGGCAGAAGCTTATCAAGTTAATCAAATGATTGCTTCAAAAATTCTTTTTATTACAACATTAATTTCATTAATTTCTATTCCAATTTTGACATTATTTATAACTACCTCTACTTAAAGCTAGAAAAGTTAATAAATTAAATTTAAATACATGATTCCTTAGAATTGTAAAGAATTTATGCGCATAACTACATAATGTCTTAAGATTTAGTTTATGAAGTCAGCAAATTCTGAAAATGAATATATTGCTCTAGACCTCAGAATTTCTGTGAGAAAGGATACCTTAAGGCTCATATCAGAGATGGCTCAAGATATGGGAATTAGTATTAATGAAGTTTTCAGCTTTTTGGCAGAGGACTCTGTTATTGATCTCGAGTTGCTTGAAGGTTTGAATGGAATAGAAATCCCCAATAAGTGCAGCTTTAATGACCTGAAAAATGCTTTATTAAAGAAAAAGCTTTGTTAAAATTTTTCAACTAGTCTGGTTCTCCAATTAGAGCGATAACCTTGATTAAAAAGTTCATTAGAATACTTATTTAAATCACTTTTTTTAATGCGCCATAAATTATAAATTCCATATTTGCCTAATTTTTGATGCTCAATATTTGACCAATGTTCCTCAAGAGCAGAATATTCATCAATGACAACTAACAAAGATTTGTATTCATAATTAGGGGTATCAATATAATTTGTTCTTCTATCAAAATTTAATCTCTCAGATAAATTAATTAATCCAGATCTACTGCTTGGTTCATAAAAAACGATTTGCCTAGAATAATAATGTAAAGATGGTTTTCTTATCCCAATCATTGCAAGAGTTTCCTCTTCCTTACGATTATTTAAAATTAATTTAGATATATTCCGTAAAGGTAATTGCCTGGAATTATCTCCTAATTTTCTAATTGGAGGCATCAAAAATAATTGTCCAATTAATAATAAAATTTGAAGATATAAAAGTGTATTTTTGGATCTAATAAAATATAAAATTAAGGCAAAAAGAGCTAATGAAAAGAAAAATAATTTAGCTTTCAGAATTATTCCTGAACTTATTAAGTCAAATGCAAGATTTGGCATCTCAGGATCATTTATCAATCCTAACCAAAAACTTGAAAAGAAAAATGCTATGGACAATCCAAACAGTATTAAAATGTTAAACGTAAATAAATATGAAAAGTTTTTATTTTGATTTTTAAATTTTAAAAAACTATTGCTTACTAAAATTGCAGCAGCTGGAGTTGCAGGTAACCAATAACTTGGAAGTTTAGTTGCAGAAATACTGAAGAAAATAAAAACAGCTCCAAACCAGCATAAAGAATAAATAAAAAGAGTTTCAGAAGAGTCAAAGCCTTCTTTAAAACTTTTGAATAGTTCTTTAAAAGTTTCAAATATGCCGTGAAACAAAAAAGGAGTAAAAGGTAAAGATGCCAATATCATAATGTAAAAGAAAAACCAAATCGGTTCAGAATGACTATTTACAACTGATGTATATCTTTGAAAATTATGATAACCAAAGAAGCTGTCCCAAAAAGGCTTTCCTTCCTTAATTAGCTCTAAAAGATACCATGGAATACTAATTAAAAATGTTAATAGGAAACCCAATTTAGGATTTATTTTTAAAAACAGGTTTCTCCAGTCTTTTTGAGTAAAGAAAAACAATGTGATAGTAAATATTGCCAAAACAAGAGCTACAGGTCCCTTTGTTAGAATTGCAAAACCCAAAAAAATCCAAGCAAAAATACATTTTTCATGTTTATCACTTGCCATCCTTCTCCAAAACAAGAGAAGGCTAATTCCCAAATTCCCACACAAAAGTGCATCGCTTACTGCTGTTCTACTCCAAATAATTACAAGTGGAGACAAAGCAAATGCTAAAGACCCAACTATTGACAAGATAAATTTTCTATCTTCTTTTTGTGACCCGAAAAAAATTGTATCTCCTATCATTATCATTAAAAATAATGATGCCAATGCTGAGGGAAGTCTTGCTGATAGAGTGCCAAAGCTATCCCATATTTCATTCTTTGGCAGAGAGTAAAAAAAACCCATTAGCCAATAAATTAGAGGAGGCTTATCAAAACGATAAATTCCATTTACTTTAGGAGTTAACCAATCACCAGATTCACTCATTGCTCTCCCAGCCGTCGCAAAAAGTGGAGGGGTTTCATCTACTAATCCAGTTGAACCTAGACCTAAAATAAAAATGCTTATTCCAGCAAGAAATACTATAAAAAAAGTTAAAAACCTTCTTTTGGAATTAAAGAGCATCATTTTATCACCTTAATTTAAATTAATTTTCCTTAATAACTTTAGTAAGCCATTTCAAAACTCTATTAGCAAATATTTTGGTTGATGCATTCTTTTCAACCCAGTCCCTACAATCTCTTCGATTGATTGTATTAATAATCTGCAAGTATGATAATAGGCTATCTTTATCATTAGGTTCAACAAGGAAACCTGTCTCCCCATGCTGAATAATTTCACTAGGACCGCCTCTTTTATAACCTATTACAGGTACCCCACAGGCAAGAGCTTCAACTATAACGTTTCCATAAGCTTCATTCCATTTTGGAGTATTTAATAAAGCTCTACATTTACCAAGTTCTTTTTGTAACTTATCAGTTTCTAAAAAACCCTTCCAATCGATGGAACCAGAAGTGCATGATTGTTCTACTTTTGAAGCATAGGACTCATCTTGTATGATCCCCCAAACATTAAGTTTTTCTCCAAGTTTATTAGCGACATAAGCAGCATCCTCTAAACCTTTTTCTGGGGCTACCCTTCCAACCCAAGCCAAAGGACCATCCTTGTTACCTTGAAATATATAATTTTTCAATTCAAAACCATTTCCAACAATAATTGGGTTTTTAATAAAATTAAAATCACAAGCTTGTGTGTAGGAATGGAAAGCAAAATTATAAGGATATTTGAGGTACACCTTTGATATTAAATTATTAATAACAGAGCTTTCGGAACCCATACTAATAAGATGAGCAATTGGAATGTTTAAGTTAAGGGTCATCCAAATAGGCAGCCAATCATAGGAAAAATTCAATAATATGTCAGCTTTACTTCCTATATCTATAGCCTTTTCAAGCATAGATGATAATAAAGAATTATCTGGAATAATTGCAGGAGAATAATAATCCTGATGTTGCCAACTAACTTGCTCTACCCCTTCAACACAATGTAGTTTTGCTTCTTTATTAATATCAAACAATTTAGAATTTTTCGGAGCTACAACATCTACGCAATGCCCAAGTGAGAGCAATCCTGTTACTAAAGAATTTAAAGTCAACTCAACACCTCCACCTTTGCCACTTCCTAAGAAGCCTATTGGGGTACTAATTAAAACAATCCTCATTATTGAATTATTTAATCTTGAATAATATTAAAATAGTAGTCTAAGTATTTGTCTTTTCCCATAAAGACTCTCTCTGACTAACAAAGAATACTGAAATAAGAACAAAGACGACTCCAATCCATTGGATAAATGTCAGTCTTTCATCTAACCAAACACCTCCTGTGAGAAGAGCAAATACAGGAGTTAAGAATGCAAGAGTACTGAAACCGGTGATTTCTTTATTATTAGCAAAATAGAAAAATAATCCATATGCCAAAGCTCCCCCGAACAGACTGGCAAATGTCATAAGTGTCCAATCTAATATTGACCAATCTGGTATTAATTGGAAGTTTGTTTGCACGCTATGTTTAATTATTAGAGGAACACTACCTAAAACCATGTGCCATCCAGTTACAGCAACTGGATCACTTTTTGTACAGGTGAATCTAATTAAAATGGTTCCTAATGCCATCGCAAGTGAAGCAGCAAGCATCCATAGTTCCCCTACATTAAAAGCAACATCACTAATACTCTTATCAGACATTAACCATAAATTTTCTAGAATTTCTTTTGGGACTCCTAAAAATACTATCCCCCCCAAACCAAAAAGCAAACCTAACCATCCTATGGGATTAATTAAATTACCAAAGATTGCCCTTGCCAAAATCGCCACCAAAAGAGGTTGAGAGTCAATTAACACTGAACCTAAACCAGCACCAGTTTTTGAGATCCCATATGTCAAAAATAATTGAAATAAAGTAGCGTCAACAAATGTAAAAACTAAAAACCACTTCAAGTCACACTTATAAATTTTCAAATCTCTTTTAAACAAATATGTTGTAATAAGAACAAGAATTCCTGCAGGAAGTAATCTTAATGAAGCGACCAAATCAGGCCCAGCACTGGATACTAGGGGGGTCATTGCCGCCATTGAAGTCCCCCACAATGCGAAAGGGAGTATCATTAAAAACCAATTTAGGATTGAATTCATTAGCTCTCTGATAGTCTTTTTAAAGTAGTTTCATGTTTTTCCCTTAAAAGAATGATTTGGCCTTTTAGACGAAAATCAAAAAAAAGAATGGCTCGTATCGTAATTGATGAGCCGATTACAAGTTCTACAAGAGTTTCTATCCTTAAAGCTCTTACACAAATTGAGGAAAGAGAATTTCCTGCATTAATCTTGAGAATTGATTCTCCAGGAGGTACTGTTGGAGATAGTCAAGAGATATACTCTGCTATTAAACGACTAAAAGACAAAGGATGTAAAGTAATTGCTAGTTTTGGAAACATATCCGCTTCAGGAGGAGTTTACATTGGTGTAGCCTCTGACAAAATAGTTGCAAATCCAGGAACAATTACTGGCTCTATTGGTGTGATTATAAGAGGAAATAATTTATCTAAATTATTAGATAAAATTGGCATTAAATTTGAGACAGTTAAGAGTGGGGTTTATAAAGATATTCTTTCTCCAGATAAACCTTTAAGTGAGGAAAGTAGAAATTTACTACAAATCTTAATTGATGAAAGCTACAAACAATTTACTGAGGCTGTTGCAGAAGGACGAAATTTACCTATTGAAGAAGTAAAGAGATTTGCTGATGGAAGAATTTTTACTGGAACACAAGCGAAAGAATTAGGGTTAGTTGATGAAATTGGAGATGAATTTGTTGCGAGGGAAATTGCTGCAAATATGGTTAATATAGACCCAAAAATAAAGCCATTAACGTTTGGGAAGAAAAAAAAGAAAATACTTGGACTTATTCCTGGAAGTAAAATTATAGATAAAGTCATACATAATATCTGCTTCGAGCTTAATTCTTCTAATAAAATACTATGGTTATACAAGCCTTGAATTAAAATGGTTGAACTAAATAAGGGTGATTATAAATACACTTTCATTAGGGGAGCGACCACAGCAAATGGCAATTCTGTTGGAGAAATTGAGAATGCTGTAGTTGAATTAATTGATGAATTAATTTCACGTAATAATCTTTTGAAAAAGAACTTATTATCTATTATTTTTACTGTGACAAAAGATTTAGATGCATGTTTTCCTGCTTCAATAGCAAGGAAATGTAATGGCCTAGATGCTGTTGCATTTTTAGATTGCCAACAAATGTATGTTCCTAATGATATTGATTTTTGTATAAGATTAATGGCCCAAGTTTTATTACCTGCTAATACCCTTGTAAAACATCCTTATTTAAGGGGTGCTTCAAATTTAAGACCAGATAGATGTTAACCTAAATAAAATAATTATAAATCAAATTTACGTCCTTAAGCAGCTATTAAATCCATGTTTCAAATAAAAAAGAAAAATTTTTTTAATTTAAAAATATTAAAGTTTTTTTTAATCACCCCAATATTATTTTCAATTCCAGTATTCATTAACATCAATGAAGCTAAAGCAGGTTTAGAGTTTCAATGGGACCAAGAATCTGGTTATAGAAGATTAAAATGGTTTCAAAAGGAAAACCAAAGAAAATTTAGAAATACCATTTATTTTTTCTTTAGACCCTCTGATAGAAAAGATGAAATATTAAAGATTAATTTAGCTATACCTAAATCTTTTAAAACAAAGTTGAAAAAAGAAAATATAAGTCTTTGCAGGGTGAGAATAGGTGGGTTTGATACTAGAACAAAATGTATTGAAAATATACCTGCTGATATAGAAATAAAAGAAGATAACTCATCATTAGATTTTTACCCTTACCGCCCAATTCCTTATAATAAAGATAGTTTTGCCATTGTCTTAAGAGTTTTCAATCCAAGAAAAACTGGACTATATCAATTCCATTCTTACGGGCAGTATATAGGCAAATCCGATTCAAGTTATTTAGGAAGCTGGACTATAGTGATCGATTAAATGATAAATTAATAATGGATAATTAAAACAATGACTAAAAGAACTTTTGGCGGAACTTCAAGAAAAAGAAAACGTGTATCTGGATTTAGAGTAAGAATGCGTTCACATACTGGTAGAAGAGTTATTAAAAGCAGAAGACAAAAAGGTAGGGAAAGAATTGCGGTCTGAATTAATTTAATAATGGCCTTACCAAAATCAATGCGATTACAAGGTCATAGGACTTTTGATTATATTCATAAAAATTCCGTAAAGTATTACGGGAAATTAATGACTTTTAAGATTGCAAGGTCTAATCAACAAATTCTTATATCCCATAGAATTACTAACACCTCAAACAATTTTAAAGTAGCTATAGCAATAAGTAAAAAAGTTTCAAAAAAAGCTGTAGAAAGAAATAAAATCAGAAGAATCTTGCATGAATACTTACTAAAAAATATACAGAAATATAATAACCACAAACCATATTGGTTACTTGTTAACCTAAAAATTGGAAATTTCTACAATGATAAAAGTAAACTATTGGAGGAATTTCAATATCTAATGTTTAAATCTGGTCTAATCAAATGATTAACATGAATGAAGAAACTTTTTATGAAGGGGGTCCTGCGAAAAGTGATCTAATAATTAATTTACTAGCAGGATTAACAATTCTAGGTTTACCTTTTACTTTTGCAGCAATAGTTCGAGCTTTATGGTTAAGATATAAAATTACGAATAAGAGAATAACTATAGAAGGTGGATGGTTTGGGAATAATAAAACCCAGGTTTCATTATCTAATATTGATGAGATAAGATCTATTCCAAGAGGCTTTGGATCATATGGGGATATGGTTCTTATTCTCAATGACGGTGCAAAGGTTGAGATGAAATCCCTACCCCTATTTAGAGAAAAGCAAAAGTTTATTGAAGAAAATATTATTAAAAGATTGCAAAAAACAAATCTCAACGAGGTTGAGGGTTTTGCTACTAAATCATAATTAACTTAATTACAAAAACCTTTTTATCCTGTACAATAAAATGTCTAGTAAAATTACCTCTTTTTTAATATTGTGATCGGGTTCATTTCAGAAAAGCTACTTATCCCGATTCTAGATTTTTTCTATGGTGTAGTACCTAGCTATGGTTTAGCTATTGTTGCACTAACAGTTGTAATCAGAATTGCACTTTTCCCCTTAAGCGCTGGATCTATAAGAAGCGCAAGAAGAATGAAAATAGCTCAACCAGTAATGCAAAAAAGACAAGCAGAAATAAAATCCAAGTTTTCAGGAGATCCAAAGAGACAGCAAGAAGAATTAGGTAAATTAATGAATGAGTTTGGTAGTCCTTTAGCAGGTTGCTTACCTTTGATCGTTCAAATGCCTGTTTTATTTGCATTATTTGCTACTTTAAGAGGCTCTCCTTTCGCAGATGTTCCATACAATATTAATTTAAAAGTTCTTCCTCAAGACCAAATAGCTGCTATTGACCCTAAACCTTATAAATCACCTAGGCACTCAATATTTATAACTGAAAAATCTCATTTCCCAGTTGTTGCTACATTACCAAATGGAACAAAGTTAGGATCAAATGAATCAGTCAAGATAAATCTTCAGACAACAAACGGTAAAAGTTATTCAGATGTTTTGTCAAAATTTGATAATGGGTCTAAATTTCTACCTACTTGGAAAGTTTCGAAAGGATCCGAAAATTTAAAGGTTTCACAAGATGGTTTAGTAACAGCTATCCAACCAGGAGATGCAACAATTGAAGCTAAAATACCTGGTTTAGCTGCTAAGAGTGGATTTCTTTTTATAAAAGCTCTTGGCCAGGTTGGCTTTTATGTGGATGGTTCAATAAATTGGGATATAGCTGGATTAGTTGGGGCCTTCGGTTTAACTCTATTACTTTCACAGGTATTGTCTGGGCAAGGTATGCCAGCTAATCCTCAACAATCTACAGCCAATAAAATAACACCGATAATGATTACAGGGATGTTCTTATTTTTCCCCCTCCCCGCAGGTGTATTACTTTATATGGTTGTAGCAAATATATTCCAAGCATTTCAAACCTTTCTACTTAATAAAGAGGCTTTACCTGAAAATCTTCAGAAGATTCTTGATGATCAATTACAGAATAAAGACGCAGTTATAAATACTACTGCTGCTACTATTTCAGAGAAAAGATTACCATTTGAACCTAATAGTAAAAAATAATTTATTTTTAATGAATAATGGAATCTTGGAGTAAAAATTTTGAATTACTTATAAAATCAAGAACATCAATAATTTGGATAAAGACTAAAGAAGAAGAAAGATTAGAAAAGATCCTCAACTTTTCATGTGAAAGATTGAACATTAAAAGGTTTGTACGCTGGGATTGTGTGAATGGAATTAAAGGTGTATTAAATGAAGAAGGTAAATTTTCTAACAACCCATTAGGAGTTCTTAATTGGATCAAGGAACAAAATTCAGAAGTATCAACAATATTATTAATAAAAGATTTTCATAAATTTTATGATGATCCATCTATAAGTAGGACAATTAAAGAATTATCTTATGTTCTTAAGGAAACTAGTCATAATATAATTATTAGTTCTCATATATCTCCATCATCAGAAGAATTAGATGATTTAATGACAATAATTAACCTGCCCTTACCTGATCAAAAAGAATTGAAGAATCTAATAGAAAAGATTGCTATTAACACTAATTCAAATTTAAACGAACAAGACTTAAACGAACTTACCATAGCTTCTAGTGGATTAAGTGAAATAAAAGTAAAGCAAGTTACTGCAAAAGCACTTACTCAAAGAGGAAAAATAAGTAGAGATGATCTTCAAGACATACTTGAGGAGAAAAAACAAGTTATAGCAAGAAGTGAAATATTAGAATTTTTTGAAAGTAAATCAAGTCAAAATGATATTGGAGGATTAAAGGTATTAAAAATTTGGCTTAAACAAAGATACAGGGCCTTTTCAAATGAAGCAAGAGAATATGGATTGCCTATTCCAAAAGGGGTGTTACTAGTAGGCCCACAAGGAACAGGAAAATCATTAACAGCCAAATCTATTTCTAAGAGTTGGTCAATGCCTCTTCTAAGGTTAGATGTAGGAAGGTTATTTTCCAGTCTTGTTGGATCAAGCGAGGCAAGAACTAGGGAAGCAATTTCTAGAGCCGAGGCCATGTCACCCTGCATACTGTGGATAGATGAAATTGATAAGGCGTTTGGTGGAGATGCAAGAAGCGATGGAGGTACTAGTCAACGAGTTCTAGCAAGCTTGCTAACTTGGATGGCCGAAAAAGAATCTGCTGTATTTGTAATTGCGACCGCCAATGCTATTGATAGACTTCCTCCAGAATTACTTAGAAAAGGTAGATTTGATGAAATATTTTTCCTTGATTTACCGAATTCTGAAGAGAGATTGAGCATTCTTGATTTGCACTTAAAGAAAAGAAGGCCAAGTTATAATTTTCCACTTTCTACAATAATTGATAGAACAGATGGTTATTCTGGAGCAGAACTTGAACAGGCAGTTATAGAAGGCATGCACTTTTCATTCTCTGAGAATAGAGAAATTGTGGAAAAAGATTTGATAAAGGCTATTTCTGAATTGGTTCCATTATCTAGAACAGCTAAAGAGCAAATTGATTTATTAAAAGAATGGTCTTCTACAGGAAGAGCACGTTCTGCATCTTAATTTATTAGAAATTTTAAAAGATACTAGATAAGTTAGGAATAATTAATTTTTTATCAAAAATATATGTTTATTGATTTTAAATTCACTATCTTATTAGGGTATATAAAAAAAGAGTGTTAGATCAAAAATTAATAAGAGAAAATCCAACATTTGTTGAAAATTGGTTGTCCTTAAGAGGCAAAGGTTTTAACATTTCTCATATAAACAAATTAACTATTCAAAAAAAAGAAATTGATATAGAAATATCAACTCTACAATCAGAGAGTAAGAAATTAAGCAAGCTAATTGGTCAAGAAATTCGTAACTCCAATAAACATAATTCTCAAGAAATTAATAAATTAAAGGATCAAGGAAACAAATATAGAGTCAAAATTTCTGAATTTGAGGAAAAGAAAAGAATATTAGACAAGCAAATACATGATGAGCTTTCAAGATTACCTAATTTACCCAGCAAAGATGCACCTGTTGGGGAAAGTGAAAGAGATAATATACAAATAAAAGTTTGGGGAGATCCTTTAAAAAAGGATAATTCTAAATCTCACTGGGAAATTGGGGAAGATTTAAATCTGTTTGATTCTTTAAAATCAACAAAAATCTCAAGAAGTCGTTTTATTACTCTTATAGGAAATGGAGCAAGATTAGAAAGAGCTTTAATTAATTTCATGCTAGATATACATTCAAAAAATGGTTATTTAGAGTTAATGCCTCCTGCTTTAGTAAATTCAGAAAGTCTTCTAGGCTCTGGGCAACTTCCTAAATTTTCCAATGAAAGTTTTAAATGCTCCAATGATGATTTATGGCTTTCCCCAACAGCTGAAGTCCCACTAACAGCTTTTCATAAAAATGAGATTATTGATCCAAAGCTTTTACCCCTTAAATATGTTGCATATAGCCCTTGTTTTAGAAGAGAAGCTGGAAGCTATGGAAGGGACACAAAAGGTTTAATAAGACTTCATCAGTTTAATAAAGTTGAATTATATTGGTTTAGTGAACCAAACAAATCTTTAGAGGCTCACCAAGAACTAACTTCAAATGCAGAAAGCATCTTACAAAAGCTCAATTTACCTTACAGATCAGTAGATATTTGTACCGGAGACTTAGGTTTTTCTTCTAGTAGAACTTATGATTTAGAGGTTTGGCTACCTAGTAGCAAAAGTTATAGAGAAATATCTAGTTGCAGCAATTGTTTAGATTTTCAGGCTCGTAGATCATCGATAAGAACAAGAATTGATAAAAAGACTGCTTATATTCATACTTTAAATGGCAGTGGTTTAGCAATCGGAAGAACCATGGCAGCAATTCTTGAAAATGGCCATCAATCAGATGGGAGTGTCAAAATCCCTGAAGCTTTAGTTCCATACTTTGGATCAACTTATATAAAAAGGACTTAATATAAACTAATGAATGTTTTAATTTCAATTGGAGTTTTAGGATTTCTCATTTTTTTTCATGAAATGGGTCATTTTTTAGCAGCAATTTTACAAGGAATATATGTCGATGGGTTTTCTATTGGTTTTGGACCCGCAATTCTTAAAAAGAAATATAAAAATATTACTTATTCGTTTAGAGCATTTCCATTGGGAGGATTTGTTTCTTTCCCTGATGAGGAAATAAATAATATTGATCCTAGTGATCCAAATCTTTTAAAAAATAGACCCATAATTCAAAGAATCATTGTAATATCTGCAGGAGTATTTGCCAACTTACTTCTTGCATATACTATCTTAATTATCAACGTAACTAGTATTGGCATTCCTTATGATCCCGAACCAGGTATTCTTGTATTAGCAACACAGCCTGAAAAAGCGGCTTTTAATGCTGGTTTAGAAACTGGGGATAAAATCTTAAAAGTAGAAGGTATTACTTTAGGTGTTGGAGATCAAGCTATTAATACTTTAGTAAAAGAGATTCAGAGTTCAGCCGACAAATCAATTTCGATAGATATAGAGAGAGCTGGTACTCTTAAGAAAATATCTTTAATACCAAAAGATGTCGATGGCAAAGGCACAATTGGTGCTCAATTACAGCCAAATATAAGGAAAGAAACTAAAAAGACAAAAAACCTTTACGAACTTTTTAAATACACAAATAACGAATTTTCTTCTCTACTTTCTAAAACTATTCAAGGTTATAAAGGATTAATAACAAATTTCTCATCTACAGCTCAACAATTGAGTGGACCAGTGAAGATAGTCGAAATTGGCGCACAGCTCTCACAGCAAGGGGGTACTGGAATACTATTATTTGCTGCTTTAATCTCAATTAATTTAGCTGTACTTAATTCTCTTCCATTACCACTACTAGATGGAGGCCAACTTGTATTTACTTTAATTGAAGGCTTAAGAGGAAAGCCTGTTCCTGTGAAAGTCCAAATTGCTGTAACTCAATCAAGTTTTTTTCTTTTAGTAGGATTAAGTGTTCTTCTTATAATAAGAGATACAAGTCAATTACTTCTTGTTCAAAGATTACTAAATCAATAATTCAAAGTTCAACAATTGTATGTCTAGCTGTTAATATGTAATTTAGTATTTATTATTTTTTTTCGATGGCGAAAAAGTCCATGATTGCGAGAGAAGTAAAACGCAAAAAACTTGTAAAACAATATGCTGCAAAAAGAAAATCCCTACTAGAAGAATTTAATGCTGCAAAAGATCCTATGGAAAGATTAGAAATTCACAGAAAAATTCAAGGCCTTCCTAGAAACTCAGCTCCAAATAGAATTAGGAATAGATGTTGGGCTACAGGTAAACCTAGAGGAGTCTACAGAGATTTTGGTTTATGCAGGAATCAACTAAGGCAAAGAGCTCACAATGGCGAACTTCCTGGCGTAGTAAAATCTAGTTGGTAGTTGAATTATTTATTTAGATATTATTAATTATTTTATTTTACAGAAAAAAATCCTTGTATATAGATTAAATTACTAATTTTATTCTATTTTTTTAAAATATTTACAGCTTATTTAAATAATTTACTCAATATGTGCCTATAAAATGTAAGAATAAATTATGTATAGATTTATAATTTAAAAAGTGGAAGGACAAAATAAGTCGATCACGTTTGACGGACGAGAGATACGACTAACTACAGGACTATATGCTCCTCAAGCAAGTGGATCAGTAATGATTGAGTGTGGAGACACCTCTTTATTAGTCACTGCAACAAAAACTACGAAGAAAGAGGTCGCTGACTTTCTACCTTTAATATGTGATTACGAGGAAAAACTATATGCTGCAGGCAGAATCCCAGGCGGCTTCATGAGAAGAGAGGGTCGTCCTCCAGAAAGAGCAACTTTAATCTCCAGATTGATTGATAGACCAATGAGACCTCTCTTCCCTGCTTGGATGAGAGATGAAATTCAAATAGTTGCTTCCTGCCTTTCTCTTGATGAAAGAGTACCTGCAGATGTTCTAGCTGTTACAGGGTCATCAATAGCCACTTTAATTGGAGAGATTCCATTCTATGGCCCCATGGCGGCAGTAAGAGTTGGACTTATAGGAGATGATTTCATCCTAAACCCAAGCTATAGAGAAATAGAAAAAGGAGATCTAGACATTGTTGTAGCAGGCTCACCCGACGGCATTGTAATGATCGAAGCAGGCGCTAACCAGTTATCCGAGCAAGATACTATTGAAGCAATAGATTTTGGATATGAAGCTGTAAGTGAACTGATTAAATCCCAAGAAGATTTACTAAAAGATTTAGGAATAAAGCATATCAAGCCATCAGATCCTGAAGAGGATAAAACACTGCCTTCTTATTTAGAAAAAAACTGCACAAAAGCAATAGATCTAGTTTTAAAGAAATATGATCAGTCAAAAGATGAAAGAGATCTTGAACTTGAAAAAATAAAACTTGAAACTCAAAGCAAAATTGAATCTTTGAAAGATGACAACCAATTAAAAGTTTTATTAGCAGAAAATGATAAGTTGTTAAGTTCTGACTTTAAAAAACTAACAAAAAAATTAATGAGATCTCAAATCATTAATGATGGGAAAAGAGTTGATGGCCGGGGTCTAGATGAAGTTAGAAAAATTTCAGCATCTGCAGGAATTCTTCCAAAAAGGGTTCATGGTTCAGCTTTATTTCAAAGAGGTCTAACACAGGTTTTATCTACAACCACACTTGGAACGCCAAGTGATGCACAAGAGATGGATGATCTCAACCCAAGTACTGAAAAAACATATTTGCATCACTATAATTTTCCACCATATTCCGTTGGAGAAACAAGACCGATGAGAACTCCTGGCAGAAGGGAAATTGGACATGGAGCCCTTGCAGAAAGAGCAATTATGCCAGTCCTCCCAGGCAAGGAAACTTTTCCTTATGTACTAAGAGTGGTTAGTGAAGTATTGAGTTCAAATGGTTCAACTTCAATGGGATCTGTTTGTGGTAGTACACTTTCATTATTAGATGCAGGTGTTCCTCTAAAAGCTCCTGTTAGTGGTACTGCTATGGGTTTAATTAAAGAGGGCAAAGAGATACGAATACTTACCGATATTCAGGGTATTGAGGATTTTCTTGGAGATATGGATTTCAAGGTCGCTGGAACTGAAAAGGGCATAACAGCTTTACAAATGGATATGAAAATTACAGGTTTACCCGTTAATGTTATTTCAGATGCCATTAAGAAAGCAAGGCCCGCGAGGATTCATATATTGGAAAAAATGCAAGAAGCAATTGACAAGCCTCAAGATTCATTATCTCCTCATGCCCCTAGACTTTTAAGCTTCAGAATTGACCCAGAGCTTATCGGAACTGTAATTGGTCCTGGAGGAAGAACTATTAAAGGAATTACAGAAAGAACAAATACTAAAATAGATATCGAAGATGGAGGAATTGTCACCATAGCTTCTCATGACGGAGCGGCTGCAGAAGAAGCACAAAAAATTATTGAGGGACTTACTAGAAAAGTTCACGAAGGTGAAATCTTTTCTGGAGTAGTAACGAGAATAATTCCTATAGGTGCATTTGTCGAAATCCTTCCTGGGAAAGAAGGAATGGTACATATATCACAATTGTCAGAAGCAAGAGTTGAGAGGGTTGAAGATGTAGTAAGACAAGGTGATGAGGTTACTGTTAGGGTTCGTGAGATCGATAGCAGAGGAAGGATTAATCTTACATTAAGAGGTGTTGCACAAAATGGAGGGATGACTTACCCAGAACCAACTCCTACTCCTGTAGCCCCCTTAAATTAAGAGAACCAGACAAAAACTCATCTTTTTCAATAATTTCTTTGATTTGCTTACAAATATTTTTATGTGTTTTTTTATCACTTGAAGCAACAATTAAACCTTGTTGCTCGAAATTGTTTCTGTTATAAATCAGTTCTTCATTATTTAAGTTAGTGATTGCACCTCCTGCAGCTTTTAAAATTGCATCA
The DNA here is from genome assembly GCA_003280025.1 of Prochlorococcus sp. AG-363-P06. Taxonomy (GTDB): domain Bacteria; phylum Cyanobacteriota; class Cyanobacteriia; order PCC-6307; family Cyanobiaceae; genus Prochlorococcus_A. The sequence continues at coordinate 7,776 of QCGD01000006.1, read as the reverse complement.
GGGGCAGCAAAATCCCAATCTTTTGGACAACTTTTCCCAGGCAAACTTAAACATATATAAATATCACTTTCCCCTCTAAGAATAGAGGCAATTTTGCATCCTATACTTCCCATAATTGAGATATTTTTAAAGTTTATTTTTTGAATTAAATTCTTTAAAGTTTCATTTCTATGATTTTTACTTGTTACTAAAATCATTTCTTTAAGAATTTTATTCCTTGATATGTTCAGTTCAATTTTTGATCCGTCTCTTTTCTCTCCCCATATTTTTTCGCCATAGGCAAACCATAATTCATTCCTTTCTGGGATTAGAACAATTCCTAAACAAGGGTTTTTCTTATAATTCAGGGCTAAATGCATAGCATAATTTTCCGTGCCTTGTATAAAGTCCTTTGTTCCATCAAGGGGATCAAGAATCCAGACCCAGTCGGAATTTAAATCACAATTTCCTGAGGAGATTTTTACATTTTCCTCACTCAAGATTTCCCAATCAACACCATCATATTTTTCATTTATTTTTTCTATTATTTTTTCATTAACCTTTAAATCAGCCCACGTAACAGGGTCATCAATATTGTCATTCTTAAGAATATTGTTTTTATTTTTCGAATCTTTTAATATTTGAGCATAATAAATTAAAATTTCAGAAGCTTCCCAACTTAAGATCCTTAAATCATCTATAAGTTTTTTAATTTCAATCCCAGAGGGTAATTTAATCACTAAATGAATATTAATTATTTATCCTCTCATGAAAATCAAGAACCCGTAAATGGTGTTTTATATATTGTTGGAACTCCTATTGGCAATTTAAGAGATATTTCCTTAAGAGCTTTAAATATTCTTAAGAATGTTTATTTAATCGCTTGTGAGGATACTAGACAAACAAAGAAAATAATGAGCAAATATGAATTTTCTAATAATTTAATAAGCTTCAATAAATTGAATTCTTTAAAGAAAACACCAAAGATAATTGAAATACTCAAATCAGAAAAGTCTATAGCTTTAGTTAGTGATGCAGGATTACCAAGTATTTGCGATCCAGGAGAAGACCTCATAAAAGAAGCCAGATCAAATGGTATAAATATAGTTTGTATTCCAGGACCTTGTGCAGCATTAACTGCACTTGTTTCAAGTGGTCTACCTGCATCTAAATTTACATTTGAAGGTTTTCTTCCTAAAAAAAAAAGTGAAAGAAAAAGAATCCTTATGGAAGTTTATGATAATGAGAAGACAACAATTTTATTTGAATCGCCACAGCGCCTTAAAAGATTATTGGATGAATTAAAAGATTGTTTTGGTGGAGATAGAGAAATTCAAGTATCTAGAGAATTAACAAAGAAATTTGAGGAACATATTGGGAACAATATTGATGAGGTAATTGATTACTTTCAAGAGAAAGAAGTTTTAGGTGAAATTACAATAGTTATAAAGGGAATAAATAAAAAAAACCTAAAAACCTCAATTGATGAGATTGAATTAAAAAGAGAACTTTATGATTTAATTGATGCTGGGCTAAACTTATCAGAAGCATCTAAATACTTAGCAAAAAAATATAATCTCAAAAAGAGATTAATTTATAATATGCGAAACAAGGAAACTGATTTAAATTAAAAGAATGTCATTTCTAATTAAAAAATTAATTTTTATATTTACATTTAATTGTTCTTTGTTCTTAATTTTAATGATTGGGTTACAAAACAGTTCAAACAAAAAAGAGGTTGATTTGATTATTAAGGACACTGTTAGTTTACCAATAGGTTTTATTGTAGGGGTAAGTTTTTTAAGTGGTTCTATTACAGGTAGTCTAATCTCATTCAATTTTAAAAGTAAAAAAAATTAAATTTTATAATGCAATTAATTGATCAGCACTAACAATTCTAGTAATCCCTCTAGAGTTTAAAATAGGAGCTACAATTTTAAAAACATTTGTATTAGGTACTTTTATAACTTTTTGTTCTTTAGTACAAATTCTTTTTGCAAGTTTAATATCCAAAAAAATTTCTATTGTTTTTCTACTTAATTCATCATCTGAAAGGAATTGCCAACTTGGAAAATCTTTTAAGTATTTAACCTCCAATTCAATTTTTTTGTCGACAATCATATAAACAATATCGGGGAAATTAACTTCTGATAAAGGAATTGATGATAAGTCTTTTTGTGTTGAAATATCTATCTCATAATCTAAAGGAGGGATTTCAAAAAACGAATTAGAAATAACCATATCCTCATTAATTACAGTAGAAACAATACTTTCATCAGAAGAGCTTTTTGCTGATATTTCCTTTATTAATTTCTTGTCTTCATTATCTTTTGTTATGGTCTCTTTAGCTTTGGTGAGTTTTTCTTTATTATTGTTTTTATAATGAAGTTCTTTAAATTTTTTTTCTCCAAGATTTTTCTTTAAATTTCTGCATATAGTTAAGTTAGTACATTTAAAGATTGTTGATAAATTATAAACTGTTTCTCCCTGAATAAAACTCTGGGTGATTTCTTCTTTTTGCTTATTCGTTAATCTTTTAGCCAAAATCAAACAAGTTTCTTTCTATATTCTATGAATAAAAACTTTAATTTTAATTTATTTAAATATCTTTAGTATAAAAATTAATTTTAAAAAAGATAATTTCTATTGTGTAGGCTATTCATCTCACATATAATAAAAAGATGCTTCCTTAGCTCAGCTGGATAGAGCAACTGCCTTCTAAGCAGTGGGCCGCAGGTTCGAATCCTGCAGGAAGCGTTATTTTCCCTAACTGATAAATTTACAAATTCCCAAAAACAATTTATATTCATTAAATAAAAGAAATTTGATGTTAATAATTAATTTTTAAATCTTGTGAAATTAAATTCTTCAGAATATATAGAAATAAAAGGAAATAAAGCAGGTCAAATATTTTTTAATTTAGGGACTTTTTTTCTGGCGACTGCACTTCCAATAAGCGGGATATTTTTTATATTTTCCATAATTATTTCTTTTTCAGAAACTAAATATTATTTATTAAAAGACAAGTGGAATTTGAGTATTCTTTTCATTGGAGGATTATTTATTTTTTAATTCTTTAAGACTTAACCTAATAAATTTAGAGTCTTCTAGCCATATTATTGATGGTAAAACAGCTGCATTAGATTTATTCAATTGGATTCCTTTATTTATTCTCTTTATAAGTTCCCAGTATTATCTTAAACAGCAATCGCAAAGATATTTATTTTCTAAATATCTCATATCAGGTACAATTCCAGTTTTAATAAGTTGCATAATGCAATACCATTTTAAAATATATGGCCCGTTCCAGACTCTCTTTGGTTTAATAGTAATTTTCAATAAGAAACTTAATTTTGATGGAGGGGTTTCAGGTTTATTTAGCAATCCAAATTATGCTGGAATTTGGTTATCAATATCTCTCCCAATATTATTATTATTGATCTTTAAATATAATCAAATTAACTATAAAAAATTAATTTTATTTTTTATTCTTACTTTGTTGATCTATATAATCTTTTTAACATTATCAAGAAATGCATTAGCAGGCTTATTTAGCACTTTTTTGCTCATTTTCGGATTAAAGAAATTTTTGATTTTTGTTTTTTTAATATTTTTTTTATTCTTATCCATTGGGGTATTGGAGCCTTTCCTAAACCTAAAGAGTCTAAATCTTATTGGGGAATTTCAATTAAAAGAATTACTCTACAAATTAAGCATTAACAAAATTTCTAATATATTTGAAATTACTCGAATAAAGATATGGATCAATACATTAATTCTAATAGCTCAAAAACCTATATTTGGTTTTGGAGCATCAACATTTCCATTGATTTTTTATAATTTAACAAGTTTAAAAATTCAACATAGTCACAATATGCCTATTCAATTAGCTTACGATTATGGTTTACCAATCTCAATTTCATTAACATTTTTTGTTTCTTTTCTTTTTTTTAAAAGCTTTATCAAAATTTTTAAAACAAAAGATTTAGATGATTCTTTTTTATCTAATAAATGCTGGCTTGCAGCTTGTTTGGTAGCAATTATAAATCACATCAACGATATAACTTATTATGATGGGAAAATAAGTATATTGGTATGGATTATTCTAGCTGGTTTAAAATGCATACTTGATGAAACTAGCAAAACATTGAGTTCTGAGATTAAAATAGAATAAATCAAATAATTACTAACCTCAGTTATTAAAAAAGTTTTTTTCTGATAATATATCATTTATGATTTAACTAGTTTTGAAAAGTTTCTTTGATGAATGTTAATAGTATTTGTTATATAGGGTCAGGATACATAGACAATGAAAATTCAAAATACCTTGCAAATTACATTTTTTAAAAAATTATGAAAGATACAGTTTTTATTACTGGTGGAGCAGGCTTTATAGGCTTTCACTTAATTCAAAGGTTATTAAAAAACAACATTAAAGTCGTAGCTGTTGATAATCTTAATTCCTACTACAGCGTAGATTTAAAAAAGGCAAGACTAGAAGAAATTAAAAAAATTAATGGTCAATTTAATTTTTACTCTGGAAATATAGAGGATAATCTATTCTTAAAAAAAATATTTAAACGTTATGAACCCAAATATGTAGTTAATCTTGCTGCCCAAGCTGGGGTAAGATACTCTTTGAAAAATCCAGGATTATTTCTGCAAGCAAATATCAATGGTTTTGGCAATATATTGGAAATGTGCAAAGATTATGAAATTTCACATTTAGTTTATGCTAGTAGTAGTTCAGTTTATGGGGGCAATAGACAACTTCCATATTCAGAAAAAAATAGTGTCGATCATCCAATAAGCATATATGCTGCAAGTAAAAAATCTAATGAATTAATGGCTCATGCATATAGTCACCTATATTCATTACCCGCAACTGGATTAAGATTTTTTACTGTCTATGGTCCTTGGGGAAGACCTGATATGTCTTACTTTTTATTTACTAAAGCTATTATTGAAGGAAACGCTATTGATGTTTTCAATAATGGCCAAATGGAAAGAGATTTCACTTTCATAGATGATATTGTTGAGAGTATTTTTAGAGTTATGAAAAAAAAACCTATTCCCAATGAAAATTTTAATAAAATTAATCCAGACTTATCATCAAGTTGGTCTCCTCACAGGATTTTCAATATTGGAAATTCAAAATCAATAAATTTAAATTACTTTATTGAAACATTAGAAGAAATTATTGGTAGAAAAGCAAAAAGAAATTTACTTCCAATGCCAAAAGGTGACGTTCAATCAACTCTTGCCGATACGAAATTATTGGAAGACTATATCAATTTCAAACCAAAAACCCATTTAAAAGATGGACTTGAAAAATTTGTTCTTTGGTATAAAAATTTCTATAAAACTTTATAGATAGATAAATTTGAAATTTTAATTGCTAGAGAATCGTTGCCATTCTGGAACAATCTCTTTCAATAAAGAGAGAGATTTTTCTAAGTCTAGGTTTATTAAAGAATTCTCAATTTTTCTTAAAAGAATTAATATTTCATCATAATCTAGAAAGTTCTCTTCTGCTTTAAATATAAGAGGATGAGAAGTGGCTTTAGAATTATCATATATTAAAAGTTCTTCATATAATTTTTCTCCTGGTCTTAATCCAGTAAAAATAATTTCTATATCCCCATTTGGGTTCTCATCGTTTTTAATAGTCAATCCACTCAAAGATATCATCTGTTCTGCTAAGGTCAGAATTTTAACAGGTTCTCCCATATCAAGGAGAAAAACCTCACCACCTTTTGCAAGTGCCGAAGATTGAATTACTAATTGCGAGGCCTCTTTTATGGTCATAAAATAACGAATTACTTCTGGATGCGTAATTGTTATTGGAGATAATTCTTTAATCTGCTTCTTAAAGAGAGGAATTACAGAACCAGAAGAATTTAAGACATTACCAAATCTAACCATAGAAAAACAAATATCTGGATATTTGTCATTAAAGGCTTGAAATATTAACTCTGAAACTCTTTTTGAAGCTCCCATAATATTACTAGGTCTTACAGCTTTATCACTTGATATCAAAATCACTTTAGGGACATTCAATAATGCAGAAATTTTACAAATAACAAAAGAAGAAATTATATTATTAAATAAACCTTGAATTGGATTATCCTCTACAAGATTCACATGCTTGTATGCTGCTGTATGAAAAATTAAGTCAATCTTGTTTTCTGATATTAATTTCTTCATCAAATTCACATCCACTACATTACCAAGAACATATTTAATATTTTCTGAATTATTATATTTTTTTAGATTATTTATTAATTCATAAAGATTCTTTTCATTTATATCAATCAATATTAGTTTCGCAGGCTTTCTTTTAATTATTTGCAAGCTAATTTCGCTCCCTATTGAGCCTCCTGCTCCAGTAATTAAAATTACTTTATCCTTAACTGCTTTTTGCAATAGTTCAGGGATAGGTTCAACTACATTTCTCTCTAATAGATCTTCAATATCAATTCTTCTAAGATTCTCAATTTGGGCTCTGCCATCTGTAATCTCCTCTATGGAAGGCACCTCAAGAATTGAAAACCCCATTTTTTGGATATTACTTATTATTTGTCTTCTTTTTGTAATCGAAAGTGATGGGATTGCTAATAATATATTATGTAGTTTGTGATTTTTTTTATTTAAGTATTCTGGTGAATAAATTTTTATACCACCTATATTTCTATTCCATAAATTTTTATTATCATCGACTATAAATTTAATCCTATAATTTCTGACGGTTCTTAAAGAATTAATTAATTGAGCTCCTGCAGATCCAGCACCATATACAACAACATTCTGTATCTTTTCTGATCCAGAAGCTGTAGATCTAACATAATCTCTTAATACAATTCTTATGATCCCATTAATTCCAATAGTATTTAAATAAGTTAAAGGCCAAATACTCAATGGGGGCATTGATAGGTTAAAAAAATTGCCTATGATAAAAGTACTTAAAACAATAAGGAAAACACTTATTGATGATCTATAAATAAACAAACTAGTTGTGTATGAAAGCAAACCTCTGTAAAATCCAGTAAAAATATAAACAGGTACTGCTATAAAACAAATTAAAGGGATTATCCATAAGGAATTTTGAAGAAAAATACTAAATGGTTCTGATAATCTCAACAAAAAAGACAACCATACAGCAAAAATTAAGCAACTTAAGTCTACAAAAATAAGAATTAACTTTCTTTTCCAACTCTTTAACTTTAAAATTCGATAATATATCATTTAAATTTTAGATTTTTATTAATCCCTTTAATAATTTTAAATTATCAAATGAGCTTATTTAAAAAATTTCAATGAAAAAATGAAAAAAAATCATATTGAATCCTTGCAGATACACCCTACTTCAATAGTAGATAAAGGTGCAAAAATTGGAGAAAATACAAAAATTTGGCATTGGACACATATCTCTTCTGGCGCAGAAATTGGTGCGAATTGCTCTTTAGGTCAAAATGTTTTTATTGGAAACAAAGTTAAAATTGGCAACAATACCAAAATCCAGAATAATGTCTCGATTTATGACAATATAACTATTGAAAAGAATGTATTTTGTGGACCAAGTATGGTCTTTACCAATGTTTATAATCCCAGGTCAGAGATAAGCAGGAGAAATGAATACAGAGATACAAAAATCTGTGAAGGTGCAACATTGGGGGCTAATTGCACAATTATTTGTGGAGTTGTTATTGGAAAATATGCTTTTATAGGGGCTGGTGCAGTTATTAATATGAATATAAAAGACTTTGCTTTAATGGTTGGGGTACCTGCCAAACAAAT
>QCGD01000005.1 GCA_003280025.1 Prochlorococcus sp. AG-363-P06 | reverse complement strand
AATAGCTATTTATGAGGCTCATAAACAATTAAAATTTCAAAATGCCAATTAAATACAAATTATGTTTTAGAATAATAAATTTATTGATTAATATAATAATTTATATTGTGTTTTATTTATAGTTTTTTTATTTATTTTATTTAGTAATATATATTTAAAATATGAATAAGAAGAAATGTCCACAATGTAAGAACTTAATATCTATAACGGCACCAACTTGCTTATTTTGTGGAAGGCCTAATAAATTTGTTACTAAGGATTATATTAATAGAAAGTGGAATAAAGATAATAGTAATAATATTAATTTCTATAGTATTTTGTCCTTTAAAAATCTATTCATTATATTTATTTTTCTATTAGTAATAGTCATTATTATATTTCATTAATATTGGTAGAAAATTTAATTTATTATTGAATCTATTATCTCTCTCGTATTTGGTGAAAGTTTCTTTTGTTTTATATATTTAAGTATTTCAATCATATTACTTTTGTAAGGTTCAGTATAATATCTATATCTACTGAATATTTTTAAAAATCGAGATATTACAATAGGATTTAATTTATCGAATTCTATTATCTTCTTTGAAATATATTTATAACCTGATCCATCAATTGAATGAAAAAGTCTATTGTTAGTTACATAAGCATTTAAAAGTGATCTTAATGTGTTGGGTGATTTAAAATCAAAATATGAATTTCTGAACAATTTTTCAATACTTTTTTGATTATCATCAATTTCAATAGATGCATTATAGGAGAACCAACTATCAAGAACCACGCTATTTTTTTTCCATTTTTCAAAAAATATTTTTGATATTAATTTTCTTTCCGGACAATCAATTCTTATAAATACATTCAATGCTGCTTTTGCAAGTGTCATTGAATCTCCACTAACATAAGTAATTATTTTATATTTAATTCCCTCATCCTTACTATGTAAAAGTAGTTTCCATATAGTTTCAACTAGTTTTCTTTCACCTTTACCTTCTGGCCATATTTTAACTAAATCTTTCTCAATTTCTGCGAATTTATTATATAATTCGTCCTTTAATTCTAAACCAAATAAATAATTTAATTCATCAATAGTGTTATAGATTTTTAATGGATCTATATTGTTTATTTCTGATTCAATTTCTTGAAAAGTTGGAATAGTAAGTATTTCTGATAACAGAGATAAATTTATATCTTTATTATTTTTTATTATTGAAGCTAATGTCTTTATTAATTTCTTTTCAATATTAAATTTAGGTTTATCATCTAACCTATTTGTGATAATTGTTTTATATAGGCCTTTGACAGTATCAAAAATTGTAAAATAATCTGTTTCAGACTCTATTATTAACAATTTTTCATTAATTGTATTATCACTTTCCCAATCAACGGGAGCTGATAATGAGCGAAAATAAGTAACTATTGGAATTTGAAATTCTGTTTTTATATTTTCAAAAATAAATTCGTCCTTTTTTTCTTGCAAGATAATCATTTTTGTAAATATATTCTCCTTATTTAATAATATTCCAATTTCTATAGGGATTATTAATGGTAAATCATTATAAGAATTGTTTATAAAAGGATTTGATTGTGAGGCCTGAATTATAAGTTTTTGATTATTTTTGTCCCAGATTCTCTTAAATTTAACTTTTGGCGTGCCATTTTGTTTGTACCAGATTTTAAGTTTTGCATTATTTATTTCTTTATTATTCATTAAAATCTCATCTATAAATTGATAGATTGTTGCAGCTTTCCCATCATAAGTAGATATGTAATTACGAAAACCTCTATAAAAGTTTTGATCTTTTACCAGAGACCAAAGCATCCTTATAATTTCTGATCCTTTTTCATAAATTGTAGTCGTATAAAAATTGTCTATTTCCAGATATCTTTCTGGCATTACAGGATGGGATGTTGGACCAGAATCTTCCCTAAATTGATTCTTTCTAAGAAACTTTGCATCCTCGAGTCTTTTTAAGGAATAATTATGAAGATCAGCAGTAAATTGCTGGTCTCTAAATACTGTTAAACCCTCTTTTAACGATAATTGGAACCAATCCCTGCAAGTTACTCTATTTCCTGTCCAATTATGGAAGTATTCATGGGCAATTACACCCTCTATTCGCTCTAGTTCTTCATCAGTGGATGTTTCTGAATCTGCAAGTATTAGCTTTGAATTAAATATATTTAGACTCTTATTTTCCATTGCACCCATATTAAAGTGTCTTACTGCAACAATATTAAATAATGATAAATCGTATTCAAGGTTATATTTCTCTTCGTCCCATTTCATTGCTTTCTTTAATGAATTTATTGCATGTTGAACATATTTTTCATCACCTTTCTCTACATAAATATTTAACTCTACTTTTTTATTCGATTTTGTTATGAAATAGTCTTTTATACAATTAAGTTTCCCTGCTACCAAGGCAAAAAGATAAGAGGGCTTAGGATAAGGGTCTTTCCAGATTATTTCATGACGATTGTCTTTAAGATTATTTTCTCTAATAATATTCCCATTTGAAAGTAAAACTGGATAATCATACTTGTCTGCCTCAATCCTTACCGTATATTTGCTTAAAATATCTGGCCTGTCTGCATGGTAACTTATCCTTCTAAATCCTTCTGCTTCACATTGTGTAGTGATAATTCCATTGCTTTCATACATTCCTAAAAGGGATGTATTTCTATTTGGTTGTATTATGCCCTCTATTGTTAATGAAAAATTATCAATATTTATATTTTTGATTATTAACTTATTTTTTATTTGTGTATAGTTATTTTCGTTTAATAGAGATGCATTAATATATATCTTTTTTATAAAAATGTCTGTCCCATCAAGGATAAGATCTTTAGTTTTTTTATTTCTTCTTTTTAATTTGAGTATAGATTTTACCTCTACTTTTTCTTTTTGAATTACAAAATCTAAAAATGATTCAGGTATTTCATAATCAAATTCTTTATAATCTTCAAGTTTTACATATCTTTGAATACTTGTTGGATTAATTGCATTTTGCATGTCTTTAGAAGTTTATGTATTGTGTATAATTTATGAAATTCAATTTTTAATTATAAATTTTAATTTTTCTCTTCTAACTTGCATAAATGATTCTTTATTTCACCTGAGGGCAAAAGTTCATATAAGGTGGGATTCTCAATATCTGGCAATCCATCGTTGTTTAGATTGTACCGCCAGTCCCATTTTTTATCTGTAAATGAAATGTAATCTTGCCTAAGAGAATATGGAAGCATAAGTTCTTTTTTATTCCAATTAATATTTATAAATCCTCCTGGCTTTAATTCTGATAGAGTTTTTATTATTGAAAAGTCACCATTTATAGTATTTCTCATAACTAACTCTAGTTTTGAATTTTCGCATATATAACTTGTATTCAAAACTAGTAAAAGTATTGATGTAAAAAAAAATGAAAGAATTGTTAGTACTCCTTTTTGTTGAATTAGTTAGGGTTTATCTAAGAATATTAAAAATGTTTTTGTAATGAATTAAATTATTATAGATTCCATACTTTCTAAAGTTACCAGTTTACATTTTATTTCTTTCTTATATTCCTCAACTGTTATTAGTTTATTTAAAAAGCCTGAATATTTAGCTTCTCCTCCTAAAGTACTTGAAAGTATATATTTTGGTTTAAATGTATTTATCAATTTAGGTATTACATCAGCACCTTTGACAAAAGATCCAACTAGAGGTAATTGTAAGTTCTTTGTCGGTGTTATAACGGCATCAAGTGTTTGAGTTTCTAAATTCTCGTCAAGATATCCGTGAGGCTCTATATAAAAACCATTATCTTTATTATCTTTTACTATATAGCCATTTTCTATTTGTGGTACTGGAGCGCCCGCAGTGGCTTGAATGCTTAAATTGTTTTGATTAGTTTTTTCTGATGGCTTAAGAATTTTAATTGAACTGAAACCTAATTTTTCTACTATAACTTCAGCACTTTTAGGACAAATTATAGGAATATCTTTTTTAAACATTTCTAGTGTTGGAATATGACAATGGTCAGGAAGTCCCTGGGTTAACAAAATTATATCTATGTTTTTACTTATTGGAATTTCATTTTCTAATGAACCTTTGAAAAACCATTTCCCTGGAGGAAAGATTAAATCTCCTTTGAGCCATGGATCTATAATTAAATTGGTTCTTTTAAAATTAATAAACCAGCCATTTGATCCAAGATAGGTTGCTTCAAAACTCATGCTTTATTAAATAAATAATAAAACTATAAAATAAATTTTTATATATTGAGAAATATTATATTTAAATTAGCAGGCTTCTTTTAATATTTGGAAGGACTTTTTTTTGAGATTAAATATTAATACTTGAGTATCTTTAAAAGTTCTTTTAAAATCATTCTTCTTCAATAAGTTTATTGGTATTAATGCTAAACCTCCTGTTCCTGAAAAGATTATTGGCATAGTAATATTTCTTTTTCCATTCATTCTCTGCAAGTCTATTGCCTGAGATACAATATTTTTTGCCCTTTCAAAACCATAATGTTCTATTAATTCAGACCATAGAAAATTTACTGGTTTATATTTTGAAAACTCAATTTCTATACTTTTCATTCAAGAAGGTATTAATATGAAATTTATTAACTTTTTGCAATTAATTATTATTTTTAAATCTATCCATAACTAATTGCAACATATCAACAACATCTCCATCAGTTAAATTTAGATCTCTCTTTAAATCATTGCAGGTTAAATTCATTTCAAGTGCAGCTTCTGCCATATGATTAACTTTTTGGTTATCTCCTCCTAATGAAATAAAAGGATTGAATTTTTCTATCATTTCTATTTAAAGTTTCTTATATGTTCTAGCTAAAAAATGCAAAATTATCCTTCAATAATGTGCAAGCTTATAAATATGTTATTTATGCTCAATAAATGTTTTTATTTTTAAACTAATGACCTTGATACTCCTTTGGATATTAAGGCAAATCTTCTTGCTCTTAACAGAAAAGGGAACAATAATTTAGCTCTTTTCTTTGATTTGAATACACTTGAAAGGATTTTTAGTAGATTACTAGATGGATTATTAACTTCTTTGCAAATGGTATTTATTGCCTTAGCTCCATGAAATATATCATCATCCTTTAAAAGAATTGCTCCTTTATCTAGATCGTAACCTTTCTCTAAAAGTGACTTAATAATACTCAAGTTTTTCCTTCCATCAAGTATCTTAATGTTGTTTATTTTGCTTTTTATTTCAAGTAGTTCTGCAAAATGATTGCAAAAAGGACATTCTCCATCATAAATAAACGTAAAATTAGAAGTCATCATAGAAAATCTAAACTTTTTGTGAATTTATTAAAAAACTTAAGAATTTTTTTATTTATTTTAAACATATTTAAAGAGAAATTATGTTTATAAATTCTTTGATTTCCTAAAAAAGAGTGAAATTAGTTCTTTGTTTTTCCAAATTACGAAGAAATGTCTCAATATAGGTATATTTTCCTCTGAAATTCTGTATGATTTCAAGATATTTGTTTTTTACTCATGATTTTATTATCCACAATTACATTAGGTGGTTTCAATCCTTATGCTACAGCCTTTGGAATTTTCTCTTTAGTTCTTTTTGGTCTAGTCGGTTTGGTAGCAGGACCAAATTTAAGCAAATTTGATGAAGATTCATAAATAAAGAAACTTTTCTATGAATTTCGAGAAAAGACTCATTAGAGTCTTTTTTTTTTGTTATTTAGTAATTTAAGGATTTTTAAACATTATTGCTGCTAAATAACCATTATTTTTTATTTTTATTTTTATTTTTTTTTCAAATCAAATTTATTTTGAGCATATTATTTTCAGTAAATATATGGAATTACAATTATTGCTAAAAATTTTCTATTCAAGATATACTTCTTTATCATTTGAATCTTCTTTTAATATTTACAAAATTAATACTTAATTTGATTAATATCAGTTTAAATTATCTATCATTGAAAATTTTAAAATATAAATTTTCTTATAAAACCTTTTTTACTAGAAAGGTGTCCCTGGGACGAAATGAAGAACTAAAAAACCAGTAGCTGCTGCAAATACAATAGAAACTCCTATTATTAGTAGGCCTGTTGCCATTCCACCTTCATTAAATGCCATATTATTAAAAATTTTAATTTTATTTTATTATTTTATTAGTGAATGTGTGATCCCCTTAGATCAACCAAATTTGTTATTAATTGTGAAAAAAAGCAAAATTATAGAACTTATTGAAATTATAAAACCAAATATTATTAATGATTTAGATGTTCCGCTCACTTTATCCTCAGGAATATTTTTATAAGAAGATAATTTCTTTTCTTTTTTTATATTAAAAAGATTTGAGAAAGGTGTACTCACAACAAAATTAATAAAATTGTTTTTAAACTAAAGTCTTGAATAAATCTTTGTGGTAATCAACCACATTTTGGCAACCTATCACAGGAGTAAATTCCATATGAATTCCGAATTTTACTCTCCATGGGGCAAAATGCTTAAAAAGTTCTTTATCACTGGCTGCTTTACATAAACAAACTACTCTTCCTTCTCCTGGGGCATGAACTCTAAAAAGCATTTCAAAATTGTCGGTTTTATCAGATTCGGCAATTTCACCGTTGTCCCAGGCTTCAACGAATAATCGATAAGCTTTTATCTGTTTTTCAATATCTGGAAATTGACAGTCTGCAAGGAATAATTGCATTGGATTTTTTTATTTCTAATTAATATTATCGTTCAATAATAATTTTATTTAGCAGTCTGTCTTAATTTGAAGATCATAAAAATGTGTGTGTGTGTGTGTGTGTGTGTTTAAATGAATTTAGAAGAAAGAATTTCTAGAAACTTTCCAATATCTTTTTTATATAAACTGTCAATTATTTTCAATGATAATAATTCATTGTCATATATTTGTTTATTCTCATTATCTAAATTAATATTTCGACTAACAGAAAAATTTTCCATTCGAATAATAATTGCTATTTAAAATTTAAACAATTTAAACTATTTCGCAATTTTCTTTACATTATGTATGGTCCTTTAAAAATAAATACTTAAGTTTTTTGACAGAATTATTAAATTATTTATCTTAGTAACTAATTAGTATTTCGAATAAGTATAAAAATAAGTTTGTGATTGAAAAAATTACTGCTAAGAGAGAAGCTAGAACTGGCAAGATATTAAACCAAAGCTGTGCACTTGACATTGATGAATCTATTGGTAAGAAATTACTTTTTCTTTTAATTCTTATTTGAAGCCAAAAAATACTTAATGGATATAGTATTCTAGTAAAATTAATTAAAAAGGAATATAAATTAGTTTCTTTTGTATAAAGTATAAATCCTGATAATAAATATAAAATCCATATAGAAAGTCTTTTAAGTAGTATTGTTTTTTTACTCTTACGAAACATTTTTTAATTATTTAATATTTTAATCATTTTATATCTTTCAAAAAATTTATTGTTTATAATGACTTTTTCTTTACTTTTTATTTCCCAATTATGCTTAAGAAACAATTTATAACTTATTAGACTCGCCTCAGTATATAAAACATCTAGACCCTCGGTCTTAGCTTCATCTTCTAATTTATAAAGTAATTTACTACCGTATCCTTTTCTTTGCGATTTTCCTTTACAGTAAAATAATGCAATCCTATTATTTGGATATCTTGAGGCAAAAGCAATAATTGTTTCATTATCATTTATTAGCCATCCATTGCCTTGAAGAAGTGATTTGTTAAAGTCTGAATTTTTCCATGCTTGACTTGACCAAGCCCTTTTTTGATCTTTAGTATAGATTTTTTCATCTATTGATTGTATTGAATCAAAATAAACCTTCTTTAAATCAAGTTGATCTTTATTTGTAATAGGTCTTAAATTCATTAATAAATTAATTTTTTCATATGCATATTAAAAATATAGTAGCTATTGGAGGAGGAGGATTCGGACGTTCTTTAGGAACTCTAGCTATTGAAAAATATATAATTTCTTTAGTTAATAAAAAACATCCCAAAATTTGTTTCATTCCAACTGCATCTGGTGATAACGATTTATATAAATTAAATTTCTATAGGGCATTTTCCAAATTAAAATGCATAACAAGTCATATTGATTTTTTTTCAAGAACAGAAGATTTAGAGGAGATTGTTTCAACTCAGGATATCATTTATGTCGGTGGTGGTAATACAAAAAGTATGCTCGCTGTTTGGAAAGAATGGAATTTGCATGAAATTTTGAAGAAAGCTTATGAAAATGGGATTGTAATGAGTGGAGTAAGCGCTGGAGCAATATGTTGGTTTGATAAAGGCATAACAGATTCATACGCTGATAGATTAGAAATTATTGATTGTTTGGGTATTGTCAATGGTATTGCTTGCCCTCATTTTGATGAAGAAAAAGAAAGAAAACCTTATGTATATGAAATAATACAAAAAGAAATAATTAAATCTTGTATTTGTATAGAAGGCAATTGTGCTTTACATATCAAGAATAATATCGAATATTATTCAGTTGATTTTGGTAAAGGTAATAAAAAGTGTTTAAGAATTTTTAATGAAAATAATCAGTTGCAAGAAGAAATTTTATAAAATTAATTATTTTAAAAATACTTTTAAATATCTTCATTTTTTGAGATTGAAGTAAATTCAATACCTTTATATTTTATGAATGAAGCAGACCAGATCTCCTTGGATAAATTACCAAGATATTTTAAGAACTGATCGTTATCTCCGTCTCTTATCCATTCTGATTTAATGAATGGTAGTTCTTTTTGCATTCTTTTGGGATGCATATGTACTAAGAGCAAACCTGTATCTTCTGAAGCTCTTTTTAATGGACCTTCGTCACTTCTTTGAAAAATTCGAAGGAGGAGATTTAAAATAACATCTTCGCCAAGTTTATTAAAAAAGTCTTTATCTTCTAAATTATCTTTAATTTCTTTCCCTCCAAGGGGCATTGCTCTAATACCATTTTGTTGTATTAATGCTATTGCAATTAGATAATCTTTATTTGCCATATTCTTAGTAATTTTACTTTAATATTCTAACCTTTAGAGCTGATAAAAAATTTATTCCATAATAATAATAATTGTAGATAGAATTTTTAAAAGCATTATTAACCAAAAATAATTTAAGGTGTCAAAAACAAGAATTGTAAGAGATTCTTGCTTTAGTTAATATAATAAAAGATCTGAAGAAATTAAATATGATTAATAACTTAAGATTCGAATTGAATTTTAAGGATCTTGATCAATTAGAAGATAAATTAAATTTCTGTAAATTGAAAAGAATATGTAATATTAATATTCCATGTAAAGGTGTTATAAAGAAACAATTCTATAATTCATCTATTGAATATATAAGAAAAAAATATAAAAACTTTAATGTCGTTTATCATTATAGTCTTTATCATCAATATTCTTTAAATAAAGAAAATTCATATTCAGAATTTTTAAATTTCTATAAGAAATTTAATTCTTATAATAATTCTGAGATTCTTCTTGTTTCAGGCTCTATTAAGAAAAAAAATTATGATGTAATTAGTGTGTTGAATGATCTTAAAAATGAAAAAGATTTACAAAATCAAATAGGAATAGCTTATAACCCTTATTTAAATAAATACTTCAATTTTCCTTTAGAAAGAGAAAGGTATGAAAAAAAACTTTCTTCAGGTTTAATTAAGTCTATTTGGATTCAATTTGGAACTGATATTAAAGTAATTGAAAGAGAAGTTAATTTTCTTAAAAACAACGATAAAAAGAAAAAACTAAAATTTTATGGAAGCTTATTAATCCCATCCAGACAATTTATTGCAAGATTTAAGTTAAGACCTTGGAAAGGAGTTTACATAGCAGATCAGTATTTATATTCTTTAGATAAATTTTATTCTTATACAAAAGAATTAATTAGTTTTTATGTTGATAATAATATTATGCCAGTTATTGAAACAGATTTTTGTTCATCAGATAAACTTGAATTAATATATCAACTCTTTAATTGAAAAATGTTAAAATATTTATCGTACTGAAAATTAAAAATATTAAAATCCTTTTATATTATATTAGTTGTATTCACTTATATAAAATATTCAAGTCTTTAAATTAAGCTTATTTTTTATTTCCATATATATATCAGTTTTGTTTGAATATACTAATTCTTTTAAAAAGTTATTTGAACGATAATTTTTACCATAATAAATACTCCAAGATTTTAAGAAATCATATTTTGCACGATCTTTACACTTTCCTCTTTCATTTAAATCCCTTTTAATTACTCTATTCATACAAGATTCTTTATTCGTATCTAACTCTATAAAAAAACAATTATGCTTTTTGAAGTTTCTTAACAACTCTTTTGTAAAAATACCTTCAATAATTATGTAATCTATATTTATTCTTTTTTTATATGATTTTTTTGTAGTTTTATTTATAAAATCATAGGAATATATATGTTCAGATTTATGGTTCTTGCAAATATAGTGAAAATCCTTTTTAAAAAGTTTGTAATTAAAACTTATTTTTCTATCATAATAACCATCTATGATTTTTGAAAGGAGATTACTCATTAAACCTG
The DNA here is from genome assembly GCA_003280025.1 of Prochlorococcus sp. AG-363-P06. Classification (GTDB taxonomy): domain Bacteria; phylum Cyanobacteriota; class Cyanobacteriia; order PCC-6307; family Cyanobiaceae; genus Prochlorococcus_A. The sequence goes on along the minus strand of QCGD01000005.1, from coordinate 120,801 downwards.
TTTTATAGTAATTGTCTGTACTTAATCCAATTCCATCTTTAAATTTACCTAAAATTTTCTTTTTTAATTTGGTCTTCCCACTTCCTGATGGTCCACTTATTATAATTATTTTCATTTTAAATTTTAAAACTTCTAACATACTTTTAATCTTACTAAAATGGAAACTAAGTAAAATTGATAGTTATTTATACTACTTTTTAAAATGTCTTCTTATAAAACAATTTAATAGGATATCCTTGATGTTTTAAGCTTGCATAGCAATTAAAAATGTGTCTTTATATAGTTGTAAATATATTATCTTTAATCCATTGTCTAAATATAATTATCAATTTTTATTTAATTGATAATTACTTAGATGATTATGAATTAATTTCTTACTTTTTTAAATAAATGTTTTCTAAAATTTTAAGTAAAGTAAAGTCTTTTCTATCTAAAACATCAGTAACTAATGAAACTACTTTAGTTAATGCTAAAAAGACAACTAATTCAGCAAAAAAAGTCAAAAGAAAATCAAAAAAAACAAATTCTAAAAAAATAATTCAAACTTTAAAAGCTCTTCCAGGTGTTGGATCTAAGAGTGCTAAATCTCTTTATGATGCAGGTTTTAAAACAACTGAATCTATTATTTCAGCTGATGAGAAAGATCTTTTGGCTGTACCTGGTGTTGGTGTTAATCTTGTAAAGAAGCTTAAAAGTCTTAAGTAAAACTTTAAATAATAAGTATTAACTTATTGCATTTTTAAATTATATATAGATTGTTATCTATTATCTTCTTCTTGCTTTCCTTCTTTGCTGTAATTTACGTTTATATTTTTCTATTGGGGTTTCATGATGCCTAAGTCTCTTCAAATCAGTAAATATTCCTGATTTTGATACTTGTCTTTTAAATCTTCTAAGGGCAGACTCAATACCCTCATTTTCACCAACAGTAACCTGTGTCAAAACTTTTTTAATAAACTATATTTTTTATTCTATCAGAAACAGTATTAATTTAAAAATATATTATCCAATATAGCCTTTTATTTGCCTTCAAATCATTCCCACACCAACAAATTATTCTTATTAAAGTTTAGACTCTTTAGTTTTTCAAAAAGATTTAATGGGTTTGAAAAAAATTAATTAATAAAATATAAATTTATTAACTCAATCTTCTGCTTTCAATATATTTTTTCTTGTCATAAATTGTATTTTCACTATTCTCCCATGGAAAAATTATCCATTCTTTTTTCTGAGAGATATTAACTGCATTCCACCAGGTAGGTTCTTCTTTACTAAATAATACAAAAAACATTGCACCTTCAATCTTTCTTAATGGATTTAATGTAAAGCCTGTTTCATAGACATCATCCACTATTAGGGCATTATTTATTGGTTCTGATATTAGCTTGATTTTTAATTTATGGCTTAGTGCTACAGCAAGACATAGACCTCCACGAGGAATTCCATATATACCAGCAAATTCTACATTTTTACATTTATTGGCTATGTATTCTACGCTTTTATCAAAGTCTTCCCATGTAAAATTGTTTCTCATATTATTTTTCTTTCTTAATATTTAAGGGGGTGAAACTTGAGGCGATGACACTTAAAAGTGCTACCACCTGCTCATTTGGACAATTAGTAATTTTTTTTAAATTCTCGCATTCTTTTATTATGTTTGAATATGTTTTTTCTACAATTCCATTCATTTGTTCATTACTAAATGAGTATGGCTTATTCATTTTTAATTAATAATTAATTTTATTCTTACTTATTTATTCTATAAGTAAATATATTTATTATTTAAAAATAAAATTATTTCCACATAGGTATATTTGAATGATTATTTTTTAATGAACTAATTTTATATCTATGAAGTTTTTCAACTTTCATAGCCCACCTCTTAGAGTTACCCTTTAAGCCGCCGCTCTTAATTAGGTTGGACAATGAAATTCTTTTCCTCATTTTGAGAAGCCCTAGGCAAGTTTCCCATGATTCTTCATGCTTATATGTCTCTAACCAAAAATCAAACATATTTTCTATGTACTCTAAAGGAATATTAAGTGAAATGCCTAATAAAGGTTTATTAATTAAAAATTTATTTTTTTCTAATCCATCAAATAAGTTATTCAAATTTAGATTTATAGCATAAAGTATATCTTTTGCTGATTCGGTTCCTATTAATTCTTTTCTATGGCAATCTAAAAGGGTTATATCATCAAGAATATTTTCATCACTATTCTTGACTCCAACAAACCAAAATTCTTCTTCATTTTTAACTCCACTAGCAAGAAATAGGAATTGGGAAGAATTAAGCAAATATATAAATAATTTTCTTTATTTTTAACATTTATCTTTAATAAAGAAAATATTTTAGAATAAATATTAAATTAATTTTACTTTACTACTTAGAAATTATATTTTTCAATAAGGTTTATCTTATTTAGGGAAAAGTTTTTTTATGTTTTTATTTCTTAGAAATTCTTTTTTCTTTCTAATCTTGTTATCATTTATTGATTCTTTATTAATATTGACTGAATAAATAATATATAAAATTATTCCAGTAAATATTAAACCTACAAGTATTAAATATACCTATAGGTTAATTAGGACTAAATATTTTCACATGAATATTTGAGTCCATCATCAATATTATTTAATAGAAATATTAATAATAAAGATATAATTCTTACTACTTTATTTCTTCGTATCCATAAAATGATATGTCGCCTGCGTCCTTATAACCATTTGCTGCTTGTTTTGGATTTTGGCTATCAATGTTTCTGGCTTTTGCATGGATCATATTAAATGGAAAAATTACTGCTCCTACAAAGAAATGTAGTATTAAAAAGTCAGAAGGGAATCCATTAGCCCAATCAGGAAAGAAAAGCAGTGTGTTTTCCATATAAATAATGCAAAAATTAATTAACTAATTAAATATTATGACTAAGCTTCAAGCATTAATAAAAACTTTTAATAAATTGAAATTAATTTATTAAAATTAGAAACATAAAAATATTTTATTGTTAGGGTTATAATTAATAAAAAAATAATTTATAATGTAAAAAACCGTTATAAATTAAGTTTGAAAAAGAGTTTTTTTGGGTTACTTTTATTAAGCATTTTATTATTAAACCCTTTAATATCTATGGCTTTAAATACCTCTGACCCTAGTGTTAGTTTACTTCAAAATAGAATTGCTAATAATTTTACACGTAAATTTTGTAATTCTATTAATAATGGTTTGTCAAAGGATGAGGCTATGACCAAAGCTATTATAAAAACGGAAAATATAATCTCTTTTTCCTATAATCCTCAAAAAAAATGGATTGAACCTGATGACTTAGCTAATCATATTTCATTAGAGGTAATAAATGATTGTGGCAAGTCAATTGGCTTAGTTGGAAAACAGGGTGTTAATTATTTTAGTTCATATTTTCTGGAAATTTATCAGAAAACTACTCCTGACAAAAAGTTATCTAGATAAATCAATAATTATGAATAATATTTCAGACAAATTTGTACTAATAATTATCTTAATAACTGTTTTATTTGTTTTTGCTTTAATCTTTTCAGTTAAATCTCCCGAGAGAAAATTAATTGACTCACCAATAATATGGAAGGAAGATTTTTCTAATATTTTATTTTGGGATAATGATATTTCAAAAATTGAGGAATCTTTATTAATTTGAATATTTAATTTATTACATACTAGATTAAAAATAATAATATTTATAATCTATAAAACCTCAATATCTTCTTATCTTAAAAATACTTAATATTTTTCTTATTTAATATTATTCATTAATTTTGATATTTAACAATACTAAGATATATTTTTATTTATTAGATGTTTTTTGGGTATATTATTTTATATAGCCTAATAGAACTGAAGCAAGTTTTAAATCATTATTAAACCATGCTCTAATCGCCATAGATCTTCTAGGATCATAGAAAATTTGGTTTCTATACCAATTAAGTACTTCAGAATCAGATTTCTTTCCATTACAGGATAAACAGCATGGGATGCAATTACTTGTAATGCTTTTACCTCCTTTAGATTTTGGATGTATGTGGTCAAGTGACTCAGATGGTTTACCACAATAAATACATTGATTTTTAGTTAATTTATATAATGAATCTCTCCAGTATTTATTATTTATCTTTGGACACAATTGATCAAGGTAAATTGCATCTTTTTTATGCATAATAATCTTTAATATTAATTAGATAATAACAGTTTTTATTTATTACTGAATTCTTCATTTAAGTTAGATTAATGATAGTTTTGTTACAACGTATAATTTAACTTAGATAGAAATTTAGTTTATAAATAATGCTTTTGTCTTTGATAAGTTTAATAAATAGTATTATTAATTATTTCTTTGAATATTTTTTGATTTTTTTAATATCTTTTTTCTCTAATACATTTTCTGCAATTTCTGGAGGTGGAGCTGGATTAATACAATTACCTGCGTTGATTTTATCAGGTATCCCTTATTATCAAGCTATTGCGACTCATAAATTTGCAACAGTAGCTTTAGGTATAGGAGGTTCAATAAGAAATTATAAATCTCTTAACCAGGATTTTCGTATTTTATGGCAAATTTTAGTTTTTGGTATACCAGGGGTTGTTTTAGGTGCTTCTCTAATTGAAATTATTTCTGAGAAATATCTTTACCTAATATTAGGTATATTTTCAGTCATATTGGCTTGTTATTCACTTAATAAATCAGATTTTGGATTGATATCTGTAGATAAAAAGCTTGATATCTTTGAGAAATTAAGGTTTGTCATTCTCATTTTCTTGATAGGAATTTTGAATGGTTCTATATCCTCAGGAACTGGATTATTAGTGACAATATTATTAATTAAAACCTATGGAATAGATTTTCTTAGAGCTGTAAGTTTGACATTTTTTACTGTTGGAATTTTCTGGAATGCTTTCGGAGCAATTTCTTTAATTCAATTTGGTTCAATTCCTCTAAATTTACTGATATTACTTACATTAGGATCTTTCATTGGTGGTTTCTGTGGAGCACATTTATCAAACTTAAAAGGAAATAAATTAATTAAAAATACTTTTACAGTAGTATGCCTATCTGTCGGGATTAGCTTATTAATTAAATCGATTAATATATTTAACTAGATTAAAATATTGAAAAGTTTAAAAAAGTTTAAATAATAAGCCAAATCACCTTCTTGTAACTTATATAAAAATGTTTTTCTATTTCTTATATTTCTATTCTTATGTTATTTAGCAAACTTTCTTTGTTTAACAAGTTTAAGTATTTATAAATCTGAATATCTAAAGATTAAGCAAAAAAAAAAGGTCTCACAATTGCAAGACCAGGTGATGGGGAACCTTATTTTTAAACCAATTCCAAAGAAATTGCAACCCCCTATCTGTGGTGCTTACTATTAAAACGATTCACACTACAGGTAGTGTTTTAATATAAGCAATTTGAATAGGGTGCTAGTTCTGATTTGTGTGTAAATTTTAATTTCTTATCTGACATTTCATCCTGATGAGATGTGGTCATTTCTCTGAATTAACTTGTTAAAAAGCTCATACATTGTATTATTCGTATGGGTTTGATAGTTAAATCTTTAATGATTGAATTAACACTAATAACTCTTCTGAATTATGTTGGAGATAATTTCTGTGATTATAGAAAAATAGGACATGATAATTATAAATCTTTATTACTAGCTTATAGTGATGCAAGTGAAAAATTTGGGCCGCTAGAAGTTAAAGGGATTATAGAGAAATCTGATAATTTTAAAGTTGCTGCAATTGCAACAGCTGCTATTAAGTGTCCTCAGCACATTATGGAATAATGAAGTTCGAATTAAAAACTGAAAATGATCATTTTTATGATCAAATTTATTATGTATTTATTCTTTTTGTAAGCATTTCGTTCATAATCATTATGTCTAATATTTCTTTGAAATTAACTACTATATCAAGGCTTCATGAAATTAATCATTTTTGTAAGCTGTTATCAGTAGATAAATCTTCCTATAATTTTAAAAAATTATCAAAATTGTTAAATCAAAAAAGTAAGCAAAAAATCTGGGATATATGTCGTGAGATCGTGAAGGATTAATTAGCTGGATGCAGATGAGTAGTACTTTAATGCAAATAGCCAAAACCTTCTAGAAGTTATTAAGAATATCAAAGTTATAAAAATTTCTAATATTACCTTCCAAATCTGAGCAAAACCTAAAAACACTTCAGATGGAATTGTTGTTATAAATGCAATCGGAATAATAATACTAAAAAATAATCTTAAAGAAAAAGAAAAAGAACTCATAGGAAATCTACCAATGTAAAGTAATGACCTCAATACTTCTGTTGCATTCCATGTTTTAACGAACCAAATAGTTGTTGTAGAAATAAAAAACCATAGGCTATAGAGAATGCAAATAGAACAAGTTATAGTTATTAAACATAAAATCAAAAAATTCAAACTTAATTTTATTTGATTTATTTTTATACAGTAAAATAATAAGCAAACTCCAAGTATTATTTCTAAAAAGCCAGAAGGTGAAATTTTCTTTAAAGATATAAAAAATTGGCTATCTACAGGCTTTAATAGAACAAAATCTAAAGTCCCTTCTCTTACATGTCTTACTATTTCTCTTAGATTGGGGTTGAACCAAGTATTTGTAATTCCGTTTAATACTGTATATATTCCCTGGATTATTAACGCTTGTTCAAATTTCCATCCTCCAATATTACCTGTATTTTGAAAGAATATTGATAATAAAAAAATGCTACCTACTAAACTTAAAATTGCTGTAATAGCATCAATAATGATATTAGTTTTATACTCCAATTCAGAAGCTAAAGAGGTATATAGAAATTTTGTATAAACTACCAAATATTTGTTTTTATTCATGATCCCATAGCTGTATATTTTTTAGTTCCTTCATACCAAATTTTTGTAAATAAAGGAAAAAGTAGTAAAATCCAAAATATTTGCATAATAAATCCTTCACTTATATTTGTTTTATTACCTGAAAGTAAGTTTGCAGGAAAATCAATTAGATATGGAAAAGGAGTAAAATAAATCCATGATTTAACATATTTAGGAAATGAAGCTACTGGAGCTAAAAGACCTGAGAGAAATAGTGTTGGAATAAAAAATAGTCTTTCGATTGACGAGGCTTTTTCTGTCCAAAAACATAAACAAGCAATAATTGATTGGATTAAAAATTGTATTAAAAAAGATAAAAATGTAGATATAAAAGATAAAAATAAAAAAATTAAATTAGGGAACCAAATACTTTCTGGATTAAATAGAAAAAATAAGAAGGCTATAATTAGAGCGAATGGAAACCTTGTTATTTGTTCTGCAATATGTTGAGTAAAATATCTGAAAAATGGATTTAAAGGTTGTATTATATATGGCGATAACTTACCTAGAAGAGCATCTTCTTCAAAAGAAAATACAACCCAAACTACCGAAAATTGTCGAACAAAAAAAGCACTTAGGAAATACCTAGAAAGCATTATGTTATTGATATTTATTGCTTCGTTCAAATTATTGTTAGTCCATATATTTAACATAAAGAATGGAATTATCCCAGATACCGCCCATAATGCTATTTCTACTCGATATTCCAGCATATTTGAATACTGAACTTTTAATAAGGTAAATATTTTGCGCATATATAAATTAGAACGTATATTTCTTTTTAACTAATATTTTCTCTATAATTTCATCTATTGGTGGTTCATTTATAAATAAGTCTTCAATATCATAATTATTTAAGATTGTTCTTAATGAAGAGGAAACATTTCTGTTTTCTATTTTTAGCGTAATTTCATTCTTAACTTTACTTTTAACTTTAAATCCCGAATTGTCTAATTTATTTGCATCTTTTTCTGAACTACAGACTATTAGTACTTCTTTCACTGGTGATAACTTTTTTAGTAATTTTTCAAGTTTTCCATCATATGAGATTGATCCGTTATGCACACATATAACTCTCTTGCATAATGATGTAATATCCTTCATGTAATGGCTAGTTAGGCAGATAGTTGCATTATTCTCATTGTTGTATGCTTTTAAAAATTCTCTTAAATTTCTCTGTGCATTAATATCTAAACCAAGTGTAGGCTCATCAAGAAATAATATTTTTGGTTTATGAATCAAAGCTGCTAACAATTCTGACTTCATACGTTGACCTAGAGATAATTTTCTTACAGGTATGTATAGTTCATCTTCGATTTCAAGCATATCTGATAATTTCTTAATTCTTCTTTTTGCTTCGAATTTATCTATGTCATATATAGAAGCATTCAAGTAGAATGATTCTATAGGAGGAAGATCCCAAATAAGTTGTTGTTTTTGTCCCATAATTAAGGTGATATTTTTTAAAAATCCTTCTCTTCTTCTGTAAGGCAAACATCCTGAAACTGAAATAGAACCTTCACTTGGAACAATTAAACCACAAAGCATCTTCAGAATAGTTGTTTTTCCCGCCCCATTTGCACCAAGAAAACCAATGATTTCTCCTTCTTTGATTTGAAAATTTATGTTTTTAATAACTTTTACACTTTTTGTTTCTCTATTAAAAAAATGTTTTAGTGTTCCTCTTAATCCAGGATCCTTTGATGAAATATTAAAAGATTTTGATAACCTTTCAACTTCAATAATATTTTCTACCATTTTCAATTCATAAAAGACATAAATTAATAAGTTATTATGTAATTCATATAAGTTATAATTTTTTATTTATTTAAAAAATATCTTTAAAAGATACTATTAACCAAATTATAAAGTTAATAGGATTAACTAAATCTATAATCTTATTTTTATTTTCATATTTTATATCCTTAATTATTTCAGATATCATATTATCCGTATTTATTATATTAATATCTTTTTCTATTACATTTCCATTTTTATCTATAATATCTATTTCATTTTCGAAAAACCAATGTTTTTTACCATTAGATAATTTCAAGATAACTCCTATACCCTTACCATCAGTTATTCTAAAACCGCTTATAGTTCCAACAGAAGAATTATTTATATCTTCTATAATTTCTTTAGTAAGCCTATCCTTTGATAGTTTTAAGTTAACCTTAACAGAAGAACCTATTTGAACTTTATCTAATAGTGACATTTTTTAGGTTATTATACCTAGTTGCACTTCTCTTTTGTGATTGTTATAAATTTATTTTATTTTAGGACTTTTTGAATACAGTTTCTAAGATTCTTTTTATTAATATTGCTACTATTCTTAAAAAAACAAAACCTATACCTATCAAACCTAAAATAATTGCCAATGAAAGTAGGCTTGATCCAAGGTCGCGTTGTAGTAATTCTTGCATAAATTATTATTAATTATCTTTTACTTTAACCTAATAGCAACTTATACAATTATTAATTGAATAATCTAATATCTTATATTTTAATTTTTTAATTATTATTTGTACATAAAATTTATGGGGTATTATTAGTATTAGATATGAAAATTAACTTATTGGATCTATCTTTAAATACATATTTAGGAATCATTTTAATTATATTTGGTTTCCTTGTCAGAATTGAATTTAAAATTGGGGTACAAAAAGATATTCAATGAATTTATCTAAACTCCTAACGAAATTCTTACTGATTCATTTACATTAATTAAAAAACAAATTATATATTTATTTTTATAGTTCATATTGACATTTTTTATTGTTATGAAGATAATTATCACAATTAAAAACTAAAACTTGGATCCTTTTTTAGATACTTTTGATATTTTTATTGATGATTTAATCTCTTCTGATACACATTTATTGAAATCAGAGCTTGATTTGTTAATCATTCAACATATTTTTAAATCGATTGATTTAAATGATTTAAAGAATATGAAATATATCAATGATGATTCTTTTGTAGCCTAATTTGTTCTTATGAAATACTTATATGAAAAATTTTGGGTGCCCTTCTTCGGTAAGATTTTGTCTAAGTTTGTTTTCTTAATTGAGGGAGAAAATAAATCTAGAAAGCAAAAAGCAAGCAAAAATTAGTTTAAATATCTAATTTAGATTAGATGGTATACAAAATCCTTGAAATTTATATTGAAAGCAACAATATTTATTCTATTGATAAATATTTTATTGCATATTTAATATAGTGACTATTTTCTTTTTGTGATCAAATGATTAATCAGAATTTACCTTTAAAGCCATATACAGTGCATTATAAAGATTTACAAAATATAGTATTGGAAAATTGTTTTTATGCTTTTGATGCTTATGAAGCTAGAAAAATGGCAATGCAATTTAATAGTTATATTAAGGAACATCCAAATAGTATTATGCTTATTAGAGGTGAATTCTAATTTTTTTATTGAGTTGTTTCACTCGATAAATTTATTTATATAATATCGTTTTAGATTAACTTATAAAAATTCTAAATGTTGTGATTCAAATATAAGGTTATTTAGTGAAATGCTTTATAACGTTCACTAAATAAAATGTGATTTTTGATATAAAGGTAATTAATTAATTAATTAATTAATTTATATTGTTCTTATATCGTTTGATCCTGCGAAGGCTAAATCTTCTTGTAATTTATTTTCACATGAAAGTACTCTCGACCAACTTGGTAACTGTTGAGTCGTTGGGAATTCTAAGTAATTTTCTGTAGCAGGCCTTAATAATTTTGCAAATTTTTGTACTGACAGTTCTTCTTCATGTCTGTCATATGGTAGTTGATTTACTGCTGAATCAAGACCAAATTGTTTAACACGATCTTCTCCAACTCTTTTATAAAGGACTTCTAAAGTTGCAAGCTGAGTACTCGTTAAGGTCTCTGCTTGATGCTCCATAAGTCCTCGCAAAACACTTGAAAGGATTTCTGTACACATCTTTTGCAATCCTTCTCTTGATGAATCTCCAATATTCTTATGTTTATGGTCAAATAAGCCAAGGTCTACTTGAGCTATCTTTGATGTCCTTACGTTTCTATATACTTCTGATAATAAACCTATTTCTAGACCCCAGTCACACGGAATTCTTAAATTCATAGCAAGGTCTTTTGTAAATGCAAATTCACCTGCTAAGGGATACCTAAATGATTGAAGATATTGTAAAAAAGGCCCTTTCCCAACTAACTGCTCAAGACTAGCTAGCAAAGGTCCCACAAATAATCTTGTAGCCCTACCTTGTAGTTGATTAGTTTCTAAAGATAATCGACTGTAAAATGCCTTTACATAAGATATTCCATATGATTCATCTAAAAGAGGAAGTATCATTCGTGAAGGATATAAAGAGCTAAAAGTTCTTATATCAGCATCAAAAAGTGCTACAACTTCTGATTTTCTTGTGGCAACTCCTATACCTTGCCAAACAGCCCATCCTTTGCCCGGAGTTACTAATAATTCTAAACCATTTTTTTCTTGATTTTTTAAGAGATTAATTACAGAGGGTGAATTTGTCCATTGAATGTGAACTGGGAATGGCATCGAATTAAAAAACGAAGTGGCTGCCCTTACTTGCTCAATTGTCTTTGCTGAAAGTGCAATAACCAATTCATTTAAACAGGTAAGGTTTTTTAAAACTTCTTTGATACTTTTTAGTGCAGGACGTTCAAACTCTTCATATAAGCATGGAATTAAGATACTAGTGGGTCTTTTTTTTAGACTTTTATTTAATTCTTTAATTAAATCATTAGTTACCCCGTATTCATGTATTGTTGTGATTAACCCTTGTTGAAAGTCCATTTTCTATTTGATGTGCAGAATAGTGTTAATAGTTCGATGATTTTTTCAAAGTGAAGCAAATTGATTCAGAGAAAAAATTAGATAGATTGAAACTTCGTAAATTGTTAGAAACAATTTATTCAAGTAATACTTCAGAAGAAATTAATTTTATTTCAAATCAATTATTACAGATTTTAGATGATTTCTCAGAGAAATCTTCTTTTGAAGAAATAAGTGATAAGGAACGTTGGGATGAATCTTATTCGGTTTTAATTACATATGCTGATTCTGTTTATAAACATGGTGAATCTACATTAATAACACTTCGAGAATTATTAAGCAAACATTTTGGAAGCCTTTCTAAAGTTTTGCATATTCTTCCATTTTTGAAATCGACTAGTGATGGAGGTTTTGCTGTTTCAAGTTATGACTGTTTGGAAGAGAAATTTGGGAATTGGACAGATCTTAAAAGCATTTCTCAAAAACATATTTTGATGGCTGATTTGGTACTTAATCATATTTCATCTTCTCATCCTTGGGTTCAACAATTTATTAATTCCGAAGAACCAGGTATTTCTAATGTTTTCTCCCCAGATCATAATCTTGATTGGGCAAAGGTTGTTAGACCTAGAAGCTCATCTTTATTTTCTAAAGTAAATACAGAGGATGGCCCGAAACAAGTTTGGACAACTTTTGGTCCAGACCAAATTGATTTGAATTGGCATAATCCAAAGATGACTATTTATTTCTTAAGTTTAATTATTACTTATTTATCTCATGGAGTTAAATGGTTTAGGCTCGATGCTGTAGGTTTTATTTGGAAAGAATCTGGCACTACATGTTTACATTTGCCAAAGGCTCATTCAATTGTTAAAACTCTACGAATTCTTTTAAATAACCTTATTTCCGATGGATTATTAATAACTGAAACCAACGTTCCTCAGAGGGAAAATCTGTCATATTTAGTTCCTGAAGATGAGGCTCATATGGCATATAATTTCCCTTTGCCTCCTATTCTTTTAGAAGCAATTATCACATCTAAAGCAGATATTCTGAATTCTTGGATTTTTAACTGGCCAAAGTTGCCTGTAAATACAACTCTTTTTAATTTCACAGCATCTCATGATGGAGTTGGATTAAGAGCTTTAGAAGGTCTAATGAATGAAAAGAGAATTAAAGATTTATTAATTAATTGTGAGAAAAGAGGAGGTCTTGTAAGTCATAGACGCTTATCAAATGGAGATGATAAACCTTATGAGTTGAATATTAGCTGGTGGAGTGCAATGGAAGATTCTGGTATAGATTCTAATCGCTATCAGTATGAACGATTTCTTTTCACTCAATTATTAGTTTTAGCTCTTAAAGGTGTCCCAGCATTTTACCTGCCAGCTTTAATGGCATCAGAAAATGATATTAAAAGTTTCTCCTTAACTGGTCAAAGAAGAGATCTAAATAGAGAGAAATTTGACTATGAAAGTCTTACATCTATATTGGATAATCCTGAATCTAATGCTAATAAAAATTTAGCTTATCTTAAAAATGCTATGAATATAAGATCGAATCTAAAACAATTTCATCCTGATTCTCAAATGGAATGTTTATCTTACGGTAGATGTGATATTGTTGTAATCAAAAGGGGAAAAGGACGCGAATCTGTTTATACAATACACAACATTACAGAGAATAAGATCAATTATCAATTGTATGATCAAGATCTTCCAGAAATAAATATAAATGATCTTAGTATGCGTGATTTGCTAACATCCAATAAATATAATTGGAAAAATATTAGCCTTGATCCTTTTCAAGTAATTTGGCTTAGTTATTTGTAATGATTGAAAATTCTTCTATTTGGGTTGTGAGCGATGTTGATGGAACTTTAATGGATCATTCATATGATCTTAATCCAGCCAAAGAAACTATAAATACCTTAAAAGATTTATCTGTGCCTGTTATACTTTGTACTAGCAAAACTGCTTCGGAAGTTAAGGTTATTAGAAATGAACTTGAATTAACTGATCCTTATATTGTTGAGAATGGAGCAGCAATATATGGTGAATCAATTAAAAATGAAGAATTCAAAATTATTCTTGGAGAAAAGTATGAAGTTCTTGAAGAAATATTGAAGTTTATTTCTAAGGATATTAGTTACAATTTAATTCCTCTTAATAATCTTTCTGATCATGAAGCTACCGAACTTACAGGATTAAAAGGTAATTCATTAACTTTAATGAGAGATAGACATTGGAGTATGCCATTTCTGAACCCTCCTAGTTTTCTAGAAGAAAAAATAAAAATTTGCTGTAAAAGATATAACGTTGAAATTTTTAGAGGTAATAGAATGAGTCATTTATTATCAATTAACTCAGATAAAGGAAAAGCAATAAATAAACTTAAGAAATATTCAAATAATTCAAATATTAAAATTATAGGTTTAGGAGATTCTCCTAATGATTTACCTTTATTAATTAATTCAGACTTTAGAATTGTTATTCCAGATATTAATGGTCCTAATTTAAGTTTATTAAATAAATTAAAAAATTACGAATTTACTTTAGCTGAAAGACCTAATGGTCATGGTTGGAAACATGAAATAACAAAGTTAATTGATATGTTAGACCTTAGAAGATAAGTGAAATTTTCAAATATTAACTTCCCATTAGATAAATTTGAAAAATTAATTATTAAAATTGGATGGGATTCCTTACAAGATTGGATCAGTTTTTGGAATATTAATAAAGATCATCTTTTAATTAACGAATATTGGGATAACAATGTAAATGAAGATTGGATTTGGGGTTTAGCTTTACCTCTTCTGTCTCAGGCATATAAATTCAAACAAAAATCTTCAGAAAGGAAAATAATTGGCATTTCTGCTTTGCCAGGTACTGGAAAAACCACATTGGGGAAATGGTTGGAAGCAATATCTTTAAAACTAAATTTTAAATTAAATGTTATTTCTATTGACGATTTTTATCTGCCATCTGATGAGATGCAGTTAGCAATAAATAATAATCCTTGGAATGTTTCTAGAGGATTCCCAGGAAGTCATTCAGTTCACTTAATGCGGGAGACTTTAATAAATTGGAAGGTTGATGGGCAATTAAAGGCTCCTGTTTTTGATAAATCTTTAAGGAATGGTTTAGGGGATAGATCTCATTGGAGGACAGACTATCCGGATTTGTTAATTCTTGAAGGCTGGTTTTTAGGAGTTAAACCTCTTGCTAATTATTTTGATGACCATACATTAATTAATCCTTCGTTAACTTCTGAAGAATCTTCTTACATATTAAATATTCAAAAAAATTTAACACAATATTTAGATATTTGGAATTTAATTGATACTATTTGGCAAATAAAGCCTCTCAAATTTGAATATATGAATTTATGGAAATCTTATCAAGAAAAGGATATGTTTAAAAAAAAAGGCAAATCACTTAAAGATTTGCAATTATCAAATTTTTTGAGAATGTTAAATGTATCTATTCCAAACAAAAGTTTTGAAGAAATTAATGCTGATGTTTTGTTTTTGATTAATCAAGAGAGAAAATTAATTGAAGTTCTTTTAAATTAAAAATTTTTAATTTTTTTGTAAGTGATGTTTTATACATTTTTTTATTTAAATATTTTGTTAAATAAAATTAATTTTAATTTGGAATGGTTGAGTTTTCTTATAAAAACGAAAGTTTCAGGATGATTGTATTGAGATGTATTGGTTCTTCAAACTTTTTTTTAGAAAGGGTATTATTTCCCACTGATATAATTACTTTTATGGCTCCAAATGATGCGAGAGTTGAAATATGGGGAAATGAGATGTATGGCCCTAAAATTGAACAAAGAATAAGAGTGTCATCTCATAAAGAAGATTCGACCTTAGTTGCTTAACTTCAACTTTAAAAAATTGTTCTCGTGAGATAATTTTGGAATATACATAATATTAATGTAGATATTATTAAAAATATGGTAACTGCAGATTTATCCTTAATTTTTATATTGAATTTTAGTTGTATATAATTTTATGTTAAATCACTAGTACTAATTTATTGGTTTAGGAACATTGATAACATATGCATGAGAATTATACTAATAATCTATTAAATAGTTCATTTAAAGATTATTTTAAATTAATTTTTCCTCATTCAATTAAAATTTAAATTTCGCATTATGGATCTTACCGCAGTTTTATTTTTTTTAAGTTTTCCATTTGTAGCATTAACTGTTTATTTTGGAACTAAAAATGATTTTTATGAAAGTGAAAATTATAAGGGTGACGGATGTGCGCATGATGTTAAAAGATAACTTTATTAATTATTTCCAGTAAAAACACAAGTCCATTTACTATCAAATTGCCAGACAGGTTTAAATATTTTTTCAGAAATTTCTATACCTGCTTTTTTACATGTCTCTAAATCTTTCATTGGAATAGAGTGTAATGAAGGACTAGTTATTCCACTTACTGCTGGTCTTGCTCCTGGTCCTTGTCTATAAGTTCCAATAATTAGCCAATAATTTGCTTTAACATCTTCGGATAATAAAAAGATAGATAAAACAATTAATAATTTTAGAAATAATTTATTCTTCATAATTTATTATTTTTTTTACTTTCATAATGTAAATTGTATTACTTACTTTTGAAGTACTTTTATACATAAATTTTTGGAATAATTAAAATTATTTTATATGGATTAATTCAAGATTTAACTGAATTTATTACTGTTAGGAGTAATGCTTTTGCAATAATACTTGGCGTATCTAGATCAGGAGTTACTATTTCTTTGGCACTTTTATTGGGTTGGGAAAGAAAAGATGCCGCAAAGTTTTCTTTTCTTTTAGGCATACCTGCTATTTTATTAGCTGCGATCGTTCACTTAATCTTTTCATTAAATCAATTTTCAGTTTTACTTTTTTACCTTTAATAATTGGACTTACTACCATATTCATATCTTCTTTATTAGCAATAGATTTTATAATAAAATATATATCTAAATATGGAATGAAAATATTTATATACTATAGAGCTATATTTGGTATTTTGATTCTTTTGAATTTATAATTTGTTTAGAAAGTTAAATATTTTCTTTACAGTCTTAGGCAAATGATTTTAAATCAATTTTTTATATCTTTTCAATTAGGAGAGGTTGAAGTTTCAAATATTACTTTATTTATTCTTATATTTTTTTCATCATTTACATTCATTGCTGTAGGCATTAGTTCGTATAAATTATACAAATCTTTAATTAATGATGATGTTGATAAATAATCGGAACGGCGGGATTTGAACCCACGACCCCCACTACCCCAAAGTGGTGCGCTACCAAACTGCGCTACGCCCCGTATCATTACTATAATGATAAGAAGGACTAGTTGTTATTCTTTATAGGTTTATTATCAGACATCAATACACACTTATCAACTTCCCAATTAAAGTTTTCCCAGATTTTTTTTTCTAATTTGTAATTACTACCATTAAAAGGTCCTAGTTTTACGTTTGTTGGAGATGCTGAGCAATATTGTCTACTTCCTTCTATCGCAAGGTATTGTTGATGATAATCTTCAGCGTAATAATATGTTTCAATCATTTTTATTTCTGTCTGAATTAATCCAAGATTTTTTTTGTTAAGTCCTCTTTGATATTCTTCTTTACTTGATTGTATTACTTCTTTTTTGTTTTTATTTGTATAGTATATCGATGATCTATACTGAGTACCCACATCATTACCTTGTCTATTTTTCTGGGTTGGATTATGACATTCCCAGAACATTTTTAATAGATCACTAATATCTATTTCATTTTTATTCCAAACTACTCTTACTACTTCTGCATGACCAGTTAAACCAGAACATACCTCATAATAGGTAGGACTATTTTTAATTCCTCCTGCATAACCAACAGAGGTTGTTACTACTCCAGGAAGTTTCCAAAAACATTTTTCTGCCCCCCAGAAACATCCGCATCCAAATATTATTACGTCCTCTTGAGAGTTGGGATCTTTTTTAATATCAGTATTTAAAATTCTATGAATTGAATTATTTTTATCACTAGGAATTGAATTTTTGTTATTCATTAGAGGTTTTAGAAATTTAAACATACTTAAGGTATTTATCTTATATTGAATATTGATTTTAGCTCTCTATTTTACTAGTTGCTAATTCTCTTTCCCAAAGATTTTTATATAGACCTTTTTGTTTAATTAAATCTTCATGGATACCCTCTTGAACTATTAAACCCTTATCCATTACTAGAACTCTGTCACATGTTGCGGCTACAGATAATTGGTGACTGATCATTATTATAGTTTTAGTTCTATTTGCCCTCATTTCCTCAATTATTAAAGAGGCTGTTTTGTTATCAACACTAGCTAAAGCATCATCTAGAACAACTACAGAAGAATCAACAAGCAATGCTCTACCTAGTGCAGTTCTTTGCCTTTGACCTCCGCTTAATGTGATACCTCTTTCACCTACAATAGTTCTAAAGCCTTTTGGGAAATTATCAATATCATCAATCAAACCAGCTTTTGATGCACTTTCTCTAACTAATTCCTTAGAGGCATTTGGTTCTCCAAAACTTAGATTTTCAGAAATTGTTGAAGTAAATAAAAAGGCTTCTTGAGGAACAATAGCTATATTCTTTCTTAAATCTCCTAATCTTATGTTTTTTATATCAATATCATCTAAATATAATTGCGAGTCTGGTATCTCAATTGTTCTGCCAAGAGATTTAGCTAATGTAGTTTTCCCACAACCTACAGGGCCAACTATCGCAATAAGTTCTCCTGGGAAAATTTTAAAGTTCAAACCATTTAATGAATTAAATTTAGATCCTGGATATTTTATTGTTAAATTTTTTGCTTCTAAATAACCTTTTATCTTTTTCTTTAATATTTTCGTGCCTTTTTTATCTACTATATTAGGGTTATTTTGGAATATTTCTTCTACACGATCTAAACTTACTTGACCAAGTTGAAATGTATTTAATGTAAAGCCTAGAAGTGCAGTTGGGAATACAAGCCTTTCTACATATAATATAAGAGCTACTAATCCACCAATTGATATAAACCCATTCTCTAATTGATAAGTTCCTAAAGCTAATAAAATTAATAATGAAATTGATGAAATGCCTTGTAAAAGTGGGAATAAAGTACTAGCAGTTCGTGCAAGTTTTATTGCTGAATTACGATAATTTGTATTATAAATATTAAATTCTTTTATTTCTGCATTTTCTTGACCATAAATTTTAATTGCACTTATACCAGAAAGATCCTCTTGAATTAAATCGCTTAGTTTAGATAATGATTCCTGCTGTGCCTTTCTTTGACTTACCATTCTTCCTCCAAATAGGCTTACTAGTCCTAGAATTATTGGGAAAATCATTAATGCAGATATAGTAAGTGGTTTATTAATTACAAACATTGAAGGTATTGTCAGAGAATAAGCAAGAACAATATTGCATAAACTTAATACAGTAAAACCAAGTAACCTTCTTATATTTTCAATATCACTTGTAGCTCTGCTAATAATATCGCCACTACCTTTTTTTTGAATCCATTCTGGATCTTGAATAAGTAAATGATCGAAAAGTTTTTGTCGAAGATTTACTTCAACTTTTCTTCCTATTCCAAAAACTATCTGCCGTGAATATAATCTAATTAGAGCCATGCATGTTGCAAGAAAAATTAGCCAAATTGATTTTTTAATTACAAAACTCGAAGAAAATACATTTTGCAATTGATCAATAATATTTTTTACTTCCAAAGGTATTAAAACACTTAAAATATTTACTATAAAAAGAGCTATTGCACCATATAAAAATTCTTTTTTATATGGTTTAAGATATTTTTTTATTATTTTCAACTTTAAGGTTTTCATTTAATTTTTCCCATATGATTAAGATAATGTTTCATTTTTAAATATGTGAGCTAGTTTTATAAATGATTTAGTATTTATATTATGAGTCACGAACAAACTCATCCACTTCATGAAACAGATAAGAATATTATAGATTCTCTTATATCAAAGGAATATCCAGAAGATCTAGATTTTATTAATTTAGCTAGATTGATAAATCGATATTCAAAATTTCCTGGGGAAATTGAAATCCAAAATGATATTCAAAAGATTCTTAAATTCTGGAAAATTTCTGAAAATGATCTCTTTTCTAAAACTAGAATGATTTGGTCAAATAACTTCCGACCTTCTGATACCTCTAAAGAATTAGTTGGATCAGGATTCGATACTTCTAACTAAATTTTATAATCATTTTTTCACTTATATAAATATATGTCTTTTAATAAAACAAATTCTGAAATACTTAATCAATTACTTCAAGGAGAAAACCTAGATGATCTTACTGCTAGGGTTTTAATGAAAAGATGGCTTAATGATGAAATATTAGATGTTCAAACCGGAGCTTTTTTGAGTGCATTAAGAGCAAAAGGCTCTACCGGGATAGAATTATCTTCCATGGCAGAAGAACTTCTAAATGTTTGTAAATTGCCTGTGGCTAGACCAGAAATGTTTATGGTAGATACTTGTGGTACTGGTGGTGATGGGGCTAATACATTCAATATATCAACTGCCGTTTCTTTTGTAGCAGCATCTTGCGGAGTGAATATAGCAAAACATGGAAATAAAAGTGCTAGTGGTAAAGTTGGCTCAGCAGACGTTTTGTTAAATCTTGGAATAAATTTAAATGCTTCCTTAGAAAATGTTATTTCTGCAATAGACGAGATTGGAATAACCTTCTTATTTGCACCGGTTTGGCATAAGTCATTAATTAAATTAGCACCTTTGAGAAAGGCTTTAGGCATTAGAACTATTTTTAATCAACTTGGACCTTTGGTAAATCCATTAAGACCTAATGCTCAAGTATTGGGTGTAGCATCTGAAGATCTTTTAGAACCAATGGCAACTGCTCTTTGTAATATGGGTATGAATAGAGCTATAGTTGTTCACGGTTCTGGTGCTCTTGATGAGGCCTCACTTCAAGGAGATAATAAAATAATATTTGTAGAGAATGGCCAATTAACAAAATCTATACTTAATATTTCTGAATTTAATCTTGCAAATATTCCTAATAGTAAGCTTGTAGTATCTGATAATGAATCTAATGAGCAAATATTAGAATCTATATTAAACGGTTCTGGCCAATTAGCTCATAATTATGTTGTAGCACTAAACACAGCATTAGTCCTTTGGGTCGCAGGCTTAGAAGACAATTTACATGAAGGATTTAACCAAGCTTTATTTTCAATAAAAGAAGCAGCTCCTTGGAAAAAATTTGTATTATTAAGAAGTTTTCTTTCCCCAGACGAATCAATTTGAAAATATAATGAATAATCCGCATAAGAAAAATGCAAAATTAGTTCTAAGTAACGGGATAACTTTTCCTGCCTTTTCTTTTGGAGCTTCTGGAACAACAGTAGGTGAAATTGTTTTTAATACAGGAATGACAGGTTATCAAGAGGTAATAACTGATCCAAGTTATTATGGTCAAATTCTTACTTTTACTTATCCAGAAATTGGTAATACTGGAATCAATCATGAAGATTCCGAATCTAGTATCACAGTTAAGGGGATAATTGTACGTAATTATTCCTCAAATAATTCAAATTGGCGATCAGTAAAGAGTTTTAATCAATGGCTAATTGAACAAAATATTATTGGACTTTATGGAATAGATACTAGAGCACTTGTTAAAATTTTAAGATCTAATGGTTCTATGAATGGACTTATTACATCAGAAGATAAAGATATAAAAAGTTGTTTAAATATAATTTCTGATACGCCTAAAATGGAAGGATTAAATTTATCCAAGGAAGTATCAACAAAAAAGAATTATTCATGGATAAATACCACAAAAACTGATTTTGACATTAGAAAAAAGAAATCAAATGAAGTAAAAAAGTTAAAAATAATAGCAATCGATTTTGGAATAAAGCAGTCAATTTTAAACAGACTGGTTTCTCATGGATGTGAAATTTTAGTTTTACCTTACACTTATTCTTTTGATGATATTTTAGCTAAGAAACCTGATGGAATATTTTTCTCTAATGGTCCAGGAGATCCCTCTACAGTTTTTGAAGGAATTAATTTAGCCAAATTACTTATTGATTACGGAAGGATTCCTATGTTTGGGATTTGTCTTGGTCATCAAATATTTGGATTAGCTTTAGGAGGTTATACATATAAATTACCTTTTGGACATAGAGGTTTAAATCATCCTTGTGGTAAAAATAATAAAATAGAAATAACTAGTCAAAATCATGGTTTTGCTATTGATGCTGATTCTCTCCCAAAGGATATCGTTAAAATTACTCATTTTAATCTTAATGATAATACAGTAGCTGGATTGGAAGTGAATAATAAACCTATATTTAGTGTCCAATATCATCCTGAAGCAGGACCTGGTCCACATGATTCAGATTACTTATTTAATAAATTTGTTTCTCTAATGTTAGAAAGATGTTGACATATTGTTTTCTTTTGATTTGATAATTACATTTGATGAATTATTTATTTGGAGGGATTAAGTCATAGAAGAATTCCAAAAGCTAACTGTTTCTTTAAGAGGAAACATCGATGTAAAGACAAATATTATTGTTTTTACTTTTAAAGGTCAGCTTGACGCATTTTCTGAAAAACAATTTAAGAATTTTGTAACTAATGAACTTAGAAATAATTCAAAGGTCATGCCATTCGTCATCGATCTATCCAAAATTGATTTTCTTGACTCTAGCGGCCTAGGGGCTCTTGTTCAGACTTATAAAGAATGTAAAAAACTTAAAGTGGGTTTTTCTGTTGTTGGAAATTCTAGAGTTGCCCAAACCATTAAGCTTGTTCGTTTAGGTGAATTTCTTAATTTAAAATCTACCCTTGAAGAAGCATTAATTCATTTAAAAAGTTGAATTATTGGATTCAAAATCTTGTACCATATGGTTCTCCAGAAGAAATTGGTGTCATACAGCTTGCTTGGCTTGGAGATTCAGTCTGGGAACTTCATCAAAGATTAAGGTATGTCCATTTTCCTTTGAAATCAAAAGAGCTTCATTTATCAGTAGTAAATGAAGTAAAAGCAAAAGCTCAATCAAAATCGTTAAGTCAAATTGAACATTTATTAAATACTTTTGAAATTGATTTGATTAGAAGAGCCAGAAACAAAACTAAAAGATATCCCAAGTCTGCAGATCCCTCTATATACTCAAGAGCAACTGGTTTCGAGACTCTTATTGGTTGGCTATTTCTAAAAGACCCCAAAAGATTATCAAAATTTTTTGAATATCTAGAAAAAACAATCTAATTCATCAATGAAAAACTATTCCAAAAAAGACTATTCAGAAAATAAAAGAAAAAACTACACTAAAAGGTCAGAATCTAATGAGTTTTTGCGACCATCAAATTCTTCTAATAAAAATTTCTCTTCTAAAAAAAATACTTTTGGTAGAAAACCCAAAAATAATAAAAATCAAATTACTAAAATAAAGTCAGATGATAAAAAGGATAAAAATTTCCCATCTTCAACTAATAAAAATTTTTCTGATAAATCTAATTCCAGATTTTCTTCTAATAATAATGATTTAAATTTTCAAAAATCTTCTAATAAAAGAAATTTTGATGATTGGATATGGGGAAAACATTCTGTTTATGAAGCCTTAATTAGTGAGAGACCTGTTAATAGAATTTGGTGTACATCAGAAATTATTTCTTCAGAGAAGTTTTATATTTTACTTAAAGATTTAAAAGCAAAAGGTGTTCTCATAGAAGAGGTCTCTTGGAATAGGATTTCTCAATTAACTTTTGGCGCATCACATCAAGGTGTCGCAATGCAATTAGCACAAAAAAAATCTATTTCTTTAGATAAATTAATTGATTTATCTAAAACTAATTCCAAAAATCCAATTATTGTAGCCTTAGATGGAATAACAGATCCACATAATTTAGGTGCGATTATAAGGTCTGCAGAAGCTTTTAATTGTAAAGGTATTATTCTTCCTCAGAGAAGATCTGCAGGCTTAACTGGAACAGTTGCAAAAGTTGCAGCAGGTGCTTTGGAGCATATTCCTGTAAGCAGAGTTGTTAATTTAAATAGATCACTAGAAGAACTTAAGAGAAATAATTTTCTTACAGTGGGATTAAGCGGTGATAGTCAATTGCCAATATCACGATTTAATGAAAAATCTCCCATTGTAGTAATAATAGGATCAGAAGATAAAGGAATCTCCTTACTTACCCAGAAAAAATGTGATTATCTTTTACGAATTCCTCTTAAAGGTAAAACTTCCAGCTTAAATGCCTCTGTTGCTGCAGCTATATCCTTATTTCACTTAACTAGTAATTAGATATTATTCATAATTAATTATTATTTTCAATATTTATCGAATATTGTTATTTCAATACATTTGCAGGATTCTTAAATATTTATTGAACTTTTGCTATTAAATTGTATAGAATTTAACAAGAATTAAAGGTCTTTAATGACCAGAACATTGATTAGAAAACTTGGAAACAAATTTGGCTTAGCATGGTGGGCTGAAATTGAATCAGAAAAACCCGTATCCACATATTGGTATGGTCCTTTTCTAACAAAAAGAAGCCTTAATGCAAATCTAGATTCTTTTATTGAAGATCTTAAGGATGAAGGTGCAGTCAACATTAAACATAATATTGTTAGATGTAAAAAGGAAGAACCATTAACTATTTATTAACCACTATATTTTCATAAAAAGCTCTTTATAAATGAACTTTAAGTTTTTACGAAATGAAATTATAAGCGGAAATACTTCAGTAAAAGAAATAGTAAATGATTATTTCTCCAAAATTGAAGAAATTAATCCTAAAATTAATGCATATATCTGTACAACAAAAGATCTCGCTAAATCTCAAGCCTATAAAATAGATAAATTAATTCAAAATGAAGAACAGCTCCCTCCTCTCGCTGGTTTGCCAATAGCCATAAAGGATAATATTTGCACAAAAGGAATCGTTACTTCTTGTTCAAGTAAAATGCTCAAGAATTTTGTAGCACCATATGAATCCACAGCTTCAAGTAAATTATGGTCTTCAGGAGGTATTTGCTTAGGAAAAACAAATTTAGATGAATTTGCAATGGGAAGTTCTACAGAGACGTCAGTCTTTGGGGTTACTTCCAATCCATGGGATATTAATAGAGTCCCAGGCGGAAGTTCTGGTGGTAGTGCGGCTTCAGTAGCGGCAGGTTTATGTGCTGCAGCGATAGGTTCTGATACTGGAGGCTCAATAAGACAGCCAGCATCATTTTGTGGAGTTGTTGGACTTAAACCTACTTATGGGCGAATTAGCAGATGGGGTCTTATAGCTTTTGCGAGTTCTTTAGACCAAATTGGTCCTATCACTAATACAGTTTCAGATGCTGCTGAAATTCTCTATTATATGTCTGGCAAAGATCCCTATGATTCGACATGCCTTGACAGACCTGTTCCAAATTATTTGGAAGATTTAAATAAACCTATAAAAGATTTAAAAATAGGAATTATTAAAGAATGTTTTGATCATCCTGGTCTCAATTCAGAAGTAAAAGAATCTGTTCTTTCCGGAGTTGAAAGATATAGAAATTTAGGCGCTCAAATTATTGACATAGATTGTCCAAGATTTAATGATGGAATAGCAACTTATTATGTAATTGCACCATCCGAAGCCTCAGCTAATTTAGCTAGATACGATGGAGTTAAATACGGTTATAGATCTGATAGCGGATCAAACTTTTTGGACATGACTTCTAAAAGCAGAGCTCAAGGTTTTGGTGATGAAGTCCAAAGAAGGATTCTTATTGGAACTTATGCATTATCAGCAGGTTATAGTGACGAATATTATAAGAAAGCACAGCGAGTTAGAACTTTGATCCGAAAAGATTTTGATAATGCTTTTGAAAAAGTTGATATTTTATTAACACCTACTTGTCCAACTACGGCATTTTTAAAAGGTGATTTTCTTAACGATCCCCTTTCTATGTATTTATCAGATCTTTTGACTGTTCCAGCGAATTTAGCTGGACTCCCTGCAATTAGTGTTCCATGCGGATTTGATAAAAAAGGTTTACCCATTGGTCTTCAATTAATAGGAAATGTATTAGAAGAGCATAGGATTTTGAATGCTGCACATATATTTGAAATTGATGCTAAGGTTATTGAGAATAAACCGTTTTTCTAAATTTGTATTAAAAATTAATTTGTATCGCTAAAGTATAGATCTTTTAAAAATATTCTTTATCTTATATATATGATTTAATTAATTATGGGTTTTGTTCCTCTCCATAATCATAGTGACTACAGTCTACTAGATGGGGCAAGTCAAGTTTCTAAAATTGTTGATAGGGCTTCTGTTCTTGGAATGGATTCTATCGCTTTGACTGATCATGGAGTAATGTATGGAGTTCTTGATCTAGTCAAAAAGTGTAAAGAGAAAGGCATTAAACCTATTATTGGTAATGAAATGTATATTATTAATGGCTCTATTGATGATCCTCAACCAAAGAAAGAAAAAAGATATCATTTAGTTGTTTTAGCAAAAAATCATACTGGATATAAAAACCTTGTAAAGTTAACAACTATCAGCCATTTAAATGGGATGAGAGGTAGAGGAATCTTCTCAAGGCCTTGTATTGATAAATCTCTTTTAACTAAATATAAAGAAGGTCTTATTATATCCACAGCCTGTCTTGGAGGTGAAATACCTCAAGCTATTTTAAAGGGGAAGATAGATGTAGCTGAGAATATTGCGCTTTGGTATAAGAAATTACTTGGCAATGATTTTTATCTAGAAATACAAGATCATGGTTCTATAGAAGATAGAATAGTGAACGTAGAAATAATAAGAATTGGGAAAAAACACCAAATAGAAGTTATTGCAACAAATGACTCCCACTATATATCTAATATGGATGTAGAATCACATGATGCTTTGCTTTGTGTTCTTACTGGAAAATTAATAAGTGACCAAAAGAGATTGAGATATACAGGTACAGAATATATTAAGAGTGAGAATGAAATGCTTTCACTTTTTAAAGATCATATAGATGATGAATCAATAAAAAAAGCAGTAAATAATACTGTTGAGATTTCAAAAAAAATTGAGGAATTTGAATTGTTTGGTACCTATAGAATGCCAACATTTCCTCTTAAAGAGGATAAAGATTCACTGTCTCTTTTGACAAGAATATCCACTGATGGTCTTTTAAAAAGACTTAAAAAATCTAGTCTTGCAGATGTTAGTGAAATATATAAAAAACGATTGACCTCGGAACTAGAAATAATTAATGATATGGGCTTCCCAGATTATTTTTTAGTAGTATGGGATTATATAAAATTTGCAAGAGATAATTCTATTCCCGTTGGTCCAGGGAGAGGTTCAGCCGCAGGATCACTTGTTGCATATGCACTTCAAATTACAAATATAGATCCTGTTGAGCATGGATTACTTTTTGAAAGATTCTTAAATCCCGCGAGAAAGTCAATGCCTGATATTGATACTGATTTTTGCATCGATAGGAGAAACGAAGTTATTGATTATGTTTCTAAGAGATATGGTGATGATAAGGTTGCTCAAATAATTACTTTTAATAAGATGACTTCCAAGGCCGTTTTAAAGGATGTTGCGAGAGTCCTAGATATTCCTTATGGCGAGGCTGATAAATTAGCAAAATTAATACCAGTCGTTAGAGGTAAACCATATAAATTAAAAGAAATGATAGAGAAAAATTCACCTAGTCCAGAGTTCAGAGACAAATATATAAACGATGAGAGAGTAAAAAGATGGATTGATTTAGCACTTAGGATCGAAGGTACTAATAAAACATATGGAGTTCATGCTGCAGGGGTAGTAATAGCTTCAGAACCTTTAGATGAACTTGTACCGCTTCAAAGAAACAATGATGGTCAAATAATAACTCAATATTCAATGGACGATATTGAATCTCTTGGATTATTGAAAATGGATTTCCTAGGTCTTAAAAATTTAACTATGATAGATAAGACAATTTCTTTAATAAAGGAATCTACAGGACAAAAAATTAATATTGATGAATTACCTCATAATGATCATAAAACCTTTGATCTTATTGGTAGGGGAGATCTTGAGGGAATATTTCAGTTAGAGTCATCTGGGATGAAGCAGGTTGTAAAGGATTTTAAGCCTAACTCTCTTGAGGATATATCATCTATTCTTGCTCTTTACAGACCTGGTCCTCTTGATGCTGGTCTTATACCTAAATTTATTAATAGAAAAAATGGTAAAGAAAAAATTGATTTTCCTCATCCTTTTATAAAATCAATACTTACTGAAACTTATGGAATTATGGTTTATCAAGAGCAAATAATGAAAATTGCTCAAGATTTAGCAGGTTATTCACTTGGTGATGCTGATTTACTTAGAAGAGCAATGGGAAAAAAGAAAGTTTCAGAAATGGTTAAACATAAGAATCTCTTCGTGGAGGGTTCTATAAAGAACGGTGTTGATGAAAAGATAGCTAATGACCTTTTTGATCAAATGGTTTTATTTGCTGAATATTGTTTTAATAAAAGTCATTCAACTGCTTATGGTGCCGTTACTTATCAAACAGCCTTTTTGAAAGCTCATTTCCCAGTTGCATATATGGCAGCACTTTTAAGTGTTAATTCTGGCTCTAGCGATAAAATGCAGAGATATATTGCTAATTGTTATGCTATGGGAATAGAAGTTATTTCCCCTAGTATAAATTTCTCTGGAATTGATTTCACCATAAAAAAAGATCAAATTCTATTTGGGTTGTCAGCTATTAAAAATTTAGGAGATTCAGCCATTAGAAATATAATTACTAATCGTGAGAAATTAGGAAACTTTAAATCATTGTCAGATTTATGCGATCGTTTACCATCTAATGTACTCAACAAAAGGAATTTAGAATCTCTAATTCATTGTGGTGCTTTAGATGAGTTTTCTGATAATAAAAATAGAGCTCAATTATTTTCTGATCTTGAAAATGTAATGGAATGGGCATCATCGCGTAATCGTGATCGAATTTCAGGGCAAGGAAATTTATTTGACTCTGTTGAAACATTTTCTGAGCCTCAATTTTCAAAATCTCAACAATCAAAGGTAGATGATTATTCACTTATTGAAAAGTTAAAATTAGAAAAGCAACTTTTGGGTTTTTATTTATCCGATCATCCATTAAAACATTTATCCAAGCCAGCCAAACTTGTTTCTCCAGTTAGTATTTCAAATTTAGAAGATATAAGTGATAGAACAAAGGTTTCACTAGTAGCGATGATTCCTGAATTAAAGCAAATTACAACAAGAAAAGGAGATAGAATGGCTATAGTTCAATTGGAAGATCTATCAGGTAGTTTTGAAGCGATTGTTTTCCCAAAAACATATTCTAGATTATCTGAATTCTTATTAACTGATACTAGACTTTTAGTTTGGGGCACGATTGATAAAAAAAGTGATAAAACTCAATTAATTATTGATGATTGTAGAGAAATTGATAACTTAAAATTGCTAGTTATTAACCTTGATAATTATCAAGCTTCAGATATAAGAATTCATAATAAGATAAGAGATTGTTTAGTTAAATTTCGAGCAGCTAAAGAAAAATGCGGTATTAAGATTCCTGTATTAGCGGCTGTTAAGCATGAAAATTCAGTTACTTATGTTAAATTCGGAGAACAATTTTGTGTTGGAGACATTGTTGGTGCTTCTAAATTATTGGAAGAAAATTCTTTTAAGGTTAATTTAAAATCTTTAGTTTCTTAGTCTAATTACTTTCTTCAAAGTTTTGTGACGCAGGCTTAAAAGCAGCTTTAGCTCTTTTTATATTCAATGGGATATTTTCTAGTCCCAAAAAACTTCCAGGTTCTTTATCCCAACTAGCTGATAAAATTCCAAAACTTAAACCAGCTAGTCCTAATAAGAAGAATAAAGCCGATATTGCAATAGTTGCTGAAGGGGCTATTTCTGCTATATTTTTTGTCACAATAATATAACTAACTACAAATACAGACATTCCTAATATTGTAGGTATTCCTGTAGTAAAGAAAATCCTTCTTGCCATCCTGTCAGCTACATATTTGGGTATTCCACTATTTGAAGTTTTTTTGTCAACAATGTTCGGAGTATTTTTGTCTATATTTTCAAAAGCAACTTGCTCCGCTATTTTTTTCTTCCTTTTACTCGTATTCTTTTTGTATGTTTGTTTCTTTTTCATTAAAGGAAGTTATCCCCTTATTCCAATCTTTTTAACTAAATCTTGATATTTTTGTTCGCTTTTCCCTTTTATGTAAGAGAGTAATCTTTTCCTTTGTCCAATCATTTTTAGCAATCCTTGTCTTGATGCGAAATCATGAATATTACCTTGAAGATGATCACTTAATTTTGATATTCTTTCTGAGAGAATCGCGACTTGTACCTCAACAGATCCTGTATCTGTATCATGTACTTGATGGGATTCAATAATTTTTTGTTTTTCTGCTGTATCTAGTGACATAAAAGTTATCTACGTTTCTTTATCTTA
Organism: Prochlorococcus sp. AG-363-P06; assembly: GCA_003280025.1. Taxonomy (GTDB): domain Bacteria; phylum Cyanobacteriota; class Cyanobacteriia; order PCC-6307; family Cyanobiaceae; genus Prochlorococcus_A. The sequence goes on along the minus strand of QCGD01000005.1, from coordinate 90,584 downwards.
CTATGTTATCGGCCTAAATTACTATTATTATCTAGATGGTTCATTGCAAGTTTTAATATATATTCAAATGAAAATTTATCATTTTCTATCATTGAATTTTTATTATTTTTAATTTCGTTGACAAGAATAGGTAATAATTTTTTAATTTCTTTATTAGGGTAATTTAGAGACTGTAATGTTAAATCAATATCTTGTAATATTGAATTAAGTTCATTGTTTTCTTTTAAATAATTACTATTTTTTTCTTTTTCACTGTCTTTTATTTTCATTTTTGATTTATTTTTTAACTCTAGAATTATTCTTTCAGTCATTTTCTGACCTATTCCTTGCACAGAACTAATTAATTTCTTATCTTTGGAGTTTATAGCATTAATAATTTCATCTATTGAAAATTTGTTCAATAATGACATTCCTATTTGTGAACCTATTCCTTTAATATTTAAAATATCAATAAAAAAATCCTTTTGATCTTTTGAGATGAAACCAAATAAATAATCTGAATCTTCTTTCTTAATGTGTTTTAACCATAAAACGATCTTTTGATGAGGTATTTCCTTTGTTTTTAATTTGATATATATAGATTCTAATATCTGAATCTCATATCCTAAGCCCTGACAATTTATTAAAATATAAAATTTGTTATTAGTTTGCCATAAATCTACAAGCTCACCTTTTATCCAGCTAATCAATTAACCTCCCGCTGCATCACAACCAATTTTACTTCCAAGTACCGCACCTAGTGGAACAGCCCACCATCTTCCTTTTCCTCTTGACATTGCAGCCCCTGCTCCCCCGCCGAGAAGTGCTCCAGCTATTTTTCCATCAGTACAATCATTATCATCTCTTTTCTCAGCTTTTTCGCCATTACATGGAATTTTCACATCTATTTCATAATTTCTTACATAACCCGGACTCGATTTTGTCCCGGGAATATATTCTTCCCTATATTCAGTCCTAGTACATGTAACAGATTTAGGTGTTGAAGCATTCAAATGTAGTAAAGGAGAAAAAACAAAACATAGTAGTAAAAAGAAAAATTTCATATTGAAAATACCTTTTTTTTTATTTTAAATGTTTTTAATTATATTGCTAGTAGAGATAATAGTTCCTAATAAAACAAGTATAGAACCAAATATAAAATTGATATTTATTAATTCACTAAAGAATAAAACACCCCAAATTGATCCAAAAAATACCTGTAAATAATTAATGCTGGAAGCTTCTGACGCAGGTAACTTCTTTAATCCTATAGTTAAAAAAGTTTGACCTAATTGTGTAAATATTCCAATTCCCATTATCCAAACTAAATCATTTAGATTAGGTGTAACCCAATTTCCTAATACAATAGGAAACAAAGTAATTACTGAAACTAGAGGAAAATATTTAATTATTATAAAAATATCCTCAGTAGCAGAAAGCTTCTTAACAGTTATGTAAGCTAAAGCAGTAGATATTGCTCCAAAAAATGCTATAAAAATTGATAATTTCTCAATTTCAACGTTTATATTTGCTAATTGTGATTGATTTAATATTACTAAAATCCCTAGCCAACCTAATATTAAAGACAGTACTGTATTCTTGCTTATTTTTTCATTTATAAATATACCTGCAAAGATAGATATAAAAATAGGATATGTATATTGAATAACTGTAGAAATACTAAGAGGCATATTTCTTATTGCGTAAAATATACATACTAATGCCACAGTTCCAAGGATTCCTCTCAAAACAAGTAATTTTCGATTATTTCCCCATGGATTTATATCTTTTTTCTTTAAGATCAATGAAGTTATTAATAAACTTATCAATGACCTAAAGAAAACTAATTCATATATGTTTATCCTTGCATCAATTTTTTTCACACATACTGTCATCAGACTAAAGAATAATGATGCAAAAACTAAATAAAACTTATTAAATAAATTTTTTTTATCAATATATTTATATAACTGCATTTTTTAAAAAGTTTTATTGTGAAATTAAGTAGATTCTTTTATGATTTTGAACTATAACAAATAAATTATTGTATTTTTCAAGTTAAATATTACATATGGTGCGTTCTATACATCCAAGAACCATTGAGGAAGTTAAGGAAAAGGCAGATATTGTAGATGTTATTTCTGAACACATAGTTCTAAAGAAAAAAGGTAAAGAGTTTGTTGGAATTTGCCCTTTTCATGATGACACAAAGCCGTCTATGACGGTTTCTCCTTCTAAGCAATTCTATTATTGTTTTTCTTGTGGAGCTGGTGGTAATTCAATTAAATTTTTAATGGAGTTTACTCGAGCTAATTTTTCAGATGTTGTTCTTTCTCTTGCTAAAAGAAATAATATAAATATTGAAACTCTTGATGGTCCTCAGGACGAGGCTTATAAAAGACAATTATCAAGAAAAGAAGAGCTTTATAAAATTTTAAGAATTTCAAAAAATTGGTTTAAATCTCAATTAAATAATTCCTTGGGTAAAGAAGCCATGAATTATTTAATATCCCAAAGAAAATTAAGTAGAAATATTATTAATGAATTTGAATTGGGCTTTGCTCCTAATTCATGGAATGATTTATTTAATTATCTTTTAAAGGTAGAAAAATTACCGTTAAATTCAATATTACTTTCAGGACTTGTTATTTCTAAAGATAATTCTGACAAGAATTATGATCGTTTTAGAAACAGATTAATTGTTCCAATTCATGATATGCAAGGAAGAGTGGTAGCCTTTGGAGGAAGATCTTTAGATGGTCAGGAACCTAAATATCTTAACTCTCCTGAGTCTGAGGTTTTTGAGAAGGGTAAAATGTTGTTTGGATTAGAAAAAGCTTCAAGTAAGATTAGAAAAAGAGACAAAGTAATTATCGTTGAAGGGTATTTTGATGTTATTTCTCTTCATTCCAAAGGTATTACGAATAGTGTGGCCTCTCTTGGAACAGCTCTAAATAAATATCAAATATCACAACTATGTAGGTTTACTGATAATAAAAATATAATACTCAATTTTGATTCTGATAATGCTGGGATACTTGCCACAAAAAGAGTAATAAAAGAAGTTGAGAATTTGTCACTTCATGATCAAATTAACCTTAAAATTCTTCAATTACAAAACTTTAAAGATCCAGATGAATATTTAAATCGACATACCCCTGAAGATTATTTTAATTTAATTGATAATGCTTCTTTTTGGATTGATTGGGAGATTGATCAGATTTTCAATAATAAGGATTTAACTAAATCTGATATTTTCCAGAGTGTTATTTCATCATTAGTTAACTTGCTAAGTAAATTACCTCAATCATCTACTAGAACTCATTATTTACAAAAAGTCTCTGAAAGATTAAGTATGGGACAAGCCAGATTAGCTATACAGTTTGAACAAGATTTAAGAAATCAGGTAAAGGGTTTTCGTTGGCATGGGAGATCAAAGAGATTTGAACAACCAAATGAAATTTCCAAACGTGAAAAAAATGAATCTGAAATAATATTTTATTATCTACATTGTCCTAATCTTAGGGTCTTTATTCGCGAGGAATTATTTAATAGAGAAATTAATGATTTCAATTCCGACTATATTCGTATTATATGGGAGGCAATTTCAAAAATCGAAGAAGATAATTTAGGTACTAATTATTTAAATAAATTTCAGAAATCTGATATTCATATACTATCTAAAGAACTTTCAAGTCTTAACTTAATTTCCTTATTACCAGATCACTTAGCTCTTAATAATTCTGAGTTATCAAACAAAATTAACATTTTTATTAATCCAAATGAGCTATTTTTAACTATGTTAAAAAGTCCCAAAAACAATTTACTTGGAACTCTATCTCTTCTTGAGAGGTACAAATCCTTAAAAAGATGCAGACATTTGATTGAATCTTGGAGTACTCAAAGGTTAAAAACTTTAGAAAACTGTATATCTATCTTAATAGATAATTCCTCCTCAGAAAACTCTGATTCTAATAAAGAGATCGATGAACTTTTTAATGATTTAAACTCAGATGCTATTAAATTTCAAGATTTATATTATTCAGAAAGGCAACACATAAATTCTCTAGATAAACAACGTTGTGGTAATTTTATTGCTAGCTAATAATCCCTTCTTGTTTTATAAACAATACTTTTTAAGCAATTTTTTTACTTTTTTTGGTTTATCTTCCAAAATGTAAGCCTCTACTTCTTTAGCATATTTCCCAGCAAATTTTGAAGTTGAGAAATCTAATGCTTTTCTTTTACTCTTATTTAATTTAGTTTCTAATTCTTTTATATCTCCCACTGTTTTATTTCCATTACATTTTTGTACAACATGAGTTGCTTCATGCCTTAATGCTTTTCTAATTGCCCTTTCCGTTTTGAAATTATCCTTAATTGAATTGTTTTTTGTTTCCTTGAAATTTGTTTTTCTTTTTGCATTTTCAGTACATATTACTATTTTATTTTCTATAAAGTTGTGTAGACCCTTTATTTCTTTGTTTATTAAACATTCTATTTTATTTTCTTCAACAATATAGTTTGCCTTTACTAATAATTCTAGAATTTCTTTATCTAATTTACTTAAAAATATAATAAATTCCATATTGATTTTCGTTTTTATATAACTATAGTTGGAATTTTGCTTATATCTGTTGTTGATGTGCGACTTAATAAATTTTTATTGATTGTCCATTCTTTTGTCTTTTTTGTAATTGCCCATGTAATTGCTTTTTTATTATATTTTTTATTCAATGAATCAATTGTTCTCATAAGATTTTCTGATTTCTTGATATCTTCCTGAGATTTGTAAGTGATAAGTGATTGCTGTAAATATTGGCAATTAGTTAGATCCTGCATTAAAACGCCCGCCTTTGATAATTTATACTCAGGATTATAAATTTCTTTAGATAATGCAACTACTATTTTTAAAATGACGTTTGTGTTGTCTGTTGCATTTATAAGTTTTTTATGGGCACTTCTTTGATAATTTTGACTTGAATATTTACTAGTTCTTGCAAATACACCAATGGTAGATGTTTGTAAGCTTTGACTTCTCATTTTTTCTGATGCTCTTACCGCATAAATGGCTAATGCTTGAGTTAAATCTTCTAATTTTGTGATAGGAGTACTGAAACTTCTACTCACCTGAATTTCTCTTTTTGACTTATTATTTTTTTCTATGGGTAGGCATTTATAACCTTTTAATTCTAATTGCAATCTTTTTCCTACGATCCCTAGTTTCTTAAAGATTTCATTTTCTTTCATATCTATTAATTCTTGTGCATTTTTAATACCTTTACTTTTTAACCAAATAGATGTTTGTTTCCCAATTCCCCAAATTTGACCTACACTAATTTCTTTAAAATAGCTATTCTCATCTTCGTTTCTAGCTAAATCAAATATTCCTGCTGAATAATCCATATTTTTAGCTAATTTGTTAGCAACTTTTGCCCTTACTTTGTTTTCTGCTATTCCTATTGTTAGGGTGATTCCTAGATTCTGATATATTAATGCCCTTATTTTTCTCGCCCAAGGATATAGATTTTTATCATTAGGTCTAGAAATTGAGGCAAAGGCTTCATCAATAGAATAAATCTCAATCTCTTCACAGTAATTTTTTAATAAATTCATTAGTCTCTTACTCATATCAGCGTAAAGCGAGTAGTTAGAGCTTAAAACTGCTACCTCTAATTTATTTAACCTTTCTTTCTCTTTGAAATAAGGGCTTCCCATTTTGATTTTTAAAGCGCGAGCTTCGGGACTTCTTGCAATAATGCATCCGTCATTATTAGATAAAATTACTAATGGTTTATTTCTTAAGTGAGGGTTTATACTTTGTTCACACGAAGCGTAAAAATTATTAGCATCTATAAGAGCTATTGCTTCAATACTTGAAAGATTCATAAGAAGCTATGTATTGAATAGATAACAACCCCCCATATCTGTATATCAATATGATTTTTAAATCTGAAGTCTGGATAATTAGGATTCTCTGCCTTTAAATATAATTCATTATTTTTTATGGATAATCTTTTTATTGTAAATTCTCCGTCTACCATCGCAATGATAATATTGCCTGTTTTAGCTCTTAAACTCTTATCTACTATTATTAAATCATTATCTTTAATTCCTGCATTAACCATTGAGTGACCTTTAACTCTGAGAAAAAAAGTACTAAAAGGATTAGATATTAAATGCTCATTTAAATCAATATTTTCTTCTGTATAATCATCAGCAGGAGAAGGAAACCCTGCAGATATTGAATCACTTAATAAGGGAATCTTTAATCTTTCAGAATCTAAACTAAATGAATCCAAGACCTGTCATTGTAGTATATATGTACTATACAGCAAAAGGCTAGAGTTGGTTGGTTGTTAGAATTTTATGTGTTAATTTAAAATTAATTGTAACCTTTATTCTTTAGGCGCGATGGTAAGGGGAATTACTCGAAATAGAAAAGGCTCTATAAATTTGCTCCAATAAAATTAATCTAGCTAATTCATGAGGAAATGTTAGACGAGAAAGACTTAGTAAAAGATCAGATTGTTTTTTAACATCAGAACTAATCCCATCAGCATCTCCAATAAGAAAAATAATTTTTTTATTTTTAAAATTTAAAAGTAAAGAAGTTAGTTCAATAGAATTAAACTGTTTACCTTCCTCGCTGAGACTGATAATAATATTGTTTTTGAATCTAGGATTATTTATATTAAAACTCTTTAACTCATTAATGTTAAGATCTGGCATTCTTTTTTTGTATTGATTAATTCCATCTCTAATCCAGTTTTTTTTAATTTTCCCAATAGCGTAAATTGATAATCTATTAGTCTGGAGCATAAGTAAATATCTAAATTCAGTTATTCCTCAAGAAGATAATTAAATTCATCATATAATTCTTCTTCAGTTGTTAAATTATTTGAATGATTAGCGATCTGGGAATTTGTGCTAATGAGGTCATTTTCAGAGCATCTTAGTGAATGATTTACTTTAGAAGTTTCGCTAAGGCTTTCTGCATTATCAATTAAAGAATAAAATATTTCACTAGGATCTTCTAATTTAATAGAATTTTTGGTTTTCTCAGGATTTCCAACTGCATTTTTACTAGTACTTATATTATGATCATTAGTTAAAGAATTATTTTCAATAAAATTATTGAGTTTATCTAAATTTTTTTTTGATAAGCTCATGATATAAATTAGATAATAAATGCATATTTAATTTAAACATATTATTTATCTTTTTGATGAATTTTAAAAGCCATTATCAAAAAAAAAGATTTGGACAACATTGGTTGGTAAATAAAAAAATATTAGAAAAAATTAAAGAGGTGGCAGAACTTAATGAAAATGATTTTATTCTTGAAATCGGTCCTGGAAGAGGAGCCTTAACATCAAAGTTATTAGATTCAGAGATTAGAAAATTACACGCTATTGAATTAGATTATGATTTAATTGATTTTTTAAATGTAAAATTCAAAAATAACGACAAGTTTATACTTCAACAGGGAGATATACTTTCAACAAATCTAGATTCATTTAATAATAAAATCACTAAAGTTGTAGCAAATATTCCATATAATATTACCGGACCAATATTGGATATCTTTGTAGGAAGATTAGGTTGGATTAGAGATAATAATTATAAAAAAATAATATTTTTAATGCAGAAAGATGTTGCAGATAGGATTTTAGCAAAAGAAGGGAGTTCTAGCTTAGGAGCGCTTAGTGTAAGAATGCAGCTTTTATCTAAAATAAAAAAAATATGTGATGTAGAACCTTCTTCTTTCAGCCCACCTCCAAAAGTCTTTTCTTCTTTAGTTGTTTTTGAACCATTAACGTCAGGATTAAGATTGGATTTTACTTTGGAGAAATATATAGATAAACTTCTTCGAATTGCCTTTAATTCAAGAAGAAAAATGCTTAGAAATACACTTAAATCAATATTTTCTACAGATGAGATTAATAAATTTTCTGAACAATCTAAAATATGCTTGAATTTAAGACCTCAAGATCTTTCAATTAATCAATGGGTTAATCTTGCGGATAATTGTATTAAACTTAAAAAATAAAAAATTAATTAAATGTCTTTATTAACTAAAAGAAAAATTAATATAAAATCACCAGCTAAGATAAATTTACACCTTGAAGTTATAGGAAAAAGAGAAGATGGATTTCATGAATTAGCAATGATAATGCAAAATATTGATCTTGCGGATTATTTAGAATTTGAGTTTAATCAAGAAGGTTCAATTAATTTAAAATCTGATTGCAATAATTTAAGTCTTGATAGTGATAACTTAATAGTTAAATCAGCATATCTAATAAAAGAAATATCAAATATAGATTTGGGGGCTAATATTTTTTTAAAAAAAAATATTCCTATTGGAGCAGGATTAGCTGGAGGTTCAAGTAACGCAGCAGCGACACTCATTGGACTAAATAAATTATGGAATTTAAAACTTGACAACAATACATTGTTAAAACTATCTGAATCATTAGGTTCAGATGTTCCTTTTTTCATAAATGGTGGAAGTCAATTATGCTTCGGAAGAGGAGAGATTCTAGAGAAATTAAATTATAAATATGAATTTGGAGTTCTTCTTTTAAAAAATCCAAATGTTTCAATATCTACAGCTGAAACATATAAAAGTTATAGTCATAAATTTTTAAAAGAAGATTATCTTAGAACAGATCTAGTAGATAATATAAGAAATAATTTAAGGAAAAAGAGTTTAAATGATTTTAATATTGACGATAATTCGATAAAAATAAAAAATGACTTACAGTTAATTGTTGAGAAGGAGAATGATTCTGTAAAACAAGCATTATATTTACTTTCTAATTTAAGGGATTGCTTGACATTTTCAATGAGTGGATCAGGACCAACATGCTTTGCTCTTTTTAAAGATTTTGAAACTGCGAATAAGGTTTTAGATGAAAACTATAATAAATTCAAAAACAAAGGTTTTGATTCATGGTCGTGTAAATTACTTGATAAGGGTATAAAAATAATATAAATTTACTTCAGAATAAAATTATGATTTTGGAAGATAGAGCTAAGAATATAGGAGAAAATATTGATAATAAAAATACTCCTGAAAAAGGACCTTTAAATTTCATCCTTGGTTCAGTTACAAGTTTTTTATTGTTTATATCTTTTTATTTCATCAGTAATAAAGTTGCAATTTATTTTGCGTTACATAAACCCTCAAATTCATCTGAAATCGTCCAAAATATTTCCTCTAGTATCAACACTTTAATAATTGGTTTATCTTTCTTACTAACTTTTTCCTTCGGCTTTATTGGTATAGGTCTTTTTATTGTATTTATTCGCAGTTTTTTTGTTAATAAAAGTTGATTTCTTTAATAGTATTAACAAAAGGCTTTAATTTCAATGACATTACATGATTTGGGACTTTTAATAATTTTGCTCTCTCCGGGTATGCTTTTGTCAATATTACTTCTTATAACTTTTGCAGAAGGAGGATAATTTAAGCATAATGGTAAAATTTATTTATGTAATTAATCAGGAAATTACTCGTGGCTGGAACCTTATTATTTAATGCTTTGAAAGAAGCAATTGATGAAGAGATGTCAAAAGATGTAAATGTATGTGTTATGGGAGAAGATGTTGGACAATATGGCGGTTCTTATAAGGTTACTAAAGACTTGTATGAAAAATATGGAGAATTAAGAATTCTAGATACTCCTATAGCTGAAAATAGTTTTACTGGAATGGCAGTTGGAGCAGCAATGACAGGTCTTAGACCCATAGTAGAAGGAATGAATATGGGATTTCTACTTTTAGCTTTTAATCAAATATCAAATAATATGGGTATGCTTAGATACACAAGTGGTGGTAATTATAAAATACCTGCAGTAGTACGTGGACCTGGAGGAGTTGGACGTCAACTTGGAGCTGAACATAGTCAAAGACTAGAGGCGTACTTTCATGCTGTTCCTGGAATAAAGATTGTTGCATGTAGCACTCCTACAAATGCTAAAGGTCTAATGAAAGCAGCTATAAGAGATAATAATCCTGTACTGTTTTTTGAGCATGTCCTTTTATATAATTTATCTGAAGATTTACCTAAAGGAGATTATATTTGCGCTTTAGACCAAGCTGATGTAGTAAAAGAAGGTAAGGATGTTACCTTATTAACTTATTCACGAATGAGACACCATTGTCTTAAAGCTATTGAAGATTTAAAAAATAAAAATATAGACGTTGAATTAATTGACTTGATAAGCTTAAAACCCTTTGATATGGATACTATTGCTAAATCTATTAAAAAAACACATAAAGTAATTATAGTTGAAGAATGTATGAAGACTGGTGGAATTGGAGCGGAACTAATTGCTTTAATAACTGAACAATGTTTCGATGATCTTGATGCAAGACCTATCAGATTATCTAGTCAGGATATACCTACTCCTTATAATGGAAATCTTGAGAATTTAACAATTATACAACCACATCAAATAGTGGAAAAAGTTGAACAATTATTTAATGGGAGTATTTAATAATGAAAAGAAGGCAAGGTTGGCTTTTTTTTATAATTTTCCTATTATCATTAGCAATTTATTTATTAATTAATTATCCCTTACAGTTAGGTTTAGACTTAAAAGGAGGATCGCAATTAACATTACAACTAATAAAGGAAGAGGGAAAAGTATCTAAGGATGAACTTGAAGCTGTTAAAACGGTTTTGGATAAAAGAGTTAATAATTTAGGAGTCTCAGAATCTAACTTGCAAACCTTAGGAAGGGATCAATTGATCTTAGAATTACCTGGAGAACAAAATCCATTAATAGCTTCAAGAGTATTGGGTAAAACTGCCTTGTTAGAATTTAGGACTCAAAAGATTGGTACTACTAAAGAATTAAAAAGACTACAACTTCAAAGATTTAAAATAAATGATCTAATAGAAGAATATTCCTTGTTAGAACAAAATAAAATTATTGATGATTTTAATAATATTAATTCACTCCTTAGCGATATACAAAAAACTCTAAATTATTCTCCTAAAAGTCAAGATTTATTCGGAAAATTAATTGATACTAAATTATTTATTAATAATGAAATTGCAAATCTATTCAATAAAACAGAATTATCTGGAAAGGATTTGATTAATGCTGGAAGAAGACAAGAACAAACAAATAATAATTGGGAAGTCTTACTAACATTTAGTAATGATGGTGGAGATAAATTTGCAGATATTACTAAATCAATAGCTGGATCAGAACAATTATTAGCCATCATCCTTGATGGTGAATCTATTAGTGAGGCAAGTGTTGGTAGTCAGTTCTCAAATACTGGCATAACAGGTGGTTTGGCCACAATTAGTGGTAATTTTAGTGCTGAGGACGCAAGAGAATTAGAAGTTCAACTTAAAGGGGGCTCATTACCCTTACCAATAGAAATAGTTGAAACAAATACTATTGGTGCTTTATTGGGATCAAAAAATATTATAAAAAGTCTTTATGCTGCTATTAGTGGATTGATTGTTGTAGGGATATTTATGATATTAAATTATAGAATTCTTGGTTTTGTTTCTGTTATTTCTTTAATTCTCTATGGATTTTTTAATTTAGCTCTGTACTCTTTAATACCTGTAACTTTAACCCTTCCAGGAATCTCAGGTCTTATCTTGAGTATTGGCATGGCTGTTGACGCAAATATTTTAATATTCGAAAGAATAAGAGAAGAATTAAAAAGTGGAAATACTCTTATAAGATCTATAGATAGTGGTTTTCAAAGAGCTAATTCTTCAATTATTGATGGTCATATAACTACTTTTGTTAGTTGTTTTGTTTTGTTCTTATTAGGAACAAATTTTGTTAAGGGATTCGCAGCTACTTTAGGTATTGGCGTTGCAATAAGTTTATTTACTTCTTTAAATTGCTCTAAAACTATTCTTAAATTTTTAACAACTTATCAATCCCTAAGGGAAAGAAATCTATATCTTAAAAAGGAGAGTTTCCTTTAAAAACTATTGCTCTTTTGTTGTTATGAATTTTTTTAACCTTAATTTAATCAAAAATAGAAAAAAGGTATTTAGTTTTTCATTATTTCTAATTTTTCTAAGTTTGGTTGGGATTTTATATTCAACGTTTAATACTAGTTATAAAATGCCAATTAATCTTGGAATGGATTTTATAGGAGGTAATGAATTAAGAATTGAAAGAGTTTGTGAGAATGAATGTAGTAATATTTCTCCTGATAAAGTTATAGAAAATTTAAATAAGGTTTCAAAGAACAAAAACCTAGTAAATAATATTAATTTACAATTTCAAAATGATTATAAATTAATATCTATTAGAACACCTTATTTAAATATAGAAGAATCAAATAATCTTATTAATAATCTTGAAACTGTAATTGGTCCATTAAATGAAGATTCAAAAAATACTAGATTAATAGGTCCTAAACTGGGAAAAAGACTACTTTTAAATTCTGCAACTTCACTATTAGTTTCTTTATTTGCAATTTCTTTATATATAACTATTCGCTTTGATAGGAAATATGCATTTTTTGCTTTACTTGCACTATTTCACGACTTATTTATTGTATTCGGTATATTTTCATGGTTAGGAATTTTACTTTCTATTGAGGTAAATAGTTTATTTGCAGTTTCTTTATTAACAATAGCGGGTTACTCAGTTAATGATACAGTTGTTATTTTTGATAGAATTCGTGAAAACTTAAAATTAAAAGATATTGAATATAACGAAACAATTCAAATTTCAGTTAATGAATCATTTAGAAGAACCGCATTTACTAGTATTACAACCTTAATTCCTTTGTTAACTCTAATACTATTTGGCTCATATTCTCTTTTTTGGTTTTCAATTTCTCTATCACTAGGAATTATAATTGGAAGTTATTCTAGTATTTTGTTAGCACCATCATTTTTACTTAGAGATTAAGAATTAACTTTATAAGATATGACAATAAATTACTATTTAATACTTTTATTTTCATTAGTTTTAATTGATTTATCAACCGAATTTAGAATATTATTTGATCACTTTACTTTTAATTCACTTTATTTTGCTTTATCTAAGCATCCCTTAGCCTTTTTTATTCTATTTTCCTATCCATATTTATACAAAAAATTAAATAACTAAGTATATTGTTTTTCATTAATTGCTTCTTTTATTAAAACTTGAATAACCACTGCAAGGGGAAGGGATAATATTAATCCTAATGGTCCAAATATATAAGTAAATCCAAATTGAGATATTAATGTTAATCCTGGAAGTAAGTTTGTTCTCTTTTTCATAATTGAAGGCATTATTATATAACTTTCTATATTTTGTATTAATATATATGCTCCTAATACAACTAGAGGCTTCCAAAAATTATCTAGTAAGGCTATAGATATTGGAAATATTCCGCTAATAACAGGCCCTATATTAGGAATTATATTTAATATCATGGCTATTAAAGCATTAGAAACAACATATTTCACATCTAATATAGATAACACTATTAATGATAAAAGTCCTACAGATAATGAGCTTATTACCATTGAAAAACTCCAGTTAGAGAGTGCAATATTACATTTATCTAAAATATTTCTAAATTTATTACGATAGGTTTTTGGAATAATTATCAAAACATTCTCTTTATATTTCTTAGGTTCAATTGATATCATCAAACTTACTACTAAAACAAATATTATTCTTATCAATCCTGATCCTAGGTTTCCCGCTAAATTAATTATGTTTATAAAACTTTCTTGAATTCCTTTAGCTATAGTTCCCACATTAGGTATGGGGAAAATACTATTTATAAGATTAAAAACATCAATAACATTTTCTGATTCTTCTCCATAATATAAAGAATTAAATTTATTTATATTAGAATTTAGTAAAGTATTTATTTTTGATAATCCATTAGGAATATCTAGCAAAATTTCATTAAATTCTTTTATAAATGGAGGTAATACAAGAAAAAGTATTGTAAAAATTAAGACAGTAATAATTGAAATAACCGTCAATAAGGAAATTAGTCTAGGAAGATTTAATTTAGTTTGTAATTGATTACATAAATTACAGACAATATTTGCAATAACTAAAGCACAAATTATTAAAAGCAAAAAATCTCTTAATGTCCATAAAATTAAAATGGTTATTAATATTACCGTAAGCTTAAAGTAAAATGAACTATTCAAGTTAAATTTTTCCTACTTTTTTTCAGAATATCCTAATCCATTTGATTTTGCATAACTTTTTGCAAATCTCATAAATCTATCAAAGTCTGATTTTTTTTTCCAAATATATACAGCTTCCAAAAATAAGGGTTCACCATCTACAAACCTTACTTTTACATCCCTAGTTAATAGCTCTCCTTCTGAATCTATCATCCTCATACCTAAAATTTCTCCACTTGTAATGGATGATAAAGCTTGAGGCTTTTCAAATAAAAAGATAGCTTGTCCTGTTGTTCCATCTTTACCTCTTGTTAACCTTATTTCTGGAACTACAGGTTCATCTATTCCATCATAAAATTGTATCTTTGATAATTTATTTGCTGCCATAAAAATTAATTATAATTTTTTTATTTTATAAAGTTTTTATCTAAATCGTTTTTAAAAATTTTATAAAATATTATTTATTAATCCTAATATTGTTTGATCATCTTCAAGATCAGTTAAGTCTATATCTTTTATATTTTCTTTACCTATTTTTTCATATTCATAGCATTTATCATAATATTCAAGGACTGTTTTACAGACTACATCCCATTTTCTTTCCCTTATTGATTCAACAGCAATTTTTGTTCTTTGCGGACCAAGTCTTTTCTTAATCCTTAATATAGATTCCTCTAGATCATTTTGCTGAAAAATGCTATATGTACTAATCAATTCATCTATTCTATTTGATTGACTTCTTATGATTTCTATTCTTTTAGAGGTTTTCATCTGATTAAATAATTCATGTGGTACTTTACATTTTCCAATATTTGCACTTTCAGCTTCTACAAAAATAGGATCATTCTTTTTAAAAGAGATTAATTTTTCTGCAATCATATTTTCAAAATGTTCATTAGTTGGTTGTTCTTTCATTCCCAATCCTCCAAATGTACTTCCTCTGTGAGAGGCAAATCCTTCAAGATCAACAGTTTGATATTCATTGTTTTCTAGTAATTTTAATAATTTTGTTTTACCTGTTCCTGTTTTTCCACCAATAACTATAAGGTTGTACTTATTAGAAAAACTCTCAATTATCCATCTCCTATAGTTTTTATAACCTCCCCTAAGTACTATTATGTTGTATTTAAATTTTTCCAATAACCACCCTATACTTAATGATCTCATACCACCTCTAGCGCAGTAGATCCTTATAAGAGAGTCTTCTGATTTATTTTTATTAGTATATCTATGCCTTTCAATATACTCAAATATACTATTTAAAATCGTTTCAATTTTCCTTTCTACAAATTTCAAACCTTGCTTTACTGCTAATTCCCTACCATTCTGCTTATAAATTTTTCCGACTATTACTCTCTCCTCATTATCAAATAATGGAATATTAATAGAATTAGGCATATGTCCTTTATAATATTCACTAGGGCTCCTAACATCTATAAGTGGTCCATTAAAACTTCTAAATTTCTTTAGTTCTTCCCTTTTGATATGCATGGATAGTTTTTTACTTTTAGATCAATTAATTTGAAATGACTAACAAATCTCAAGATAACTATAGTAATGCTACATTAGATCTAGTTAATAAATTCGTAGCTGCTAATCAAAGAAAGAGAATAAATTTATTAAATGAAATAGAAGAAGATTCACTCGGAATATTTAACATAGGTTATGTCTTATTTGATAAATTTGATAAGGATGGTGATGACTGGCCTGCTGGATGGATTTTGCAGGTTTTAAAAAAACATCAACCTCAGTTTTTTGAAAAGAAATTATTTAATAATTGGTTTAATACTTATTCTGATGTCGATATTAATTATGATGAATTGCAATTATTTTTATTGGAACAAAAATTTGAAGAAGCAGATAGATTAACAAGTGCATACTTAAGAAAGTTAGCCGGTAAACTTGCCGAAAAACGTGGTTATGTTTTCTACAGTGAAGTAAATAATATTTCAGGAACTGATCTTCACACAATTGATAGACTCTGGAATATTTATTCAAACGGTAGATTTGGTTTCTCTAACCAAGCTAAAATTCTAAAATCTGTAGGATTAAGATATGAATCTTTATGGCCTAAAATTGGATGGAAAAAAGATGGTCTGTGGACAAGATACCCTAATTCATTTTGTTGGTCATTAAAAGCTCCAGATGGACATATGCCCTTAATTAATCAATTAAGAGGTGTAAGGTTAATGGATTCAATATTAAGGCATCCTGCTATAGCCAAAAGACATAACAACATTCTTTGATCTAGTGCTAATTCATAAGTTAAAATAACATTAGTATAAAAATATTATTATGTCCTTTTTTCAGGGCAAGAATATTTTAAATAAATTTCTCAAGAGACCTAGAATTAATTGGTCAATTTTTGAATTAGAATCATCATTACAATTAAATGAATTTGTAGAATTATTATTAGAGCCAATAAAAAAATCTCGTTCCAGCTATCTCATTAAACTTGGTTTACATGAAGCTCTAGTTAATGCTGTGAAACATGGAAATAATTTAGATCCAAAGAAAAATGTTAGAGTTAGAAGAATAATTACGCCTAATTGGTGTGTTTGGCAGATTCAAGATCAAGGCAATGGATTAGAAATAAAAAATAGGAATTATAATTTACCTAAAAAAACAAGCAGTGTCTGTGGTCGTGGTCTTTATATTATAAGTGAATGTTTTGATGACATTAGATGGAGTAATAAAGGGAACCGCCTTCAGTTGGCATTAAAAAGATGAATTTTTGCTAGGACATGGTTTGTCTAAATTAATTTCCTTCAACCATTTAATACTTTCTTCCATATACTCGATAGCATACTTTTCATTATTTGAAATAATTAATTGGCATAATCCCGCTGACATAAGTTCTGCAGATCTTTTGTATTTATTTCCTTTATGTTTGTGCCAATTATTATGATCAATTTTTAATTTGTCATTTAATTTTTGTGCAAGTTCAATAATTTCTTCTTCCCAATAATTCATAGTTTCTCTTTTATAATTTTATTTTAAGGCAGACCAGACTTTAGTCATAAAAAATGAATTTGATTTAACGTTATTAAAACCTACTTCTTTAATTTTGGAATCAATATCATCTTTAATGTAATCACAATAAAATGGCTCATGAAATGTTTTATAGAAATCCTCCATAATGTCAATAAAATCAGGTGAATCACTAATTTGTATAGAATCTGCAATAACTAATATTCCTTTTGGTTCAAGAACTCTAAAGAATTCTCTTAAAACTTTTTCTCTGATAGATCTGGGTAATTCGTGAAATAAATATACACATGTAATGGCTTGAACACTATTATTTCCAAAAGGTAATTCTTCAGCATTACCCTTTATCAATTCAATAAGATCCCCATCTAAATCTGATAAATATCTACTTGCTTCCTTTAAATATGATCCAGATAAATCGATACCTTTAATTTTTTCCTTTGGAAAGGCACCTCTTAGTTGTTTAAGTGTTCTTCCTGATCCAGTGGCAACATCAATTATTTTTATTGAGCTTTTTTTTCTTTCATCAAAATTTAACAAACCTTCTTTAAGAGGTTTTATTATTCTCCTTCTCATTGCATCTGCACTTCCATTAAAAAGTATCTCCACTTGTAAATCATATATACTTGCAGAAAAATCAGATAAATATCCATCGGTTTGATGATGGAAATTTCTTAAGTAATATTTTGGATAATTATCTTTGTCAACAGATTTAGGGATGTCATCATATTTTTCATTTCTACGCCTATTCCATATGTTTGGCATGTCTAGCCATAATTTAGGGTACTGTGTTAAATATCTAAGCCATGGCTCATCAAATAATAATTTAAAAGGATAAATATTTTTTTCTGCATCAGTCCAATCTTCTTCTCTTAAAAAGTCCATAGAATTTTGAATTTTAATTAGTAAATTTTTATCTAAATTAAACTTAGAAAGTTCATTATCAGGAACTATAAAGTTCATTATTCTGGAACTTATTTCTTTATGGGCTAGTCCTGCAATGCTTTTACCTTGCTGTAAGGTTTTATAAGCAATTTTTGAAAATTGTTCTATAGCCATTTTATTTATTATCTATATATATTCCAACAAAAAAAAAATCAATTTGAGAATTTTTTGTGATATTTCTCAAATTGATTAATTAAAAATTTATTTTCTACTGATACTTAAGCGTCATAGTACATAAAGAATTCATGAGGATGAGGCCTTTGTCTTAATTGTTGGACTTCTTCATATTTAATATCAATGAAATTATCAATAAAATCTTCAGTAAATACTCCACCGGCCAATAAATAATCTTTATCTGCTTTAAGGGCATTAAGTGAATCATTAAGTGATGATGGAACTGTATCAATCTTAGAAAGTTCATCAACGGGCAGTTCAAATAAATCTACATCTACACCATCTCCTGGGTCAATTTGATTTTTTATTCCATCAATACCGGCAAGCATCATTACAGTGAAGGCTAAATATGGATTAGCTAGTGCATCTCCTGATCTAAACTCTAATCTTTTAGCTTTTGGACTTGGACCTGTTAAGGGTATTCTTACTGCTGCAGACCTATTACCTTCAGAGTAAACTAAATTTACTGGAGCCTCAAATCCTGGAACCAATCTTTTATAACTATTTGTGGTGGGATTAGTAAATGCTAGGAATGAGGGGGCATGCTTAAGTATTCCTCCAATGTACCATCTTGCAGTTTGAGATAAGTTTGCATAAGCACCTTCTCCATAAAAAAGTGGTTGGCCACTTTTCCATAAACTTTGATGAACATGCATTCCTGTACCATTATCGTTAAAAACAGGCTTAGGCATAAAGGTGGCAGTCTTGCCATATTTCTTTGCAACGTTTCTAACTACATATTTATATGTCATAACATTATCAGCTGAATTTATTAAAGAATCAAATTTCATTCCAAGTTCATGCTGACCGGCTCCTGCAACTTCATGGTGATGTTTCTCTGTTGGTATACCTAATTCACCCATAAGGAGAAGCATTTCTGATCTTATATCTTGGGCAGTATCATTTGGAGAAACTGGAAAATAACCTTCTTTATACTGAATTTTGTAACCTAAATTTCCACCTTCCTCTACCCTTCCAGTATTCCATGGTGCCTCAATAGTATCTACACTATAAAAACAAGATCCTTCCTTTGAATCATATCTGACATCATCAAATAGGAAGAATTCTGGTTCTGGGCCAAAGAATGCTGTATCAGCTATTCCTGTAGACTCTAAATATTTCAAGGCCTTTTGAGCTAGTGATCTTGGGCATCTATCGTAAGGTTCTCCACTCCTTGGCTCCTGAATGGAGCAAATCATACTTAAAGTTTTGTGTTTATAAAATGGATCAATCCAGGCTGTACTTGCATCTGGAACCATTGACATGTCAGAAGCATTTATTGCCTTCCAACCTCTAATAGAAGATCCATCAAATGCAAGTCCCTCGGTAAAAGAGTCTTCATCTATCATGTCTGATGTTAATGTTAAATGTTGCCATTTTCCATGAATATCAGTGAATTTTAAATCGATGAGTTCAATTCCTTCATCTTTAATTTGACTTAGAACATCTTGGGAGGATTTAGCCATTGCTTTTTTAATACCTACTATGAAATTAATTAGTTGATGCTTCTTATTATGTATCAACCATAACTTTTTTCAACACTTGATATATTCTTTTAGTATTTCAAGTTATATGTTTAAAAATTATTTAAATAATTATTTAAATTGAATTAATTTCGTTTAAGAAATATAGATTATATGACTAAATTTAGTCTATTTTAAAGGTAATACATTAAAAGGCTTTGACAGAAGCAAAACTAATTTCAAGTTTGAATGAAGAGAATTTATCTTATCTCTCAAAAACTTACGTTCCTTCAAGACTTCTACTAGGCCCAGGTCCCTCTAATGCACATCCAGATGTTTTAAAAGCTTTATCTCTTAATCCAATTGGACATTTAGATGAAGCATACATAACTTTAATGTCAGAAGTTCAAAAACTTCTTAGGTATACATGGCAATGTAATAATCGTCTTACACTACCTATGAGTGGTACAGGTAGTGCAGCAATGGAAGCTTCTATTGCAAATTTTGTTGAACAGGGAGAAAGAGTTTTAGTAGCGAAAAATGGATATTTTGGAGAACGTTTAGTTGATATGGCAACTAGATATAAAGCTGATGTATCTGTAATCGACAAAAAGTGGGGTGAGTCTTTTTCCTTTGAAGAAATTAAATATGAAATAGAAACTCAAAAGCCTGCCATCTTTGCAATAGTCCATGCAGAAACATCAACAGGAGTATTACAACCTCTAGATGGAATTGGTGAAATTTGTAGAAAAAATAATTGTTTATTTTTAGTTGATGCAGTTACTTCATTAGGAGCTTTAGAACTATTAATTGATAAATGGGAAATTGACATTGCATATAGTTGTAGTCAAAAGGGCTTAAGTTGCCCTCCTGGATTAAGTCCTTTTACTATAAGCAAGAGAGCCGAGGATAAACTAAGTTCTAGGAAATCTAAAGTTCCAAATTGGTATTTAGATTTATCCCTTTTGAATAAATATTGGGGTTCAGATCGTGTTTATCATCATACAGCTCCAGTAAATATGAATTTTGCGATCAGGGAGGGTTTAAGATTAATAGCTATTGAAGGTTTAGAAAATATATGGGAAAGGCATAATAAAAATGCGATTAAATTATGGAGAGGTCTTGAAAACATAGGCTTGGAATTACATGTATCTAAAGACGTGCGACTTCCTACCCTTACAACAGTAAAGATTCCTCCTTCAGTTGATGGAGATTCATTTAGAAATCATCTTTTAAATAACTTTGCAATCGAGATAGGAAATGGATTAGGAGATTTGTCAGGTAAAGTCTGGAGAATAGGATTAATGGGTTTTAATTCAACTGAAGAGAATGTTGATAGATTATTAAATCTTTTTGATACGGAATTAAAGAAGTTTTCTATTATTGACTCCTCAACTTTTTAAACCAAACCTGTAAATTCTCTTTGCATTCATCTTCCAAAACACCTCCTATTACTTCCATTTTGTGATGAGAACTTTTATGTTTCGATAAATCTATTGACCCTCCTAAACCACCCCTTTTTGCATCATAAGCACCATATATTACTCTTCCCATTCTTGCTTGTATTAAAACTGATGTACACATGGTACAAGGTTCCAAATTTGTTATGATTTGACATTCATTAAATCTCCAATCATTTTTTAATAATGAAGCCTGTTTAAGTGCAATTATCTCTGCATGACCTAAAGGATCATTATTAGAATTCCTTTTGTTTGAACCTCTACCTATACACCTTCCTTTCTCATCAATTATTACAGCACTAATGGGTATCTCTATCTTTCCAATTACTTTTGATCTTCGTAAAATGAATCTCATCCATTTAATATATTCAGACTTAGCATTTTCCTCATTTTGAACACAAATTCTATTTCTATTTTCTAAAAAATACTTCATTTAACAATATTATCAATAAACTAACTAATAGATATTTTATCGAATGACTAAAGAGCTAATTAATAAAAAAGAAATATACTTCCCTTCATATTCTGGGTCTAATGATAATCTCAATTCACTTTTAAATAAAACATCTCAAATTATTTGCAATTGGTTTTCAAATTCCGAAAAATATGGTCCTCTGCCTATTGATGAAGAATTTAAATTTCTTATGCCATCTGAGAATGGTAATTCTACTGAAGATTTGTTCTCAGAAATAGAAGATCTAATATCTAATTCTTTTAATCCTGTACATCCAGGCTCTCTTGCTCACTTAGATCCACCACCTTTAATTTTATCAATTTTAGGTGACTTAATTGCCGCTGGTTTAAATAATAATTTACTCGCTTATGAATTATCTCCTAGTCTTACTAATCTTGAAGAGTCTTTATTTAAATGGTTTTCAAAAAAAATTGGATTTGGAGATTATTCAGGTGGCATAGCTGCAAGTGGAGGTACATTGAGTAATTTAAATGCCCTTATTGCAGCAAGAGATCATGCAGGATTAAGTTCTGATCCTGATGCTGTATTCCTAATAAGTGACGAAGCGCATACTTCGTTTTTAAAATGCGCGAAAATTATGGGTCTACATGAAAATAACCTTATCAAAGTAAGAACTGATAATGAAGGGTGTATGGATTTAATTTGTCTTAAAAATAAAATTTCAGAATGTTCAAAAAAAAATAAAAAGATTTTTTCTATAGTTGCAACTCTTGGCACAACAATAAGAGGTGCAATAGATCCTATTAAAGGTATTTCCGAAATTTGTAAAAATAATAATATATGGCTACATATTGATGGATCAATAGGTGGTATTTATTCAATAACAAACATCCAAATAAATGGATTAAACAATATTAACTATGCAGACTCCATAACGATAAATCCACAAAAAATACTTGGAATAACAAAAACATCTTCTTTATTATTGGTTTCAAATATAGAAACTCTAAAAAAAACCTTTTCTACTGGTTTACCATATATTTCTTCAAACAATAATTTTCTTGATAGAGGAGAACTTGGTATACAAGGTTCTAGGCCTGCTGAAGTTATTAAACTTTGGTTAGGGTTAAGATTTTTAGGTATAAAAGGTATTGAGGATATCTTAAAATCATCCATTGATAGAAAAGTTTTCTTTGAGAAAAATTTAAGTAGTGAAAAATATGAAATTTATACTGGCCCTTTGCATATAATTTCATTCCTTCCAAAGGGAATTAGTATAAAGGATTCTAATTCATGGACAAAGTTAAATAGAATTAAACTTTTAAAAAATAATTTTATGCTTTCTAGGCCAGAATTTAATGGAAAATATTTTTTAAGAGCCGTTATGGGAAACTATAATACAAGCGAATCTCATATTAGAGATCTAATAAAAATATTAAATTCTATTTAATGAATATTAGAAGATCAAAATTTATTGCCATATTAACAGGCTTCATTTCAATTACTATTTGTATAGCTTACTTGCTGTTAATAACAGTTTTTGATTTCAGAGCTTTACTCAATGATCTACTATCTAATATTAGTTAACAAATGGAGGTAATTTTTTATTAGATTGATAATCCTTATTTATTTCTATCTTTAATAAAGCCTCTTTTATAAAGCTATTTAGAAGCTCCTCTCTTTTATTTATTTTGTAAATATTATCAACGACTTCTTGTATTCCTCTGTCACCCCAGTTTTGTCCATTTTTGAAATATTCAATTAAACTAAGTCCTAATATTTTAATTATCCAGCCTGAGGTAATAGCCTGTATAGACTTTGATATCAATACAGTTGTAAAATTCGAGGCTAGTGTAGATGAAATAACTGATAGACCTCCTTTTATTATTCCTAATTTTGTTAAAGCGGTTATTAATGTATTTGATAAATCTATTGCATCTTTTTTAGTTATTTTTATATCATAAATTTTAGATAGTTCAATAATCAATTGAACGTTTACTGTCGTAGTAGTAATGAAATCTACTGCAGGTATAGGATTTACTAGTACAGCTCCTCCTGTTATCCATATAAATTTATTTATAATTTTATTAGCTGTTAAATATCGTTGTTCTGATATAAATTTTTTACTTTTTATTCCTAATTTATTTGATCGAAAAAGAATGTTATCAGCAAGCAGCTCTTCTCCACTATTATCCAATGTCGTAATTATTTCCATAAATAAATTACTAACCTCTGGAAAGATATATAAATTATCTGAGTTTTTGTTTTTTGGTGATTGAGGACTTGCTATTGTTTTAACAACAGAAATATTATTATTTTTTGAAGATGTAATTGATCTAATATTTCTTTGAATTATGTTGTTTTCTTCTTTTGATCTTAGGTCACATTTATTTAAAACAATAATTAATTTCTTTCCTATTTTTGAAAATTCTTGTATTAGATAATTCTCGTATTTATTAATATCTTGATCTAATACAAAAAGAATTAGATCAGAGTTTGATGCCTGTATTATCGTTGATTTCTCTCTTTCCTCTCCTTTAACAGATGGATCGAATAAACCTGGTGTATCAATAATATTAATGTTTCTTTTTAAAATTGGTATTCTAATCTTATAACTCGTTATATCCTTTGTTGTACCAATAGTTGGGGATGTCTTACCGATGATACTTTTTAATAGAGATCTTGCTATTGACGTTTTCCCGGAGGAACCTGCCCCAAATAGTATCACATTATAATCCCCTGTTTTTAATCGGGATTCTAGTTTATTCTTTTCATAATTAATTAAATCAAATTTTACTTTATTATTAATTTGTTTATTAATTTCTTCAATACTATTAAGACTTATTTTTGCAGCTCTAAATTTGTTTTTAAAAGATATTTTGTTTTTTCTATCATTATAAATAAGCTTATAAACTATTCTTTTAAATTTCTTTTTATCTATATTATAAATGGCAAAGGATATTATTATTAAAAGAAATATTGAATATATATTGATTAATCTTTTTAAAATTGAAAATATAGTATAAAAAGTTAATATATATAAAATATATTTTAGATATTTAATTTTAAATTTATACATGTTATTGCCTTAATTTAAATAGATTATAAAAAAGTAAAAAAAATCCAATGTTTATAGCTATATCGGCTAAATTAAATATAGGAAAATTGATAAAGTTTAAATTTATAAAATCGACAACGTAACCTTTGAATATTCTATCAATACCATTCCCTAAGCTACCTCCTAGAATAAAACTATAACTTAATAGATCTATAGTTTTAGTTATATTATTTTTTAATATAAAATAAATAAGTATTAAGGAAAATAAAAAACTTACTGTAGATAAAAAGATTCTACTTCCACTAAATATATTAAAAGCTGCACCAAAATTCTTTACATAGTCAATAGTAAAAAAGATTAGATCTGTATTTACTATAGATTTATAATCTATACTTATAAAATATTTAATAAGCTGGTCTAACAAACAAATTAATAAACTTAATAAGATAAAGTTTACTCTGTTTTGTTTAATGTAAATCATTATTGCTTATATCTACTATAATTTATTGGTTTAATTAATAAGGATAATGGTATAAGCATCAAAAAATGAAAGCCAATTTTTCCTAATGAATAACTTGATAAATTATATAAAAAATTACTTAGCTTATTATAAAATAACATTAATGAGAAGCTATAAAGTATTCCAGTAATATGCATTGCAGTTAATGCTAAAATTCCACTTTTTAGAAATTCAGAAATCAGAATTTTATTGTTTGTATTTAGTTTATCTATTATTTTTATTAATGGGTAGATACCTATTAAATATCCAAAGTTTGGAGTTAATAAGTATCCTAGTGAACCACCTTGATGAAATATTGGAATTATAAATAAACCTAAAAATAGATAAATACTAAAAGCTATATAAACTACTTTTCTTTTAAAAATAAGTGAAAGTAAAATAATAGTTGGTATTTGCCATGTAATTGGTATTTCTAAGCTTTGAAATAACTTATTTGATTCCTTTATCGATACGAAAACTGGAATCATGGTTGATATATATATTGACTGAAGGCTAATTATTATCTCAATAACTTTTAAATAATTGAGCATGATTAAAAATTATATTTATAAACTTCTTAATGCAACTATTGGATCTAATTTTGAAGCTCTTTTAGCTGGTAAAACACCAAAAATCAATCCTATTGATCCCGAAATCATCATTGTTGATAATGTTGTCGTTATTCCTACAGAAGCTGGAAGAGGTGTTATTACACCTAAAAGAAAAACACCAGTTAATCCAGTTGTTGTTCCTATTAACCCACCAATTGAGGATAAAATCAAAGCCTCAATTAAAAATTGCATAAGAATATCAGACTGCTTTGCTCCAATAGCTTTCCTCAAACCTATTTCCTCAGTTCTCTCGCTTACTGAAACAAGCATAATATTCATAATCCCTATACCTCCAACTATTAATGAAACAGCTCCAATACCAGCTAATAAAAATGTAAGACCACTTGTTATGTTCGTTACTATATTAAGTGCATCTTTTTGAGACCTAACGGCAAAGTCATCATCTCTAATGATTTTGTGCCTTTGTCTAAGTAAATTTGTAATTTGAAATTTTGCTGCACTAGTTTTACTTTTATTAATTGCTTCAACACTTATAAAGCTTAAACTAACACCATAAATTGGATCTTTCCCTGTAATTCTATTAACCATTGTAGATAATGGAATATAAGCATTTTTGTCTTGATTATTTCCAAAAACAGCTCCTTTTGGTTTGAGGATTCCGATTATTTCATAGGTATGATCTTTAATTCTAATGCTCTCTCCAATAGAAGAAGAACTTTTACTAAAAAATTCTTCTTGTAGATCAGGTCCAATTACAACATAACTTCTTGCACTCTTAACATCGCTTTTAGATATAAATCGACCCTTATCTATTTCAAAACTTCTGACTTCAAGAAACTCAGGAGTAACTCCTGCTATTGATATACTTAAACTTTTCGAATTTGACTGTACTATTTCACTTGTTGAAATTTGTGGTGCCACCTTTTTAACAGTTGGAACTTGATTGCTAATTGCATTTGCGTCAGCTAAAACTAAGTTCTTGGGAAATGATATACCCCGCCGCCTTGTATCATTGTTACCTGGCACGATAAAGAGAACATTCGCACCTAAGTTGCTTAATTGGTTTTTTGCTAATGTTTGAGCACCTCTACCTAGACCTACAAGTGTTATCACAGAAGCATTTCCTATTATTATTCCGAGCATTGTAAGTGAACTTCTAAGCTTATTTGAAACTAGTGTCTTTGAAGCCATATTAAAGGCTTCTTTTAAAGAGATATTGCTAGACATACTTATATTTATCTAGAGCTTCCTCATCGTCTTCAATTTGTCCCATATAAATTACTCCTTCATTAAGCTGTAGTGTTATTAAGTTGCCATTCATTACTAATTCTTGAATACTATCTAAATTGCAAATTGTAGATATTTTCTTTTTATTTTTATTAAATAATTTATAAACTTCATCTACATTCTCATCAGTAACAATTCCAGCAATATTTTTGCTTAATGGTAATTGTTTTAACATTTCCTTTGGAATAAATAAAATTTCTCCTGGAGTTATTAATGATAAGTCTTGACTATCTTTTATATTCCGAGCTTTTCCTGTTACACCTTTCTCTCCTATGGAAATTCCTCTAGAAATTATTTTTCTTACTAAAGCAACTTTTATTAGATCTGTAGAGCCGCTTATACCTGTTAAAGTTCCTGCAGTTTGAACTACTAAGTCACCCTGTTTTAGGATTCCCATTTCTTGTGCAATTTGCACTGCTAAGCTAAATGTTTTTGCTGTTCTTTCGTCTTTTTTTACTAATATAGGTGTAACCCCCCAAACTAGTTGTAATCTCCTTGCTACACTCCTTTCTGTCGTCGTGGCCAAAATTGGTGTTGGTGGTCTAAATTTACTTACATTACGAGCAGTAGAGCCAGATTTAGTAAGTGGAATTATAGCTCCTGCTTCTAGCTGTCGGGCAATATTACTTACAGCGGCACTTATTGCATTTGGTATTGTACTTGGTAAATGACTTTCTATAGCTTTAAGTGGATAATCTCTCTCAATTCTTCTTGCAATGGTGGCCATGGTTTCGACTGCTTCAACAGGGTAGTCTCCTACTGCGGTTTCATTAGAAAGCATTACTGCATCTGTTCCATCAAGTATTGCATTAGCAACATCACTAACCTCAGCTCTAGTTGGTCTTGGGTTGGATGCCATAGAATCAAGCATTTGAGTTGCAGTGATAATAGGTATACCTAAGGTATTTGCTTTACTTATTAATTGCTTTTGTAAAAGAGGAACTTCCTCAGCAGGCATTTCAACTCCCAAATCACCTCTTGCAACCATTACACCATCACATAAAGGTAATAAGGTATCAATTTGATCAATTGCTTCAAATTTTTCTATTTTCGCTACTACAGGAGTAGAGTAACCATCTTTATTTATTAAATCTTTTATTTCTTTGATATCAGAGGGATTCCTTACAAAACTCAAAGCTATCCAATCTACTCCTGCAGCTAAACCAAACTTCAAATCCTCTTTATCTTTATCAGTTAATGCTTTTACGGATAATTGCACATCCGGAAAATTAACTCCTTTATTATTTGATAAAACACCTCCAACAGTAACCAAGCATTCTAGAAGATTTGCGTTAATATCAACTCTTTCTACGATCATTTCGATTTTGCCATCGTCTAATAAAATTCTTTTACCAGCAGTAACTTCTTGTGCAAGTTTTTCATAAGTAACATTCGCTATATCAGAACTACATTCAACTTCTTTTGAAGTTAATACAAATTTATCTCCTTTTTTAACTTTTACAGGGCCATCTTTAAATCTTCCTAGTCTAATTTTTGGTCCTTGAAGATCCTGAAGTATTCCAACATCTATATCTAATTTTGTGGATACTTCTCTAATAGTTTTAATCCTTTCTGCATGATCATTATGATCTCCATGTGAGAAATTTAATCTAAAAGTTGTTACTCCTGCTTTAATAAGATCCGTAATAATTTCTTCTGATTGTGTTGCTGGACCAATTGTGGCTACAATTTTTGTTCTTCTTTTTAAATCAATATTCGACATATATAAATAATATTGCTAGATATAAATAAATTTAACATACCTAAAGTTCGTTATTTAAATTATGGATTTTAAAACTTATCAGAAAAAAGCAAGAGAAACTGCTAAATATCCAAATTTAGGTTCAAATATAATTTACCCTACCCTTGGTTTAGTTGGTGAGGCTGGTGAAGTGGCGGAAAAAGTAAAAAAAGTAATTAGAGATAAAAACAGTATATTTGATGAAGAATCTAAATTAGCTATAAAAAAAGAGTTAGGGGATGTTCTATGGTATTTAAGTAATCTATGTACAGAATTTAACTTTAGTCTAGAAGATGTTGCATTAAATAACCTAGAAAAATTAAAATTAAGAGCTGCTAAAGGTAAAATATCTGGTTCTGGAGATGATCGTTAGTTTTTAGCTGTATCCTAAGCTTGCATATTGTAGATTTGCGATTAAATTTTGAATAACATTTAGAAGTAAAAAAGCTAATAATGAAGAGATATCTAATCCGCCTATAGGAGGAATAATACCTCTAAAAATGTTTAAATAAGGATCAGTAATTGATGTTAATGCTGATAATATTCCATTACTCCAATCAACCCCGGGAAACCAAGTAAGCAAAATTCTTATTATTAGCAAAAATGAATATATAGATAATGTTTGGGCTAGAACAGCAAAAATTTCAGAAAGCATTATTATTTTCTTATATTTATTTTATTCTAACATTTACTTATTCTTACTGCCTATTTGCGAGAGATATTCATTACTTACTGCAAATGTTTGAAAAAACTTCTCTGATAATGACAACCAATATGATCTTCCATCTTTTTGCTTACGCTTAACAATAAATCTTTTATTCAATAATTCCTTAATGTGATCATAGGCTCCAGAACCTCTAAGCATAATAAGATCTGATTGCAAAATCTTTTTCTTAATTGCTATCGTTGCTAAGGTTCTCAATTCAGATGTCTTTAACTCAGATGGCAATAAATCTTCTACAAAATCATTAAGTGTAGATTTCAATTCTAGACAATAGTTATTATTTATTTCGTTTAGTTCTAGTGCAGATTGAGAGTTACAGTATTTTATTTTCAATTCGTTTATTGCATTTATAATTGAATTGATATCAGAATTAGTAATTTCCGCAAGATCATTCTTAGAAATAGGCCTACCCTTCAAATACAAAACAGCTTCAATTTTTGTAATTAGGTCTATTGTCGATAAGTTTTTAGTAATGAGATCAGGTTGATTGATTTTTACTACCAAATTCTTTCCTAATTTACCTCATATTTAATCTGATGCACCTAGAAAAAGCTTATATGTATGGTTATTAGTTTCGTTCCAGTGTTTATATCCTAAAAATTTAATAAATTTTACCCAGTCTTTAATTTCATTCCTATTGATTAAAACTCCAATAACTATTCTTCCAACATCTGCTCCGTAATTTCTATAATGGAAAACACTAATTGTCCAATTAGATTTCATATTATTTAAGAAATTTATTAAGGCTCCGGGTCTTTCTGGAAATTCAAATCTGTATAACAGTTCTACCTTCTCTTTATGAATGAATTCCTGAAAATTATGTGGTAATCTTCCGCCTACCATATGTCTAAGATGGTTTTTAGATAATTCATCATTACTTATATCAATAAAAGGGTAGTTAGAATTATTAAAATTAGTTATAAGGTGTTTTTTATCAATAGATCCATTTACTTGAACTCCAACAAATATTTGAGCATTTTTGGAATTTGACATCCTATAGCTAAATTCAGTTAAGTTTCTGTTGTTAAGTAATTTGCAAAATTCTATCAAGCTTCCAGCTCGTTCTGGTATTTCAACTGCCATCATTACTTCTTTACACTCTCCCAGCTCAGCTCTTTCTGCCACAAATCTAAGCCTTTCAAAATTCATATTTGCCCCACATGCAATTGTGACCAGCTTTTTATTTAACAAATTACATTCTAAAATATCTTTTTTCATTCCTGCAATGGATAAGGCTCCAGCCGGCTCTAATATTGATCTAGTATCTTCAAAAACATCTTTTATAGCAGCACATATCTCATCAGTATTAACGGTAATCATCTTATCAATGTAATTCTTTCCAATTTCAAATGTTTTTTTACCAACTTTCTTGACAGCTACTCCGTCAGCAAACTGACCTACTGATTTCAATTCAACAATTTTTGATTCTTCGAGAGATCTAAACATTGCATTTGCATCTTCAGGCTCTACTCCAATTATTTTTACTTCAGGCCATATACTTTTAATATAAATTGAGATTCCCGAAATCAATCCTCCTCCCCCTACAGCTACATAAATAGCATAAGGAGGTTCATTTAATTGTTGCTCAAGTTCTATGGCTATAGTACCTTGGCCAGCTATAACGTCTGGATCGTCAAAAGGATGAATAAAACATAACTTTCTTTCCTCACTTATACGGATAGCTTCCTTGTATGTTTCATCATAATTATCACCAAATAATATTACTTTTGCTTTTAAATTTTTAACAGCATTAACTTTAACTAAAGGTGTTGTTATAGGCATTAATATTGTTGCTTCACAATTCAATTTAAGAGCACTTAAAGCTACCCCTTGAGCATGATTTCCTGCACTCGATGTAATTACGCCATTAGACAGCTGCTCTTCACTCAGCTGTCTCATTTTGTTATAAGCACCTCTAATTTTAAATGAAAAAACATCTTGGAGATCTTCTCTTTTTAAATAAATATGATTTTTGAAAGTGTTACTTAAATTATTAGCTTTTTCTAGCGGAGTTTTTTTTGCAACTTCATAGACCTGAGCTTGAAGTATTTTTTCTAAATATTCTTTCATATTTATATTTTTAGCACTAAATATTAATCTAATAAAACATTACATGATCTATTTCAAAAAAAACACTCATTTTGCACCATGGCGTTTTAAATTATATAAGTAACTATTTTTAAATAATGCTTTTAAGCGAGTTAAGCCATCCTAATCAACTTCATGGCTTAACGGTTTCACAATTAGAAGAAATTGCTTGTCAGATCAGAGAACGGCATCTGCAAGTAGTGTCTACAAGTGGAGGACATCTTGGTCCTGGATTAGGTGTAGTTGAATTGACATTAGCTTTATATCAAACACTTGACCTGGATTTTGATAAGGTTGTCTGGGATGTAGGACATCAAGGTTATCCTCATAAATTAATAACTGGTCGCTTCAATGAATTTGACTCACTAAGGCAACAAAACGGAGTAGCCGGTTATCTTAAAAGAAGTGAAAGTGTTTTTGACCATTTTGGTGCAGGTCATGCAAGTACATCAATATCAGCTGCATTGGGAATGGCATTAGCAAGAGACAGAAAGGGAGAAAATCATAAATGTGTTGCTGTGATAGGAGATGGTGCTTTAACTGGAGGAATGGCATTAGAAGCCATTAATCATGCTGGACACCTTCCTAATACACCCTTGGTTGTTGTTCTAAATGACAATGACATGTCAATCTCTCCACCTGTTGGAGCATTATCAACCTATTTAAATAAAGTAAGACTTAGTCCTCCCTTACAATTTCTTTCAGATAGTGTTCAAGAAAGTGTTAAAAATATTCCTTTAATTGGTAAAGATATTCCAGAAGAGTTGAAATCCATTAAAGGAAGTGTAAGAAGATTGGCAGTGCCAAAAGTTGGAGCTGTATTTGAAGAACTTGGATTTACTTATATGGGACCCATTGATGGTCATGACATAAATAACCTAATCAATACATTTAATGCAGCCCATAGACTTAAGAAACCAGTCCTTGTTCATGTTGTTACCACTAAAGGAAAAGGTTATCCATATGCAGAAGCTGATCAAGTAGGTTATCATGCCCAATCATCATTCGACTTGACGACTGGAAAATCTATCCCATCTAGCAAGCCAAAACCTATTAGCTATAGTAAGATTTTTGGTCAAACATTACTAAAAATATGTGAGCAGGATAGCAAAGTAGTAGGAATAACAGCAGCAATGGCTACTGGTACTGGTTTAGATTTATTACAAAAAAATATACCAGATCAATATATAGATGTAGGAATTGCTGAACAGCATGCTGTAACGCTTGCTGCTGGAATGTCTTGTGATGGTCTTAAACCTGTTGTGGCAATTTATAGTACTTTTTTACAACGTGCTTTTGATCAACTAATACATGATGTTGGTATTCAGAAATTACCTGTATCATTTGTTCTTGATAGAGCTGGAATTGTTGGAGCTGATGGTCCAACACATCAGGGTCAGTATGATATTAGCTATATGAGATCAATTCCTAATTTTGTACTAATGGCTCCAAAGGATGAGGGGGAACTACAGAGAATGTTAATTACATCAATTAATCATAAAGGTCCTACAGCACTTCGTATACCAAGAGGTTCAGGGCTTGGAGTAGCTGTAATGGATGAAGGGTGGGAACCTATAAAAATTGGTGAAGGTGAAATATTAGAAGAAGGAAATGATATTTTAATTCTTGCTTATGGATCTATGGTCGCATCCTCGATAGAAACAGCTAAATTATTAAAGCAAAAGAACATTAATGCATGTATTGTAAATGCAAGATTTGTAAAACCTTTAGATCATAATCTAATAATTCCTTTAGCCAATAAAATTAGAAAAGTGGTAACTATGGAGGAAGGAACATTAATTGGAGGATTTGGTTCGGCTATTGTTGAGTTATTCAACGATAATGAAGTCAATGTTCCTGTATTAAGAATTGGTATACCAGATGTTTTAGTTGATCATGCTACACCAGATCAGAGTAAAGAAAAACTAGGACTAAACCCTGATCAGATGGCAGATAAAATTATAGAAAAATTTAAACTAGATAAGTAGATTGAAATCTACTTAAATAAATAATTACTATAAAACACCTCTAGAAGCTAATCCTAGTATTGTTCCTATACCCATAATATGTCCAAGGCAATTTGCTCCAACTACAGATGCATGGCTTAAACCACCATAATATTTGGAATTTGGTATTTCAAAACCTTCATTTGGTTTTGCAATATTTGCTCTTGCTATTGCATAGGCAATACCATTACAAGTAATCATTATCATGGCGCATTTTGGTGACCAAGAGAATGTTGCTGGATCAGCAGCTGCAAATAATGTAGTAAGCATAAAAAATCGGTATTTTTAATATTCTCCAATACTTTTAGCGAAAAAACACAAAATTGTAAAAGGTCTTAAGAGTTTTTTACTTCTAATTGTTTTAACAAGTTAATAAAGCCTAATAAAATAACGAAATCACTTAAAGTTAGAAAAAACTCTGCTAATCCATGTAAGAAGTCAACTTCAACAAGCTCTTTACCATAATTATTTAATGAATATAAAGATAATAAAATAGTTATTAATACAAAAAATACAGTAAGGGAATAGCCTGTCTTTATAACTTTATTAAAAAATTTAATCTTATATAAATAAAATAAAAATATAGAATATGGAATAATTGATACAGCAAATAATGCTGTGTTATCAAACTTCGCTAAATATTCTATAAAATTTAAGAAAAAATCATTCATAACTACTCGTTAATTTGTAAATAGCAATAGTAGAGATAGCTAATGTTGTATTGCCGATTAAAGTCATAATTCCTTGTAAAGTTACTAAACCGTATAATAATTCTTGATTGTCGTAAATATGCCAAGTAATTGCACACATAGCACTTATCAAATTAGGTATCATTCCAAGACTTAACCAAAATAAAGGTTTATATTTTTCAAATTTACTTATTTTACTAATTACGAAAATTGCAAATATCCATTCAATTACAGAGGAAATATGAATAAGCCATGTACCAAATGATAGTTCGTGCAAAATTCTTATATTTTTTTCTTTAGAACATTAAGAACTTCTTTTGCGTGATTTATTGGTAATACACTTATCCATCTGTACGTTATTACACTTTCTGGTGAAATCAAAAAGGTATTTCTATCTGATAATGGAGGGATCCATGAACCATATTTTTCACTAATAGTGCCATTAGGATCAGATAATAATGTATAGTTTATTGATTTTTCACTACAGAAACTTTTATGTGAATCTTGATTATCTGCACTTATACCAACAATTTCTGCATTAAGTTTTAAAAAAAAACTTTTTAATTCTGTGAAACTCTTGGCTTCAAGAGTACAACCTGCTGTAAAATCTTTTGGATAAAAATATAAAACCAACCATTTACCTTTAAAATCATTTAGTTCCCATTCTTTTTTTGATTTAAGACTATTATTAATACCTTCAAGGTGAAAATTTGGAGCTAAATCTCCTACCTCAGGGGCAAAATCAAAAGCTAATGTTGGAGTGCTATTAATAAAAAAAAGAAATAATATTAGTAAATTTATAAGTAAATTTTCCATTAAGTTTAGAATTTACTTAAATCAACTCCATTGGATTTAGCAAATTTATCTAAACCTACTTTTTGTATAGATTTTAATGCCTTGGTACTAATTTTTATATTTATCCATTTTTTTCCTTCATTCCACCAAAGTCTTCTTTTTTGAAGATTAACTTGTTGTAATTTCTTAGTACGAATATGTGAGTGACTCACTGCCATACCATTATTAGCTTTTGCACCAGTTAATTCGCACACTCTTGACATATTTTATTTAAAAAATCTAAAAAAATTCTAACACATGACTTAATTTTTTGAATTAAGTAATTCTGAAATTAATGCGGCATTATTATTTTGAAAATTAATAATCTGTTCTTGATCTAATCCACCTACAGATAGTTTAGCCATATCGTAAACATGATTAACTATTTTTGATGTCAATGGATTTTCAATAGGATCCTTATTATCAAGAATTATTTTATTGCTTGTAATTTTATTAAGTCCAACAATAAGTGGATGTTTTTTATTAATTAAAAGGACATGATATTCAGGTAAGCTAGGCATCTTTTGTTCCATATAAGCTCCCATATCATTAATTCTCCTCATTTGTTCTGGAAGCAATATCATTGCAGGAGGAGCATCTTTGCTACTCAGAGATTGAACTTTAACTGTTACTTTTTCATTGTTAAGTGATTTAACTATCGTATCTTTAAGATTATCTGTATTAGATTTGCCATCCTTATCAACAATTTCCTTAGATTCCTTATCTTCTAATTCATTGATTTCTGAATCAACTCTTTGAAATTGATAATTTTCGTTTTTACTTTCTAACCATGGAAGAAATTGTGCATCAATTAAGGGATCTGATTTAATAACTTCTTTGTCATCAGATATACAGATATTTAAGGCACTAGATTGAGCTATCAAATCTGAACAATAAATAATTTTTTTTGAATCTTTTATTTTATTTCGTTCTTTATAATTTGCAAGAGTTGTGAAATACTTATCATTAGATTTAATAAGGGTTTTATCTTCAATATCCTTACTAATGTCTTTTTCAGAACTAATAATCGTTTCAAAAATTATACTGTTTTCGACTAAATCAGCAAATTTCTCATCTTCTATAGCACCAATTTTAATAAACGCAGAGATTGAATCCCATATTTCGGCATAAAACTCTGGTGAATTTTTTATCAAATCCTTTAATTTATTAGCAATTTTTTTAGAGATAAATGATGATATTGACCTCACCTTTCTATCAGTTTGCAAAGCACTTCTACTTACATTTAATGGAATATCTGTTGAATCAATAACTCCTCTAAGGGGCAAGAGATACCTTGGTACTATCTCTTTAATTGAATCGCTTACAAACACTTGATTGCAAAAGAGCTTTATTTCTCCCTTTTCCCAGTCAGCTCTGCCAGATAACTTAGGAAAATACAAAATGCCTTGTATGTCATATGGATAATCTGTATTTAAATGAATCCATAAAAGTGGATCTCCCTGAAAGGGGTAAAGGTATTTATATAACTCGATATAGTCTTCATCTTTTAATTCACTTGGTTGTTTTCTCCATGGTGGATTTTTCTTATTAATTGTCTCACCTTCTAACAAGACATCAATTGGCATAAAGTCGCAATATTTTTTTATTAATGATTTAATTCTTTCAGGTTCAATAAACTCTTTTTCTTCGTCAAGTAAGTGAAGTATCACATCTGTACCAACAGCCTCTCTTTCTGACTCTTCTAACGTGAAATTTGGTGATCCATCACAAGACCATTTAAATGCTTTTGATTTCCCAATCGCAGATTTAGTTAATATATCGACTCTTTCTGCAACCATGAAACTTGAATAAAATCCAAGTCCAAAATGACCAATGAATTCATCGTTATCTTTTTTATATTTTGTTAGGAATTCTTCTGCGCTTGAAAATGCTACTTGGTTTATATACTTTTTAATTTCTTCATCATTCATTCCAATCCCATTGTCAGATATTGTTAAAGTATTTTTCTCACGGTCAATAGTTATTTTTACTTGTGCTTCCTCAGTATTTTCACAATCGCCAGCCATCGATGCCATTCTTCGTTTACTTATTGCATCAACACCGTTACTAACAAGCTCTCTTATAAAAATTTCATGGTCAGAATATACTGCCTTCTTGATAATTGGGAAAATATTTTCGGTATTAATACGAATTTCGCCTTTTTCCATTTATAAAAAAAATTAAACAATTAAATCCTATTTCCTAAAAACTAGTTAATCAAGTTTAATTAGGAGTATTGTCCGAACAATATATATATCTGTTAAAGGTTTTATTTGACCCAAATAATCTCAGTGCAATTATTTTCTGTCATTATTTGATTGGCCATTGACAAGTCATCACATGGATTCAAATGTAATATGGCGATATGACCACTTTTCTGGAGTTCTTTTTGCTTGTCCATACCTTTTCCCAACATATAGGAATCTCTAAACAATAATAAAATCTTTTTCTTATTTATAGTTTCTTCCTTAATTACATTTCTTAATTTATCTATTGAGATTGTGAATCCAATACCATTTAAAATTTTTTCCTTAGGACTAAAATATCTGACTAATTCATCATATCTTCCACCTTTTGCTATAACTGTCTTATTATCACAATCAGCTATAAGTTGAAAAACGATACCTTCGTATAAATTCAAATGGGGTTGGAAAGTTGGATCAAGTTGTAATTTCACTCCATATTTATTAGATATTATGGATAATGTCTCAAATAGAAAATCTACTTCATCTAAAATTTTACTAGTTCCATATATATTCTTCATTTTTTTTATTACTTCTTTTGGTTCTCCTCTAGTAAATAATAAATCTTTTAAAATAGATTTATCATCTTCATCAATTGCTAATTTAGATAATTTGTCTTGATCAAAATTAACCATACTTTTCTTAATTTCTTCAAGATTATTATTTTTATATTTATTTAATATTAAATCCATTATTTTTGTAGTACTAACTAATAGAGATAAATTACAGTTATCCTTCAACTTAATATTATCTATTGCATCAAATAAGATATTAATAACTTCAATTTCTGGGTATTTTGTCTCGTATCCAATTAATTCAATGCCACTTTGAAGTTTCTCCTGTAATTTAAAGGAATTTTTATTATTTTGTTTCTTATCAAAAACGATTCCATTATTGAATAACCTTATAGGCCTTTTTTTATTTACTAATCTAGTAGATGTCAATTTAACAATTGATGTTGTCATCTCTGGCCTAAGACATAATGAATTATTACTTACAATTCCAACAACTTCATTTTCTTCAATTACACCACGACCTTTTATTGTCTCTAAAGTATTTATAAATGATGGTGAAACTTCTTCATAACCCCATAATTTATAAATGTTATTTAATTTATTTATGATAGACGAATTATTTTTTACATCTACTAAATTAAATTCCTTTATATCAGTCATATTAATATTAAATAGTTTTTAAGTATAAAGATTTTCTTTAAACGGAGAAACATTATTTAGTTCTTTTCTTAATTCTTCCTCAAGAGTAGGAGAACATGCAAGAATTCTTCCAGAACTTAAATTAAATTCGCCTGATGGATAATCCGAAATAATTCCACCTGCTTCTTTAACAATAATAGCACCGGCGGCTAAATCCCATACCTCTAAACCTCGTTCCCAGTATCCATCTACCTTTCCTGCAGCAACAAATGCTAGATCAATAGCAGCTGCACCTCCTCTTCTAACTCCTCTCGTTTTATGAGTTAAATAGCAAAATTCTGCATAATTATTGTCTTCTGTCTCAAACCTGTCATAAGAAAAACCCGTGACAAGTAAACTATCAGAAAGGTTAACAGGATTAGATACTTTAAGTTTATTATCATTGCAGAAGGATCCTTCACCTATGCAGCCTGAATATAGTTCATTTAAATATGGTACTGATATTGCCCCTAAAATTGGTTTGTTTTTATATACAAGACCAATAGAAGTACCAAAAAAAGGATATCCGTGGGAATAATTAGTTGTGCCGTCTAGTGGGTCTATACACCATATTAAATCTGAGGATTTATTTAATTTCCCTGACTCTTCTGCATTTATAGATATATTAGGTGTTTCTTCTAACAAATATTGCTTTATTTTGTTTTCAACCTCTAAATCTACATTCGTTACAAGATCACCCTTTCTTCCTTTAGATGATATTGTTTGAATTTTCTTATAGTTATTTTTAAGGATTTCATTGCCAATTAAAGCAGAGTTTTTAGCTATTTCCAAAATCTCTATTAAATTTATAGTCTTTGTTAATTCTTCAATTTGATTAAGGTCAAACATTTCTTTTAATCTTCTTCAAATTCCCAAGGAGGTGCAATTCTTGTATTACCCTTTCCAAAATATTGGCCAAATTGTAATTCATAAACTTCATCATAGTAAGTCGTTTCAACCTCAAGATCTTCAGTAGCTTTAGCTACACAAAGAAGAGCATATCCCTTTTCCTTAAGTGCTTGCGATACTCCCATAGCTTCAGGTTGGTTTAATTTTCCTGATATTATTTTGACAGCACAACTTGTACAACAACCATTCCTACATGAAAATGGTAACTTAAAGCCTTTTTTTTCAAATTGATGAAGAATATATTCCTCATTATTAACTTCTTCCTGGTATTCCTTACCAGTTTCCTTGTTTTTTATTGTGACTGTGAAAATTTTTTTCAAGTAACGATCCTAAAAAAATTGGTTTAAAAAAGTGTAAAATATAATTCTGTGGAGAGGTGGCCGAGTGGTTGAAGGCGCAGCACTGGAAATGCTGTATAGGGGCAACTTTATCGAGGGTTCGAATCCCTCTCTCTCCGTTTTATATTAATAGATTGTGGTTATAAGTACCATTAAATAATTCAAAAATAAATTATTTTTGTCCAAAAAGTAAAAATAATTTCTTAATTAGTTATAAATTAAATTATTTACTTAAATATTCTTGAAATTATTGCTTTTTTACTATTATATGTAGATATCAAAGATAATACATTGATTAAATTATTAGTAATTCATTATTAATAATTAACAATCTAAAATCATGGGGAAAATAGTTGGAATCGATTTAGGTACTACTAACTCCGTTGTTGGAGTTATAGAAGCTGGACGTCCAATTATAATTGCAAATTCCGAAGGAAATAGAACTACTCCCTCAATCGTAGGTTTTACAAAGGATAAGGAAATCGTTATTGGTGATCAAGCTAGGAGACAGCTTGTCTTAAACCCTAAAAATACATTTTATAACTTAAAAAGATTTATTGGATGCGACTGGGATGAACTAGATGAGAATAGCATTTCTGTCCCTTATAATGTAAAAGCTAATGATAGTGGAAGTATTAGAGTTCTTAGTCCATTCACAGAAAGAGAATATGCACCAGAGGAGTTAGTTAGTTCAATTATACGTAAACTTATTAATGATGCTGAAACCTATCTAGCTGATACTGTTGATTCTGCAGTTATAACAGTACCCGCATACTTTAACGAAGCCCAGAGGCAAGCTACTAAGGATGCAGCTATATTAGCTGGAATTAAAGTAGAAAGAATTTTAAATGAGCCCACCGCAGCAGCTCTATCATATGGATTTGAAAAAAGTTCCTCTAATAATGTCTTAGTTTTTGATTTAGGCGGAGGTACATTTGATGTCTCTTTATTGAAAATATCTAATGGAGTCTTCGACGTTAAAGCAACTTGTGGTGATACCCAACTAGGTGGTAATAATTTTGATTCAAAAATAGTGGATTGGCTAGCTGAAAGATTCATTAAAAAATACAAAATTGACCTTAGAAGAGATAGGCAAGCTCTACAGAGACTTACTGAAGCTGCTGAAAAAGCTAAATGTGAATTATCAGGATTACAAAAAACAAAAATTTCCTTACCATTTATTACTACTAATGATGATGGGCCATTACATATTGAAGAGACTATAGACCGAAAATTATTTGAATCTTTATCTCAAGATCTGTTAAATAGGTTATTAGAACCTGTTCAGATTGCATTAAATGACTCTGGCTGGGATCCAGAAGATATTGATGAAGTTGTTCTAGTAGGAGGAAGCACAAGAATACCAATGGTACAACAATTAGTTAAGACTCTTGTGCCTAAAGATCCATGCCAATCAGTAAATCCTGATGAAGTTGTTGCAATTGGAGCTTCAATTCAGTCAGGAATAATTAGTGGAGATTTACGAGATTTACTTCTAAATGATGTTACTCCTTTATCATTAGGCCTAGAAACAATTGGGGGAATAATGAAAGTTCTTATTCCTCGTAATACTCCAATACCTGTAAGACAATCTGATGTTTTTAGCACCTCAGAAGCAAATCAATCATCTGTTGTAGTGCAAGTTAGACAAGGAGAAAGACCAATAGCATCAGAAAATAAGTCACTAGGAAAATTTAAGTTATCTGGAATACCTCCTGCACCCAGAGGAATTCCCCAAGTCCAAGTAGCATTTGATATTGATGCTAATGGCCTTTTAGAAGTTAGTGCAACAGATAGAACTACAGGCAGAAAGCAAACAGTTACGATTTCAGGGGGTTCAAATTTAAATGAGCAAGAAATTAAATCAATAATTGAAGAAGCAAAATCTAAAGCTAATGATGACAGAAAGAAAAGATCAGTTATTGATAGAAAAAATAATGCACTTACACTTATTGCTCAAGCTGAAAAAAGGTTAAGAGATGCATCATTAGAATTTGGACCCTATGGAGCAGAAAGGCAGCAAAGAGCTGTTGAGGTTGCTATTCAGGATGTAGAAGAATATATAGATGATGACGACCCACAAGAATTAGAGATTTCCGTAAGCTCTCTTC
The DNA here is from genome assembly GCA_003280025.1 of Prochlorococcus sp. AG-363-P06. Lineage (GTDB taxonomy): Bacteria > Cyanobacteriota > Cyanobacteriia > PCC-6307 > Cyanobiaceae > Prochlorococcus_A. Next base: position 48,725 of record QCGD01000005.1, on the reverse strand, counting down.
AAGAAGCATTATTTGGCTTAAATAGAAAATTTGCAGTAGAAAAAAGAATTGAAAGTAATCCTTTACAAGGTATTAAAAATACATTTGGCTCAATTAAAGATGAATTATTTTCAGATGATTATTGGGATGAGGATCCTTGGGATAATGAAATGAATAGTAATTATAGAAATTCAAGGTATCGTAACACTAGGGATGAAGATCCATGGGACAATGAATACTTCCTCTAAAAAAGATTATTTGTCGATCTTAGGTTTATCTTATGATTTTGACGATATTGAACTTAAAAAGGCTTTTCGAAGAGAAGCCAGAAAATGGCATCCAGATTTAAATAAAAATGATTTAAATGCAGAAGAAAGATTTAAGTTAATAAATGAAGCCTATGAATTCTTAAGAGATCCAAATAAACGAGATTACTCTTCAGATGAAAAAATTCAGCCTCAAGATGAAATTAATAATTTCAAAAGAGGATTTCCAGATTTCCAAGACTATCTAAATTCCTTATTTGGATATCAATACGATTCTAATAATGATGAAGATTCTAATTTTTCTACTAAAGATGAATCAATAAATATAGAGAATGAAGAATTTAATAGTTATGATTACCCAGCCACATCTCCAGAAGAACCTCCACCAGTAAAAATTCACAAGGATATAGAGACAATTATTGAATTAACTCCAAAAGAAGCTTTATCTGGAGCAACAATCATGATAGAACTTGAAGACGAAACTGTTGTTGAAGTAGATACTCCTCCATTTGCAGGAGATGGATGGAGATTAAGACTTGAAAATATTGCTAGGGGTGGCATGGACCATTATTTACAATTAAAAGTTCAAACTGAAAGTGGACTTAGAATAGATGGTTTACGTGTTCTCTACAAATTGGAATTGTTTCCACCTGATGCTCTACTTGGATGTGCAGTTGAAGTTCCAACATTGGATGGAAATGTAACTCTTCAAGTTCCGCCTAAATCATCTACAGGTAGAATGTTGAGATTAAAAGGAAGAGGTCTGGTTTATGGAGATAATGTAGGAGATCAATATGTTGAAATACTTGTTGTAATACCAGCAGATATTAACGATGAAGAAATTGCATTATATACAAGATTACAAGAATTATCGCTTTCTGATTCCTAATCAAATAATATATAATTAATAAAAAATTTTTATGCAAATTTTTGTTCTTCTATATAATTCCGGAACAGATAAAGAAGGGATACATTCAATTGAACTCAAAGGTAGAACTATAGTACTTATGTTTGAAGATAAAGATGATGCAATTAGATATTGTGGTCTATTAGAAGCTCAGGATTTTCCTTTGCCAACTGTTGAAATGATTAATATCGATGAAATAAGAGATTTTTGTATAAAACTTGATTATGAATGCAAATTAGTTGAGAAAAATTTTGTTCCCAAAACACCCGAGGATAGATTATTGATTTCACCTCCACAAAAAAATCTAGAATTAGATGATTGGAAGGATGATAAAGAAAAGTTTGATAACATTGATTTAAATTCCATTAAGGAAAATCTTGAAAAATTACTTTAAGTTTTAAAGTATATTAGAAATAAAAAACTAAAATGACGAAAGCTTTATTTGAAACAGAAGTTGGAAAAATAAATATTGAATTTTTTTCAATTGATGCCCCGAATACTGTTAAAAATTTCACAAAATTAATAAGTGAAGGGTTCTATGATGGCTTAGCATTTCACAGAGTCATTCCTGGTTTTATGGCTCAAGGTGGTTGTCCTAATACTAGGGAAGGAGCCTCAGGTATGCCTGGTACAGGAGGGCCTGGATACAATATTAAATGTGAAATCAATCAAAATAAACATCTCAAGGGTTCCCTTTCAATGGCTCATGCGGGTAAAGACACAGGTGGAAGTCAGTTTTTTATAGTTTATGAACCACAACCTCATTTGGATGGAGTGCATACTGTTTTTGGAAAAACAGAAGATATGGATGTTGTCTTGAAACTAACTAATGGTACAAAAATATTGAAAGCAACCTTAAATTAAATATATTATTTATCAAAGACAATACTAAAGGTCTCTTTATCTAAATTAAATTTTCTAGTAGAAGCGTATAAAATTTCATTGTTTATTGAAAAATTAGTATTGATTAATTTGATACTATTTTTAGGATGTAATGCCTGTTCAATATTTTTAGATACAATAATACCGATTTTGGAACTATTTTTGCACTTTGAAAGAAATTGAATAAAAAGCTCAATATTCCTTATCTCAATATCATTTATGTTGGTATCTTTTCTATTTTTATCATGTAAAATTCTCCAAACTAATTTTGGTCTATTCCAAAAAGCTAATAATCTTGGTGAACTTTCTAAAATAATGTTGATTTTAAGATCATCACAGAAATTCATAACATTATTTTTTATCGGGACTAAATCTATTGATTTATATTCACCGTCAAGAAAAACAGATATAAAAGGGTCAATGTTTGTAGCATTGATACCTTCCTCATCAATCATATGACCAAGTTTTGCTCTTTTAACACTTAAATATTCGGCATTATTATCGTTAGGACATATTACTAAGGGAACTCTCTCTATTACTTCAATTCCATAGCCTCCTAATCCAGCTATTTTTCTAGGATTATTAGTTAATAATTTTAATTTTTTTATGCCAAGATCAGTTAAAATTTGCGCTCCAACTCCATAATTTCTTAGATCAGCAGGGAATCCTAATTTTTCATTTGCTTCAACGGTATCTAATCCGCCATCCTGAAGGCTATAGGCTTTTAATTTGTTTATAAGTCCTATACCTCTGCCTTCCTGTCTTAAATAAACAACTACTCCCTCTTCTTCTTTTTCTATCCTTGACAAAGCAGCTTCTAGCTGAGGTCGACAATCACAACGTAACGAGCCAAAAGCATCTCCAGTTAAGCATTCAGAATGCATTCTTACCAAAACAGGTTCAGCTAACTTTGATGACTTTTGTTTTACTAATGCAACATGTTCTGATCCATCTAGTTCATTGATATATCCATAAGCCTTAAAATTTCCAAAAATGCTTGGAAGAACAGCATCAGATTTCCTAAATACAAATCTTTCGTTTTGAAACCTATAACTTATTAGATCTGCAATTGATATTAATTTCATACCCCATTGTTTTGCATATTCTTTTAATTGTGGAAGCCTTGACATGGAACCGTCTGGATTTTGGATCTCGCATATAACACCAGCTGGATAAAGACCAGACATCGCTGCAATATCAACAGCTGCTTCTGTATGTCCTGCTCTTTTTAAAACACCACCTTTTTTTGCTCTTAAAGGGAATATATGACCTGGTCTCCGTAAATCATCAGGTTTAGTATTAGGATTTATTGCTACTTGTATTGTTTTTGCACGATCTTCTGCTGAAATTCCAGTTGTAACATTATTTTCAGGACCTGCATCAATAGAAATAGTAAAAGCTGTTTGATTTTCGTCAGTATTTCTATCCACCATTAATGGCAAATCTAATGAATCAAGTTTGTCTCCTTGCATAGCTAAACAGATAAGACCACGACCTTCTGTTGCCATAAAATTAATTTGTTGCGGAGTTGCAAACTGTGCTGCACAAATTAAATCACCTTCGTTTTCTCTTCTTTCATCATCAACGACAATAATACATTCACCATTTCTAATAGCTGCTAATGCATCACTAATTGGATCAAATTCTATTTTAAAATCTTCATTTATATCCAAAATTGTTCCATTATTAGAATTGGGGCTTGTTTCTTTCATTATTCCTATCAATATAGAAAAATAGTGTGTTAGTTATTATCATTTCAACACTTTATAATCCTATCTCAAATTCTGCCAATTAATAGAAATGAATGTTGCAATAGTTGGTGCTACAGGTTACGGCGGTATTCAGGCTGTAAATCTCTTGAAAAATAATAAGAACTATAAAATATCTTATCTAGGAGGAAATAAATCTTCTGGGTCAAAGTGGAATGATAATTTTCCGTTTATTCATCTTGATTCCGATCTATTTATAGAAAAAATTTCAGTTGATAATATATCTAAAAATTCTGATATTGCTTTGCTTTGTCTACCTAATGGAATATCTTCAACTCTAACAAGAGGATTATTAGATAAAGGTGTTAAAGTTATTGATTTATCCGCTGACTATAGATATAAATCACTTGAAGAATGGAAAAAGGTTTATACAAGAGAGGATTCTATTTATAAACGAAATGATGATGATCTATGTAAAGAAGCAATTTATGGGCTCCCTGAAATTAATAAAGAGTCCATTTCAAAAGGACGATTAATAGCCTGTCCAGGCTGTTATCCAACATCAGCTCTTATTCCACTCATTCCATTCTTGTCGCAAGGAATTATTGATAACGAAGGGATAGTAATTGATTCTAAAAGTGGGACTTCAGGTGGAGGACGAGAACCAAATCAAAAATTACTTTTTTCAGAATGTGGTGAAGGTCTATCAGCTTATGGACTAATTAACCATAGGCATACATCTGAAATAGAACAAATCGCATCATTTATCTCTGGAGATGCAATACAAATTCTATTTACTCCGCATTTAGTACCAATGGCAAGAGGTATGCATTCAACTATTTATGGAAGATTAAAAGATCCTGGATTAACATCCGATGACTGTAGAATTCTCTTGGAAAATTTTTATAGGAATTTTAGTAATATTAATGTTCTACCTGTTGATACTTTCCCATCAACTAAATGGGTTAAAAACACAAACCAAAATTATCTTTCGGTAAAAGTAGATAATAGAAATGGGAGAATTATTCTTTTATCTGTAATAGATAATTTATTAAAAGGTCAAACTGGACAAGCAATTCAGAATTTAAATATTATCAGCGGCTTCTCAATGGATGAAGGACTTGAATTAACTAATAATTATCCTTAAATTTTTCTCTTATCAAATAACCAGCATGAGAAATTGACAGAGGCAATATTTTATGTTCCAGAAATTGTATTCTCTTTGTAAGTGATTCTAAATTATCATCTTCAAAAACAGATAATGCAGCTTGCATAATTAATGAACCACTATCAACTTCATTCTCGACAAAATGTACTGAGCATCCAGTAATTTTTGAACTATTTAATAATGCCTCTTTAATTGCAGAACTTCCTTTATAAGCGGGCAGTAGTGAGGGGTGGATATTTATAATTTTATCTTTATATTTATCAACAAAAAACGATGATACAATTTTCATCCAACCTGCCATAACAACAAGTTCAACATCGAAACTGCTTAAAATCTTAATAATTTCTGATTCAAATAATTCCTTATTAAGAAAATCTTTTCCTTTAATTAATTTGCAGGGGATATTTGCTTTTAATGCTCTTTTTATACATCCAGCTTCCTCTCTATTTGTAATAAGTACTTTAATTTCAATATCAAGATTATTATTTTCAGAAAGATTAATTAATTCCTGGAAATTAGTACCTTCTCCTGAAGCAAGAACTCCAATTCTTAACTTTGGAGAAAATTTTCTAAAATCAGTTATCTCAGGTGAAATAATGTAATTGAATGATTTATCCAAATTTTTTTATATTTATTAAATATTAAATCAGATAAAATCAATTAAAACCCCAAAAATGAATTATTTAAATTCACAAACATTTGTATTTTAAAATATATAGTTAAATAATCTAAAATGATTAAATTTTTAGTACTATAATTAATAAATAATTAATGGGTATGAAAAAGATATAAAATGAATATCGATTTAAATTCTTGGGATAAATTCTGTAATTATCTATGGTTCGATAAAAAATTAAATATCTGGTTAGATATAAGCAAAATAAATTTCAATAATGATAAGATCTTATATTTAGAAAAGAAATTTATAGATGTATTTAGTTCAATAAAAGAATTGGAAGCTGGTGCAATTTCAAATATTGATGAAGATAGACAAGTTGGACATTATTGGTTAAGAAATCCTTCTATAGCACCTAGCGAAGTAATAGGTGAAGAAATAAGTAATGACATTAGATCTATTTCTGAATTTGGAAAAGACATCTTGAATGGCAACATAAAAAATAAGAGTAATCAAAAATATACAAATGTTTTATGGATAGGTATAGGTGGTAGTGGATTAGGACCATTACTTATTACAGAAGCCTTACAAAAGTTCTCTGAAGGACTCAATTTTTCTTATATCGACAATATTGATCCTTTTTTAATTAATGAAAAGTTAATTGAATTAACAGACAAATTATCAACTACATTATTTGTAGTAGTAAGCAAATCTGGAGGTACCCCTGAACCTAAAATTGCTATGGATATTATAAAAACTCATCTAGAAGGTAATGGATTTGAATGGAACTTAAATGCCATAGCTATAACCATGAAGGATAGTAAGTTATATAAAAAAGCAATTAGTGAAAACTGGTTAAAAATTTTTAATTTACAAGATTGGGTAGGAGGTAGAACAAGCATAACTAGTGCTGTTGGATTACTTCCACTTGCACTTATTAATGAAAATATATTTGAATTTATTCGTGGAGCATCAGTGATGGATGATGCAACGCGATCAAATGATTTCAAGAAAAATCCAGCAGCCCTGTTATCTTCAGCATGGTATTTATCTGGTGATGGTCTAGGAAAAAGAGATATGGTTGTATTGCCTTATAGAGATAGGTTACAGGTATTTAGTAAATATCTCCAGCAATTAGTAATGGAATCCCTAGGTAAAAAATTTAATAGGAAGGGAGAAATAGTTAATCAAGGCATTTCAGTCTTTGGGAATAAAGGATCAACAGATCAACATGCATATGTTCAGCAACTGAGAGATGGTATTGATAACTTCTTTTGTATTTTTATTGAATTATTAGATTCTCCTTCAACTAATATTTTTGATGATAAAGAGAATCCTAAAGAATATCTTTCTGGTTTTTTGCAAGGAACCAGATCCGCGCTTTCTACTGAAAATAGACAAAGTATCACTATCACATTAAAAGAATTAAATTGTTTTTCACTAGGTGCCTTAATCGCTTTATTTGAGAGGGCAGTATCTTTCTACGCTGAATTAGTAAATATAAATGCATATGATCAACCTGGAGTTGAAGCAGGAAAAAAAGCTGCGGCAGATATAATCTGTTATCAACAACAGGTCACTCAATTGTTAAATAAAGGAGGAGAATTCACAATAAATAAATTTACCTCTTTAATAAAAAATTCTTCAAGTGAATCAATATTTTTTATACTCCGTGAAATGTGTTTCGGTAATGATGATTATTTAGTTAAGGGCGATTGGTCAAATCCAAATTCATTAGTTATTCAAAAAACAAATTCTTAAACAACAATATTCATAATTTTTCCTTTAACAATAATTATTTTTCTTATTTCCTTATCTTGAGTCCATTTGAATATGTTAGGTCTTTTAAGAGTTAATTCCTTAATTTGATCTTCATTCATTTCATTATTGATATTAATTTTGTCTCTAACTTTTCCATTTACTTGTATTACTAGTTCATATGAATCTTCTTTTAGTGCTTCTGCATTAAATGAAGGCCAGTGTTCTAAATGAACAGAATTTTCAAATCCTATAAGTTGCCATATTTCTTCTGCAATATGAGGAGCAAATGGAGCCAACAAAATACAAAATGTCTTTAATGCATCTTTTTTTAAATTATTGTTTACGTCATTAATCGAATTTGATAATGAATTATAAAACTTCATTAGTTCTGAAATCGCTGTATTAAATTGGTTATTTATTATGTCATTTGAAATTTCTTTTATTGCAATATTCATGGACTTTATTAAAGCTTTTTCTTTATCTGGAAAGGAATTATTTTTAGTATTTATATTGTTTTCGCAATTTATATAAAGCTTCCAAATCCTGCCTAAAAATCTAAATTGACCTTCAACATCTGTATCTCCCCATTCCAAATCTTTTTCTGGTGGTGCCTTAAATAATATAAACATTCTAGCTGTATCTGCTCCATATTTTTTAATTACAGATTCAGGGTCTATTCCATTATATTTTGATTTGGACATCTTCTCAAAAAGAACTTCAAGTTTAGAATTGTCAATTGGATCTGTAGGTTTTGAAAGGTCCGCAATATCCGAAGGTGAAACATATTTACCCGTTTTATTGTTTTTATAGGCTGCGGCCTGAACCATTCCTTGAGTTAATAGTTTATTGAATGGTTCATCAATTTCAAAGAGTTCATTATCTCGCAAGGCTTTAGTAAAAAATCTTGAATATAACAAATGCAAAATTGCATGCTCTACTCCTCCAACATATTGATCTACAGGCAACCATTTATTAATTTCATTCTTTTCAAATGGCTTAGTTGAACATTTTGACGATGGATATCTTAAAAAATACCAGGATGAACACATGAAAGTGTCCATAGTATCAGTTTCTTTTTTTGCAGCTGTTCCACATTTTGGACATGATGTATTTATCCAATTATTATTATCACCTAGAGCATTAATCTTATTAGCAGAGAATTCTATATCTTTTGGTAAGGAAACAGGTAATTCTGATTGTTTTAAAGGAACAGAACCACATTTTTTACAGTTAACTATTGGTATTGGACATCCCCAATATCTTTGTCTAGATATTAACCAATCTCTTAGTCGATATTGAATCTTATTTTCAGCCCATCCTTTATTTATTCCTTCCTCTGAAATTTTTAATTTAGCAATAGTATTTTCTATACCATCATATTGATTTGAATTAATAAGATATCCATTTTCTACATAAGCATTATCAATTTCGTTATATGATTCTCTTTTTTCTTTTATTATTACTTGCTTAATATCAATATTGTTTTTCTTAGCAAATTCAAAATCCCTTTGATCATGAGCAGGGACTCCCATAACTGCTCCTGTACCATATTCGTCAAGAACATAACTTGCAACCCAAATAGGTATAGGTTCAGAATTTACTGGATTTAGAGCTACTAAACTTGTTTTTATACCAATTTTTTCTAATTCATTGTTTTTATTTTTCTTCATATATTCTTTTAGTTTTTCTATATCTTGTATGGTTGATTGATCAGAAATATTTTTAATTAATGAATGATTAACAGAAATTGCCAAATAGGTAACCCCAAATAAAGTATCTGGTCTTGTAGTGAAAACAGTTATTTTTTCTTTTGGACTGGTATTAATTTTGAAATTAATATTTGTACCAATTGACTTTCCAATCCAATTATCTTGCATTATTTTTACTCTTTCTGGCCAATTATCTAATTTTTCTAAATCGTTCAATAACTCATCTGCATATTTAGTAATCCTTAAAAACCATTGCTTTAATAATTTCTTTTCAACTAATGCTCCAGATCTCCATGATTTACCCTCTGAGTCAACTTGTTCATTCGCTAAGACTGTATTATCTATAGGATCCCAATTAACTTCTGATTCCTTTTGATATACAAGTCCTGCTTTGTATAACTCTAAAAATAGATATTGTGTCCATACATAATAGTTTTCATCACAGGTTGCAAATTCCTTATCCCAATCAACTGATAGTCCCAAAAGCTTTAATTGTGACTTCATATGAGAAATATTTTTTTTAGTCCAAACGCTAGGACTAATTCCTCTTTCAATCGCAGCATTCTCTGCAGGCAAACCAAATGCATCCCAACCCATTGGATGTAAAACAGATTTCCCCTTAAACCTTTGAAAACGAGCTATTAAGTCTGTGATTACATAATTCCTAACATGTCCCATATGAAGATTACCTGATGGGTAGGGGAACATTGATAAAGCATAAAATTTATCGTTTTTCTTATTTAATTCATCGGTTTTATATAAATTGTTTTCAGTCCATATTGACTGCCATTTTTTTTCTATTTCAGATGGGTTATATAACTTGGTATCAGCTTCATATTGTTTATCAGGAGAAATCACTTAATTCTTAATTATTAAATTATTATTTTAATATCCATTATATAAAATAGAAATAGATTGTTAATAGGAATAATTTATAATTAAAATTTAAAATATATAATCTTCAAATGAAAAATATAACTTTTGAAAAATATCAAGGGAACGGAAATGATTTTATACTAATTGATTCCAGGGGAAATGATTTATATAAAAATTACAACACAAATAAATTTATAGATATTAAAAAAGTTTGTAACAGACAATTTGGTATTGGAGCAGATGGTGTAATTTTTGTAGAAAAACCTGATGAAGATAATTATGCAAGAATGATAATCTTTAATTCTGATGGTTCTGAGGCAGAGATGTGTGGGAATGGAATAAGGTGTTTAGTTGAGTATCTCCATATAAATGATGCACTGAAGAATAAAAATATTGAATATAAAATTGAGACTAAAGCAGGTTTAAAAATTGCAAAATACATAAATGATGAAATCACAGTAAAAATGGGTTACCCAATTTTAGATAGTGAAAATATTCCAACAAAAATTGAAAAAAAAATAAATTCAGTTCCTTCACATGATTTTGATGAGAAAAATTTTATTAGTAAAGGTTATGCAGTAGGAATGGGCAATCCTCATTTAATATTCTTCGTGCAAGACTTAGAGTCAATCCCTCTTTCTATCCTTGGGCCTTTATTTGAAAGAAATGTATTATTTCCAGAAAAAACAAATGTTCATTTTTGTCAAATTTTAAATAGAAACAATATTAAAGTAAAAGTATGGGAAAGAGGAGCAGGGCCAACCTTAGCATGTGGAACAGGTGCTTGTGCTATTCATGTTGCAGCATACAAATTAGGACTCTGTAATTCAGAAACCACAGTAAGCTTGCCTGGAGGTAATCTTAAGATTGAATGGTCTAAAGAAGATTGTGAAGTAATGATGACAGGTAATGCTAAAAAGGTTTTTACAGGTTCAATGTTAGTAAATTAATGAAAAATAATTTTATTTATTTTGATAATGCATCTACAACTCCATTATCTGAGAATGTTTTAAATATAATAAATACAACTTATAGGAATTATTGGCATAATCCTTCATCTAAATATCAGTTAGGGATAAAATGCTCTACCTATCTTGAAAAAATTAGATCTAATATCGCTGATATATTTAATGCAGAACCAGAGGATATAATTTTTACATCAGGGTCTTCTGAATCTACGGCGATTATATTTAGCAATATTTTCGAGAAATTCAAGAAAGGTAGAATAGTTATTTCAAATGTTGAGCATCAGGCAACAATAATCCCAACTAACAAATTAAGGCGAAATCACTGGGAAATATATGAATGGATTGTAAATAATGATGGAATTTTAAACCTTTCATATATTGAAAAAGCATTAAAAAAAGATACAAAACTTGTCTCAGTTATTTGGGGACAAAGCGAAATTGGTTCTTTACAACCAGTTCAATATATAGGATCCAAATGCAAAGATTTAAACATTTTGTTTCATGTTGATGGAACACAAATATTAAGTAACGGAATTTTTAATTGGAATGAACTTAAATGTGATTGTTTAAGTTTATCTGCTCATAAATTTGGCGGTCCTAAAGGTATTGGTATTCTTTTAACAAACAAAAAATCAAGATTAATTCTTAAAAATAATGACATATCTCTTTCACAAGAATATTCAATAAGACAAGGTACACAAGCTCTGCCATTAATAGCTGGTATGTATGAATCAATAAAAAATATTAGTGGAAGAATTAAATTATCTAACGTTGAAACAGAATTCCTATCAAATGATGTAGTCCTTATAAGAAATTACTTTCTTGAAAAGATAAGAGATAATAAACACATAAAGATCACAGGAAGTATTAATAAAAGGCTTCCTAATCATATTTCATTTATATTATTAAATAAAATACTAAAACCTATAAAGGCTTATAAAGTGATAAATTTTATGTCCGATAATAATATTGCAATAAGTAGTGGAAGTGCATGTTCAAGCTCTTCTGGAAAACCTAGTACAATTCTTAAAAATTTAGGTTTTAAAGATGAAGAACTTTATTCTAATATTCGTGTTAGTTTAGGTTCGACTAACAATAAGTCCGAAATAGATAAATTCTTAAAACTTATTCAAGAATGCATTGAAATTTTCTAATGAAAACTAATTACAAACTCCCGAAAGATTTAAATGAATCTCTAAAAAATATGGAAGAGGCTATTATTCCAAGTTTATTAGATTCAAATAGAAGATTTACTATAGAACTCAAATTTGAAGGATTGAAGTATAACAAAATAGGCATAACTATTTATAAGATTTTAGCGAGAAAAAATAATGTTTTCATAACTTTTGCAGATCAGGGTGCTGCAGCCTTGGCGCAAAGAGATTATCCAGACATAAAAGATAAAATTTTTACTTTTAGATCTTTCAATGAATCAAATAATATTAAAAATAATGATTCGGTAATGATATCTATGCTTCCTCAGCCTTTTGATTTTGATTCATTTGAGGAAATGAGTGAGAATTATCAAGGTATCCATTATTCATTAAATCCAAAATTTGAAGATCTTAATATTGGGATAGGAAGTGTTATTAGAGAAAGGAGAAAAACCTTTGTAAAGAAATGGAATAATATTTATTTCATTCAACCTATAAATAAAGGAGCTCTTATGCATATTTTCCCAAATAATTGGTTACTGTTTAAAGAAGAAAACAAAAAATATTTATTCAAAAAAGAATTTGAATACAAACCTGATAATGAAACAATTTTTGTAAACTTATAATTTAAATGTGAAAAAAAATTATAATAAATTAATTGTATTTATTTTAGTAATATCGACTTTTCCATTTTTATTAAGATATTTTCTAATCAATAAAAAGATAAGTTTTTTAAATAATATTTATTTTAAATCCCCAGTAATAATAACGAATAAAAAAAAATGCAATAATTATGATGAATTATTAGAAAAAAAATTAGATAGTAGTTTTAGTGTAACTATTATAAAAAATGGTTCAATAATAAGTTCTTATAATCAAGAAAAACTAAAAGTACCTGCATCAAATCAAAAACTATTTTCCTCTTCTTATGTATTAACTAAGTCTAAAATAAATAATAATTTAATAACCCAGTTAATAAAAGGAAGGAATGATGAGTATTATTTGATTGGTAAAGGCGATCCTGATCTTAGTTATTCTGAAATCTATAAACTAATTTCATATATTAAATATAATAAAAATATTAATATTAATATTGTAGAAATTAATTCCAAATATTATTGGCCTAAAGGATGGACAAAAACAGATAAAATATATGAATATGGCGCACCAATAACAACTTTAGCAATAGAAAGTAATAGTAAGAATTATGATAATATTTTCACATTAAATAATTTAATTAGAAAATATTTAAAGGATAAATATCCTTCTTCAAATATAAAAATAAATAATTTTGACTTTAATAAATTATTTTATTTAAGAAATACAAAAGAAATTTATACTATATATTCAAATCCTATAGTTTCATTATTAACCTTAGCGAATGCGGAAAGCCATAATTTTACAGCAGAATCACTTTTTAAAAATGCTTCAAATACATGGAATAAAAGGACCTATGATGAATTGAAAAATTGGTTAAGAATTAAAGGTCTTCCAACTAGTAATACAAATTTTGCAGATGCTAGCGGTTTATCTAGAGAAAATAAGGTTACAACGAAATTAATTGCATTATTTTTAGAAAAGATGAGATATTCAAAAGATTTTAATACTTATCAAGCTTCTCTATCCGTTTTAGGAGTAAGAGGAACCTTAGCTAATAAATTAAAAGATTCACATTTAGCTGGTAAATTTTTCGGCAAAACAGGAACTCTTTCAAATGTTTATGCATTATCTGGCTATTTATATAAAGATAAGGAACCCACAATTATTAGCATTATTCAAAATTCTGAATACATAGATAAAAACAAGGCTTTTAACCTTTTAAGTGAAATTTATAAGTTGGAAAAATGTAAATAAAATTTAGTTGAAATATTCCTTTAAGTCTTTTTCTACACATAAAGGTACCATATGACTTATTTCTCCACCAAATTTTGCAACTTCTTTTACAAGAGAACTACTCAGGAAACTATAATTTGTATTAGTAGAAAGAAAAATAGTTTCAATTTCTGTATTAAGAGATTTATTAGTATGAGCTATTTGAAGCTCATATTCAAAGTCACTCATTGCTCTTAAACCTCTCAAAATAATATTAGCTTTTACATCTTTTGCGCAATCAACAGTAAGACCTGTATAAGAAATAACTTCAATATTAGATAAATGTGACAAGGATGTTCTTATTTGCAAGATTCTTTTGTTTAAATCAAATGTTGGTGTTTTATTAGTATTTTCTAAAACGGCTACAACTACATTTCCAAATAACTTTTCTGCCCTTTGTATCAAATCTAGATGACCATTTGTTAATGGATCAAATGTACCTGGATAAAGTATTTTCATAATTTTATTATGATCAAATAAGATATTTAGTTAAAATAAATATATTAGTTAAATTAATTATGACATTAAATCAAGAAGCAAAAAAAATCTTATTAAGAAAAATACCTCACGGTCTATTTATTTGTGGAGTGAGAGACGAAGAGAAAGATGAAGTAAATGGATTCACAGCTAGTTGGGTAACGCAAGGATCATTTAATCCTCCTCTTGTTGTTATGGCAGTTAGGGCAGAGGGGGCAAGTCATGAAATAATAAATTCCACAAATAAGTTTTCACTAAATGTTCTAAAAAGTGATCAGAAAGATCTAGCAGCTGTTTTTTTTAAACCTCAAAAGGCATTGGGAGGAAGATTTGAATCTGTAGAATTTAATTTAGGCGAATTAGGTTTACCAATATTAGTTGATAGTGTTGGTGGAGTTGAATGTAAAGTTGTTGGGGATGTTAAATATGGAGATCATACAGTTTTTGTAGGGGAAGTTCTATCTGCATATTTAAATAATGATGTAGATTCCCTTAATCTAAGTTCTACTGGATGGAATTATGGAGGCTAACAAATATAAATGAGTAATCCCTCTATCAAGAAAATTGATAATAAATATAATTTTAAGATTGAATATAAATTAATAAATAATAAAGAGTTATTGAAATCAAGATTATCTGAAATACCTAAATCTTCTGGATGTTATCTTTTTAAGGATATAGATAATAATTTACTTTATATAGGGAAATCAAAAACTCTTCGGAGCAGAGTAAGCAGTTACTTTAATAACTTTTTAGATTTAACACCAAGACTAAATTTAATGGTACGACAAATAACTGAAATTGAAATTATAATTACTGATAGTGAATATGAAGCTTTAAATTTAGAGTCAAATTTAATAAAAACAAACAAACCATATTTCAATATTCTTTTAAAAGATGATAAGAAATATCCATATCTTTGTATAACTTGGAGTGAGAAATATCCAAGAATATTTATTACAAGAAGAAGAAGAAATAGAAATAAACTAGATAGATATTATGGCCCCTATGTTGATGTAGGGGTGTTAAGAAAAACATTATTTACTATAAAAAAAATATTTCCTCTTAGACAAAGACCTAGGCCCGTTTATAAAGATAGAACATGTTTGAATTACTCCATAGGTAGATGTCCAGGTGTATGTCAAGAAATAATTTCTTCTGAGGACTATAAAAAAACAATGAAACAAGTATCTATGATATTTCAGGGAAGGAATAATGACTTAGAAGTTTTTTTAGAAAAAAAAATGTTCCAATACTCAAATGAGTTAGATTATGAAAAAGCAGCAAAAGTAAGAGATCAAATTTCAGGTTTAAAGTTATTAACTGAATCACAAAAAATATCTATTCCAGATTCATCTGTTAATAGAGATATTTTTGGAATAGTATCTGAAAAAAATGTAGCTAGTATTCAGATTTTTCAAATGAGGTCTGGGAAACTGATTGGAAGAATTGGATACAGTCAAAAGTTAAATAATCAAGATGAGATTCTTATTTTACAAAGAGTTTTAGAAGAACATTATATGAATGTAGAAGGAGTTGAAATTCCATCAGAAATACTTCTGCAACAAAAACTTCCAAAACAAACAACTTTAGAAGATTGGCTAACTGAGTTAAGGAAAAAGAAAGTTAAACTAATAAACCCAAAAAGGAATAAAAAATATGCAACTGTAGAGATGGTTTTAAAAAATGCCAAACTAGAACTAGATAGAATATTAAATGGTATTCAAGATAATGAATTAGCAATTGAAGATCTTACACAAATTCTTGAATTAAGTGATCAGCCAAAGAGAATTGAAGGATATGATATTAGTCATATACAAGGAACAGATCCTGTAGCCTCACAAGTAGTTTTTATTGACGGAATTCCATCGAAACAAAATTATAGAAAATATAAGATAAAAGATTCAAACGTATTTTTAGGTCATAGCGATGATTTCGCTTCAATATATGAAGTAATTCTTAGAAGGTTTAGAAAATGGTCGAGATTTAAAAATAATGGTGGAGATTTTTCAATATTTAGGGATAAAAAAAATAGTAAATTAAGTAATGAACTATTTTCAGACTGGCCTGATTTAATAATGATTGATGGTGGAAAAGGGCAATTAAATGCAGCTATAAAAGCTTTAATAGAATTAAACCTTGAGGAAGAAGTAACTATATGTTCATTGGCAAAAAAAAATGAAGAAATATTCATACCAGGAATCTCTAAACCACTTAATACAGATCAAAATCAAAAAGGAGTACTTCTTCTAAGAAGGATCAGAGATGAAGCTCACAGATTTGCTCTTTCTTTTCATAGAAATAAAAGGTCTAAAAGAATGAACAGATCTCAACTTTCTCAGATAGTTGGTTTGGGGCCATCAAGAATAAAAGAATTACTACAACATTTCAAATCAATAGATGCGATTAGAATTGCGAGCAAAGAAGAATTATCAAAAGTTAAAGGACTTGGAAAAAACACAGCAGATGAAATTTATGACTATTTTCATGAGATATAAACATTAATTAAATTTTAAAAAATAGAATTCTTGATATTGATAATTTTATTTATATTAAAAATAGTTTTTTTAATATAATTTACTAATTTGACAGCCGAAGCATATCTCTGGTTTAAATCACTTCACATAATTGGAGTAATCGTTTGGTTCTCTGGTTTATTTTATTTGGTAAGGCTATTTATATATCATGAAGAATCAAGATCTATGGAACATGAATTAAAAATTGCTTTCAACAATCAATATACATTGATGGAAAAAAGATTAGCTAATATTATTACAACACCTGGCATGATATTAGCCTTAAGTATGGCTATATGTATGGTTATTATGCAGCCTAGTTGGCTAACTGAGAAATGGCTTCAAATAAAAATTTCTTTTGTTTTAGGTTTAGTAATTTATCATTATTTTTGTTATAAAATAATGAATTCATTACAAAATGGCACATCTAACATTTCAGCTAAAAATCTTAGATTATTAAATGAATTGCCTACATTATTATTATTTATAATTGTACTTTTAGTTATTTTTAAAAATAACTTTCCTACTAGTATTGCAACATGGAGCATAGTTGGTCTTATTATTTTTATGCTTGCTTCAATACAGTTATATGCAAAAATCAGGAAGAAAAATGAACAAAAAATAAAGAATGAATAAGGAAGAATTAATAAAATTAACTTCGAAAATTAATCAATACAGTTGTCCAAAGAATGTAAATTTTCACTGTCATAGTATATATAGTGATGGAAGCTTAGGCGTAGAGGAAATTTTAGATCAGGCATATAAAAATAACTTAAAATTTATAGCTATAACAGACCATCACACAATTAAAGCCCACGAATACATAGAAAAAAATAATATAGTTTCCAAATATCCTGCAGATTCAATTAAAATAGTTTCTGGAATAGAAATTAATTGTTTAATACTTGGTTGCTTAGTGCATGTAATTGGTTTAGGAATTGATATAAAAAGTAAATATCTTTATCCATATATTCTAGGAGAGTCTCCAATAGGAAATGATTTGCAAATTAATTGTGTTACTAAGGCAATAAGTTTAGCGGGAGGATTATCATTTCTAGCACATCCAGCAAGGTATAGAATTCCTTTTTTTAAATTAATTCCAGAGGCTAAGAAACAAGGCTTGGATGGAATAGAGGTTTGGTATGATTATGAACTAAACCAAAAATGGAAGCCAAGTTTATTTGTATGTTCACAAATAGATAAATTAACTGATAAGTATTCGATGCTTAAATCTTGTGGAACTGATAGTCATGGTCTTTCACTTTTAGGAAGATAGCTTAAAATAAATTTTTTTCAATTATAGAATCAGTATTAATAATTATCTGCTTTAAATTTTCAACAACATCAGAAGAACAATTTTTCCACATTTTCCTATTGATAATTTCTAGTAATCTTTGTGAAATATCTCTTAAAGCCCATGGATTGTTCTCTAAAAAGAAATTCATAAGTTCTTTATCACATAACCATGATTTATAAACTTCCTTATAACACCAATCTGATACAACTTCTGTAGTGGCATCAAAAGCATATAAGTAATCTAGTGTAGCTGAGAATTCAAAAGCTCCTTTATATCCATTATCCTTCATTCCATTTATCCATTTAGGGTTAAGAATTCTTGATATAACAACTTTATTAATTTCATCTTTTAATTTTGAAATTTTAGACAATCCAAATTTAGATAAATCTCCATGATAAATTTCAGGAAATTTACCACTTATTTTTTTAATTGCTGAAGATAAACCACCTTGAAACTGATAATAATCATCAGAATCTAAGATATCATGTTCTTTATTATCTTGGTTATGAACGACTAATTGAACATTTTTAAGTGCATTTTCTAATGATTTTTTATCCTCTAACGGTTCAATATTATCTTGGTAAATCCACTTACTCCAATTAAGAAAAGATTCTCCAAAATCATCAATATTTTCCCAATTAGAATTTGATATTAGTTCCTGTAGACCAGCTCCATATGAACCTGGAGCTGATCCAAATATACGGTTAATAGGGTCGCCATCTTTTAATGCTCCAGCAAGAGGATTAAATTCATAATTCTCATTAAGATTAGAAACAAGATTTATTGCTTTAGATGTCAATTTAACTAACTGAGGAAATGCATCTCTAAACATGCCCGATATCCTTAAAGTAACATCAACCCTTGGCCTATCGAGAATAGTTAAAGGAATAATTTCTAAATCAATTACTCTCCTTGAAGCTCCATCCCAAATAGGTTGAACACCTAATAAATATAGTATTTGGCAAATATCTTCTCCACCATTTCTCATAGTCGATGTTGCCCATACAGAAATTGCTATATTTTTTAAATCTTCTCCATTATCAAGTTTATATAAATCAAGTATTTGTGACGCAGATTTACAACCCACAATCCATGCTGATTCAGTTGGCAGTCCTCTAGAATCAACAGAGAAGAAATTTTTGCCAGTTGGTAAAGCTTCAGTTTTACCTCTCGTAGGAGCTCCAGATGGTCCACTTTTTACATATTGACCATTTAATGAATTAATAAATGATAATTTCTCATTATAGGACGAATTAATTATTGGTTTAAGAATCTCATCTTTTAATAATAAAAAATAATCATTATGTTTTTCATCATTAAAAAAATAATCTATTATTTTTTGATTTTCATATTTATCTAAATTAATTAATTTGACTTTATTTTTATAAAAAAATAAATATATTAGATACTTTGCTTGTTGTTCCAAAAACTCAATACTCATTCTAAAGTTTAAAATTTTTTTCTTTGAAAAAGCCGATATTATTCTTTTATCTTTTTTACTTAACTGCTGATCATAATTATTGGTCCAAGGGTTCAAATCTAATTTTAAATTTTTAGCTATATATTGAACAATACCAATTCGAGATGACGTTGGAACTCTAGCAATACATAAGAATAAATTTATTTCATCAATGTAATTCTGCCTATTGCCAAAAACATGCAGACCTGTTCTAATTTGAGTTTCTTTAATTTGGCATAGAAAGGAATCAATTTCCTCTATTTGATTGTTTTTATTCTTTAATGTTATTTCACTAAAATCTTTTTTAATTATTTCAAAAATAGATTTTTCTATTATTTCTATACGACTAGAATTTAATAATTTTGCTTCAAAATATTCGTCTAAATAATTTTCCAAAATTGAATATTTTCCATATAATTCTGACCTATCCAAGGGAGGGGTTAAATGATCAATAATTGTAGCAGCTGTTCTTCTTTTAGCTTGGGATCCTTCACCAGGATCATTTACGATAAAGGGATATATATTTGGTATAGCAGGACAAATAATATTTGGGAAACATTTATTGCTGAGACCTATAGATTTGCCAGGTAACCATTCAACGGTACCGTGTTTTCCTATATGGCATATAGCATTTGCTTTAAAAACATTTTCTATCCAATAATATTGTGCCAAATATCTATGAGGAGGTGGAAGATCAGGCGAATGAATATCTCTATCAGTGTCAGATTCATATCCTCTTTGAGGTTGAATCAATAATGTTATTTTTCCAAATTTAAGTCCATTTATTGAGAAGCCTTGAAGTTCAAGATCGATTGCATCAGATGGTTGCCCCCAACGTTTAACAATAAGATTTTTCGGCTCAATTTCTAAATACTTCCAGTATTTTAAATATTTAGTAAGTGGTAAATAGTCTAGTGGTTTATTATTTTGAGATTCAATGTCATTAGTTCTAGTTTTTATAAGCATAGACATTAATAAAGAAGACTCTTGAGGTAATTCAATAGATCCAACGTCGTAGCCTTCTTCTTTTAACCAGTTGAGAATATTTATTATCGAAGATGGTGTATTAAGACCAACACCATTTCCTATTCTTCCATTCTTTATTGGATAATTACTTATTACTAAACAAATTCTTTTATCAAAATTATTAAGCTTTTGAAGTTTCACATAATTTGTTGCAAATTTTGAAATCCATTTAATACCTAGGCTATCTGCTTTATAGCTAGTTATTTCTGTGTAAAGTGTACTTTTGATTGAAATTACTTCTTTAAAAGCACAAGGACAAGTAGTAATTCGTCCATCAAATTCAGGAATAATTATTTGCATTAATAGATCCGAAGAATTCATTCCAATAGATGAATTTAACCAATTATTTTTTGATCTATTAGAAGAAAGAAGCTGTAAAATTGGTATTTTTAGAGAAGTAAAAATATTTGTTGAATTTTCAATAAAATAATTATTTTTTATTTGAGATGATGAAAATGAAGTTGTAGTAATTATTAGTTTTACATCTTCTTTTTTAAAAATGTCTATTAACTTCTGTTGAATATTATGATCTTTAAGAGTTGAAATAAAAACTGTTTTAGGTGATAATCCGCATTTTCTTAATTGCAAATTCAGTTTTTCATTTACTTCAATTTCATTGGCTAAAAAAAGTGATTTATAGGATATTATTCCAATCTTTTCTCCCTTTTCGATATTCCAATCATATAAATAAGGATCTGAATAAAAAGTAATATTCAAGAATTCCTCAGGAATTAATGTTTCTTCCTCATTTAGATAATTTAGAGAATTAAGAAATTTTCTATAGTTATCTAATCCACCAGATCTTAGTAATTTAGATATGTTTAATGCAGTATTTTTATCAATGCTACTTAATTCACATAAGGATTCTTCCTGATCAAAGGTACCTGATAGTATTATAAGTCTCCTTTTATTATTAGCTGAATGCCAATTTAAAAGTTGTTCAATTCCATAACTCCATGTACCTTTATCTCCGAATAATCGTAGTACGACAACTTTTGCATAATTAACTGTTTTTAAAAAATAATTATCTATTTGTGCTGGGGAATTTAAACTTGAAATTTCTAAAGCCCTTATATTATTTTTTAATGAAGCGAATTCATCTTCTAATAAAAGACTTGATATGAGATTCAAATCAGCTTTGACACTTGTTATAAAAAGAAAATCTGCGATTGGTTGCTCTATTAAATCATCCTTATTCTTTTCATTTCCTGCTATATTTAATATCCTGTGCATTTTTATATATAAATAAGGTTTAGAATAAGTAAGTAGGATAAAACAAGTTTACCTCAATTAAATAAATTAAATATGCATGAATTTCTTCCATACGCCTGGTTCGAAGGTAAATGTATTCCATTTAAAGAAGCAAAAATATCAATAGCTACACATGCATTACATTACGGTACTGCTGCTTTTGGAGGGATGAGAGCGATACCTAACCCTTCTAATAAAGAAGAATTCCTTTTGTTTAGAACAGATAAACACATAAAAAGATTATCTCAAAGTGCAAAATTGCTCTTAACTGAATTATCTGAAGAATATATTTTTAACGCATTAGAAGAAGTTATAAAAAGAAACAAGCCACAAAAACCTATTTATATTAGACCATTTGTTTATACAAGCGATTTAGGTATAGCTCCAAGGTTACACAATATTGAAACTGATTTCTTTATTTATTGTATTGAACTAGGAGATTATCTATCCCCTGAGGGTGTTTCTTGTAGAATGAGTAGTTGGACTAGACAAGAAGATAGATCACTCCCATTGAGAGGAAAAATAAGTGGAGCATATATTTCTAGTTCATTAGCTAAAACAGAAGCTAGTTTATCGGGCTTTGATGAGGCCCTACTATTAAATTCAAGCGGTAAGGTAAGTGAAGCTAGCGGTATGAATTTATTTATTGTAAGAAATGGAGAATTAATCACTCCTGGTGTTGATCAGGATATCCTTGAAGGGATTACTAGAGCTAGCGTAATTGAATTAGCAAAATCATTTGGTATAAAAGTAATTGAAAGGCCTGTTGATAAAACAGAATTATTAATAGCAGAAGAAGTTTTTCTTACTGGTACAGCAGCAAAAATTACACCAGTTAAAAAAATTGAATCAACTGAATTAAATGTTGAAAGACCAGTAATGAATAAGTTAAAAAATAAACTTATAGAAATAACAGAAGGGCGTTCTCAAGACTATGATAATTGGGTAACTAGAATTTCAATATAATAGATTGATTTTTATCCAAAATGGAGTCTTTCAGAACATATCTAAATAGAGATGAAAAGCCTTTAATTATTTTTGATGGAGGTACTGGAACATCTTTTCAGAACTTAAACCTTACTGCAGAAGACTTTGGAGGAAAAGAATTAGAGGGATGTAATGAAAATCTGGTTTTATCATCACCAAAAGTAGTTGAAAAGGTTCATAATTCATTTTTAGAAGCAGGTTGCCATGTTATAGAAACTAATACTTTTGGAGCATCATCCATAGTTCTTGAAGAATATGATATTGCTGATAAAGCTTATAGTATAAATAAAAATGCGGCATTAATAGCCCAAAAAAGTGCTGCCAAATATTCATCAATTGATAAACCAAGATTTGTTGCTGGTTCAATTGGACCAACAACTAAATTACCCACATTAGGACACATAGATTTTGATGAATTAAAGCAATCATATAAAGAACAAATATTTGGACTTATAGATGGAGGTGTTGATCTTCTTTTAATAGAAACTTGCCAGGATGTTTTGCAAATTAAATCTGCCTTATTAGCATCAAAAGAAATACTTGAAAGTAAAAAATTAGATATTCCTATAATGGTTTCTATAACAATGGAAACAACAGGTACTATGCTTGTTGGATCTGATATTGCATCTGCATTAACAATATTAGAGCCATTTAATATAGATATCCTTGGACTAAATTGTGCAACTGGTCCAGAACAAATGAAGGAGCATATAAAATATTTGTCTGAAAATTCACCATTCGCTATAAGTTGTATTCCTAATGCAGGCCTACCAGAAAATATTGGTGGTGTGGCTCACTACAAATTAACGCCAATAGAATTAAAAATGCAGTTAATGAATTTTATATATGACTTTAATGTTCAATTGATAGGTGGGTGTTGTGGAACGACACCAGAGCATATTAAATATCTTTCTTCACTTATCGACGAAATTATAGATAACGAAAGTACATACAAAAATGATAAGAATTTTTCTAGCAGTTATATTCCTTCTGCGTCATCAATATATAATTCTGTTCCATACAAACAAGATAATTCTATTTTAATTGTAGGAGAAAGATTAAATGCGAGTGGATCTAAAAAGGTAAGGGAGTTGTTAAATAAAGACGATTGGGATGGTTTGGTTTCAATTGCTAAGCAACAACAAAAAGAAAATGCACATGTTCTTGATGTAAATGTAGATTATGTGGGAAGAGACGGAGTAAAAGATATGAAAGAAATCACATCAAGACTAGTTACTAATATAAATTTGCCATTAATGATTGATTCAACAGATGCTGACAAAATGGAAAGTGGATTAAAGTCTGCTGGAGGTAAATGTATTATAAATTCGACCAATTACGAAGATGGTGAGGAAAGGTTTGATCAAGTTCTTGATTTGGCCTTAAGTTATGGTGCAGGACTTGTTATTGGAACAATTGATGAAGAAGGAATGGCAAGGAATTCCGAAAAAAAATATAACATTGTTAAAAGAGCGATTAATCGAACTAGAGTATCTGGTTTATCAGATTATGAGCTCTTTTTTGATCCATTAGCACTTCCAATATCTACTGGGATAGAGGAGGATAGATTAAACGCTAAAGAGACAATTACTGCTATTTCTAAAATTCGTGATAATTTCCCAGAAATACATATTATATTGGGTATTTCGAACATAAGTTTTGGTCTTTCACCATTATCTAGAATTAATTTAAATTCAATATTTTTAGATGAATGCATTAAAGCAGGATTGGATTCTGCTATCATCGCACCAAATAAAATTTTGCCATTATCAAAGATTACTGATGAAACTAAAAAACTTTGCTTAGATTTAATATATGACAAAAGAGAATTTGAAGATGATATTTGTACCTATGATCCATTAGTTGAACTAACAAAGGCTTTTCAAGATTTATCTATTCAGGAGTTCAAAAAAGCATCTTCAGAAAACAAAAATATAACTTTGGAAGAAAGATTAAAAAATCATATTATTGATGGGGAAAAAATTGGTTTAGAAGATCAATTAAAAAAAGCTTTAAAAAAATATAAACCTTTAGAGATAATTAATACCTTTTTACTAGATGGTATGAAAGTTGTAGGGGATTTATTTGGTTCAGGTCAAATGCAATTACCATTTGTACTCCAATCTGCTGAAACAATGAAATTTGCTGTTTCAATATTAGAACCCCATATGGAAACTGTTGATGAAAATATATCAAATGGAAAACTTTTAATTGCAACAGTTAAAGGCGATGTTCATGATATTGGAAAAAATTTAGTTGACATAATACTTACAAATAACGGTTATGACGTTATAAATCTTGGAATAAAACAAGATGTTTCGGCAATTATAGATGCACAAAAGAAGCACAATGCAGATTGCATTGCTATGAGCGGACTACTTGTAAAGTCAACTGCATTTATGAAAGATAATTTAGAGGCTTTTAATAATGAAGATATTAGCGTACCAGTGATATTAGGAGGCGCAGCGTTAACCCCAAAATTTGTTAATGAGGACTGCAGCAAAATATATAAAGGGAAAATATTGTACGGAAAAGATGCTTTTACTGATCTAAAATTCATGAATGAATATATGGATAATAAAAAGAAGGGAAATTGGTCAAATACAGAAGGGTTTATTAACAAAGAAGGTATAAATATTAATTTAGCCTCATCAAAATCTAACTCTGAAGAGCTAAATAAATCAATATCCATTCCCAGCGAGACAAATAAATTAAATCTAAAAGAAAATTTTATAAGATCTAAATTTCTAAATGAAGAAGAACCAATTAATCCTCCTTTTTTGGGAACGAAAGTCCTTAAGGAAGTTGATATAGATGTAAATAAGTTGATTTTTTATCTAGATAAAAAAGCTCTATTCAGTAGTCAATGGCAAATAAAAAAAGGGAAAAACCAAAGCATAGATGAATACAATAACTATTTAGATTCATATGCCAAACCATTATTAGATACATGGTTAGAGACAATTATAGAAAAAAAACTTATTTCACCAAAAGCAGTTTATGGATATTTCAGATGTGGCAGAAAAGATAATAGTATTTTTTTATTTGATGATAAATGTTTAAATAAAATTTCTCAATTTAATTTTCCAAGACAAAAATCTGGCAATAATCTATGCATAGCTGACTTCTATTGTGATTTAAAAAATGATAAACCAATAGATATATTTCCTATGCAGGCAGTAACAATGGGTGATATTGCTAGTGAATATTCTCAACAATTATTTAAAGAAGATAAATATAGTGATTATTTATTATTTCATGGACTTACTGTACAGTTAGCAGAAGCGCTAGCTGAGTATGTCCATGCATTAATTCGTATTGAATGTGGATTTAGCAATGAGGAACCAGACAAAAATAGAGAAATACTTGCACAAAAATATAGAGGAGCTAGATATTCATTTGGATATCCTGCATGTCCAAAAGTTTCTGATTCAAACATACAATTATCAATGTTAGATGCAAAAAGAATAAATTTGACAATGGATGAATCTGAACAACTTCATCCGGAACAAAGTACTACAGCTATCATTTCACTGCACTCAAAAGCTAAATATTTCAGTGCTTAAACTAAATCTTTAGTTCTTTTCTAGATATTCAATAATTGCTTCCTGTAGTTCTTCCATTGTTTCATTATCACCTAGATCTAGACCCTCACCAGCTGCATCCTGTGTTAATTCAAGATAGTATGAAGCACCGTCACTAGATAAAAATTCTAATGCGGATTTTTCTTCACTATCTTTAAAAGCATCATAAAGAGATTTAAATGCTATGTTTTCAGTAAAGTCCCAATCCATAATGAAAAAAACCTTATTAGAATTATTAGCTCCTTACCCCCCATACTCGTCAACCTTTTTTTAAGAAATGTTTGAGTTTTATTATTATTAAAAAAAACAAAAATCTATGAAAATTAAAAATCAAGTTCAATTGAATGTCTTCGGCGAAGAAATTGAGGTTTGTAGTTGTGAACCTATGACAGGCTGGTTCAGAGATGGATTTTGTAATTATGACAAAAATGATGGGGGAAATCATTCAATATGTTGTGTAATGGATGATAATTTCCTGAAATATAGTAAATCACAAGGTAATGACTTAATAACTCCAATGCCTATTTATTCATTCCCAGGACTTAAGGAAGGTGATCATTGGTGTATTTGTCTTGATAGATGGAAGCAAGCATTATTAGACGGACTCGCACCTAAAGTTATATTAGAATCAACTAATATTCTAGTCTTAGAATCAGTACCTCTAGAAAAATTGAAAGAATATCAATTTAATAAAAAGTAATTATAAGTTTAATATTTATTTAGAATAATTATGATAATTTTATATAAATGAGTTTAGAGATTTATTGGAAAAAAGCACTAGATCAAACTCGAATATCAATTGGTCATGAATCATTATATCCTCTCAAGACCAATATTATTACAAGCGATTTATATCAAAAAAATGACTTCATAATTAGGAAGCTTGATACTTCAAAATTTAACAAAAAGAATTTTTACGGTCCTAAGCAGAATCCATTTTGTCCATGGGAAAAGATACTAGAAATAGATAAAATTGGTTATAATCACGTCTTAATATTAAATAAATACCCTGTACAAGAGGGACATATTTTACTGATAACAAATAACTGGAAACCCCAAAATGGTTGGTTAGATATTAATGATTGGAAAGCGATACAAAAAGTTAATAAAGATACTAGTGGATTATGGTTTTTCAATAGTTCTCCAATTGCAGGAGCAAGTCAGCCTCACAGGCATTTTCAACTTCTACGTAGATCTAAGGATGAGATATCTTGCCCAAGAGAAAAGTGGTTTTTAGATATGAAATTAGATAATGATAGATATAGTAAGCTTAAAAAAAATATTGTTGTATGCAATTTTAATTTTTTAGAAAATACAATATCTCTTTTTGAAATGTATTTAGAATTATGTAAGAAAATAGGACTAGGTGATCCTAATAAGGATAAAAAACCGAGATATCCTTACAATCTTTTAATAACTAATAAATGGATCGCAATTATAAAGAGAAGTAATGATCACATCCATGGATTCAGTATTAACGCTTTAGGTTTCGCAGGATATTTACTAGTAACTGAAAATTCAGATCTTAATTATTTAAAAAAATTTGGTCCTGAAAAACTTCTAGAAAGTTTTGTTTGAAAACTAATTAGAAACTTCAAGTTCTTTATCTCTACTTATTTGGCTTTCTAAAACTTCTATAGAAGCATTTACTGAGGCAATTTTTTGTTCAAGAGAATCTTTAATATAATTGAGCATTTCTAACTTCTTATGTTGAAAAAAACTCTTTTTTTCTTTTGATGACATGAAAGAATAATTAAACATTTTTTTTAACATTATTATAAAAAAATTCTTAATCAACTTGTGACTAGAAAATAAGATGATTTAAATATAAAAACATTAATCCATATAGACATTCAATGGATTTCGAAAATAATTTAGATAGTCTATAAAGCAATAAACTGAAATCATAATCTTGCTTATCTTATATAAGACTTACAGCCAGACTTATATTAAGTCTTATATGAGAATATTGCTAATAACATTTGCGGAGATATTTTAAAAGTTGAAAAGCGTCGTTTGATGTCCAAGTTAATCACTTGGTCCTCTCGCGAATGTTCTCTAAGGCCTTCATCAAGCATTTAGTACTCGAGAAAAAAAACTATCTAATAACAATGAAAAGAGATGAATCAATGAGAAACGAACCTGTTCATTGATCAAAAAGATATATTTTATATGTATCTTATATCTCATATAAGACTAACAATAAGTCTAATAAATAGTCTATTATCAGAAAGATGAGATAAATAAAATAGGTTAATTATATATCAACCAGGAACTTATGTCCTACTTATGTCCAGTTAATTAGATGTCAGTCAGAAACCATTCCTATAAATAGTTTTAGAATCGCATAGAACTGCCTTAAAGACAGTACTACTTGGCTTGATGGTTTATAATGGAATTTTTCTTATCAATACAAGGAGGATTCCTTGATCCTATGACATCAACACAGGGGGAGTTGAGCTAATCAGAAACTTTAGGTACCGGTATATACCAATAACAGAAAGCGTCAAGAGGATGACCAGAAATTTTTGACCAATCATCAGACAACTGTTGGAGCTGAACCCATAGCACTGAAGATAGTAAAAGGGAAATTAAATTGATAACGAGTATTCTAATGGAACATTATTTAAAATTATAGGATTATTACATATCTTATATAAGACTTACCTATAGACTAGTTATTAGTCTTATATGAGATTAGTAATATAATTAATTCCTTAATTTAGTATTAAATCTTTTTTCGATTTTAGAAATTATATTTGAATGTATTGATGTAATGTCTGAATCAAGTAATGTTTTATCTTTATCTCTATAAGATAATCTAAATGTATAACTTATATAATCATCTCCAAGTTTAATATCTTCAAAAACATCAATTAAATAAACATCCTCTAAGAGATTTTTTCCTGTTTTTCTTATTTGTGAAATTATGTCGCTAATTAAAAATTTCCTACTGAAGACAAAATTTATATCCCTTTCCATTTTTGGAACAACTGGGTATTGCTTATATATTGGGATCCATTTGTTTTTTCTTGTACTAGCACCCAAGAGGATAGCTAAATTTATGCTAAATAAATAAACTTTTTTTAATGACTTCTTTTCAAATATTAGTTTGGGATGAATTTCACCAAAATATCCTGCTTCTTTCCCTTCAATCATTAATTTAGCTGTTCTTCCTGGATGAAGAAAATCAATTGAATCTGTAGGTTTATCATCAATCTTTATATTCAAACACGATAAAGCTTCCTTTAACTTTCCTCTGGCCTGGTAATAATTAAGATCATTATCCTTACCCGAATTTACCCATTCCCCAAATTTTCTATTGCCAAAAATTACACCATTGAGTAGTTCTTCTTGAATGATTTCAGTAGTCCTATAAAAAACATTACCAATTTCAAATATATAACAACTTGTTTGTCCAGCTTTTATATTACGGTTTACTATCTCCAAATGTTCTTTCCAGATATTATTTCTTAAGCAGCTAGTTTCTAATAACAAAGGATTAGAAATCTTTATAAGTGTTTCTTGATCTTCTGGAACAAGAGAATAACTAAGTACCTCGTTAAAACCATTTTCTGTAAAACCATTTTTTACTCTTCTCAAGGCCAATTGCTCTGATGACAATTTTCCAGGCTTAATTGGATTAGGCAGGTTTAAGTCGAATCTGTCATACCCTATTAATCTCGCAATTTCTTCAATTAAATCTATTTCTCTTGTTAAATCTTGTGCTCTATTAGGAATTACTGCTACATCCCAGCCATATTCTTTGCTCTTTAAAGTACAACCTATGAGTGTTAATTTATCAACTATTTCAGTATCAGATAAATTTCTTTTTTCAAATTTATCGTTAATGATTAATGGACCAAGAATTTTATGAATTCGATTTCTTCGTAAATTAATAAAAATATCCTCATTATTTATCAAATTAGAAGTATTGATAATCGGTAAATTAATAGCAAAATATTCTTCTAAAAGATTAATGGCCCTGGTAACTGCACCTATTGTATTTTTAGATGAAATCCCTTTTTCATATCTGCTGCTAGATTCTGTTCTTATACCAACCGCCTTTGAAGATTTTCTTATAGTTACTGGATTAAAAACAGCTCCTTCAAGGTAAATAGATGAGGTGGTATTGGTTACAGAAGTCTCCATGCCACCTATCACCCCAGCAATAGCAACCGGTTTATCGCAACAAGTAATTACTGTGATATTTTCATTTAAGTCATATTTTTTACCATCTAAACATACAAGACTTTCGTTATGATTGGCTTTTCTTACAGAGAAGTCTTCAGGAGAAACTTCTTTTCCAATTAAGTTTGATAATTTATCTTTATCAAACGCATGTAATGGTTGGCCTTGTTCTAAAAGAATATAGTTTGTTAAATCAACTAGAAGATTAATCGATTTTATACCTGATTTTTCTAACCGGTCTTTAAGCCATTTTGGCGATAATTTCTCACCATTTACACCATCAATATAGCTTATTGTATAAATGCAATCAGATGTTATGGCATCTGGGCAAAGTTGAATGCCCTTAAGTAAATGGATATTGTATTTATGGTTTATTTCTTGAAAATTTAATTTTGATTCTAAAAGAGCAGAAATTTCGCGAGCTATACCTATAACCGACATTCCGTCAGGTCTATTAGCTGTAATTGCTAAATCATATATAAAATCATTTAATTGAAGCAAATTAGCTCCTGGAGTTCCCAATTCATGTTTTAAGGCGAAATCTTCATCAATTATCTCTATCCCTTCGCTAGAATCCTCTAATCCTAGTTCCTGCAGTGAGCATATCATTCCTTCACTTATGACACCTCTAATTTCGCTTCTTTTAATTGTTAAGTTGACTGCACTTAATTTCGCGCCGACAGTAGCAACATAAACATAAATATTTGGTTTAATATTTCGCGCTCCACAGATAATTTGTAAATTCTTTGAAGTACCAATATCGACTTGGCAAATAGAGAGTTTATCAGATCCTTCGTGTTTTAAAACAGATAAAACCTTACCTAAAACTACACCTTTTACATTTTCTGAACAATCTTCTAATGATTCAACTTCAAATCCACCAATAGACAATTTCTCAGAAAGATCTGAGGGAGTAGAATTAATTTCTACTAAATTTTTCAACCAATTATGAGAAACTTTCATATATATTTTTAATCAATGATGATAAAAGAAATAAGTATATCTTCAAAAAAGTTTGTTGAAGTTGTACAATAGAAAATTATACATCAACGTATTAAATAAAATGGCCAAAAAAGGTACAAGAGTTGTAGTTACCTTGGAATGTACTGAAGCCAGAACAAGTACAGACCCCAAGCGATCTAATGGCATTTCAAGATATACTACTGAAAAGAACCGTAGAAATACCACTGAAAGATTAGAACTTAAAAAGTTTAATCCCCATTTAAACAGAATGACTATCCACAAGGAAATTAAGTAATTAAAAACATGCCAAATTCTATTTTCAAGAAACAATTATCACCTATAAAGCCTGGAGATCCTATTGATTATAAGGACGTAGAGCTTTTAAAAAAATTTATTACTGAAAGGGGCAAAATTATACCAAGAAGAATGACAGGATTAACCTCAAAACAACAAAGAGATCTAACATTAGCTGTAAAAAGAGCAAGAATCGTTGCTCTACTGCCCTTTGTCAATCCAGAAGGATAATTGAAAATTTAAGAATTTAGTAAAATAACCAATAAAAAAATATTTGAAAGATTTAACAAACTTAAAGACTTTTATCATTGATTCTGATGACCCCCATGAAGTAGATGATGCTATTTCATTAGAAACAACAAAAGGAAATAAAAAGAAAATATGGGTCCATATTAGTAATCCATGCAGATTATTTTCATCAGAATCAACTATTGATCGTGATGCTAAAAAGAACAATTGTAGCTTATATTTAACAGAACAATATGTTCCAATGCTTCCTAAAAATATTATTGATGAAGCAAACTTGGGCCAAAATAAAGTATCGAATACAATAAGCGCATCAATAGAATTAGACGATAAAGGATCAGTTATTAATTATGAAATAGTAGAAGCAATTATAAAGCCTAACTATCAATTAACATATGAAGATGTAAATGAAATTTTTGAAATAGAGCCTAAAGAAGAAATAGATTTAATAGAGCTTAAAAACTTATTATTGAAAAGTATAAGCTTCAGAAAAAATAATGGAGCTATTATTTTTGAAACTACCACTAGTAAATTGAAGTTAGAAGAAGGCAATATAATATTAACAAGAATAGATAAATCAATTGCACATTTAATTGTTGCTGAGGCAATGATATTAATGGGTTACGTTACAAGTTTGTATTTATTTAGTAAAAATTTAGTGGCAGCATATAGAATTCAAAAAATAAATTGTAATCCTAAAGATATCCTTCAAAGATATAAAGATAGTGAAATAAAATATATCTTATTAAAGCAATATATGGGTAAAAGTTATATAACTACAAAACCAAATAGTCATGAATGTTTAGGACTAGATATGTATGTACAGTGCACATCACCATTAAGAAGATATTTAGATTTAGTTATACAAAGGCAGGTATATAATAAGATTAATAATCTTGATGAAATCAATTCAGATACATTTACAAAAATTATTGATGAATCAAGAATAAAACAAATCGAAATTAATAATATATATAAAAATGATAGATTAAAGTATTTATCATTATTCTTTATTAAAGAGAATAAAAATAATTATAAAATAATATTCGTAAAATGGTTAAATCATAAAAGAAATATTGCGCTAGTTTACTTCCCCGAATATTTATTAGAAATCATTATTACTCTCTACGTATCAATAGATATTTACAGTAATAAAGTATATAAAGTAAAATACAATATGAGTGATAATTATAATTTAGAGTTTATTTATTAAATAAACATCAAATTAATAAATCATCATGAATTGTTTATATAATATTTGTTAGTATTAATTAAAAAAGAATTTTTTCTATGAGTTTTGTTATAACTACACCTTTATATTATGTTAATGATAAGCCTCACTTAGGAAGTATATATACAACCATAATTTGTGACGCCATAGCAAGATATAAGAGACTTATGGGAGAAGAAGTTAGATTCATTACTGGAGTTGATGAACATGGTTTAAAAATACAACGAACAGCTAATGATAATAGTGTAGATCCTCAAATTCATTGCGATCAAATATCTAATATCTTTAGTGAAAACTGGAGGGATTGGGATATAACTTATGACGAATTTATAAGAACAAGTTCGAAGCATCATGAAAGCATTGTTAGTGAATTTTATGGAAGAGTTAAGAAGTCAGATGATATCTATATGGGTGTACAAAAAGGTTGGTATTGTGTTGGTTGTGAAGAATTTAAAGACAATCCGGAAAACTCATCAAATTATAAATGTCCAATACATCAAAAGAATTTAGAGTGGAAAAACGAAGAAAATCTCTTTTTTAGATTGTCAAAATATCAATCCCAAATAGAAGAACTCATAAATAACCCTACATTTATTCAACCAAGTGAACGAAGGAATGAAATTATAAATTTTGTTTCTAAGGGATTAAAAGATTTTTCAATATCAAGAACCAATGTTTCTTGGGGGATAAGAGTACCCGGATTCGAGAAACATACCTTTTATGTATGGTTCGATGCTTTACTTGGATATGTAAGTGCCCTTAGTCTCCATGAGAAAGAACATTCACTGAAAAAATCGATTAATGGAGGTTGGCCGGCTGATATTCATTTAATTGGCAAAGATATACTTAGATTTCATGCCGTCTACTGGCCAGCAATGCTTATATCGGCAGGAATAGAAGTACCTAAAAAAGTTTTTGGTCATGGCTTTCTAACTAGAGAAGGTCAAAAAATGGGTAAAAGTTTAGGAAATGTATTAGACCCCAAATTATTACTATCAAGATATGGAAGAGATCCAGTTAGATGGTATTTAATTAAAGACATTTCATTAGGAAATGATGGCGATTTTCAGAATAGAAGATTTGTTGACATTATCAATAATGATTTAGCCAACACTATTGGAAATTTGTTAAATAGAACATCCTCAATGTCAAGGAAATGGTTCAAAAATAAAGTGCCAAATAATGTAAAAATAATAGATAATAGTGAATTAGCTTCTCTGTCAAAAATAACAGTAGATAAATACATTAATAATTTTAATGCCTACAAATTAGATTTAGCCTCTAGTGATATTCTTAATCTTGCAATTAAAACGAATTTATATCTAAATGATAAGCAACCATGGATATTAATAAAACAAGATTCGAATATTCCACTTGTAAAAGAAATTATTTATAACGTTTTAGAAAGTACAAGAATAATAGGATTACTATTGTTACCAATATTACCTGATCTTTCGAAAAAAATAGATGAACAACTAGGTTATATATATAAAAAAGATTCTTCTTGGCAAGATCAATTAAAATGGGGACTATTAAATCAAAAATCTGAACTACCTAATCCTTTTCCAATAATAAATAAGCTAGAGTATGAATAATATATATAAGTCAATAATTATATTTCCATTTTTACTATTAGGTTGCAAGCCAAATGTTACTGAGGTGAACAGAATAATGCAAAAAATAGATAGTTTAGATATGAATATATATTCAAGTCAAGGCGAAAAAATATATAGAATAATAAGTCCCAACTCTAGTTATGACATCATAAGACAAACATTAAATTTAAAAAATACAACTATCAAGCTATATAGCAATAAAGAGCTAAAATATATTATTAATTCAGATGAATCTAAATTATCTAATAATAACAAAATTCTTGAATTAAAGGGTAATGTAATATTAAAAAGCCTTCTTGAAGATAACGATATATTATATTCTGATTATTTTTTCTGGAACATTGAAGAGTCTAAATATTTATTAAAAGGAAACATAAATTTTGAGAATGAAAATATAATATTAAATTCTAATAAAGCAACATTAAGTTCAGATAATATAATCGAATTTTATAATCCAGTTAAATATATAATTAAAAAAGATAATAAAAGTAATTATGAAATAAATTCAGAAAATGCCTTTTATAATATAAAAACAAAGTCTGTAATTTTTAAATCAACGAATAATAGAGTTCGATCAAAAATATATTTCTAAATATCATTCTTAGAAAAAATATTATTAATCTTTTTAGACCAATTATTTATCCATTTCTCATCAGATTTTGTAAAACATCTTGTACTCCATCCTCCTATTAAAATAAAAGCTTTATTATTTATAGGTACTATTAAAATTGAAGGTATATTTGGGCAATAGCTATAGAATTCATCTCTACCTGGATAAAATTTTGTATTTGCTAAAGAAATTAATTTCATATCCTTTATTGATCTCAAACAAGTTTCCCCAGGAATAAATACTTTATTTGAAATAATACCTCGCCTTAAAATATTTACCCCATCGTAGTGAATTATTATTGTTGCGGCTGCGGTGGAGGTTAATATTGCTTCTGAACCCCAAGCGAGTTCATCAAGAACATCATTAGGAATATTAGAATCAAATATAAAATCATTGGATCCTATTAAGTTTACTTTTTCTCCAGTTTTAGAATTAAATTGTTTAAAAAGAAATCCTATCAATATAATAATAACTGATGCTATAGCAGAAAGTATTTGTGCTCTCTCAAGTTCAGGAGTAATTGAATCAATAGAAAAGTAATTTGCTAATTGAAATATAAAAAGTATGGCTCCTATTATTATTAATGTTTTCCCATTAAAACCCATATATTTCTTTAAAAAAACTCAATAGTTTATTTAATTATAATATTGAAAAAAATAAATCAAGTATATCCAGACTTAAAGTTTTTAATATATAATTAACAAAAATTCTTAAAATGATTAATTCCTTTAATAGATACTTTTTATCTTTAATTTTGATAGGTTTTGTTTTTATTATCATGCCCATATCTGCATATGCAGAAGGTATTAACAATACCAAAAACTATTTAATTACAACTCAACAAAAAACAATTATAAATTACGAAAAAAGTCAACCATCCTCTATAGATAACCCTGTCGTTGATCCAAATTTCAACGTTATGAGAGAAAATGATACATCAAACTCAACTGCCACATTTATAGTTATTGGTTTATTAATAACTGCAACTATAATCCCGCTAGCAACTTGGTGGTATTTCTCCAAGTAACTATTAATTTATGGAAATAGAGAAATATAACCCGAAAGATAAATTATCTAAAATTATATTTATAACAGGTGGAACAAAAAGTGGTAAAAGTGAATTTGCAGAACATTTAGCTAAAAAAAGTAATTATATGACTTATATTGCACTATCAGAGAAAAGAACCAAAGATGAAACATGGGATCAAAAAATATCTATGCATCGTAAAAGAAGACCTAAAAACTGGAGATTAATAGAAACTACAAATCTTTTAAGCATATTGAAGACTGAAATTGGTCCGATACTAATTGATTCAATAGGTGGTTTTGTTATGGAAAGTATTTATGAAGAAGATAAAGAATGGGGAAGCAAACAAAATACCCTTATAGATATTTTAATAAAAAGAAAAAGTCTTACATTAATTGTGGGAGAACAAGTAGGTTGGAGTTTGGTCTCAGAATATAAAATTGGTAATGTTTTTATTGAAAGGATTGGTGAACTTCAAAAGAAGATTACTAAAATATCACATGAAAATTGGCTTGCGATAAATGGTAGAGCATTAAAAATAGATGATATAAGTTTAGAAATACCTACATAGAAATTGGAAATCTCTCTTTTCGAACCCAGAATACCCCAAAACACAGGAAATATAGCAAGGACTTGTGCTGCATTTGACATCACTTTAAATTTAATTGAACCTTTAGGTTTTAAAATTGAAGATAAATATTTAAAAAGAGCAGGGTTAGATTATTGGCCAATAGTTGAAGTAAATAAATATGCAAATTTCAAAGAATTTGCAGATACAAAAAAAAATAAAAGAATAATTGCCTTCAGTAAAAAAAATGGAGTTTATTTAAACGATTTTGAATTTAAAAAAGAAGATATATTGTTATTTGGAAGGGAAGATACAGGATTACCTGAAAGTATTATTGAAAAAAGTAATTCATTAATATCAATTTTTATGCCAAATTTAGAATCGCCTATTAATAATAAAAAAGGTGTGAGAAGTCTAAATCTATCAGTGGCATGTGGAATAGCTATTTATGAGGCTCATAAACAATTAAATTTTCAAAATGACAATTAAATACAAATTATGTTTTAGAATAATAAAATGTCTCGGTAGCTCAGCTGGTTAGAGCGGTGGATTCATAGCCCACAGGTCGCGTGTTCAAGTCACGCTCGAGACATTTTAAATACATTACAATGAAAACTTTTAGAATTTGTTTAATGTCTATATATAGTCTCAACAGAATTAGAGAAATATACTCAATTAGATAAACAAGTAAATCACCATAAATATTTAAATATGAGATTTTTGACAAATACAACTATTAAAGTCTTAGAACCTAAGACAGCAAAAAGACATTATCCAGAAGGAAGGATAATAGTTCTTGATGATAATTTTAATACTTTTGAGCATGTAGCAAATTGTCTTTTAATTATCATCCCAGCAATGAGTGCAAAAAGATCTTGGGATCTTACACTAAAAGTGGATAGAGAAGGCTTAGCCGAAGTATGGAGAGGACCTCTTGAACAGGCAGAATTATATCATCAGCAACTTGAAAGCAAAGGATTAACTATGGCACCAATTGAAAAAGAATAGAAATTAATTTTAAAAATTTAATACTTGACCTAAATAGCATAAGTGGATACATTAGTAGTACAAGTGTATTATTTATTAATTCCAACCTAGAGGCTCGCTATGACTGACCATAACCAAATCGAAAAGAAGCTATTAAAAGAGAGGGCAATAATGGCTGAAGACGATCCTTTAAATTTATTAGCAGAGTTTTTTAAGGGTGTAGTTATTAAGTTTGACGAAGAATATACATATTAATAAAAGATTTAAAATATAAAAATTACCTAAATCATGTCTATCATGGAAAAATCATATACAGCTAATAAAACTATTTCAAAGAAATTATAAATGGTCTGATAGATATACAAATCTACCCAAACTAAGTTCCGTAAAGCTCAATCAATTCGCATATCACATCCGTCTTTAGAGGTACTTGCAGCAAAATGCTATTTTTGTAAACTAGGGAAATAAAACGATTTGGGAAATGTTTATAAAAGTGGAATTCCTAAAGTAGAGTTTTGCGTTAATTCTGGATAATTTATTTTGCCTTCTTAAAATTTTAATTAAAGGATTTTACTTCTGATTGTATACAGAAACAGTATTAATTAAAATATAAAAAACTATCTATAACTAATCAATCATAATTATTTCTATATAAGGAAAAAGTATAAATTACGCTTAATATTTTCTTTTATTAATGTAAAATAAAATTAATTTTAACCTTAAAAAATTTTTTAAAGTTCAGGGAAAATGGGCTTTATTCAAGTTGGTAATAATATTAACGGAAATTTATCTTCTGATAAATTTGGTGATGCTGTAGCGATATCTAAAGATGGTAATGTTATTGCTGTCGGTGGATATCTTGGGAGTGACTCAAATGGGAATAAAAAAGGTTACGTAAAATTATATAAAAATAATAATGGTACTTGGTCTCAAATTGGTTCTGATATCTACGGTGAAAATGTTAATGATAGATTTGGTTATAACGTAAGCTTATCCGATGATGGGTCAATAGTTGCGATCAATGCTCCCAAAAATATTGGAAATGGAAGGAGAGGGGGTCATGTAAGAGTTTTTAAAAATAATGGTGGCAATTGGACACAAATTGGTTCCGACATCGATGGGCATATTCTTAACGATCATGGTGGAGCAGTCCATAAAACTACCATCGCTCTCTCTGGTGATGGTAGTCATATAGCAATAGGACATCCATTTAACAATTATTGGACTGTAAATAATAAGTACAGAGGAGAAGTAAGAATATACAAAAATAATAATGGAACTTGGAGTCAAGTTGGAAGAGACATCCATGGAGAAGAAGGTGGAAAAGTTAGTGGAGATTTATCTGGAACATCAATAAGCCTCTCAAAAGATGGGACAATGCTGGCAGTTGGAGCTCCTGCGAACTCTGATGGGAAAGGTCACGTAAGAGTTTATAAAAAAGATAGTAGTCATTACAGAGGCTGGGCTGACCATGGAGTTGATGGCGATATTGACGGTTCAAATCCTGGAGATGGTTTCGGGAAATATGTGTCTTTATCAGATGATGGGAATGTATTAGCTATTAAGGCTATTAGTTCTAATTCAGATCTATCTTCTAAGGGGTACGTAAGAATCTTTTATAACAACTCTGGGAGATGGACTCAAAGAGGTGGCGATATTCATGCAGTAGCTGCATATGATAATGAATGGTCTATTAATGGTCAATCAAAGGTCAGTCTTAGTAGTGATGGGAAAAGAGTCGCAATAAGTGCTACTTTTGGAAGAAATAGCAATGGTTATAAAAGTGGTCATGTAAGGGTATTTGAATTTAACAATAATGCTTGGACAGAAATTGCAAAAATTTCGAATGATGATCAAGAAAACAATCAAGGTGGGTTTGGTAAATCAATCGAATTATCTGGAGATGGAGAATCTCTTATAGTTGGAGGTTTTGATAATTCCGAGAACACAAATAAAGGTTATGTAAAAATATTTGAAATAGACACAGCTGCTCCATCAATAACGGGTCCTTCTGGAGGAGCTGGTGCCAGTACTAGTTCTAAATCAATAAATGAAAATTCAACTACTATTCATACCTTTACTGCTAATGAATCTGCTACTTGGGCATTAGTTGGGGGAAATGATTTTTCAAAGTTTGAGATAAATGCTTCTAGCGGTGCTCTAACTTTTAAATCTGCGCCTGATTTTGAAAATCCCTCTGATACAGGTGCTAATAATTCTTATGAAGCAAGAATTAGAGCCGTAGATAAAGCGGGAAATGCCTCTTATCAAAGCATTAATGTAACTATTAAAAATGTTGATGATGATGCTCCAAAGATAACAGGGCCTTCC
The DNA here is from genome assembly GCA_003280025.1 of Prochlorococcus sp. AG-363-P06. Taxonomy (GTDB): domain Bacteria; phylum Cyanobacteriota; class Cyanobacteriia; order PCC-6307; family Cyanobiaceae; genus Prochlorococcus_A. The sequence continues at coordinate 8,197 of QCGD01000005.1, read as the reverse complement.
GGAAATTCTGGAGATAGTGGAAGTAGTAAATCTATAGAAGAACATGGATCAACTGCAGTCCATACATTTTCTGCAAATGAATCTGTTACTTGGTCTTTGAATGGCGGTGCTGATGCCTCTAAATTCAATATAAATCCCTCAACAGGTGCTCTTAGTTTCAAATCAACTCCTGATTATGAAATTCCAAATGATAATGGGGGTAATAATTCATATGAGGTAAAGGTACAGGCAAAAGACAATGCAGGGAATATTTCTAATCAGACTCTTACAGTAAATGTAACTGATATAAATGAAGATGTTGCATTAGATACTAGTAATGTTCATACCGGTTTTTCTAATTTACTAAATGCAAATAATTGGACAACTAATAAGAGAGATACGGAAGACGAAACAAATCTTGGAATATCTCCACGATCATCTAAAACTACTAAAATCCAATTGGAAGCTAGTAGCTCACAGAATATTCAAATAGGTTATGACATTGCTGGTAATGGCAGAGACGCTGGTATTAATCTCCCCTCACATTATTTAAGATTATGGAGTTTATTAAGAGTTAGTGCTGGAGGAAGAAATATTCCAAATTATTCTTGGAATAATAATGGCAGTACAAATCAAATATCCAAATCAAGTACATTTAAGTTGAGAGAAAAAGATATTCTCAAACTTGGTTTTATTTACAACGAAGCTGAAGTATATCTTCAACCTGGTGGAAAATTTAAACTCGATTCAAGTTCTTCCCCATCTATTGAAATTTTTAATGCTCAAAATAATAAAAGTATTTATAAGTATGATTTTGCTAGAGATAATTGGGCATCAACTGCTCTTAATTGGAGGGGAACGACACATAAAGGTTCCATAACTTATACAAATCAAACATCAGGTTCATATTATGTCCAACTTTCGATATCTCAGAATGCTTCTTTTATTTATAGCTCACCATATTCAGGAATAGATACTGGAAGTAGTGCATCTACTTTCTCAGAACTAGCACTTGTTGGAGCTTCAATAATTGATGAAACGGCCCCATTAATAACAGGCCCTTCTGAAAAGGCAGGATCTGCAAAAAGCACTAAAAATATTAATGAAAACACTACTGCAATAAACTCTTTTTCAGCTAATGAAACTGTTACTTGGGAATTAGATGCTGGATTAGATGCTTCTAAATTTCAAATAGACCGGGGATCAGGTGCACTATCCTTCAAAGTTGCTCCTGACTTTGAAAACCCGTCAGATAGTGATAAAAACAATTCATATCAAGTAAAAGTTAAAGCAAAAGATACTTCAGGAAATACTTCCTCCCAAACTTTAACCGTTATTATTAATGATGTTGATAAATCAGCTCCAAAGATAAAAGGCCCTTCTGGAAATTCAGGGGATAGTGAAACTAATAAATCTATAGATGAACATGGTTCAACATCTATTCATACATTTTCTGCTAATGAAACTGTTACTTGGGCATTAAATGGTGGAGCAGATGCAGCAAAATTCGACATCAATTCAACCACGGGCGCTCTAACTCTAAAGTCCGTACCAAATTTTGAATCTCCTTCTGATAAAGATTCAGATAATACTTATGAAGTAAAAGTAAAAGCAACTGATCTTGAACATAATTACTCTGAGCAATTAGTCAAAATAAAGGTTAATAACATTAGCGAACCTGCTCCTACTATTAAAGGTCCAAGTGGCAATGAAGGTGATTTAATTTCTGAAATAAATATTGATGAGAACACAACTGCCATCAATACTTTTACAGTTGGAAACTCCTCAAAATATTCTACAAATATAACCTGGTCTTTAAATGGAGGTTCAGAGGAATCATTATTTGAAATAGATTCGAAAACAGGCACCTTAAAACTAAAGAATTCACTCGATTATGAGAACCCAATAGATTCAAGAAAATATAATCAATACAAAGTAAGAGTCCGAGCAACAGATGACTTTAACAAAAGTTCTGAACAAGAGTTGACTTTAAGAATTAATGATGTAGATGAAAATAAACCTGAAATTGTCGGACCTTATGGAGTCATAACAGACAAACTTCAAATTTCCGCAAATGCTGGAACAAACGCTATTTTCCACTTCAAAAACTCAAAGTATCAGTTTTTAAAATGGGATATTCAAGGCAGGGATGCTTCATTATTTGGTATATATCCTGTATGGGATGGTGTTGGTTATTTTGATAACAAAAAGTCTTCAGCAATATTGCATTGGGATAGATCTGGGACATTACCTTATAGAAAAGATCCCTACAAAATTAAAATAATTGCGGAGACTAATAGCGGTATAACAACTGAAAAGGACATTGATATTAGTGTTTTATATACGGATCCTTTAGCTCCAATAATAACCCCTTACAACATTTCAAAACAGGCTATTGGCTCTCTCCCTAAATTTAGAGATGGTGTGACCTGGCAAGGTGTTGAAACTTTATATTCAACTGCCTACAATCTTGTGAGTCATTCTCTAACTTTTAAAAAATCATCATTAGCCTTGGGCTATAAATCATCTGTACCAGTCAAATGGTCCATTATCGGAGGCAAAGATGCATCATTATTCAGATTTAATTCTGGAAATTCATACACTAATACTAATTATATTCAAACGCATAATTGGCAATATATAGAAAGTCCAAATGATTCAGATAAAAATAACATTTATGAAGTTATAGTTGGCGCTATTGATCAATCTGGCAGGTCTTCAAAGCAAAGACTTGTTATTAATTATGCATATCATGATTCTCAACCCTTAATTACTGGACCAACTGGAAATACTCACAAAGGCTATAGAGGAAATGCCTCATCGAATTTAAAGTTTGAGGAAAATAAAGGATTGGGTAAATGGCAATTTTCATCTAATAAAAAAGTAACATGGGGATTATGGGACCCAAATCGTAGTGGTGCAGGAGGAGATGAAAATAAATTTATTATTTCCTCCGACGGAGTTTTATCTTTTAAAGATGCCCCAGATTTTGAGGCAAAAGCAGATGCTGATAAGCAAAACTCTTATACATTTACAGTATCAGCGACTGATAAAAACGGGGGATTTTCAACTTTCACACAGACTATAGAACTTCAAAATAATGATGATGATCCTTTAATAATTTATAAAGCTGGCGGAAGAGGAACATGGGGAGATACTCCGGATTCGATGTTTAATTTGAACATCACAGAAAATACAATTACGGTTGGTGAATTCGGTGCTACAAATATTAAACAAATTAAGAAAAATCCTTATTCAGGGATATCAAGAACATTCTCAATAGTTAAAGGACTTGATAGCTCGAAATTCACTATTGATAGTAATAGTGGAATTTTAAAATTCAAGAGTGCTCCAGACTTTGAAAATCCATTAGATATGGACAAGGATAATAAATATGAATTATACATAAAAGCAATTGACAATAATGGAGAATCTAATCAAAGAAAAATAAGCTTACAAGTCCAAAACGATACCTCAAATCCAATAATAACTGGTCCTTCTGGTGGGGCTGGTTCTTCTTCTAGTTCTAAATCTATAAATGAAAATTCAACAACTGTTCATACATTCTCAGCTAATGAAAAAGTTAAATGGTCTATAAATGGAGGTGCAGATGCTTCCAAGTTCAATATAAATTCTTCTACTGGCGCTCTTAGTTTTAAATCAGCACCTGATTATAGGAATCCAACTGATTCTGGATCGAATAATTCCTATGAAGTAAAGCTAAGAGCTACTGACAATGACGGAAATACTTCTGATCAGACTCTTACTGCAAATGTTGCAAAGGCTTATACAACTATTGAATCAAATGGCACATTCTCATTATTTAAAAAGGATTCTAACAATCACTATTATGTTCAGAAATTTGGTGGTTCAAAAATACCTCTTACTTATGAAGGAACTTTGCGTTCAGGTAAGGGACCAATCAGATCTGATAAATACCCTGGATCGACTGTTATTGCTGCAGATAATATATCTGGTGCCAATACCATAATTTGGAAAAATACTATTCACAATTACTTTGCTAAATGGGAATTTAATAATGATTGGCACAATACTAATTATGGTGGTGTAATTAATAATAATGAGCTTATTTCACTTGAAACTGGTTTCAAGCAAGATCTAAATGGTGATGGCCATATTGGGACAGATAAAAACACTCCAAAAATTACAGGTCCGTCTGGAGCTGCTGGTTCTTCTTCTAGTTCTAAATCTATAACCGAAAACTCAACAACTGTTCATACTTTTTCTGCCAATGAAACAGTCACTTGGTCTTTAAATGGTGGTAACGATGCTTCCAAGTTCAATATAGATTCTTCCACTGGTACTCTTACTTTTAAATCTGCTCCGGATTTTGAAAATCCAACTGATAACGGCACAAATAATTCTTACGAGGTAAAAGTTAGAGCAACTGATTCTGCGGGAAATACTTCTGACCAAAATCTTACGGTAAACATATCTGATGTTGATGAAAATGCACCAAAAATTAGAGGTCCGTCTGGAGCTGCTGGTTCTTCTTCTAGTTCTAAATCTATAACCGAAAACTCAACAACTGTTCATACTTTTTCTGCCAATGAAACAGTCACTTGGTCTTTAAATGGTGGTAACGATGCTTCCAAGTTCAATATAGATTCTTCCACTGGTACTCTTACTTTTAAATCTGCTCCGGATTTTGAAAATCCAACTGATAACGGCACAAATAATTCTTACGAGGTAAAAGTTAGAGCAACTGATTCCTCAGGAAATACTTCTGATCAAAATTTTACAGTAAATGTAAATAATATCTTTAAATCAACTGATGTTAATCAAGAATCAAAGAAGTTTAAAACTGATTATTTAATTGATAGTAAACCGGAATTCTACCATTTAAATGATGTCAAGGTAAATAATGATGGTTCTTATTACGCTCTCGAAAATTCACCACAAGGCAAACTTCATAAATTTGATGAAAATAATAATAAAAAGTGGACATACCAATTCACTGGATTAACCCAAGGAAATGAATCAGTTTGGGGAAAAGAAATATCTATTTCTAAAAACGGCAATATATATGTATATCTTCAGCATAATAAGTACTCTAGTTCCAACAGGAGCAATTGGGGATATAATGATAGCCATTTATTTGCATTAAATAATCAAGGTAATTTGCTATGGAAAAAAGAAGTTAAGGCAGATAAAGTATTTGGAACAGATGGGATTCATCATCAGGTAAATATATCTTCTATCGCATCCGATAAAAATAATAATGTTTATATTGCTGGTACCTTCGTTGGACAGTACGAAAATAAATTAGCGAATGGATCAAGAGATGGATTTATCCAAAAATTTGATAGTAAAGGAAATAAACTAAAAACTAAAATCATAGGAGGGAGTGATTGGGATTCGATTAATCACATAGCATTAGATAATGACAACAAGATAATCATTTCTGGACAGACAAAAAATGTATTAGATGATCAAAAAATTTATGGTGATTTTGATGTCTTTCTTCAAAAATATGATTTAAATCTTAATAAGGAATGGACTAGAACTTACGGCTCAAATCAATATGATAGTTCTGGTAAATTAGCTATTGATAAGAATAATAATATTTATCAAATATCTAGTACTTCAACAGATAATTTAACCAAGTCTAATAGTGGAAAATATGTAAATGTTTTTCAAAGTAATGGAACACCTTTAGCTAGTAATTTATATGAAAAACCTTTCGATGGACTTTATGAAATAATTTTTAATGGGGATGGTACATCATATTTAAGTGGAATAAATTCAGAAAATAAAATCTTTATAAGTAAGTCTGATAAAGAAGGAACAATTCAAGAATATAAAACCTATTCCACGACGACAAGTGATTGGTTGATAGGTAACGATTTAAATTCAAATAATTTATATACATTTGGTTGGACAAGAGGAACTATAAGTAATCCAAATAGTAAAGATACAGGAATTATGTCTGGATTTTTAATCAAAAATTTATTAGATCTGACACCTCCTAAAATTAATGGCCCTACTGGAGGGGCTGGGGCCACTTTTAGTTCAAAGTCTATAAATGAACATTCAAAAACTATTCATACATTTTCTGCAAACGAAAAAGTTACATGGTCTTTAAATAGTGGTGCGGATGCATCTAAATTTAATATAAATTCCTCTACTGGTGCTCTTACTTTTAAATCTGCTCCAGATTTTGGAAATCCAACTGATAATAATAAAGATAATAAATATATAGTTGTAGTTAGATCAAAAGATAATCAGGAAAATTATTCAGACCAAACAGTCACATTAACGGTTAATAATATTTTACCAAAAATCACTGGTCCTAATGGTGGGGCTGGTGCCACTTCTAGTTCAAAGTCCATAAAAGAAAATACAACAACTGTTCATACATTTTCTGCGAATGAAACAGTTACATGGTCATTAAATGGTGGTGCTGATGCTTCTAAATTTAATATAAATACCTCTACTGGTGCTCTTACTTTTAAATCTTCTCCAGATTATGAAAACCCAACTGATTCTGGATCAAATAATTCTTATGAGGTGAAAGTTAGAGCTACTGATTCTGCTAACAAATTTTTCGAACAAACATTAACTGTAAAAGTAGAAAATCAGGCTCCTCAAATTACAGGGCCAAGTAATTCAGCTGGAAGTTCCTCAAGCTCAAAATCCATAGAAGAAGGATCCACGGCCGTCCATACTTTTAAAGCTGATGAATCTGCAACTTGGTCATTAAATGGAGGAGCTGATGCTTCCAAATTTGATATAAATTCTTCTACTGGAGCTCTTACATTCAAATCCACTCCTGATTTTGAAAATCCAACAGATAATGGGAAGGACAATTCATATGAAGTAATTGTTGAAGCTAAAGACTCTTCAAATAATAAATCTCAGCAAAAAGTAACTGTCAAAGTAGTAGATGATGGGTACAGAATTGGTTTACATAAAAGCGTTGCATATAATAAAAACGATCCAACTTACCTTAACGAAGGAGATCATTTTCATCTAGATTATTCAATTCATGAATCTAAAAAGATTAATAATAATGGGTACTATTATCTAGAAGTTTCAGGCCAAAATAATATTCTTAATGATATTCAAATTCATGGTAATCATCAGAATATCTCATACAGAAATAATAACAATCTGCAGATAAGATTCCCTCATCAATCAGCTAAAAATAATCTTGGATATTTCAATTCTAATGCCTATGTTAATTCACTGATAATATCAGAGGATTTTAGATATGAAGGTGATGAAGAAATTAAAATTGAACTTAAACATACAAGTAACAATAAAAGTGTTTATTCGAAGAATATTCTTATTAAGGATAATTCTTGGCCAATCCTAGAATTTGGAATAATTCCAGTTAAAGATAAATGGGCATTAAATGAATTTAGAGGCTCAAGCAAAACTATTAAGGCAGGGGAAGCTTGGATAGATAACAGAGAAAGAATTGATGATTTTTATTTAACAGGAAACAAAACAATTACATATGATGGAAAACTTTGGGCACTGCCTGCTATGGCGGCTGGTGGTGATGGCTTTGATCATTATCGTGTCAGCAGAGGAACTTTTGCTGTTATTTATGATGGGTTTTCGAACGATACTGACACCTTAACTATTGATGATTATGCAGGTTATATAAATAATCTATTTTCCATAGAAAATAGGCATGTTTTCCTTTCAACTGAAAATGGGACGGGAATTCTTGTTGTCGATGGAATGAATGCAAATGGAAATATAAGCAATATCAATTTTAGAGATTACAGCCTTACGAACTCAAACATTGCCGCATTGGTAAATACACATAAGTCTTCTAATGATAGATCTATGCAAAGTTTGATAGATGATGGATTTTTCAATCCTAAGGCTATTGGCATTTCTAGCGCTGAAGAATTAATTTCGATTCTTGATAATAAAGCACATAAAATTTTACATGGTGCTCCTGTTATTCTTGGTCCTTCTAACGGTCCAAATGCATCTTCAAGTACAAAATCAATAAGTGAAGGTACAACTTTTGTACATACTTTTAAATCAAATGAAACTGTAACTTGGTCTTTAAATGGTGGAGCAGATGCTTCCAAGTTCAATATAAATGCTTCTACTGGTGCTCTTACATTTAAATCTGCTCCTGATTACGAAAATCCAACAGATAAGGGGAAGGATAATTCATATGAAGTAATAGTTAAAGCCATTGATAATTCAAATAACTCTGTAGAACAAAGTT
>QCGD01000004.1 GCA_003280025.1 Prochlorococcus sp. AG-363-P06 | reverse complement strand
AGCTTCAACTTCTTTTTAACCCTATTTAAGAGCCTGTTACTGGTTAGTTTTATCAAGATTTAAAGACCAACTTTGACCTGTCAAAGAGTATGCTCTGATAGTTATTTTCTATTCCATCTCCCTTATTAAAGGATCTTCAAATCTATTCCCGAAATCTTTGAGTACCTTTTCGATTAAGACCTTTGGGATCGACGCAGATTTGGTAATAGACTAGAAAAGAAATTATCAATTGTTTCTATCTTTCTCCTAGATATTTCCTTAGACGAGAAAACGTTAGATTCAAATCAGAAATTAAACAAATAACTGGTAAAAATATGATTTATAAAATATCACAAAAAATTATCTTGACACTAGTCAATAAATACTGCTATAAATAATAGTACATATGTATTATTGTTAATGGTTTTAGGAGGGGCTGATGTTTGGACTAGTTTTTCTTATGGTTATCGTAATGATTCCCCAAGTGGTTGGTTGCTTAGTCCTAGCAGGTGTAAATTAATTTTATTTGAAAAGAATAAAAAATATCCAAGACATAATATCAGAATTTTTGCTCATACATATTATGCAAATGAAATTGGACGACCAATGGCAATTAAATCTTCAAGTCAAATGATCTTAGACGATGCTTGGAACAAATGGCATGACCTTCAATTACAAGGTTGGACTTTTGAAGAGCTTGAATTACCTGAATCAGAATGAAAATTTTCAACTTATTAAATAAGATTTCTAAAGAAGAGAGTAATGTATCTGTTCAATATACTTCAATGACTTTTGCAGAATTTTTTAATGGTTTAGTTTTTGAAATTTAGCCAGAATATTCTTATGAACCATCAAGAATTAGTAGATCAAGTTTCTGCATTTTTTATTAGGCAAAGTGGCAAGATGGAAAGTCGCAGATCGTGGTTGGCAATGAGAATTTATCTCGAACAATTAGATAGTGAACAACTTAAAGAGATGCTTAAAGAAACTCCATAATTTAAGATCTCTCTTTATTAATTTTTCCGAATACAATTATAAATTAAAATTAAAAAGTATTTCAGATAGCCCAATCGAAGATATCTAATATAGAAATATTTATCAATATTAATAGAAACTTTTTTATAATTCTTTCTTAAATTATTAGTAAGCTATCTATATAAATATATAAGTAAGGAAAAATCTGATCCAAGCGTTTAACTAATGCTTTATAGCCATCTGCCAATAACGATAATCTAAATTTGATTTTTCTCTTATTAGCTGTAATTTTCTAGAATTTATCTTTACTACTATTCCATCGGTTGGATATTCTTTAAACAACTTACCTTCTAGCCATTGTTTTTTAAATACTTTTACTTGGCTTGTGAAATTACAAGAAATATCTTTAGGAGTTAAGAAACCCAGTTTTGAAAGATTTTTTTTGGATTCATGTTGGTTTAATTTTGAATTAAGTATTTGGAAACTGCAAAAACTGAGACTTTCTCGAAACCCTTCTTGAGCTCTTAGGAATCCAGAGGCAATTCTTTGGGAAACATTGGGAGCCTGATTGGGCGCATAAAGTTCACCTCTAACTTGAAAAACTCCTCTAAGAGGAAGTTGGTTGGGAATATCTTTAACTTTTGCAATTTTTCTTGTGAGATCAGTTCCTTTTCTTGAAATTGCTTTCTCTAAATTGCCATTTCTATATTGCAAAGCAATAGCGCAGCCATCTATTTTAGGTTCTATTAACAATCTAGTATCAGGAAGTAAGCCTTCTAAAAATTCATCTATTGAACCCTTTACTAAGGGTGGCAAGACTAAATTATTTTTCTTACTAAAGTAATCGCAATTAGGATCTATTCTTAATAGATTTTTCTCAAGTTGATCAAACTGTTTATCAGAAATTAAAGCATTACCATTTCTATAGTTATAGTCGTACCATTCAATTCGTTCCTCTAGATATCTTTTCATTTAATAAGAAGGCTTTAAACTTGGGCTAGGTATCCAACCTGGTTTATCTATAATCCATTTTTCTCTTTCTTCATACTTAACTGTCCACAAAAGAAATGAAGAAATATGTTTAAATGATAGTCCAATTATAAATCTTGTTTTTGGGCTAATTGAAACAAATCCAACTAAAAACATTAATAAAATGAGTTTGAATATACTTTTAATCATTAAAAAAAATCATTTAGCGGATAATTAGTTATAGTTATATTATATGCAATTCCTATAGCCTTCTATTTTTGCTAGATCTTCAATATCTAACCCAGTTTCGTTAAATAGTTTTTCTCTTATATTGTCCTCCTTAAATTTATTTAAAGCACCTTTTGATGAGAGGCTGATACAGATGTTTTTATATTTGGCCTCTTTAATAACTGGAGATAAATAAAAACCAAATAAGATTATAAACCCGCCAAAAGTTATAACTTTTCTATGGTTTTTCCACCATTGATAAAATTTATTAGTCACTAAAAAAAATTAATAATTATCTTTTATTCTAGATCTGCTGTCAATTAATTTATCTTTAATTAATTAAAGTGAAATTAATTATTTATTTCCTTTTTGAGATATTTCCTTAATAATATCTTGATTTTCTAATTCTCTAATCTTTAGAGAATTAAAGGCTAATTCTGAAAGTTATTCTCCTTATTAGATCTGTTTGTAATTGAGATAACAATTCCTTCCTTTTTCTTATGAAGACTGGAATTAGTTAATTTAAGGAGGTTTGACTGTCGTTACTATTTAATTTCAATAATAATAAAGAAGAATGGGTATATTTATAAGGGTCAGATATTAATAAGAAAATCTAATAATTTTCATTACTTGCAATCAGTTTCACTTCAGCAATAAATAAACTTTTGCTATTATTTTGATCTGTCCGATTCACTTAAAAATAGTCTTAAAGATAAGTTTTAGTATTATCATCTAAATATTGTTAAAAAAAGATCTATATTTATTTCTAAAGAAGTTTGATTCTTCCTCATATATTTTGTATCTAAGGACTTTATTTTTTTTATTTAAATAATGCATTAATATATACAACTTAACAAATTTATTCTATATATCATAAAATTTATGATTCAATTCTATTTCTCAATATTTTTATTAGTTGTGCTTACATTTGTTGCGCTGTTATTTGATTCCCAAGAATTATCTAATTTAATCCAAACTTTTTAAAAATTACTAGTAAAACTTTAGTTATATTGACTTAATTATCTAGAAGATATTATGCAAATTAATATAATATTTTTTCTTAAGAAGATTCATAATAAAAAATGAAAAATTAATAATTTTGAAATTTAAAAATTTTATCAGCATTTTTACTGATTTACTTTAACTATCTATAGGGCTTATGTTTAATATGTTGATTTGGAGGGATCTTAATGATTGACAGTCCACCAGAGAATCTAAATAAAAATAATTTGATTATAAACTTCTCAGCAAGTGATATAAAAGAATTTATATATAGATAAAACTAAAGCTAAAAGAGGAATGTCTCCTTAATATTGGATTCATTCCTTTTCAAAAATTTTATTTTTATCAAAATTAAAAAAATTTAAATTTGTAATATCTTTTTCCAAAGAGTAAAAAAGTTTTAAAATTTAGTTTTGTGATATACGCTTGAAAAAGTCATTTTCTGATTTTTACTTTAACTTAATCTGAAAATTGTTTTTAATTCTTTTTTTTTTCTCCCCATTAATTTAAAACAATTTCCAATAAGCTTTGATTTTCTAAATTTGAGTAATCATATTATTTAAAATATTATATCTTTAATTTATTTAATTCCCTCTAGGGTTTTTTTATTAATATTTTTTTATCATGGTTATTAATAAAAATAGTATTAAACTCCATTGCAATTAAAACCACTACAATTCAAAATTCTAATTATTTTAATTATAAAATTATGAAAACTATCATCGTAAAAAAAAAGCCCAGGTTGTAAAGATAGCAAAACAAGTAACAGCAAATGCCGCATATTGAAGCCAATGCATTCCATAACTATCTAAACCATTTTTATCAAAATCAGAATTACTCAATTGTTTTTTATTATATGATAAGAATTTTTAATTTAAATAGAGATTTTATATCGAAAATTAAATCTCCTTTATTACTTCTCCTTTATTTCAGGAAGGTAAAAATTATTTCCTAATGTATAGCCTATAGATATAAGTAAAAAACCAATTAGTTGAAGTAAATGAGAATTAGCTAAAGAGATTTTTTCAATCATTTCTCAATATATAAAATATTATAATTAAAAAAAAATTTTTCGTCAGACATATTTTAATTTAATTCTTCAATCTCTCCAGATTCTTTAAGAGAATTAAAAAGTCTCTTATTTTCAGTTTTTAAATTTTCTAGTGCAGATTTTGTGAATTGCTCTTTTGCTTCAAACTTTGCTGAGGTTATAATTTTTTTATTTGGTAGTTTCTTCTTTCGTTCAGGCTTCATTTTTTATTCCTTTTATAAAAATATTAGTAGATATATTTAATGAATTAAGTATGATTTTTTACAGAATTCTGGTTCATAATATTTATTTACATAAGAATTTCACTTGATCTTTTGGAAGCCTTAACCACCCACTAGACCATTCAGATTTTAGTTTCGCCCAAGAAATCCTTGTAATATCTTTTTTATTTCTTGTAGGAAATATATCAACCCATCTATTTTTACTTTTGCCACCATAGGCTTTAACTTGAAAATGACGATTACCATTTATTGTCTTTGGTGCTGTCCAACAAGAAGTAGGGGGCCATTTCATAAAAAAATTATATACTTTATAAATTAAAAATAATTTTATAGGCTACTATGACCAGTTAAAACTAATCCATAGTATGCAACCGTGCCAAGAATTAAAACTATACCTAATATACGAATAATCATTTTTATAAGATAATTAATTTAAGATTATATGAAAGATATTTAATCTATGAAAAATACTTTAACTTTTTATAAAAATTATTTTAAAAGTTTCAGAAAGATATTTATTATTTCTCTTTTTATTTCTTTCTAAGGAATGATATGATTTTGGTTGATTTATTTTGGATTATTCCAAGTCGTAAATAAATTTTTCTGGAAATTGAGTTTCTTCTTGAAGTTCATAAAGGTCTTACTTTTAGAAATTCGTAAACTTTAATTATTACTAAATTATTGTTTTTAGTAGGGGCAATTTTTATTCCCATTATTTCTTTTATTTAATTATTTTCTACAATATCGTAAAAAGTTATCTCTTCAAAACCAGAGTCTGAGCAAAATAAATTCTCATATATTTTATCTAGTAAGTCATATGTATTTGAATAATTTTCAAAATAATAAGATGTAATTTTGTCTTCTTTGCCATCAAGTCTAATTATTTTGTAACCCATAAAAGTTTTAATTAATTAGTCAAAGCTTAAAAGATATTATTTAGGAGTTTTTGGATATAACTTTTGGATGTTGTTTTTTTGTATTTCTATTTTTCTTTTCTCATAATTTTTTGACATGATCTTTCTAATAAGTAATTGTGGTATAAGCCAAATTAATGCTATTGCTATGGCCATGAAAATAGGATTTCTCCAGGTTAACCTAAGTATCTCTTGAGTTAATTCTTTAGTTAGAATTTCCATAAATTAAATATTTATCAGATATCTATATAGAAACTCAACGTTTTTAAATTTTTCTAATAGATATTCAAAATTATAACCTTATTAGAAAATTTTTATGTTTTAATTTATAACTCTTTTTTTTGATTCATTATTTTTATCTCTTATATGAAATAGTAAAATTATATTTCTCATATTCAAAGAAAAATGTCTACTTACCTTATCACAGGCTCAAATAGGGGAATTGGATTGGAATTATGTACTCAAATTAAAAAGAGGGGTGACGAGGTGATTGCAACTTGTAGGAGGGCCTCTCCAGAATTAATTAATTTAGGGGTACGAATTGAAGAGAATATAGACATCTCTTCTGAAGATGCAATAACTAATTTAGGTAAAAAACTATCTGAAATTAAGATAGATTGCTTAATTCATAATGCAGGTATTTATGAATTTAATTCTTTAGAAGATTTCAATAAAAAAAGCATATTGCATCAATTTGAAGTAAATGCTTTGAGCCCTATTTGGATGACTAAATCTCTTAAGCATCTTTTAAAAAGATCCTCTAAAATTGCTTTTATTACAAGCAGAATGGGATCTATTGGAGATAACTCATCTGGAAGTTCTTACGGCTATAGGATGTCCAAAGTAGCTTTATCAATGGCCGCAAAGTCAATCTCAATAGATTTATTAAAAGAAGAAATTTATGTCGCTATTTTGCATCCCGGATTGGTAAGTACTCGCATGACGGGCTTTACTAGCAATGGAATTACTTCTGAAGAATCAGTAAATGGTATTTTAAAAAGAATCGATGCTCTAAATAAACATAATTCAGGCACTTTTTGGCATACTAATGGTCAGGTTTTGCCTTGGTAGTATTTATTTTTCTTATTAATTTTTCTTATTAATTTCTAATTATTTAAAATAATTTGATTTGTTAAAAGAATTTTAAATTTCCATCTAATTTCTTCCCTTATCAAATTGATTTAGTTATCTTTAAAAAAACATTATTAAAGGAGGTGATTCATTGTCGTATCTACCGAAAAATGTGGTTACTAAAGAGGCCGTGAATTCAGAATCTTCATCTATTTCATTTGTCTCTTTTTCTTTAATTAAGAAAAAAGGTTTTATAATTAATAGGTTTATATAAATAAATCTAAAATTAGTTTAAGAAGGCTCTGCATTTCATTAAATTGTAGAGCTTTTTTATTTCTAACTATCAATTTAGAATTATTTCAATAATGGTAAATAATTTTTTAACAAATATTTTAAAACTCATCAAGGAACTTTGAAGTTGATTTAAATAAGTACAAGGTAGTTGCTAAAAGTAAAATTAAATCTATTAGTTGTATCTTTTTTTTATATATTTTAGACTTTTTGAAGTGGAGTTGATAAGAAAATTATTTTATATTATTTTGTATCCTGACAAAAAAATTATGGCCTTAAAAAATGAGAGAATATTCTTTCTAGGAGCCAAATTGTTAAACCTCCCTCTAGAAAAGCTAACCAGTACATCCCATAGTCTGATAAACCCATTTGCTCCTTTACCGTTTTGATTAAATTTTTGTGAGCCTTAATAAGATTTTTCATTTTCTGAAAATAATTGTGAATTTAGTTAATTAAATAGCCTTTCCCATAACAAGATAGACATGTTCTTGTCTCATCTAATGAAACTCTTAAATAACCAGCTCCATTACATCGATAACAATCTATTTTAGTTTTTGAGTAGATTTTGGATTTAATCTTAGCAGCTCTATTCAAATAAAAAACAGTTTCTTTACGACCATTTGCTTGGACTCCTTTGTTTAAAAGTTTTTTGTATTTGACTTTGAGTTTTTGAGTATTCATCTCTTTTATTAAGCTAAGTTTCGACAAAAGATAATAAGATTATTTAATAATTCAAATATTCTTAAGAATTTACGAATGATATTTCTAATTTGATCTCTTTTGAGATGATAATAATATAACTATTATTTTTACTAAATGAATGCCCTAATGATAAGGAAGGTCATAATTTAATAGAAAATTTATTTTTGAAGAATATAAATACATAATTTTCCTAATTTATTTAAATCTATTCGCAGCAGATTTAAAAGGTCACCCAGGCTTTTTTAAACTTTTAACTAATAGTTCATTTTCTTGACTTAAGATAACAATCGTTGATTTTTTCTTTCCTTTTTTAATTTCATTAGCCAAATCATTTTGCATTTTTATTTTTTTCATTTAAGAAAAATGATGTTTAAAGAATTAAGTTAAAAATAATACCGACTCCAAAATGAAACTGTTGGGAATTTAAACAAAAAAAGATTATATTTTATTTTGCACATAGAGCCTTAAATTAATTCAACAGATTGTGGAAAAACCTGTTGAAAAAGCGATAAAAAGTGGATAACTAGCTGGGAGCACCGCCAAAACAGGGTTTTATAGATTATTTCCTAAGTATTAATACTTTCTCAGTAAAATTAAAAGTATAGAGATAAAAGTCATATAATTGATTGTTATAACTGTGGGATCACTACTTTTTTTATTAAATCAATTATTTCTCTTGGAAATCGATCTTGAAGGAATAAATAATTTTTTTTTATTTAAATATGTTTCAGATTGAAAATTAAAGTAAAGAAAAATAAATGAAAAATCCAATATTAAAATAATTTTCTTGTAAATCTTGGATATAAAGCTTATACGGTTTTCTCTAAATTTTTTCTTTTCATATAAAAAATATATTGATTAGATTAATTTTTATTTAATAAAAAAATGGCAGAAGAAACAATTGAATCTCAAAAATGCTCAGGTAAGAAAAAAGTTATGTTTGCTTATGGTTTTATTCAGTTAGGATCAAGCTTAGTATCTTCTTTAGCTTTAGCGGCAATAGCTTTTGGTTTCTGTTCAATTAAGAAAGAATCTAAACTTTTCAATAAATGTGTTACTGATGTAATTGAAAATGGTAGAAGTAGTTCTGAGGCTGTTAGATATTGCAATGGTGGTAAGTGAATTATTTAAACATATAATTAAATGAATTCGACCTAAGAGTTTTTACTTGATTCTTTTATATAACAACCAATTGGCAATACTTTTCACTTTATATGTTTTATTAGAGATATTGTTTTGTTAGCCTTATTTAATGAAGCAAAAAATTATGAAATCTATAATCCAAATGTTTACTTAAAGGAAAAAATCTATTTGGAAATAACCAAAGAGGAAAACAATATATTCAAATTTACTTTAAAATACTTTTCTTATTCTAATCTGAGTTTAAGTAAGGTTATTACAGTTAATATGATGGCTCGAGATTATATGATGTATCTTTAATATTCTTTTTACTTATTTTTTCATAAGTCAGTTCCTCATTAGATCATTTATATAAATATATATAATTTCCCCCAAACAAATTCAAAGTCGTCTTTACTTAAATTCTTAAAGAGAATTTCCCCTTTGAAGTAAATGTGATAATAATCAATCATCCTAGAAAATTATTCTTTTCTTTTTTTAGCGCTAATATTTATTTGTCTCGTAATTAGTTATACAAAAAGATCATTGTTATGTTTACTTTACAGAAGATCTTAAACAATACGAGTATTCATTTTTTGTTTTTTTGAATAATCCTACTGTTTCATCAAGATCCATACATGGCTGAATATTTATATCCATTAATCTTCTCCAGGGATGCCATTGTTTCCATATTGTCTCAAGAGAATCTGCACTTACTACAGAATGCCCAATTCCATTCTGTACCATAAAAACCCAAGAATGAACCTCATAATTTTCGGGTCTGTTTTGAGGTCCTCCTGATTCATACCAATTTATAAGCATTTCTGCACCTTCTTCTTGATCCTCACCATCAGCAAATTCGTAGGAAATCAAATACCTTTGCATTTAAATCAATATTTAAATAATTTACTAATTCTAGTTCGACAATAAAATATTGCATTTTAATTTTATGAATGCTAAAAAATTATATATAAGTGATTTCTAAAATGATTCAAATAAGTGTAAACATTAAAAAGAATATTTTAAGTTATTTTTTATTTATAAAGAAAAGAATTTTGGAATATTTCCAAAATCATGACCTTTTTGTATGAATTGAAATTATTAGAAAATAATATTAACTATTTTTAAATAACTAATAAAATTAGTTATCATATGCTTGTCAAAATAAATTTTATGGCAAATAAAAAAGATAATCTTGACCCAATAGATAACTTAGAATATGAAAAAGTTCTTGAAGAAGAAATAATTAATTCATTTGAAAATAAATTCCAAAGTGATTTTGAATCTGATAAACAGAAAATTAAATTTTACAGACTTAAAAGGACAATATTAGAGGTCTCTAATAGGTTGTTTTTCTTTTGTTTCATTGGAAGTTTTTTATTTTCTTTCTTTTTAGCTTTTTCAGAAAATAAGGTTTGGTTCATACTTTACTTAATCAGCGGTTTCTCATGTATTTTTTATACACCTAATAGAAAAGCACTTAAGGAATTAATAGCAGCTTGGCCCAATATAGAAGATCTCATTAAAGGTAGAAGTTTATCAAAAAAAAGAAAATAGGTTATAAATCCAATTAATTCCTTTAAAAAGTGGTTATTAAACATGTTAGTAAAATATATTGAAGGTACTAAAAATAAAAATTAGAATAAAAAATGAGTCTAATAAGTATAGGAATTTCTTTGAGATCTTTTGTTAGGAGTAATAATTTTATTGATTAGTGAACAAAATATTCAACCTTGTTTGTAAAAAATAAACAATAAAAAATCTAAAATTTAGATTTTGCTGAGAAATTCTTATTAATATCCTTCTATAATTAATAATTATTTATATTTTTTACTCTCACTTTGTATGAGTAATTAGTTAGAACATATAAATATGATGCAAAAAGATGGTTTTATCAACTCAAGGTCTTGCTCCAATAACCAATCCTTTAAATAGTGTATTAATAGAAAAGAAACTAGAAAATATTGATCAAAAATTTGATCAGCTTGTTTCTTTATCCGAAGGATTACCTCGCACAGAAGTTGTTGAAAGTAGTAAAAATTATTGGAGAGGTATTTGTAGGAGCTTGATTTTTAGATTCCCAGATGATCTTGAAATCTTAAAACTTGAAGGAAGAGGTATTGTCAATAGATCCAAAGGAATAATTCAAATAAGATCTGCTGCTAGATTAGGTCAATCAGATTTGGGAGTTAATCTAAGAAGAGTTGAATATTTGTTTGATAACTTAGAGAATTACTGAAAAAACTGATTTTTATAAAATTGAGGTTCTTTTTACTCGATAGTTGTGCTTTAATTCATAGGAATATTAGCAATACCATGGTGAAAATAATTTTAGTTGCAATTATTGTTGCTCTTGTATACTCTCAGCCTGATCTTCGTCTTACAGTGGCGGATTGGTTGAGGACTGCTTCCGATTTGTTAATTGAATCTGTACAAGTTAAACCTTGAATAGATTTTTAATAAATAAATAATACCTTAAATACTAATCATATGTTTAATGCAAACAGCTACAAAAATAAAATGATTATTATGCTAAAAATATATTTCACTTAAAATATAAATAATTTCAGCCACATAATAGGAAAATTCTTTGAAATTTCAGAAGAGTTAACGATAATAGTAAATATGAAGCTTAGATTATTTGAATTCTATTTTCTAAAAGACTATTTAAGGCCTTGGCTAGGTCTTATTTATTCTTTATTCTTCCTGTTTTTTTTAGGTGCAATAGGCTATCGAATAACGGAGGGATGGGAATGGAGTGACTGCTTATGGATGGTTCTCATAACAATAACCACAATTGGTTTTGGAGAAGTGCAGCCTTTAAGTCCTGAAGGCAGAATCATTACTGTTTTGATAATTGTTGGCGGATTGATATTTATTCAATTTACTTTTCAAAAAGCTGTAAGATTATTCGAATCCGGCTATTTTCAAAGAGTAAATGAATTACGTTTTAAAAGAATTCTTAGAAAAATGGAAAATCATGTAATTTTGTGTGGTTATGGGAGGGTAGGTCAGGAAATATCTAATCAAATAAAAACACAAAAAATCCCTATTGTTGTTGTAGAAAGTGACGAAGGTAGAATAAAAATTGCGCAAGAGAATGGTTTAGAAGCGCTTTGTGCAGATGCAACTCTAGATAAAACCTTAAAACTAGCAGGATTAGAAAAATGTAAAAGTTTGGTTGTTACCTTACCTAATGATGCATCTAATTTATATGTCGTTTTAAGTGCTAAAGGAATAAGAAGTTCTATTAGAGTAATTGCAAGAGCTGGAACTGAAGAGGCTGCAAGTAAATTAAGATTGGCTGGAGCAAGTATAGTTGTAAGTCCTTATATTGCAGCAGGAAGAGCAATGGCATCAATGGCCTTAAGACCAATAGCCATTGACTTTCTTGACTTGCTAGCAGGAAGTGAATGTGAAATAGAAGAATTTGAACTAAGTAATGATATTAACCTTTTTGAAACTTCAGAGAAAAGATCACTTTCTGAACTCGGAATAGGTAAAAAAAGTGGAGCAAAAATATTAGCCATTAAGGAAAATGAAAAGTTAGTAACCAATCCTGGAGGTGATTTTATACTGCAGCCAGGACAAGTATTAATTGCATTTGGTAGCAAAGAACAACTAAATATCTTAAACGGTTTATTAGGTGATCTTGTTGTAGCAGTTGAATTATTAAAGTGATATTTTAAAGAGTTTTTAAAGAATTCTTAAAGTAAAATCAATTTCCGAATTTTAAGATAAGTAAAAAATAATTAAAATTAAAATTGAATTGGAAAATACTTTAAAAATATATCAAAAATCAGAAGTATTTTTAGATTTCCTAGCCAGTGCTAAGAGGAAAAGATTTCTAAAACATATTATCCAGCCGACTGAAACTATAAACTATCCAATTACAACATTTAGTAGTAGATTTATAGAGATATTATTTTTTAAATGGAAGAGAAATTAATTCTTTTCAAGAATCGTAAAAGATTCGGTATCGAAAAAAATATAGATATTATCTTCAAGAATACTGCTCTAGTATTGTCTAGTTTCGTAGCAATAATACTTTTAGGAATTATTTTAGTAGTCTTTTTTAAGTCATTTGAATCATTTTCAAGGTATGGCTTGAAGTTTCTAGTAACCTCTGAATGGAATCCCGTAAAAGATGAATACGGAGCTTTTACTGCAATATATGGCACATTAGTTACCTCATTTCTTTCGTTATTAATAACTATTCCTTTGGGAGTTGGAACTGCCATATTTATTACCGAGGACTTTGTGCCGAAGGTTTGCAGAGAAATAATAGGATCCTTTGTTGAATTATTGGCAGCTATACCATCAGTTGTATTGGGCCTTTGGGCAATATTTGTTATTGAACCATTTTTAAGAGACTTTTTTGTCTTTTTACATAGTTTCTTTGGATGGATACCTTTATTTAGTACAGAACCTACAGGTAGGAATTCACTTTTGGCTATATTGATTTTAGTTGTAATGCTTTTGCCAATAGTGACTTCCATTGCAAGGGATTCTTTTAACCAAGTTCCAAAAAAGCTAAGAAATGCAGCCTATGGGATTGGAGCAAGTAGATGGAAAACAATATTTTCAGTAATTTTGCCAGCTGCATTATCAGGAATTATGGCAGGTGTTCTATTGGCTTTAGGAAGGGCCATGGGAGAAACTATGGCTGTGACAATGATTATTGGTAATTCTAATGCCTTTAGTTGGTCACTATTGTCACCTGGATATACTATTTCCTCAATGCTCGCAAATCAGTTTGGTGAAGCTGACGGAAGTCAGGTTTCGTCTCTGTTTTACGCGGCTTTTGTACTGATGATCCTATCTTTAGTAGTAAATATATTTGCTCAATGGCTAGTTAAGAAATTTAGTCTCAAATATTAGATAATTATGAATTCTCTCTATTACCAGAAAAGACTTTCAAGAAATATAGGAGATAAATTCTTTACTTGTTTATCCGTAATTTGTGCACTGATAGCAACACTTCCTTTAATTTTCTTGGTGACATATATTCTTATAAAGGGTGGATCTCAAATTACCCCAGAATTATTTAATTTAGAACCAAATCCTCCCGGAGATGATTTAGATGCAGGAGGTATTAATCCTGCGTTAGTCGGAACATTAATAATTACTAGCATAGCTTCAATTATAGCCATACCAGTAGGTGTTGGCGGTGGTATATATTTAGCTGAATATTCTAAAGGCGGAGCTTTCTCCAGGTTTATCAGGTTTGGGGTTAATGTTCTTGCTGGAGTTCCCTCAATAATTGCTGGTGTATTTATTTATGCATTAATTGTTTCAACAAAGATTTTATTTGGAAGTATGTATAGCGGCTTTGCTGGAGGGATAGCACTTTCAATATTGATGCTGCCTACTGTAATTAAAACAACTGATGAAGGTTTAAAGTTAGTTCCGAATGACTTAAGGTATGCTTCTCTTGGTGTTGGTGCAAGTATGTATACAACTATATTAAAAGTCACGATACCTTCTGCCTTTAGGTCTATTGCAACTGGTGTTGTACTTGGTATAGCAAGAGCAGCAGGAGAAACAGCACCTTTAATTTTTACAGCTTTATTCTCTTATTACTACATAACAGGATTTGGAGACTTGTTCTACGAGATGGGATCTCTAGCTGTTTTGATTTACAATTTTGCTCTAGAACCTTACGATGCTCAAAATAAACTTGCTTGGGCAGCTTCCTTTATTCTTGTTTTATCAATACTATCAGTAAATATATTTGCAAGGATATTAGCAGCTTTTAATGAGAAAACTAAGAGAGTATAAATGATTAAAACTAATAAAAAAACACCTAAGAATATCATTTTATCTCTCGATAATGTATCTATTAGCTATGGAAAGTTTGAAGCCGTAAGAAATATTTTTTGTGATTTTAAAAAAGGAAATATAACATCCCTTATTGGACCTTCAGGCTGTGGTAAATCAACTGTTCTTAGATCTTTAAATAGAATGAACGATTTAATCCCTAATTGTTCACTGAAAGGGACTGTTATGTTCAAAGGAACTAATATTTATGACAAAAGAGTAGATCCAGTTGAAGTAAGAAGAAGAATTGGAATGGTTTTTCAACAACCTAATCCTTTCCCTAAATCTATCTATGAAAATATTGCATTTGGTGCAAGAATTAATGGCTTTTCTGGAGATATGGATAATTTAGTGGAAAGTTCGCTAAAAAAAGCTGCTTTATGGGATGAGTGTAAGGATAAACTTAATGATAGTGGTTATTCGTTGTCTGGAGGGCAACAGCAAAGATTATGTATTGCGAGAACTATAGCAATTGAACCTGAAATAATTTTAATGGATGAGCCATGTTCAGCTTTGGATCCAATCTCAACTTTGAAAATAGAGGAAACTATGCATGAACTTAAGATGAATTACACAATAATAATCGTTACTCATAATATGCAACAGGCCTTAAGAGTTAGTGACATGACTGCATTTTTCAATGCAATAGAATATGAAGATGGAGATGGTGGTAAGGTTGGCTATCTTGCAGAATTTAATTCGACAAAGAAGATATTTAATTCTCCCAAGGAAAAAATTACTCAGGAATATATATCTGGTAAATTTGGTTAGTTTTATCTTTTGCAATAAAAGAGTAGGAATTAACCTCAAACACTAAAGAGTAGGAATTAACCTCAAACACTAAAGAGTAGACAAAAGGTATAAATACCTATATAGTTATTAGGAATTAATATTCTTTGATTTGAAAAAATACCCTCTTCTCCCTTTCTTAATTTTTGCCGGTGCTTTAATTACAACGGCCACTATAGGTCTACCATTTTTTACTTCATAATATTAAATATTTTTTTGATTTTAGGTAATCCCATGATTTCTATAAAAAAAGATTTAATTGGAACTCCTCATAAAACAATAATAAAAGGAAATTTATTTGACTTTATAAAAAATAGAGAGAATATGAATATGTGTGTGAGTGAGAAATTTGCTTTTAAAACCACCACTAGTGTGTTTTTTTAATTAAATTTTTTATGGATAAAACTAAAGAACAATTAGAAAAACTTAGAGAAGTCGCTGAGGCTTCTTTAACTAAGACAGATGAACTGCATAAGGTTCTTGCACAGATTGAAGCTCTTATGTCCAGGGAAGAATCAAAAACACTATCAAAGAAAAATAATTACTAAAGATACATATTATTTTCTACTTTTTATTACATCTTCTGATTTTCAGCATTGTTATTCATTAATTAGAACCCTTTCCTAAGTTTTTAAATAGGTCTATGGGTCTTATCTTCTTAATGTAAAATGTCTCTTTTATTTATTTTATGAAGATTTTATTTAATATTAGTTAATAACCTTATTGATTTCTTTCTTGCAAATATTTACATCAAATAATTCAGTATTTACAATCTCAATCCCTGTTTTTTCTGTAACTTTAACAGTAGCATGGCATTCATCTTGTTTAAGAGCCAGATAGCTTGGGTTTTTATTCTTTAAATCTAATTCGATTTCTGAATCAGCGTTATTATTTTTATATTGTTCCATTACGAGTGTAAGAGCCTCTATCTCAACAGAAAAGTTCTCATTAGCTTTTAAAACAAAAGGAGTAAAAAGTATTTCAAATAAAATAAAGGGTATTAATTTTTTCATTTTTACAAAAGATGTTTATTTTTTTTATAACGTGTATTTTCTGTTGAGGAAAGGTACATAGGATAAATTTGCTTCTTCTTTCTTATTATTTTAATAATGAAGTCAATATGATTATTTACAAGATAATTGATAAAAATATTAAGTGCGTTTTTATATATATAAATTAGTATATTGTTATTTTTATATTTGAGTATTTGATTATCTTTGGAAAAATTTAGTTTCTATTTCTACTTAGGTAAATTTAAGATTTACCTGTCAGTCTATTGGGGAAATAACTTTGTTTTGTTTTAATTTCAACTTTTTTTGATTTAGTCTTTGTTTTAACTTTACTTTTGTTTAGATCAATTATTTCTTGAGAAGCATCTTTGCCGTTTTCGAAATAACTTTTTACTCTTGCTAAATCTTCTTTATTTAATTGTTTAGTTGCTCCTTTTGCATTTATACCAAGAGCTTTGCAAGCGAGTATAACTTTATCACTATCAATATTCAGTTCCTTTGCAATAGCGTAAATAGGAGTGTTTAAAGACATTATTTCATCATAAAACTTGATTATATTATATCTTTACTGACTCATAAATCATTAAATATGCAATTATTTTCAAATTATTATTATCTGAATTTAATTTTTTAATCTTTTAGGTATTTAAATCATTAAATTTTTTCTTCATAGTAGAATTATTTTTAGTTAACTTTTTAACTGTTAGGTCTTGAGACTTACTATCTGCTGTTAAAAGGTGTTTTTTGGATAAAAGTAATGCTTCTTTAGTCTTTTGTAAATGATTTATTGATTTATCTATTTCGGAGATTGCATCATTAAATCTGTCTTGTGCTAGTGAAACATTTTTGCCAACTGCATTTTTAAATTGTGCAAGAGTATTTTCAAAATTTGTGATGTCATAATTCTCGCGTTTCATCAAATCAATTTGAGATTTGTATTTTAAAGATTCCAAAGAAGCATTTCTAAGTATAGAAATAATTGGAATAAAGAATTGAGGCCTAATAACATACATCTTTGGGAACCTATGTGAAACATCAACAATACCAGAATTGTATAATTCGCTATCTGGTTCGAGTAATGAAACTAATACTCCATATTCACATGACTTTTCTCTTCTATCTTTATCTAATTCTTTTAGAAATTCTTCGTTCTTTCTTTTATAAGTACTATTAATACTTTCATTTTTCATCTCAAACATTATAGAAACAATTTCAATTTTATTTTCATCAAATTCCCTAAATATATAATCGCCTTTACTTCCTGAAGTTACATCATTATCTTTTTCAAAATATGAATTTTGAAATGCAGTAGAACGATTAAGATTAAACTGCGTTTCACAATGAATTTCTAGTGATTCACCAATCATCTTTGTAGATAATTTTGATTTCATGTCTCTGAGCTCTTGAATGGTTATATCTCTTTCACTTATTTTGTTTTTATATTTTTCTTCAATTAATTTTTCATTAATTGATTGTTCTAATTTCAACTTTTCAATTGAGTTTACTAAATTAGAGTTATCTTTTTCTAAATTATTTACTGCCTCATTAACTTTGTTTTTTAAGGACAATTCAGTAATTACTGATTGTTTAGTAATATCTTCTCTTAAATTATTGATTTCATTATTAAGTAAATTAATTTTATTTGACGACTGATTTTTTAATTCATTTATAGTATTTAATTTTTGTTCCTCTACTACCTTCAACTTAGATTCAAGTGCTTGAATTTTTGTTTCTTTTATCCGATTTTGTTCCAACAATTTTATCTTTAATTCTTGTTTTAAGATCTCCATTCCTTTTTTATTATCCTCTTCTGCTAATAGAAGTCTTTCTTGTATTTGTTTATTAAATTCTTCGTTTTTTATTTGGCCAAGTATTTCTTGAAAGCTGCTTGGATCTATTCCAAAGGTTTTACCGCAAGAGGGGCATTTTATTTCTTTCATTTTTTAATTAAAAAATTTATATTTTGAAATTGTTTTTTATTCAATTTGTTTTAAAAAAATATAGTTCTTGAACTACGATAAACAATGTTTAAATATAATGCATTGAATTCTCACCACTAAGTTAAATTAAACCGGATTCTTTAAGAATATTAATTTTTTTAGCTAACTCAATATCAGAGGAAGAGATAGAACTATCTGAATATTTGTTTGAAGAAATTGTATATCCGCTATCATCCACAAACTCGTCTTCTGCAGTTGTTAAGTTTCCATTATTTTTTTGAATATTGGAATAATTATCAGATTTGTATTGTTTGGGTTTATTTAAATTGCTATATCCGAAATTTACTATCCCCCTTGCATCTAATGCTTCTTCAACTAATAATCCAACAACTTTTGATCTGCTTATAGATTCATTTTTGGATATTTCATCTATTATTTCAAGAACCCTTTTCCTAGGTAAATATCCGATCCTCTTTACTTTGGCTTCCATAAAGAATAGTTATACATCACTATTGTAACACTTCTGTCAAACGCTCTGGTTTGTAAGGTCGCCTTAATCAAAGGGTTAAGTAATGCAAAAAAAATATAAATCTAAACATTTTTTATTGTAGTTTATTTTTTAATAAAAAAGATTTTCTGATAAGTATCTATTTGTCTTTTTACATTCTTCTTTGATTTTTTTTATCTAAATTATTTTTGCTCATGAAAGATAAAACTTATGACAACGCAGATAGTTTTGCTATCTGTTTTGATGAAGAATGGCAAAAAATAAGCTGTGATGATATAAAAATCAAAATAGAAAAAGTAATTGAAAATATGTCTAATCACCCATTTGTATCTTCTAACCCGGTTAATGCTAGAAAAATAGCTGAATTTAGAATTTTTTCATTAAAAAAGTTTCAATGATTTATTTTTAAGAAAATAAGTAAATTGATTTTTTTTATGTTTGGATTTTAGACTAAATATTTGGAGAATTAAAAAATCCCTTACTATACAAAAATATTATTATTCCAATTATTGGTCCTATTCCAAATATAAATAAAACTAATTTGGCCGAATTTTTTGTTTGCCTTAGTTCATTTCTTTTTTGAATGAATTCCTTTTTATTTTTTTTAGACTTTTTCTTCTTCATAAATATGATATTACATTAAAATAAAATTTTATTAATTCAAGATTAATTTTTTGGATTTTAAAAGTTGGTTTAGTTTTTAAACTGATAAATACAAAATACCCAATATTGTATAATAAATTATGTTGAAAAGCTTCTATGAGTGCATCTAAGAGAGAAGAAGTTGTTTCTCACCTTCGATATATAAGGTTAGAGTTAAGAGAGATGCATCAAATGCTTATTAAGGATGATTTGTTACCGGACTTAAATCATGTTAAGGAAGTACATGCACAACTTGATGCTCTTCATGAAATACTATTAAATAAAGGAAATAAAAAGATAAACAGTGAATTTGGTGGTATTTAAATATTTTTGGTGCAGTTAGAAATGTTTAGTTTAAGATTCTATTTCCTTGCGATTATCATGCATTACTTCTAACTCGTTATATATCTCCTTTATTTGGCTTTGTAGTAGGTCGGTTGAATTGATATTACTTAAGGATTCCATTGCAGATAAAAGACTATCCTTAGCTTCAATCAAATGTCTACATTCTTTACTTCCTGCTTCGTATGACATGATTTTAAAAATTTTATTATCACAAATATAATCTGTATATTTCGGTATTGCTTGATACTCTTATAAAATGAATGCTTTTTAATGTTAAAAGCTATACAAAACAGGATTAATCCTTCAATAAAATAAGTATGAAAAAGTTAGAAGGAATAAAACTTAAAAGATTATAAATTATGCATTAGCTAGGTACTTGATATCAAAAAATAGAATTTAATTATTAGATATTTCTTATCGAAAATGTGTTTTATAGGAATATAGATATAGGAGAAATAATGGTATGATTTTAATCATTTTTACTTTTATTCTAAGAAACTATTATTTATAAAAATATCTAGAGTGTTTTTTATTTTTAATTACTAGTTATTTTATATAAGAAATAAAGACTAACAATAAATACAATTACTAGAGCAATAGTTAATGATGAGAAATTATACATTTTTAGTAAAATATTGTATTAAAAATGCTAACAAATTCAAATTAGAAATTATGTTAATTTAATTATTTTTTATAAGAAAATAAATAAACTTTTTAAATTCAGCTTTTGTCAAAATTATTTTTTTTGTTTTTATCTTTTTTAATTTTTCAAAAATCTTTTCTATTAAATATTCTGATTTGATTGTCATAATATCTAATTATCTTTCTAATAAATAAATTTTTTCTTGACCAATTTTATCTGGCATTGTTATTTTACATCCTTTATCTTTTTCCATTTTACAATTTTTCGTGGCAGGAACTGATTTCCAAGTACATATTTTTTCTTCAGAATATTGTTTAACTACCACCCAGCCATCATTAGTATATTTTGATATCCCATCTTCTCCACAGGAGAATCGTATTTCAAGTTGTTTTTTTTCTGAGCTAGAATTTTTTTTGATATTTTCTTTTGGCTCATCTATAAATGTATCTTTTGGCGTTAATATTTTGCATGAACTTATTATTAGTAAACCAGCAAAGAGAGGAAAAAGTCTTATTATATTTTTCATTTTTTAATGGAGTTTTAAATAAACTCTTGAAATTTTATCCTATTTAAAATAATTATAGTTTATTTTGATTCTATTACCTTTAAAAGTTGATCCATTTTATACATTAGTGTTTTAACTTCTTCTGGCTGCGGTAATATTAATTCTTCTGTAACTGCAAGATGCATTTCTTTTAAGTTCTGTCTCAATTCCTTTAAATGCATTTTTACATTTTCTTTCTTTTCTATTATGTCAGTCATGTTTAATAATTTAAAAACATTTCAAATTTAAAGTTTATATTATAGTTGTTTTTTTGACTATAAAAATTGTTATCTTTTTATATTGTCAATTTCATAAATTTCCTCTCCTCCATTACAAAAATTGGTTGAAAGCATACTTAACTCTTTCCTAGAGATTTTCATTAGATTTTTATTTTTACTAATATAATCTTTTGCAATTGTTTGACATTCTAATTTATTTTTTGATTGTCTAACTACTGGATAGAAATAAGCCAGAAATGTTATAAAAAATAAAAATACAAATATTGATTTTTTATCATTTTTGAAAAAATCTTTTAGTTTTTTCTTGTTTTTTAATATTGTTATAAGAAACTTATCTGGCAACCCTATTTGGACAAATAAGAATTCTACCCACCAAGGAAGAGATTTATCTTTTTGAATATTCGATTTTGAAGAACTTTTCATTTTTTTTGCTTCAAAGCTTTGATTTTTCATATCTTTTGCATTATTTGATTCTTTTTTCTCCATTTAATCAAATGACTTAATTGGAATATAGTAGTTTTATTTTGATTTGAAAACTATATTTTTATTTTTTAAGTTTTAATTTAATTTATCTATCAATTTGATTATTGTAAATTTATATTTTGAATATATCAGTTATTAATGGCAAAAAGAAGAAGAAAGCTAAATAAAGATTTTGAGAAAAAAATATATTCCTCAAAAAAAGATGTTGAATTGGTTTTAGCCAAGATTTATGACATTGATGATGAAGATATACAAAAGGATTACTTTAGTTCCTTTAATAAAGTTGTTTTTTTATTTGATCAGTTAAAGGATGATTATGAGTCAATAGGTTTTAATAAAGATTCTGAAAAATTGATGGCCAATTACCAGAACTCGTTCAATCTATTTGAGTCAGAGTTTGAAATTTAAAATTTAAACTATTTTTTAAATTGTATTATGGGTATTTTTATTCTTTTTCCTTTTAATAAATTAAAATTTCTTTCTTTCAAATTTGCGATACAATTTCTTTGTTTTCTTTCCTTTTTACAAATTTTTATTATTTCATAATCATTCAATGCAGATAATTTATTATCTTTTATGAAAAATGCTGATAGAAATAAAAATGTAAATAATAAATATTTCATTAATTAATAGTTTTAATTATTAGTCAAATTATTGATTTTTTATATATTAACTTCGATTGTATTCATCTAAAAGACTTTTTAATTCATCTTTACTTAAGTCTGTTGAAATAAAAACTTCTTGAGCTGTTTTCCCTTTCCTAGCAATTGCTTTATATCCACTGATGGTTTTTACGGATAATCTTATATTGAGTTTAGACGATCTTCCTTTTACTCTTGAAATTATTGCGGGAGTAACTGACCTGATATTTATATTTAATGCTAGGTTCTTAAGAATTGGAATTAACCCTTCTATATTTGAGCTATGATTTAATACTAATCTTCCCAAAATTATTAATATTTGAATTTTATTATAATTTACTAAATTAATTTCGTGAGAAATTAATTTTAATTTAGAATTTATAAAAAGGTTTTGAAGTTCTGTTATATTTAATATCAACGATTTAACTCTAATGATTTATCAAATAGGTTGGGCAGCTTTAGCCGCAATTTTTACTTTTTCAATTGCCATGGTTGTTTGGGGAAGAAATGGTGATGGCTCAATTGATATCTGATTATTTCTTTTTAAAAAATGAAGTTAATTTAAATAGTTTTCTTGTTTTTTCATCATTTATTTTGCTTATACTTATAACCATCGCAGTGATTTATATTTCATATGTTTCTTGGAAAGATAAGAAAAGGATAGGTAAATAAATTTAACTTTAAAAATTTATTTCTTTCTTTTCTTATCTTTGATTTTAAGTTCATCAAGCAGTTCTTTAGCTTGATTCATTTTTGTTATGGTTGTTTTATAAATTCCAATTTCTTTTTCTGCCTTTGTTACGGGTAGATTTATACTTGCAAATATATCAGAAATTATTTTATTCTTTTCAGATTCACTATTTCCTTCGAAATTAGCAGAATTAGAAATAGTTTTATATACTCCTAAGTTAACTATTCTTGATGGGTAAAGATTATTGCTATTTTTATCTTTTAATAATTTTTTAATATCTTTTGATGATTTATTTTTGAATTCTTCTAATGACTTATAGGAAATTGATTTGATTTTTTTTGAATCAAAATTAGTAGAACTACATAAAGAATCAAAAAGAAGATCTAGATGTTCTTCTGGCTTGTAGCCTTTCAAAAGTTCCTTGAAGATTTCTGTAAAACCAATACAAAACAAATAATCCTGACTGAATTCACTTTGATGGCTCAAAAGATTTAGTTCAACTAGCATCTCATCAACTATAGTTTTATATAAACCAGGGATGACATAAGGGAACTTTTCGTGAAATAATTTTTTGCTATCTGAGACAGTCAATTTTTCTTTCAATTTTTTATATGTAAACCTTAATAACCATAGCGTATGTTGACTCAAAATCGTTAATATCTAGTAAACGAATAAATATTATTATGATCCCTTTAGTTTTAGAAGAATCCGGAGGAAGTGAAAGAGTCTTTGATATTTATTCAAGACTACTGAGGGAGAGGATAATTTTCCTAGGAGAACAAGTTACGAGTGATACTGCTAATAGAATTGTTGCTCAATTGCTTTTCTTAGAGGCAGAAGATCCTGAAAAGGATATTTATATGTATATAAATTCTCCAGGAGGGTCAGTTTATGATGGCTTAGGTATCTTTGACACAATGCAACATGTAAAGCCTGATATACATACCGTTTGTGTAGGACTTGCAGCTAGCATGGGAGCATTTTTATTAGCTGCAGGCACTAAAGGAAAAAGAAGCAGTTTAAGGCATTCAAGAATTATGATACATCAACCACTTGGTGGTGCCAGAGGACAAGCTAGTGATATAAGAATTCAAGCTGATGAAATCTTATTTTTAAAAGAACGCTTAAATACAGAATTATCAGAAAGAACTGGTAAAGATTATGAGACTATAAAGGAAGATACTGATAGGGACTTTTACATGTCTCCAAAAGAGGCGGTTGAATATGGATTGATAGACTTGGTGTTAGATAAAAAACCGATTAGTAATACTTAATTGAGTAATTGAGGTGTTCTTTCTTTCTTAGGAATTGAAGTGTATTTGGAAAGTATCTCAACAAATTCATTGCCATCTAAAGTCTCTTTTTCAATTAAAACATCAACTATTTTATCCATGGCTTCTCTATTTTTACTAACTAAAGAATAAGTCTCTTTATAGCAATCTTTTACCATTACTCTTACGCTTTCATCAATTTGTTTCGAGATTGAGTCTGAAACCTCACTTCTTGTCATTAAATCTCTTCCAACAAAAACTTCCTGATTACCTCCTTCAAGAGCTATAGGACCTAAATTACTCATGCCAAATCTAGTAACCATTTGTCTGGCCATAGAAGCAACTTGTTGAAAATCTCCACCAGCACCAGTTGTTACTTCTCCTTTTCCAAAAACCACGTCTTCGGCAGCTCTGCCTCCAAGAGCACCCATTATCCTTGCTTTT
This sequence comes from Prochlorococcus sp. AG-363-P06, assembly GCA_003280025.1. Lineage (GTDB taxonomy): Bacteria > Cyanobacteriota > Cyanobacteriia > PCC-6307 > Cyanobiaceae > Prochlorococcus_A. The sequence goes on along the minus strand of QCGD01000004.1, from coordinate 113,492 downwards.
AACTGAGCTCTGCTAACAAGAGTTTGCTCATCATCTGGAGTAAACCAGGTCAAACCTTTAGCTTGACCTCTTGGAATAACTGTTACTTTTTGAACTGGATCATGAGCCTTAACTAATGATCCTATTAGGGCATGACCAACTTCATGATAAGCAATTAATCTTTTACTTCTTCCATCAGTTAGCGGAGTTCCTTCCATTCCAGCAATAATTCTGTCCACTGAATCATCTATTTCAGCAATGGTTATTGAATCTTTTCTTCTTCTGGCCGTTAATATTGCAGCTTCATTGAGCAAGTTTGCTAAATCTGCTCCCGTAAAACCAGGGGTTCTTCTAGCAATACTTTCCAAAGTTAGTTCTTCTTGGAGTTTTTTGTTTCTTGAGTGAACCTCAAGTATAGATAATCTGCCCTTAATATCAGGAGCATCTACTGTTACTTGCCTGTCAAATCTTCCTGGTCTCATTAAAGCAGAGTCTAAGACATCTGGTCTATTTGTTGCTGCAATTATTATTATTCCGCTATTGCCTTCAAATCCATCCATTTCTGTAAGTAATTGGTTAAGTGTCTGCTCTCTCTCATCGTTACCTCCTCCAATACCTGCTCCCCTTTGTCTCCCTACAGCATCTATCTCATCAATAAAAATTAAACATGGACTATTTTCTTTGGCTCTCTTAAAAAGATCCCTTACCCTACTAGCTCCAACGCCAACAAACATTTCAACAAACTCAGAACCTGAAAGAGAGAAGAATGGTACCCCCGCTTCTCCCGCAATAGCCTTTGCTAAAAGAGTTTTCCCTGTGCCAGGAGGGCCAACTAACAAAACTCCTTTAGGTATCCTTGCTCCAACTGATGTAAATTTTTCAGGTTTTTTTAAAAAAGTAACGACCTCCTCTAAGTCTTCTTTTGCTTCATTAACTCCCGCTACATCATCGAAGACAACTCCTGTTTCTGCTTCCATTGCAAATCTAGCTTTTGTCTTACCAAATTGCATTGCTTGGCCAGGCCCACCAGGCATTCCATTTGATCTTCTAGCTAATAATATTAAACCTCCTATTAAAATTGCTGGAAAGAGAAGATTTCCTAGAATACCTAATGCTGGAGGAGCTGTCTTAACTGGATGTACATCAAAACTTATTCCTTCATTCTTTAAATTATTTATTAGTTCGGGAGTTAACCCTGGTAAATCCACCCTCAATCTTTGTACTTTATTATCTAAATCAGAATCTATAGTTTCTACAACTGCATTTCTTCCTCCATCAAAAATATCTACAGAAGTTACTCTTCCTGAATTAATGTAATCTAAAAATCTTCCATAGCTAACCCTTGCTACAGCTGAATTCATAGGAGCAACAATTGAACTGTTTGATTTTAAAGAAACAGTATTATTTGAGGATAAAAATTGATAAGAAAGTGCAATTATTAAGAATATAGGTAAAGCCCATAGAATTATTGTTTTAAATTTTGGGTTCATTAATTTATTTCAGATTATTATCTAATATTCTAGAAGTAATTCTTTCTTTTCGTTGATATTCCCAGTAATATTATGATTACCATCTTTGTATAATATTGAATAATGAAATTTAAAATTAAAGACAAAGTTAAATTAATTTTGCCACTATCATATCTTAAAACTTCTGATAACATGCCAATGCTAAGACCTCCAGATTTAGTAGCAATTGATGAGGTTGGTGAAATTATGTCTATTAGATCCCCTGAAACAGTGGAAATAAAGTTCAGAAGAGGATGCTTTTTAATTGATATTGATAAAATTGAAAGAATCTAACTAAAAATTGTTTAACCAATTATTTTTTATATCATTACAAATTTTTTTATCACCAGTAATACTCAAGAAAGGCTTAGCGAAATATTTATTAGTTAATTTCTGTATATCCTTTGGCGATATTTCTTCTATCTCTTTAAAAGAATTATTTTTTGAACTTGGATATATTCCACAACTAATTAAATGAAGATCTCTTTTAAAAATTTCATCTAAAGATTGATTGCTTATAAGAAAAGCACTTTTTAATTTTTTTTTAGCTAAGAAAATTTCTTCATCAGATATTAATGAAAATAATAATTCTTTCCATAATTTGTATAAAAGTTCAAATGCAATTATTGCGTTTTTATTAGAAACAGATAAATAAATTAGAAAAGGGGCATTCTCTTTCCTTATGGGATTAAAAACTCCTACATCGTAAGTTAAACCATTGTTTTCTCTAAAAAGTTTAAAGAGAATAGAACTCATGCCAAATGAAAGATGCGACTCAAGGATTTTTAATGGCCAATATTCAATACTTTTCCTAGAACAAGTTTGGTTCCCAAACATTAGGATTAATTGATTTGATTTGTTATGTGAGCTCACAAATCTAGACTCTGGACATAGATCGTAATTTAGAGAATTTATTTTTGTTGTAAATATTTTTTTATCAAAATCTTTTGAGCAATTTCCATTTATTTCTAAATTGTTAGAAATTAGATATTTTTCTCTGCAATTAAAATCTTTATATTCAGATAAAACATCACTATATTTGATGCTTATAACATCTTTCTCATAACCCTCCGAATTAAAAGCATATGGATGTGGTGAGTAAACAATCTTCCTCCATTTCTCAAAAGAAATATTAAAAGGATTCTCCTTATCTTTTTTTATTGAATTTAAAATTGATTTTTTAACTAATTGAAATTGGCCTTCGGAAAGAAGTGGCTTATTAATTATTAAATCTAATAAAGGAAATAATTTCGTGAAATGCGCATCCAATGATTTGAGGCTAATAAACATTCCATCTTCAAATACTTCATGATTTAGTTCTGCTCCATGAGATTCTATGAAATCTGAAAGTTCTAAATTATCAAATCCCTCACATCCTTTTGTCATCAATGAACAAAGAACTTTATTTATGCCCTTTTTTCCATTAGCATCAAAATTACTTCCTCCATTTATCCAGATTATGGCAATCGAGAAATTTCTATTTAGATGACTCCGGAAATACTTTTTTATCATTAATCGGGTGATGCAAGAAGTGTAAAATTTTCCTTTGATAAAAAGTTGATAATTTCTTTAAAATTATTTAAATTATTCCAGTATTTAAGATCACTATCTAAATTTTTTAGAGAATTTTTTCTTCCCCACAAAAGTTCATTTCCAAAAAATGAAGAAAGTTGAGTTGATGTTTCTAGATTAAAGATGTAATTGCTCTTAACAATATTGATTGCTTTTCTGATCTCATCGTGACTCAAGTTATCATAGTCTGAAATTTCATATATTATTTGATTGATTTGTTTCTCTACCTTTTTTAAATCTTCTTTTTCACAACAAGCTTCAATAATTAACAGTCCACCTAATTCTCCAGCATTAACATCAACATATACTGATTCCACAAGATCCTTTTCTTCTCTCAATACTTTTACTAGTCTACTGTTTCTTCCTACTGAAAGTATGGATGCTAATATTTCCAATCCAATAATTATTTTTTGATCATTTAGGCTTGGTATGCTCCAGGCCATAAATATTCTTGAAAATTCTAAATTGTCAAAAACAACCTCCTCCCTTCCTGTTCTTGCTATAACATTAAATTTTTTATTTACGTCATTTTTAAGATTAGAATTTATATTAGGCGTCTGCCTGATTATTCCTGATAAATCGTTATCCTCAAAAGCCTTATAAATATCTTTGCAGAGATTGCCAGCAATTGAAAAACATATTCCTTCATTTAAATAATGCTTACTATGGAATTTCTCCAGATCAGCTTTCTCCAATAATTTTATACTTTCTTCAGTCCCTAAGATTGGTTTAGAGTATTTATCACTTTGCCAAACTCTTTCTAGAAAATAATTATAAAGTTTCTCTTCAGGTTGATCATTTTGTTGCTTTATCTCATCAATAACGACACTTTTTTCTTTATTAAATTCATTAATGTTAATCTTTGGTGATAGAACAATATTTGTCAAAAGACCAAGTGATTCTTTAAAGTTACTTGGAGGTATGAGGACGTAGTAGTGTACATCATCATATCCTGTGGATGCATTGCTCATCCCACCAAGTGATTCAATTTTATGATCAAATTCACCTGGCATTATAGTGCTAGTCCCTTTAAAAATCATATGTTCTAAAAAATGAGCTGTTCCATTCTTATTAACATCTTCAAATGAAGATCCTGCCTTACACCAAATATCTATGCTTATTAGGGGTAATTCCTTATTATCCACAAATACACATTTAGTATTGCTTAAATGGTTGTAATAGTGAATTTCTCCTAAATTCATTAAAATCTCTCTTTAACCTTTATTTTGGTCCTTTTTTACCTTGTTGTCTGATACTTTAAGCAAAACTAAATTAACGGATTCTTTTATTTTGGAGTTGTTACAAAATATTAGAGGGCATAGATCTACGCTGGAAAAACTTAAATGTATAAAAATAGATCCAAAGCTTTCAAATATCATTCTTAACGAGAAAGACAGAGAAATATATATAGAAAACGAATTTCATAAAGCAACAGGGTTTAGAAAGTTGCATATTGAAGTGGCCGAATTCTCAAGAAATCTAAAAATTTTACATTGTGTTTTTTTCCCAGATCCGAAATTTGATATTCCAATTTTTGGTATGGATTTAGTAAAAATTAATGAGATAGTCTCGGCCGCTATTGTTGATCTATCTCCTGTATCTAAAAATCAAGAGAAAAAGTATGAAAAAATTCTAGCTAAAGTTGATAAAAGTGGTTTTGCCTCTTTAAGGGAAATTCCAAGCTGGGGGGGTATCTTCTCCAAGAATGTATTTTTTGCTTCTTTAAAAAATGAATCTGAAAAGAATTCTTTTTTCAAGATTGTTGATATATATCTTTCAGTTCTAATTGATTTAAGTCGCAAAGCTAATCCTGATGTAGATAAGAAAATTATTCAAGAAAGAATAGATTATCAAAAAAATTATTGTGTGCAACAAATGAAAAATGATAAGACAAGGATTGTTCTTTTAAAGTATTTCGATGAAGAATGGGTTGATGAGTATATAAAAAAAGTATTATTTGATTTTTATGAATAGAAATAAGTTTCAAAATCTAATTATTTTTTTATTATTACTGTCACCTTTATCTCTTGGGATTATTGCTTGTTCAAATAATAAATCAAAGGAAGAAATATTTGAAGATTTCATCCCTCCCATTAATTCAGTAGCAGCATTAGGTCAACTCTCACCAGCTGGAGAGATTAGAAAATTGGCACCACCTATAAGTCAGTTTGGTTCATCCCCAAGAATAAATGAACTTTTAGTATCTGAAGGAGATTTCGTAAAAAAAGGAACTATTCTTGCAATTTTCGACAATAGTGAGAAATTATATGCAGATCTTGAAAAAATGGATAATTTGATTAAGACTATTAACCTTGAAATAGCATTAAAGGAAGATCAAATAAAAAGATACGAATTAGCTGTAGAGAAGAATGCTTATTCTTTAGTGGATTTATCTCAGAGGAAAGATGAATTATTGAAGTTAAAAAAACAAAAAATTAATATTTTAGGCGATAAAAAAAATATTGAGATAGATCTCTTTAATTCAAAACTTAGAAGCCCTATCGATGGTTTTATACTTTCAATCAATACAAGAGTTGGTGAGAGGCCTACAAATGAAGGAATCCTAGATATAGGATCTAGCCAGAATATGGAAGCTCTTATAGAAGTTTATGAATCCGATATTGAAAGAGTCTTCATTTCTCAAAATGTTGAATTAAGTAGTGAAAATGGCGGTTTCAAAAAAATACTAAAGGGTAAAGTAATTAGAATTAGTCCGCAGGTTAAACAAAGGAAGGTTTTATCAACTGATCCAACTGGTGATGCTGATTCTCGAATTATTGAGGTGCTTGTAGAACTAAATAAGGAATCGATAAAGTTGGTTCAAAATTATGCCGGCATGAAGGTAATTGCAAAATTTCTACCTTAATGAATTTTTCTTTTTTTAAATATAGAAAAATCCCATTAGCTTGGTTGTTGCTAACTAGACAACCACTAAGACTATTAGTAGCGATTGCAGGAATAAGTTTTGCTGGAATTCTAATGTTTATGCAATTAGGTTTTCGAGATGGATTATTTGATACTAGTGTGACTATTCATAAACTTTTAGACGCTGACCTTATATTAATAAGTCCTAGATCGAAGAGTTCTATCAGTATGAGTGGATTCCCTAAAAGAAGACTGATTCAAACTCTTGCTTTAGATGAAGTAGAAAAGACTGCTCCTGTTAACTTAAATTACCTACTCTGGAAAAATCCAGAAAATCTTCGGACTAGATCAATACTTGCTTTAGGATTCAATCCTTCTGATTCTCTTCTTTTAAATGATGGATTCTCAAGAAAAGCTTATTCATTGAATAATCCAGGAAGAGTACTTTTTGATAAACTCTCTAGACCTGAATTTGGACCAATTGAAGAATGGTTTTATTCTGGTAAGAAAATTGAAACTGAGGTTGCAGGCAAAAGAGTAGTCGTCTCAGGACTTGTTGAATTGGGACCTTCTTTTGGTGCAGATGGTAACTTAATAACAAGTCGAGAAACATTCTTAAGGCTTTTTCCTGCGAATCCTAGAGGAAGTATTGAAATTGGATTGGTCAAGCTTAGAAAAGGTTCTAATCCTGAATTTTTGTCTAGAATCTTAAATAATTCTCTTCCAAATGATGTACGTGTTCTTACAAAAAATCAGTTTATAGAATTTGAAAAGAATTATTGGAAAAATAGTACAGCCATAGGTTTTATTTTTAGTTTGGGAGCTTTGATGGGTTTCGTAGTTGGTTGTGTTGTTGTTTATCAGATTCTCTATAGTGACGTTACAGATCATCTTCCTGAGTATGCAACTTTATTAGCAATGGGGTATAAGTTAAATTCTCTTTTCTTTGTTGTAGCTAGAGAAGGATTTTTACTTGCATTGTTTGGTTATTTACCTGCCTATTTTTCTGGACAAGTACTTTATTCAATTATCAGACAGTCAACTAGGCTTCCAATAATAATGGATGCTGATAAAACTATTTTAATTTTTATATTAGTTTTAATTATGTGCATGGGATCTGCTGGGATTGCTATGCGTAAATTAGTTGATGCAGATCCTGCAGAGATTTTTTAATATTTTGATAATTAGATATTTTTAAAACTATGAATAAAGTTAGTAATAAATTTAATTACTCAAAGACTGTTTCAATCAATAATTTGAGTCATTTTTATGGGATAAATGAAACTAAAAAACAAGTTCTTAATAATGTAAATTTAAATATTCTGAAAAGCGAACTAGTTCTTTTAAAAGGACCCTCAGGTTGTGGTAAAACAACTCTTTTAACTCTTATTGGTGCATTAAGAACATGCCAAAGTGGAGATTTAAAGGTTTTAAATAATCAATTAAATGGAGCATCAAGAAAAACAAGGCAGAAACTTAGAAGAAGTATTGGGATGATTTTTCAGGGACATAATTTACTGAGATGTTTAACAGCCGAACAAAATGTTCAAATGGGAGCAGATTTAATAAAAGGGTTAACTTATTTACAAAGAAGAGAAATTGCTAGAAAATGGTTATATGCAGTTGGTTTAGAAGAACATTATAAGAAATTACCTAGTGATTTATCTGGCGGTCAGAAACAGAGGGTTGCAATAGCAAGAGCATTATCTGCAAATCCAAAATTATTACTTGCTGATGAACCTACTTCTGCATTAGATAGCGTTACCGGAAGAGAAATAGTTACTCTTTTAAGAAAATTAGCAAAAGAACAAAACTGTTCGGTTTTGATGGTTACGCATGATCCAAGAATTACTGATATGGCGGACAGGATATTAAATATGGAAGATGGGAAAATATTTAGTGCTCATAGTGAGCTAGTATAGTTAAAAGTTATATTTTTTTATGTCTAAGAGAAGGAATCTAAAAAAAGAAAAGCAAGAAAGAAATCGTGCATATGCTAGAAAGTTTAAAAAAAGAAAACTGAGAACTGACGGTAGACCAGATGGTGGTGGGAATGTAACAGGTACGGCAAGTAATGGTGGAGCAGCAGATTAGCTTATAAGTTTGATTTATTTTATCCATGCATTTTTTTACTGCTCAAATAAGAAAATATTATGAATGTCAGTATTGTTATTCCAACCTACAATAGAAAACCTATATTGGAGAAATGTCTTAAAGCACTAGAAAAACAGAAATTAAATAAAAATGTTGGTAAGTATGAAGTTGTTGTAGTAGATGATGGTTCAACTGATGGAACAAGCTCGTGGATAAAAAATAATAAGGACAATCTTCCTCACGTCGTATTATATGAACAAGAACACGGGGGACCTGCATTAGGCAGAAATCTTGGAGTAATTAAGTCAAAATATGAAATTATTATATTTATTGATAGTGATCTTATCGTTTTAGATGATTTTATAATTAGACATATTGATAAATTACAAATCTATTGGAGCAAAAATAACAAAAAGTGTTTTACTTATGGTTCAGTTATTAATACTTCTAATTTTGATAAGCCGCAGAGTGAAAAATTTAAATTATTGGACACTTCATTTGCTTACTTTGCGACTGGAAATGTTGCTATATCAAAAGAATTAATTTTAAGTGTTGGTTTGTTTGACACCTCTTTTGAACTTTATGGTTGGGAGGATTTAGAATTAGGAGAACGATTAAAAAAAGTTGGTACAAAATTAATTAAATGCCCAAAGGCTGTAGGTTTTCATTGGCATCCACCTTTTAATTGCGAGCAGATTGAATCATTAATAGCCCAAGAAAAGGAGCGGGCAAGGATGGCAATGGTTTTCTTTAAGAAACATCCTAATTTAAGGGTTAGATTTATGATTCAACTAACTCCTCTTAATAATTTGCTTTGGCAACTGCTTTGTTTAGGAGGTCTTATAAGCATTCAGAGATTATTACCATTATTAAGATTTCTAGTTAATTCAAAAAGAGATAAGTTAGCACTTGAGATCTTAAGGATACCTCTAAATTTGATTTACATTAAACACCTAAACAAATTAAAATGAAAAACTTTTAGAAATACCTATTCATTGATATAATATAAAAAATTAAAACCACACATCTGACTGTTTCGGGTGATTTAAATTTATAAATTTCCCGTCAGGTGGAGGCTAACCCGAAACCACTAAATTATGGCTGTTGTATCACTATCTGAAATGATGGAAGCAGGTGCTCACTTTGGGCACCAAACTAGACGTTGGAACCCCAAAATGTCTAAGTATATATACTGTGCGAGAAATGGGGTTCATATTATTGATCTAGTTAAAACTGCATTATGTATGAATAATGCATATAAATGGACAAGAAACGCCGCTAAAAGTGGAAAAAGATTTCTATTTGTAGGAACCAAAAAGCAAGCTTCAGATGTTGTTGCTCAAGAAGCCACTAGGTGCGGAGCTGCATATGTTAATCAAAGGTGGCTTGGGGGAATGCTTACAAATTGGACAACTATGAAAGCAAGGATTGAAAGATTGAAAGATCTAGAAAGAATGGAAAGTAGTGGTTCTATCGCAATGAGACCTAAGAAGGAGGCAGCTGTCTTAAGAAGAGAGCTGGAGCGTTTACAAAAGTATTTAGGCGGACTGAAGGATATGAGAAGATTGCCAGACGTTGTAGTTTTAGTAGATCAAAGAAGAGAATCCAATGCGGTTCTTGAAGCTAGGAAATTAGATATTTCATTAGTATCAATGTTGGATACTAATTGTGATCCCGATCTGTGTGAAGTTCCTATTCCTTGTAATGATGATGCAGTTAGATCTGTTCAACTTATATTAGGACGATTAGCAGATGCAATAAATGAGGGAAGAAAAGGTTCTAATAATGATAGAAAGAATTAATTTCAGACTTAAATTTTACAAATTACTATTATTTATTAACTAAATGGGAAACATTACAGCAAAACTCGTTAAAGATCTTAGAGATCAGACTGGTGCAGGAATGATGGATTGCAAAAAAGCTCTCAATGAAACAGATGGGAATGTTGAGAAGGCTTTAGAATGGCTAAGAAAAAAAGGTATAGCTAGTGCCGAAAAAAAATCAGGACGAATTGCAACTGAGGGCTCTATAGGTAGCTATATTCATACTGGATCCAGGGTGGGAGTACTTTTAGAATTAAATTGTGAAACTGATTTCGTAGCCAGAGGAGATATTTTTCAATCTCTCTTAAAGGATGTTTCTATGCAAGTAGCTGCTTGTCCTAATGTTGAGTACGTATCAATTGACGAGATCCCTTCAGATGTAGTCGACAAAGAAAAACAGATTGAAATGGGTAGAGACGATTTATCTGGAAAACCAGAACAAATAAAAGAAAAAATAGTAGAAGGAAGAATAGCTAAAAGACTTAACGAGTTAGTATTGTTATCTCAACCATATATCAAAGACAGTTCTCTAACTGTAGAGGATCTTGTGAAGCAAGCAGCAGCAAAAATTGGAGAAAATATTAAAGTAAGACGTTTTACTAGATATACTTTAGGAGAAGGTATTGAAAAAAATGAAATGGACTTTGCTGATGAAGTAGCATCATTACAATCAAAATAAAAACTTGAAAAAATTGATTAATGATTTAGAACTAGAAGAAATAAACTCTCAGCTAAGTCGTGCAGAAGTAAATAAAAATAAATTAATAAATAATATTTATAAGGAATATGAATCTTACCTTAAACTGGTTAGGGAATTAATTTTTACTTCAGTTGAAAAAACTATTGATAGATTTATTTCAGACTTTTCAAGAAATGATAAGACAATTAATACAAAAGAATTAAGCAACCATTTAGAAAATAAAATCAGTTATTTAATCAATTCAAAACTCCCTTTAATAACTATTGAACAATTAAAAATTAACGATTCTATTAATACAGAAAATCTAGAGATAGATTTTAATAGTTTTAAAGAAGTCGTTGAATTAAAAAGCCATCAGTCAGTCCAACTGAATTCCCAAGATTCTTTAATTGCTGAGGAATCTCTTCATTTTTCTATCAATCAAGATATTTCTAATAGTAATGAATATTATCGATCAATAAATAATGAAAAGTTTTCATCTATAGATTTAGATTGCAGTCAAGATTTAAATGATTTCCAAAATCTAAATTCAAATAAAAAAATAGATTCAGAAGAATATATCATAAACTCTTTGCTAGAAATATCCCAAGAGGCTAGTGATAATAAATTTAAAGATTCTCAAAATTTAAATAAACCCTTTCAAGTGATATCTCCTTCGAATCAAAAACTTAATTGCTTTGATTTAATAGATAATTCACTAGCTAATTTATTACTGAATCTTTCTTACCAAATTAATGTAGAATTATTTGAATCAAAACTAATTAAAAAAATAATTTCAGAAAATACGTTTAAGTTTCTATTCAACAAAAAATTTATAATAAAGCATCCAAGTCCTTTTATAATAGAGTTTGACCTTAACATAAATCAATTATTCAATGATGGTTTGAAATTACCAAGTATTTATATGATGAATATTAGTACTGTTGAATTGGAATTTAATAATTTAAAGCTTTCAATACATAGGAATAAAATAAATGAATTAAAAAATAAATTTAAAATTTTGATTAAAAAGGAAAAATACTGGAGACAAAAAGAAAAAAACTTAAATAAAATATTTATATAAATATTTTTTATTTTTCTAATGTGACCTATAGTGAAGAATATATTAAATTAGTAAAGGACTGGATAAGACCTCTTCAAAAGTCTCTAACAATAGAAACGGAAAGTAATTTTACTAATATTTTAGGAAAGCAAAGGCATTTTAATGATTATTTATATGAATCATTGACTAAACTAGATAAGCTAAATCTTACAGATGAATATATAAAATTATTCAAAGATTTTTCTGAAAAATACTATCAATATAATAAATTAGATTTTAATCAAAGAAAAAGGTTAATAATTGATACTAGAAAAACGTTATATAAACTTGTAAAAAAAATAGATATAATAAAATTTAGCAAAATTTCCAAGGAATGTTTTTCTAATGTAAATCATTCAAGTTTGTCTCTTGATTCAGATATTTCATTAATAAAAAATGTTGGCAAAGTTTATAAAAATAAACTTAATGAATTAGGTGTTTTTAATATAAAAGATTTAATTAATTATTTTCCACGAACATATTTAGACTATACGAATAGAGTTAAGATAATAAGTTTAAAACCAGATAATTTATATACATGCATAGCTAATATTAAAAGATTTTATATTTATAAGAGCAAAAAGAATAGTAATTTATCAATAATGAATTTTGTAGTTTCTGATGAAACTTCTTCCATCAAAGTTACAAAATTTTTTTTAGGACGGAGATTTAGATCTTATTCATTCTTTTCTTCTCAAAAATCTTTGTATACTCCTGGAACTAAATTAGCAATATCAGGTAAGGTTAAATTGACAGAGTATGGCAAAAGTTTTGTAGATCCTCAGATTGAAATTCTTAAGGATAATAATGATAATTTTAATTTCTCAGGAAGAATATTACCCTTGTATTCATTAGCTGAAGCATTATCAAATATGAGTTTTATCAAGCTCATGAAAAAGGTACTAATTTATTCAAAGCAGTATCCAGATATTTTAAACCAAAAGCAACTTGATTCATTATCTTTATTACCTAAAGGAGAGTCTTTGATTAATATTCATTTACCACCAAATCAACAGGCACTTATTGAGTCAAAAAAACGTTTGGTTTTTGATGAGTTATACCTACTGCAAATAAAGTTCCTACTTAGAAAAAGAAAGACGAATAAAAATATAGTTCCCAAACAATTTCCCCAAAAAAAATCTTTACTAAAGGAATTTTTAAATACTTTTCCTTTTGAATTAACAAATTCTCAAGTCAAAGTTTTAAAAGAAATTAAGAAAGATTTATCTAATCCCTTACCAATGTCGAGATTGCTTCAGGGAGATGTGGGAAGCGGTAAAACTATCATTGCAATAGCATCTCTTTTAATTGTTATTGAGAAAAATTTCCAAGGTGCTTTTATGGTTCCTACGGAAGTACTAGCTGAACAACATTATAAAAATTTATTAAAATATTTAAATCCACTTTTAGTCTCTGTTGAACTTCTTACTGGAAATACTACTCAAAAAAAGAGAAAAGAAATTCTCTCGAATTTGAAAAATGGACTAGTTGATATCCTTGTAGGTACTCATGCATTATTTGAAGATAAAGTTATTTTTAATTCATTAGGGATGGTAGTAATTGATGAACAACATAGGTTTGGAGTTACTCAAAGAAATAGATTACTTAATAAAGGGGATAATACTAATTTGTTATCAATGACAGCAACACCAATTCCAAGAACTCTTGCGCTTTCTATTTATGGTGATTTGGATGTTAGCCAAATTACAGAACTTCCTCCTGGAAGAGTTCCTATAACGACAAAAATTATTTCAGAGGATGATTTAACAAACTTGTTCAAGATTGTTGATGATGAGATCACAAATGGAAGGCAAGCTTATGTGATTTTGCCACTTATAGAAGATTCAGAAAAATTGAATTTAAGTTCTGCAAAGAAAACATTTAAATATTTATCAGAAGAGGTCTTTTTTACGAAAAAAGTTGGTTTATTACATGGCAAATTAAATTCACAAGAAAAGAACGAAGTAATTAATTCTTTTTTAAAAAATGAAATAAATATATTGGTTTCAACTACTGTAATAGAGGTTGGAATTGATGTGCCTAATGCCACAATTATGATTATTTATAATTCGGAAAGATTTGGATTGTCCCAGCTACATCAATTAAGGGGGAGAGTTGGTAGGGGATCAACTAAGTCTTTTTGTTATCTAGTAACCTCCGATAAGAATGGATTAGAAAATAAGCGACTATGTGTTTTGCAAAAATCTAATGATGGTTTTTATATTGCAGAAAAAGACTTGGAGATTAGAGGCCCAGGGCAGATTTTAGGATATAGACAATCTGGATTGCCTGATTTTGTACTGCAAAATTTACCAAACAATAAATTACTAATTGAAAAGGCTCGTGAAGAGGCTATTAAGGTTGTTAGCAATGATCCAGATTTAAAAGAAAACACAGTTTTAAGAAATATACTAATTGATAATTCTGATAATAAATTCATTCATGATTTCTTGAATTGAAAACTAATATTGTCATTTTTAAAATATATGCAAGTATAAATCAATTGCAAATTTTAATTGAAAATTTGGAATAAAATACCAATTAATGAGAATGGAGATAAATTAATAGCTATTCCTAGCTACTTAAACCTTGTTGACCCGCATCCTTACTCTCATTTAGGAGCTCCTTACAAAGAAAAAACTTCTATTTGGAAATTAAGAAAGGAGGTTGTAAATAGATTAGTAATGGTAAATGATTATTTGATATCACAGAATAGTTTTTACCTTTTAATTTATGACAGTTGGCGCCCTTTAGAAGTCCAAGAATTTATGTTTAAAAGAGCATTTTTATTAGAGTGCGAAAAATTGAATATTGATGCTCCTATAAAAAATATGAAATCTTATCCATCTATTTTAAAAAAAGTTGAAAAATTTTGGGCATATCCTTCTTTTGATTCTAGGTGTCCTCCCCCTCACTCAACTGGAGGCGCATTGGATGTTTGTTTATCTGATAAACACGGCAATCTTGTTGAAATGGGAAGTAAAGTTGATCAAATGGATGAGACTTCAAACCCTGATTTTTATAAAAACAAAAAGAATAAAGAAGCAATTATTTGGAATAGTAGAAGAAATCTATTAAGGGAAATTATGAATAAATTTGGGTTTGCTCAACATCCAAATGAATGGTGGCATTTTAGTTATGGTGATCAATTATGGGCTTGGAAAAATAAAAAAGCAAATGCCCTTTATGGAAAAATTTAAATTCTATTGAATTTCATTTAGTAAATTAAAAATAGAACTTTGATCTTGTGTATTTATAAAATCTCCAAAATCTAAATCTTTACTACTTTTCCAATATTCAAATAACGGTTGAAGAGTTTTTTCTAAATCGTTTAGTTCCATTCTTTGTAGGAATGGTTTCGCCAACCTTTGTAGATTCTTACTTCCCCCCAACCATAATTGGTATTTGTTTTGCCCACTCCCTACAAGTGCTAATTCCGCCATGTAAGGCCTTGTACATCCATTCGGACACCCTGTCATTCTAAATAATATTGTCTTTTCTATTTTTAGATCTAATAGTAATTTTTCAATCCTTTTAAGTACATCAGGTAAAATTCTTTCTGCTTCAGTCATCGCAAGACCACAAAGAGGTAAAGCTGGACATGCTAAGGCATGCCTTTGTATTTCATTAATGTTATCTAAATTGTCGTATCCAATTTTTGATAGAGCTTTTTTAATTTGAGTTTTGTTTTTATTGGCGATATTACAAAGTAAGATATCTTGATTAGGTGTAAGTCTTAAATCAAGATTATATTTTTTTACGATACTAGTAATGGTATTTTTCTTTTCTCCGGATAATCTCCCCGATAATAAAGGTAAACCTACGAAATAAGAAGTTTTATTTTGTTTATGCCAACCTAGATAATCAATAAGAACTTGATTCGGTTCTTTTCTGATTTTTTTAATTTCTTTTTTGAAGTACTTTTCTATAAGCAACTTTTTGAACCATTTAATACCTTTTCTATGAAGTAGGTATTTCATTCTTGAATTTTTCCTTGATTTCCTGTCTCCATAATCTCTTTGAATAGCCACAATACTTTGTATTAATTCATAAATATCTTCTTTCCCTACATATCCCAAAGGGTCTGCAATTCTTGCAAAAGTTTCTTCATTATTATGAGTACGTCCCATACCTCCTCCAACATAAAAATTGCAGCCTTCTAAATCTCCGTCTTTGGAGGTGAATGCCACTATTCCAATATCATTGGAAAGAAGATCAACGGAATTATCACCAGGAACCGTAACGGCACATTTAAATTTTCTAGGTAAATAAGATGAACCATAGAGAGGTTCATCTTTTACTCCACTAAAAACATTATCTTTAAATTGTAATTTTCTAATATCTGC
This sequence comes from Prochlorococcus sp. AG-363-P06, assembly GCA_003280025.1. Lineage (GTDB taxonomy): Bacteria > Cyanobacteriota > Cyanobacteriia > PCC-6307 > Cyanobiaceae > Prochlorococcus_A. The sequence goes on along the minus strand of QCGD01000004.1, from coordinate 97,524 downwards.
AATTTCTTTGTCAGGTTTTATTGTGTATTCTAAATCTCCATCTGCCCAAAGCTCTAAAAATGTACCCTGACCGGCGACAGGTGTAAGAAGGTCAGCAACCTTAACCGCTAATTCTCTTGCTATTTTGTATTCTGATGATTCAAATGGCGCGGCTGGAGCCATAACATTTCTATTTATGTCCCCACATGCAGCTAATGTTGAGCCCATTGAATTAACAATAGTCCGAATGACCTCCTTTAGGTTCTCCTTTCTAATTCCATGCATTTGGAAGGCTTGTCTAGTAGTAGCCCGTAGAGTTCCATTACCAAGTTTGTCAGATAATTCATTTAAAGATAAAAATAATTTTCCAGGAATTTCTCCCCCTGGACTTCTTAACCTCAGCATCATCTGCCAATCTTTGCTCTTTCCAGGTTTTCTATTCTCTCTATTATCCTGTTGGTAACTTCCATGGAATTTCAACAACTGAACTGAATCATTAGTGAAATGATCACTGTCATTAATTAATTCAGTAGCAAGTGGCTCTTTAAGAAATTGGCTACTTTTTTTAAATTCTTCAAATTTAGATACTTCTAATCCATTTGCTAAGCAAACAGTTTCTTCTTTAGCTGCAGCTTTTTTCTTTTTAACTTTCTCAACCTTGATCAAAGGACCAAAACATATCTCTTTTTATACATTAGCGAAAAGCTTATTTAACCGGTAGTAAATTATAGTTATATTATTCATAATTTTTTCTTGTCTAAATATCTACTTGAGATAGGAACAGAAGAGTTACCAGCAAATTTTTCTCATTCTGTTCTTAATCAATTTAAATCTCTAATAGAATTTGAATTTGATAAAAAACTTATCAAATACAATCGTGTTTTTTGCACTTCTACACCAAGGAGAATAGTCCTCTTTGTAGATGGATTGGTTGATTATGCTGAAGATAAGTCGATTATAAGAAAGGGTCCTAAAGCAATTTCTGCATTTTTAAACGGAGCTCCAACTAATGCTGCACTAGGTTTTGCTAATAGTTTAGGTATGAATGTAGATGATCTAGAAATAAAAAATACAGAAAAGGGCGAGTTCGTTTTCGGGAAGACAGTTGAGAAAGGAGAATCTACAAGGAAATCCTTGTCTTTGATACTTCCAAAAGCAATAAAGAATTTACAGGGCCCTAGATTTATGAAATGGGGCTATGGTAACTTTAAATTTTCAAGGCCTATTAGGTGGGTTGTCTCACTCTACAATGATGAAATTCTTGACTTTGAATTGGATGAATGTGATCCTGAGATTGTAATAGGCAATAAATCAAAAAGTCATAGACTATTTAATCAAGAGATTAAAATTCATAATCCTGATAATTATTTTGAATTAATGACTGATAATGGAGTATTAGTTAATCGAATAGATAGAAAAGAAAAAATCTTGAGTATTATAAATCAATCATCTGAATCCCTAGATTTAAAGCCGGATCTTTCTGAGGAATTACTTAACGAATTAACAGATTTAGTTGAATCACCAGATTTAATTATAGGTAAATTTAGTGAAGAATTTCTTGATATACCAGTTGAAGTTCTTTCTACGGTGATGAAGACTCATCAAAGGTATATTCCACTCTTGCAAAAAGATAAAACTTTTTCTAAATTAGACTTAAGCTCTGAAAAGATAATAAGTACAAATTTCTTCGTAATCTCAAATGGCCTTAGTGAATCTAATAAGAATATTGCTAAAGGTAATGAGAAGGTTTTAAAGGCCAGATTCTCTGACGCAAAGTTTTTTGTAGAAACTGATAAAAAAGTATCTTCAAATGAAAGAAATCAAAAACTTAAATCTGTTTCTTATTTGAAAGGGATGGGCAATGTTTTTCAGAGAGTGGAGAGAATTGAGGACGTGACAAAAATGGTTTTTAAATGCTTAAATAATGAATCTTTAGATATTAAAAAATTAATAGAAGCTGCTAAATACTGTAAGAATGACTTATGTAGTGAAATTGTTTATGAATTTCCAGAGTTGCAGGGAATAATGGGAGGTAAATATCTTAAAAATGAAGGTTTTAGTGAAGAAGTTTGTTTAGCTGTATCAGAACATTATTTACCTTCTTTTTATAAAGATAGTTTGCCTTCTTCAAAATATGGAGCAATAGTTTCTCTTTCAGATAAGATTGAAACTTTAATAAGTATTTTTATTTCTGGTAAACGACCAACTGGATCTTCTGACCCTTATGCATTAAGAAGAAATTTAAATGGAGTGATTAAAATAATTTGGGATTTTGAACTTGATTTGTCTTTAGAAAAAGTATTTGATGATCTTCTTGATTTATGGAAAATTTCATTGCCTAATCTGAATTTTATAAAACAGAAAGTTTTAGATGATTTAATTGAGTTTTTAATTCAAAGAATTATTAGTCACCTTGAAGAAATTCTGCTAGATAAAGAAATCGTTAAAGCAATATGTTCCTCTGATGAACTTTATAAACAAAGAATAATAAATATTGTTGATTTAAAAAATAGAATTAAATGTATTGCTCTTTTAAAAGAAAAAGATGAGTTTGATAAAATTCAGACTGTAATTACAAGGGTTAGTAAACTAGCTAATAAAGGTAATTTAGATAAAGATATTTTTTTATCAAAAAATTATGTCACACCGGATCTTTTTGAAAAAGAGTGCGAATCAAAAGTTTTTAAATTTGTTGGAGAATTAGAAAAGCTTTTTTACTCAGGTAATTTTGACTATATGAAACTTCTTACTTTATTTGAAATTAATGCTAACAATATTAAGGATTTGTTCGATAATGAAAATGGGATTTTAGTAATGTCAGATGATCTAAAAATAAGAAATAATCGACTTAATTTACTAAGTCTTATTAGAAATTACTCCTTAAGAATTGCTGACTTTACTCTTTTGAACTCTTAACTTTAATGCCCCCTTTAATTGAATAGTTTTTAAGCATTTTTTCAACTTCTTTTTCTTCTCTTACAGCACTATCAACTGGTTTGTAATTTAATGGCGCAAGTGCTTTCCCTCTTAAAATTGATCCTAAAGTAAGCATCGTAAGTTTTATTTGTTGTATTGGTTTCATTGCAACAACTTTTTTGTATAAATAACTATCAAAAGTGAGTCTTTGAACATCCATATCATCACACATTTCTACAAAAGCTTCTCTGGCTGAATCATTTCTGTAAAAAATATTTTGTAGAATTTCTAGTACCTTATATGTTGCCCCATATTTTTTATCCCATTTTTTCAAGTAATTTTTTAAATCGTTTTCTGAAGGTATAACCTCTCCATTTTTTGAAGCTTCAACAATTTCTTCTGCACACATTCTTCCGCTCTTTGCGGCAAAATATATTCCCTCTCCCGAACTCTTAGTAACATAACCTGCAGCATCTCCTACTAAAGCCATTCTTCCAACAACTCTTCTAGGCCTGGGGTGCTCAGGAATTGGATGAGCCTCCACTTTTATAACCTCACCATTTACAAGCCTTTTTTTTGCTCTATTCCTTACTCCTTCCTGAAGACCCTTTATTAATAATTGATTTTTCTGCATTGTCCCTGTTCCTACCGCAACATGGTCATATTTAGGGAATACCCACCCATAAAAGTCAGGAGAAACATCTGTTCCTACATACATTTCAGCAAGGTCCTCATAGTAACTCATTTCTTTTTTTGGTAATTTAATTCTTTCCTGAAATGCTATAGCCACTTTGTAATCCCCTGCATCCATAGCTTTAGCAACTCTGCTATTGGCTCCATCTGCACCAATTAAAATATCAACTGTAATTTCTTTCAGTTCTGCTTTCTTTTCTCCAGAAGAATAATCAGAATATGTAAGTTTATATGGTCCTTGGTTGTTATTGCCTGTGTCAATTGAAGTGACTAATCCATTTATTAAGGTGGCTCCAAGATCAGCAGCCCTGTTTCTCATGAAAGCATCCATTACTTCTCTTCTGCACATTCCTATAAATTCATTATCACTTTTTCCGTAAACCTCATCTAAACTTATATCTACTTCTCTATTTGAAGGGGAAATCATTCGCATATGTCTTACTTTCCTATCGATAATTGACTCTGGCAAGTCAAATTCTTCTACCATGCAAAGAGGAATTGCCCCACCACATGGTTTGGCATTGTCTAATTTTCTCTCAAAAAGCCAAGTTTGTATTCCAGATTTAGCAAGTATTTCAGCAGCACATGAGCCACTCGGACCTCCACCGATAACTGCAACTCTCAACATATTTAAAAATGATAAAACCGTATATAAAAACTACATCTTTTTTGCTTATAAAAGTGCATTTCTTAAAATAATAGTTAATATCGAAATATGTTTTTAATGAATACTATTAATTTTGGAAAGAAAAGAAGATATAAATCAATTACTTGATATCCCTTTTGCTAAAAGAACATACTTATACAATTCCAATTCAAAATTATTTATCAGAATATTATTAATATCACCTTTTTTGTTACTCCTTTTTTCATTTGCCGGATTGAGATTGATTCGAGATTCTAAAATAGTATCTTCAAGATTTTTGGATATAAAAATTGATAGTAAAGACGGCCAAAGACTTTTAGGTCATTTACCCTATCCGGAAATTTCTAAAGATAAATTGGTTTTTATTGAACCCAATATTAAAGTTCATATTGATATGAGTGAATCTCTTCTGAAAATGAGGGAAGCGGCTAAAAGGGATGGAGTATATTTGGTCTTCTTAAGTGGTTATAGATCAACAAATTTGCAAAAAGATATTTTTTATTCTTTAAAGTCTATTAGAAATCAAATAGCATCAGAAAGAGCTAGAGTATCAGCTCCTCCAGGGTATTCTGAGCATAGTACTGGTTTCGCAATTGATATTGGGGATTATATGCAAAGAGAGACAGACTTTGAAGTTGAATTTGAGGATACTGAAGCTTTTAAATGGCTTCAAAGGCATGCAGCTAAGTATCACTTTAAGTTATCCTTTAACAGAAATAATAAATATATTGATTACGAACCCTGGCATTGGAGGTATGAGGGCTCAGTAGAAGCTTTGAAAATTTTCGAAAATTCAAATAGAAAATCTAATTAATTTGAAGGATTAAATAATTTATTCAATATTTTTATTTTTTCCAAATTCTTAAACGAGAATTTTCAGAATAAGCATTCTTTGAGTTAGCCTTATATAATTACTAAATTTGTTTTTATAGATTTATAAATGTCATCTTCAATAAAAGAAATTAGAAATGTAGCAATTATCGCTCACGTTGATCATGGGAAAACAACTCTTGTGGATGCATTGTTATCTCAATCAGGAATATTTAGGGATAATGAAGTGGTTCCTACATGTGTTATGGATTCTAATGATCTCGAGAGAGAGAGGGGAATCACAATACTTTCAAAGAATACTGCTGTTAATTACAAAAACACCAGAATTAATATTATCGATACTCCAGGTCATGCTGATTTTGGAGGAGAAGTGGAAAGGGTTTTAGGTATGGTAGATGGATGTTTATTAATAGTTGATGCAAATGAAGGACCAATGCCTCAAACAAGATTTGTTTTAAAAAAAGCATTAGAGAAAGGACTCAGACCCATAGTTTTCGTAAATAAAATTGATAGACCCAGAGTAATACCAGAAATAGCAATCGATAAAGTTCTTGATTTGTTTTTAGAATTAGGTGCTGATGATGATCAATGCGATTTTCCATATCTTTTTGGAAGTGGTCTGTCAGGATTCGCAAAAGAAGAAATGGAATTAAATAGTGACAATATGATGCCTCTATTTGAAGCTATTCTGAGACATGTCCCACCTCCTGTTGGAGACTCAGAAAAGCCACTTCAGTTGCAAATTACAACATTGGATTATTCTGACTTCTTAGGGAGGATTGTAATAGGCAAAATACATAATGGAACTATAAAAAGTGGCCAGCAAGCTAGTTTAATTAAAGAGAATGGAAAAACCATTAAGGGTAAAGTTAGTAAGTTATTGGGATTTGAGGGATTACAAAGAATTGATATAAATGAGGCCTTTGCAGGAGATATTGTTGCTATTTCAGGCTTCGATGACGTAAATATTGGAGAAACGATAGCTTGCCCAGATTCTCCTCAACCTCTTCCTTTAATAAAGGTTGATGAACCTACGCTAAATATGACTTTCGTTGTAAATGATTCCCCATTCGCAGGTAAAGAAGGAAAATTTGTTACTAGTAGACAATTAAAAAATAGATTAGAGAGAGAGCTTTTAACAAATGTAGCTCTAAGGGTTGAAGAAACTGATTCTCCAGATAGATTTTCTGTTTCGGGAAGAGGAGAACTACATTTGGGGATTTTGATTGAAACTATGCGAAGAGAGGGATTTGAATTCCAGATTTCACAACCCCAAGTTATATTTAGGGAAATTGATAATGTTCAATGTGAACCTATAGAGACTTTAGTTTTAGATGTCCCTGAAGTTGCTGTTGGTTCTTGTATCGAAAAACTTGGATCAAGAAAGGCTGAGATGAAAAATATGCAGACAACTTCAGATGGAAGAACTCAACTAGAATTTCTTGTACCATCAAGAGGACTGATTGGGTTTCGTGGTGAATTTGTTCGCATAACAAGAGGAGAAGGTATCATGAGTCACTCCTTTTATGAATATAAGCCTAAATCTGGAGACTTTGAAACAAGGAGAAACGGAGTACTTATTGCTTTTGAAGAAGGCGTGGCAACATTCTATGCATTAAAAAATGCTGAAGATAGAGGGGTTTATTTTATTAAACCCGGAGTAAAAGTTTACAAAGGTATGATAATTGGAGAGAATAACAGGCCACAAGATTTAGAGTTGAATATATGTAAAACTAAGCAATTGACTAATATGAGATCTGCAGGTGCTGAAGAACTTGATACTTTGCAGTCTCCAGTGGATATTACGCTTGAAAGAGCACTCGAATATATAGGCCCCGATGAGATGTTAGAAGTAACGCCAGATTCAATAAGAATGAGAAAGCTAAACAAGAAGAAAAATTTTAAAAATTAAGTATTTATGAATGAAGAAAACACAAAAAGTTTTCAAGATTCCCTTTTTTTTGCTTTGAATCTCTTTAATGATCAAAAATGGTATGAAGCTCATGATGCTTTTGAAGACATATGGAATACTGTTGACGGAGATCAAAGACAAGTGATTCAAGGAATACTTCAAGTATCAGTTTCACAATTTCACTTAAGTAAAGGAAATTTAAATGGAGCCACTATTCTGCTTGGTGAAGGTTTAGGTAGGATAAAAACTAGGACAAATATTAATTTAGGAATTGATCTTGAATCTTTTTGTAAATGTTTAGAGGAATTGTTAATAAAGCTTCAATATAAAGAGAAGCTAAATGAGAATGATAAACCCTATTTAAGGCGTGTTTGAATTTTTTAGAAGTAATTCTAGTAAGATTAAAGTAGAAGAAATTATCTACTTCTTATAGAAAAAATGTTTGAATTTGTTTTAGAATGAAATAAAAGAGTTAATAAAAATTGTCTTTATGAAAAAAAGATACTTCTGCAGTTATAAGAAAAATGAGTTTAAGAATTAAAAACGTATCTTTGACCATTGAAGGAAGATTAATAGTTGATGATGTTTCAATAACGGTTAAACCAGGAGAAGTCGTTGGTCTTATGGGTCCTAATGGAGCTGGGAAAACTACGACTTTTAATCTTGCAGTAGGAAATCTCAAGGCTGAAAAAGGTGATATTTTGATGAATAACAAATACATTACAAATTTGCCTCTGCATTCTAGAGCGAGAATAGGTTTGGGATATTTAACTCAGGAGGCAAGTATATTTAGAGATCTAACAGTTAAGGAAAATATTGATTTGGCTTTGCAAAACTCATCTTCTAGTACTGCAGTAATACGAAATAGGAGAGAGAAAATAATTAATGAATTCAATTTAAATAATTTTGTAGATAATTTTGGTTTTCAACTATCGGGAGGTGAAAGAAGGAGGTGTGAAATAGCTAGAGCGCTTTCTGTTGGTAGAAAAGGTCCTAAATATTTATTGTTAGACGAACCATTTGCAGGAATAGACCCTTTAGCAGTTAATGATTTAAAGAAACTTATTCTTAAATTAAGTAATACTGGAGTTGGTATCCTTATTACAGACCATAACGTAAGAGAGACACTTTTAATAACTAATAAGTCATATGTTATGAGTGAAGGAAGAATTTTAGCTTATGGATCATCAAGTGAATTAGCAAATGATGCGATAGTAAAAAAATATTATTTAGGTGATAATTTTCAACTTTGAAAGACTAACTAAAAAAATAAAACGTAATTATTAAAACTTTACTCATTTATTATTGATTCCAATTATTATTTGATTTTTAATAGAAATTAAATTAAGTTTTTAACCCTTAAAATGATATTTAATAATGTTTTAAAAAATTTAATATATGATCCTGTATCTACTATAGGACTTTTAGTCTTTTATATTCTTTTAATTAATCTACCAATATCTTTATTTAATGTTTTTACTAAGAAATCATCTTCTATTGTTCGAATTCTTACTATTTTAGTAAATCTTTTCATAGCTTTACAATTAATCTTTAGATGGTCTATATCTGGACATTTTCCAATAAGTAATTTATATGAATCACTTTATTTTCTTGTTTGGGGAATCTCTTTGGGGCAGTTGTTAATTGAGAGGGAATATCAGTCTCCAATTATTCCTTCAATAGCTATACCAATTGAGTTGCTGACTATTGCGTTTGCTTGTTTTGTTTTACCTGATGATTTGAAATTATCATCTAATTTGGTGCCTGCATTAAGATCTAGTTGGTTAATTATGCATGTAAGTGTTGTAATGCTTAGTTATGCGGCTCTTATTATTGGTTCTCTGCTTTCAGCTTCTGTATTATTTATCAATAAAAATCAACCTCTACAAATAAGAAGTAGTTCTACAGGTATAGGAGGATTTAAAATATCAAATTCATATGCTTTGAAAAACATAATACAGCCTATTGAATTTTCACATTCAGAAGAATTAGATACATTAAGTTATCGATCAATATTGGTAGGATTTGTTCTTTTAACTCTTGGTTTAATTTCTGGTGCTGTTTGGGCCAATGAGGCCTGGGGAACTTGGTGGAGTTGGGATCCAAAAGAAACATGGGCATTTATTACATGGTTGTTTTACGCTGCCTATCTTCATATGAGAATTAGTAAAGGGTGGCAAGGTAGAAGACCTGCGTTGTTAGCCACTACTGGCTTCTTTGTTGTCTTGATATGTTATGTAGGAGTCAATTTTTTAGGTATTGGCTTACATAGTTATGGCTGGATTTTTGGGTAGTTAAATCAATTTTTATTTTTTTATTGAGGTTCTGAAATTACCTTGCCATTTTGTGCGTCTTGGGCAACTTTTCTTAAATCATCACACCCTTCTTTTAAAGAAGGGTAGGCAAACATTCCACTCCCTGCAATGAAGCAATTTGCTCCAGCCGCTGCACATTGGGAAATAGTCCAATTTGCTTTTATGCCCCCATCAACTTCGATATCCACATTTAAATTCTTTTCAATAACAAATTTTCTTATCTTTCTGATTTTATTTAACATCGTTGGTATATATGCTTGCCCTCCAAAACCTGGATTAACTGTCATAACCAAAACATGATCTACCATGTCCATTATGTTTTCTATCATTTCAAATGGTGTATGAGGATTTAATGCAACTGATGGAGACCCTCCAAGGTCTCTTATCCTTCCAAGAACTCTATGGAGATGTATATTAGATTCTGCATGTGCAATTACTACACCAGGTTCTCCATTAGCCCCTTTTGTTGCTTTGACATAAGATTCAAGCATTGTTTCACAGTTATATTGACTTACCATTAATTGGGTTTCAAAAGGGACGTTACAATATTTTCTACATGCGGCAATCATTTCCGGTCCGAATGTGAGATTAGGGACGAAATTTCCATCCATAACATCAAATTGAATTCTATCAACGCCTGCTTCTTCAAGTTCTTTTACACAGCTACCCATGTTCGCCCAATCTGCTGGTAGTACGGAAGGGATTATTTGAATTGGTCTATTAGCACCATCTGAATTTGTTTGATTAGTCTCGGTCATTTTATTTTGAAAATATTTAATAAAGATACTATATTTAGTTGTTTATTCCTAATTTAAAGTCATGGCCTGATAAAGTAACAGCTGTAAAGAGTTAAAAAAAGCTTATTAGCATAATAATTCTCATAAAAATGTAATTTTTATGAGAACATAATTTAAACCTCTAAGAAAAACTTTAAAAATTTAATTGTGAATCAAACTTTAATTCAAGAAATTCTCGAAGTAGTCGAGCAGGCCGCAATCGCATCAGCGAAACTTACAGGACTTGGTCAAAAAGATGAAGCTGATGCTGCTGCTGTTGAAGCAATGAGATTGCGAATGGGCAAAATTGATATGAAAGGGAAAATAGTTATTGGAGAAGGTGAACGTGATGAGGCACCTATGCTCTATATCGGTGAAGAAGTTGGAAGCGGTAGTGGTCCAGGAGTTGATTTTGCTGTGGATCCTTGTGAGGGTACTAATCTATGTGCTAATAATCAACGTGGATCAATGGCAGTTTTAGCTGCTTCTGATACTGGAGGACTATTTAATGCTCCTGATTTTTATATGAACAAACTAGCAGCACCACCAGCGGCTAAAGGAAAGGTAGATATTAGAAATTCTGCTACTGAAAATTTAAAGATTCTAAGTAGTTGTTTAGATCTCTCAATTAGCGAGCTTACAGTAGTTGTGATGGATAGAACAAGGCATAAGGACTTAATTAGAGAGATACGTCAATGTGGAGCTAAAGTTCAACCCATTTCTGATGGAGATGTTCAGGCAGCAATTGCCTGTGGATTTGCAGGAACTGGAACACATTGCTTAATGGGAATTGGAGCTGCTCCAGAGGGCGTAATTTCAGCGGCTGCAATGAGAGCTTTAGGAGGTCATTTTCAAGGACAGCTGGTATATGACCCGGCAATTGCTCAAACATCTGAGTGGGCAGATTACACAAAAGAAGGTAATATCAAGCGTCTAAATGAGATGGGCATAACTGATATAGATAGAATTTATGAGGCTAACGAACTTGCATCTGGAGAAAATGTTGTTTTCGCTGGAAGTGGAATAACTGACGGATTGTTATTTGATGGTGTTAAATTTGAGAAGGATTGCGTTAGAACAAGTAGTCTAGTAATTAGTACTTTAGATAGTACTGCTCGATTCACTAATACAATACATATAAAAGACGGTGCAAAAAGCATCAGCCTCTAAAATTTACTATTGATTATATGCATATTGTTGTCGTCGGACTAAGTCATCGCACGGCACCTGTCGAAGTGCGTGAGAAGTTAAGTATCCCTGATCAATCGATCCCAGAATCATTGAAAGTGTTGAAAGCTTTCAATGATATTTTGGAGGTCTCTATTTTAAGTACTTGTAATAGATTAGAAATCTATGCGCTTGTTAAAGATAAGAATCTTGGTATTTCATCTATTAAAGAATTTATTTCAGAATATTCTGGAGTAATTTTTGAAGATTTAAATCCTCATCTTTTCGATTTTAAACAAGAAGAGGCGGTATTACATTTAATGAAAGTATCGGCTGGCTTAGATAGCCTTGTATTAGGTGAAGGTCAAATCCTTTCGCAAGTAAAAAAAATGATGCGATTAGGTCAGGAGAATCAATCTACAGGGCCTATACTTAATAGATTATTAAGTCAATCAGTTAGTACAGGTAAAAAAGTTAGATCTGAAACTAATTTAGGAACTGGTGCTGTATCAATAAGCTCAGCAGCTGTAGAACTGGCTCAATTGAAAATTGGTCAGGAAAATGGTGTTGATGGCCTAGTAACTTTGGAATCAGAAAAAGTTCTTGTTGTTGGAGCTGGTCGTATGAGTAGACTTTTAATTACTCATTTGAAATCTAAAGGTTGTCATGAACTAATTCTTATCAATAGAAATATCGATAGAGCAAGAAATCTTGCTGGAGATTTCCCAGATCTTAAAATTCTCTGTAAAGGTTTAAATGAATTAAACGATAATATCTCTATATCCTCTCTTGTTTTTACAAGTACGGCCTCCGAAGATCCGTTGATTGATTTAGAAAGAGTTAAAAACATAAAATTAAATAACAAACTTAAATTTATTGATATTGGTGTACCAAGAAATATATCTAGTGATGTTAAACAACATCAGTTTGTTAAGTCTTTTGATGTTGACGACTTGCAAGAGGTTGTTTCTAGGAATCAAGAATTCAGACAAAAAATAGCACAAGAAGCTGAATCTTTAGTTGATGAAGAGAGAATAATTTTTTTAGAATGGTGGGCGAGTTTAGAAGCTGTCCCTGTTATAAATAAACTAAGATCAGATTTGGAATTGATTAGAAAGGAAGAACTTCAAAAAGCTCTTAGTAGAATGGGACCTGATTTTTCTGCTCGCGAAAGAAAAGTGGTAGAAGCTCTTACGAAAGGAATCATTAATAAGATTCTGCATACTCCTGTAACGAAATTAAGAAGTCCTCAGTCAAGAGAGGAAAGACAAGCTTCATTGAAAATAGTAGAAAAATTGTTTTCTTTAGTAGATGAAGAGCAAATTAATTAAAAATTACTCATTTATATTAAGTTTTTCATGGATTTTTTTGAAATACCTTTAAAAACTGACCATTCCTCTTTCTAAATTTGCACATTATCAGCTACGTTTAATAGTTGTATATACCTCCATGTAGATTGAATGAAGCGTGTGTTGGCAATCATCCTCGGAGGAGGAAAAGGTTCTAGACTTTATCCCTTAACTAAAATGAGGGCGAAACCTGCTGTTCCATTAGCAGGAAAATATCGTTTAATTGATATACCAATTAGTAATTGTATTAATTCAGGTATTGAAAAAATGTACGTATTGACTCAGTTCAATAGTGCATCACTTAATAGGCATATAGGAAGAACTTACAATCTAAATGGCCCTTTTGGACAAGGATTTGTAGAGGTATTAGCTGCCCAACAGACACCTGAAAGTCCAAAATGGTTTGAAGGTACTGCAGATGCTGTAAGAAAATACCAATGGTTATTTCAAGAATGGGATGTTGATGAGTATTTAATATTATCAGGAGATCAACTTTACAGAATGGATTACAGTTTATTCGTTCAGCATCATAGAGATAATAATTCTGATTTAACTGTTGCTGCATTACCTGTAGATGAAGCTCAAGCTGAAGGCTTTGGACTTATGAGAACAGATGATTTTGGAAATATTAAAGAATTCAGTGAAAAGCCTACTGGAGAAAAATTGAAGGCGATGGCTGTAGATACCTCTCAATTTGGATTAACTAAGGAATCTGCCTCAGAAAAACCATATCTTGCTTCAATGGGCATTTATGTTTTTAGCAGAAATACCCTTTTTGACCTTTTAAACAAGTTTCCTACTTATACAGATTTTGGTAAAGATATAATTCCTGAAGCTCTTCTTAGGGGAGATACTTTAAAGAGTTATGTATTTAATGATTACTGGGAAGATATTGGAACTATTGGAGCATTTTTTGAATCTAATTTAGCTCTAACACAGCAACCGAAACCTCCGTTTAGCTTTTATGATGAAAAATTTCCAATATATACAAGGCCAAGATTTCTTCCTCCTTCAAAACTTGTAGATGCTCAAATTACTGATTCAATAGTTTGTGAAGGAACAATTTTGAAGTCATGTAGTATTTTGCATTGTGTTTTAGGGGTAAGGAGTAGGATTGAAAGTGATTCTGTTCTTGAGGACACATTGGTAATGGGGGCGGATTTCTTTGAGTCACCTGAAGAGAGAGTTGAATTAAGAAAAGGTGGTGGCACTCCTCTTGGTGTAGGAGAGGGAACAACAGTTAAAAGAGCTATTTTAGATAAGAACACAAGGATAGGCGATAATGTAGTAATAATAAATAAAGATCGAGTAGAAGACGCTGATAAGCCAGAACTAGGATTTTATATTAGAAATGGAATTGTAGTAGTAGTAAAGAATGCAACTATTGCAAATGGAACTATTATTTAATTCATTTTCGATCGTTTTTCGCTGACATAAGTAGTTTTTTTTGAGCAATTTTCTAAAGTTGCATGCAAACTATATTTATTGAGTTTTTTATTATTTATGTCCAAGGCACATTTTGGTTTAATCGGTCTTGGAGTTATGGGTGAAAATTTAGTACTTAATGCAGAAAGGAATGGATTTTCTAGTGTTGTTTTTAATAGAACCTATTCAAAAACTGAAGAATTTCTAAAGGGTAGAGGTCTAGGGAAGAATATAGAGGGAGCTAAAACCCTTCAAGAATTTGTAAGTAAACTTGAGAGACCTAGAAGAATTTTAATGATGGTAAAAGCAGGATCTGCAACTGATGCTGTTATTGATAATATTTCTGGATATCTAGAAGAAGGTGATTTATTAATTGATGGCGGTAATTCACAGTTTAAAGATACAGAAAGAAGAGTAAATACTCTCGAAAGCAAAAGCTTCGGATACATAGGAATGGGAGTCTCTGGCGGCGCTAAAGGGGCTTTGGAAGGCCCAAGTATGATGCCTGGTGGGACTAAGGCTTCTTATGATGCAATTGAAAGTTTATTAACTACGATGGCAGCCAAAGTTGAAGATGGACCATGTGTTGCATATGTTGGTCCAGGGGGGTCAGGTCATTTTGTTAAAACTGTTCATAATGGAATCGAATACGGAATTGAACAGATACTTGCCGAAGCTTATGACCTTATGAAAAGGGTTAAAGGTATGGATTGCACTAAGATGTCGGAAGTTTTTGGTATCTGGAATAATACTGATGAATTATCATCATATTTGGTTGAGATAACAGAGATATGTCTAAAAACAAAGGATGAGATAACAGGGGATGATGTTGTGGAAAAAATATTGGATAAAGCCGGACAAAAAGGTACTGGACTATGGACTGTCGTTAGCGCATTAGAGCTTGGTGTATCAGTTCCGACAATTTATGCTTCTTTAAATGCCAGGGTAATGAGTTCTCTTAAAGATCAACGTATCGAAATTGAAAAAACTATGCAAACGCAAGAAATAGAAGATTTTGATTTAGGAGATGTTTCAAATGGGATGAAACCTCTTTTTGACGCAGTTGTTCTTGCGACTATAGCTAGTTATGCCCAGGGAATGGACATATTAAGAGAAGCATCTTCGGTATACAATTATGGTTTGAATATGCCATCAATTGCTCAAATATGGAAAGGTGGCTGTATTATTAGATCAAAATTACTAAGTAAAATTCAAGATGCATATAACAAAAATCCTAATTTAAAGAATTTAATTTTTGATGAATGGTTCAATAATGAAATAGCAACAAGATTAGATAACTTAGCCAACGTAGTATCTTTATCTACAAATGCAGGAATACCAGTACCATGTCTATCAAGTACTTTAGATTATTTTAATAGTTATAGAACAAATAGGCTTCCACAAAATTTGGTTCAAGCAATGAGAGATTGCTTTGGATCTCATACTTATGAAAGAATTGATAAAGAGGGAAGTTTTCATACTAAATGGGTGAAATGATTGAAAAAACTAAAAATGGATATTCCCTAAAGATATACAAAGATAAGTCAGAATTATCTTCAGCAGTTTTTAAGTATATAGAGAGCCAAATTATTCAAAAACTTAAGAATAAAGACAGGTTTAAACTTTGTGTTAGTGGAGGTACAACTCCTAAGTCTGTTTATCAGCTCCTCTCAAAAAGTGATATAGGATGGGAAAATGTTGATGTATTTTTGGGAGATGAGAGATGTGTTGATCCAAATTCAGAATTAAGTAATTCTCTAATGTTGAAAAAATCATTACTAACTAATTATGGATCAAAAGCTTTTTTTTATGAAATTTTTAGAGACTTAAATTTTAATGAAGAATCTATAAAACAACTATTTATTTCAAAACTACTAGAAAAATGTGGAACAAACCTCCCATCTTTCGATTTGACTTTATTAGGACTTGGAGATGATGGTCATACAGCTTCACTATTTCCTTATCAAGAAAATAATAATGTAGATGATTTTGTTATTTATAACCAAGGTAAAGGTTTGAAAAGAATTTCATTAACCCCAAAAGTTTTTTCGGCTTCTTCAAAGATAGTATTTTTGGTCAGTGGTATATCTAAACAACTTGCTCTTAAGAGGTTATTAGATCAAAAAGAACCTAGCGATAGAACTCCCTCAAAATTAATCAAATCTAGTCATCAAATTTTAATATTTTGTGATCAAGAATCAGCAAAGGAATTATTCATTTAGTTAAAGTCTGTTAAAAATCTTTATGCATTAATGAATAAGAAAAAAATTTTATTCCATAAAAACGAATTTGATGGTTGGGAAACATTAAATGATACTGTTATGGGCGGATCAAGCTCCGCTCTTTGTGAAATTTCAAATTCTGGGTTGTTATTAAAGGGTAATATTGTTGAGAAAGCAGGAGGATTTATTAGTTGTAGATCATCTCTCTTCAAACCTTCTTTAAATGTTAATGAATTTAAATCGTTTGAATTAAATATAGATGGACAGGGACGAACTTTTAAATTTGCAGTTGCTTGTGAAGATGATTTCCTTGGGATTACGGAATTTATTCCAAGTGGTCTTAGGTGGATTAAATCATTCCCAACAAAGAAATTTGGAACAACAAATGTTCAAATTCCTTTTATTTCGCTTAAGCCCTCAGTAAGAGCTAATAAAGTGCGCTTCCCATTTAAATTTAAACCATCTAAAATTAAAAGATTGCAACTACTACACTCCAAGTTTGGTGATGATGGCCTTTTAAATAATGAATTTAAGCCTGGTTCAATTAAAGTTTTAATAAAATCAATAAGTGTTATTTGAAAATTCACATGAGAATATTGAATGCTTAATTGCTAAATCAGCAGATTTAACAAATAAGCCTTTTATTCACTCTGTTGTAAAAATAACAGGTAAATACGAAATTGGTGAAGAAGATAATGATTTAACAGTTAATATTTTTTGTAGAGATAAAGAAGGTAAAAGATTAGAAATTTATGATCTTGAATTAGAACTCTTTAAATCAAATGAAGAGTTGGTTTTAGTCATTTCTAAGCTTAATTTCCCTAATGAACCAATCTTATGGTGTGGATCGAAAATATTATGGATGGATAGTAATAATGGAAAAAAATGTTTACCTCCAAAATACTTTAATAGACTCGAGAATCTTGCAAACAGAATAAAAAGTTTTATTGATTAAGGTAATAAACTTTTAGCTACCTTATAAATCAGTAACTGCACCTAAACTTGATGTGCTTACGATTTTTGAATATTTTGAAAGTATACCTCTTTTATATTTTGATTTAGGTTTTTCCCAATCTTTTTTTCTTCTTTCTAATTCTTTGTCAGACAAATCAACTTCAATTAATTGTCTTACAGCATCTACGGTAATCAAATCACCTTCTTTTATAAAAGCAATGTTTCCGCCAACGGCAGCCTCTGGAGCGATATGACCCACAACAAGTCCATAAGTACCACCACTAAATCTTCCATCCGTAATTAAAGCTACTTTCTCACCTAGTCCTTGGCCAACTATTGCTGATGTTGGGGCTAACATCTCTCTCATGCCAGGCCCTCCGACCGGCCCTTCGTTTCTAATAACAACCACATCACCAGCTTTAATCTGGTTATTTAAAATGGATTTTAAACATTCCTCTTCACTTTCGAAAATTCTCGCGGGCCCTTTTAAAACAGGATTTTTTACTCCGCTAATTTTCGCGACAGAACCTTCGCTTGCCAAGTTGCCTTTTAAAATTGCTAGATGTCCTTTTTTATATAGAGGGTCGGTTATCTGTCTTATGACATTTTGATTCGCTGGAGGTTCATCTGGAATGCCTTCTAAGTATTCTGATATGGTTTTGCCTTCAATGTTTTTGCATTCTCCATGAATTAATCCTGCATTCAAAAGTATTTTCATTACTTGTGGAATACCACCAGCATTATGAAGATCTACCGTTACATATTTACCACTTGGCTTAAGGTCACAAATAACGGGAACTTTTTGTCTTATCCTCTCAAAATCATCTATTTTAATATCAATTCCTGCAGTATTAGCTATGGCTAATATGTGTAATACCGCATTTGTTGATCCTCCAATTGCCATAATTACGGATATTGCATTTTCAAATGCTTTTTTAGTCATCAAATCAAGAGGTCTTATATCTTTTTTAATTGCAGAGACTAATATATCAGCACTTTTTTCGGCACTAAGTTCTTTTTCAAAATCTTCTGCAGCCATAGTTGAACTGTGAGGAAGACTTAAACCTAAAACTTCTATAACTGCAGACATTGTATTAGCGGTAAACATTCCTCCACAGCTGCCAGCACCTGGTATACAATTTTTTTCAACTTCGATTAACCTTTCTTCATTAATTTTGCCTGAGGTTAATTGTCCAACAGCTTCAAATGCACTAACAACCGTGAGATCTTCCCCATTTAATTTTCCTGGTTTAATTGTTCCACCATAAATAAATATTGAGGGAATATTCATTCTTGCAATAGCTATCATGGCTCCTGGCATATTCTTATCACAACCACCTATAGCCAGTACACCATCCATACTCTGAGCGTTGCATGCTGTTTCTATTGAGTCAGCTATAACTTCTCTTGAAACTAATGAATATTTCATTCCTTCTGTTCCCATAGAAATCCCATCACTTACAGTAATAGTGCCAAACATTTGAGGCATTCCTCCGGATCTTCTTATTGAATCTTCAGCCTTTAGTGCTAATTTGTTTAGCCCTATATTGCATGGGGTTATCGTACTATAACCATTTGCTACTCCAATAATAGGTTTATTAAAATCTTCATCATTAAATCCTACTGCTCTTAACATCGATCTGTTTGGAGATCTTTGGACACCTTGAGTTATTGCTGATGATCTTAGTTTATTCATATTATTTGAGAACCTTTTTTATTCTATTGCCCCAACTCTTCAAGTTGCCTCCTTACATCAGCAATTGCAGAATTTAGTTGTTCTACTTTCTGCTCTAGCTTTTCTCCTTCATCTTCCTTTATGTTCTGATTAGCATCAATTGCCTCAGATCCATCTTGTATTCTTGAGGAATACATCATTGCCTTTTGCTTCTTTTCTACTTTTCTCCTATCAGCTTCTGATATTAACCACCATGCTAAACCTGCAGCACCAATAAAAGCACCACTTATTAATGAAAAAAGATTATTTGAAGACGAATCTCTGTATTCAGACATTGGTAAATTCTTTACTTATATATTATATATTAGTTCTTATCAAGGAATAAAGTACTCAATCGCAATAATGGATCTCCAATTCCAGGCTTCAATACATTTTCTCCTTCATCCTCTTCATCAATACAAGAAGTGTAGATCACTTGATTAGGGAATGACTTTGCAATTTGATTTAACCCTTTATTACTGCAAATAGAAGCTATCAATAAAATCCTATTAGAATCAACGCCCAAGTTATTTAATTTTTTTAAGGTTTCTAAAGTTATTGAGTTTGTTGTTATTTGGTCCGAAAAAATAATAATTCCTTCATTTTTATCGATTCTATTAGGTAATTCTCCTAATGATAATGTCGAATTTGGAATTACTTCTTTGGCTCCGAACCAAAGCGATAGACCTTCGGGCATCATTGCTAAAACTTTTATGGGATAATTATTGTCAATAAAAAAACCATCTGCATCTCCATTATCAGTATTTATTATTTCTTTTTTATAAGGCAGCCAATTTCTTAATGCTTCATAAGTTATCCACTTACCTAACTGTTCATAACCAGTGGAATATAAAACATTTGGAGTATTTGGTTCTCGTAATATTGAAAGCCAATGTTTTATTAATGGATGAGGAGGAACAATAACCTTTAGTGACATTGCCATATATTTTACTTTAAAATAGTCTTACAAACTTTAATTACTTAAGTTCTAAAATACATTCTTATTATGATTAAATCAATTATTTTACCTTCCCTAAAGAATGCTTTAATAACAATACTATTTGTTGGAATCATATTTTTTAATTCTGTAAATACAGCTTGGGCTAAACGCCCTCCTGAGATTAGAAATCAACAAGACCTTGATTTAGAACAAGATATGCATGGACAAGATTTAAGCGGTAATGAATTTGTAAAATTTGACTTGAATGGTTTTGATTTTAGTCAAAGTAATTTAGAGGGGGCAGTTTTTAATAATAGTAAATTGCAAAATGCAACTTTTAAAGGTGCGAATCTAAGGGATGCACTAGCTTATGCGACAGACTTTACTGATGCTGATCTTTCAGATGTGAATTTTACAAATGCTTTATTAATGGAGAGTAATTTTGAAGGAGCAAAAATAGACGGTGCTGATTTTACTGATGCAGTTATTAGTCGTATCCAACAAAAAGAACTATGTGCTATCGCAAATGGTACAAATAGTTCTACTGGTGAAAGTACAGAGTACAGTTTAGGGTGTTAGTTCTAAAAAAATGAAAAGGAAAATACCTGTAATAGTTGTTTCTGGATTTCTTGGCTCAGGGAAAACCACCTTCCTGAGATATTTGCTGAAAGAGAGTAATAAAAAATTTGGTTTAATAATTAATGAGTTTGGGGATGTTGGAATAGATGGCGATTTAATTAAAAGTTGTAATAAATGCGACGATTCAGAAGATCAATGTGTTGTCGAATTAAATAATGGTTGTTTATGTTGTACTGTTCAAGAAGATTTTGTTCCATCAATAAAATCTCTTATTGAATATAACCCTAATATCGAATCAATAATTATAGAGACAAGTGGATTAGCTATGCCAATTCCCTTAATTCAAGCGCTTAACTGGCCTGAGTTAAAAACATCTATATATCTTGATATTGTTGTTTGCATAGTTAATGGAGAATCAATGGTTAATGGTTCGCCAATTAATGATTTAAATAAAATAACTAATCAATATAATGAAACAAATAAGATTGATCATAATGCTTCTATAGATGAACTTTTCGAAGAGCAATTAGAAGTTTCTGATATCGTTTTAGTTTCTAGATCAGATTTATTAAGTGATAACCAATTTGAACTTATAAAAAAGAATCTCCAAGGAAAGTTAAATTCTTCTACACCAGTTCTTAAATCACATAATGGAAGAATTGATTTAAATTATTTATTTGATATTGATTTTAAAAAAGAGAATTATAAATCATATCTAACTGAAGATCATGAACATAATCATGTTGAGCTTTTTTCTGATTCAATTAAAATGAATTATTTCCTTGGGAAAAATGAATTTGAAAAAGAAATGTCTGAAATTATAGAAGAATTAAATATTCTTCGAATTAAAGGACGCATATGGATACCAAATAAATCATTGCCTTTACAAATACAAATCGTTGGAAAAAAAATTAATACTTGGTTTGAAGAATCTCCAGATAAATGTTGGAAACCAATTGATAGTGCAGGTCTTGAATTGGTAATAATTTCCTTTGATGAGAAGTCGATAGAAACCTTTAAAGGAAAAATTAAAGAGAAATTTAAGGTTTTAAGTGACCCAAAAATAACGATTTGATTTTATAGTTAGCTGTCGATATATTTAGCTGATTATAAAGCTTTAAATGGAAAACCCAAAAATTGCTTTCAAAGAAATAATTTCTGATGATTCAGCTTCTACTTATAAAGTTAGGTGTTCCAAATGTGGAGGGTCAGGGAATTTTAAAACACAAGAAAATTTTAGAAGAACTTGTCTTGTTTGTTTTGGAAAAGGTTATGTAAATGGTTGATAGATTTTAAATAATCATTTTAAAAATATTTGTTTATTAATTATCAGTACTTTTTATTTAAATTTAAACTAATCTTTTATTAGAAATTATTTTTTAATTGGATCAATTTTCTGTAAAAGTTTTTATAAGATTAAGACCATCTGTTCTTGATCCTGCCGGCGAAGCTACTAAATCTGCATCTAGTAAACTTGGAGTAGAAGGCATTAAGTCTTTAAGAATAGGAAAAATGATTGAAGTGAAAATAGAAAGTGAAACAGAAAATGAGGTAAGAGAAAAGATTGATTTATTATGCGATAGGTTATTTGCTAATACAGTAATCGAAGATTATGAGTATTCAATAGAAACGATATAGGATGGAAAGATTCACTGTAGGAATAGTTGTTTTCCCCGGTTCAAATTGTGATCGAGATGTATCTTGGTCATTGGAAGCATGTTTAGATATAAAAACAAAATACTTATGGCATGAATCTTCAGATTTAGGAGATGTAGATGCAATTGTTTTACCGGGAGGTTTCAGTTATGGTGATTATTTACGATGTGGAGCAATTGCTAGATTCTCTCCATTAATTAATGCCTTGCATGACTTTGTGAAAAGCGGCAGAAGAGTATTAGGAATATGTAATGGATTCCAGATTCTAACCGAGTCTGGTTTTTTACCAGGAGCCCTTGTCGCGAATAAAAACCTTAATTTTATTTGTGATGATGTTGAATTGAATGTTATTTCATCCAAAGGAGGTTGGTTAAATAAAGAACATCAAAAGAAAGGTATTAAATTACCAATTGCGCATGGGGAAGGGAGGTATCATTGTGATTTAGATACTTTAAAAAAACTAATTGATAATGATTTAATTGCTATAAGATATAGGAATAATCCTAATGGTTCTACTTTCGATATTGCAGGCATAACAAATGAACAGGGAAATGTTTTTGGATTGATGCCTCATCCAGAAAGAGCATGTGATGAGAAAATAGGTGGAATCGATGGCCTTTATACTTTGAAGTCATTAATTAGGTATTAAAAAAGGCCTCCTAATTTGGAGGCCTTTTCTAATCTCTGGAATTGTTTTAGAACTTTAAACAGTTGCCTTTACTTTTGAATCTAAATCACCTTTGGCGTATAGATCAGCATAATAATTTGTACTATTTTGTTTGATCTTACTAGCTTGACCTTCACACCAGAACTGCTTATATCTATCAAGACAAACTTGCTTCATATATTTTCTAGCTGGTTTGTTGAAATGTCTTGGATCGAAGTTCGCTTTATCTGCAAATGCAGCTTCTCTAACAGCAGCAGTAAATGCAAGTCTATTATCTGTATCGATGTTTACTTTCCTTACCCCATTTCTGATTCCTTCTTGAATTTCTTCAACAGGTACACCATATGTCTGAGGAATTTCACCACCATACTTATTGATAATGTCTAGCCATTCTTGAGGAACAGAACTTGATCCGTGCATTACTAGGTGAGTATTAGGAAGTGCCTTATGAATTTCTGCTATTCTACTTATTGCAAGAACTTCTCCTGTAGGTTTTCTTGTGAATTTATATGCACCATGACTTGTACCTATAGCTATAGCTAAAGCATCAACTTTAGTTTTAGCAACAAAGTCTGCAGCCTCTTCAGGATCAGTTAGTAGCATATCTGTAGAAAGTTCACCTTCAAATCCATGACCATCTTCTGCCTCTCCTTTCCCTGTTTCTAATGAACCTAAGCAGCCCAACTCACCTTCCACACTAACTCCAACAGAATGAGCGAAATCTACAACCTTTTTAGTGACTGCAACATTATATTCGTAACTGGCCGGTGTTTTTGCATCAGCTTCTAAAGAACCATCCATCATTACTGATGTAAAACCATTAATTGCTGCTGAGTAACATGTTGATGGCTCATTACCATGGTCTTGGTGCATTACAACTGGAATATTTGGATATGTTTCAGTAGCAGCAAGAATAAGATGACGAAGAAAAATTTCTCCAGCATAGCTTCTTGCCCCTCTTGAAGCTTGGAGAATTACAGGACTATCAGTTTCATGGGCTGCTTCCATGATTGCTTGAACTTGTTCAAGATTATTAACATTGAATGCTGGGATGCCGTAACCATTCTCCGCAGCATGATCTAAAAGTAGTCTTAGTGGTACGAGGGCCATAATTAAAATAAATTAAATGCTAAATAAGCACATTGATTTCGAGAGTTTAGTATAAAGAGGTATCAACTGTCACGTTATTAGAGATACAAAATCCTAAATCGATGTACTATTTTATGACCCAGCGTGTAATTTGCTTAAGATATTGATTTAGTAAGTGTAACCTGCAACAAATAATTGCTCATCAGACGAAGGTTGAGATCCTGCTACATAACAACCTTTTGAGGCTTCAGAGTTTGCTTGTGCTCTAGCTATTAAGGCCTTTTGACCTCCTTCTAAATTACTTCCTTCCCAGGCCTTTAAACATGAGTGCTGCAATGCTCTTCCATAAGAGAATGAAACGTTCCATAACGCTTTTCTATAAAGAGTATTCATATTATTCAAGTAAACAGAAGCAGCCTCTTCACTTAGTCCTCCTGATAAGAAAACTATCCCAGGAACAGATGCGGGAACACATCTTTCCATAGTTCTTATTGTCATTTCAGCTACTTTCATAGGATCAGCCTTAGTCGGACAATCTGCTCCATTTACAGTCATAGAAGGCTTTAAAAGTGTTCCTTCTAGAAAGACCCCATTTGCTTGACAGGCTATATATACCTGTTTAATTACTTCTTCTTGAACCTCAGCAGTTTTTTCAATACTATGACTCCCATCCATTAAGATTTCAGGTTCAATTATTGGAACTAAACCTGATTCTTGAACCGACCTTGCATACCTTGCTAAGCCCCAAGCATTTTCTTGTATTGATAGTTTTGATGGACAACCATCATCTGTTATCTGTAAAACTGCTCTCCATTTTGCAAATCTTGCTCCTTGTTCATAATATTTTGCTGCTCTCTCAACTAATCCATCTAGGCCAGAACAAAAAGTTTCAACATCTCCTCCTCCAGGAAGTGGATTTAAACCTTTATCAACTTTTATACCTGGAATAATTCCTAAATCATTTAACTTCTTAACCATGGGTTCACCATCCTGGTGGTTCTGAAAAAGAGTTTCTTCAAAGAGGATTGCTCCACTTATATATTCACCAAGACCTTCTGTAGTGAAAAGCATTCCTCTATAAGCCTTTCTATTTTCTTCTGTATTCTCAATGCCTATGCCAGCTAATCTTTTTCCCACTGTCTTTGTGGATTCATCTACAGCTAAAATTCCTTTACCTTTAGAAGCTAATAATTGAGCATTTTCTTTAAGCTCTTTTTTGTAATAATTTAATGCCATTATTTAAAAATTTAATTCAATTGATTTTTCCAGAATATGATGAAAAAATAAAATCAATTTAATACTTTTTCGAGTTTTAATTGATACTTATAAATGTAGACACTAAATTTTTATACTTATCCCACTCTTTGAAGATTCTTTTATTGCCTCGCATATTCTATGACTAGCAAGTCCTTCGCATAAACCAGGTATTATAGGTGTTTTATTAATAATACTTTCAGCCCATAAATCTTGAATTCTTATAACTGGAGCAATCCTCCCATCAGTCCATGTTTTATCAAAATTAAAAACAGAATCAGCTGTTAAATTTTGTATTTTATTTTCTTTGTTTGAAAAACTCAAATTAAAACCGTGTACATAATCTTTTTGATTCTCGCTTTTAAGAATAAGAGAACCTTCACTTCCATATATTTCCAAACTAAATCCTCTACCGTTTTTAGAAATTGATGATAAAGAAACCTGACAAGGAATTGATTCCGAATGGTAGTTGCTAATTTCCAAATTAGCTAGACAGACATCCTCGCTTGTAACTTGAAGCAAATCAGAGGAATTTGGCAAACATCTCTTTTTAATAGATGTTGCTAACTTGCCAGATACTTTTGTGGAATCTCCAAAAAACCAGTTCAACATATCAAATGCGTGAGTACCTAAAGCTCCAATTACCCCTCCACCTTTTGAATCCAAAGAATACCAATTCCACTCTCTTTTGGGATCAGACCTGCTACCCATTAACCAATCTAATTTAACTAAATAAATCTCTCCTAAAATATTTTCATCAAGCAGTTTCTTCGTTTGAAGAAATAGAGGAACAACTCTATATTCAAAGTCAACGCAAACACTTAAATTTTTAATCAATGATATCCTTTGTAATTCCTCAATTTCCGCAGAATTTATAGCTACAGGTTTTTCTAAAAGCAAATGTTTATTATTCTCAAGAGCTTCTTTCGCTAATTTAAATCTTGTTTCAGGAGGAGTTGCAATAATAATCCCGTCAATTTCTGAGGATTTAACTAAGGCTGTCCAATCATGATAAAAATCTAAGCCAGTCTCTTTCTCCAAATTTGATTTTTGCTCTTTTTTATAATGAAAAATTGCATTAGGAATTAAATAGTCTGATTCTTTTAGAGCCTCTAGATGTACTTTCTTGCCAAAACCTAATCCAGCTATAGCTATTCTTAATTTCTTGTGTTTAATTTTCATGTTTATCAATTTAAGAATTCTGAACAACTATTTTCAATCACAATATCTAATAGTTCATCATTTTTAGATGTTTTCCACTTTGAATTAAATTGTGGAATTCCATTTATAGAAGTATCTTTAAACTTTTTATCATCACAATTAATTCTCATTACATAAAGTCTTAACTCACCATCATCATTTGACTCTGTTGGATTTTTAAAGAACTTTGTTAATACACTTATTTCTCCATTGCGAAGTTGCTTAATACTACCTCTGTCTAGCCATTCTTTCCCATCTTTATTCTCTTTTAGGAGAACCCAATCAACATTACCTATTGCATTTGTATAGTCAGCAAAATTTAAAATTACAATTAAAAGAGCTAAAGATAAAGAGAATAAATTTAAGATAATTTTCATCCTTATCAGTTTTTTTCTATAAGTTCTTTTACACCATGAATTTTTAAAATTTTTGTCAAAGTTGTTTTTAGATCTTTCCTTTTCACTATTACATCAACGAAACCATGTTCTAGAAGATATTCAGCTGTTTGGAAATTATCAGGTAATTTTTCTCTTAATGTTTGTTCAATTACTCTTCTGCCTGCAAATCCAATAAGAGCTTTTGGTTCCGCTAAAATTAAATCACCTAACATTGCAAAGCTGGCTGTTACCCCTCCAGTAGTTGGATGGGTTAATAAGGGCATGTATAGAAGATTTTTCTCTTTATGTTTTTTAAGCGCTCCTGATATTTTCGCCATTTGCATCAGACTTAACATACCTTCTTGCATTCTTGCACCTCCCGATGCACAGACAATAAGTATAGGGTAGTTTTCTTTAGTTGCTCGTTCAATTATTCTAGTAATTTTTTCTCCAACTACAGAACCCATTGATCCTCCCATAAATCTAAAATCCATCACGGCTAATGCCAAAGGCCTTGAATTTATAGAACAAAAACCTGTTATAACCCCATCTCTTAAACCAGTCCCAGCTTGACTCTCTTTAATTCGATCGGCATAAGATCTTCTATCTTTGAAACCTAAAGGATCTGTCGGACTCAACAATCCGTCAAACTCCTTAAATGAATCTTTATCAGCTATTATGCTTATCCTTTCATCGCTATTAATTCTATTGTGATGTCCACAATTACTACATACGTTTAAATTTGATATTAGATCTTTTCTATAGGCTACTTGCGAACATTCTGAACATTTTACCCACAGACCATCTCCTTCATCAGTATCTTGAGAAACTTTCCCAACAAATTGATCCTTTCGCCTTGCGGCAAACCAGTCGATTAAAGACACAATATTATCTGTTTTTTATATTAAAGTCTAACTATGGCCCTTTTATCAAGAAAGATATATAAAAATTTGAGATTTCTTTTGATCTTTAAGACTTGAAAAATATTTTTTAGCCAAAGATTTTGCGAGTTTTATGGAATTGATTAATATAAAATTTATGAGATTTTTATATTTTAATCATAAATCTAAGCATGTTTTTTTTCTTCTATCATCTTATGAATTATTGGGGTAAGAATAAGTTCCATGGCAAAACCCATTTTCCCACCATTTACAACTATGCTTGTTGGACTAGACATAAACGAATCATGAATCATTCCAAGTAGGTATTGAAAATCAATCCCCCATTTTTCTCTTGCTCCTTTTCTGAAATGTATTATTACAAAACTCTCATCTGGAGTAGGGATGTTTCTACAGATAAAAGGATTGGAAGTATCAATAGTTGGAATTCTTTGAAAATTAATATCTGTTTTACTAAATTGTGGACATATATGATTTATATAATCAGGCATTCTTCTTAAAATAGTATCAACAATAGTCTCAGCTGAATAACCTCTTTCTGCATTGTCTCTATGTATTTTTTGAATCCATTCTAAGTTTGTTATTGGTACAACACCAACAAGTAAGTCAGCGTAAGATGCGACATTGTATCCTTCACCTTCAACCCCTCCATGTAATCCTTCATAAAACAGAACATCTGTTCCTTTTGGAATATCTTCCCATGGTGTGAATTGGCCTGGTTCTAGGGATGTGCCAAGTCTTGTATTATGTTCTTCTGCTTCTTCTTGACTATGAAGATAATATCTCTTCTTACCTCCACCAGTTTCCCCATAGATTTTAAATAGTTCCTCTAGTTTGTCAAAAAGGTTCGCTTCCGGTCCAAAGTGAGAAAAATTTTCTCCTTTTGAAAGAGCCTCTGCCATAGCTTTTTTCATAGGCATCCTCTCAAATCTGTGGTAACTATCGCCTTCTACAACTGCAGGGATAATATCTTCTCTAGCAAAAATATGCTCAAATGCTCTTTTTACTGTACTTGTTCCTGCTCCTGATGATCCTGTTACAGCGACTACTGGATGACGTTTAGACATTTTTAAAAAACAATATCTATCGATTCTGACAGGTCATCTGCCATCTTTTTGTTCAAATTAAAAATATATTTTAATTTATTAATTATTTTTAAATTTCATTAATTATCTTTTCACCAATTTCACTGCATGAAAGTATTTGGCAAGAACCATTATTTAAATCTGCAGTTCGAAATCCTCTTGATAAAACTCTATCAATAGCATTTTCTATATTTTCTGCTGCTTCTGATTCATTTAAACCGATTTTAAGCATCATTGAGGCAGATAAAAGCATTGCAATAGGATTTGCTATATTTTTGCCAGCTATATCGGGTGCAGAACCATGAACCGGTTCAAAAACTCCTGGTCCATTATTATTTAGAGATGCTGAAGGTAGCATGCCAATAGAGCCGGTTAACATTGCTGCTAGATCACTCAAAATATCACCAAATAAATTACTTGTTAAAATTACATCAAATTGACTGGGATCCCTAACTAGCTGCATTGCTGCATTGTCAACATACATATTACTAAAAGACAAATTCTTATCTTTTGAGGTGATATTAGAAACTGTATCTCTCCATAATTGGCTAACCTCTAGTACGTTTGATTTATCCACAGAACATATCTTCTTATTCCTTTGATTAGCTATTTTGATTGCAATATTAGTTATTCTTTCTATTTCGGAAGCGTCGTAAACCATTGTATTGAAAGCTTTTGGAACTTTAGTGTTAGTTATATGTCCTCTGGGATTACCAAAATAAATACCACCTATTAATTCTCTCACCACAACTAGATCTACATTCTCAACTATTTCTTTCTTTAAAGTACTTGAACCTATTAGTGATTTTCTTATCTTTACTGGTCTTATATTTGCAAATAGGTTTAATGCAGACCTTAACTTAAGTAACCCACTTTCGGGTCTTAATTCTCTTGGCAGAGAGTCATATTTTATATCTCCTACGCATGCTAATAGAACTGCATCACTTATTTTGCATTGATCTAATGTCTCTTCTGGTGCAGGAAATCCTTTTTTTTCATATGCTATCCCGCCAAATAATTGTTCATTGATTTCAATTTCAAAAGAATATTTTCTTGAGACTTTTTTTAATATCTTTTTTGAAACTTCGGATATTTCTGGCCCAATCCCATCTCCTGACAATAAAACAACTTTATATTTTTTCATTTAATTTTTTGTTTAGTAAGACAATAAATTATTTATTGTCTAATTGTCTAAGTTTTTTTGCTAATTCAGGTAATTTTTTAAAAATACTTGAACTCCTTAACCAGGATTTATTTTTCATAGCGGGGAAACCACTAATTACCTCTCCATCTTCTATATCACAATGAATTCCACATTTTGAACTTGCAATTACGTTGTTGCCAACTTTAACTCTATTATTAACACCTACTTGTCCAGCCAATATAACCCCATCTCCAATTATAGCTCCTCCAGCGATACCAACTTGAGCAGCTAAAGCACAATTTTTACCAATTTTAACCCCGTGACCAATTTGTACTAAATTATCCATTTTTGTTCCTTCATCGATGAAAGTAACTCCTACTGCAGGTCTATCAATACAACAATTAGTTCCAATTTCTACAAAGCTCATAATCTTCACACTACCTTTCTGAGGCATTTTTATCCACTTACCATCCTGAGGAATAAAACCAAATCCTTCTGATCCAATAACTGTATTTGAGTTTATTACACAATGATTTTCTAATGAGGTGTTTTCGTATATAACACAATTTGGATGAATTATATTGTCGTTACCAATTTGAATATTTCCTAAAATTGATGTACCAGGAAAAATATAATTATTATCACCAATAGTAGTATTTGGTCCTATGTAAACATTAGGTCCTATATAGCAATTTTGTCCTACTCTTGAAGTTTTATCTATAACGGCAGAATGATCAATTCCTTGATTGTAAGTAATTTTTTTATATAAAAAGTTTAATACTTCTGCGAATGCAATTCTTGGATTTTCTACAATTATATTTGAAATTTTTAACAACTTAAGTGAATTAAGAATTTCAGTATTATTTGTTGTGATTATAGCTGAAACTTCCGTTTTCCCTAAATTCTCTCTTAAGATATTATTTTCTTCTAAGAATGAAATTTCATTCTTCTTGGCATTATCTAGAGAAGCTGCATTTTCTATATTTATATCATCAACAATATTTGCACTAATAAATTTTGAATTCCCTTTTTTTATGAGATCAATTAAATCACTTAAAAGCATTTTTCAGTTAAAATTTCTTTTTTTAAGAGAGAGCCAGAACATCCCTATGTACGACAATTATGGATGAATTAGTATTTTCTTTATCATTTAAAATACTTTTTAAATTGTCGCTACTTATTGATGTTATACCCTTTGCAACTTCTTTATTATCTGTATTTACAATTTTAACTGCTTGATTAACTGTAAAGTTTCCTACTACTTCTTTTACACCAACGGACAAAAGTGAGGCACCTCTTTTCTCAATTGCTAGACAAGCTCCATCATCTAGGATTATTTTCCCAACTGTTTGAATTGCGTGTGAAAGCCAACTTTTTTTGTTCCTTATAGGTTTTTCAATAGGATAAAATAGAGTTCCAATTTTATTTCCGTTAAAAATATTTATTAAATTTTTTTCATTCCTGCCATCAGCAAGTTGTACTTCAACTCCTCCTTTTGTTGCAATTTCAGCTGCGAGTAGTTTTGTTGAAATACCACCTGTTCCCCATTCATTATTTAGGTTATTTATGTTTTTATCTTTAATTTCCTTTAATTGTTTATTGTGTACTTCTTTAATTGGATGAGCATCTTTATTCTTTCTTGGATCTTTTGAATATAAGTTTTCTATATCTGTTAATAAAATAAGCTTATTAGCATTTATAGCCAATGCTACTAATGCAGAAAGAGTATCGTTATCTCCATATTTAAGCTCTTCATTCGCAATAGAGTCGTTTTCATTAACAATTGGTATTACATTCAAATCAATTAATTTCTTAAATGTTTTAGAGGCGTTATTGAATGATTTACTCGAATTAAAATCTGCCTTTGTTATAAGTATTTGAGCAATATTATGTCCTAATTTTTTAAAAGTTTTATCGTATATAGCCATTAAATTCACTTGTCCAACTGCAGCAGTAGCTTGCAATGTACTTAAGTCAGTGGGCCTTGCCTTTAAATTTAATTTCTTACAACCTAATCCAACAGCACCACTCGTTACTAAAACTATTTTATTTCCTTTTAACAGAAAATTTGTGAACGATTTGCATAGGGTTTCTATTACTTCTTCTGTAGAGATTTTATCTGTTCCTCTTAAAATACTAGTACCAATTTTTATTACCCAGATTTTCATTTTATAAAAAAAGTAATTAATTTTTCTAATAACAAAGTTAAATTAAATTTAATTGGCAGGCCATCTTTCCCTAATCGCTTAACTAATATTGTTTTTATATTACATCTATTCCCAACAACAATATCTGTAAGAATTCTATCTCCAATAATAGCAATCTTTTTTGATTCACATTTTAGTTCATTGATTACATCTAGGGTGACTTTTTTTCTTGGTTTTAAAGCATTAAACTTATATCTAATTTTTAAATCTTTAGCTATTTTACTAATACGTTTTTCTGAAGGATTATTACTAATTAAATATAAGGAGAAGTACATTTCGGATTCAAATATCCAATTTTTTACAACCTTAGGAATTGTGGTTGAGTTTCTATTTATTAGGGTTCCATCAACATCAATTAATAAACAATCAATACCTTCTTTTTGTAGTTTTGAAAGAGTTATTTCATATATTGGTAATTTGGTATCCCAATAAGGTTCTACAATTGATCGCATTAATTTTAAAAACTATTCTTTTCAAGTTCTGATTCAATTAAAGGTTGAAGTCTATCAAAATCGTCATCTTCAATTAAGATGGCACCTTTATCTTTTAATTTGCCAACAATAAAAAATGGATCTAATGGGATATATATTCCATATTCTTGTTCTAATACATTAAAATTTACGAGTAATTCATAGGTTTCACTATCTTCTTCAAGGGGATCTTCTTCTAATTCGTCATATATTGGCTCTTCAAGTTCACCTGATACCGTCAAGGTAACTGCTGACCTAATTAGTCTTAAATCATGTTCTTGCAGTACAGCGTCAGCATTCTTAAGAATTTGTTCATTCTTTTCTATCTTTTCAATTAATTCAGGTTCATCTTTTTCATTAATTTTAAAAAGACTTACTGGGGTATCAACAGGGGTTAATAATGCATATTCTTCACCCTCAATATTTACTAATTGCTCTAGATAGCAAAAAAGTTCATTACCATTTGAGTCATTTAATATAAGTGTCTTAGCCTCATAGTTATCTTTAGAATTAGTTTCTTCCATTTAAATTTTTCTAAATATAATTTTATACTAATATTTTATATGCTCTTTACCCATTAATTCTTTTAATTCAGGACCTTCTTGAATCCATTGTTCAAGAATTATCTTTGCAGAAAAACTATCAATTAAACCAGATTTGTCTTTCTTAATCCCAAATCTATTAGTAGATTCCCATGTTGAACTATGCTCGTTAACGAATGAAAAAGGAAGTTTTAGTTGATAAAATAGTAATTCTCCGTATTCTTTACAATCCAATGATTGGCTTGTAGGCTTACCATTTTCATCAAGTGGTAGTCCAACAATAAATCCAGTTAAATTAAGCTTATTAATGTGATTTCTAATAATCTTAAACTCTTGATTATTTTTGAATCTATTTACAGCTGGAAGTATATTTGAAGTAATGCAAAGAGGGTCACAATAAGCCAATCCTATCCTTTTTATTCCTACATCTAAACTTAATATTGACCTCGGTTTTGGTTTGCAGAATTTCACTTAGACTTTAAGGGTAAAGGGGATGGATATGGATCTCCCTGAGGATTCAATTTTTGAAAGATTGATTCTATAGATTTATTTATTTTATTAACTTGCGTAGCTTCATTTTTAATTATTGTATTTCTTAAAAGAATAATCTCTTGAGATTTTTCTTCTAACTCACATTCCTCAAGGAAGGAATTTAGTTGAATATTTTCTTTATAAGTTTTTAAAATTGAAAAAGGTGATCTTACAAAAAATTTATTGATAAATTTCTTCAAAATAGGATTAAAACTGTTATCCCAATATCTACTTATAGTTAAGGTGTAAATCTCTAAATTTTGATAATTGATATCTTTTAATATGGTACATAAAACTGAATTATTTAAAATTAATGCTCCACTATTAGAGTTGTTTCTTTTAAGAATATCTTTTTGATCAAAATCTAAAATATTACGTATTAAAGGAGATTGATTTGATCTAATAAAATTTACTACTTTTATTAGATTTGCTTTATTTATCTCTTCAAATTCATTGATTAAATTTTCCTTTAGAATAGCTTTTCCCATAGAGCTATTGTGATTATTTCTTATCCAAAGTTTAATTTCCTCTGATGGTTGAAAACCTAATTCTCGAGCGGTTGATATAAGGTCATGATTATTTATTTCAGAGTTAATTAACCAACTTGATGTCTTAATACCTGTTATAGAGATTGATTTCTTTATCAGACCTAAAGTCAATTCCCTACTAGTTAAGTAACAGTTTTTGTTTATTAACTTAGGTTTAGATATTTTTAAGCAGGTCTCTTTAGTATTTAAAGGAAATATATTTAAATAACCTATAATTTTGTTTCCATCAATAGCAATAATACATTTATTCTTATTTTTTTTTAAATTATTTAAGAAAATTTTTAAGTCATCAAAGGTATTAATAATTGCCATTTTTAAAAACCAATTATTTAACTCCTTATTTTTAATATCTATTAAAAGGTTAATGTGACGTATATGAAGTTCCTCATAAGTCACTTTAATTTCATTTTCAAAATTTAAAAATTTGGCTTTATTTAGTTTCATTTATTCTTTATGTCTTATTAATACTATAGGCGTTTTTTCATCGGCATTACCTGCAGGATTAAATTTCAAGGTTCTTTTGAGTATTTTATTCACCGATTTATTTGAACTGGCTAATATTTTTACTCCTCCTAGATCATTAACATCTACTACAGCTACCTCTATATTAAGATATCTTGATAAGTTCTTACAGAATAATTTTACATTTTTGGGGCCCATAACGATGCTTTTATCATAAGGAGTTACTGTGCCACTTATATCGTCAATTAGCGATGATTCAGAGCCAGTTAATCTATAAAATATTCCTTTAACACCTATTAATTTAAAAAGAAATCCTATAAATAATGAAAGAGTTATTCTGGTAACGCCGATTTTATTGATTAGTAATTGCATTCCGCAAGCTGTCGCAAGACTACTTGTAGGGTTGAAAAAATAACAAAGTAATTTAGAAAAAAAACTATATTCAAGATTTTGTGGAGATATATATCTACTTTGCATAATTGCTAGAGGACTTTCTCCTATGGTCAAAATATCATTTTTATGAACAATTCCTTTGCTGTAATTAATTAATGTATCTAATGGCTCATCAAAACATCCAAGTATGTCTGTTCTAATTGCTAAAGCATCATAATCATTATTAATAGGAACTTCAATTACTTCTTTTGTCTTAAGTTTTTTACTATCTAAATTCAGTAAAAAACAATCTTTTTTATTAGTTATTCCAAAATGTCCGTAATTTTCCCAAAACACTTTTAACCAAATATATTTTATCTTATTTCTAAAATCACTATTATTAAACTTTATAATTACCTGTATAAAAGTTTCAGAATTTGACTTGATAATAGTTGTTGGCCAGTAATTTTTTATGTTTTCTTTTCTTGATCCATTATAAATATAAATATCTTCTTCATAATCCATATTTTTAAAATATTCATTTCCTCTACTTTTAAAAAAGTCTAATTCAAGGTTTAGATTAGATACCATCGTCTCTTTGAATTTACTTTTATTAACTATTTTTAAATCAATTTTTATTTCATTTAGGTTATCTTTCTTTTTGATTTTATAATCTATAGGTATTAAAACCAAATCAGATCTTGGTGAATATTTAAGATATAGATCTGATAAAATTAATAAGGCTAAAAGTACTAAAGGAATATTTATAAATAACATTTTCTAGAAATATTTAATCCGTATTTAAGTCTTCTTCTTCTGAAATTGTACTATTGTATTCATTAAAAGCTTCTACAGTAAATTTAGAATTAGTGTTTACTTTGATACCTGTGCTTTCCGAAATGATATTGTTCAATTCACCAAAATCAACCATTCCATTTTGATAAAATTTAATTTCACCATTACCATCAAGAATGATAGTTTGGGGAATTAATCCATTCCAATAGAAATTTGGTTGATTTGGTTCTTTTAAAGCTTCTTCATTTTGCAATTCGTCTGTGGTTAAAGCAATAATATCTATATTTTCTCTCCATAATAGATCTAAGCCTGATATTACTGGAGCCATTGCTTTGCTTTCAGAACTATCATCAAGGTAGAAAAAAAGAACAGAGGTCCTTTTATTTTTTAATGATTCTTTTAGTGTTGTCTTAGGCGGGACTATTGAACCATTACCTGCGTATATTGGAAAAATATTGCCATCAAAACTGTCTGTATCTCTAGCTGCATTTGCTGGATAGCTACTAAAAATAATTAAGATAATTAGTAAATATTGAAATATCTTCATTAAAGTTTGAGAATTTACTTTGAGATGGATCTTCCTAATCCTTGAAGGATACCTTTCCCAACTAATCCTATAGCTTTGCCAAGGACTTTTGTAAGGAAAGAAACGAAAAGATCTCCAATATATTTTACAGCAATCTCTAATTGTGGTGCTATTGCATCTCTTATTTCAACTAATAACGTAACTTGTTTTTGTAGCCATTCTAAATTTTCTAGTTCTTTTTCCCTATTCTCATTTTTAAAGTATCTGGTGAATTTATTATCTATTATGTCAATATACTCTCGTTTACTTTCATATAAATAAATAGGCATATAAATATATTCATGCCAGCGATTATAGTTATTAATATTATTTCTAAACCTTTCAAAATTCCTGGTTGACTGTAATTCAGGATTAATAAGAACAGTTCTTAACTCCGGCCAATTTGAACAAATATTAAATAATTCAGAAGCTAACAAATTACAATTTCTTATTATCCAATTAGAGATTATATTCTCTAGTAGGATAAATGATTCTGTCTCATATAAGGGCAATATTTTCCCATCGTATTCTAGTGGTTGATTTTTTATAATTGGTTCAATAAACATTATTGATTCATGAGATTCTTTATCGATTTCATCAAAATTTACTTCTTTATAAAGAAATTCATTTATTGATAAAGATTCCTTATCTCTTCGTAATCTAAAATAATTTTCGGTTATATTTGAAATTGTATTAACTTTAAGTTCATTTATTAGTGAATTGAAGTCTTCTTTAAAATCTTTTTCTTTATAATTTTCTTTTATATTTTTTATTAAATTATCTAATTCATCTAACATTTTACATATTAGACGAGAGATGAATTCTTTCTTTATACCTGAAAGAATAATTGAAGAATTATTAAAGTCTATATTTATATTAGAGGAGTTATATCTTTCTCTAAGTCTATTTAAAATTAAATTCCATATTTCTAAAGTATTCTTTTCTTTAATAATTATTGTATTTTTATTTGTATTCTCTATAGTAATTTTCTTTTCAGTGTAAATTGATTCTGTATAAAGGTCTAATGAATTGCCCCATATGAAAATTAAAAAAGATTTTGCAGTTATAAGTTCCCTTAACCTTCCTTTTAAAATAAATTTATAAAAATCTGGAGTGGAGTCTGAGTTTACATATTTAAAAATATAATTTATCTCGTTATCAATTTGTTTAAGGCCTGATGTGAGTAATTTTTGATTAAATGTGAGTAACTTTTCTTTTTTGTTTTTCACATTTGAATTATTCTCGAGATCAAAAACTCTACCACCATTTAAAATAATATTAATAGATTCAAGAACATTATCTACGGTAGGGTTTGAAAGAAAACCTTCAGCATTTAAAGATGGAGACTTTTGGGCTACAAACTCACCTGAAAGAATTATTAGAATCTTTGATTCAGCCCATCTTTCTCTTAATTTTAATAATTCCAATCTAATTAGATCTTCTGATTGAAAATTAAGAATATTCCATATTATTAAATCAGGAGTTTTCCCCTCTATACCATTATTTAATGTTATATCTAAATTTTTGTCTAGAGATGTTAATTTAAGCGATAGAGATTCTGCTATTAAGCTTGGAGCAATAATTAGTATGGATTTTTTTGAAAGTAATTCCAAGACTTAATTTCTTATATCTTTTCCAAAATTAACTAATAATTAAGGTAAATACCAGCCTTAAGTGAAAAATTTTATCCAATTAAGCTTGATATTTTTTATTCAATTCAATATCAGTTAGCCTTTCTGTTGACAATACTTTATTTGCTTCATTTATTGTAAATTTATTTTCATAAAGAGCTTTACCCACTATTACTCCATATAGTCCAAAACTTTCAAATTTGATTAAAGATAATAAATCCGAAATTGAACCTATACCTCCTGAGGCGATAACTGGAATATCAGTAATATTAAGGATATCTCTTATAAAATCCTCATTTGTCCCCTCTAACGTTCCATCTGTGTTTATATCGGTCACAATAAAACTAGCAATTTTAAACGAAGATAATTCCTTTACTAAATCTGTAGCTAAAATATTGGATTGTTCTAGCCATCCTCTTGTACTAACTTTCCTCTCTTTAGCGTCAATTCCAACAATTATTCTTCCTGGAAATTTATTTGATAATTCTTTAACTAAGGCTTTATTTTCTATGGCAGAAGTTCCCATTATTACTTTGTCAATACCATATGAAAATAATTGTTCTATCCTTTCTTGAGACCTTATGCCTCCACCAATTTGAATTGGTATATTAACTGTTTTTACTATCTCTTTTATTGTCTTATCATTACTTGGATTTCCACTTTTTGCCGCATCTAAATCAACTATATGAATACATTCTGCCCCTTCACTCTCCCAAAATTGAGCTTGTTCATGAGGTTCTTTAGAGAAGTCTTTTCTTTTATTAAAGTCACCTTTGAAAAGCCTTACACACTTACCATTCATTAAATCAATTGCTGGTATTAGTTTCATAAAATCATCCTTTTCAATAATTGCTACTTGGTAGTACTATTCATTATGTAGTTCTAACTTAGATTACTACTTCAATTTAATATTTTTTGAATATGAAAATTCTTGTAATGGGAGGAACTAGATTTGTTGGAAAGTCTTTGGTTCGAAAGTTATTAGATCAGAATTATGATGTTGATGTTTTCACTAGAGGTAATAAGGCTCATCACGAGAATACAAATTTAATTAAGGGTGATAGGAACAATCTAGAAAGTATTCTTAAGCTTAAAAATATAAAATATGATTATGTTTATGATATTTCTGGGAGAGAGCTAGAACAAACGAAACTTCTTATTCAAAATTTATGTGACTCTTTCCAGAGATATATATATGTTAGTTCTGCGGGTGTTTATAAAGATAATTATGAATTGCCATTATCTGAAAAGTCACCACTTGACCCTAATAGTAGACATAAAGGGAAGTTTGAGACGGAAAATTGGTTAATCAATCAAAAGATTCCTTTTACAAGCTTTAGACCTACATATATTTATGGACCAGGTAATTATAATAAAATCGAAAATTGGTTTTTTGAAAGGTTATATACTAATAAATCCATCCCAATTCCTGGAGATGGCTCCTTAATTACTCAATTAGGTCATGTCTCTGATCTTACTGATGTAATGATTAGGTGTATAAATTATGATATTTCTAAAAATAATATTTATAACTGTTCTGGTAATAAAGGAGTAACTATTAAAGGTTTAATTTATTTTTGTGCTGAGGTTTGTGGCTTAAATAAAAATGATATTTCTTTAGAAACATTTGATTATAAACAATTAGATCCTAAATCAAGAAAGGGATTTCCAATTAGATTAAATCACTATCAGATAGATATTTCTAAGATCAAAAATGATTTAGATTGGAAGCCTAATTTTGATTTGTTGAGTGGTTTAAAGGATAGCTTTATAAAGGATTTTGAATTTAAAAAAGAAGATACGTTTGATAAAAAACTAGACAGTGTCCTTTTTAATTCTTAAATAATCTAAACAAGTTATTATAGTTAGAATAAAACCTAACCAATAAAAAACTAAACCTAATTCATTAAATAAGTCATTTCTTAAAGGTATAAAGAATAGAAATAGAGAAATAAAAAAGAAAAAGGTTTTATATTTTCCTAGTTGAGATGCAGGTAAACCATCATCGGTATTTTTTCTTATACCAGAGATTACTAATTCTCTAAATATTATGATTGATAAAGACCAGAATGGGATTAAATTATTTTTACAAAGTAAAACTAATGGAATCAATAAAAATACTTTATCGCTCAGAGGATCTAGAACTGCTCCAAGTCTAGTTTTAAGATTTAATCTTCTTGCTATAAAACCATCAAAATAATCAGTTAATCCTCCAATAATAAGGAGGATAAAAACATAAAAAGGTCTATTTATTTCTAAAAAAAGTATTAAAGGAAATACAAGCAATAATCTATAAATCGTTAAAATATTTGGCATATTTACGATTAATTTCTTGAGATTCTCTTTCTTATTTAACAAATTATTTTCTATTAATATAATTATTTTACACTTATAAGAAACTTTAACTTTTAGAAAAAATTAATTTTTATTGATTTTAAAGAATAATTTTAAAATTCTTATTTTGACATCTTTCTATTTCCTAAAGATTATCAACACTTCTTCTCTCAATTAATCTCAGTATTTTATATTATTTAACTATTATTGTTACTATTAACCAAAATGCATCCGCATAGCTTAAAGCTATCTCCAGAATCTGATTTGATTTCTTGTATTAAAGAGTATTCTCTCTTAAATCAAATATATGGTTATGTTTCAGGTGTAGTTGGAAATCTTAGACAGGTTTGTATTCAGTGCCCTGGAAATCAAGAAATTAATAAATTTGAAGGGAACTTAGAAATAGTATCTCTTAATGGTCATTTTAATAAAGGTGAAGTACATCTTCATTTGAGTTTCGCTGATGAGGGATGTAATGTTTTTGGAGGACATTTAGAGGAGGGCTGTATTGTAAAAAAAGGTACCGATATATTCTTACTTTCTTTTGAACAAAAGATTATTGAAATTTCAAATAAAACATTGAATGAAAATAATTCAAGAGTGAAAATATATATTTTGAAAGATTGTCCTTGGTCAAAAAGAGCTGTTAGATTGCTTAATTCATTATCTATTCCCCATCAATCTATTCTAATTGAGAATGATGATAGCTTTAAAAAAGTTATGAATCAAAGTAATCATAATACTTTTCCACAAATATTTTTGGATAATAGATTTTTTGGTGGATATGATGAGCTTTCAAAACAAGCAAAATTGGATTATTTACTTTCTTTTAAGTAACCTAATTTTTACTTAATTATAACGGTTATTGAGTTTCTCAGAAATTAATTCATCCTCCAATTGCTTTATTAACCTAGAAACAAGAGTTTGAAATTCTGGCTGACAACCTTTAAACGCAGCTTTATGTCTTATTGGTTCATTTCTTGTTCTTAAATCTGTAAGCATCAATTGTAATGCATCAATTTTGGGATTTATTTGCATGGTTTTATTTATATATTTACATCTTTTAAATCATTTGCATAGCTTTTTTAAAAGAAATTTTTTTATTATCAGGTGAACTTGTAACTTCAATTATTTTGTTAATTGATTCCTTATTGTTTAGAGAATCTATACAACACTTTGCGACCAGTCTTCTGGGTATTGAGCCCTTAATTTGAGTGTCTT
Source organism: Prochlorococcus sp. AG-363-P06 (assembly GCA_003280025.1). Classification (GTDB taxonomy): domain Bacteria; phylum Cyanobacteriota; class Cyanobacteriia; order PCC-6307; family Cyanobiaceae; genus Prochlorococcus_A. The sequence goes on along the minus strand of QCGD01000004.1, from coordinate 56,057 downwards.
CTTTTGAGTATTCAATTCTTTCTAACTTTATATCTTCACTTTCTTTTAATCCTCCAGGTCTAATAATAGTCCAGTCTAAGCTTGAATTTCGTATGTAATTCTCACCTATTTTTTTCCAGATTAGAATTAGCCCAAATAAATTTAATGGGTGAAAAAGTTTACCTGTACACAAAGAACTTACTAATATTACTCTTTTAACACCAACTCTTTTGCAACTCTGTAATTGTCTATACACACCTAAAGCATCAACCTTTGCTGGTCCAGTTAAATCTAAAGATGCTCTTGCACCAGTAGCAATTACTAAAGTATCTATATTCTCTAAAGATTTATCTAATTCTTTTTTATTATCTAATGAGACCCTAATCGTTTCTATATTTTCAAGTCCAGCACCAACTACTGAGTTTTTTCTAATTATTTGCCTTACTTTTAATCCTTTTTTAACTGCTTCTTCGGCAATTCTAAAACCTGTTTTCCCTGATGCGCCTGAAATTGCTATGTTCATAATTTTACAAAAGCTAATTTAATAATTATATTTATTTTTAAGGCTTTTTACATATGAACTTACTTTTTCTTTTGGGATAAAGAGTTCTGCAAATATAGCATTTTGTCCCATCACATCCTCTTGCTGTGCAATATTCTCTTCCGTAGAAGATTATTTGTAAGTGTAATTTATTCCATTCAGTACTAGGGAATATTCTTTTGAGATCCTTTTCTGTCTGTATTACATTGTCCCCTTTCGTTAAACCCCATCTTTGTGATAAACGATGTATGTGAGTATCAACTGGAAATGAAGGAATATTAAAAACTTGTGCCATTATAACTGATGCAGTTTTATGACCTACTCCTGGAAGAGATTCAAGTTCTTTATAAGTATTTGGGACTTGTTTGTTAAATCTTTCGACAAGTAGCATTGACAGATGAAAAATATTTTTTGATTTCTGATTAGATAGACCTAATTGTTTTATATATTGATATATTCCTGTTATTCCAAGCTTTACCATTTTTTCAGGATTATCTGCTACTTTAAATAATTCCTTAGTTAATTCATTAACTTTCTTATCTGTTGATTGAGCACTTAAAACTACTGCCACTAATAGTGTGAAAGCATTTGTATGGTCAAGAGGTATTGGTGGTGATGGATATAGTTTTTTAAGCTCTTTGAGGATTATTTCGGCTCTTTCAATCTTTCTCATTTCATTTAGATTCTTTGATCGATGTATAAAATTATACAAGCATTATTTTTGTTGAATATTTTCTGCTAATTTAATAATTTTAAAGTAATAGTTTTTAGTGAAAAAAGAGGGGCTAATAATTGATGATTTACATCATAAATATAATAAACAAAATCTTTCGAATTGGATCTTAAATGCAATTAATTTAGAAATTGAGGCTGGTGAATTATTAGGTTTACTTGGTCCTTCAGGTTGTGGAAAGACTACTCTTTTGAGATTGATAGCAGGATTCGAATTCCCTTCTAAAGGAAGAATAACATTAAATGAAAAAGAAATTTCAAGTGCAACAAGAATACTTACTCCAGAAAAAAGAAATATTGGCATGGTTTTTCAGGATTATGCACTTTTTCCTCATTTAACTGTTCTGGAAAATGTAATGTTTGGCTTGAAGAATAAGAATGATAGATCTAGGGTTGATTATTTACTAAATATTGTTGGTCTTGATAACTTATTGAGTAGGTATCCGCATGAATTGTCAGGAGGACAAAAGCAAAGACTGGCAATTGTAAGGGCTTTGGCCCCAGGAACAAATTTCATATTATTAGATGAACCATTTTGTAGTCTTGATATGCATGTCAAATTGAAATTGAGAAGTGAGCTTCCAAACATTCTAAGAAGATGTAATGCTAGTGGATTAATGGTTACGCACGACCCTGAAGAGGCTATGTCCATTTGTGATAAAGTTGCGGTAATGAAAGAGGGTACAATACATCAAATTGATAAACCAATTAATCTTCTAGAAAATCCTAAAACTCTTTTTGTCAGTAGTTTCATCTTGGGGAACAATATTCTAAATATCAGAAAAGAAGATAATTCTTCTTTTTCTTGTTTAGGTAAAATAAATAATCTTGATTTACGAAGTAATCAAAATCTAGAATTTCTTTCGATTTCCCCGAAATTTATTTCTATTAATAGATCAAGGAATGGTAATGCAGTTGTAATTTCAAAAGAATTCCTAGGAGAATATTTTATGTATAAAGTATCTATTAATGGAGAAAATTTAAGGGTCAGAACTAATATTAATAACCTTCTTAATATTGGAGATAAATGTACTCTTAATATAAATAAAGATAGCTTTTTCTATTTATATCCTGGTGCTTACAAAGTATATATTTAAATAAGTTTTTTATAAACAGTTACACTTACCTCCCTTCCAGTTAGAGCATTTTTTCTTTTTACATTTCTTTTTTTTATTCACATATAATTTGTTAATTAATAGCAACTCAGAATCGTTGTATTCAAAATTCATATCGATGTATTGCTATTGATATTCATTATCATATTATTTAAAACAATTTAAATATTTTTTTAATTACTTATTTATACAAAATGTTGTATTATTTAATTAAGTTATTTATAAAATAATGACTGAGAATATTTTAAAAACAAAAAAGTTAGTAAATTTTGGCCCTTCTGGCAGAGCTGTTGCACAGCCAATTGATATTGGTTTGTTGGATAATCTTTTTGAACATCTAACAATGGAAAGATATGCTAATGTTCAATATTTTTCTAATTACTTATGGTTCAAGGAGCGCGATTTGGCTGGATTTGCATCTTTTTTTCTTAGTGAGTCTCAAGGAGAGATGGAACATGCACAAAAATTTGCTGATTATTTAATTGCTCGGGGACAGAATGTTAAATTAAGAGAATTGCCTGAACCTATTCAGAATTGGGATTCTATTGAGGATTTGGTCTCTTACTCATTTAATATGGAGGCTGATTTAACTTCATCTCTACAACAAATATATTCAATTTCAGAAAGAATTTCTGATACAAGGACTAATGTATTTCTAGATCCAATTATTGATGCTCAAACAAACTCTGAAGATGAGTTTGCACACATTCTTGGAAAAGTAAAATTTGCAAATAAACAACCTTCTGCTGTTCTTTTGATTGATAGTGACTTAAATAAAAAATAAATTACTTTCTGTACTAATTTCTTTTAAAGTTCTCCTTGACTTTTCAAGTAATAAAGAAGAAAAACTAATTTTTTCGTTTCCGCTTTTATTTAAGTAAAATGCAGTTTTATTTATTTCATTGACTCTTTCAAAAATAGACTTTTTTTCATAAATTAATCTCTCTTTTAGTCGATCATTAGAAGTAGTTTGGAAAGATAGCTTAATGCTTCTAAGTCTATAAGTTAATGTATCGACTTCTATTAATAGATTATTAATTATTGATTCGGATACTTTCATTATTTTAAATTAGTGAAGATTCAATAAAAGAAGGGGCTAAACTTACTGTCTGAGTTCCTAAAGGAGCAATTAATAACTCTGATGAACGTAATTTTGATATTAACCTTGTTGATGTTACACGTGTTGAGCCTATTAACTCCCCTATCCTTTCATGTGTAAGCCTAAAAGGTAATTCACACCATTGACCACATCTTTTTCCTAATCGATTTACTAATATTGATAATAATGCTTGTAATCTTTGTTCTGCATTACCAAGATGTCTAATCCTAAGGAGTTGCAGAGTCCATTCATTAACAGCATCAAAACCAATATTCTCATCAATATGTACATTGCTATGAAACGATAAATCAGTTAAGGCTTCCACGCAAACTCCTTCACTACACAAAAGGTCAGTTCTCAATTGGTCTCCTGATTGCAAAAAAGCAAGTGTCATCCCTTCAGTTTCTTCGCAAGGACAATATACTCTTGCGATACCACTTTCAACTTCAAGACAAGTTCCTTTTGGCCTTGAAGAGGGATCAATTAACACTGATTGCCCAGTTATTATTCTTACTGATTTATTTGGAGATTCCCCATAAGCACGGAAAGTCATCTACGAAAACATTGATAATGAGAATTATTATCAATTATGCATTATGAAACGTATTATTGCAAGCGATTCTCATTATCAAAACATTTTATTTATCTTTCTTAACATTCAAAAAAAAGAATATAATTTGTATGGAGTAAAGTTATTCCTATTTGAAAATGAACTCAAATAAATATTGTCTTAATTGTGGTAGTTCTACTTTTGTTTCTGATAGATCCTTGGGAGGCAAGATGGTTTGCCTTAAATGTGGATCATCATTATTTGGAAGAAAAACTTTTTCTCAAATAACAAATAAAAAAATTATGTTTTTTGTAATTGCAATATTAATTGTTTTTTTAATCATTATATGAATTCTGGTATATATTCCATTTGCCTTTATACTCAATAAGTTCAATATTAATATTAAATAATTTATTAATATTTTTACTAGTTAAAATTTCTTTTTGACTTCCATCAGCAATTATCGATCTGTCTTTTAACAATATAACTCGATCATAAATCTTTGTAATCATTGTAAGATCATGTGTTATGCATAAGATATTAGTATTTAATTTTGACAATTCATTAATTTTATCAATAATATAAAACTTAGATCTGTAATCTAAATTTGCAATTGGCTCATCTAAGATTAAAATTTCTGGATTATTAATTAAAGCTCTAGCAATAAGTGCAATTTGTTTTTCACCGTCTGATAAATAAGAAAAATATTTTCGAGACAAATTAACTAAATTCATTTTACTTATAACATCTTCTGCTATAGAAATATCTCTTTCAGATTTTTTTGAGATAAGGCAATATTTTCCATATAAACCACTTATTACTAAATCAATAACTGTTAAATATGGATTAATTCTATTCTTAATTTCACTATTTACGGTACTTATTCTTTTTCTTAGTTCCCATAAATTAATAAGATCTTTATTAAATATTTTTAAAAGAACATTGTCCCCCAATACTGGATATATATTTCTATTAATTAAATCTATTAAAGAGGATTTTCCCGAACCATTTGGTCCCATTATGATAACATTTTCTGAGTATTTTAAATTTAAATTTAAATCTTTAACTACTTTATACCCATTCTTATAACAACTTATATTTTCTGCTTCAAACCAAAATTCATTAACCACTTAACTTAGTGCTCCAAAATATAAACAATTGAATTGAACTTAAAATAAATATAAATAGATATAACCAATTAAGCCAAATAGGTCTATTAACTTTTTTCATGAAAACTATATTATTAGTATAAAAAATAAAAGAGGAGCTATAAATCTTATACATGTTTTTCTGATAATGTTTATATTATTAATAACCTCATATCGATTTATTTCAGGGGGGTATTGTAAAATTACCTCATCGTAAACATTTAGGATATTATTATTTTTATTATATTTCCAAGGTTGATCTTTATCTTCTGATTTTTTATACCATTTCCAGAAGTAATTAATCATTCTGTCTTCACCTAATAATTTTATATCATCCTTTTTTATTTGACCTGAGTTATGATTATATGTTTGAGTTTTTAAAATCATATAATCTTCATTAAATATCTTATAAAATATCTTTTTTTGAGTCTCTTTAAATAGTAGTAAATTGTTAAGGAATTTGTTTTTTAGGAACTTCCTATAATGTCTGACTATAACTCTAGCTTTATTATGACCTAATGGAATATGGTCAAGAACCTGAACATATCTACAATTAGCAGCATTTCCTTTATAAATTAATATTCTTCCTGGTGGTATATACTTTATCCTTATAAATTCTTTTGTAGGATCACTCTTATAAAAATAAATACTTTCAATATATTTTGGATTAATTTCTATTTTTTGATTGAAACTAACTAGTACATTTTTATTTACATCTTTATCTGGTATTGTGTCTCCATGAACCCAAAATATATGAAGTATATCTAAATGATTTTCAATAATCCTTGACCAGTCACACTTAAAATCAATTAAAACTTCCTCAAAAACATAGTCCTCTTCGGGAAATCCATTATTAATTAATTCATAATTAGTAATGGATTGTTCTTCTTTAATATCATTTAAATCAGTTTTAGAATTTTTTGAAAAGTAGACATAAATATAATTATTTATTTCTAATGTTTTGTATTGAGATAAATGAATTCTCTTGGCATAGTTGTCATAATTATTATCTACTATATGTGTACATGTTATTCTGTCTAAATTTTTGCAATTACCCTCAGAAGAGAATCTTGCTCCATGATATGGACATGTTATTTCCCCATCTCTTATTGAACCTCCATAAAAGGATGCTCCTCTGTGGGGACAAATATTTTTAATACACCTTACATTTGTATTCTCATCTCTAAATAGAAGAAGAGGCTCATCAAAAAGTGAAAAATAAAAAGGTTTATTTCTTTTTAGTTCATTTGATGGGCAAATTGAATACCAACCGTATAATCCAATATTTAAATCTTTTTGATTTTCGATCTTCTCAAAAGTATCAATTTCTATTCCTTTTTCAATTGGCTTTATATTGTCTATAAAGTCTTTAGATTTAAAAAAATTAGTTTGCCTATTTTCCATAAACTAATTTCTTTTATTAATTGCAAGTTATCTTTTGGAACTATAACTCAAGTAAATATTCAATTCCTATTAAAATAACAATTGTATATTATTTGTAGCAATAACTAAAAAGCAACATATAGATTAAATATTTTCTTTTAATTATTATCTTTTTTCATATTTTTAACATCCTTGAGGCTTCTTATGTAATCAATAGCATCATCAATACTTTTGTGGAAGTTGCATTTACCAAGATAACAACCTATGAATCTTAAAAATTTTCTTTTACCACCAATAATTTCATACCTGTGAATTGTGCCTCCCTCAATAGGAGCATATATTAATTCTGGTAAAGCCATAATGTTTATTTTTTTCTAAATTACTATTTATTAAACATAAATCAAGCTTTACTTAATATCTATAAAGAACAAAGACTATCTTTAATAGCAAAATTACTTATTTTAATTAATAAATTTAATTGATTTCATCTTTTCTAAATTTTTAGAAAACATTATTTTCGTAAGCAAAATGTTTTTTCAAGAGGATATTAGTTTTTAAATAGAATTCTAATGAAAATTAAAATTCAGTATTTTTAGATAATATGTACCAACAATACATAAAACTCTTTTTCGAATTTTTTTCTGTCATTAATATGTTTTTGAATTTTTAATAAGACTTGCCTTTAAAGATCTCAAGATAGTATTAAATTATATTCAATTATTTAATTATAAAATTCAATGATTAAAAGAAGTTTTATAATCTTAATTTCTGTTTTCTTTCTTGTTTTCAGTAATCCAGTTTCTTCAAAAGAAATTTCTCCTAACTCTATTGAGAAGTATATTAATAAGATTTCAAATAAATTTTCTAGAACTTATTGCAACACAATTCAATTTGGGATTTCTAATGACGGTGCGCTATCATTTGCAATTGGAGAAACTAATAAGGAATTCAAAAAAAATAAATTAAATAATTTTATAGATTATGCCCTTCTAAAAAATAATATAATTAATGATTTAGAAAATAATTGTCAGTTGTATGATTTCCCAGTTGCAAGTTTAGATAAATTGAAATTCGATTCATAAATAATTATAATTTTTATTTTTTTCCAATCCAATCATCAGGTTTTTCCAACATCCACTCGAATATTCCTTTGGAATCAAGATTCTTTGATGCAATTACAAATAATATTGGAAATATTATTGTTACTAATCCAATAACAGCAAATTCTAATTTACTTATACCCATTTCGTTTAGAGTTAAGCCAAAATAATTAATCATTTTCCTTTATATTTTAATTGTTTTTAGTTATAACTCATTTTAATAACATAATTATTAGATATGAGTTGTAAAAAAAAAAACTTAATTAATTAGCTTTAACAATTAATTGTATTAAGTACCTATTTTGTAGATGCATATTTTTAAATAATTTAAATATTAGAGAAAAGTTATTTAATGTCCATCAATTCTGAACTTATAATATTTACCCCTATTTTTATCTCATCAATTTTTTTTATAACTTTTAAATTTTCTAAAAAAAGGAAATTATCAGCTAAAAGGATTTATAAGTTAATTGATGACTTAGAAAAGAAATATATATATTAATTAAATTGAAAAAAGAAAAAGATTTAATCAAATTCTATTCCTACTTCTTCTTTTAAATCCCGTTCCAAATCTGGCAGATGAGGTTCAACCCAATGATCATTGTTATCAATACCAGCCTCATTTACAAAATTCATAATATGTTGATCAACTTGCCTGTAAAGGTCATGCAAATTTAAATCATTGCGGATTGCATGAGCAATTTCAGAAACTTGTTTTTCAGTTAAACAATGATTTGAGTTAAGCAAATCACAACAAGGTATTCTTTTTTCAATCAATTCATTTAAATTAATTTTTATTTCGTAATCTTGATGAACAGTCATAAAGTTTTTTTTTTAATTCTAATAATTCTGCAGAGATTGTATATGTTTAGTTAAGAAATGAAGTTCTTATATTTTTTAGTATTTAATCATTAATCCAAATTTAAAAATTTAATCTATAAGGCAATTTTTTAACTTTCAATAAATTAGAAAATATAAATGATGATTATTTTATTTATTATGTTAATTCTTTCTAGTAAATATCTTTTACCATTGCCTTTCTAAAATTAATTATAAAAATTATAAATAAATATAATCAATTTAATTAAAAACATCCTTCAAGTCTTAAAACTAATCGGTGTCATTTTCAACATGATCTATAAGGTGTTTATCCATTAAAGAAACCTCATGTTTTGACGAGTAAAAAAGATAACCAAGATAACAAAAAAGCAAAGTTATGAGTACTACCATTGGAGCAAGATTGACTTAATCCGAATATAGTGCAACACTGGTGACAGTCAAGTGCTGTACTTTAAGTTAAGTTTTAAATGCCTACAAAGAAAAAAAGAGTTGGTTTTATTCCTAGAGACGGAGTAATGAAAATAGTAGATAAATTGAGCTTTGAAAATAATTTAAGCAATTCAAAAATTATAAGCATACTAGTAGAGGAAGCTTTGGCTCAAAGAGGTCTATTTAATATCGAGACAGGAAAGGATAATCTTTTATATATAAATAAAAAAAAAGAATATGAGAGTTTAACTAGCAATTCTTCAGATGTTAATACTTGTATTAGCAGAGCTCAATTAGATTCATCAAAAAGAATTTTTAACAATGAAAATAATAAAGAAACTCTTGATTTAAAAACTTATAAAAAATTTTTATCATTCCTTAAGTTCCAAGAAATGTTACAAAGATACGAGAAGTATTAAAAGTGTTGATTAGTTCAGCACTGTGAGATAATATTAGTCTGTATTTGTGATCAAGGGGGCGATTTAAGTTGAAATATAATTATTAAATAAATTCCTACACCAATCATCTCTAAATAAAATCCTAGACAAAATAATAAATTCTACTATGACCTCATCTTCTCCTGTTTTAACATTAAATCTCCTGCCTCCAGAGAAGTTATATTGTGACTTTGATAATTGGAGTTCTATGTTCTCTCGTGATATGAAAATTTTGTGGGATCGATCTCATGGTGTTCCTTTAAAAAAACTGCCTAATGGTATATCTGATATGATTTTCCCTTATTTAATATTGGCTTTATCTGATTATAAAAAATCTCAATTAAACAATATGAGTGGAATAGGAATTGATAACCTATTAAATCTTTGGTTTGATAAGTATCTACTAAATAAAGATGGCTACTTTGAACTTATAAAAATATAAATTATTAATTTTATCTCAAATCCAAATTTATATTATTTAAATATTATTTCTTGATTTTTTCAATTAATTAGCAATTAATAAAGATTTTCTAAGACCATTTAAAATCTATAATCGTATATATAGAGAGTTTAAAAATTATTCTCTAGTCCATTTTTTAGATAGCCTTCCCTTTTTAGGCCTGGTAAAAAAATAAAAAATAGCTAATACACAAATTGGTATAAGTAACATGTCAAAATGCATAAGAAATAATCTGATTCTTTTTTATACTTAGCTATAAAATGAAATATAAGCTACTTAATCTTTATCAAAAGTTATTTTCCTAATCAAATAGCATTTTGCAGTTCTTCTGTTTTCTAGACTTAGTTAAAAGATGCATAAGTGTTAGTAATTCCTTTACAAATTTTAGAATTGAGAGATTAAAAAAAAAAGACTCTGACGATCAACGTAGAGCCTGGGTGATGGGGATTCCTATCATGGCAAATTAATGAGATGAAGACAACCCCATAAATAGGTAAAATATGTTACTTACAAACACCATATGTAGTGCTATGATTTTTTAAAGGCTGGGTGATGGGGATTATCTAGCTTTTTTAAGGGGTATTACCCCTTTTTTATCTATTAGTGCAAATTTTAAGGAAACCAAACCTGTAAAAATTGTTTATTTAGTTATTTTATTTAGCAATAATAATTCCATTTTATTAACTAGGGGTAATTGGCTCTATGTTCTGTACCATAAGGCTGCCATCGCTTTACCTACTGCTTGCTCTAATGTTGAGGTCTCGGACAAAACTTGAAGTCGATTTCATCTTCCCAAGTCCTAGTTTTTCTGAGGGATCTGTTCATATAAAAGTGTACTTGGAGTGTCCTTGAAAAGGTCTAAATAAGTATATTTTAGTTCAATTAAATCATAGACAGTCTATTAGGTAAAGTTATCTCTGACACCTTAAAACCTAGTATTTGCAATAAAAAAGCCCCTAAAAAGGGGCTATATCATTGGTGGCGGGGGGGAGATTTGAACTTCCGACCTTCGGGTTATGAGCCCGACGAGCTACCAGACTGCTCTACCCCGCGTCATATCTATAGCATACATCTGAAAGGGTTCTTTTTTCTATTTTTTAGGATTCTTGGAATTTTAATTGACCTTTTACTTCTATTTGAACACCTTCTGCGAATTTTAAAATCTTATCTTCTATATCTTGTATCCTTAAATCAGAAATCCATTCTAACTGTTTTAATAAATGGAGGCTCACTGCATGCTTGGCTCTTTTTGAACCATCTTCAACTTTTAATGCAAGTCCTATTCCTTCATTAACCTTGCATAGACATTGTATCCCTTCAGCGCCACCTTTACTTATAACTTGTCCGTGAGAAGCTTCAATGATTTTAGTATCAAATTTATTCTTATCTCCTATCATTACAGGGTTGTTTCTTATTGATCTACTGATTTGTTCTAATTCCGCATTCTCTGAGGAACTTAGGAGAGCATATAACTTAGCCATCTCAAGTAATTTCATATATAGAGTTGGAGCTCCGCAGTCGTCACGCTCTGCGCAAATATCAGATAATGGAATTTCAAGGAATTCTGAAATAATCCTAAATATTTCTTTTTGAAGTGGGTGATCTCCTTTTAAATAGCTATCTAAGGGCAAATTTAGTTTTTTACATGTTGCGAGAAAAGCAGCATGCTTTCCAGAACAATTATTCTCTAGCGGACTTTTGATTAATTTAGGACATTTTAAATAGTTTATATCAATATCATAGGCCCATAAGATTCTAAAGGCTTCTCTCGTATGCAATTTAGATCCACTATGAGATCCGCATGCTAAAGCTATGGATTTCGATGCGTTATTAATTTCAGATGTTGCTCCACTACTCAAAAATGGTATCGCTTGAAAAGGTTTTAATGATGACCTTATAAAACTTTTATACTCTGGATTTCCCGCACACATTAAAACTCTACCTTTTTTATCACTAATAACAGCATGAATTTTATGGATAGATTCAATATTTGAACCTCTCATTAATGTTGCCTGTAAAGGAGGATTATTTGATGTATAAAGATTTTTAAAATTAGAACTCATTTAGATGTTTTTGTATTGGAATATTAATATTCCTGTTAAAACTATGATTAAAATAATAGATGATATTTGAGTTAGATTTTTTAATATAGGTTTTACTTCGACAGATGCTATTAGAGATTCTTTCTCTTTTAAATTTAAAGGCTTGATCCATATTTGACCATCATACCAACCAGATTCTTCATACTCCACTTTCTCAGAGTTCAATCTTTTAAATATATGATTCCAACCAAGATATAACCTTATAGTTATTAGTAGTGGTATTGATAAGCTACTAATAAGACTTAAGAAGATATACTTAAGAATAAAGGTTTTGAAATATATACTTCCAGATGAAATAAGTAAAAACAAAATAAAAGTAACTAACCAAAATTTTATTAATATCATTGAGAATATTTTTTTTGATTTTGGCCATGAAAATATTTTTGATTTTGATAATTCAATAAATTCATTGGTTGGCTGTTGTTCCTTTGGAACTGGGCATTTAAATTCACTCATAAATATAAATTATGGAAAATCTAAACTATCTCCATTGCTCCAAAATGATTCTAGATCGTAAAAACTTCTTATTTCTGGCTGAAAAATATTTACTATTAAGTCCCCATAATCAAGTAAAGCCCATTTAGCTTCATTAACTCCCTCTTTTCTAATTGGTTCAATTTTACCCTTCTCTCTTAATTCACCTTCTACGGAGTTAGTTATTGATCTTACTTGTACATCTGATAATCCTTCGGCAATTAATATCCATTCACTAATAAAAGAAACTTTTTCAATATTTATCAACTTTATATCTTTAGCTTTTTTCTCATCACAGGCTTTAGCGGCAATTAAAACTAGTTGTTTATTGTCCATAAACATTTTCGCTTGATACTGATCTTTCTGAACCTTCTTGCTGTGACAATTCTGATCTGGCTATCTCAGCACTTTTTCTTAATGCATCTAGTCTGTCTTCAAAAAAACTTCTTTTTTTCTTTTTTCTTGTTTTTTCAATTAATTCTTTTAATGCCCCACCTAGACTTTTATAAGCATTAGGTATGCTATAACCAAATCTACAAGCAAGATCTATAGCTCTTTCATCTGCAAAGATAGCATCTTGGAGCTTTTTTTCAGAATTGTTTTTTAAGTATAATCTATATCCTGCGAAACTTGACAAACCAAGAGCTAGTAATAAAAGTAATCCATCTTGTACCCATAACTCACCAATGGCACCCCCCAATCCTATTGCCAGAGCAGCCATTTCCCATCCATCTCTAGGTATTGTGTCGTTCTGTATCTTTCCTACTTCGTGCCAAAACAACAAGTTCCTATGGTCAATTGCAAAATTATCCCATTCCTCTAAATCTATTTGGATTTCAACTTCGTCACGACCAATTTCTTCTAGAGTTATAAGTGGAGGGTCTATAGCTGCTGCTGCTTCAATAAAAACCCAACTTTCATTCTCTGGAGGCAACAAACTTTTTAGTCGCTGAAGTTCGCTCATAAAAAATAATTTTCTTTCAATACTATAGAAACAAATGTTGCTTTTCAAGTAACTTGATTAACATCTGATGATTTATAAGTAGCATGAAATAAATGAAATTTTTTAATTATGCCTCAAAGAGGTGATCTTAAAAGAATCCTTATTTTGGGTTCAGGTCCAATTGTTATAGGACAAGCATGCGAATTTGATTATTCTGGTACTCAAGCTTGTAAGGCTTTAAGAAAAGCTGGTTATGAAATTATTTTGATTAATTCAAATCCTGCATCAATAATGACTGACCCTGATATTGCTAACAAAACCTATATTGAACCTTTAACTCCTGAAATAGTATCCCAAATTATCTTAAAGGAAAAGCCTGACGCTCTTCTACCAACTATGGGAGGACAGACAGCGTTGAATCTTGCTGTTAAATTATCTGAGTCAGATTTTTTGAAAAATAATGATGTTGAATTAATAGGCGCTAATTTAAAAGCTATTAATAAAGCAGAAGATAGGAAATTATTTAAAGAGTCGATGACAAAAATAAATGTTAATGTATGTCCTTCCGGAATCGCTTCTAACATAACAGAAGCTAATGAAGTCTCAAAGGAAATAAACTCATTCCCTTTGATAATAAGGCCTGCTTTTACCTTAGGTGGTGGTGGTGGTGGTATTGCATATAATCTTGAGGAATTTGTCGAACTTTGTAAAACAGGTTTAGAAGAAAGTCCTAGTAATCAAATATTGATTGAGAAATCACTTATAGGATGGAAAGAGTTTGAATTAGAGGTGATGAGAGATACTGCTGACAACGTAGTAATTGTTTGTAGTATTGAAAATCTTGATCCAATGGGTGTTCATACAGGAGATTCTATTACAGTTGCACCCGCGCAAACTCTTACAGATAAGGAATATCAAAGGCTCAGAGATTGTTCTTTGAAAATCATAAGAGAGATAGGAGTCGCAACGGGTGGAAGTAATATTCAATTTGCGATAAATCCAAGAAATGGAGAAGTTATTGTTATTGAAATGAATCCACGTGTAAGTAGATCATCAGCTTTGGCAAGCAAAGCTACTGGATTTCCTATTGCAAAGATTGCAGCTTTATTATCTGTTGGTTTTACACTTGATGAAATAGTTAATGATATTACAAAAAAGACTCCAGCATGTTTTGAACCTTCAATTGATTATGTGGTTACTAAAATCCCTAGATTTGCTTTTGAAAAATTCAAGGGTTCCTCAAAAACCTTAAGTACCTCAATGAAATCAGTAGGAGAATCAATGGCAATTGGCCGCTCTTTTGAAGAATCTTTTCAAAAAGCTTTGAGGTCTTTAGAAATAGGTATCTTTGGCTGGGAATGTGATTCTTTGGATGAAGTTAATAATGAAAATGATTTGAATAATAGTTTGAGAACCCCTACCGCTGAAAGAATTCTTCTAATCAAAAAAGCGATGCAGTTAGGCAAGACAAACTCATTTATAAATGAAGTTACCAATATAGATTTGTGGTTTATCGAAAAATTACGTAATATTTTTAATTTTGAAAAGCAATATTTAAAAAGTAAAGAACTTATTGATTTAGATAGAGATACTATTTTTCAGGCAAAGCAAAAAGGCTTTTCAGATCAACAAATTGCAAAATTGACAGGTTCTGATTTCTTTGAAGTTAGGCAATACAGAAAAGCTTTGAATATTGTTCCAGTTTTTAAAACTGTTGATACTTGTTCCGCTGAATTTTTGTCCTCAACTCCATATCATTATTCAACTTATGAAGATTCTTATATTAATTTAAATGAAATTATTTTTGATGATGAGATTTTTTCTAAAAATGACAATCAATTTAAAAAAATTATGATCCTAGGCGGAGGACCTAACAGAATTGGTCAAGGCATAGAATTTGATTATTGTTGTTGTCATGCTTCTTATCAAGCATCAAAAAATGGATGTAAAACTATAATGGTTAATAGTAATCCTGAAACTGTTTCAACTGATTATGATACCAGTGATATTTTATATTTTGAGCCAGTAACTTTAGAGGATGTTTTAAATATAATAGAAGCTGAGAATCCTTATGGTTTAATTGTTCAATTTGGAGGACAAACCCCTCTAAAATTATCATTGCCTTTATTTGAATGGCTAAAAACAAAAGATGGATTTAATAGCGGATCCAAAATTTTGGGTACTTCACCAATTTCAATTGATATTGCGGAAGATAGAGAGGAATTTACTAATATACTTGAAGAATTAGATATTAGACAGCCTCTAAATGGTATTGCGCGTACTCAAGAAGAAGCACAAACTGTAGCAACAAATATTGGCTTTCCTTTAGTTGTAAGGCCTTCTTATGTTTTGGGTGGTAGGGCTATGGAAATTGTTAAAAACGAAAAAGAATTATCTAGATATATTTCTGAAGCAGTTAAAGTTTCACCAGATCATCCAATACTTTTAGATCAGTATTTGAATAATGCTATTGAGATAGATGTTGATGCTTTATGTGACTCAAATGGTTCAGTTGTAATTGCTGGCCTTATGGAGCATGTCGAACCTGCTGGGATTCATTCTGGTGATTCAGCATGTTGTCTTCCTTCAATTTCTCTTTCAAAAGAGACGTTAGATACTGTAAAAAAATGGACAAAATTAATTGCAAATAGATTAAATGTTGTAGGCTTAATCAATTTACAATTTGCAGTAACTAATTTAAATAATAAAGATAACAAAGTATTTATTCTTGAGGCAAACCCTAGAGCTTCAAGAACTATCCCTTTTGTTTCTAAAGCTATAGGTAAGCCGATTGCAAAAATAGCAACCCAGTTAATGCAAGGTTATACATTAGAGGATGTAAATTTTACTAAAGAATACATTCCAAAATTTCAGGCAGTTAAAGAAGCAGTTTTACCTTTTAAGAGATTTCCTGGCTCTGACACTCTCCTTGGTCCGGAAATGCGATCTACTGGGGAAGTAATGGGTTTAGCTAAGGATTTTGGTCTGGCTTATGCTAAATCAGAATTAGCGGCGGGTAATGGAGTCCCATCTAATGGGGTAGCTTTTTTATCTACTAATGATTTAGATAAAGTAAATCTTGAAAATATTGCTAGACAATTATTAATTTTAGGTTTTAAATTGAATGCTACGAAGGGTACTGCAGCATACTTGTCTAATTTAGGAATAGAAGTTGAAGAAGTATTGAAAGTTCATGAAGGAAGACCAAATATTGAAGATCTTATTCGATCAGGTCTTATTCAATTAATTATTAATACTCCAGTAGGTTCTCAAGCTATTCATGATGATGCATATCTTAGACGTGCTGCTTTAGAATATAATATACCAACATTTACAACTATCCCTGGAGCTAATGCAGCGATTAAAGCAATAAAATCTTTACATTTAAACAAGATTGATACTTTCTCTCTACAGGAAATACATAACTCTTAAACTTCCTCAATATTTTTAAGTTTTTCTTTTAGTTGATTTGCTAATGAGTTTCTACTTATTGATAATAATTTCAATGTATCTTCATGCATTCTTAACTGATTTTCAGCAATCTGTAATCCTTTTATAGTTTCTTTTATATCACTTGATAGATTATTAATTAAATATTTTTTCCCCTCAAAGGTCAAAACAGGATTATTAATGTCATTAGTATTTTCGTTCATAATTTTTATTATTTAATAATTAAAATAAAATCATATATTATTTATTAATTGCTTTTCACATAATTCTTTATAAATTCCTTGTTTGTTAAGTAAATCTTTATGTCTTCCAATGTCAATAATTTCTCCTTTATCAAATACTACAATTTTATCTGCTTCTTGAGTCGTAGCCAATCTATGAGCGATAACAACAACAGTTCTATTTCTCATTGCTCTTTTAAGACCTTTTTGTACTTCATTTTCGGATTCTGCGTCTAATGCACTAGTTGCCTCATCTAAAAGCAGAACAGATGGGTTCCCTAAGATTGCTCTTGCAATTGCTATTCTTTGGATTTGTCCTCCAGAAAGGTTTGAGCTTCTTTCACTTAGCTTAGTCTCATATTTATTAGGGAGCTGTTTAATGAAGTTATGAGCATTTGCAATCTTTGCTGACTCTATAACTTCCTCTTTCGTATAGCTTCTTCCCATTCTTATCACGTCAATAATTTTTCCTGAAAATAAAAACGGCTGTTGTTGTACTAATGCAATGTTATTCCTAATATCTTTTGTATTTAATGAATTTAAATTTTTATCATCAATAGAAATTTCCCCATTACTTGGAGTCAAGAATTTTAATATTAGAGCCATCATAGTACTTTTTCCAGCTCCAGAAGCTCCAACGAAAGCTGTTACTTCCCCTTTTTGAATTTCTAAATTTATATTTCTAAGAACTAGATTATCTTTTTTGTATTCAAAGTTAACTTCCTTAAATTTTATCTTACCTTCAATTTTGTATATCCTGTTTAAAAGTTTTATATCATCTTCTATAGGTTCTAAATTTATGTTTTGCAATCTTTTTATCGATGCCTCTGCTTGTTTATAGTCGTTGAAATTTGTACTTACATGGCTTATTGGATCAATAAGCATTAATATTGCAGCAAAAAAACTACTAAATTCTTGACTCGTTAAAAGTCCTAGGTTAATTCTTGCGGCTCCCAAACCTAATATTGCTAATATTCCGAATGCTTCAACAAAGCCTACAACTGGATGTTGAAAAGCGAGTAATTTTAATGTTTTATATTTTGCTTTTTTATTAGCAATTAATCTTTTATTAAATCTTCTCTCAATCCAATTTTCGGCGGCAAATGCTCTTATTGTAGACATTCCATTTATGGATTCTCCTATTAAACCTGCTAAGTCACTTGTCGATTCTTGACTTTTTTCAGATGCTATTAAAACTTTTCTTCCAAAACTATTAACTGAAAGAATAATCAATGGTGCTAATATAAAAGTTGATAATGTTAGAGACCAATCTAAATAAAACATATATATTATTACAGCTAATAATTGTAAGGTAC
Source organism: Prochlorococcus sp. AG-363-P06 (assembly GCA_003280025.1). Classification (GTDB taxonomy): domain Bacteria; phylum Cyanobacteriota; class Cyanobacteriia; order PCC-6307; family Cyanobiaceae; genus Prochlorococcus_A. The sequence continues at coordinate 37,738 of QCGD01000004.1, read as the reverse complement.
ATGGAATAGTATCCTGCACTGTTTTATAAATTACTTCGCTTACTCTATCTGCGTCTTCTGTAAGTCTATATGTAATATCTCCTGCTGAAATTTTTTCAACAAAATTCATTTTTATTTTTTGAATTTTGCTAAATAAATTTGCTCTCATTACTTCACTTATTTCTAGTGAAGGTTTTGCAATAAAAACATCTTGCCCAAATTGTGCAATTTTCTGAATTAAAAATACTATTAAACATCTAATTATTATGCTAGAAACTTTTGAAAGATTACCAGAGCCAATTGCGGGGATTAAGATTCCAGCCAAAAAAGCTAACAATGGCCAACAAGCTACATAAATAAGCATACATATAAAACCTTTTATAAACCTATTTGTATAGGGTCTGACTGGAGGTATTAATCGCAAGATATTATATATTTTATTAAACATTTTACTTCATTAATATCAAAACCTTTAGATTTATAAACTATGAAATTAGATCAATTCTTAAAATGGCAAAATTTAGTCTCATCAGGAGGTGAGGCAAAATTTCTAATTAAATCTGGTACTATTAAAGTGAATGGTAAAATTGAGACAAGAAGAGGCAGAAAATTAAACAGAGGAGATAAAGTTATGTTTCTAAAAAATGAATTAATATTTGAATAATTAGGTTATTCAGCACAGGGTATATTATTATATTTTTCTTGGTCATTCAATTTTGAGAAAATCTGTAATCGCTGGTAATTGGAAAATGCACATGACATGTGCAGAAGCAAAGAATTATTTGGAAGAATTTCTACCCTTAATAAGAAATATTCCGAACGATCGTAAAATTGTTGTTGCTCCCCCATTTACGGCTATTTCAACCTTTTCTAGTTATTCAGATTTCGATTATTTAGGTATTTCTAGTCAAAATATTCATTGGGAGGATCAAGGAGCTTTCACAGCAGAGATATCTCCTAAAATGCTCCTCGAACATGGTGTGAAATATGCAATTGTGGGACATAGTGAACCCAGAAAATATTTTAGTGAGAGCGATGAACAAATTAATAAACGTGCAGTATTTGCCCAGGCGAGTGGACTTACTCCTATTGTTTGTGTAGGTGAGTCCCTTGAACAAAGAGAAAGGGGAGAAGCTGATAGGGTTATTACTAGACAAGTAGAACAGGGATTGGAAAATACTGATCCTTCTAATCTTATAGTTGCCTATGAACCTATTTGGGCCATTGGAACTGGCAAAACATGTGAAGCTAGAGATGCTAATAAGATATGTGCTTTGATAAGAAAATTAATAGGTTTTGAAGATGTAATCATTCAGTATGGAGGATCTGTTAAACCAAGCAATATAGATGAAATTATGTCAATGAGCGATATTGATGGTGTTCTGGTTGGCGGTGCCTCATTAGATCCTAATAGTTTCGCAAGAATTGCAAATTACAAATAAAAAAAATCCATGGCCTAAGGATTGGGGCAAAAAAACTTCTATAATGGGCGTTATTAATTTAACCCCTGATTCATTTAGCGATGGAGGAGATTTAAACTCTAGAGATAAAGTTTTAAATAAAGTTAAAGATTTTATATCTAATGGAGTCGACATAATTGATTTAGGAGCTCAAAGCACTAGGCCTGGAGCAGAAGAAATTGGATCAAGATACGAAATAAAAAGATTAATACCTTATTTGAAAATAATAAGAGCAGAATTTCCAGAGATTTTAATTTCTATTGATACATTTAATTCTGAGGTTGCTAATGAAGCACTTCTAAATGGAGCCAATTGGATAAATGATGTTACGGGAGGAAGAAGAGACGAGAAAATATTGGATATTGTCTCAAAATTTAATTGTCCATTTGTAATCACTCATAGTCGAGGAAATAGTCAAAATATGAATGATCTAAATCAATATACAAATTTTTTAAACGAAGTAATTTCTTCACTTGAAAATTTGATAAATAAAGCTTTAGAAAACAAAATTTCCAAAGAAAAAATAATTTTAGATCCAGGTATTGGTTTTTCTAAAAATCTTCAACAAAATTTGGATGTTTTAAAAAACTTAGAATTATTTAAAAAATTAAATTTTCCAATTTTAATTGGAGCTTCTAGAAAAAGGTTTATAGGAGATATCTTAAATGAGACTAATCCAAAGGAAAGGGATATTGGTACACTTGCAATTAGTTGTCTTTGCTCCCAGCTAAATATTAATTTAGTTAGGGTTCATAACGTTAAAATTAACTATGAGATATTAAAAGTTGCTGATAGGATTTACAGAAAATAGAATTATATTTATTCTTTTACTCCTTCAATTTTATCTTCTACCTCTTGGTATAACTCTTTTAATTGTTCTATATTCTCTTCTGATGTTTCCCAATACCCTCTCCCATTAACTTCCAATAATGTTCCAACTATCCTTCTAAAACTGTTAGGATTTAAATCCATAAGTCTTTTCCTCATCTCTTCATCATTTATAAATGTTTCATTAGTTTCTTCATAGACAAAATTATCAACTTGACCACTTGTCGCACTCCATCCTAGCGTGTAATTAAGTCTATTAGAAAGTTCTCTTACACCCTCATAACCTGATTTGAGCATGCCTTCATACCATTTTGGATTTAAAAGTTTTGTTCTAGAATCAAGTCTTATAGTTTCTCCGAGTGTCCTTACTTGAGCGTTAGAAGTTGTGGTGTCTGCAATGTAACTACTTGGTTCTTTTCCATCATCTCTTAATGTTTTTATTAATTTAGTTGGGTCTGAATCAAAATAATGACTTACATCTGTTAGGGATATCTCAGAAGAGTCAAGGTTTTGGAATGTAACATCAGCAGTTTTCATGACTGATTCAAATACATCTCTTTTTTGATTCATCTCGCCAGGATTGTCGGCATTAAAAGCATAGGTCTTCCTTGATAAATACATTTCTTGTAACTCGTTTTCTTCTTCCCATGTTGAATTTTCTACAGCTAAATTTACATTCGAACTGTAACTGCCACTTGCATTAGAGAAGACTCTCGCTGAAGCTTCTCGTATAGAGGTACCTTCTTTTTCTGATTGTTCTAAAGAGTGTTTTCTTACAAAATTTGAGTCTAAAGGTTCATCAGCTTCTGCTGCTAATTTAACTGCTTGATCTATCAATGCCATTTGATTAATAAATAGATCTCTAAAAACTCCAGAACAATTAACAACTACATCTATCCTAGGTCTTCCTAATTCTTCTAGAGGAATTAACTCTAATTTATTTATTCTTCCTACAGAGTCTGGTTGTGGTTTTACCCCCACAAACCATAAGATTTGTGCTAAAGATTCTCCATAAGTTTTAATGTTATCAGTGCCCCATAAAACACAAGCTATTGTTTCGGGCCATGTTCCTTGTTCTTCTTTTTGTCTCTCAATTAGTTTGTCTACAACCACCTTTGCTGCAGCCACAGCTGCTGTCGTTGGAATTGATTGAGGATCAAGTGCATGAATATTTTTGCCACTTGGTAATACACCAGGATTCCTTATAGGATCTCCTCCTGGGCCAGGTAAAACATAATTGCCATCTAATGCTTTAATAAGACTATCCATTTCTTGATCCGCACAAACCTGTTCTAGACAGTAAAGTAAATAATCAAAAAGTTTATTTAAATCTTTTTGATTTACTTCATTAAATCCATTTAATCTGCATACTCTTAGCCATGGAGTGGGTAAAATTAAACCAAATATTTTTAGAAAGTCTAAAAGTTTTGAAAATAAAGATTTTTCTAAATAAACTCTTCCATTAATTATTTTCAGTGAATTAACCATTGCAAATATTGATTCTCTTGCTGTCTTTATAATTTTTTCATTTAGCTCAACATACTTAAGCTCTCCTTTATTGTTACCATCATAAATTTTATCAATAGTAAGGTTTATGGACTCTGCCAACAGACCCGGGAGTGATCTTATACCTTCTTGTTCTCTTTCTAAAGAAGCAATATTTACAAGGGTTGCTACAGCTTCCTCTGCAGTTGGCGCCTCTCCAATAGTATGCAAACCACAAGGTAATAATCTACTTTCTATTTCCATTAGTTGTTTGTAGATATTACCTACGAATAGATCTCTTTCATCGATGTCAAGTTCTTCTACATCTTTAGTAGGTAGCTCAACATCTTTATCAAGATTACATTGCTTAGAAGTCTCAATAATTGCATTAACAATTTGAATTCCTCTGCTACCTTCCCTTAGTTGTTGATAAGAACCAACTAGTTCGCTTAATTCTTTAAGTCCTTTATAAAGACCCGCATTTTCGGCTGGGGGAGTAAGGTAACTTATAGTTGATGCATATCCCCTTCTTTTTGCAATTGTTGCTTCAGATGGATTATTTGCTGCGTAATAATATAAATTTGGTAATGATCCAATTAACGAATCTGGATAGCATGTCTCACTCATACCCATTTGCTTCCCAGGCATGAATTCAAGAGAACCGTGAGTACCAAAATGTAGGACAGCATCAGCACCCCATATCTTTTCTACATATGTATAGTAAGCTGCAAAACCATGATGAGGACTTGCGCTCCTTGAATAAAGTAATCTCATTGGATCCCCTTCATAGCCAAATGTTGGTTGTACTCCAATAAATACATTTCCAAAATGTTTTCCATATATAAGTAAATTTTGACCATCACTATTTAAATTTCCGGGAGGTTTACCCCAATTCTCTTCAAGTCGCTGTGAATAGGGTGTATATTCCTCATATTCTTTAACTGACATTTTATGTGCAATATTTAATTCAGGAGATCCATCCATTGCTTCTGGATTATTTATGACTTTTTCCATTAATTCTTTTGAATTTTTTGGTAGCCCATCTATTTGATATCCTTTTGCTTTCATTTCCAATAGAACTCTATAAATAGAACCAAATACATTCAGATATGCTGCTGTTCCTACGTTCCCTTTATCTGGCGGAAAACTAAATACAGTAATTGCTAATTTCTTTTCTTCTCTTTTTTTTACTCTAAGCGATGACCACTTTATTGCTCTTTCTGCAATTACATCAACTCTATCTTGTAGCGTATGAGCTTTGCCTGTAGCATCATCACGACCTGAAAGAATAATAGGTTCAATAGCTCCATCTAGTTCTGGTATCGCAATTTGTAAAGCAACTTGAACAGGATGCAATCCTAAATCACTATCTTCCCATTCTTGAGTTGTTTGAAAAACTAAAGGTAGTGCAACCATATAAGGTCTGTTAAGCTTTTTTAAAGCTTCAATAGCCTTTGGATGGTCTTGCCTTGCAGGTCCTCCAACCAATGCAAATCCTGTTAAAGATACAACTCCATCAACTATAGGTTCCTCTTTATTAATCGAGTTATAATAGAACTCATTAACTGGCTTAGAAAAATCTAGTCCTCCACAGAATATGGGAAGTACTCTTGCTCCTCTATATTCTAATTCTTGAATAATAGCAACGTAATGAGCATCATCTCCTGTTACTATATGGCTTCTTTGAAGTACTAATCCTATTGTTGGAGTTTTGTCATCTTGTGGTTTTATATCTTTTCTATTGTTTTCCCAATTTTGATATTCCTCTAAACTTTCAAACATGCATGGTGCTAACGGGTGCCAAATTCCAAGGTCAGGGAATGTTTCTGGATCTTGTATTTTGAAGTCTTCTATTTGATCTTTTATATTTTCAGAGATTGCATATTTCTCTGAAATCATTAATAAGAAGTTTTTTAGGTTTTCAGTAGTACCACCCAACCAGTACTGAAAACTTAGAATAAATGTTCTAGCATCTTGAGCTTTTTCTACTGGAAGATATTTCAGTATTGATGGCAATGTATTTAACAATTTCAACATTGAATCCTGGAAACTAGCTCCGTCTGATTCTTTTTTCTTTTTTATTAGATCTCCAATAATACTTTTTGATTGCCCTAGTTGTGCCATGCTAAATGAACCCAACTTATTCAATCTCATAACTTCTGGCATAGAAGGAAATATTATTGAAGCTTTGAGGTTTTCCTTGTGTGGAGTAACAGCATCTACTACCTTTTGAGCTAAATCTTCAATAAAAATTAGTGAAGCTACAAAAATATCTGCATTAGCTATGTCTGCTTTAAAATCATTAAAATTATTTTCATTTCGCAGTTCCTCAATAAGGTAACCACTAAGGTCTATCCCAATTGGGCCATTTATCTCATTTATTGACCTTGCTGCTTCAGTTAAGGAATTTTGGTATTGTGGCTCAAGGACAACATAAACTGCTTTTATTACAACTTTGTGTTTGTTATCCTCAACAGGAGATACTCTGCGGTTTGCTGAGCGGACCTGCGTAAACATTGATTCTTTTTAAGTATTTCTTACCAGCCTACGGGTGAAATGACGTTATTGTGACCTTTATACATAGCGTGTAACAACCTTTTAAAAAAAATTTTTTAACCAAAATGAATAAAAATTCCGGAAAAACCATACCAGTACTTGTTTCTGGAGCTTTGGGTAGAATGGGAAGTGAAGTTGTGAACTCTGTTTTAAATTCACCAGATTGTCATCTTGTTGCAGCAATTGACATAACTGAGAATAATAATGGAGCAAATATTTCAGAAATATTAAAAGTAAAAAAATGCGATGTTTTTGTTTCGAATGATTTCGAAGGAACTTTATGCTCCATTAGTCAAGAATATAGAAATGAAAATATTAAACCAGTTTTAGTAGATTTTACTCATCCCGATTCTGTTTATGAAAATACTAGGTCTGCAATAGCATATGGGATCTCTCCTGTTGTTGGGACTACAGGTCTTACACCCTCCCAAATTAATGAATTAGCCCTCTTTGCTCAGAAAGCTTCTGTTGGTTGTGCGATTATCCCAAATTTTTCAGTGGGCATGATTCTACTTCAACAGGCTGCATCTGTTGCTGCGAAATTTTATGACAATATTGAATTGATAGAGATGCACCATAACCAAAAAGCAGATTCACCTAGTGGTACATGTATAAAAACTGCTGAAATGATTGAAGAATATCCAAAGAAATATAATGAAAATTTGGTTAAGGAGTCAGAATCTTTAAAAGGAGTTCGAGGAGGTCTTAGAGATTCAGGTCTAAATATACATTCAGTAAGATTGCCAGGACTGTTAGCTCATCAAGTAGTAATTATGGGTTCTCCAGGTGAAACTTATACTATTAAGCATGACACTATAGATAGAAAAGCCTATATGCCAGGAGTTTTGCAAGCAATACAAAAAATAGGTAATTACGAGTCATTAGTTTACGGACTTGAAAAATTGATTTTTTAAAATGCTGATTCCAATAAAGTTAAGTCAAATTTCTAGATTAATTCCAGCTGTTGGAACTGGTGGACAATTTAAATATGCATTAGGAGATCCTAATAAAATTCTTCAAAGATTAATTATTTCTTCTATTGGGGGGATAATTACTTTCTTGATAAGTATTACCCAAATAGGAAATCAGACTTATAATTTGTGGTTAATACTATGTGTTGTTTTTTTTCTTTATATTTTATGGGGCCCAATTCTTGAATCAAGCAGGAAAAATTTGCAATTCAGAAAATATAAATTTTTTTCTATCTTTGATGGTTACGTATCAGATATTTATAAAACGGAAAAGATTGAAAGTTCACGAGAACAGTCTAATAGAGAAGGTAGATTAGAGGTTGTTAATAAAAAGAGAACATGGCTTGTTATTGAATTAGAAGATGAAGATGGTTATTTAGATAAGATAACTTTTCCAATGGAAAATAAACATAGTCAAATTAGAGTTGGCGCTAACATAAGATGTTTAGTTACATCAAATAATCGAAATTTTGATAGGGATATTAATTTAACTGATGCTTGGTTACCTGATATTAATTTGTGGGTTGGAGATTACCCTTACTTATTAAGGCCAGCATTTGAAGAAATTTGCTATATTTATCTTAAATAGATTGAAGAAATAAATATTTTTATCAATGAGCAATAGGCTTAATTTTAACATTGTTGGTTCAGGTCCCACTGGAATACTATTATCCATTGCTCTATCAAAATTAGATTTATATATCTATTTAACTGATTTATTAACTAGAGAACAGCTTATTTATCAAGACAAGACTTATGCAATTACTCATTCAACGAGAAAAATTCTTCTTAAATTTGGCATTTGGGAGAAGTTGAAACCATATTTATTTGGATTTGATAAACTTTCAATATCAGATAGTGTTACTTCATCTTTCACAAATTTAAACATCTCTGACTTAGATGATGATATAAGTGCTGAAAAAAATATTGGTTGGGTTGTTAAACATTCTGATCTTATGAATGTGTTTTTTTGGGAAATTGATAATCACAGCAATATCTTTTTTATATCTCCTCAAAATTTATCACAAGAGAAAATTAAATTCGATTATAAATTTATTTCAACTGGAGCTATTCCTATTCATAAAAAATCTTTCAATTTTTTGTATTTTAGGAAAAAATATAATCAGTCTTGTTTAACCTTTAAGGTCCTCTTAAGAGGTAATGTGGAAAGCTGTGCCTATGAAATCTTTAGAGAAGAAGGCCCTTTAGCTTTATTACCTTTAGATAAAAATTTATACCAAATTATTTGGACATCTAGCACCTCTAAATCTATAGATAGATTGAATACTGATAAGAATTTTTTAATAGATAATTTATCAACAATTTTACCTGATTCCTTTAAGTTGGATCAAATAGTTGGAGACGTTAATTTATTCCCTGTTTCACTTTCTATAAACCTGTCGATTTTTAACTCGAAAAAATTATTATTTGTAGGTGATTCATTTCACACATTTCATCCTGTGGGAGGTCAAGGTCTAAATACTTGTTGGCGAGATGTAAATAATATTTTTGATATATTAAATGAGAATTCATTTGTCAGAAATCATAATTTAAAATATCTAAAATCTAAATATTATTTGAGTAGGTTTAAAGATATTTTTTTCACACTAGTTATAACTGATTCTTTAATTACTTTTTTTGCAAATAGAAATTATCTTTTAATTCCTATAAGAAAAATATCATTTATACTTTTAAATAAGTTTTGTTTTATTAGAAAAATAGTACTAAATCAAATGACGAAGTCTACTATTTTTAAATTAATTAAATGACAAATAGTAATTACATTTTTTCTAAAAAGATGATATTTTTTCTTTTAGATGAAATTGGTTTAGATCATTCATCAATTGAACTAGGACTTAAATTATCATTAAGAAATAATACCCCTCTTCCAATATTATTATGGAGTTATGGAATGTTGACTATTGAGGAACTTGATAAGTTATATTCATTTTTATTTCAAAACATAGAATAAGGATTCTGTTATAATTCTATTATCGCGATAAGAGGAACTATTACTGTTTTATATAAACGAAATAATATATCAAGAGAATCTATACAGAGACTAGATTTGCTTTTGTTAACCTTAGAAACTATAGATCTAAATGGTGCCCAATCTTTATTGAACTTATCCAATAATCTTAACTTAAATAAGATTTTGCCTAATAAAATTACTATTTGGAAATTGAGGAATAATAATCCAATGAGAAAATCATATATTAATAACAAAATCACAATAGAGGCATTTGATGCTTTGACTAAAATAACTGTTGAAATGTCTAAAGCTTTATATCCTTATATAAGAGAAATACTTCAATCAAGAGATGATATTGATAAGAATCCTTATCCATGGAATGATTTCAAGAATAGATTTATTGAGTTAATTAATGAAAGATTTAACATTAATAGTATGAGAGTTAAAAAGCTTATTGATAGAAATGGAAATGACAAGATTCTTTTAAAAAATCTTCTAACTTTGGCTTTATGTAGCTCTGATGAAGGTTATCAGAAGTTAAGAACTTCTTTATTGAATTTCTGATATGCTCCAAAACAAATTAGTTTTCAATCAATCTTCCGTTAGACTTGAAATAATAGGATTGCCTGATTATTCAAATAATGAGAACAAAAATCAAATATCTATAATTTCACAATGGAAGTTAATGATAATTGATACTCCACTTATTGAGGGTAATATTGATCATTTAAGTTCAATTATGGGAGCATTTTATAGTTATTCCAATTTTCTTATTAATAACGATAATGCATTTTATGAATCAAAGTTTATTGATATAATAGCTGAAAATTATTTCACTCATAAAGTTCTTCTTAAAAGTTCAAAGCCTAATATTAAACCTTTAAAGATAAATATTGGTAACGCCGTACTCTCTGACATCATAAATTGTTTTGATCAGTTTAATGCTTCAATTAAAGTAAGAAAAGTTAATTCAGTTGTTTTAGATAATCCTCCTAAAAAAGCGTTTTTAAAATTTATCAATAAAGATATAACTTTCAATTATATTTTGCCACCGCTTATTTCCTTATGCTCCCTATTTCTGATATCTTCATCGTTTATATATTTATATAATTTAAGTGAAGATAAAGAAAAAAAAGCATTAATAAATTCAAATAATACTCTTCATAGCATTAAATCAATAAACACGATATTATAGGATAATTCCTTTTTAATCATTAAAGTTTCATTTTTATTGTTTAATGTATGGCAGATTTAAAAATACCAAGTTTAAATAAAAAAACGGATAAATATCTCTTCAAAAATAAATTCTCTTCAAAAAAAACTACTAAGAAGAAACTAATAATTGAATCTTTTTATATGTTAATTATTAGCTGCATATTAGCTTATTTGAATTATTTAATTCCTAATAAGTCTTTGCTTTTTAAAAATTTCATAAACACTTTTGAAAAATCTTTCTTATTATTAATAGATCTTTTTGGTTATATTTTACAATTACTTTTAGTGATTGCCATTGTAATATCTTTAATGCTTTCATTGATTTTATTTCTAGGTTCTTTTTCTAGATTAATAAAAGTTCTAAGGCAAAATTCTAAATACTTTTAAAATAAATAATTTCAAATAGGTTGCATTAGCCCACCACTTCCCGAGTCAGAGTCATCATCGTCATTTTCTGTCTCAACGCCAAACAATGCGTAAGCTCCTAAGACTAATGAAGATAAAATTAAAGTAAAAGGTAAAATCGAACTTTGTAATCCGACATCAATATATTCACCCATATAAATAATTTTTTTTATAAACTAACTTAAATTAAATTTTTCTGCGAATTTTAAATATTTATTTAATATTTTATTTTTTTTCTAATTGAGATTCGTTGTTAAAATTATGAATTTCTTTTATGAATGAACCAAACCATAAAGTTAATTTATCAATTTGATTTTGAATCTCAGTAACTCCTAATCCTCTAATAATTATTTTTGAAAATTGATCACCTTCTTGGAAATCAAATTTATTTTGAACACTACTTGATAAAGACTTTTTAAGTAATTTATATGTAGATTTCTTTAATTTTGTTTCTATTACGATATTTGGTTTTTTGAGTTTTATTTTATTAAAACCACAACTTTTAGCTAGTAACTTTAATTTCATTAACAAAATTAATGATTCAACTGGTTTAGGTAAAGTTCCATATCTATTTGTCCAATCAGTAGCTAATTCAGTTAGCTCTGTATCATTAGAACACTCTGTTGCTGACTTATAAGCGTCAAGCTTTTCTTCTCTATTTAATATCCATGTCGCTGGTATAAAAGCATTTATTGGTAGATCAATTTGGGTATCATTAACTTCAGGGATTTCCTGCCCACTTATTTCTGAGATCGCCTCATGGAGCATTTCGATGTAAAGATCATATCCAATAGCGCTAACTTTTCCACTTTGTTCTTCTCCTAATAAACTTCCAACACCTCTTATTTCCATATCTTTCATTGCTAACTGATATCCACTACCTAGTTCTGAGAAGTCTTTGATAGCTTTTAATCTTTGCTTGGCCGCATCATTTATTTTATTCAAATTTGGATAAAACAACCAGGCGTGAGCTTGTATTCCGCTTCTGCCAACTCTTCCTCTTAATTGATAAAGTTGTGAGAGTCCAAATTTTTGAGCATCTTCAATAATTATTGTATTTACTTTTGGGATGTCTAATCCGCTTTCAATAATTGTTGTACATATCAAAAGATCAACTTCACCATTGTTAAATGCAATCATTGCATTCTCTAGTTCTGTTTCGTTCATTTGTCCATGAGCGACTATAAATTTTAAATTTGGAAACATATTTTTTAATTTATTTACAGCTTGATCAATATCAGCAATCCGAGGAAGAACGTAAAATATTTGACCACCTCTATCAAGTTCTTGACTTATGGCAGTTCTTATTACATCCATATCTATTTCAGACAAATATGTTTTTATAGATCTCCTGGAAGGAGGGGGAGTATTGAGTAAACTCATTTGTCTTAAGCCTGACAAACTCATGTAAAGGGTTCTGGGTATTGGTGTCGCTGAGAGACTTAGAACGTCGATGTTTGTTTTTATTCTCTTGATTTTTTCTTTTTGCCTTACTCCAAATCTTTGCTCTTCGTCAATCACGAGTAATCCTAAGTTTGTGATTTCTATTTCTTTTCCCAAAATTTGGTGAGTTGCTACAACTAAATCAATATTTTTATTTTTCAAATCAGAATATATTTTTTTCTTTTCATTATTACTTTTAAATCTATTAAGTAATGAAACTTTTATCGGATACGGAGAAAATCTATTACTTATAGTTCTCCAATGTTGTTGAGCTAATATCGTTGTTGGAGCAAGTAATATTACCTGCTTGCCGGAAGTAATAGCTTTGAAAATAGCTCTTATAGCCACTTCTGTCTTGCCAAATCCTACATCTCCACAAACCAATCTGTCCATTGGCTTTTCGCTTTCCATATCTGATTTTATTTCTTTTACTGCCGAAAGTTGATCTGGAGTTGGTTGATACGGAAATGATTCTTCTAATTCTTTTTGCCAAGGGCCATCTTCTGGATATATATGTCCTTTAAGTTTTTCTCTCTTTGCATAAAGTTTTAAGATGTCAAAGGCAACTTTTTTTATCTGTTTCTTATTTTTTTCTTTTATTTTGTACCATTCGGTTCCGCCCAATTTATTTATTTTTGGTTTAAGTTTCCCACTAGATCTATATCTATTTACACTTCCAAGTTGATCAGCAGCAACACTTATCTTCCCATCTTGATATTGAATAACTAAGTAATCTCTGGAATCGCCAGTTATGTTTATTTTTTCTATTTTTAGGAATTTTCCTATTCCATGATTTTTGTGAACTATGTAATCGCCAGGATTTATTTTGTTAACATTGATATTTGAATTTACACTCCTTTTTCTCCTCCTAATAAAAACATTATTAAATAAGTACTGTTGTGAAAATAATTCTTTGTCTGTATATAATGCTATTTTCCATATTGGTAAATAAAAACCCTCAATTTCATAATTATTCTTATTCTTTACAATTAATGGTGTTAAATTATTAATTGATTTATAGGCTTCGTCAATATCATCAGGGTTTTCTAAGCAATTTGTATTACATTCATGCTCGAATAGCAACGTCCTAGTTCTTAATGGTTGTGCAGATAATATCCAGACTTTTTCTTTATTAGTTATGTGTTTATTTATTTTATTTGATAACTTTCCCATATTTTTAGAGAAAATATTTAATCTTTTATCATTTAATAAAAAACTATTATTAATATTACCTTTTGATTCAAATTCAAATAAATTAATAATATTATATTTTCTTATTGAATTTAAAATATTATTAAATTTCAAGTTTAGATTTTGAGGTACTACAACATCGATATTATTATTTTTAAGGTTTTCATTTAATTCGTCTTTAAATTGATTAAAGTTATTTTCAGCTTCTAAGTACCAATTATCTGAAAATTTTATGCATTCATCAAGTTCATCAATAATAATTATTGTATCTTCATTAATGAAATCTATTATATTTGATGGTTTTTTTTCTATTATCCCTAAATATCTATCAAGATTATTCTTTTTTATATCCTCTGAATTAAATACTGAGTCTTTAGATAACTTATTTAATTTATCTTTTATTAATAAATTAATTCCAGACTGTATTATCTCAATATTATTAATATTATCAAGTGTTTTTTGAGTATATGGGTCGTATTCTCTTATTTTTTCTATTATGTTATCAAAGAATTCAAGTCTTATAGGTAATTCATTATTAACTGGATAAATATCAATTATCTCACCTCTTCTACTCCATTTACCCTCTAGAGAAGTTACATTTTCCTTCTCATAGCCTAGTAATGTGAGACTATTAGATAATTCTTTAATTTCAATTTCTTTACCTTTATTTAAGTTTAATCTATTATCAATTAATAACTTTTTATTAATTAAATGTGGTTGCAGAGCTCTCTCTGTAGTTATAATTATATTTAAATTTTTTCCTTCATTTTTAATTAATTTTGATATAACAGTTAACTGTGTATATTCGATTTCTTTTGATTTGTTAATTGATGAATAGGGTAGATTTTCTTTCGGTGGATAATATAAGACATTTTTACTATCAATACTTTCGAAATAACCAATCCATTTATATGCAATTTCAACATTAGGACAAACTAATAATAAATCTTTTCCCTCTTTTTTTGCAATACTATTTATAATTATAGACTTGGCATATCTACTAGATCCAATAATATTTAATTCATTAGATTGTGTAATTCTTTTTATTAATTCAGCTGTAATTTGCGAATTAGAAATATAATTAATTAATGAATTTAAACTCATTTATTTCTATTTAACTTGATTCCTACTTTGCATTATATTATATTGGGTTTTATATAAGTTGTGAATAATAATAATTAATGGATTCAGCTGCAATAAATTCTTTTATCCCCACCCTTGATCAGGTAGATAGTTGGTACGAAATTTTTACTCTTTTACCAATATTAATTTCATTAGAATTATTATTATCGGCTGATAATGCAGTAGCACTTGCTTCTCTTGCTAAATCTCTTGAAAGTTCGAAATTAAGAGCTAGAGCATTAAACATTGGGATAACTATATCTTTATTATTTAGAATTTTTCTTATTCTATTATCTAACCTTTTACTCAAATTTATTTTTATTCGTATTTTTGCTGGTTTATATCTAATATATTTGTTCTTTTCAAATGTTTTAATTAATCCTGAATTACAAAATTCTGAATCTGACAAAAATATGATTCAGAATAAATATAAGTTTCTAAAAGTTGTTGCTCTTTTATCAATTACTGATTTTGCTTTTTCCATTGATAGCATTACAACTGCTGTAGCGATCAGCGACCAATACATACTTATTATTTTTGGAGCATTAATTGGTGTATTGGCTTTAAGGTTTACCTCAGGTATATTTTTAAAACTCTTAGATAAGTTTTCAAGACTAGAAACAGCTGGTTACATAGCAATTTTAATTGTTGGGATTAAACTTCTTCTAAACACTTTAATTAAAGAATCAATTCTTCCAGATTACTATTTTTACATTTTGATTCTATTCGCTTT
This sequence comes from Prochlorococcus sp. AG-363-P06, assembly GCA_003280025.1. Lineage (GTDB taxonomy): Bacteria > Cyanobacteriota > Cyanobacteriia > PCC-6307 > Cyanobiaceae > Prochlorococcus_A. Next base: position 22,378 of record QCGD01000004.1, on the reverse strand, counting down.
CATTTGGGGTTTCTCTAGAAAAGAATCTAATACTTAATCTGAAAACTTTTCACCTACTATCGGCTGTAATTGTTGTATGAGCTGCATTTTGCTAGAGATGTTCTTGCCTTCAAGCTTTGCTTCTAACAAAATTATTGGGTTAGTTTTTGTTGAGATAACTATACCTTCATTTTCTATAACGCCAATAATAGTTCCTGGTTTTAAGAGGTCACTATTAAGATTATTGTTTTTATTAGGAAATTCAGAACCTCTTAAAATTCTAATTTTTATTATTTTTAGATTTTTACCTCTAAAATTTGTATTTGCGCGTGGATATAGTCCTTTAATTTTTCGGGAAATTTCAATAGGATTCTTTTCCCAATCTATTTTATAGTCTTCCTTATTTATCATTCTTGCATATTTAATTTTTCTACCAAGACTTTTCTGTTTAGTTAAAAAAGAGTTTATATTTTTATCCATATTTATTTCAAGTTTAGATATAGCTTCCATAAATAATTTTGCTGATAAATTACTTAATTTTTCACTTAATGATATTAAATGATCTTCATCTTCAATTTTAATTTTCTTTTCCAGTAATAGATCTCCAGTATCAAGTCCTTCTTCCATTTGCATAATGCCGACGCCACTGAAATCATCCCCTTCCAATAAGGACCATTGAATGGGTGCCGCACCTCTCCATGTTGGAAGTAGTGATGCATGAGCATTCCAACAACCATATTTAGGTATTTCTAATATTTCTTTTGGTAAAATCTTTCCATAAGCGATTACAATAAATAGATCGCAATAAAGAGATTTTAGTTCATTTATAAAATCATTATTCCCTTTAATTATTTTTGGAGTGAGAACTGGTATTTTTTCATTATTTGCAAATGCCTTAACAGGAGAAGAAACCAGCTTTTTCCCTCTTGATCTTTTTTTATCAGGTTGACTTATAACAGCGATTACTTCATGATCAGATTTATTTAAAATATTAAGGCTTGCAACTGAGTATTCAGGTGTCCCCCAAAATATTATTCTCACGCGTCACCAGTTATTGATAATTCATTAACCCAAACATGTGGAGAAATACCATTAGTGGTTAGCTCTTCCTGCATTTCAATATTTACTATATTTTTCAAAAGGTATTTAATATCTCCTGCAACAGTTGCTGATTCGATTGAACTCTTTATACCTTTATTACATAACCATCCTTCAAATGGAAGTGAAAACGAACCTTGACTTGCTCTGACACCAGCATGGATAGCATTTAATTCTTCTATGTAAACATATTCACCTTCGTAATTAGAATGGGTTAGGTAATTTTTTAGATTAGTACATTCATCAGATCTTTTAACAACTAACCAATCAGGAGATACTGATACTTTAGATCCTAGTCCTGCATGACCAGTAGGAATTGTTTTAAAGATTCTTGCCGTTGATTCTGAATGTAAAAAGTTTTCTAATTTCCCTTTATTAATTAAGCATAATTTCTTTGTAGGAGTTCCTTCACCATCAAATGGCGCCGAGGTTATATTCTTCTCATTAAGTCCGTCATCATAAATATTGAGTGCTTCAGTTGATAGTTGTTCTCCAATTGAATTTTTATTGGATAAACTCACTCCATCGATAATATTTCTTGCATTAAATATTGAACTAAAGGCATTAATTATGGTTAAAAATGCCTCAGGGGAAAAACAAATTAAATATTTATCCGTTTTAATTGTGGAATAGTTTAGATGAGCAATTGTTTTATTTGAGGCCTCTTTAATGCATGATTCAATATCTATATCATCAACTCCATATCCAAGTTTAACAGAACCTGAACTACGAGGTTTCTTATCTTTTTCTTCAGCTCTTGCATATAAATATAATGCAGCCTGACTTTTAGAATAATTTCTAAACGCACCGTCACTATTGGCATAGATTATTTCATAGAAGCTTTCCGATAAACCGTTGTAAGGAATCGAAGTAATAGCTTCATGACTATCTAAAAGTTTTAGTTCAGCTTCTCTAAGAACTTTTAGTAATTTTTTTATTCCTACGGGATTAATTTTCCTAACTTCTTGAACTTGAATAGGTTCTTTTGCTAAAGGTGAAAAATCAGTAGTTTCTTTCTTATTACCAAATTCCGATGCGATATTTGCTTGTTTAAGTGCCTTGTAAATTCCTGACTCACTTATATCGCTTGTTGTAGTAATACCAACTAAATTAGAATTATTCCAAACTCTTATAGTTAAAACTTGTTTTTGTGAGGCCTTTAATTGTTTCGCTATGCCTTTATCTACTTGTACAGAATAGTCGTTAGAAAAACTTGCTCCAAAATCCCATTTTTTAAGATTTAAAGACTCTGCTGATTTCGAGATTTTATTTGTTATCTCTTTTGCTTTCATGGTCTTATCTTCCTCCAACAGTGATTGAATCAACCTTTATATGAGGTTGACCTACCGTTACATTTACACTTCCACTTATAGACCCACAAAACCCAGGTGCGAGTTCTAAGTCATTACCGCACATAGATATTTTTGGCATAACTTCTTTGGCATCACCAATTAATGTTGCACCCTTTACTGGTTTAGTCAATTTTCCATTTTTAATTAAGTAACCTTCTTCTACGGCAAAATTGAATTGTCCCGTAGCTCCTACGCTTCCTCCTCCCATTGATTTACAGTAAAGACCATCACTAATACTATTTATCAATTCTTCTTTAGAGTATTCTCCTTTTGCTATGAAGGTATTTCTCATCCTTGAGGCTGCGGCAAATGAGTAATTTTGTCTTCTTCCACTACCTGTTCTTTTGTGGCCAGTTCTTAACTCCCCAGCTCTATCAGATATAAACTTTTTTAAAACTCCATCTTTTATAAGTATTGATTTCTCTGGTTCCATTCCTTCATCATCCACAGAAAGAGAGCCAAATGATCCGGCGGAAATTCCTTCATCAATAGCAGTTAAAGATTCGTGAGCAATTTTCTGATTTAATTTATCTTTAAATGGAGTTGTTCCCCTTTCTATTTGCGTAGTTTCAAGTAAATGACCGCATGCTTCATGAAATATAACACCACCAAATTTATTAGCTAGTACAACTGGCATCTGTCCAGCTTCTACGTAATCTGCATATAACATATTCATTGAACTTTCATAAACTTCATTAGCAGCTTTTTCATGATTCCATAATCTAAATTCATTAGGCATACCTGACGATCCAAATCTTCTACTCCCATTTGACCTGTATTGGGCATCACTAGCTATTACATTTAGACCAACTGTTTGATGCAATCTAATATCAGTAGCATATGTTCCGTCACTAGAAGCTATGATTACTTCTTGCCAATTTCTTGAGTAGCTTCCTTTCCTTACAATTATTTTATTTTTTTTTAGAGAGTTTGTGCTTTGGATTAATTTTTCACTTATTTCATTAATTGTTGGTATTTCATCAATCCAAGTTTTTTTTGAAGCAGTATAATCTTTAAGTTCGTTAAAACCTCTAAATAGTTCTTTATTCTTTTTATCTGAAATATCTAACATCTCTATTGCCTGAGATACTGATCCCATTAATCCTTTTTTTGTTAAATCATTAGTACTTACAAAACCATCTCTTTTATCTTTAAAAATTCTAATTCCAGCTCCTTTGCCAAATGATGGGCTTACGCTAGTTATGCAATCTTCTTCTGCAAGTATAGTTGAGTTGTCACTATTTTCTAAAAAAATTTCTACAAAATCTGCTCCAAGCGAAATTCCATAAGAAATTACTTCTTCTAATAATTCTTTATTGCATTTACCAAATTCAACATCACAATATTTAATTTTTGAAGAAAGCATTTGAATTTTTTAAATTTTTCTCTTTTACAGAAAGATTATCTAATTGTTGGTTGAAAATCTGAACTTTCCAGAGGTTTTAATAAGTATAGTCTTAAAAGCTCGTAACCGTTTGATAAATAGGTAGGTAATTTTTTTAATGTTTTGGATAATTTATTACCATTGCTGTTTTCAATTTCAGAAAGGACCTTATTATTTTCAACTATTTTATCTAGTCTTCCATAAAAAGATTTATCATATACATTTAATACTACAGGAAAGACTCTAGCAGAAGTTTCATTGGTTTTATTAATAACATACTGGTCGTAATCTCTAGCATCTAAACCTAAAGAACTGTAGAAATCTTTTTTAACTCCCAAATCCCTAGCGTACATAGTGGCAAAAACAGCCAGTAGGAAAAACCTTGACCATAATTTTGATGTTAATGGAAGATTGTTCAAAAAGTATCTGAATCTATGAAAATAGTCAAATAGTGGATGTGTAAAGGTAGAGCCCCCTATGGTGATTTTTTGACTTAGAGATTTAACAGTTCGTGGTTGTGCTTTCATCAGTGCATCAAAGAAATCACCATGTCTATTTTCATCTTGACACCAATTTTCAAAGTAATTAAATAGAGGAAATATCTTGCTATCTGGATTCTTTTCAAGATGTCTATAAATTGCTATGTATCTCCAATAACCTATTTTTTCAGATAAATATGTAGCGTAAAAAATACTTCTTGGTGGGAAATAAGTGTAATCTTTATTGGCTGTTAAGAATCCTAAGTCTAACTGTAATCCAAAGTCACTCATTGATTTATTCAAGAAGCCTGCATGTCTAGCTTCGTCTCTGGCCATATGAGCAAAACATTCAGCAAGAAGAGGATTTTTGGCTTTAATCCTCTTGCTAAGTTCCTTATAAAGTAGAAAACCTGAAAATTCTGATGTACAACTGCCCTCGAGAAAATCAACAAAAAGTTCTCTTGTCTCAGGATCTAGTTTTTCTGCAGCTCCATCAAATTCACTATTCCTTACAAAATGATGCCTATTGTAGTCTTTCCTAAATTCTTCACATATGGCTTCCAATTCTTCCTCATTTATGGATAAATCCATATTTTCCATTGCCTCAAAGTCTGTTGTATAGAACCTTGGGGACAAAATTGTTTCCTTGGCGGGTACCTTTCCATTATTTACTTCTTTTTTATTTTTAGATTCAATAGTTGACTGAGACATCTTTATATTATTTGTTATTACTATTATTTACTATTATCTGTATTTTCGAGGGAAAAGTTAACTAGGTGTCATTCTTTTTATTATCAATTAACTCCTAATAGCTTTTGCCCATTTATTCTCTGCAATATTCTTGATATTATTAATCCTAGGGTTATTCTTCTCTCATCAATTAGAAATGATTCAATAATGCTAGGTTTATGATTAGGTTTTGATAAAGAAATACTTTTTGAAGAGCTTATATCCTCTTTCTCAAATGATAACCAAAAATTGCAAGTATCTTTAATAACACAATTAATTACCCAGCATTTATCCTCTGCAATTGGTCTTAAGGTGTTTTTGAAAGTAATTACCTCTACTTCAAAACCTCTTTGCATAAATTCTTTTTCTATAGAGGGTATTAAATGCGCCTTAACAAATTCTTGAAAAGGTTTCTTTTCAATTGGGATTGCTTTTTTTTGAGGTAATTCATTTGTATCTAATGAAGCAATGTCCTTTTTGTTATTTTTTTTTGAATCTATATTTTTTTCAGTAGATATTTTATTTTCATCTAAAACTTTTCTATTAGAATCTGTTTTAATTTCTTTTGATTCGGATCGATTTTCATCAACTTTAATAGGAGTATTCCTTCCTTTATCAGATTTTTTATTATTAACTTCTTCATTAGAGTCTGTATTCTCTTCCATAAAAACAAATTATTGCACAACAATAATTATAAATATAAATTAGCTTTTTAGTCATTATTTTTAATTAACTATATTTCTACCAGTCAGAATCATTGATATTCCAATCATCTTGATATTTTGAGTCATTAGAGATGCTCTCATCATATTTAGAATAATTATCTCCGGTATTTTTTATTACTCTGTAATTAACAGATATTGTTGGCTGGGTATCTCTAATATCCCTTTGGGGTGGAGGTTCAACATCAGTTATCCCCTCTTCTTCATCCTCTTCTTCATTGAAAAGATCTTCGTGATCTTGATTTTTGTCAAAATAATCATTTTTGCCATTATTAGCTGCATACAAATTTATATTATGGTTTAAAAGATTAGATATTAATATTCCAGAAAAGAATGATATAACTATTAGCTTTCCTATTTTTATTTCTTGAATGTTCCAAATAAAATATCTAAACGAAGTCTTTTGTGTATTATTTATATATATTAATGTTTGAATAATAATTATTAAAATAAAAGTTATTAAAAAACCTTTTTTTTTATAGTTCATATTTGATATAAATATTTTTCTTAAGTTTAGATTTGTATATCATAATTAATGACTTTTTTACTAAATTAATTCTAAGTCAATTTGGTATTTCAGTATATCAACTTTTACTATTTTAATTTCTATTTTATCTCCAATTTTATAAGATTTCTTAGATTTCCTACCAATTAGTAAGTTTTGTCTTGATCTATACTCGTACCAATCATTGTTTAGGGTACTTACGTGAACTAATCCTTCTACATTCAAATCTGGTATTTCTACGAAAAACCCATAACTTTGTACTGCAAAAATCATTCCGTTATAAATGTTTCCTATAAAATTTTGGGCTTTTCTAACTTGTTTTATACTTTTCATATTTGCTTTATATTGCTTTGCTTTATTTTTATATTCATTAATCTTATCAATCAGTAAATTATTAAATAATAAATCCATATTCTTTTTCATTGATGAATTATAAATCTCCCAATTAACTTTCTTATCTGAATCCATTTCCATTATATTTATATAATTTGTATTATTTTTATTATTTTTATTAGACCTTTTACCATTTACTATCATGTTAAAGACATTGTATTGATTAATTAAATTAGTAAAGTCATATGAAGGCAATGTCCAAGGTGATTTAATACAATTTTCAGAGTGATTAATATCTGAATTATCTAATATTATTTTTACCTCATTATCTATTAATGCATTAATAAAAAGTTTATTTAAAACCCTCTTTTTATCTTCATCTATACATAAGTCAAGAATTTGTGTGAATGTTAAATTCCCATCATGATTAAGTTCTAAATTGTTGCCTACCAGTTCAGAGTATTTAATAATTTCACTTAAGTTTATATTGTCTAATTCTTTTGAAGTGTATGCTGCGCTTTTTAATCCGAATTTATTTGAATGTTTGAACCATATAAAATCTGCTTCATAAAGTATTGAAGAAAGATAAGTTTGGCAATCAGTATTACTTAAAGCTTCAAAATATTCCTTTGAATATTCTCCTGGGGTGCAAACGAAAAATTCATCTAAAGATTCAATATGATTAAGTGTTCTAGAGATCTCAATTTTACCTTTTGAAAGATGACTTTTTCTGAATTCAGTTGCTATTTCCAAAATTCGATCTAAATCTTCAATATATTCCTTTATAGGTTTTAAAACTCTTGAGGTAATTCTTGTCTTAGACTTTCTCGTTAGAAGTGCTTCGGTATGTTTATTCTCAACAATTAATGAACATTTCACTAATGTTAAATGGAATGACCAATTAATTATTTCATTCTCACTATTCAGATAGATACAAAGACTTATAGCTTCATTTTTTTCTCCTAAATTAAATTTTGAAATATTAATTATGTTTTCATTAAGATAGTTTTGCCATCTGTTTAGTAAAGGAAATGATTCAAATCTATCAGAAAATATTTCTAGAGATTTTTTACTATTTAGATTTAATCTTTCTGCAATTGCATTTGTATGTATCCAAAGTTTGGTTGTCTCGTCCTTATGATTCTCTATTTGTATAATTGGAAGTATTGGTGAATCATCTGCTTTCCAACTTTTGAACATATAAGAATTCTTACCTGACAAATCTAATCTTTTTTCTTTTTTTATATCTTTAGGTTTAATATTATTAGGGTTTTTTAGATTATTAAAATAGCTTTTTGATAAAACAAATTCAGTATCTAATTTTTCATTTTTATTTAATTTTAATTCCTTTATTACATGACCTAACCCCTCTTCTTGTCCAATAGGGAACATATCAATTTCAACCTTAACTATATTTTTATCTTCTAGATTATATTTATATTTCTCATCTTTTTTCGGAAGTTTTATTTTAGCTAAGATTCTATCGTCAATTGGAATAGCGTATGCCTGATTATTGATAATCTCAACTTTTGATAAAAGGATCTGATTTGATCTTTCAAGAATACAATCTACTATTCCTTCCGGGGACTTTCTTCTATAACCCTCTTTAATTATTCTTACTAAAACTTTGTCTCCATTCCAAGCATGATTAAGGAGATTTTCTTTTATGTAAATATCTTCTTTGGTGTTTTCTCTTACAGCAAAGCAATAACCTTTACTACTGCACCTTATCTTGGCGACTAGATGTTTGCTGTCTTTTATATTGGTATACTTATTTTCTTCATTTTTATTTATTATTTCAAGCTTTTCCAGTGCTAGTAAAGCGATATTTAATTTATCCTGATCTGTTTTTTTTGATATTTTTAATAATCGGCATAATTTATTATATTCTAAACCGTCTTCTTGGTTTATATTATCAATTATCGTAGATGCTGAGAACATTTTATCCCCTTAATATTTTTCTAGAATCTATGGGTTTGTATATTATATTATTAAACCATTTATTAAGCATAAAACTAATTAATATCTGTTTGTTCTTTTTCATTCCTGCTAGTAATAAATGATTTCCTAAAAAGTCGAATACCAATAATTAAGAATGTTAATAATGCTAATAATTTCAGAACAACTTCAGGCAAAAAAGTTGAAATTGAACCACCTGTCAATGCTCCTAGTAAACTTGCCAAGACAAGAGCAGATGCAGAACCTAAGAAAACTGCTAATGGTTTCTTAGATGTGCCGCTTATAGTTAAGGTAGCTAATTGTGTTTTGTCTCCTAATTCCGCAATAAATACAGTTAAGAATGTAGATAATAATAAGCTTAATATCATTTATATATATTTACTGGAAATGTCATAAGCTAAAAAGATACTAATTATAATCATTAAACAACCAGTAAAAAACTCAAATTTACTAGGAGATATGGTTTTAGATAACCATTTACCAATTAGTACTCCTACTACACTAGAGCTTATCAAAGCAAGAGAGCTTCCGATGAATACGATAATTGGCTTCCCTGATTCAGCAGACAACATTAAAGTAGCTATTTGAGTTTTGTCTCCTAATTCAGCTATAAAAATTGTCGTAAAAGTTGTTATGAATATAGATAAAAAGCTTTTTTCTAATACTTTATCTTCTTTTTTTAAATTGCTATTCATTTTTTATTAATTGCCAATTTGAAGTTCTTCATTTCTTTACTTTTTGTTCCGTAATTAGATGAAATATGTTGTTTGCAGCAATCAATTAGAAACTTATCCCCTAATTTTAAATATTCTTTAAATTGGATTGAGAATTCAGTGACTCTACAAAAGTGAGGCCTATTTTCGTAAATTAAACATTTTTTATTATCCCTATCCAGATTTCTGCACCAACCATCCTCAGAGGTCATTTTAACGATTAAATCCATATCTTGACTATTTAACTTATCTTCTAAATCAGTCCTTTCATTTAAATCAAACTTGCAACAAGCTCCACAATTTTCTATACAATTCCATGATTTCATAATTTAATTCAATCTTGTAACGTATCGGTACAGTTGTTTGTTTTATTTGTAAAAATAGTATCACATTATAAATTAAATTATGCCTACACTTATACCTTTAACCTTGGTTGCGCTATCCGGAGTTGCTGTAGTAGCACTTATTTTTTATCGCAAATAATATTTTTTCATCTAAGTGAGCTTCCTAAAAGGTGTTTATTGGGACTTAGATGGAACTTTAGCTAATACAGAATTAGAGGCACATTTACCAGCTTTTAATTTGGCATTTGATGATTTTGGACTTAATTGGAATTGGGACTCTTCTAATTACATTGATCTTTTAAAAATAAATGGAGGTAAAAATAGAATATCCCATTTTTCTAAAATCAATGATGAATCCATAACAGATGAATTAGTTAATAGAATTCATGAAAAAAAACAATTATATTATTTAGAAACTATAAAAAAAAATACTGTTCATCTTAAAAATGGTGTTAAAAGGTTAATACTCGAGTTGTTTGATAAAAATGTAAGACAATTTATAGTAACTTCAAGTTCTAGAAGCCAGGTAGATTTGCTAATAGAATATTTATTTCCTGATTTTAATCCTTTTGAGTTTATTATTTCAAGTGATGATGTTAAACATCATAAACCTAATCCACTGCCTTATCTAAAAGCCATAAAATTAAGTGGTATTCAAAACAATAATTCAATCGTTTTTGAAGATTCTAACCAAGGGATTAAATCTTCTTTAGGAGCTAATCTACCAACTATTTTTTTCCCTTCTAATATACCTACCGTTATTGATAGGGAAATAAATTTAGATTGTATTATTGGTTGCTTGGGAGATATTAATAAGGTGGCAAATGTTGTTAAAGGACCTAAACTAATTAAAAATTATATTGATTATTCCTTTTTGAATAACTTTTTAATTTCAAATTTTAATGCAAAACACTAATTTTTCAAGAATTATAGATCAATCAAATAATATTATTTTTGGTTTTATAAGTTCTACTTGGAAATCAAAATCAATTAGTATTATCTCGATATTGACAGGTTATTTTTTATTTGCAAATTTTATAACAAAATTTATATCTGAGGGTAAGAATGAATTGTTAATGGTACCTATAATCATTTTATTTAGTGAATTACTAATAAGGATTAAACCTTCTTCAAAGTCTAGAATTTATAAATTTTGGTTAGTACTTGATAAAGTGCGAATAGGATCAACCTACGCCGTTATACTCGAAGCATTTAAATTAGGTTCTTAATAATTATTCTTCGTTTTCTTCTTCATCAATAGGGTATACAAAACCTTGGGCTTTACCCGTTAAAACAGATTTACCTAGTGATATTGCTTTTTGTGCCGCTAAAGCTGCCTTACCTTTCCAAACAGCATGTCTTTGATTTCTTTTACTTTTTGATTTTTTCTTCTTAGGTACAGCCATACTCTTTGTTTATTTCCATATAATAATATAACCTTTAAGTGGTTATCTCCCAAATAATTGATTATATTTAGTTTGATTAAGACAATTACTTGCCTTATATCGTAAGGTTTATTAATAAAAGTTTTATCAAGATAAGTGTTCTTTAAAACAAAGTTCTCATACTCTAACTCTAATTCTAGTTATTCTGATCTCTTATTAGATATAGACTCTGGCAAAATACAAGCAATTTATTTTTATCCTAGACGACGAGAGACTGATGTTTTGTACAAGAATGGTGAAAAAGAAAAAATTCCTATCCTTTACAATGATCAATTAATTCTAGAAAAAGCTACCGAAAACAACGTTGAACTTACTATTAACAATAGTAGGAAGGAATCTACAGCTGCTAATTCATTTGCTTCAGTGGGACTCTTCTTGATTTTTTTAGTTGCTATATTTTTAATATTGAGAAGCACGTCAAATTTTGCTTCAAAAACATTTGGTTTTGGTAAAAATAAATCTAAATTTATTACTATTGAAGATGTTGAAACTAGATTTGATGATGTTGCGGGAGTACCTGAAGCAGCGGAGGAATTAAAAGAAGTAATAACTTTCCTGAAAGAACCAAAAAAATATACAAATCTTGGTGCAAAAGTTCCTAAAGGTGTTTTACTAATTGGTCCTCCCGGAACTGGAAAAACATTATTGGCTAAGGCAATTGCTGGAGAATCTGGAGTCCCATTTATTTCTATTGCTGCATCAGAATTTGTTGAACTTTTTGTAGGTGTTGGAGCTAGTCGAGTAAGAGATATTTTCTCTAAGGCTAAAGAGAAGTCACCTTGTATAATTTTCATTGACGAAATTGATTCTATTGGTAGGCAAAGAGGTTCTGGAATTGGAGGGGGAAATGATGAAAGGGAGCAAACTCTTAATCAATTGCTAACTGAATTAGATGGTTTCTCAGATAATTCTGGAATTATTGTTATAGCGGCAACTAATAGGCCAGATATATTAGATTCAGCCCTTTTAAGGCCTGGACGTTTTGATAGAAAAATAGAAGTAATGCTTCCTGATTTGGTTGGTAGAAAAAAAATACTTTCAGTTCATTCTCTCTCCAAACCTTTATCAAAGAATGTTGATTTAGGTTATTGGGCTTCAAGAACAGTTGGATTTTCTGGAGCTGACTTAGCAAATCTTATGAATGAAAGCGCTATTCATTGTGCGAGGGGTAAATCTAAATTTATTAATGATTTTCATATAGAAAATGCTTTAGATAAAATTACTATTGGCCTAAGGACTTCAAAAATAGTTTCACCAAATATGAAAAAAATTATTGCATACAATGAGGTTGGCCGAGCAATTGTTTCAGCGGTTAAAAATGGTGTTGATTCAGTAGATAAAATTACTATTTTACCTAGATCCGGATCCTTAGGTGGTTATACAAAACTTAATCCCGATGAAGATGTTATTTCTAGTGGATTGATTTCAAAAAAAATTTTATTATCAAATATTGAAATATCTCTTGCAGGTCGGGCAGCTGAAACTATCGTTTTTGGTGAGAATGAAATAACTCAGTGCTCAATAAATGATATATCTTATGCAACTAATATAGTAAGAGAAATGGTCACAAAATATGGATTTTCAATTATTGGTCCTATTTCTATAGATTCTGAAGGTGGAGATATATTCATAGGTGACGGACTTTTTAAAAAACAGTCTTCTATAGCAGACAATACTTATTCCAAAATTGATAATGAAATCATAAAAATCTCAAAAGTTGCCCTAAATAATTCAATAGATATCCTCAATAAGAACAGAAACTTACTAGATAAATTGGTTGATATTCTCCTAAACCTAGAAACTATAGATAAAAATATATTTAAGAAAGAGACTTCTGATTTTTTGAAAGTGTGATTAAATTAAATCAAATCAAATAAATATTAATCTTGATTATAAACTATAAACAAATTAGATTAATTCTAATTATTACTTTTGTCCTTACATTTCCATTTGTTCAAAAACAATGGTTTAATTTATATTTATTTAATAGAAATAGTTTTTCTTTTTATTCAATCTTATATTATTTAAGTGGCATTATATGTCCAATTTTGATTATCTTATATTCACTAAATAAATTTACATATTATCAATTTAATTTCAAAAATTTTGAAAATAATAAAATAATTAAAGGAAAGACATTATTAATATTTGTTTTCTTAACAATAATTCCACTTTCATTTCTTATAACTAATTATTTATATTTAAATTTAAATTTAATTACTAACTTATTTGGGGATAATATTTTTCTACCTAATATTAGAATTACTCAACATCTTTATTTTATTTTTATAATATCTTTTTTCTTAATTTTAAAAAAAACAAGAATTCTCATAAAGAAATTGGTTTTAATTAACTTCTTTTTTATGACATTGTTTATTTGGTATTCACAAATTAATAATATTGATAATAATTTTGTTATTAATAATTATTTAAAGTTAAATAATTCAAATTTTATAAATATTATTTTTTTGTTTTTAATTGAGATTATATTTTATTTCTGGTCATTTATTTCATATAAAAATAATTTAAGTGACTGGGTTGTTAATAAACCTCTAATAACAGATTTTTTTAATGGTTTAAACATTATAATTTTTTATTCATTTGTAATTGTCTATTATTCAATACTTGAATAATAGACATTATTAAAATATTTATTGATTATTTTAAAGTGCAGAAAAATACTCTTTACTTCCTTTAGGATCCTCTAACATAGTTTTTTCTCCTGGTGTCCAGTTCGCCGGGCATACTTCATCTGGGTTTGCTGCAACATATTGATAGCCTTGTAGAATTCTCAATGTCTCATCTACATTTCTGCCGACGGGAGCCTTGTTAACTGTAGTGTGCATAATTATTCCTTGTGGATTAATTAGGAATAATCCTCTATCAGCTTCTCCATCATCATTTAAAACATTGTAGGCCTGGCATATTTCTCTTTTTAAGTCAGAAACTAATGGGTAATTAATATCACCTATACCTCCTTCATTTCTAGGTGTCTGTATCCATGCTAAATGACAATGTTTACTATCTACTGATACTCCAAGTATCTCTGTATTTAAAGCTGAGAAATCGGAATATCTGTCACTAAAGGCTGTAATTTCTGTTGGACAAACAAAGGTGAAGTCAAGTGGGTAGAAAAATAATACAACCCATTTACCTCTAAGGCTTGAAAGCGAAACCTCTTTAAATTCTTGATCATATACTGCGGTAGCACTAAAATTTGGTGCTTCTTGTCCTACTTTTAAACTCATGGAATTGTTTGTCCTAATTTGAAAAATGTTTGGTCTAAATTGACCTTTTTATATATTATAATTTTATTATTCTTAAATTAGCAAGCTTTTTATTTTAAATTTATGAAGTGGCATCAATCCTTTGCGAGAAAATATTCAATTTTAAATTATACTAAATTATTAAAAAACCTTAAAAAGGAATTAATTAAATACCCAATAACGCGATCTAATAATAATTAGATACTATATAACTTTTTTATATTCTTTTAATAATTTAATTTCATTTGTTTATTAGATTATTTTTAATAGATTTAGTTCTTTTGTTTTTTGATATGGGTAATTATCTTGAACGATTAAAAAATAAACTTAAAATCAAAAAACCAGATAAAAAACAGCCAATTAAAGCTTGGCTTTTCGTACTTTTACTAAATTTGATTGGATTTTCAGGGTTTATTTATTTAAAGTTGAATAATATTCACTTAAATTAATTTATTAATTATTTAATTTCTTTTTTTATTTGTCTGCAAAAGTTTTTTAATCTATTAACACTTGTTAAATCAGGCAATGTCCATATCAATTCATTATCTGGGATTGGATCTTCACTCCATTCCTTGAATTCCTCCATGATAGATAATTTATTTAATCTTGAAATTACTTTTTTCCTTTTATTTATATGCTTTTTAATTACTTTTAAGTTAGTTTCAATATATTCCCTCATAATTTATTTTTATTATTCTCTAATCTACCATTTAAATGGTAATTATATTTTGGAATATAATTCATTGTTTTTACCGCCTAAAATAAACAGAATGAATATCATCCTAAATAATATTCCATAGAGCATACTAAATAATTGCAATGGCTTTATTATTCTCTAATGTATTCTTTACGGATATCATTATTTATTTTATTGATTAAGTAATTATTGAAAAAAAGATTTTTTATGTAAAATTTAATTTCTTATATGTTCATTTCATTCATATTTTTAATTATTTTTACTAAGTTATATAAATACATATAATTGATAATAATGAATGTTAATGATAACTATGTCCTTGATATACTTAATAAGTTTATTGTTTCTGAAAGACTTAATAAATCTGAAATTCTTCAAATGGTATCATTAGTATCAATATCAAATGATCTCAGTGATCTAAAAGATAATCTTAAATGGGAGACATCTCGCGTAAAATATTAAATTAAGATAAAGAATATAACCCTTTATTTTAACTTGGATTAATAATGTTTATATTGATAAAATTTTTTTAAAGTGAAAGAAAATACTAATATAAAAAATAAAGTAGATAATTACTTAAGAAATATAAAACCTAATGAATGCTTAGTGAGTAAGGCTAGTAAAGAAATTATGCTTGATAGAGTTTGTAATGGAAATCCGAACGTCTTTCCATTTTCTGAGTAATTAAAAACTATGTAAGGAGATTATTTCTGTATTTACGTTACTTAGACTAGATTGGTTTTTATGATTATATTTTTTAATTATAAAAATTGTTGAAAATATAATAATTAAAATTATAAGTAAATCTCCCACCGTTATACCTCTATCCCTTAAGTTCATAGTTATAAAAAATAATTTTTCTAATTATAGCCATATCATCAAAATAATAATTAATTTTTCACAAACTTATTTAAAATATAAAATAATTTTTTATTAAGCAAAGATAAAAAAAATATAAAACATTTAGTGATTTTGTGATTCTGAATAATATAAATAAATGGTTATGTTTTATATTTTTTATGAATATTAATAAATTGTTTAGAGAAGAAAGTTTAAATTTTTACTCCGATGAAATGATAGTAACTAAAAAATTTCTTACTGAACACCATCTTAAATTGACATATCAAAGACAATTAATTTCTAATTTAGATTCAAAACATAAGGATTGGTCAAGAAATATTGGCTTTTAATTCTATTCATTGGTACTAAAACTTTCTTTAAGAATATTTAGAAGTTTGCTCCTCTTTGCTAGATTATCCTTTTCCCATAGTTTAGTTACCTCATCATTAGTTATTGGTTTCGCTTTATAAGCCAGGTACCAAAGTATAAATCCTGCAGGAAATATCAATAAATGCATAAAAATTTAATTGACTTAAACATAATATAGTGCAACACTTATAATAAGCAAGTGTTACACTATTTTTGTCAGAGTTATGCCCTCTCATAGAAAAAGAATTGGGTTTTTACCTAGTGAAGAGGTTCATAGCATTATTGAAAAAATATCAACAGATAACAATTATAGTCAATCAAAAGTAACTGGCATATTAGTTGAAGAAGCATTAAGGTCTAGAGGCCTACTAAATAATTCATTTTCTAATAAATCTTCTTTAATTAATGACTCTTTAAACGAGCCTCAAAAACAGAAAAAATTATCATTTTATAATGATATATCAAATAATTTTGATATCTCTACTTTAAATAAAAAAACTCTAAAAGAAGATATAAAAATGATCCACGACTTTATTGAGTTTAAGTTGTTTAAAAAAATTATGAATCAAAAAGAAAATAATACACATTAATAGTGTTACACCTATCTTACTCTTTTTGAATTTATTTTTACTGAGGAAATAAGCTAATAAACTTTATTTTAAGCAGGTTCCTTAAGCTTTATTTTGTTCTTGTATATGATCTTCTGAATACCAATACCTACTTCCAGCTTTCATTATTCCTTTTTTAATTATTTTTGCAGGAATACCTTTTCTTATAAAGCAAGCTCTCTCAATAACCCTAAAAAATGCATTGATAGCCCTCCATGTTAGATTGACTGTCAATCAATACAAATTGGATTTAAGGAATAAGTACTAAAAATTGAAAAGATCTATTTATGAGAACCAAAATGTCCCCTAGAAGAGCTTGTCTTACAGCCGTAATTATGTCTTTACCTCCGACTCTTCTATTCGTTATTAATTCAGGTAGATTTTCTGCTTATGCTGTTTTGATTTTTTCCATACTCATTAATTGGCCTCTAATTAGATGGCTTGATGATCGCCAGTGGTATAGAGAGTGGAAAATGGCTCCTATGAAGTTGAAAAGGAGAAATGCGAAGCGTCAAGGGGGTCTTTTTTTGTTTAATAATTTTTTCAAGTAAATATCAGTAATCTTTTTTCTTCTTATCCTTAGATCTACTGTCAATCAATACAATTATGCCAACAACTGTTTTTGTGAAAAGTTCAACCGATTGGTTTTTTGTATTTAGGGGTTATGTGTTAAATGTCATTAAATGGCTATTTTTCTTCCAAACCCGATTCCAGTACAAGGTTTATTGAATGTGATTAAATCTATTAAGTATTGCTTGATACTTTATAAGTAAACCTAATAATAGATATAGTCTATACCAATTAATTAGAGTTTTTATTCGTATAGCTTGTAACCAATAAGAAGGATAAAAATAATTAAATTGTAGGCAACTTCTATTTTTGACTATGAAACCTATTTCAGAAGATCTTTATAAGAAATTAGTCGAGGGTTCAAGATAATGATTAAATTTTTGATAGCTTTATCAACCTTATTAGCTTTATTAACATTGGATATGGGTCTAAGGTTTACAAGTTTACCTAATTTAAGAAAGGAACTGATTTCCAGGAAACTCGTTGAAATCAAAATTTCTTCCTAGATTTTGATATAGGTCTAAGAAATTTTTACTAATTTGTGCGAAACCTTTATGGAGTTGACACACGTTAGGTCGGAAAGGGAAAGTTCATCAATTTTTTTTGAGAGTTTAAGGGGGGCTAAAATTTTATTTATCTAAATTTATTGATTATTAAAAGTTTAAATTTATAATTTTTCTTAAATTCTTGTTCGTATTTTTTTTAAACTATCAATTGATTTACCAAATATATCTGAAGCTACGGTTATGAGTCTTTTTTTTCTTAGAATAATATTAGCTGATACGCTTTGACCTGGAAATAATTTATATTTTTGATTTTTCTTAAAAAGGTATTTTTTTTCTAGATTTACCATAACCGAAAATCTTGAAAATCTATTGAAATTATCTGGAGGAAGAGATTCTGCACCTATTTTTGTTATTTTGCCTTTTATTGATCCGAATTGTGAAAAAGGATATGAATCTATTCTGATTTCTACAGGCATATTAACTTTGACAAAACCAATATCAGAATTTGGAACAAATAACTTAACTTCAAAATATTTTTGTGGAACTATGAATAAAAGATTTTCATTAAAGGATGTAATATATCCTTTACTATTTGGGACGATATTAAAAACTTTTCCATCTTCAGGAGATACGATTTTAGTCTTATTGATTAATATTTCTTTTTCTAATATCTGAGATTTATTTTCACTAATATCAGATAAAAGTTCATTTTTTGCTATTAATAAATTTGTTAAATCTTGAAATGTTACGATTTTCTCTTCATAGGCTTCTTCAAATTTTTTTATCAGATCCATTTGTAAATCATATTTATTTTTAAGAATTATTTTGTTCTCTTTAAGTCCTTCAAGTTGATTTGTATATTCATTTGAATTAAGAGTTATAAGCTTCTGATTTTTTTTTACAAAATCACCCTCTTTTACATGTATTTTTTCAATTTCTCCACTTAAAGGCGATTTTATAGGTCTTTCTGAACCAACGGTCTGAATTTCTCCACGCGCTGAGATCACCTCATCAATTTTTACTAAAACAGAGAAAATAAATAATGTAGAAAATATTGAAATAAATGTGAAAATTATATAGGTGATCCAATTTTGGTTGTCTGCAACTAAATTAGAATGTAAGTTCTCATTTTTTATAACCCCTCTCCTTTTGGTTTTGATTATTTGTTGTATATTTTTTAAGATATTTTTCATATTATAATTCTTTTTCTTTTAACAAAGTTTTATATCTTCCCCCGAGATTTATTAATTCTTGATGGCTGCCCTCTTCATCAATAAAACCTTTATTCATAACTATTATTTTATCTGCATTTTTTATAGCGTTTAATCTATGACTAATAAATAGAATAGTTTTACCTTTAAAATGTTTGAGTAAATTTCTAATTACTTTTCTTTCAGTATCAATATCCAAAGAACTAGTGGCTTCATCCAAAATAATTATCTTGGGTTCAGATAAAACCATTCTAGCTAATGAAATTCTTTGTCTTTGTCCTCCAGAAAGAAGGGAACCTCTTTCTCCAACTTTTGTATTGTAAGATTGCGGTAATTCGCTAATAAATAAATCTGCACAAGCGATCTTTGCTGCATTCTTAACTTCACCTAATGTAGAATCTGGCCTGTTTAAAGAAATATTTTCTTGAATAGTTCCATCGAATAAAAAAGATTCTTGAGCAACTATTCCAATTTGATCTCTTAAGCAATATAAATTTATTTTCGAAATATCTATATCATCTAATTTAATAGTACCTTCTAAAGGTAAATAAAATCTTGAGAGTAATTTTAAAAAAGTGCTTTTACCTGATCCACTTTTTCCAATTATTCCAACAAAACTACCTTCTTCAATATTTAAATTAATATTTTTTATTTGTAAAGGGCCATTTTTATTAAAAGCAAAGTTTACATTCTCATATTTTATATTGCCTTTTAGAATTGAAATCTCAGGTAAGTTTTTTTCATTTAATTCAGATTCTTTTGGATTATTTATTACATCAGATATCCTTTCTAGAGAAATTATTGTTTCCTGAAAGTTTTGCCAAAGACTTGTTAATCTCATTAATGGACTTGTAACGTAACCAGATAAAATTCTAAATGCTATTAAACCTCCTAAAGTAAGTTCTCCTCTTAGAACTAACAAAGCTCCTACCCAAATAACGACTAAGCTTGAGATTTGTTGTAAAAAACCTGAAATTGAACTTGCTGAAGAGCTTGTAATGGTATTTCTAAAACCATATTTAATTTGTTTATTATAAAGATTTTCCCATCTCCACTCTCCATAAACCTCTGCTCCTTGCCCTTTTATTGTTTCTATTCCATTAATACTCTCAACTAAATGACTACTAACAGCAGCTTTTGCTTTTGCCTGTTCTCTGTATTGCGTTCTTAAGATGGGTGAGAAAGTAAGTGTAAGTAATATAAAGAAAGGAATTACGGCTAAAGAGCAGAATGTCAATGTTACAGAATATAAGAGCATAATGAAAATATAAATTACCGAAAATATTGCATCTAATACTGCTGTAAGAGCAGTACCAGTTAAAAATTCTCGAATATTTTCTAATTCAGAGACTCTACTATTTACCTCTCCAACTGATCTATTCAAGAAAAATTTTAATGGCAATCTATATAAATGATTAATTACTAAACCTCCTAGAGATAAATCTATTTTATTTGTGGTGTTTGCAAATAAGAATGTCCTCAAAGCAGTTAATATTGCTTGAGATAAAGCCATGATTATAAGAAGTAATCCAAGGATATTTAAGCTTGATAAATTACCCTGGCTTATTACTGCATCAATAATTTGTTGTATTAATAGTGGGTTAAATAATGCAAATAATTGAATAAAAAAGCTTGTTATCACAACTACAACTAAACTATTTTTATATTTCAAGATTGAGGGTATAAACCATCTCAGGCTAAATCTAGATCTCAAACTGAATATTGTTTTTTCAAAAATCAATCCAGTAATTTCTTTATCTTTATTTTTTAAAATAAATTCATTTATATCTACTAATTCTTGATTTACTTTTGGGTTACTAATAAGAATTTTATTACTAATTTTTTTCCAGATTATCAGAGGGTGATTGTCTATTATTAAGAGTAATGGCAGTTGTAATTTAGTTAAATTAAATATACTGTTTAACTCTACTCGAGTTGTTTTGATTCCTAGTAAATCTAATATTGCTGCATATTGATTTAGTAAAAGATATTTTTGTTTGGTTCTTTTAATTTGATCATCTAAAACCTTTTTAATAAAGTCCTTATTAAATGGAATTTCAAAATATATACAAATCATCCTAATACAGGCCAAAGATTCAAATTCAAATCCATTTCCTTTTGTATGAGGGAATTTATCATCATTTTTATTTCCATACCAATTTTCAAAAGATTCATTATCTTTTTCTTGATTTTTTATAAGTAAATTTTTTTTAGTTTTAACTATATTCTCCAAAGGCCACTTACCTTCAATTTTGATTAACTTGATATAAAAATCACCTGTTTTTTTTATACTTGTTTTTTTATTAAATATACTTCCAGCAGAAAATTTTTTAATATTATTACTCATTAAAATCCAATTTTCATTTTCAACATCTATATATCTAATATTGTTTTCAAGTAATTGAGTATTTTGGAATCTCGATAAATTTTGTTCAGCTAAATTTTTAATATAATATAAATTATTTAGTCGAGATGAAGAATGATATAAAAGATAAAAAAGTTCCTCAATAGTTGTACCTGAAAAAAGTTTTTTTGAATTTGGATTTTTTTCTAAAATATTTATTATTTGATCGTTTCTTATTAAAATCCCTTTTACTTTTGTGGAGGCTGCTAAGCAAAAACTTTTAGGAAGATTATAAAATTGAATTGTCCCGCATTTTTCTCCAACAGTATATTTTTTTAAAGTAATTATTTCGTTTGATTCGTTAATGAAAAGAGAACGTATAGTGCCTTTCTGGATATAAAACAATCCTGGAATATGTTCACCAAAATCATTCAGCTTTTCTCCAGGGGAAAGACTAATGGAATCTGCTTTGGGAATTATTTTCTCAATATTTTCTTTATTTATATAAATACTTTCTAAAAAGTCATTAATATTATCCATTTTTAGAAGGTTTGAAAAAAGTAATATTAATTTGAGTTGATTATTCTAACTTAGTGTATTAGTTATAATTTTGCAATTTTTCGAAAATATATTTTTCTCCTAACTCATCTAAAAGTGCACTACGAGTTTCTTCATTTAAAGTTGCAATATCTCTTTTTAGAAGTTTTAAAATTACAAAATATTTATCTATATTTATTGGTTTATTTAATTTATTTAATTTTGAAGCTAGAAGAATTTCTCTAATAATTGGATGAACATTAGAAATTAGAATTGGACCAACTGATCCATTTTTATCCTTTTCATATCCTTCAGAATAAAAAGATGCAACATTGTCAAATGTTTCTTCCTCTTCTTTAATTCTTAAATAAAGTTCATTTGCTAAATT
>QCGD01000003.1 GCA_003280025.1 Prochlorococcus sp. AG-363-P06 | reverse complement strand
TGTGGATACAACGGTAACACAACAATTTGATCTATCCCATCTGCCTTCATATCAGCGATAGCTGATTCTGTAAAAGGATGCCAATATCTCATAGCAATGTAGGTAGTAGCATTGAGCCCCCTTTCTCTTAACTTACTTTGTAATTCTCTAGCTTGTTGTTCAGTTATTCTTCTAATAGGAGATCCACCTCCTATAGCGAGATAAGCCTGCTGAGAACTAGTACTCCTAAGTGTACTAATTAACCATGCCAAGGGTTTCTGAAAAATAGGGAAAGGTGTCCTAATTATTTCAGGATCGGAAAATAGATTATATAAGAATGGGCCAACATCGGTAATGCGCTCAGGCCCCCCTAAATTCATTAGTAGGACGCCTATCTTTTCCATTTAAATTTGATGGAGATTGAAAAAAAACATTAAAAACGTCATTATAGGGCAATTATATAAGTAAATGAACGTAATTCAGGAAATTAATAATGTCAATGATAAATTTGCTACTCAAGGAAGCAAACTGAGAATTGAAAAAAGGGGAGAAAAGCTTAATATAAGAGGTTCTCTTCCTTCAAAAGACGATAATCATAAATTCAAAGTTCAAAGAATATCTCTCGGTCTTAAGGCTGATATCTCTGGATTAGAAGCGGCTGAAAAAAAATTACAATTGATAAACTTGCAACTGGAGTTAAATCAATTTAACTGGATCAACTGGGCTAGTAATAGTAATAAAAAAGCAACTATTATTGATTGTGAATTTTCAACAAAAATAAATCAATTTGAGAAATTCTTCTTTCAAGAAAATAAAAATGAATATTTAACAAGCGCCAGAAAAACCACTTGGAGAAGTTCCTATAAGCCCTATCTAAAAAGAATCCTAAATATTTATGAATCTTCAAGTAATCCAGATCTAAGAAATATTTTTTTAAAGACACTTTCAACTTATAAGGAAGGTAGTAGAAGTAGAAAACAATGCGCAACTTCATTAAGTGTTTTCGCAAAGTTTTTAGATATTAAACTCCCTGAAGATTGGAAATTGAATGCTAAAGGATATGGTTTAAGAAAAGCCAGCTTTAGGGATTTACCAACTGATGAGATGATTGAAAACCTATGGTTAAAAATTCCCAACAAATCATGGAAATTTGTTTTTGGTCTTATGGCTACATATGGATTAAGAAATCATGAAGTCTTTTTTTCTGATTTAAGCTCTTTAACAAATTCTGGGGACAAAATCATTAGAGTTTTACCTACAACTAAAACGGGCGAACATCAAGTCTGGCCATTCCATCCAGAATGGATAGAAAAGTTTGAATTATTTGAACTAGGAAATAATCCAGAACTTCTACCTAATATTAAAAAGGACCTAAAAATTACCACTTTACAAAATATTGGCAAAAAAATTACAAATCAGTTTAAACGTTACTCTCTACAAATAAAGCCTTACGATCTCCGTCATGCCTGGGCAGTGAGGACAATCTTTTATGATTTGCCAGATACTGTTGCCGCAAGGATGATGGGACACTCTGTTAGTTTACATACTCAAACTTATCATCACTGGATTACCAAAAGAGATCAACAACAAGCAGTTAATAATGCACTTTCAAAATTTAAAAATCGATAAGTATTTCAAGAATTATAATTTTTATAAAGAGCTAATACTCAATGACAAAAGAACAATTTTCTTCAGAAGACATCTCTAAACTGGATCACCAAGCCAATCAGATTGGGATCGGAGGTATGTTATCTCCTGAGGACGATGAAAGCTTGTATAAAAAAAGAATGCAGCAAAGAAAAGATATTCAAGTGAAAAGGATAAAAATAAGAAAAGAAAAAAAAGGATTATTAATTGTTTTTACTGGTAATGGCAAAGGGAAAACGACTGCCGCTTTAGGAATGGCATTAAGAACGATCGGGCATGGTCACAAAGTAGCTATTATTCAATTTATTAAAGGAGGTTGGAATACTGGAGAAGAAAAAGCTCTTAAAAATTTTTCTTCAAATATATCCTGGCATTCATTGGGCGAAGGCTTTACCTGGGAAACACAAAATAGAATTAGAGATGAAAAGTTAGTGAAAGAAGCATGGCAACTTGCTAAAGACTATATAAAGGATGAATCTTATAAACTTATAATTCTTGATGAAATTAATATCGCTACAAAGCTTGGATATCTTACTTCTAAAGAAATAATTACATTTATAAAAAGCTTAAATAAAAGAAAAAATCATATAGTTTTAACTGGTAGAGGTGCTTCCGAGTCAATTATTAATTATGCTGATCTGGTAACAGAAATGAAACTAATTAGGCATCCTTTTAAAGAGCAAGGGATAAAAGCACAAAAGTGCATTGAGTTTTAATCAAATAAAATATGTTTTTATTTAATCAAGTAAGCTAGGGAAATGTTTAAAGAAGAAAGCAATATCTGAATAAATAATAAATTCTGTATCTTTACTTGCTAAGGTCTTAAAAGTATGATTATTGAATGACTTACAAAAGAGTTCTATTAAAGCTTAGTGGCGAAGCTCTAATGGGTGACAAACCATATGGCATAGACCCAGCTATAGTCCAATCAATTGCAGAAGACGTTTCACAGGTAGTAGCAAAAAATGTTCAACTTGCAATAGTTGTTGGTGGGGGCAACATCTTTAGGGGACTTAAAGGATCTGCTGATGGTATGGACAGAGCGACTGCAGATTATGTTGGGATGTTGGCAACAGTAATGAACGCAATTTCACTTCAAGATGGACTAGAAAGAGTTGGGGTAGCAACCAGAGTCCAAACTGCTATAGAAATGCAAGAAATTGCCGAGCCGTACATTAGAAGGAGAGCAATGAGACACCTAGAGAAGGGGAGAGTAGTAGTCTTTGGGGGTGGATGTGGAAATCCATTTTTTACTACTGACACAACTGCTGCTTTAAGAGCGGCCGAGATAAATGCTGAAGTTGTTATGAAGGCTACTAAAGTTGATGGAGTTTATGATTGTGATCCGAATAAATTTCAAGAAGCAAAAAAATATTCTTCTCTTAGTTACCAACAAGTACTTAGTGATGAGATAGCAGTCATGGATAGTACTGCTATTGCTCTTTGCAAAGATAACAATATTCCAATCATGGTTTTTGATATCTTCAAAAAAGGGAATATCTCCAAAGCAGTTGCAGGAGAGCCTATAGGTTCTTTAATAGGCTAAAGCTAATTTAAATTATTTTTCTAAATTATGAATGAACAAGAAATTGAAACAAATATGAAAAAAAGTATTGAAGCTACTCAAAGAAACTTTAATACTATAAGAACTGGGAGGGCTAATGCATCATTGCTAGACAGAGTAAGTGTTGAGTATTATGGCGCAGAAACTCCAATAAAATCACTTGCCACAGTTGCGACTGTTGATTCACAAACAATTTCAATACAACCATTCGATCTCTCATGTTTACCAGCTATAGAAAAAGCGATATCAATGAGTGATATGGGGATTACTCCAAATAATGATGGGAAAATCATAAGAATAAATGTTCCCCCGCTAACAGAGGAAAGGAGAAAGGAATTTTGTAAGTTAGCCTCCAAATATGCTGAAGAAGGGAAAGTAGCTTTAAGAAATATAAGAAGAGATGCTGTTGATAGAGAAAAGAAAGACGAAAAAGAGGGCCTAATTTCTATTGACGAATCAAGGGATAACCAATCAGAAATACAAAAAATTACTGACAAATTTATTTCTTTAATTGAAAAAAAATTATCTGAGAAGGAGAAAGAAATTCTAAAAGTTTGAAGGAATTCGACATCATAATTATTGGAGGGGGATTATCGGGATCCTCTACTGCCCTATACCTATCAAAAAAAAGGTATTCGGTTTTAGTAATTGAAAAAGAAAAAGTTCAGACTATAAAACCATGTGCAGGAGGGATGGCTTCCTCAATGAAGCAATTTCTCCCTTTGGATATTGAAACCGTTATAGAATCTAAGATTAGGAATGTTGAATTCACCTGGAAGGCATCTGATAAAGTTATCGCTGATCTTTCTGGGGAATCACCTTTTTGGATAATTAATAGAAACAAATTAGATCTATTATTACTCGATCAAGCTCTAAAACATGGTACTGAAATACTTAGGCCAGCAACAGTAGAAAAAATAATTAAAGAAAACAATAAATGGATAATACATTGTAGTAATAAATATAAATACAAATCTAAATTCCTTGTAATCGCTGATGGTTCGCAATCAAAGTGGGCAGGGCATTTTAACTTAGGTCCTAGACGGCCAAGATTTGCTAACACTATCGCATTAAGATTAAAAGGTATGGGTAATATTCCTAAAGATGCAGTGAGATTCGAGTTTGGGTTTGTAAAATATGGATTTGCCTGGGCATTTCCTTTAAAAGAAAGTGTCAATATTGGCTTAGGTACTTTTATAAATAATAGTCTTTTAGAAGATGAAGAGAAAAATAATAAAATTATAAAAAGCTTCGGATTTGAAGACTTATCTTTTAACAAGATTACTAAAAAACTAAGAATATGGAATGGCTTCCACAAACTCAATGGAGATAAAGTACTTGCAGTAGGTGATGCCGCCTCTCTTTGTGATCCATTTTTAGCTGAAGGAATTAGACCTGCTATAATTAGTAGTTTTTATGCGGCAGAAAGCATCGATCAATGCCTATCGCGACACACAGATAATTTGAATTATTATTCCGAAAATATAAATAATCAATGGAGCAAATCGATGGCTTGGGGAAGGAGAATTGCACAAATCTTTTATAGATTCCCAAAAACTGGATATCAATTAGGAGTTAAACGAAAAACAGCTCCTAAACGAATTGCACAAATATTATCCGGTGAAATGAGTTATGAGGACATTGCAAAGAGAGTAATTAAAAGACTTTTAACGAAAAGCGAGAATTAACTTTTCATATCAAATCTTAATTTGAATTCAGGTTGCGGAAATTAATTCTTGATTCTTAATTTCTGAGAATCTTTTTAATAACAACTCTTCTAATTCTTCTATCGCTTTACTGAATCCAGTTATTCCCTCACTTAACTTTTCACTTGCCATTTGATCTTCTAACATATTCAATCTAAAATCTTTTTCCTCAAATTTAAAGTCAATTGAATTATTTTCTTGAGTATTTTCATCTAATTTTTTGATTAATTCTCCTTGTTCTTTATTAAGTTCATCTAAAAACTTTGGTGCGATAGTTAAAAGATCACAACCTGCTAATTCTTTTATTTCACCAACATTTCTAAAGCTCGCTCCCATAACTTCGGTTTTAAATCCCTTTTCTTTAAAATAATTATAAATTTTAGTAACCGAAATAACACCAGGATCTTCAGGACCTTCAAAATGAGCTTTGCCAGTTTTTGCTTTATGCCAATCCAAGATACGGCCCACGAAAGGCGAAATTAAAGTTATGTTGGCATTTGCACAAGTTACAGCTTGGCAGAAGTTAAAAAGTAAAGTCAAGTTGCATTTAATTCCCTCTTTTTCTAGAATTTCAGCCGCCTTAATTCCTTCCCAAGTGGAAGCTATTTTAATTAAGATTCTTTCCTTATCTATTCCAAAACTCTTGTAGAGATTTATTAATTTTCTCGCTTTTTTTACCGTAGCCTCAGTATCAAAGCTAAGTCTTGCATCAACCTCTGTAGATACTCTTCCTGAAATAATTTTTAGTATTTCCTTACCAAAAAACACCGAAACCTGATCAATGGCTTCTTGAATTAATTCGCTTTCAGAAAATCCATCTGACAATGATTCTTTTGAACTTTTCAAGGCTGAGTCGATTAGTTTTACATAATCAGGATTCTTGGCGGCAGCCAATATAAGTGATGGGTTAGTAGTAGCATCTCTAGGTTGAAATTTTTTAATCGAATCTAAATCTCCAGTATCAGCTACCACAATAGTCATAGATGATAACTGTTCCAAAATTGATTTCATATTTAAATAATCCTATTTATATATACAAACTAGCTTTAATTTCTTATGAAATCATCAAAAAAAAAAAAAAAACTTATAAATTTGAGAAATTTTAGAGTTTTTTAACAATCCTTTTATTTTCTTTAGTTAGTGGTGGGATTTTTTCAATCACAATTAAACTTTCGATAATTTCTTTAGCCACAGGTAATGCGACTGTTGAACCATAGGCACCATAAGAATTAAATGGCTCATCTATAACTACAAGAACAACATACTTTGGATCGTTGACTGGTAAAGCTGCTACAAAACTACAAACTTTTTTAAGTGTATAGATACCATTTTTAGCCTTTTGAGATGTTCCAGTTTTGCCTGCAATTCTGTACCCATCTATTTTTGCTTTATCTCCACTACCACTTTCAACAACACTCTCCATCCATTTCAGAACAGTTTCAGATACATCACTAGAAAACAATCTTTTTTGTGAACCTTTTTTTAAGAAATCTTTGAAATTGAATGTTACATGAGGAATCACTTCATAACCACCGTTTGCCAAAGCAGCATGAAGTTGGGCTAACTTCATTGGAGAGATTGAAAACCCTTTACCAAAAGATGCAACTGCTGGCTCAATAGATTGATTAACAAATACATCTTTTCTTTTTAGATGTCCCGCTGTAGATTCAAATAAATCAGTAGTTAAATTTGTATTAACTCCTAATTTATTCAACCAATCCCAATAAGTTGAAGGCTGCATTTTTTGCATTATCTTCACCATCGCAACATTACTTGAAACTTGTAATACTTCTGGATAATCAATATATCCATTCCCTTTTTTATTCCAATTCGAAAGTGTCCATCCTCCAACATTAATCTTTCCAGTATCCTCTACAAAGCCATTTTCTTGAATTATTTTTTCTTCTAATGCCAAAGCTAAATTGATAGGTTTAAAAGTCGAACCAGGCTCAAATAAATCTTGCGAATACCAGCCCTTGAATACTTCTGGATTATATTGCCAGAATTTATTTGGATCATATGAAGGGACCGATGCTAAAGATAGAATTTCTCCATTTGTTACATCCATAACTATTGCAAAGCCCTTTTTTGCTTTCCACCTCATTACTTGCTTTGATAAAGCTTCAAATGAAGCTTTCTGTAATTTTGAATCTATCGTTAAACCTAAACTCTTAGAATCAGAGATAAAATCTCTTGGCCCAGAATTATCTGGTAGGGGTGTTCCATCTCCACCTCTTTTTAGAAAAATGCTTTTATTTAATACTTTAATTTGATGATCCAAATGTAATTCTAAGCCTGCTGAGCCTTTTTTCTCATCATTCACAAACCCAACAACAGTAGAATAAAACTTCCCTTGTGGGTAATATCTTTGAGAATATTTAAATAAATCAAGGCCACTTATTTTTAGCCTTCTAATCTTATCTGCTTTGTCTTCTGTAATTTGATTTGCTAGTTCGATACCGAAGCTATTATCATCAAATTTTTCCAAGAGAAGTTGATCATTGATACCTAAAATAGGTGATAATTTCTTAACTACTTCTTCAACTCCTCTAACTGTATTGATTGAATCACCTGGAAAATTAAAATATTTGGGATGAGCCCATAATTTATATAGAAATTTATCATAGGCAATCAATCGATTATTCCTATCAACAATTGATCTTCTTGTTTTCAAAGAAATAGTTCTAGAAGATTGTATTGACCTGGCTTTATTTTTTAATTCAGAAGCACTAAAAACTTGCAAGTTAACCAGCCTTCCAAACAAAGATAATATTACGACCAAAAAGAAAATATATGTTAATTTAAATCTTTTTTCTTCAAGAGGTAAAAGATGAACAAATTTTTTACGTTTTTTCATTAATATCCTATTTCATATCTACTATCTTTGAAGCCAGCAATGATATTTTTTATTTCTTTTTTTAAATAATTTTCTTTCTTTATCTGAATTTTATCTACATAAATTAAATCTTTAGGGGTGGTTTTTTTAAAATTATCAAGAGAATCAAGTTCACTAATATAAAATTCTTCAGTTTTGGAAATAAAATCGATCAGATTATTATTATTAGCTTTAGTGTTAGATAAAATTTTATAAATCGCAGACCATTTCCTTTGGCCATTAAAAGATAGGCTAAATAAGATGAATATTGATATTAATAAAGAGATGTTAATAGTATCAAATATATTATGAATTAATTTTAATGATGATATTTTTTTTAAACTTAATTTACTTTTGTATAAACTTTTTTTTTTAAAAAATATTCATTCTCAAAAGTTTTCATCTGTGTAATTATATTTTAAATTATAAAAAGTATTATTAATTAAATAAACACCTTTTAGAGTGATATGCAAGTAAAAAACTCAAATTATTTATGTTCTTAATAAGAACAAATTAAAGAAAGTCAAGCCATTCCATAAAGAATGCATAATCACAGAAGAAAGCAAGCTTCCCGAAGCAATTCTTGTAATACCTAGTCCTATTCCTAAAACTAATAATGGAGGCATTTCGCTAATACTTAAATGTGCCAAAGCAAAGATGAATGCAGAAATTGAAATGCCTAAAATTATTCCAAAATCTCTTGACAAAATTGGAAGTAAAATTCCACGAAATACAATCTCTTCAAACAAAGGTGCTAAAAGTGTGGTTGTTAAGAATAAAAGTATGAATGAGAAGTAATTATTATTGTTAAGAACAATTTCTATCAATGGATTACTACCATTTTGATTATCAATTAAAATATTCATGATTAATGAGACCAATAAAACAAAAGGTATGATCATTAACCAGCCCTTAAAACCCTGAATTATGGCTTCTTTAATTGGCAATCCATTAAATTGAAAATAATCCTTTTTAAAAAAGAATTCGCCATTCATAGATTTGATTTGATAATAAACAATTAATAATGGAGGTATAGCCATAAATAGATATCCAAAAAATATTTTTAATGCTTGTGATAACTCAATTGAGAGATCTTTAGAAAAAAGCTCAACTAAACCTATTGAAAATAAAGGAGATACAACTTCTCCTAAAACAACAAATCCTCCTGCGATTAATAAAACCATATCTATTAAATCCAAATCTAAGGGCTTAAATTCCTTCCAAGCAATTTTCTTAAGAGAGATAGAGGTCCATAATGTTTTTAAAACTAGAATTGAGCCAAGCAATATAGTAAATAATGGTATTAACCTAATAGCTAATATTTTTAAAAACATTCTTTGAGAAAGTGATTTTGTTATCAATCCACTTGCATCAAAGTCAAATTTTTTGCTTAATAAGTGATATAAAAATCTATCGTCTTTAAAAAAATCAAATTGATCATAATTAGGTTTATATGATTTATTATTAGATTTCCTCTCTAAATCATCAAATAATAATTTATAATTTTTGTTTTTAAATTCATAAGAAGAATTGTTGTTGATTTTAAAATCGTGAAGATCTGAAGAAATTATATAAATTAATTTGTTTCTTTCTGATAGTTCATCAAAAGATAGATTAGAAAGAGAATTATTTATTTCTTGAACTGGATCATTTGCACTAACATATTTTTTAAAATTTGAAGGCAATGATTGGAGAGCTAATTCTGCAATTTCTTTTTCTTTTTGACTAATATCGAAAGAGACAGAAGGTCTGTTTAAACTATCTTTTAAACCTTGTTGCCATACAAAGAAAGTAAAAAGTAAAGAAATAAAAGCTAAAAAAAGTTTTTTCCTAGAAATATTTTTAATCATAACTATTGAGTAAAACTTATAAAACTAAAAAAAGCTATCATTGAAATTTCTAATTATCATATATCTATTTTTATCACGCCATGAGATGATTAAAATACCATCATTTTCAAATATATATAATGGGCATAAGATTAGTTTTAGTTAGGCATGGACTAAGCAGCTTTAATGCAAAAGGATTAATTCAAGGAAGAACTGATGATTCAGTTTTAACCGATATTGGTTACGAAGAAGCTGTTAAAGCAGGTAACGCATTATCAAAAATAAAGTTTAACAGAATCTATTCATCTCCTCTTGTAAGAGCATCAGAGACAGCCAATACAATTAAAAAAAGCTTTAATAAAGAACAGAATGTTTTTTATGATAAAAATTTATTAGAAGTAGATCTTAGTTCATGGTCTGGTCTTTCAATTAATGAAGTAAAAAATAAATATCCTGAAATTTATTCTGTCTGGAAAAATGATCCAGAGAACTTAACTTTAAAAAGAAGTGATAATACAAACTATCAACCAATTCAAGAGTTGTTTAACCAAGCAGATATCTTTTTAAAAGATATTATGAAAAATTATTTAGACAAAGATGATGCAAACATTTTAGTCGTAGGTCATAATGCCATACTGAGGTGTTTGATCCTCTCATTAATTGGTAAGCCTACACAAGGTTTTAGAAAAATAAGACTAGAAAATGCCTCTTTCTCAATTCTAAATATTTCTAAGAACAAGAATAATTCTTACAAAACACAAATTGAATGCTTGAATCAAACTTCTCATTTAAATCAAAAAATTCCTAAAAAAATAGGAGATTCTAGAATCTTTCTAATAAGACATGGTGAAACAAACTGGAACAAAGAAGGGAGATTTCAAGGACAAATTGATATCCCTTTAAATAACAATGGTAAAGATCAAGCTAGTAAGACTAGCGAATATTTAAAAGAAATTAATTTCACTAAGGCTTTTTCAAGTTCAATGAATAGACCTTATGAAACAGCACAAATTATTCTTCGAAACAATAAAGAATTAAAAATAATAAAGATAGAAGCACTTGCAGAAATAAGCCATGGATTATGGGAAGGTAAACTAGAAGCGGAAATTAATGAAGAGTGGCCAAATTTACTAAAGAATTGGCATGAAAAACCTGCAGAGGTGATAATGCCCGAAGGTGAGTCTATAAGGGAAGTCTCTGAAAGGTCAGTGAAAGCTTTTAAAAAGATTTGTTTATCGCAAAAAGAAAATGATTTAACACTTCTAGTCGCTCACGATGCAGTAAACAAAACTCTAATCTGTAATATTTTAAGCATTGATTGTTCAAACATCTGGAAGATAAAGCAGGGTAATGGGGGTATAACTGTTATTGACATATTTGATGATCCTAATAAAGACCATGTTATAAGTGCTCTAAACATTACCACACATCTTGGAGGAATATTAGATTCAACTGCGTCTGGAGCACTTTAAGAATTTAAAACGAAAAAATCTTTCTTTAAAAAAATTCAAATTTTTCTAAAGGCCAAAATCTTAAGTAAGCCTTGCCAATAATCTCATTCTTATGTAGAAATCTGCTTCCAGGCCAATATCTTCCATCCCAGCTATTTGCCCTATTATCTCCTAAGACTAAAAAATGATCATCTGGCACTTTTAAGTTTGTAAATTCTCCACAACTATTTAAAAAGGATTCATAGCACTTAAAAGTTACATATGGTTCAGAGATGATTTTATTATTTATCAATACCTCACCTCTAATATTTACACTAACAATCTCTCCAGGCAGTGCAACTACCCTTTTAATATATGCATCACAAGCCTGATCTCTTAAACCAGGAATAAATGAAATTGGAGGGAAGCTCATGAAGAAACAATATCTTTTTTTTGGTAATGGTTTAGATCTCAAGAAAATTAGTTGTTCATCAAATGAAAAAGGAGATTTAAATACAACTATGTCCCCTCTTTTTGGTAAAGAATTTTTTATTGACAATTTCTCAATAATTAATCTATCTTTTATTTGTAATTCTGGGAGCATTGAGCCAGAGGGAATATATCTAGGTTCTGCTAAAAATGATCTACAAGAAGAGATAAAAAAAGCCAAAAAAATTAAAGGGCCCCATTCTATAAATATATTTTTAATTGAAGATTTCATAAAGTCTCCTAAGATTATAAAATAAGATCCTATTCAAGGTTATTGGTATATTCCGTTTCATTAAATCCAAGTATTATTTTTTTTTCTTCATAGACTAAAAAAGGTCTTTTAATTAATTTGCCATCACTTGAAAGGAGTCGAATAATTTCTTCATTTGATGAATCTTGAATATCAAAATTAATTGACTTAAAACTCTTACCTCTTGTATTAAAAATCTTCCTTTTTTCAAAGGAATACTCTTTTAAAGCAAGATTTAAATATTTAGCTGATGGAGTTTCTTTTACTATATCTATTAATTGATATTCAAAAGCTTTCTGATCAAGCCACTTTAATGCTTTCCTACAAGTTGAACATTTTATATAACTATAAATAATTATTTTTTTCAATTTATTTTACTATTTTTGATTTCTTAAGAACTTTAAACATTTTCTTTTTTGAAGGTGTGCATTTTTTTAAAATTTCTTCAACTACTTCATAATCTCTCCAACCATCAATTTGAACGGTCCTACCATCAAGACCTTTGCTTGTTCTAAAAAATTCCGCAACATCTTCTAACTGATTTGGTGCAATTTGATTAATACTTATTATATTTGATTGCCTAGGATTAGCCACTGGTACGCATAAAAGTTTTCCATCATATGCGCCACAGTCATGCATATCTAAAACCCCAATAGGTCTTGCTTTTATTAAACAACCAGCGAATGTTGGCTCATCCATTATCACCATCGCATCAAGAGGAGCGCCATCATCAGCAAGGGTATTTGGTATAAAACCATAATCAAAAGGATACCTGACTGAAGAATGCAGTACTCTATCAAGAGCCATTATTCCTGCTTCAGAACAATATTCATATTTATTCCTGCTACCTGCTGGTATTTCTACCACTAAATTAACTATGCCCTTCATTGGAGATGGAGGTAACAAACTAAGATCCATCTTTTTTAATTGAATGATTTAAAATGACATCATTTACTGGAGACAAAGGTCTACCAAGCAAAACACTGATTGAAGGTACTAAAATTGTGAGAGAAGCAAAAATAATACCTAATAATGTGATTGATAAACCCCTTATGCTTAAAGGGTCATCATCATCTCTTTCGAAATCACTTGAAACATCATTAAGAGAATAGACATCACTTAATTTACTTTTTACAAAGTGCTTTGATGTTGTGTTTCTCAAGAGCTATTATTTGTGAAAAGTTGAGCAAATAACTTACTAAGAATATTTTACAATCTATATGTCAATAAATCAAAATATTTTTTAGTTAATTTGTTTGATTATTCTTTTCTAATAAAGATCTAATAGTTTTTAATTCTTCAAGAATTTGTACAAGGATATTTTGGGCAGCAGAAGATGGAGTATTAAAGACTTCTACCGTTACCTCTTTAATTCTTAATATATCTTTTGCAAATCTTGCTATTTCATTAGGATGAAACTTTAATGGATCTTTTTGATCATTTCTATATTCAGGATTTAATTTTCTTGGATTAAAACTAGGATTTAGATTTCTTACATCAGTATTTGTGTATCTATAAACAGAAGCTCTTGATCTATTAAGGAACTTTTGAACTTCATCAATCCCCACTAATTCTTCTGAGCTAGAAATATTAGAATCTATATTTTCCATAACTTTAAGAAAATGCTTTTGAAAAATGAATTTAACTAAAAGTTTAAACTTTGTTACTCCAGAAGCTAGCAGAAAGAGTATATCTAGACTAGCTGCGTTGAGGGACTCAAGACAGTTTAAATTATTTTTACTTCTTAATTGATAATATTAAATATCTATCAAGATTTTATTTGTATGCGCGTCACCACCTCATTTCCTCTGGGGACACTTCGTGACACACCTTCTGAAGCAGAAATTATTTCGCATCAATTACTTTTAAAAGGTGGTTACATTCGCAGAGTTAACAGTGGGATTTATGCTTACATGCCAATAATGTTTAGAGTTATTGAAAAGATATCCGCAATAATTGATCAAGAACTAAATTCTATTGGTTGTACCAAACTACTTTTACCTCAACTTCATCCTGCAGATTTATGGAAAAAAAGTAAAAGGTGGGAGGGGTATACCGCGGGGGAAGGAATAATGTTTCATCTCAAGGATAGGCAAGGAAAAGAGTTTGGGTTAGGTCCAACTCATGAAGAAGTTATAACAAGCATCGCTTCAGAAATTATCAATTCATACAAGCAATTGCCTCAATGTTTTTATCAAATTCAAACAAAATTTAGGGATGAAATAAGACCAAGATTTGGATTAATGAGAAGTAGGGAATTTATTATGAAAGATGGTTATTCTTTCCATTCTTCACAAAAAGATTTGGCATCTTTTTATGAAAAGATGGGTCAAGCTTATGCAAATATCTTTCAAAATTGTGGTCTTCATACAGTAGGTGTTGAAGCAGATAGTGGGGCAATTGGAGGAGCATCCTCTAAAGAATTTATGGTTACGGCAAATGCCGGAGAAGATACTATTTTATTTACTGAAAGTGGCTCTTATGCTGCAAATATAGAAAAAGCTTTTTCTATACCTTCTCAAGCGATTCCATTAAACAATTACTCGTCAGAATTGTTAGATACCCCTAATCAAAAAACAATCGAGGATATATGTAAAAAAAATAATTTAGATCCAAGCCAAATTGTTAAAGTCGTTATATTTATTGGAAAATTTGAAGACAAAACTGAGGTACCAATTATTGCATGTATTAGAGGTGATCAGCATATAAATGAAGTCAAACTCTTTAACTTACTTAATAAAAAATATGCTTCAAATCTAATCCAGCTAAAGATTCTTGAAGATAATACAATTATTAAAAAAAATCTGGTTAATTTTCCATTAGGTTTTATTGGACCTGACATAGGTAATAAAACCATCAAAATTGATTCTAATTGGAATAAAAAGTGGTTCAAAATCGCAGATCAATCTGCTAGTAATCTTTCAACTTTCATAAGTGGAGGTAATCAAGTCAATACTCATAAAGTATTTCGTGAATTTTCATTTACTGAAAAAGATTACCTAATTGCAGATATACGAAATGCTAAGAAAGGAGACAAGATTAATATAAATAGCGATGAGAAATTAAAAGAAGCAAAAGGAATTGAGATTGGGCATATTTTCCAATTAGGTCAAAAATATAGTGAAAAATTAAATGCAAATTTTTCTGATAAAGATGGAAAGTTACAAAACTTGTGGATGGGTTGTTATGGAATTGGAGTGACTAGAATCGCTCAAGCTGCTATTGAACAAAATCATGATGAGAATGGTATTTGTTGGCCAATTCAAATTGCTCCTTTTCAAATTATAATTATTCCAACAAATTTGAAAGATCCCATTCAGAAAGAACTTACTGAGGAAATTTATGAAGATTTAAAGAATAACAAAATAGATGTACTGCTGGATGATAGGGATGATAGAGCTGGAGTAAAATTTAAAGATGCTGACTTAATTGGGATACCTTTTCAAATAATTATTGGTCGAGATTCAATCAATAAAGAAGTAGAATTTTCATCCCGAGCAACAAAAACTAAAATTAAAATTTCAACCAATAAATTATTAGAAAAATTTATTTCTGAATCAAAAGTAATGTACAATAAAAACTCTTAAAGCTAATTTTTTGGGGCTAACACTATGTTACTTAAAAAGACATCTGAATTATTTTTTAAGAATCTAACTAAAGCTATATCTTTTGCTCTTTCATTAATTGTTGTTTTTACATTATTTAATGCACCTTCATATGCTGCGACAACTTCAATGACTGGAAATTACACAGAAGATACACTCTCAGTAGTTAAAACATTACAAATAGCAGTTGACACTCCTAAAGATTCTCCCAATAAAAATGAAGTAAAAGATGAAGCTCTTATATTAATAACTGACTATATTTCAAGATATAGAAATCGAGGAATGGTAAACAAAACTCAGTCATTTACCACAATGCAGACAGCATTAAATGCTATGGCTGGCCATTACAAAAACTTTGCAAGTAGGCCCTTACCAGATAAACTTAAGGAGCGTTTAACTAAAGAATTTTCTCTTGCCGGAAAAATGGTTCTTAGAGAAAGTTGATACAAATCATTTACTTTTTTATAGTTAAACAAGTTTTTTGAATATATTAAATATTCGACCAAAAATAATTCTCTTCTAAAATTGGCTAATGTTGTTGTAATCGGAGCCCAATGGGGTGACGAAGGAAAAGGTAAAATAACCGATTTACTTAGTCGCTCGGCTGATGTTGTAGTTCGCTACCAAGGTGGTGTAAATGCTGGTCATACTATCGTTGTCGATAATAAGGTCTTAAAATTGCATTTAATTCCATCTGGAATACTTTATAAAAACACTACCTGTTTAATTGGATCGGGAACAGTCGTAGATCCCAAAATTTTGCTCAAAGAAATAGATATGCTAATTGAAAATGGGATTGATATTTCAGGTTTAAAAATCTCATCAACATCACATGTAACTATGCCTTATCATCGAATACTAGATGAGGCAATGGAATCTGATAGAGGTTCAAACAAAATTGGAACAACGGGAAGAGGTATTGGCCCAACTTATGCAGATAAGTCTCAAAGGAATGGAATCAGAATCAGAGACCTACTTAATATTGATAGATTAAAGGATGTAATTGAAATACCATTAAAAGAAAAAAATGGTCTTTTAGAAAAAATCTATGGGATTAAACCTCTTGAACAAGAAGACATAATTGAGGAATATATTGACTACGGGGAAAGATTATCGAAACATGTAGTTGACTGCACAAGAACCATTCACGCAGCTTCTAGAAATAAGAAAAACATTCTATTTGAAGGAGCTCAAGGGACCTTATTAGACTTAGATCATGGAACATATCCTTTTGTAACCTCATCAAATCCTATATCCGGAGGTGCTTGTATTGGTGCTGGAGTTGGGCCAACATTAATAGATAGAGTTATTGGTGTCGCAAAGGCATACACTACGAGAGTGGGTGAAGGGCCATTTCCAACTGAATTACAGGGAAGTATTAATGATCAACTTTGTGATAGAGGGAGTGAATTTGGAACCACTACTGGGAGGAGGAGGAGATGTGGATGGTTTGATGGGATAATAGGCAAATATGCCGTTTCAGTTAATGGTCTTGATTGTTTAGCAGTAACAAAATTGGATGTACTTGATGAATTAGATGAAATTAATGTTTGCATTGCATATGACTTAGATGGAGAAGAGATAGACTACTTTCCAACAAATTCAGACGACTTAAAAAAATGTAAGCCAATTTACAAAAAATTAAAAGGTTGGCAATGCTCTACGGCAAATTGTAGGAAGCTATCTGATCTTCCTAAGAATGCTATGAATTATCTCAGATTTCTTGCTGAATTAATGGAAGTACCAATTGCAATCGTCTCATTGGGCGCTAATAGAGATCAAACTATAGTAATTGAAGACCCAATACATGGCCCTAAAAGAGCCCTTCTAAGATAATTAATTAACTAATTAATGAGAGAATCCTTTAGACATTTTGATAAAAATAAAAATATCGACCTCATTGGCATAGGCAACGCAATAGTTGATATTATCGTAAATATTGAAGATCAGTTTCTAGAGAGAAATAACCTCAAGAAAGGATCTATGAATCTTATAAGTTCAGAAAAATCTAAATTATTGTTAGAAACTTGCAAAGTGATTAAACAAGTATCAGGGGGGTCCTCAGCTAACACTGTTGTATCTTTAGCTCAATTAGGTAATGAGGTGCAGTTTATTGGAAGAGTAAAAAATGATCAATTTGGAAACTTCTTTTCTTCTGACATAAAAAAAAGTAAAACTATTTTCAATACCCCTCCTACCAATGAAGGTCCATCTACAGCTAATTCCATTATTTTAATTACACCGGATGCCCAAAGAACCATGTGCACCTACTTAGGGGCTTCCATCGAATTTGAACCTAAAGACATTGACTTTAACATAATTAAACATAGTAAATACCTATATTTAGAGGGATATTTATGGGACAGTGAGTTAGCAAAGAATGCCTTTCTTGAAGCAGCCAAAATTGCAAAAGTATCGAATACAAAAATAATACTTTCATTATCTGATTCTTTTTGTGTAGAAAGGCATAGAGAAAGTTTTCTGGAATTAATTGATAATTATGTCGATATAGTTTTTTGCAATGAATCTGAGTTATTAAGCCTTTTTAAAATAGACAATTTAGAAAGCTGCCCAGAAAACCTCTCCTCCTTGTGTGAATTAGTTGTAGTTACTTTGGGGAGTGAAGGTTCTTTGATATTTGAAAAAAGCGAAACCACAGTAATCGATCCAATTCTAAAAGGGGAAATTATAGATACTACAGGAGCAGGAGATATTTATGCTGGCGGATTTATTCATGGGTTAATTAATGATTATTCTCTAAAACAATGCGGGCAAATCGCTTCAATATGTGCAGGACAAATCATTACCCAACTAGGTTCTAGATCTAATATTGATCTTCAGGACTTAATAAGAAATAACTTTGATTAAATAATTTTATTTAACCAATCAAAATATTTTGCATCAGCTTCAAATTTTTTATAAAGAATTTGTGGAACATCATAAGATATCATTTTTTGTAAGAAAGAAATTAAATCATCCTTTAATTCAGGTTTACTTTTGATTGTTATTTCAATCTCTTTAGTTTCTTCAATATCATCTTCCCATTTATAAATTGAATCAATATATTTTAATGAAACACAAGCAGCAAGTTTATTTTCTATTAGCAACTTAGCAATATTTTTGGCATTTTTTTCATTCGATTCTGTTGTTTTCAGAATTAGCACTTCTCTCATAAATCAAATATTAATATTTTCTAGTTATATGATCTACCAAAGTATCATACTGATAGAAAACAGAAGAGTTATTATATTTTAATTCTGGCCTTTTAACTAAAAATAATTTCATATTGCTTCCAACAATAATCCTCTCCCAATTTTTCTGTGAATAACTTCCTGATTCTCTACAAAGTACATAATCTATCCTCCAAAAATCACAAAGTGTCTTTTCCAAAAGACTTTCCTTTGTTTTACTTGGTTCAAGTATCGCTATATTTGAATTCTTTATACATGATCCAAAAGCCATAGATATGCTTTCATGAGTTGGAAGAACCCTTGTGAATAAATTGGCACCACAACTTGTATAGTAGCTTGCAGTTTCATGAAGGAATCTAGATCCTATTGCTAAAAGAATATTCTTATTTTCTAAATCGACATTTTTTATACCTTTCAGACTAGAAATATAATTTAAATTATTATTTTTTCTAATTGAAGGTTTTCTTACAAAAACTAGCAGAGGTTTATTAATTAATTTGCAAGCTTTATGAAGATTTTGAGAAATAATTTGAGCAAATGGATGAGTAGCATCGATAACAAATTGAATCTTATTTTTTGTAATAAAATCAATTATTGCTTCCTTATCACTTAATTTCCCTGTAATGATATGTAACTTTGGGTTCTTTACATAAGAATCACCAGCTCTATGCGTTACAACACTTGCAAATACTATATAGTTAAGTTCTAGAAACTTATTTGCCAAGGCAGGGCCATCTGAAGTTCCCGATAGGATCCAAACATTTTCGTAGCAATTTTTATGATTCTGCATCAGTATATCTTTAATTAATAAGAAAATAATGAATCATTGTTTAATTCAGGCGTTAGTTAATAGCGCACCTCAAATGAGATATACAAAAGAGAATCAAACTCCCATTGCTGAAATGACTGTAAATTTTAAAGGGTTACGAAGTGAAGATCCAATTAGAGAACTTAAGGTTTTAGGATGGGGGTCAATTGCCCAAGAAATGATTGAGGAGCTAAATGAAGGCCAAAACATTGTTCTTGAGGGACGTCTCAGAATGAATACAGTAACCAGAAAAGATGGAACTAAAGAAAAGCAGCCTGAATTAACTGCATCAAGAATTCATCATATAACTCCGGCTGAACAAATAGAAGCTAATAAAAAAGAAACTAATCCTTCTTTAGACAAAAAAGAAACTCCCAACAATTCCAGTTGGGATAGCTCCCCTTTAGTACCAGAGGTTGACGAAATTCCTTTTTAATTCAAGAATCAACATTATTTTCTTGAACACTTATAATTAATTTGCTTATTTTCCTTTCAAGCTCAGCAAGTTCCCTCCTAAGTTCAGGCCATTTCCCTTTATCAAGATTTTCCAACAGCCATGATCTATCTTTATCAAGTTTAAAAATTAAATCGTCTTGATTGGAAGTATTAGGATCTTGCATAATATTCATTAACCTATTGATTAACTATTCTACTAAAACAAAATGAACAAATACTTCTCGCCTGCAAACTTAATAGTAGCAACAGGAGGTATATTGGCTTTTGTTGGAATGACCGCTTATTTTACGGATTCTGTAAACCTAAGTGTTCCTACTTTCTTTTATGGGGTACCTATTTTACTCATTGGATTGGGGTTGAAGACTTCTGAAATCCCTCCTGTTGAGTTATTTGATATAACAAATTTTAAAAACGACAGATTTAATAGGCCAAAAGAATTAACTGCACTAGTTAATGATGTAACTAGGTGGAGATATGGAATAAAAGCCCATCTTGAATCTTCACTAGAGGCTCTAAATTTATGGGACGAAGATAATCCTCCTCAACTCAAAGAAATAGAAGAAATAACAAAAGAAGATAAAAATGGTCTAAGGATGAATTTTGAAATAAATGCTGTACCTGTAGAAAAATGGCTAGAAAAACAAGAAAGATTAAATAGGTTTTTCGTAAAAGGTCTTGAATCCGAATTTATTATCGACGATAATAAAAAAGAATTTGATTTGATTCTCTTTTATTAAATATTCAAATATATTTGTAAAAATTCAATTTCTTAATTCAATCATTTTTTAATAATTTTTTTTTTTCATAATGGATGATTCTCAAAGAGTATCAATATTAAGTGAAGCACTGCCATATATACAAAGTTTCAAAGGAAGAAAAATAGTTATAAAATTTGGAGGTTCTATAATGGAAGATGAGAAGTTAAAGAAAGCCTTTTTCAGAGACATTGCTCTTTTATCAAGTGTAGGGGTATGCCCAGTAGTAATTCATGGTGGAGGACCTGAAATTAATAGTTGGCTAAATAAATTAGAAATATCTCCGAAATTTGAAAATGGATTAAGAGTTACTGATCATAAAACAATGGATATTGTTGAAATGGTTCTAATGGGAAGAGTAAATAAACAAATTGTAAGAGGGATTAACTATACAGGATCGTTAGCAGTAGGAATATCTGGTCTTGATGGCAACTTAATAGAGTCAAGAGAGTTAGGAGATGGTAGTCATGGATTAGTTGGAGAGGTTAGTAAAATTAATCCTGAATTATTAGATCCTCTTATTTCAAAGGGGTATATTCCTGTTATTTCTAGTATTGGTTCAACGGTAAAGGGTATTTCTCATAATATAAATGCTGACTTTGTAGCCGGAGAAATAGCTGCGTCAATAAATGCAGAAAAGCTCATTCTGCTTACTGATACTCCAGGTATATTAAAAAAAAGAGATAATCAAAACTCTCTTGTAAAACAAATTAACCTTAAAGAGGCAAGAGAATTGATTCAAAAAGAAATTGTTACTGAGGGGATGCTACCAAAGACTAAATGTTGTATTAGAGCATTAGCCCAAGGAGTAAAAGCTGCTCACATAATCGATGGGAGAATAGAACATTCATTACTTCTTGAGGTTTTTACAAATTCAGGAATTGGAACAATGATTATTGCCTAAATTATGCAAACTTATGAGCAAGTCTTAGAAGCAGTAGAGAGTGCTCTTACAAAAGGTGAATATCATTTCTGTATTAAATTCATATCCCAAATAATAGATTCATATCCTTTATCAACTA
The DNA here is from genome assembly GCA_003280025.1 of Prochlorococcus sp. AG-363-P06. Classification (GTDB taxonomy): domain Bacteria; phylum Cyanobacteriota; class Cyanobacteriia; order PCC-6307; family Cyanobiaceae; genus Prochlorococcus_A. Next base: position 121,181 of record QCGD01000003.1, on the reverse strand, counting down.
AAGAGGGAGTTAATTTAAGAACAATTTTAATTACTGCACTTTGCGGCATCAATAAAAAAGAAGAGGCAAAAAAATTTTGCAATGAACTTTTAAAATCCTATGATTATAAAACAAGAGAGAATGCAAAATATTTGATGGAAATTATAGACTCTCCTGAAATTAAAAAACCTGATAATTGGAATATAAAGTTTGAAAGCAATCCTTCGCTAAACAATAAATCTCTTAATTCGCTAAAGCCAAAAAATCATAAAGAAAAGAAAAAATATATCAATATATCTGATAAACCTACAGGTGAAACAAAACCATTCAAAAAAGAATTTACATTTATAATTTTTTTTATATTATGTTTATTAATACCACTTTTAAGTGGTTGTGTAAAAATCGAAAATACTCTTGATCTTCGTGAACTTGACTCAATAAATAATTATCTCAAAGTTGAAAGTAAATACATTAATAAATTCCCTTGGCAAATGAATTTTGAAAATAAAATAAAGGATTTTTTTCCTAATGCAGATTTTTCAAAAGAAGAATATAATTTTTCTCTATATAATAAAAGTCTTAATATAGAAAATACTAAAGAAATTCTCAAAAAAATCCAACAAACCGCCGGAGACTTAGCAGGAGGATCTACAAATCTAGAATTTAATACTACTGAAAAAAATTTTATTTTTTTTAAAAAACACTCCTACAAGATAGATATAAATCTAGGAACTCTATCAAATATAGAGGATTTAGAAATTAATTTTAAAATTATTAACCCAAATAAAGCTAATCTAATTAGCGTAAAGAATTCTCAAGAAGAAATTTCAAAGAATATTATAATTTGGAATTTAATTCCTGGGCAACTAAATAGCATAGAGTTCTCTTTCTGGACCTGGAATAAATTATTAATTGGAATAACAATTATTTCATTACTAATAATTATGGCTTATGGATTGAGATTTTATAGATTTAAGATAGGTACAGATCTACCTCAACTACCCTCTGATTAATTATAACTCTACTGGATTAACATCAATTAATAAAAATACGTTTCTGGGAATTAATTTCCACAAAAGAGATCTTTCTGGGAAAGGGAGCTTAGAATCTTCAGGGCCATGTATTAATATTTGCCACCTAAATTTTTTTCCAATTTTAGCAATTAAACTTGGAGCTGGGCCAATAACCTTCCAATCCTTTTCTTTACAAAAACTCAGCAGGTAAGACGCTAATTTAGTTGCAGTAGACTCTGTTAATGCATAATCTTCACCAGACAACTTTAAAAGACAAACTTTACAAAATGGGAATAAATCTGAAGCTTTTCTTAATTTAGAACTTTCAATTAGGAATCTCTCATAATTTCTATTTTTAAGATATGAAATTACAGGATGACTTGGTTTATAGGTTTGAAAAATAACCTTTCCTGACTTTTGAGCTCTACCAGCTCTACCAGCTAATTGTAAAAACAATTGTAATGATTTCTCTTCTGCGGAAATATCTGGACGATGAAGTAAGCCATCAGCTGCAATAACTACTGAAAGAGTAACATTCGGTATATCAATACCTTTTGCCAACATTTGAGTCCCAACGAGAATATCTGCATCACCTTGAGAGAACATTGAAAGAATATTTCTATGACCATCTTTGCCCGAAGTCGTATCCCTATCAAAACGAAGTACTCTCAAGTGAGGAAACTCTCCATTTAAAAACTCTATAACTCTTTGCGTACCTATCCCAAAAGGCTTAAAAGCATTTGAGTCACAATCTGGGCAATTATTAATCAGCTTTGATTTATGATCACACCAATGACAACTAAGCCATTGTCTTCCTTGTGAACCCATATGAACAGATAAAGGGATATCACAATTAGGACAATTAATTATAAACCCGCAATTTCTACAACTTAGAAAACCACTGTGACCTCTTCTAGGTATCAAGATGATTGCCTGTTCCTTCTTTAATCGCAGTTGAGAAATTAAATCTAATAATTCAGTACAAAAAATTTTCGTATTGCCTTTATTAAATTCATCACGCATATCAACAATTTTTATTTCTGGTACAGGAGTACTTGATATTCTTTTAGTCATTCTTACCATTTTTAAGTCCTTTTCAAAAACACTCTTTTTCCAAGTAGACATTGATGGAGTGGCGCTTCCAAATATTAACTTTGTGGGATTCCTTTTTACTCTTTGAATAGCGACATCTCGTGCGTCATAACATGGCATAGGACTATCTTGTTTATATGAAACATCATGTTCTTCATCTATTATTATTAAGCCTAAATTTTTAATGGGAAGGAATATTGCAGACCTTGTTCCAATTACTATGATAGGTTCATTCTCATCAAGAATCATCTTCCAGAGCAAAGTTCTGTGCCTAGAAGAACAATTACTATGATATTCATAAACAAGATTTTTAAATCTCCGACTAAATCTATCAATAAGTTGCGGAATTAAACCAATTTCTGGTGCAAGTATTAAACAGCTCTTTTTGTTTAATAATTGATCTTCTGCAATTCTCATATAAACTTCTGTTTTACCAGAACCTGTTTCACCCCAAAGTAATAAGACATCTCCTGGTTGCATTCCTTGCATTTCTTGATATGCCCTTTTTTGTTCGTTTGTAAGCTCTGGTTTTTTTATTTCATTCAGATCATTTTTAAAAGAATTTAATTTGGTATTGATTATTTTTTTTCTTTTAGTTTTAATTAAGAAATTTTTACTCACCATCGAATTAATCAGAGTGAAATTAAACCCAGACCTTATTAATTGACTTTGCCAATTGCCTTTATCCCGCAAAAAATTTATTAATGAAAATTCTCTATTAGTAAAATCATCTTTACGAAAATCTAAATCTCTATGAATTTCAATCCATATTTGAGTTTTTAACCCTTGAGATATTTTTTTATGTTTACCAATCCAACCAGGTGGAAATGCTGTTTTAAACATTTTCAAATTACTTACTTGATAAAACAAAGCTAAAGACTCTAACCAATCTCGCCACCAGTCTTGAATTATCTTTTTTTGCACAATACTCTCAACAGGTAAATATTTTAAATTCTCAACTTTAGTAAGCTCATTTTGACTTTTATTTATCTTTGAATACGTATTTTGGGCAATTACCAACCCATTCAACAATCTCCCTTTCAGTCTAACAGCGACAATATCTCCTACTTCTACACCTAGATTATTTAAATCAATATAGGAAAAACTATTACTATAACTACCTAGATCAAGTAGTACCTCTAATTTTACAGAAATATTTGATAACTGATTACTTGCCTGCTTCAAAACTTTTTCTTAATATTGGATTGTTGAACATTCCACACAGTGTTTTTGGACATTGTAAGTAATCTGATCTAAAGGGAGACACGAAGCTTGATCATTGAGTGAAAATTCAAAAATTGATCTGCCTGTCTGAGAAATCCCAAGACTTTTTACTTTAGGTAATCTATAGCACTATTTAAATTTTTCAACAATTTAAAAAAAACTTTATTCATACACATTTTTTTGTATAAGTTCTTTTAAGGACAAAGGCATAATTTACTACTAAATGTACAAATTAGCCTTAATTAAAATTTTATCTAGTTAAATTCATCGTAGAAAGGAGTCTATTATGTCCCCAGTAGCAGCCGAATCAAAGAATTCCAAGCCTAGTTCTAAAAAAAAGATTAACAAAAAAATTAATACTAGTTTAGATAACGTTGTTGCAGAAGAAAATAATATTAAGTCACCAAATATACAAAATTCTTCCGAGATAAATATAAATAATAATGAATTTAGTGCATCAGAGGAAGAAGATAAAGGGCTGGCCAATATAAAAATTGGACCAAAAGGTATTTACACAGAGGATTCAATAAGAGTTTATCTTCAAGAGATCGGAAGGATTAGACTATTAAGACCCGATGAAGAGATTGAACTTGCTAGAAAAATAGCTGATTTGCTCCAACTCGAAGAGTTGGCGACTCAATATGAGTCAGAAAAAGGGCATTTCCCGTCTGTTAGAGAATGGGCTGAATTGATAGATATGCCTCTTCCAAAATTTAGAAGAAGACTTCTTCTAGGAAGAAGAGCTAAAGAAAAAATGGTTCAATCGAATTTAAGATTAGTAGTTTCTATTGCTAAAAAATATATGAATAGAGGATTATCTTTCCAAGATTTAATACAAGAGGGAAGCTTGGGTCTAATAAGAGCAGCTGAGAAATTTGATCATGAAAAAGGTTACAAGTTTTCTACTTATGCCACTTGGTGGATTCGTCAAGCCATAACAAGAGCTATAGCAGATCAAAGTAGAACTATTAGACTCCCAGTTCATTTGTATGAAACAATTTCTCGTATTAAGAAAACAACAAAAGTTCTTAGCCAAGAATTTGGAAGAAAACCCAGTGAAGAAGAAATAGCTGAGAGCATGGAAATGACAATTGAAAAATTAAGATTTATAGCTAAAAGTGCTCAGCTACCCATTTCTTTAGAAACCCCTATAGGGAAAGAAGAGGACTCAAGACTTGGAGACTTTATAGAGGCTGATATAGAAAATCCGGAGCAAGATGTTTCTAAAACCTTATTAAGAGAAGATTTAGAAGGGGTTTTAGCTACTCTAAGTCCAAGAGAAAGAGATGTTCTGAGATTGAGATATGGAATTGATGATGGAAGGATGAAAACTCTTGAAGAAATTGGACAAATTTTTGATGTAACAAGAGAAAGGATTAGACAAATAGAAGCAAAAGCACTTAGAAAACTTAGACATCCAAACAGAAATGGAGTTTTAAAAGAATATATAAAATAAAAAAAGTTAAATAAAATTTTTCAGCTTTGAAAAGTTGCAAAGTAATATCTTAAAATAAATCCTACTTATCTTTAATCCAAATCAAAACAATATTTAATGACTAACTTTAAATTAAAAATAGCTAGTAGAAGAAGTAAATTAGCCATGGTTCAAACTTTATGGGTTAAAGAACAATTAGAAAAAAAAATTCCCGATTTAGAAGTATCCATAGAAGCAATGGCAACTCAAGGCGACAAAATTCTTGATGTAGCTTTAGCAAAAATAGGAGACAAAGGCTTATTTACTAAAGAGCTTGAAGCACAAATGCTTGTAGGCCATGCAGATATAGCGGTACATTCTTTAAAAGATTTACCAACTAATTTACCTAAAGGACTAACATTAGGATGTATTACAAAAAGAGAAGATCCTGCAGACGCTTTAGTAGTCAACAAAAAAAATGATTGTTATCAATTAGAAACGTTACCAAGTGGTTCAATAGTAGGAACAAGCTCACTTAGGAGACTAGCACAGTTGAGAAATAGATTTCCTCATCTTAGTTTTAAGGATATTAGAGGAAATGTTATTACAAGAATAGAGAAATTAGATTCTGGAGAATTTGATTGTATAATTCTTGCAGCAGCAGGTTTAAAGAGATTAGGATTTGAATCAAGAATCCACCAGATTATTCCCAATGAAATTTCTCTTCATGCCGTAGGACAAGGTGCATTAGGAATAGAATGTAAATCTGATGATAAAAAAGTTTTAGAAATTATAAAAGTTCTAGAAGATAAACCGACTAGTCAAAGATGTTTAGCTGAGAGATCTTTTTTAAGAGAACTTGAAGGAGGATGCCAAGTTCCTATAGGAGTCAATACTAGTATTCACAATGAGAAATTATGCCTTACTGGCATGGTAGCTTCTATAGACGGGGAAAGACTTATTAAAGATCAATCAATTGGACATATTAATGATCCAGAGGAAATCGGCAAGAACTTAGCTGGAAAGCTAAAACTTCAAGGTGCCGAAGAAATCCTTAGAGAAATATTTGAAGAGTTCAGGGAAAAATAAAACATTTTTTAATCAATTAATTTAGGATCAATTTCTTTGATATACCTGTCTTCACATTCTTTAATTACTTTTACCGCTTCTTCAATTCCATAAAAACCATTAACAGTACAAGTTCCTGGTTTCTTTAGATCTTTATAGTGTTCCCAATAATACTTTGTTTCTTTTAGCCAATGTTCTCCTAAGTCATCAAAAGTAGTAATATGATCCATCCTTTTATCATCTGAGAGAACAGCAATTACTTTATCATCAACCTCTCCTCCATCATCAAATTTCATCACGCCAATAATCCTTGCTTCTACTAGTGATCCAGGTACTAACGGTTCAGTTACTCCAACTATTTCTATATCAAGAGGATCTCCATCCTCATCCCAGGTTCTTGGGATACATCCGTAAGCAAAAGGATATGCAAGAGATGAATAACCCACTCTATCAAGTTTTAAATGACCAGTTTCAGTAATTAATTCGTATTTATTTATAGTATTTGAATTTAATTCAACAATTGTATTAACTATTGATTCTGTACTATCGGTGAAAGCATCAAGTATATGCAATAAATTTGGTGTAAGCCTGCTTGGAGGTTGATTAAGATTTGCCATCAAAAAATTATTTTTATTTATCTTACATCCTGACACCCAAGGAAATTCTTTAAAAGTAATTTTTAACAAAAATCATTTATCTTAGTTTTTAAATGATTAATAAAATATTCTGATGATAGTTCTTCACCAGTGATATTTCTTACTAGTTCCATAGAATTTACAGATCTACCATGTTTATGAATATTATTTTTCAACCAGAAAATTATTTTTTCATATTCACCATTGTCAATCAAATTATCAATCAACCCAATATCTCTTTCCATTTGAGAAGACATTTGTGCACTTATAAGATGACCTAACAAATATGAAGGGAAATATCCAAAGGCTCCTTCACTCCAATGGACATCTTGCAGGCAACCTTCTGAATCATTAGACGGCCTAATTCCTAAAAGTTCTTCATATCTTTTATTCCATTCATATGGAATATCTTTAGCTTCTAAGTCACCTTCAATTAAATCTATTTCAAGTTCGGTTCTAATTAAAATATGTAAACCATATGTCAATTCATCTGCCTCAACTCTGTTTAAACCCGCTTGCAAATGATTAATAGATTTCCAAAGTTCTAAATAATTTTTAAGTGCACAACCTTCTGAAACAAACTTGTTGAAAAATCTTTTTGAAAAAGATTTAGATTTAACTATCCTATTTTCCCAAAATAACGATTGGCTTTCATGAACACCCATAGAAGTTGCTTGACCTAATGGCCAGGCAAACCATTGATGACTTTGAGAAGGCAGGCCCTGTTCATAAATAGAATGTCCCCATTCATGAGCAGTTGCCAAAAAGCTTGAAAATGGCTCCCCTTCAACAATTCTAGTTGTAATCCTATAATCATTTGGTCCTAATGTAATAGAAAAAGGATGAGGTGATTTAGCCACGACAACAAGATCTTTATTTCTACCAAATTCATCAAGTAATTTTGAACATAAATTTTGCTGAGATTTCGGACTTAAATCCCAACTATTTTTTTGTGATTTATTAATGCCAGAAAGAAGAGATGGAATAGTTTCTCTTAGAGGTTGAAACATATTATTCAACCACTTCAAAGTTAAATCAGGTTCAAAAGGCTGCGCAAGGGTCTCCCATGGAGAATATATTTCAGATATTTGCTTTGCTTCTTCAATTCGTAACTTGATTAACTCTTGAAAAAATGGGAGGAATATATCGAAATCAGATTTTTTCTTAGCTTCTTGCCAGCTTTCATAACCTTTAGATTTCGCTTTAGCTAATGACTCAACTAATTTAGGATCTAAATTTCTTTGCCTATTATATTCTGTTTCTAATAATTCAATATTTCTTTTTTTTTCCTGAATAATTTGTGAATTCTCAGAATACCTTTCAGAATCTAATAGCTCTATGCTTGCAGATTTGATAAAATTTGCAAACTCTTCGGAAGAATTTCTTTGATGCAAAATTTTTGCAATGTATGTAAGTTGCTCGGATCTCCAAGAAGCTCCTTTCTTTGGCATCCCTGTATTTTGATCCCAATAAAGTGTATTTTGAATTGATCCTAATATTTGAGTTTCTTTAAGATAAGCACCAAGCTTATTCCATTCAATTTCAGCCAAAAATCCATATTTTAATTGTTCTTTATCTTAAGATAAAAATTTTCAAGTCAGTAAAAAATTATCCAACTATTTGGATAATAGAATATTAATTATTATGGTTCTTAATTTTATGGAACAAACATTTGCAACATTAAAATTCATGACCGATGGTGAAGGTTTTATTGATATTACAAATGACCTAAATCTTTTTATTAAAGAGAATGATTTTCATTCAGGAATTTTGAATTTAACCTTAGTTCATACAAGTTGTAGTTTAACTATTAATGAGAATGCAGATCCCAATGTTCTGAAGGACTTAAAAAAGTACATGCAATCAATAGTCCCTTATGATTGTTATTCATCTTTATCAAAAAATAGGGAAAAAGTTTATTATGAACACTATCAAGAAGGTGCTGACGATATGCCCGCGCATATCAAAACTTCTTTAACAAACACCACTTTATCGTTAAGTTTTCAAAAAAGTAGAATTATACTTGGTATCTGGCAGGCAATTTATTTATGGGAGCACAGATTTAATAGAAAAGAAAGAAGTATAAGTGTTCATATAATTGGTGAAAAAAATACAAAAAATTTATAATGAATTTCAGTTAAATCTGATTTCTAATGAAACCTTATCTACTACAAAATGGAGAGTTGAAAGAATTATTTGTAAAAATACCTAGATGGGAAATCAAGCCTAATCTTATTAAGAGAGAATTTAATTTTGCAAACTTTATAGAAGCATTTTCTTTTATGACTAAGGTTGCTTTAATTTGCGAAAAATACAACCATCATCCCAACTGGGAGAATGTCTATTCAAAAGTAATAATTCAATTAACTACCCATGATTTGGGAGGGATATCAAATCTAGATCAAACTATTGCCTCAGAAATTAATAGGATTTATGATAACTAAATTGACAATAAAATTATTCAAAAAATGTTACTATGTCAAAAAAGTTATTACCTGTTACAATTATTAGCGGATTTTTAGGATCTGGAAAAACTACACTTCTTAATCATATTTTAAAAAATCAAGTCGGTATAAAAACAGCTGTTTTAGTTAATGAATTTGGGGAGATTGGAATTGATAATGAATTAATAATCGAAAGTTCAGAAGATATGATCGAATTAAATAATGGTTGTATATGTTGCACTATTAATGGTGAATTATTAAATACAGTATCTAAAGTTTTAGAAAGGGATGAAAATTTAGATTACTTAATTGTTGAGACAACTGGTCTAGCAGATCCATTACCAGTAGCAATGACTTTTGCAGCAGGGAATCTTAGAGAAAAGGTAAGATTAGATTCAATAATTACTCTTATTGATGCAGAAAATTTTAGTTTTAAGTTAGAAAGTTCAAGTGTAGCTTATTCTCAAATTTTATATGGGGATATATTACTACTTAACAAATGTGATTTAGTTAGTGAAGGGCAATTAAAGAAAATAGAAAATAGTATAAATAAGATAAAAAAAGAACCAAGAATATTAAGGTCAATAAATAGTCAAGTTGGATTAGAAGCAATAATTAGCGTAGGGCTATTCGAAACAGATACTTTTACATCTACGAAAAACATACAAAATGTTGGGGAAGATTCCTCTGACCACTCATCCCATTCTCATGACCACTCATCCCATTCTCATGACCACTCATCCCATTCTCATGATTTGAACAATATTGAAGGGTTTACATCAATTTCTTTTAAAACATATGAACCATTTTCTTTGAGAAAATTTCAATATTTCTTAGACAATCAAATATCAGAAAATGTATTTAGGGCTAAAGGGATTTTATGGTTTATGGAAAGTGAAAGAAAACATATTTTTCATTTATCTGGAAAAAGATTTTCTCTTGACGATGATGAATGGACAAATGAAAAATCAAACAAAATTGTTTTAATAGGAAAAGATTTAGATCATCAAACTATTAAGAATCAATTAGATCTTTGTAGATTTAATTCTCAACAAAATACATAATAGTAATTATTTGATTTGTTGAAAATTCTAATTAAAGAACTTAAGAAAACAATAATAGATTTAAACCCATTAAAAATTTCATCTTTTATTGTTGCACTTATAGTAATCATTCCAATTTCGAGTTTCCTTATTGAGGGTGTTGGCTTTATCTTAGGTGGAAATTTTTCATTAGGCATTGCAGGGAAAGAAGAAATATTGGGTACGATAAAACTTTTAATCCTTACAAGCTTATTTGGAGGTGGTTTAGGAACTTTGAATGGATGGCTACTTTCAAACTGCAATTTCAGGTTCAGAAGATTACTCCGTATTTCTCAACTTATTCCACTGGCTGCTCCTGCATATTTAATAACAGCAGTTTTACAGGATTTAGGGAGTCTTTTTGGTTACCAAATAACCGGGTTATGGTGGGGAGTACTTATACTTTCAATTACTACTTATCCCTACGTTTTCATTCTGGCTAACGAAAGTTTCAATAAATTTGGAGTTAATCAAATAAATGCGAGTAGAGGTTTAGGTATTGGTCCTTGGGGTAGTTTTTTTAAAATTGCTTTGCCAATGGCACTACCAGCACTAATCACTGGTATTAGTTTAATGTGCATGGAGGTTATGAATGAATTAGGGACAGTTGAATTATTAAATATTCCAAGTATTTCTAAAGGTATTACTGAAAATTGGATTATTGAGGGTAATCCAGAAAGTGCTATCGGACTATCTTTAATTGCATTACTAATAGTTTTTACTTTAATCATATTTGAGAAATTTTCCAGAAGAAAAACAAAACGGTGGAGTGATAATCCTGCATCTCTAGAATCACAGGGATGGGAGTTAAAAAAATATAGAGCTTTATTAGCAGTAATAGTTGCTTTATTTCCACCAATTTTTTCTCTTGGCATTCCATCTTTTTGGTTTCTTTTAAATGTTGATCAGTTACAAAAAGGGCTAACGATGGAATTGCTAACCCTTACATCTAGAACTATTGGACTTGGATTAATTACCTCATTAATTACACTCTTATTTTCTTTAATCCTTTCCTTAGCTAGCCGACAAAATAAAAACTTATTTTTAGCATTTATAACATTCCCTGCCAGTATAGGCTACGCAATCCCAGGAACAGTATTAGCTATATCTTTAATAACTATTTCTACTTCACAGTTTAATTTTATTGCTATTTGCTTACTAATTTGGGGTTATCTAGTTCGATTTCTAACAATTTCAAAAGGCTCGATTGACTCAGGTCTTGAAAGAATTTCTCCTAGCCTTGATGAGGCAGCTAATGGATTAGGGGCAAACTGGATTAGTATTATCAAAAGAATACATCTCCCTTTACTAAAAGGGCCAATATTTGTGGGTTCACTTTTAGTATTTGTAGATACAATAAAAGAATTGCCGATTACTTTTATTCTTAGACCATTTGATTTTGATACCTTATCAGTAAGGATATATCAGTATGCTGGTGATGAACGAATGGCTGAGGCTATAGTACCTGCAATATTTATAACCATATTAGGTCTTATTGCATCGAGTACATTGATTCCAAGCTTAGAAAAAAAGAACTAAATTCTCTTCAAAAATTTCTTGAATAAAAAGGGAAAGCTAATTAATAAATCTGCCGAAGTAGATATTAATCTAAAATATATTAAACATACAATAATTATATTTTGAGGAATATTCCTTCCACCTAAAATAAGAAAGCAAGCTTCAAATACACCAACTCCGCTGGGGGCTGTTGGTACTATTAAACCAATAGACCAAGACAAACAAAAAATTACAAATAAAAAAAGGATATCAGTTGTATTTTCTGAATTTAAAGTATTAAAGCAGATCATAAATGCAATAAATTTTGAAAAAATAAATCCAATTTCAAATAAGAATGCTCTTACAGGAAAAAAAGAAGATAACTGAATCCTTTCTTCTAATTGATAATTGGTATTTTGAAGTTTCAATACATCAGCAGCTTTTCCCTTTAAGGATTCTAGTCTTCTTAAAACAAGATAAATTAATTTTCTATTTAAAAACAAAATAGGGATGACTAGCAATAAATAAAATGGCGAAAAAATTATTCCTATTGAAGCCATTAGAAACGAGGCGCATAACATAAAGAAAGGTTCTATAAGTGTCGAATAAAAAGCAAGATGAGGATTACTAATACTTTTTATAAAATTAAATCTTTCAAAGAAATGCCAAATCCCTCCAGGAACATATTTAAGAATATTTGTTAGGACATAAAACGAAATCAAATTATTTTTAATTTTAATTTTCCCAAACCATAAAACTATATATTTCCATGCAAAAGCATTAAGGTAGATACTTAAAAGACAGAATAGAAATGATAGCAATAAAGTATTTCCATCTTCTTCAAAATTTAAATCAAATGAAATTTGACCAAAGTTGTTAAAAAAATAGAAACAAAAATATAACAAGCTTGATAGGAAAAACAATCTCTTCAATTTACTGAAGCCAATCTTTTTGAGAAATTCACAACAAAATTGGTTCTTTATTTTTAGTCTCATTTCCAGTTTTCTATCGGTTTGAAATTACTGATTGATTCTTTAACAATGTTTCTTATTTCTTCAGTCTTTTTATTATGCTTTAAGCTTAACCTCAAAATTTCATCATTTTCTGCTTTAAAACTAAAAGATCCATCGGGTTTCAAAGTTTGTTTTACCTTAATCTTTCCAAAACTTGTAGAACACTCTCCAATTCTTCTAAGTAATATCCATCTAGATTGATTTCTCTCTCTTATTCCGATAGTACTGGAATGATTAAACCATAATTCCCTAAAAAACTCTTTCTTCTCTAAAGGTAAAATTACCTCAATAGAATAACCAATCCTATCTTTTTTCATATTAATAGCTCGATAAGAAACATCATAAGCACCCTTATCTCTTAATTTCTGTACAAAGTTCGCAACATCTTCCGGTGTTTGATCATCAATCCATGCTTCTTGAACAGAAATCTCTTCACATTTTGGATTAACTTTTTGATCTCCCGAATTATGATTATACGAATTAACTAAAGAAACTCTTACCAAATTAGGGAAAGGAAATTTTAGAGTACCAATACCAACTCCATAGGATTCAATAGAAAACTTTTTAGGATAGTGATATGAATCTACTAAATTTACAATTAATGCAATCCCAGTTGGGGTAGACAACTCACCTTCAATCGAATCAAAACTTGATGCAACTTGAATATTTTTTTTACTTAATAACTCTATTACAGCAGGAGATGGGATTGACAATTTTCCATGTTCTGTTTGAACAAATCCCTTTCCCAGATTTGGTTGATTACAATAAACCTTTTTAGGATTTAAGTAATTTATTGCGGCGCAAACCCCAATAATATCAACCAATGAATCAATTGCACCAATCTCATGGAAATGTACATCTTCAGGATTGATGCCATGAACTTTTCCCTCTGCAATTGCTAACGATTCAAAAACTTTATAGATTGTTGTTTTCAATTTATTCTCCAAATTACCATCAGAAATAAGTTGTTTAATGCTTTTCCAATTTCGTTTAGTAATTTGATCAAATTTTTCTATATCAACCTTAATACCTCGAATTGAACAGCTATTAGATTCTTTAAATTTTAAACAATATAAGTTTTCTAAACCAAGATCACAAAGAGGTTTTTCAATTACATTTTTAGGGACCCCCAAATCATAAAAAGCTCCCAACAACATATCTCCAGAGACACCAGGTGAACATTCAATTAAAATCTCATCCATAAATCCTAAGTTTCTATAGGTAAATAAAATGTACCGTAAAGATCAAACAATCAATTCAAAATTATTACTTTTTAGATAAAAATTCTTCAACGACTTCGCATTTGACCATTCGTAAAGTAGTTCCCTCCCTTACCACTTCCAAACTCAAAAAGTTTCTCAAAATATCAAGAGAGAGTTCCCCTACGATAACAAGCTTAAAATTATTGTTTTTTAATTTATTTGATTGTTTTGAGGAACAAATTTTAATGATAAATTCTTTCTTCTTAGTATTTATATATACTAACTCTCCTCTTATCGAAAAATAATTGTCGCTTAAATTCAACTCATCCAAGACTTCTAAAGTATTTTTTTTCGAGTTTTCTTTTCCAATTTCGTTTAATTCGTATGGATCCCAAACACCTGAAATTTGTAAGTGTAGGTTTTGAGTATTTTTATTTTTTGGATAAACAATCCAAAAATAACTCTTTTTTAAGTCAATGTATTTTCTTATCAAAGATAGAGCCTTGCCAAGTACTACAGTTTCTATCTTTTGCCCTTTGTCATCAATTAAAGTCCCTCGATTTAATTGCTCTTTATCATGAGGGTTGTAAACACCATTAACTATGCCGATTGCTCTGTACTGCAAGTTATTAGTAACTTTCTGGATAGGACTTTTAATCATATTTAAATTAGAAACTTGTAAAAAAATGATTTATTGAATTAAAGTCTTTCTTTTTCGTCAATAATATTAAAAGACTTTAAAGCCTCATCAATAGCAGCAGATGGTAACGTTGCATCATTCAAACTATTAGCCCTTCTAATCATCTCAACAATTTCAAATGGATTAGTTGGCAACGAAGTGTTTTTTTCATCAAATTTTGTTGAGCTATCTATTCTCATTTCTTCTAGATATGACTCTTCTGCATTTAATAAATCTGGACTAAAGATAAGTAATGCAATAAAAAAACAGAAAATATATTTTGTATTTATGAAATATTGAAGAAAAAAACTTTTCATTTTGATTAATTTCAAAATAATTTATTATCAAGAATTATCTGTTAATTTTATTCTACATAAATTTGATGAAAATTGTTAATAGCAACTTGGAATGTAAATTCTGTAAGGACAAGACTTTCTCAAATAATCAATTGGATTAATCAAGTTAATCCAGATGTTCTTTGTCTTCAAGAAACAAAAGTTGTGGACAATGATTTCCCAATTAAGCCTTTTGAGCTATTAGGGTATGAAGTAATAGCTTTTGGACAAAAATCCTACAATGGTGTTGCAATACTAAGTAAAATTAAACCTGAGAATGTAATTAAAGGATTTAGCGGCTTTTCAGGAGATGAAAAGGATGCAAACAAATTTGAAGATCAGAAAAGGTTACTTAGTGCTGATATAAACGGAGTGAAAATTATAAATGTGTATGTTCCAAATGGGTCTTCATTACATTCTGAA
This sequence comes from Prochlorococcus sp. AG-363-P06, assembly GCA_003280025.1. Classification (GTDB taxonomy): domain Bacteria; phylum Cyanobacteriota; class Cyanobacteriia; order PCC-6307; family Cyanobiaceae; genus Prochlorococcus_A. Next base: position 106,081 of record QCGD01000003.1, on the reverse strand, counting down.
AAGTTTGACTATAAAATTAATTGGTTAAATTGTTTATCTTCATTTTTAGATAAGCAAGAAAAGAAAGGCGAATTAATTTGCCTTCTTGGTGATTTCAATATTGCTCCTTCTAGTAAGGATATTCATACCCCTGAAAGATATGAGGGAGGAATAATGGCTTCTGAGATTGAACGAAATGCCCTTAACAATGTTCTTAAGGGGAGACTAATAGATTCTTTTCGGATTTATGAAAAGAATAAAGGCCATTGGAGTTGGTGGGATTACCGTAATAATGCATATGAATTAAATAAAGGTTGGAGAATAGATCATATTTACATAAGTAAAGCACTTACATCAAAACTTAAGAGTTGTGTAATAGACAGTAATCCAAGAGAAAATTTACAACCCAGTGATCATGCCCCTGTAATGATTAATCTAGATTTAGATAATTCAAATGAAGATTACTTTGATGAAGAAGAGGATTTTTTCGAAATATAATTTATTTATATATCAACCTTCCTTAACCTTGAAAATGCTTCTCACAAAAGAGGTTTCTCAAATTAGTGATGACTTATATCAATTTTTTCTCAAAATTAATTATTTACAATCCGAACTATCGCATTAAAAATATCATAATGTAGTATTTCATATTTATATTGACAAAATTTTTACTTATTTCTAATTTTAGAACATTATGAAATTTTTTCTCAAAGCTCCACTCATTTAAACTGTGACTGAAATATTAAATAGCACCCAATCACAAGAAGTCTTCTCCGCTGCTAAAGAATTAATGCCTGGTGGAGTCAGCTCACCTGTAAGAGCTTTTAAGTCTGTAGGGGGACAGCCAATTGTGTTTGACAGAGTTAAAGGTCCTTTCGCATGGGATATTGATGGCAATAGATATATTGATTACATAGGTAGTTGGGGGCCAGCTATATGTGGTCACGCGCATCCTGAAGTAACTACAGCTTTGCAAGAAGCAATTGAAAAAGGTACTAGTTTTGGGGCTCCATGTGTACTAGAGAATAAACTCGCTGAGATGGTAATAGATGCTGTCCCTTCGGTAGAAATGGTGAGATTTGTCAATAGTGGCACAGAAGCATGTATGGCAGTTCTAAGGCTAATGAGAGCATTTACTGGGAGAGATAAAGTAATTAAATTTGACGGTTGTTATCACGGTCATGCGGATATGTTTTTGGTAAAAGCTGGTTCAGGTGTAGCTACTTTAGGCCTCCCAGATTCACCTGGAGTACCAAGAACAACTACCGCTAACACTCTTACTGCACCTTACAATGATCTTGAGGCTGTAAAAAAATTATTTTCGGAGAATCCTGATGCTATATCGGGAGTTATTCTTGAGCCTATTGTTGGAAATGCTGGATTTATTACTCCTGAGCCAGGATTCTTAGAAGGATTAAGAGAATTAACAACTGAGAATGGATCTTTATTAGTTTTTGATGAAGTTATGACTGGCTTCAGAATTAGCTATGGAGGTGCCCAAGAAAAATTTGGAGTTACTCCTGATTTAACTACTTTAGGTAAAGTTATTGGTGGAGGATTACCTGTAGGAGCCTATGGAGGCAAAAAAGAAATTATGTCTATGGTTGCACCATCAGGCCCAGTTTACCAAGCAGGTACGTTAAGCGGAAATCCTCTTGCAATGACAGCCGGTATAAAAACTCTTGAATTACTTAAACAAGAAGGTACTTACGAGAAGCTAGATACAATAACCACGAGATTAATTGAAGGAATTATTCAATCTGCAGAAAATAATGGTATTGCCATTACTGGTGGCAGTGTAAGTGCTATGTTTGGATTTTTCCTATGTGATGGTCCAGTAAGAAATTTTGAAGACGCAAAAAGTAATGATGCGGAACTATTTGGGAAATTACACAGAGAAATGCTTAAAAGAGGTGTTTACTTAGCTCCAAGCCCATTTGAAGCAGGTTTTACATCATTAGCTCATAGTGAAGAAGAAATCGATAAAACAATAGAGGTATTTGACCAATCCTTCAACGCTATTAAAAGTTAATAGTAATTATTTTATTTAACTAAATAAATTCTTAGAAAAAAAACTCTTTAAATGATTAAAGAGTTTAAAATTAATTATTAACTTGTAATCAAATTAAAAAATTTTTTAAAGTTATTTCTTTTATCTCCTGCCCCCCCCTACTATTACAGGAGGAGTCCCTCCCACAGAGCCTGGCAATCCTGGAACAACTTGTGTACTGCCATCCCATTTGTCCAGAAATAATTTAAACAGCACCTGATCATCCAAACTTTTATTTAAAGTCTCATATCTAAGAGCTTCTTGTTCTGCAATTTCTACTTCTGTTTTAGCTCTCAACAATTGCTGCCCTGCTATTTGCTTTTGTTCAATAGCAGCTCTATATTCCTCTGCGATTTCTAATCCTGTGAGATCTAGACTTTTAACATCAACATAGTCAAATGAGTTTAATTCTTTAGCAACTGTATCACCAACTTTTTCTGAAATAACAGCAAATTCAGTCGCAATAGTCTCTAATTCATATTGGGAGAAAACTGATTTCAGAGCTTTAAGTAAAGATGGCTGCACAATTTTTTGATAAACATCACTATTTCTACTCGCAATAGTTCTAAAAATCCTGCCTGCTTCATTAGGCTTGACTGAATATTTAACCGTAGCTGTTGCTCTTATAACTTGAAGATCCTTTGTGAGGGTTTCAAATTTCTCAGGTTGTACCTGAGTTTTTATATCAAAAGGATATACCGACTGAATAAAGGGTATTTTAAAATTCAAACCAGCCCTTCTTGAAGGACCACTAACTTTCCCTAAGGTAGTAACTACTGCAACTTGTCCAGATGGAACTACAAAGAGAGATTGAGTCAGTAAAAGAAAGCCAGTAAAAGACAATACTATTAGCAGTGTCGCCGTCCCCCCAGGGCCAGCAGGGGTGACATTCTTGAAAGATGTTGACATTTAATTTTCAATTTAAGACTAATCATATTTAATAAATTAATTAATGCATTAATAAGAGATTTAATTAAAATATTTTTTTAATAATTCTTTTATGAATTATTCAACTTAAATTCCTGCAAAAGTTTTAAATAAAGATTCTCATCTATCTCTCTAATATCATATTCAGAAGGTAAGACTCCATGCTTATGCTCATGTGCTGCCATCCAACAAAATTTTTCTATTTCATCGATCGAAAACCGAGGATATTCTTTTACCTTCAAACACAATTCTTTAACAAGAGATTCTGGGTAATTTGTCATCTATAGTAATAAGGTTTTCAAAATTTTATCTATAATTATTAGCCCTGAGAGGGATGTTGTAAGTCTCTTCCATTTCATCAAGAAGTTTAATTGCTAATTGCAGATCATTTTTACTTTTACTTACTATTCTAAGAGTTTCTCCATTTATGCTAACGTTAATTTTTTTAATTTGATCTCTTATATTTTTACTGATTTTTTTTGCAATTTCTTGGTTAAGGCCTTGTTTGAGAACAATATTTTGTTTTACTTTATTGCCACTTACTATCTCTATTGAACCGTAATCGAAAATTTTCAAAGATAATTTTCTTTTAATTGCCTTCTGTCTAATTATGTCATTTACAGCATTTAATGTTAGTTCACTATTCGTCCTAATAACAATATTTTCTTTTTCCAATTCCACTTCAGTATCTGTTCCTTTAAGATCGTAACGTTGTGAAATATCCCTTTTAACTTGATCCAAAGCATTAACTAATTCTTGTCTGTCAAAATCTGAAACTACATCAAATGAAAAATTTTCTGCCATTATAAAATTTTAATGCAATTTTATTATTACCGTAAATAAAATTTTAAGACAAAAAAAGAATTTAATTTAATCAAAAAATAACAAACTAACCACTTTTCCCATCTCTTCAGCACATCTACAACTATTTAATAAAGTTTCACTGTCATGAAAAGCAAAACATATTAACTGATCACATCTAGTAATAATTTCTTGGTTACATAGGCTACTTGCAAGAGGCAAAGGTAGTTCATCATTCTCACTTTTTTCAACCAAGTGCATCACTCTTTCTAAGAGATCCATAATTTCAGGTAATTGTCTATCAAGGCTTTGTGGTAATAAGACAGTTAATAATGATGGATCAATATCTAGAACAGCTCTAATAACAGCTGCATTAACTCCTTGAGATCCTGAAGTTATAATATTGTGACCTTCTTCTGCCAAAGACCTGGCAATTAATTCAATTAAATGGATATCAACGACAGGAACATGTCTACTTCCCAAGAAAGCAATCCTTCTTTTTCCATTATCCTGAAGTTTTGCGAGTTCCTGAGCTAAGGTGTCAACACCTTCAGTTGCAGGGAGGTCTAAAGAACGACTCAAAATAAAATGGTTTCTATATTTGAAATTAGCATTTATCTGAAAAATTGCAGGGAAAATCTATCTTTTCAAGAATTCTTTTTAGATTTACATGTTCTTGGACCAATTGAACAGCATAAGAGGCTTTAATTGATTCATGTATTCTGACATGACCAAAAGCTTGTTCAATAATTTCTACAGTTGCCAGAGTATCTAATTCTACTTTTAAAATTGGCACATCCAATTCCTCTGCTCTGTGTATCAATTGTGATAAAGGTTCCCCCAAACCTGTCAAAATAAGACATTGTGTGGAGGCTTCCAAAGCTGCGAGTTGGATATCTGTTCTATCAGCTCCAGTCACTACGGCCATATTTCTTCTTCTTCTGAAGAATTCCATTGCAGAATTTACACCCATCGCTCCAATACTTAATGTCTCCACAAGTAATTCATCTTTTTCTTGGCAACAAATTACTTGGGCATCTAATCTTCTTATAAGCTCACCGACAGTAACACTCCTCAGTAATGGAGATTGAGGCATTACTCCAAACACTTCAATATTCATCTCTTTAAGAGAAGGAATTATTGTTTTTTTAATTTTTTCCACTTCTTTTGGCAAAACTGCATTTAGTACCACTCCAGCAAGATGATCCCCCAGTTGTTTTTGTGCACCAAGTAATGCGTCTACGCTTTTGCAATCCTCCCATATATTTACTATTAGCACTTTCGCATTTAAAGTCTTTGCAAGCTGTGGAAGACTTAGACCATAAATCATTCCTTCATGAAGACTACCAGCTGCTTCAAGAATATTTAACCCTTCAAAATCATCATCTAATAACTCCTGAATTTGATCAAAGGCTCTCCCTGGAAGTAAATCTTTATTAGCAATTCGTTTTTCAGCTGATATATCATCCAACAAACCTACTGAAGAAATTAAATTCTCTTCTTCAATATTTAAAGTAGAGCCAATAAACTTAACATCATCATCTATCAATCCCTCATAAGACATTGAAGGGAGACTGGTAAGTTCAATGCAAGTTGCCAATGGCTTCCCAATACGTACTTTTTTATTATTTTCTAAAAGTCTTTTTGCCATTCCAAGTACTAATGCAGACTTCCCACTAAATGATTCACAGGAACCGATTAATAATATATCGCTCATAATTTAATAATTCATCAATAAATTCAAGATAATATTTTTTAAGAACTAAACAAACATTTATTTATGAGTTTTAATCAAATAAATCTAAAAATATACTTTCAAGAAAATTCTTTCTAATTTTTTATTCTATTATCAAAATTAAACAAAATTGCTAAATAACATGAATATCTCAAAAACTATAGGTATCACTGGTGCTTCAGGTGCTCTAGGAAAAGAATTAACAAAATTATTTCGTAAAAAAGGATTTAAAGTAATTGGATTTACACATAGCAAAAACAACCATGAAAAAAACCATGAATCTCCGAATGAATGGATTGAATGGGAATGTGGAAAAGAATTGACATTAAAAGAAAATCTTAAAGACATAGATATTTTAATTTTGAACCACGGTATATATAATTCGAGTATTAAAAATGTAAATTATGAAAACTCAATAGAAATAAATGCATTAAGTACATTTAAATTATTAAATTTATTTGAAGAAATTGCTTTATCAAAAGATTCTAAGAGATTAAAAGAGATTTGGATAAACACCTCTGAAGCAGAAATTTTACCGGCCTTAAACCCTTCCTACGAAGTTAGTAAATCATTGATTGGTCAATTAGTTTCTTTTAAAAAAAATCTTCTCGATAAAAATACTAAGAAGAAATTTAAAATAAAGAAAATCATCTTAGGTCCTTTTAAGTCAGAATTAAATCCAATTGGTATTTTGAATCCAGTATTCGTCTCAGAAAAGATTTATACTTTAGCTAATTCAAATAATTATTTAATAATTATTAGCCCAAACCCTATTTCTTACATTCTTTTCCCTATAAAAGAATTATATAATTATCTGTATTGTCAGTTATTGAAAAAAACAAATATTTATAGCTAGAAATCCCTATCTGTCAATATTTCAATACCATCTTTCAAAACAACTATTGTATGCTCCCATTGAGCAGATAATTTACCGTCTTTTGTAATTACGGTCCATCTATCATTTAGGGTTTTGCAAAATTTACTTCCTTCGTTAACGATAGGTTCAACAGCTAATGTCATACCTTCGCGAAGAACTACATTGGGTAATTCTTTAGTCCTAAAATTAAAGACTGAAGGCTCTTCATGAAGATTTCTTCCTACTCCATGCCCTGTATAATCTTCAACAACACTAAATCCATTATTTTTTACAGTATCTTCAATTGCACCAGCCACATCAAGCAATGTATTACCTGATTTGATTTTTGAAAGTCCAGCATATAAAGCCTCAAATGCTACATTACTAAGCTTTTTAGCCTGTGCACTAACCTCTCCTACACAGATAGATATACAACTATCACCATGAAAGCCATCAAGATATGCTCCTGTATCAATTTTCACAAGATCGCCGTTTTTAATAATTTTATTTTTATTTGGAATTCCATGGACAACCTCGTTGTTAATACTTGAACAAATACTAGAAGGGAAACCATGATAACCCTTAAAACTTGGCACTGCTCCAAAATCTCTTATTCTTTTTTCTGCAAAATCATCTAAATCCTTTGTACTCATACCTGGTTTTATCAGATCATTGATTTCTCTTAAAACCGTAGCGACTATTCTGCTAGATTTTTTCATCAGATTTATTTCACGCGAAGACTTTATTTCTATTCCTCTTCTTTGTTGAATGAATGGAACTTGATCATTATTAGTGTCAGAATTATTTTTATTTAATAATAGATCTGCAAAATGTTTCATTGGAATAAATAATAGAATTAATTAAATATCATCAAAATAGCCATTATCAAAGTTGGCTATCTTAAATCTATCAATAAATAAGAGGAAAACAGAAATGAAATTTTATTCTAATTCTAGGCAATTTCATAAATTCTTGGCTCCTTGGGTTTTCCTTCCATTGTTTTTATCAGCTGTTACTGGTTTATTTTACAGAGTTTCAAAAGATTTATTAGGTTACTCAAGAGATGATGTTCATTGGTTAATGTCAATACATGAGGGTGAGTGGCTTGGAGATAATGGGGAATTAATATATGTATGTCTTAACTCTCTAGGGGTTTTATGGATGATTTTTACAGGGGTCCAAATGTTTTCAAAAAAAATTTCATTCCCTAAAAAGGTTACTAAAGGCGAGTCAAAAGGTTAAGATATTAAACTTGTAGGACAAAAAGGGGCTAAATGGCTAAAGAGCAACAAGAAAATGAGTTAGAAATCACTAATGAATCTGACAATCCCATTGACGTAACAGTTGAGAAGGCAGAGGAAAACTTTGTTTCTGATAAAACAAATAGATTAAGTGCTTCTAATCTAATAAACGCGTTTGAGAATGAACAATTAAAAAAAGAATTACCAGAAATATATGTTGGAGACACAGTAAAGGTGGGAGTAAAAATTACAGAAGGTAACAAAGAAAGAGTTCAACCTTATGAAGGAGTTGTTATTGCAAAAAGACATGGAGGTATTAACCAGACAATAACGGTTAGGAGAATATTTCAAGGGATAGGGGTAGAAAGAGTATTTATGCTACATAGTCCACAAGTTGCCTCTCTAAAAGTTGAACGTAGAGGTAAAGTAAGAAGAGCTAAGTTATTCTATCTAAGGGATAGAGTAGGAAAAGCTACTCGCGTAAAACAACGCTTTGATCGATAAAGTTGTAAAGTAGTTTCAGCCTATTGGTCACCAGGCGCTTATAATCATTTAAATGCGTCGTTAGTTCAGTTGGTAGAACGCAGGTCTCCAAAACCTGATGTCGGGGGTTCAAGTCCTCCACGACGCGTTTGACAACATTCTGTAAATTATTTTTTCATGAGATGGAGTTAGATCTTCAACCAGGGGATGTAGTTAAAGTCCTCGAATCAGCTGCTTTAGGATGGGTTCGTGCAAGGGTTATCAGAGTAAAATCTGGTGGAAGAGTTGTAGTACAAAGCGACCAGGGCAGAGAATTCACAGCTAGGGGTAATCAAGTAAGGTTGATAGAACCAGCTGGTTTTAGGCCTTAACATAAACTGTTTTATAATCTTTAAAAAGTTCTAAAACTAATTATTTCTTTGAATCCTCAAATTTATGAATTTTTTTTATTACAACAACATTAAATCAGTATTATGATCTGATAATTTTAAATATATTGCTCTAATTAAATTAGAGTAAAGATATGGGACCGTAGTTCAACTGGTTAGAGCACCGCCCTGTCACGGCGGAAGTTGCGGGTTCGAATCCCGTCGGTCCCGTTTTTTTTTTTTTAAATTGGAAAAACGTTTAAGGTTAGCCCCTAGTCCAACTGGTTTATTACACATAGGCACGGCAAGAACGGCATTATTTAACTGGCTTTATGCAAAAAAAACAAATGGCAAATTTCTTATAAGAATAGAAGATACCGACTTTCTTCGGTCTAAATCTGAATATACAAAGAATATTTTAGAGGGTTTAAAATGGCTTGGACTTGAATGGGATGAAGAACCTGTTCAACAAAGTAACCGGATTTCTATTCACAAAAATCACATCAAAAAGCTATTAGAAATAGGAGCCGCTTATAGATGCTTCACTTCAGAAGAAGAGATTAATCAACTAAGAGAAGAACAAAAAGAAAAGGGATTACCTCCAAAGCATGACAATAGGCATAGAAATCTTTCAAAGCAAGAAATTGAAGAATTCATATCCCAAGGAAGGACCTCAGTAATAAGATTTAAAATTGACGAAAAAGCAGAAATAAACTGGGCAGATCAAATTAGAGGAGAGATAAAATGGCATGGGAAGGATTTAGGCGGTGATTTAGTTTTATCAAGAAGAGCAACAGGATATGATATTGGCGATCCTTTATATAATCTTGCTGTTGTAGTTGATGACAATTTTATGAATATTACCCATGTAGTTCGAGGTGAAGATCATATTTCAAATACTGCAAAACAGATATTGATTTATAGAGCGCTAGAATTTAAATTGCCGATATTTTCTCATACTCCACTCATATTAAATAGCGAAGGGAAAAAACTATCTAAACGTGATTGCGTTACTTCAATTGACGAATTCAGGGAAATGGGTTATTTACCTGAAGCATTAGCCAATTACATGTCATTCTTAGGGTGGTCACCTAAAACTTGTGAGAATGAAATACTTTCCCTAAATGAGATATCTAAGATCTTTGACTTATCTGATATAAATAAAGCAGGAGCTAAATTTAATTGGGAAAAGCTTAACTGGATAAATGCTCAATACATCAAGAAAATGGAGTCAAGCAAATTAAGTGAAATTATAAAAAAATACTGGGATAATTTAGGTTGGAAATCTCCATCTTCAGATTGGGATCTAAAATTAACGACTTTGTTAAAAGACTCAATGATTATTTTAAAAGATGCCATTGATCAGTCAAAACCATTTTTTTCTTTACCACAAATTCAAGAAGAGGGGCAGGAATTGCTTAAAAATAAGGAAAGCAAAGAATCTTTAAAACAAATATTATCTTACTTACGTCAAGAAAATATTGATAGACTTGACCAAGACAAAGCGAAAGAAATAATAAACAAAATTTCCAAAACCCACTCTATTAAAAAAGGCATTGTAATGAAAGCATTAAGAGTAGCTTTTTTTGGTTGTCTTAGTGGCCCCGATTTAATTCAAAGTTGGGAACTTTTATCAGAGAACAAAAGTGACTTATTAAGAATTGAAAGATGCTTTATCTCTCCCTAAATTTTCTTTTCTGTTAAGCCCAAAAAATTTGCTAGTGGCCTAGCTGTAAGCCCTTGAATTCCTACCGTCATTAATATAGTAAGAAATACAAGTCCTTGAAGGCGTCCAGCACCTAGTACTCCTGCTTGCTCTAATCTTATAGAGAAAAGAGAGGCTACAGCAGCTGTCACAATTCCCCTAGGTGCCAACCAAGCTAAAAATATTTTTTCCTTTAATGCTAAATCCCTCCCTATTGTTGCTATTGAAATAGACATTGGTCTTACTATTACCATCATCATAAATACGCAAACAAGTCCTCCCCATCCGAGAGGGCTCAATTCTCCCCAAGACACATCAGCGGCCAGTAAAGGGAAAAGAACTGTTATAGCTAATTGAGCTAATTCACCTATCAAATTATCTAATTTTTCTTTATCAATAATTTCTCTTTTACCTACAATAAATCCAGAAGCAACAGAAGCAGGAAGACCTGACTCAGGCAAGAAATATTCACAAATTCCATATACAAGAAAAATAAACCCTAACGTAACTTGCAGCTCTATTCCAAATGAAGCCTCATTTTTTATTTTCTTTAAAATTTCAGATAATAACCATCCTGAACTTAAACCTATTAGGATTCCACCGCCTAATCTTTGCATTAATGCAATAAAAACTTCTTGAATGCCATGCAAATCACCCAGTATAAATTCTAATAATAATAAAGCGAGTACGGCACCAATTGGCTCAAGAACCAAGCCCTCAGCTTTTAGTACTTCAGATAGTGGAGAGGATAATTTTATTTGCTCGACTAATGGAGAAACAACTGTTGGTCCTGTAGCAAGAACTATTGCACTATAAACTCCTGCCACTTGCCATGAAAGGCCTGCTAGCCAATGGGCAATAATAATGCCCGCTGATAAAGAAATTAATAGTCGGATTAATGAAATTTTTAACACCGTATTTCTTATATTCCCTTCTGGAAGTTTTAAATTTAGTCCACCTTCAAATAAAACCAAACAAACTAAAAGTCCAACTATAGTTTCAAGTCCCTCACCTAGATCGAGAGGCTCAACTAGTCCTAAACCTGATCTCCCAATAAATAATCCAGAAAGTAATAAAATTACAACACTTGGGAATCCAGAGATTGAAGAAATCAATCGAGCAAAAGCTCCTGAGAAAACAGTTATACCCCAAAGTAATCCAAGCCTTTCAGGCGTCATATAAGTTTCTAATTAAAAATATTAATTAATTTGATTAAATCAATTATCATATATCAAGTCCATATAAAAACAATATTCTTTAATTTAACCCCTATGGCAAAGTAAAACATAAATCAATCCAAGATATATTCAAAGAGTAAATCCATATGTACAAATAATTAAGAAGGGAATTGACTAATTAAAGCAATAACTATCAATATTATTCCTATACCTACTGTTGCCATTCTCCCATTCCATATTTCAGCCTGTGGGGTAAAGCCTCTTTTCCATAAGTTGAGCTCACTTTTATCAACTAAATTCTTCTTTTCTTTAATTTCCACTTCAGATCGTTTATTCATTTAATTTTAAAAAGGAGGGTTTTCCTCATAAAGGGAAGTTGCTTGATCAATAGAAAGTCTTCCTGAGACTCCTAATTTAAGAGAACTCTGATATTCCTTAAATTTGAGTCTAAATAAAGCAGCAGCTCCAATCATTGCAGCATTATCTGTACAAAGATTAATAGGTGCCAAATTAACTTTAATAGAATTTTTGCTTGCTTCGCTAATCATCATTTTTCTTAACGTATCGTTTGCTGCAACTCCACCAACAACCACAATATTATCCAAATTATGATCTCTTGCACATTTTATTGTCCTATCCACCAAAACTTCTGCGACAACCCTTTCAAAACTTGCAGCGATATCGGGAACAGGAAGATTGCAGGTATCAAGATTTATTTTCTCCACTAATCTTAATACAGCAGTTTTTAAACCACTAAAAGAAAAATCATATTTCAAAAAACCTCCTTCTTTATCAGAAATTCTACATTTGGGTAAATCAAACTTATAAGGATCTCCCTTTTTAGCGATCTTTTCAATTGCTGGGCCTCCAGGATAACCAAGACCTAATAATCTTCCTACCTTATCAAAAGCTTCTCCAGCTGCATCATCAAAACTTTTTCCAAGTCTATACATTTCCCTTTTCTCTCCAACTTTAATTAATTCAGTATGCCCACCGCTTACAAGTAAGGTAAGAAAAGTTTTCTTGGGATAATTCTCTGAAAATAGTATCGAGGAGAGATGTCCTTCTAAATGATGAATCCCTAAGAAAGGTTTTGAATATAAATAACAAAGAGATCTTGCCGTAACTGAACCAACTCTTAGACAGCCTACTAATCCTGGAGCTACTGTTGATGCTATAGCATCAACATCTTCAATTTTTATTTTAGATTCATTTAATGCTTTTTCTAGAACAAACGGTAATAACTCCAAGTGCTTCCTCGCTGCAAGTTCTGGAACAACCCCTCCCCACTTAGCATGGTCGTCAATTTGAGATGCAATAATGTTCGAATGTATTTTATAATTATCTCCGCTATTTGAAACTAAAGATACAGACGTCTCATCACAACTTGTTTCAATAGCTAGAACTTTATGCATATTTTAATCAATATTGTTCTATTTTAATATTAATTTCTTATCTAACATTAAAAGGAATTAAAGATTGCAACTTATGAAATTCTTTTTTTCAATCATAACCTCGGTTTTTCTGTTTCTTGGCCTTACTCCAATTGCTTTAGCTGCTAATGGACCAGCTTTAAATGCTGACAGAGCAAGTACAGAATTTACTGCATCAGCTCTCACAAAATGTTCTGAGAACCCAAAATTTATTGAGAGAGCTAATTCTGCCACTACCCAAAAAGATATAGCAAGGTTTGAAAGGTATGGCAAAGCATCTTGCGGAGATGATGGCTTACCTCATTTAATTTTAGGTGCGCCACTAGAACCATGGGGAGCACTTTTTAACAGAGGACATGAAGGAGATCTTCTAATTCCAGGAACAATATTTATTTATATTGCCGGCATAATTGGTTGGTCAGGTAGGGAGTATTTAATTGAATCTAAAAAGACTAAGAATCCTGCTGAAAACGAAATCTTTATAGATTTTGAACTTGCCCAGCAATGTCTTATTAAAGGTGCTCAGTGGCCATTACTTGCAAATACGCAAGGAAGAAGCGGTGAACTTAGAGAATCCGATAAGAATATCACTCTAAATGGTCCTCGCTAAAACTTATCCTTAAATATTTATTTAAAAAAATGTTCAAAATTTTCAGCACTAAATACATGAGATCAGCTCCTGTAGTTGCAGCAGCTTGGTTGACTGTCACAGCAGGTATAATCATTGAATTTAATAGGTTTTTTCCTGATTTATTATTCCATCCAATGAGCGTGAGCTGATATTTATAAGAGAATAATCAAGACCTAATAATTTTAATTATTCTCTCAGCCGTTTCATCAACATCTCTATTTGTTAATTTAAAATCAAATTCATCAGAGGATGCTATTTCATAGGTAGACCTGCTAAGTCTTCTATTTATAGCTTCCTCTTTTTCTGTACCCCTATTTCTTATTCTTCTCTCTAATTCCTCTTTGCTTGGAGGCAATATAAATATAGATAATGAGTCAGGAAACTTATCTTTAATTTGTTTAGCACCCTCTACTTCAATTTCAAGTAATACAATAAATCCGTCTTCTATTTTGTCTTTTACAAAAGATATAGGTGTACCATAATAGTTTCCTGCAAATTTTGCCCATTCAAGAAAAAGGTTTTTATTAATCATTTCTTTGAAATTTTCTTCGCTTAAAAAATAATAGTTTTCACCTTCTTTCTCACCCTTCCTAGGACTTCTTGTGGTTGCTGATACTGAAAGGCAAATATTTTTATCTTTATCTAATATTTCTTTAACTACAGTTCCTTTACCCACTCCACTAGGTCCAGTTAGAATAATTAGTTTTTTTAAGTTTTTCATATTAAAATTTTTACAGTAAAATAGACTCCTTTAAAGGAAAAGAGAAATAATGCAGAAAGGTGTGCCCCAGATAATGGATATTACATCTATTAAATCTTTATTGCATGATTTATCAAAAAATATTTTACCTTCAAGGTTTGAAACTGCCCAACAACCAGAATCTAATACAATCCAATTATGTTTTAGGGGAGTTGATTTTCAGACCTGGCTAGAGGTTTCTTGGCATGGAGATGCCCCCAGAATACTAAAAATAAATCCACCAGAAAAAATTGGCAGAGAAAGTACACTATCTAAACAAATAAGATATGGTTTAAAATATATGGCTTTAATTTCTATAGAACAAGATGATTTTGAAAGAGTAATAAAATTTGGATTTGCAAAAAAACCTGGAGATGAAATAATCAAGTATTTAATTTTTGAATTAATGGGTAAGCACAGCAATATTTTTTACTTAGATAAAAATCACAAAATAATATCCCTTGGTAAACAAATAAACTCTAGTCAATCAAGTTTTAGGACTATTTCAACAGGCTCAATTTATTCGGAACCACCAATTAACCTTAAAAAAATACCAACCGAAAATGAGTCTTACCAATCATGGAAAGAGTCTATCTCAATCGTCTCTGAATCACTTAAATACTGTTTAATTAATACTTATCAAGGAGTAAGTCCCATTTTGACAAAGCAATTAGAGTTCTTTAGTAATTTAAGCAATCTAGACATTATGAATAAAAATATTGATTGCATAAGTGATTCAGATTTAAAAGAGATATTTAAAAGTTGGCGAATATGGATTAATAGATTTACAAATAACAATTTTCAATTCTCAATATTTGATAATTTTTTTTATTGTGTTTGGTTTTTAGATAATGAAATTCATAGTGATAAAACTATTGATTTAGTAACTGGTCTAGAAAATTATTATAGTTTTCATTTGAAAAAAAAGAGAATTAACTCATTAAGGCAAAAAATTAATGGAATAATTTCTAAACAAACAAATATTGAGAAAAAAAATTTAAATATGCAGTCTAATCTTCTTTCAAATTCAGAAAACCACTTAGCCTATAAAGAAAAAGCTGATAAAATATTCATGAATTATAAAATCCAAAAAAAAGATATTATTCAAGGTCAGAAACTTTATAAGAAGTCTAAAAAACTTAAAAGAGCTCAAGAATTAATTAAAGAGCGAATTAATATTTATAAAAATAAACTTAATAGGCTAGAGGAATTTAGCGCGCTTTTGGAAAACTTAAATTCTTTAAAGTATGAAGAACTAATTATTAAAATTAAACTACTTGAAGAAATAAGAGAAGAAATTTGCAACGAGTTCAATATAAAAATTAAGAAAAAAATAGAAGAGAAAAAACATATATCTGAAATAGGATCTTCCCCAATTCAAATAAACACTCCAAGAGGTTTAAAACTACAGATAGGAAGGAATATGAGGCAAAACGATTTCATAAGTTTTAAGTGTTCTAGTAAAGGTGATCTATGGTTTCATGCACAAGAATCTCCAGGAAGTCACGTTGTATTAAAGTCATCATCCCAAACGGCATCAGAGGAGGATCTACAAATAGCTGCAGATTTAGCAGCTTTATTTAGTAAGGCAAAAAGAAATATTAAAGTACCTATCAACTTGGTAAAAATTAAAGATCTACAAAAAATAACAAAAGGTGGGCCTGGATGCGTTTCTTTCAAAAAAGGAGAAATTATATGGGGGAATCCTACAAGAGGAGAAGATTACATGAAAAACAATCTTAAAGCTGTAATTTAGTTTATAATAAAAAAAATTTTAAGATTAAATGTTTGATTTTCTTTTGGGCACACATGAATTTTTAGGCAATCATACTTTCCCGGAATTTATTATTGGTTATTTATTTGGAGCTGCTTTAATTATTGGGGCGCCAACAGTTTTTTTATTACTTGCTTTCGTAAGTGCTTTAATGAAAACGAATGGGAAAATGGGTGGTTACAGAGAATATGAAACTTATGGTGAATCATCTTTAAATGATGCTCCTCCATTTTTATTGCCAGATCCAACTAAACCAAAGTTAAGCAAGTAATATATAAAGCTAAACAAATAAGTACACTTTTTCAGAAATAAATTATTAAATATTATCTTTCAAAATGTAAAAAAGTTAAATATGAGTAGTATTGATGGAAGTCAAAATAAATTTTCTAAGCAGATGAGTTTTAGCGACCATTTGGAAGAGCTAAGACAAAGAATACTTAATTCAGTTTATTCAATATTAATTTCAATATTTTTCAGTTTTCTGATTATTAAACCCTTAATTTCTTTTCTAGAAATCCCAGCGAATGATATACATTTACTCCAACTTGCTCCTGGCGAGTTTCTATTTGTAGCTATCAAAGTTGCTGGATATAGCGGATTTATAGTTTCTATCCCATATATTATTTATCAAATAATATTATTTATTTCCCCTGGATTAACAAAACAAGAAAAAAGTCTTATCTTACCTGCCGTCTTTGGATCAGGTTTATTATTTTTTATAGGCTTACTTTTTTCCTGGTGGATATTGGTTCCTGCTGCAATCAATTTCTTTATAAATTTTGGAGCTGATATAGTTGAGCCCACATGGTCAATAGAAAGATATTTTGATTTCGTACTCTTATTAATGTCTAGTACTGCAATTGCATTTCAATTGCCAGTTTTACAATTTATTCTTGGTTCTCTTGGAATTATTACTACGGAAAAAATGTTATCCAATTGGAAAATAGTTGTAATTTCTTCTGCTATATTATCTGCAGTGATTACCCCTTCCACAGACCCTTTAACAATGTCACTGCTATCAATATCGATAGTATTTTTATTTTTTGTAGGGACTGGATTAACTTACATATCTGAGAATCTTAAATCAAAAACTCTTTCGTCTTCTCATTAATACTTAGTTTCAAGCTAACAGCTCTTCCTAACCTTGGCCTTGAATTTACTTCTTTTAGCCATTCCCTTACAGCATCTGAGTAACCACATCTATTAAGTATTTCAATCTTATCTGCTATTGATTTTTTATATTCAACTTCATTTAAAGGGAATGATTCTTGCCCAAGAAAACCCCACATCATTTGAAAATATAAATATTCTCCTCTTTTAAAAAGCCTAAAGTCGTATTTTTTACCCCATCTATGAATTAAGTAATGTATGACCTCATCTACTACCAATGGTTTCATATTAATTAATAAAGAAAATACTCAAAACTTTTACTTTAAATTATTAAAAGTCCTATCTATTTGCAACAGAAATAGTGCTATCTGATCCATAATAAGTAACAAATGACTGTTTCAAGTATCGAATGACTCAATTAAGTTCCAATGAAGTACCCTCTATGGGTCGAAGGCAATTTATGAATCTTCTTACATTCGGTACTGCAACTGGTGTTGCCTTAGGAGCTCTATATCCTGTAGCAAACTATTTCATGCCTTTGAGAGCTGGTGGTGGGAGTGGTGGAACTTCTGCTAAAGATGAATTAGGTAATCCAATTACTAAGACAGGCTGGTTATCAACACATCAAGCAGGAGATAGAAGCTTAGTCCAGGGTCTTAAAGGAGATCCAACTTATTTAATAGTTAATGATGATGGTGCAATTGGAGAATTTGGTCTAAATGCTATTTGTACTCATTTAGGTTGTGTAGTTCCTTGGGATAGTGGTGCAAATAAATTTATATGTCCTTGCCACGGCAGTCAATATGACTCAAATGGGAAGGTAGTAAGAGGACCTGCACCTTTATCTTTGGCCTTAGCTCATGTAGATATTGATGATGACGCTGTACTCGTCAAACAGTGGTCAGAAACTGATTTCAGAACTAATGAAAACCCTTGGTGGGCATAGAAAAATGAAAAATCTTAAAAATCAAATCATGAAACAAGCATCATTCTTGCTCTGCACTTTATTCTTAATTTCAAGTATTCTATTTTATCCAAAGACAACTTTTGCCTATCCATTTTGGGCACAGCAAAATTATGAATCACCTAGAGAAGCTACAGGTAAGATAGTGTGTGCAAATTGTCATCTTGCTCAGATGCCAACCATTGCAGAGGTACCTCAATCAGTTGGGGCTGACAGTGTTTTCAAGGCTATTGTAAAAATCCCGTACAGTAATGACTTAAAAGAAATAGGAGCTGATGGTTCTGAGGTGCCTTTACAAGTTGGTGCGGTTGTAATGTTGCCTGATGGGTTTAAATTAGCTCCGCAAGAAAGATGGACTGATGAAATAAAAGAAGAAACAGAGGGTGTTTACTTTACTAATTACAGCGAAGATAAAGATAATATTATTATTGTTGGCCCGTTATCAGGAGATACTAATAAAGAAATTGTTTTCCCAGTCCTTTCCCCCGACCCTGCGACAAATAAAGAATATCACTATGGAAAGTACCAATTACATATCGGAGGTAATAGAGGAAGAGGTCAAGTATACCCAACTGGAGAGAAAAGCAATAATGTACTATTCACCTCCACATCTACAGGCACAATTAATTCAATAGAACAAATTGAAGATGGCAGCTATAAAATTAATATTGAGAACGAGAATGGAGAAATAATTACTGAGACTGTTCCTGTTGGACCTAAACTAATAGTAAAAGAGCAAGATAAAATAAATGCAGGAGACCCTCTTACAAATGATCCTAACGTTGGAGGGTTTGGACAATTAGATGCTGAGGTTGTACTGCAAAGTCCTTATAGAATTATTGGCTTAATTGCATTTTTCATTGGTGTTGGACTAACTCAAATACTCTTAGTATTGAAGAAAAAACAAGTAGAAAAAGTACAGGCTGCTGAAGGAATTTAAAGATCCTTTAAATGCTCATATATCAAGCTTTTATTCAATCCCCCGGAGAAACATTTATAAATTTAGGCTTTCTAAGTATTAGATGGTATGGATTTCTAATATCTATATCAGTCTTAATAGGCCTATTTATTTCTAAAAAGCTTGCAAAAGAAAGAAATATTGATCCCTTATATATTAGTGAATTTTTACCCCTATTAATAACATTTTCAATCATTGGAGCAAGAGCTTACTATGTAATTTTCGAATGGAGACAATATAGTGGTAATAATTTTTTTAGTTCTCTAGAACTATTCAATAACTCAATTCAAATCCCCTCTTTTCTTGCTATTTGGGAAGGAGGGATAGCAATCCATGGAGGTCTAATTGGAGGATTATTATCTACGATCTTTTTTTGCAAATCTAAAAATATTCATCTAAAAACGTTTATTGATATTTTAATTCCATCTATTATTCTTGGACAATCAATTGGAAGATGGGGCAATTTTTTCAATAGCGAAGCTTTTGGATTACCAACAAATCTACCTTGGAAATTATATATTCCTATACAAAATAGACCCATAGAATTTATTACTTACGAATTCTTTCATCCAACATTTCTTTATGAGTCATTGTGGAATTTTTTAATATTCATAATCTTGATTATTATTTTTAAAAAACAGAGCAAAACAAATTTTGTTAGACCTGGCTTGATTAGTTGCATTTATTTAATTGGTTATAGTTTTGGAAGATTCTGGATTGAAGCTTTAAGAACTGATCCTTTATGTTTTGGGGGTCTTCCGCCTTTTTGTAATAACGGAATAAGAATCGCCCAATTTATAAGTATTTTTCTATTTTCTTCTGGATTAATTGGAATATTTTTTTTAAGATTAAGAACATACAATATAAATAAAAGAAAGGATGGATAGAAAAATATCCTTTATTGGAGTTGGTCCAGGTGATCCCGATTTATTAACAATAAAAGCATTAAAAAAGATAGAATCTGCTGATGTAATAATTTGGACTGATTCTTTAATTCCAGAAAAGATTATAAATTTTTCTCAAGAGGGGGCTGAAAGAATCAAAACAGGCTCACTTACCTTAGAGAAAATTACCTCAATAATGATCGAAAAATTTAATGCAGGTAAAACTGTTATAAGATTGCAAGATGGGGATCCATGCCTTTTTGGGGCATTAAGAGAACAAATAGAAATTTTAAAGCGAAACAAAATTGGAACCGAAGTTATCCCTGGTGTTAGTGCTTTCCAGATTGCAGCAGCATATCAAGAGGCTGAACTAACAATTCCTGAGATAACTCAAACCATAATATTAACAAGGGCAGGAGGCAGAACAGGTATGCCGGAGAAAGAATCTCTTAAAGATCTTGCGAAACACAATTCCTCTTTATGTCTTTACTTAAGTGCTAGGCATATAAAAAGTGCTCAAGAAACTTTATTGGAATTTTATCCCCCAGATACCAAAGTTATAGTTGGATATAGAGTATCTTGGGATGATGGATGGACATCTTTAATTGAATTAAAAGATATGGAAAAATTCACCCTGGAGAAAAAACTAATTAGAACAACTATTTATATTATTAGTCCAGCTATTAGTAATTCTGCAAATAGGTCTAATCTATATAATCCATCATATAAACATCTATTTAGATCTAAATAATTTTAAAAGTTGATATATAAATATATCTCACTATAATTGGGGAAAATTAAATTCCTTTGAAAGAAAGAAAATCTTATACTCAAAACGTCAATTCAAATGAAAATTCCTCTTTGATAAGAATTGGTAATCTTATTAAAGAAGCTAGATTAAGTAGAAATGAAACTCTTGAAGAATTAGCTTCTAATCTAAAAATTGGAGCGCACCAACTTAAGGCACTTGAAGATGGAAATAAGGACGAATTACCTGAAGAAGTTTTTGTCAAAGCAATGGTTCGTAGGATTTCAGATAAACTTAAACTTGATACAGAATTTATAATGGGCGAATTTAATTCCACAAAGAAAGAAGTGAAAATTGAAAAAATTGTTGAAGAAGTTTCGAATACCTCTAAGGAGAATAAACAAATAAAGAATCATAATCCAGTAGGGTTTGGAATATTTGTTTTAATTTCTGGTTTTTTTGGACTATTTGCTTCATCTTTACTTTTCAATTTCGTTTCAGAATCTTTTTTTAATCAAACTCCAAAACAAGAAGTTATTAACAAAAACTAAAAAACTTTTAGCTCTAAATCTTTTAATTCTTTAACCACATTACGGCACAACTCTAAGTTCCATTTTTCAAGAAGAAGATCATGTTTTTTATTAAAAGGTACAAGTTCAATTGAAATAATATTGTTTTTTAATTTCATTTCTACCGATGATATTAGGTTTTCTGGTCTTTGATCAAGAGAAGCCGCCAATCTTAAAATCAAGGACATATCAATTACTAATGTTTTATCTTCTTTGCAAATTAAATTTTGCCAGGATTCATGTCTTTTCTTTGGCAACGTCTTTCTATGATATCTGGCAATCGAAGCAATCATATTGGTTTCAGCTTGAGAATATCCTAATAAATCACAATTTTTGATTAGGTACCAAGAATGCTTGTGGAAGGAACTTATATTTACATATTTTCCACAATTATAGAGATTACAAGCTGCCCAAAGAAGTTCTTTGGCTTTGGAATCAGTATAGTTATGAAAAATATTTTTAGTTTGATCATAAATTTGAAAAGCAATATTGATCACTTTATTAGATCTTTCCTTATCAACTCCAAACTTGGTTGCCTGATGAACTATGGTAGTTCTCCTAATATTACTTTGAATATTAAATTCATTTTTTATTATCCCTTTGCGAAGCATCCAATCAACTACTAAGCCCTCCCTTAATGCCCTCTCACTAATAGTTAATTCATTAAAATTTAACATCTCCATTGACGTATTTAATATCAATGCGCCTGGAATAATTATTTCTGCTCTTCTTTGACTCAATGATGGTATTTTGCTGATTTCAGAAATTGGCATTTTAATTAATTTTTCCAATAAATTAGTCAAACTTTCTTTTTTAAATTTATAACCATGCATCTTTTGTTTTTTTTGTCCTAGATCATTTAAAATCAAATTACCTAATGAATTCGCAGTCCCACTTGTTGCAATCAGAGTAACAGGCTTATCATCTTTTAATCTCCTTTGAATTTTTCGAACCGCTGGTTCTAGAGAACCTTGAATAAAAGTCTTTAAAAAAGTAGATCTATCTATGTTTATTTGTTCACTATTTAGAAAATCATTCTTAAGTCTAACCGCCCCAACTCTTGAACTTGTGAGAGCTATTGCATCTTTATTATCTGCAAGTATTAACTCTGTAGATCCTCCCCCAATATCAATAATTACATAAGACTCATTTTTAAAAGCCATTCCAGACAATACTCCAAGGTAAATCAATCTGGCTTCTTCAGAACCACTTATCAATTCTATTTTTATACCAGTTTCATTTAGTACTCTTTTTAAAAAATCTTGGCCGTTGGGAGCTTCTCTAACAGCACTTGTTGCTGCAGTTACTATTTGATTTACACCATTACTTTCGCAATACTCCTTAAATCGCCTCAGAGTAACTAAAACCCTATTAATTGCTTCATCGTTAAGATTTCCTTCTTCATCTCTTTCTCCAAGGCGGGTTGTAGATTTATCAGTAAATTTTATTGAAAATGATTTTAAAGCTAAATTAATTTCTGCAATCAAAAGGTGTGTAGAGTTAGTTCCAATATCAATTGCAGCAACTAAAATATCTTTTTCTTGAGAACTAATTGATTCTTTTTTGTCTATCATTTTTTCTCTAAGAAATATATATTATAAATCCATTAATTAATATACTTAAGATTGATTATTAAATTATAGAATTCTCTAAATCCTAGTAAAATTATTTACAGTTATGAAATATAGATCCTGTGCAGAGAAAAGTCTTGCAATTAAAATTAAATAGTTTTTTTGAATTATTAAGATGGGATAAGCCTACCGGTAGGCTTATTTTACTTATTCCCGCGGGATGGAGTTTATATTTGACTCCGGGATCCAATCCAAATATTGATCTATTGTTAAAAATAATCTTCGGAGGATTATTAGTTAGTGGGTTAGGCTGTGTAGTGAATGATATTTGGGATAAAAAAATAGATCAAAAAGTCATAAGAACTCAAAACAGACCTCTAGCTGCAAATAAAATTGGTCTAAAAACAGCTTATTTAATTCTTTTATTTTTAATTCTATGTAGCTTCTTTTTAACCTTGTCACTTCCAGAAAAAGGGCGAATCCTTTCTATTGCCCTTGCTTTTTTAGCATTGCCAATAATATTAATCTATCCTTCCTCAAAAAGATGGTTTAAATATCCTCAATTAATCTTATCAATTTGCTGGGGTTTTGCAGTTTTAATCCCTTGGGCGGCTAATGAAGGTAACTTAAAGAGCCTTGTTTTATTGTGTTGTTGGCTCGCCACAATTTTCTGGACATTTGGTTTTGATACGGTCTATGCTCTTGCTGATAAAAAATATGATCTTGAAATTGGTATAAACAGTTCTGCTGTCAATCTAAAAAACAATACGAAAATAACTATACAAATTTGTTATTTTTTAACTTCTGCTTTTCTTGCAATATGTGGTTTTCTTAATCAAGTAAATTTTATTTTTTGGCCAATTCTGCTAATAACAGCATTCTTCATGCAAAAAGATATTCTTAAAGTATTTCCTGAAAATAAGCAATACATTAAAAACATTGGTAATCATTTCAAAAACCAATCAATTTATGGAGGGTTGATTTTATTAGGCATTATCATCGCATCATAAATTCTTAATCATGTTAGTTAAATTAAAGAAAGGAGATAGAATAGATGTTTTAGCTCCCAGCTCCTTTATTGATAAAGAAGATGATTTAACAAAAGGCTTAGAAATTTTAAAAAAATGGGGTTTAGAAATTAATCAACAAAATTCTTTATCAAAAAGATTTGGTTATTTTGCTGGAGATGATCAGACAAGATTTGAAGCACTTGAGAAAGCTCAAAATAGCAAACTCATCATTTTTGCAAAAGGAGGTTGGGGGGCAGCGAGGCTTCTAGAAAAAGATCCATCTTGGGAAAATGGCTTAATGCTTGGATTCTCTGATACATGTTCTTTATTACTTTCCAAATATTCTCAAGGATATTTGGGTTCTATTCATGGGCCTATGGTTACAAGTCTTTCCAAAGAACCAGAATGGAGTCTTAAAAGGTTAAGAAATTTACTTTTTGAAGGGTATGTTGAGGAAATTCATGGGATCCCTTTAAAAGAAGGAAAAGCGCAAGGAGAAATAATTGTTTCTAATCTAACTATTGCAACTTTTTTAATTGGTACTGATCACTTCCCAAATGTCAGAGGGAAAATAATAATATTTGAGGATATCAATGAAGATATTTATAAAATTGATCGAATGTTGACTTATCTAAGAATGACCAAAATATTTTCTGAAATTGCAGGAATTGGATTCGGAAGTTTTTCTGCTGATATTTGCACTCCCGAATGGAAAGATTTATTAAAAAAACTTTTAATGGAAAGACTTAAAGAATTTAATTTTCCTATCCTTTTTGACCTGCCTATTGGACATATATCTGGTAATGCTTGCATTCCTCTAGGATATGATGCCACACTAAATGGTGATGATGGCATTCTTAGTATTCATATCCCTTATGTATAGGAATCTTTTAGAAACAGTTTCGCAATTTTCAGATCTATTGGGGATGTAACCTTTATATTTGAATAATTTCCTTCAATAATTTTTACTTTCCAATTCAGCATTTCAAATAATGAGGCATCATCAGTCACAATCCAATTCTTATCAATTGCAATTTTATGGGCTTTTTTTAGACTATCAACTAAAAAACCCTGAGGAGTTTGAGCCGCCCACAAATATTGTCTATTTGGTGTTTCTTTAATAAAACCTTTATTATCAACAATCTTTATCGTATCTGTAACTTTAGTAGCCAAAATAACAGCTTCATTTTTTTCTAATTCTGCAGCACATTTGTTAATTAATTCTGGATTAATTAAACATCTAGCACCATCATGAATTAAAACTTTTTTAGCATCTTTCGGGAGTGAATTTAAACCATTAAAAACTGATTCTTGCCTAGTCTCTCCACCATTTATCCATTTAACTTGATTTGAAAAATTCTTTACTGAATTTAATAATAATTCTTTATCTTTTGGTTGACCTATTATTCCTACCCAACTTATTGAACTTGCAGAGAATATAGATTTCAGAGTCCAATAAATCAGAGACTCTCCTTCCAATTCTATTAATAATTTATTTTTCCCAGCTTTCATTCTGCTGCCACTACCTGCAGCGGGTATTAACAAGTGCACAACAATTTGACTTAATAATTTCTAGATAATTATAAATAAAAGCAATATCTTTGCACAATTAGTACTACGATTTTAAATTATAAAAATTTAAAAATGTCGAATACAGAATCTTTAGAAGGGAAAGTTGCTTTAATTACAGGAGCTAGCAGAGGAATTGGCAAGGAAATTGCTATGGAACTAAGTAAACTTGGCGCAGAAGTTTTTATAAATTATTCCTCCTCTGATGAAAAAGCTGAAGAGGTGGTGAATTCAATAAAGAATAATGGAGGTAAAGCGCATAAATTAAAATTTGATGTTTCAAAAGAGGATGCAGTTAGCTCAGCTTTTGACGAAATTATAAAAATCAATGGATCTATTGATATTCTTGTCAATAATGCTGGGATAACGAGAGATGGTCTTTTGATGAGAATGAAATCAGAACAATGGGACGAAGTACTTAATACAAATTTAAAAGGAGTTTTTCTTTGTACAAAATATGCTTCTAAATTCATGATGAAAAAAAGAAGCGGTAATATCGTAAATATTTCATCTGTTGTTGGAATAATTGGAAATCCTGGACAAGCAAATTATTCTGCAGCGAAAGCTGGAGTTATTGGGTTTACAAAAACTTGCGCTAAAGAATTTGCTTCTAGAGGTATTAATGTTAATGCAATAGCTCCTGGTTTCATAGAAACAGAAATGACTGAAAAACTTAATACTGAAGAGATTGTAAAAGCCATCCCATTAAAAAGACTCGGAAGTTGTTCTCAAATTGCTAACTTAGTATCGTTCTTAGTATCAAGTAATGCTGGAAGTTATATAACAGGGCAAACAATCAGTATTGATGGTGGGATGAGTATTTAATTATGCACGTTCGTAAGGCTGGCCCAACTCATCTCTTAATCTTCTAATCTTTTGTAATAGTTTTAGTCTTCGGCCTCTAGCTGTTAATGTCAAAAAAAGTCTTAACGGGAAGTATATAAGTGTCATTGCAACCGCAAGAATTGCGGTAAGGTTAAAAATAAGATTACTTGTCGCGTCCATAACTTAAATATACTCTGATTTTGTTAAATTTGTATGTCTCTTTAAAAAAGAAATTCGGCTTTCCCCACTTAATTAAGTATCCCTTAAAAATAATTCTGTGGGAGATTAGAATAACAGTAAAAGTTTCGATAAAAAATGGCAAAACAATTAAGCTTTTCGAATGAATCAAGAGAAGCGCTTGAAAAAGGTGTAAACTCCGTAGCTAATGCAGTAAAGGTTACTATTGGACCTAAGGCAAAAAACGTTGTAATAGAGAGAAAATTTGGTTCACCAGATATAGTTAGAGATGGATCTACAGTTGCTAAAGAAATTGAGATTGAGAACCCTATTTCAAATTTGGGAGCAAAATTAATTGAACAAGTAGCGTCTAAGACAAAAGAAAGTGCTGGAGATGGAACAACCACAGCAACTATTTTGGCTCAGAAGATGGTTCAGGAAGGCTTAAAAAATATCGCCTCTGGAGCCAGTCCCATAGAGTTAAAAAAAGGAATGGAAGCAGGATTAGAATATGTTTTAGAAAAACTAAGCTCAAAGAGTATTTCAATTAGTGGTTCTGATATTCAAAAAGTTGCGACAGTAAGTGCTGGAGGAGATGAAGAGATAGGTTCTATAATTTCAAAGGCAATGGATATTGTAACTGCTGATGGTGTAATAACTGTTGAAGAATCTCAATCACTAGAGACAGAATTAGACATAACTGAAGGGATGTCTTTTGATAGAGGTTATAGCTCTCCTTATTTTGTAACAGACCAAGAGAGACAAATTTGTGAACTTGAAAACCCTAAAATATTAATAACTGACCAGAAAGTTTCAACATTAGCTAATTTAGTTCCTATTCTCGAAGAAATTCAGAAGTCAAACTCACCATTCCTAATCCTTGCTGAAGATATCGAAGGAGAAGCTTTAACAGCACTTGTATTGAATAAAAATAGTGGGGTCTTAAATGTAGCTTCCGTTCGAGCCCCATTATTTGGTGAGAGAAGAAAAGCTGCCCTTGAAGATATTGCTATCCTTACTGGAGCAAAATTAATTAGTGAAGATAAATCGATGGCGTTAGACAATGTATCGATTAATGATCTAGGGAAAGCAAAAAAGATAACAATCACGAAGGACAAAACTA
This sequence comes from Prochlorococcus sp. AG-363-P06, assembly GCA_003280025.1. Taxonomy (GTDB): domain Bacteria; phylum Cyanobacteriota; class Cyanobacteriia; order PCC-6307; family Cyanobiaceae; genus Prochlorococcus_A. The sequence goes on along the minus strand of QCGD01000003.1, from coordinate 78,673 downwards.
CTATTGTTGCTTTTGAGGACACTAAAAAATTAGTTAAAGCGCGAGTAGAGAAATTAAAGAGGGAAGTAGAAATAACGGAATCAGAATATGATAAGGATAAAATCAATGAAAGGATAGCCAAACTTGCGGGAGGAGTAGCTCTTATTAAAGTAGGAGCCGCGACTGAAACAGAGCTGAAATATAAAAAATTAAGAATAGAAGATTCGCTTAATGCTACAAAGGCTGCCATTGAAGAAGGAGTTGTATCGGGAGGAGGACAAACTTTAATTGAAATTTCAGATAATCTTTCTAATTCAAGTCAAGTTGGATCCGATGATTTTCAAACAGGCATAAATATAATTAAGATTGCACTTTTGGAACCTACTAAACAAATTGCAAAAAATGCAGGGTTTAACGGAGACGTAGTTGTAGCTGATATCAAGAGACTTAATAAAGGCTTTAATGCTAATACTGGGGAATATGAGAATTTAAAAAAGTCAGGAATAATAGACCCAACCAAAGTAATTAGGTTAGCTCTTCAAGATTCAGTCTCGATTGCTGCTATGCTCCTTACAACAGAAGTTGCGATTGCTGACATTCCAGAACCTGAAGCCGCAGCTCCTGGAGGTCCAGGCGGAGATCCCATGGGAGGAATGGGTGGTATGGGTATGCCAGGAATGGGTGGTATGGGTATGCCAGGAATGATGTAAAAATCTAACTAGCTTGTTTATTTTTATTAATCCATTTACTCAAATAATTAATAAAAGGGAGGGCTAATTTCTTAGCTATAATAAATTTTATAGTTTTAAAATTAATACAAGCTATCTATAGATTTGATTTGTAGAAATTTTCTTTATGATTATCTTATTCTTATTCAAATAGAATATCAGATTAAAAAACATTTAAAAAATCACAACCAAACCTATAGAAGTAACTAGAAAAATATTCTCGTTAACAAAATATTTTATTGAAAGAAACCTTATTTTAAATTTCTTTTAGATCTTCTTTTCAAAGAATAGATTTATTATGTTAATTTTCTATTTAACAAAGGTCTGATAATGATCAAGGAAATCACTGTTAAATAAAATAAAATTGAGATACAAGTCTTACAAGTTAAGTCCCCGTATGGAGCATGCAAGGCCACTAATTCTAAATCCATAGTTTGAGTATAAGCAGTCCTGATAGGTTCAATTGCAAAAGTTAATGGATTGAGCGATGCTAGCCATCCCAGCCAATTTGGCATAAAGGAAATTGGAGCTAAAGCGGTACTAGCAAAAAGAAGAGGTAAATTTATAACGAAGATAAGAGCTATTAATTCAATATGACCTGGCAAAATAAATGCTAAACATAGACTTATTGATGTCACAAACAATACCAATAATATTAATGTTGTAAATACAATTCCTAAACCATATAAGTTTGGCCATCCATAACCCAAGACATATGAAACAATCATTATGACTATACTCTGAACAAAACTTAAGATCGTTATATAAAAGAACGCGGATAAAACAATAGATAATCTACTAGTTAAAGGTGCTACAAGTAACCTATTTAGAAATCCGAACTCTCTATCAAACATTAGGGGAAGACCTGAATTTAATGCTCCACTAAAAGCAGTAAAAACAATGAGTCCTGCACCTAAAAAATTTCCATAAGAATCCACTCCAGGTAAAAAACCTTCTGGAGCTTTAGAGAATAAGGCTCCAAATAAAAATAGCCAAATTATAGGTTGTAATATTCCAGCTAAAAGAGTTGATGGTCTTCTTTTTAATTGGATAAATAATCTCTTGGTTAAAGCAAAAGTTTCTTGATATAAAAAAAATAAATTATATTTTTTCAATTCCATAGTTGTCTATAATTATTAATCATTATAATTAGATCTCAAGAATTTTTATTATTTTTATCTCATTGATTGCTTAGATTCTTTTTTAAGGTCTCTTTTACCTGCCATAGAAATTTCGGCATCTAATAATGTTTTGCCAGTGGCCTGCAGATATACATCATCTAAACTTGGTTGACTTTGAGCAAGAGAAAATATTTCAAAATTTGAAAAGGCTAATTCAACTTTGAGTTTTGGAAGTAAATCCTTTTGCTTATCTGCTACAAAATTTATTGAATAACCTTGTGCTTTATTAATAATAATCTGACTTATTCCATCGATTGAAGATAATATTTCACATATTTTTTCTGATTCTGCCTGATTACTAAATTCTCTAACTTTCAAAGTTATCCTATCTCCTCCTAACTTATTTTTAAGTTGAGCAGGAGTACCTTTTGCTATAACTCTTCCGTGATCAATAATTATTAATCTATCTGCTAATTTATCTATCTCATCAAGATAGTGACTACTTAAAAGAACAGTCATGCCATCATTTCTCAAATCTTTCAAGAGTTGCCATATTATATTTCTGCTTTCAATATCTAACCCAACAGTAGGTTCATCCAATATTAAGACTTTGGGTAAATGTAAAAGCCCAGCAGCTAGATCTATTCTTCTTTTCATTCCCCCTGAATATGTTCCACATTTCCTATCAATCCAATCATTCATTTCTAACTGATTGATTAATGTTTCTATTCTTTCAATTTTTTTGTTTTTATTAATGTGATATAAATCTGATTGAAAATCTAAAAGCTCTCTTCCTGTAAGTATTTTATCAAGTGCGACATCTTGAGCTACATAACCAATTAATTCTCTAATTTGCCTTGAATTCTTTATCAAATTTATATTATTTATAGAAATCTCTCCACTATCAGGTTCAATTAAAGTAGCTAGTATTTTTATTAGTGTTGATTTACCTGCGCCATTTGGACCTAGAATTCCAAATAATGTTCCAGCAGGGATTTCCATTGATAAACCTTTCAAGGCTTGTATATCAGAATATGATTTTGAAATTTCTTTAACTTGTATATAACTCATCAAACTAACTTTTTATTTTAAGAACATATTATATCCAAATTAATTACTAAAATTGGATACCATAGACGAATATATTTGAAGAGATTGTTGTTCAAATTCCACCGAAAGTTGAGTTCTTGAAATTAATAATAAAAGACAAATTCCAAACATATATAGTATTGACCATCTAAATAAACCCTTTGCTTCTTTTATATCATCAGGGGATTTTTTCAATTTATTTATTAATTGCAAAAGTCTTCCATTAAAGGGTAATAGCATAATCCCATATAAAAGACCTCCTTCAGGTAAAGCAAAAACTCCCAAAATACTCATAAGAACAGTTGCCCATCCATAACGAGAAATTGCTTTAACCGTAAAAACTGATCCTTTAACTGATGGAAGCATAGGAATACCAACAGATGCATAATCATCTTTCAACAAAATTGCAAGAGCCCAAAAATGAGCTGGAGTCCATAACATTACTAAACTAAACAACCACCAACCACTAAGACCAACATGACCAGTAGCAGCAGATGCACCAACTAAAGGGGGTATAGCTCCTGCCACTCCTCCGAAAACAATATTTTGAGTTGTACGAGGTTTCAGAATAATAGTATATAAAATTACGTAGCTACATAAGCCAAGCAGTGTTAATCCTGCAGCTAAATAATTTACACCACTTATTAAAAGCATCGAAGCTGCCAAAGTACATGAAACGGCTGCTAAAAAAACAGTCTTTGATGACAACTTACCTGCAGGCAAAGCTCTTTTACTTGTTCTTGTCATCCTTTTATCTAAATCCATTTCCCATAAGCAATTAAGAGCTCCAGCTGCTGCTGCGGCTAAAGCACCTCCTCCTAAAGTACAAATAAGTTTTGGGGAAGATATAGGCCACTCCTCTGTTAAAGCCATACCGCCCAAAGTTGTTGCTAACAAAAGAGGAATTAATCTTGGTTTTGCTACTTCAAGCCAAGGTGGTAATGTTAATCTCTTTCTCGAAGGTACAACTTCATCTCTAGTTGAAGATTGATAGTTCAAGTTTTCTAAGTTACTGTTCATGAATTAATACCAACCATCTGCGAATTTAGGGAAGGGTTTAGCTCTTTTTTAAAAAATGGATTTCTAAAAATTAATGTTGTTAAAATTGCAACTAATAATGAAGCATTAAGTTGATGACCAATAATAAAAATTGGTTCATTCAAATTTGTTTTAATACTTAATACGCCAAGAACAATTTGGGAAATTAAAAGAAAAAAAAGTGAAGATAAATATTTCCAGTTTTTTATAAAGAAACTTTGCTTATATATTGAGATACCAATAATGGATAAAATTGAAAAAGTGATTGGGAAAGCAAATAATTTATGAGTATCAAGTATTAGACATTGTTTGTTAAAAGATAAACAAAGATGTGCCGACCAAGTTGATGCAACCCTTACGCCAATAAAAGATTGAATTAAGGTAAGAATTAAAGGCGCACACAATAATAATTTCGACCCAAGCAATGGTTCTTCAATTTCTTTATTCCCTAAATTCTGATTTATTGAAATCGTTAAAATAAGAAGAAGAAATGCTATCAAAAGATGTCCTGAAACCGTATATGAATTAAGTAGGTTAATTACTGTTAATGCTCCTAATGATCCTTGAACTAAAACTAAAAATACTAATAAGGAATAAGTTTTTGGTAACCAATTTGGAATTTCTTTATTCCAAATTAGTGAAAGTATAAATTTAGAGAGAATTAATATTCCTACAATAAAAGCATCTAGACGATGAAACCATTCTAGAAAAACTCTTATATTCATATGTTTAAGAGGCAAAAAAGATCCGTAACACAAAGGCCAATCAGGACAGGCAAGTCCCGCCTCCATAACTCTTGTAGCTCCTCCTATAACGATTAAGGCTATTAATGCTAATACAGTATGATTACCCAATCCTTGCAAAATTGGAAGATATCTTGACTTATATATTTTGCGTTTAATCAATTTAATCGAAACTAATATCTTGCATAATAATTTATAATTAAAAAGCAAACATTAATTAAAAATTAATATGTTTAATTTCAAAAATAATTTGTTCTTTTAATCTTTTTTTCCTGACATTTAACTTTAAAAAGTTATTAATATAACGCTTTTTTTTTTAAAATCTTAAGAAGTTATAAATTTCAATCATTTTCCATTAAAAAATGATGCAGAATCAAAAAAAAAGAATATGTTGATAATATAAATTCTATTTTTTAGTCAACCATTGTTAAATAAAAACATTTATTTAATACTTATAATTTCTTGTGTTTTTGGTATATCTTTTTGGATTGGTTTTAACGTCAATTTACTTCCCGCAGAGGCCAGTATAAATGCACCAATTTACGATGAACTTTTTAAAATTCTTTTCATTATTGGTTTAATAATTTTTATAGGTATGACAATAGCCGTTATTTATAGCTTATTTAAATTCAAGAGAAGAAAGGATGAAATAGGAGATGGAATAGCTTTAGAAGGGAACTTGAGCTTAGAGATCATATGGACATTAATTCCATCTATAATTGTTTTAATAATAGGAATATATAGCTATAACATTTACGATCGAATGGGAGGGATGAAAGAATTAAATCATAGCCATGAAATGATGAGTTCAAATACTGAAAAAATATGGGCTGGCATCAGTCAATCTTCTAATAATGATATTGCAAACAACAATTTGTCTGTTGAAGTTTCAGCTATGCAATTTGCATTTCTCTTTAATTATCCTAAAGGCGAATTTATTTCAGGAGAGCTCCACGTTCCTGTTAATAATAAAGTATCGATGAGAATGGAATCTAAAGATGTTATACATGCTTTTTGGGTCCCAGAGTTCAGAATTAAACAAGATATTATTCCTGGCCAACCAACTATCTTAAATTTCACTCCTACAAAAGTAGGTAAATATCCAATTATTTGTGCTGAACTATGTGGTCCATATCATGGAGGAATGAGAGCTTCCATTATTGTTGAAGAGGAATCTGATTACAAAGATTGGTTCAATAAAAATAAAAAAACAGAGGTTAATTTATGACAATATCAATTGATCCACAAAAAGACAATAATGAGAGTCTTCAACCTAATGGTTGGCTTAGATACTTGAGTTTTAGCCTTGATCATAAAGTAATTGGAATCCAATACATGGTTTGTGGTTTTCTTTTTTATTTAATTGGAGGGACTTTAGCAAGCGCAATAAGAATAGAACTAGCAAGCCCAATGTCTGACTTTCTGCCAAGAGATGTATATAACCAATTTTTAACCTTACATGGGACAATAATGATCTTTCTTTGGATAGTCCCCGTAGTAAATGGGGCTTTTGGAAATTATTTAATCCCGTTTTATGTTGGTGCAAGAGATATGGCATTCCCAAGATTAAATGCTGTAGCTTTTTGGCTAATCCCACCTTCAGGTTTGATGCTAATAACAAGTTATTTTGTTGAAGGAGCTGCACAATCTGGATGGACTGCTTACCCGCCTTTGAGTATAACCACACCTCAATCAGGACAAATAATTTGGATCATTAGTGTTTTATTGCTTGGTGGAAGCTCTATCTTTGGAGGAATAAACTTTATTGCGACAATAATCAAATTAAGAAGGCCTGGATTAAAACTTATGCAATTACCAATGTATTGCTGGGCAATGCTTGGTACAAGTTTATTAGTAGTCTTATCAACTCCAGTATTAGCAGGAACATTGATTTTACTTAGCTTTGACATTGTTGCTCACACAGGTTTTTTTAATCCTGTCTTAGGTGGGAACGTGGTAGTTTATCAGCATTTATTTTGGTTTTATTCTCATCCAGCTGTTTACATTATGGTTCTTCCTGCTTTTGGCTTGGTAAGTGAAATCCTTCCAGTGCATTCTAGAAAGCCACTTTTTGGATACACGACAATGGTTTATTCCATAATGGGAATAGTTGTCCTTGGTTTAGTTGTTTGGGCCCACCACATGTTTACTAGTGGAACACCTCCTTGGATGAGATTATTCTTTACTATTGCCACTTCATTTATAGCAGTTCCAACTGGAATAAAGTTTTTCAATTGGGTAGCAACATTATGGGGAGGCAAAATATCTATAAATAGTGCTATGTTATTCTCATGTGGATTTATTATAAATTTTGTTTTTGGAGGCATTACAGGAGTTGCTCTAGCTCAAGTTCCTTTTGATATTCATGTACATGATACATATTTTGTTGTAGCCCACTTCCATTACATAGTTTATGGCGGAACTGTTTTTATTATTTTCTCATCCATTTATCATTGGTTCCCAAAAGTTACTGGTAAAATGCTCGGTGAAAAATTGGGAATAATACATTTTGCTATTACATTTATTGGATTTAACTTATGCTTTGCTCCTCAACATTGGCTTGGTTTAAATGGAATGCCAAGAAGAGTTGCAGAATATGATCCTCAATTTGAATTCGTAAATCAAATTAGCAGTATCGGTGCTCTATTAATGGCGATAAGTACTCTTCCTTTTTTAGTTAACATATTTCTAAGTTTTAGAAATGGTAAAGATTCAGGAAATAATCCTTGGAATGCTTTAACTCCTGAATGGTTAACGACATCTCCTCCGCCTGTCGAGAATTGGGAGGGAGACGCTCCTTTAGTAGAAGAACCTTACGGTTATGGATATTCCTTTTCCGAAAAAAATAAAAAGATATGACAACTTTAGATAGCTCAAAAGAAATTCAGAAAAATACCTCTGAGGTTAATGAAAAGCATGAAGACTTCAGAATGTTTGGACTAGTAACTTTCCTAATTGCTGACGGGATGACTTTTGCTGGTTTTTTTGCTGCTTATCTTACTTATAAAGCAGTAAACCCATTACCTGAAGGTGCAATATATGAATTAGAGCTGCCTATACCAACATTAAATACAATATTATTGCTTGTTAGTAGTGCAACGTTCCACAAGGCAGGAAAAGCACTACTAAAAGATAAAAACTCAGACTCACAAAAATGGTTAATCTTAACTGCATTACTTGGAATAGTTTTTTTAATATGCCAACTGTTTGAATATTTCCATTTGCCCTTTGGGCTTACAGATAACTTATTTGCGAGTACATTTTATGCTCTAACAGGTTTTCATGGATTACATGTAACTTTAGGAACTTTAATGATCTTAATTATTTCCTGGCAAACAAGATTAAATACAGGAAGAATTACAAGTAAAAATATGTTCCCTTTAGAAGCAGTTGAATTATACTGGCATTTCGTAGACGGGATTTGGGTGATATTGTTTATTATTTTGTATCTTTTATAAGAAACATTTTTTATCAGAAAAAATATATTTTTTATTAATTTATATTGCCACAATTCTTATTTTTAGTAAGAATATATAATTAGAAAACGCATATATAATGCTTGTTGGAAAAGAACTTCTTGAAAAATCAAAATTACTAAGTAAGAAATCTGAGGATGAGATAGCAAGAGCTTGTGGCTATGTAGGTCCTAGTGGAAGAGTTTTAAGAAAAATTTTTTACAGGGCACTTATTAAAGCTAAGGGTTATAAATTAGGGAATAATGGTCCGGGGAGACCTGGGAATAGAGCATCAAGAGGAAGGCAAGCAGAATTTAAAACTAAGGTTCACGGTAATGGTAACTTATTAATAGGTCATGCCTACACAAAAAAATTAGGCCTTCAACCAGGTCAAGGATTTAAAATTGATCTCAAAAAAGAATCCAAAACAATTTATCTTACTCCATTAAAATAAAAAATATTTTTACCAACCATTTTCTTTAAGCCACTCTAATGATATTTCATTCTTAGAAAGATCTTCAGGTTTATTCTTATTAAATAAAAGTAATTTCTCTACGTATTTAATTAATGCATCCGCCTCGAGGTTAACACTATCGCCAACATTTAAATTCTTCAAATTTGTGTTATTCCATGTATGAGGAATTATAGCAATAGTAAATATTTCTCCCTCATTTAAATATTTTGCAATCGTCAGGCTAATCCCATTTAGACAAATACTACCTTTATTAACTACATATTTAGAAAAATTATCATTTTGCCACTTTATTGATAATAGCCATGATTTGTCTAATTTTTCTATATTCTCAACAGTTCCAAGTCCGTCAATATGTCCACTAACTATATGCCCTCCAAGACGATCAGATACCCGAAGAGCTGGCTCCAAATTAACAATTTGGTTCATATTACGCTTCAATCCTAAGGTAGTTTTTTTCAATGTTTCCTCACTAACATCAACGGTAAATTTATTTTGAAAAATTTCTTTAACTGTTAAACAAATACCGTCAACAGCTATGCTGTCACCAATTTTAATATCAAAAAAATTATCAATAATTTCAATTGACAATATATTTCTTTCCTGTTTTAATTTTCCTATTGACTGGACTATTCCTGTAAACATAGATTTAAATATTTTTACAAAATTTTTATTAAGGTTATTTTACTTTAAATTATTTTAAACTATAAATAAATTAAAGAGTTATCAAAAATATATTAATCATATTTAGATGATTATTAATTCACAAAAAAGATTGTTTGGTAAAAGGTCCAAAGTAAGTTTATTCACTTTAGGGACAATGAGATCAACTGAAAATCTTGATAAAATGTATAGCATTATAAAAAACGCACATCATGTAGGTATTAATCATATTGAGACAGCAGCTTCTTATGGTGATGCTGAACTTCTTATTGGAAATGCGTTAGAAAAATTAGAAATAGAAGATAAAATATCAAAAAAAAATTGGATAATTACTACCAAAGTTTTACCTAAGGGAGATATTAATTATCTAATAAATAATTTAGAAAATTCACTTAAAAATTTAAAGCTTAGGAAAATTAATAATCTTGCAATTCATGGACTAAACTTAAATCAACATTTAGAGTGGGTGCTATTTGGGGAAGGGAAAAAGTTCATAAAATGGATTTTTGAAAAAAGATTAGTGGATCAAGTTGGTTTTAGTTCTCACGGCAGTTATTCACTTATCCAAAAAGCAATTAACTCTGAAGTTTTTAGTTTTTGTAATCTTCACTTACATTATTTAGATCAATCTAAAATTACTCTGGCAGAATTAGCTTTAAAAAAAGGTATGGGAGTATTGGCAATATCACCTGCTGATAAAGGCGGCAGATTATATTCTCCAAGTAATATTTTGTTAGAAGCTTCTAAACCATTTCACCCATTAGAACTGGCATATAGATTTTTGTTAGCAAAAGGTATTACAACTTTATCCCTGGGAGCAACAAAAATTGAAGATTTTGAGTTTGCAAAGAAACTTAGGAACTCTTCTCAGAAACTATCAAAACTTGAAATTAATGCTCTTAAAAATATCGAAGAAATAGCAGATGAAAGATTAGCTTCTACCAAATGTGAACAATGCAGACTTTGCCTACCATGCCCAAATGAAATTCCTATTCCGGAAATACTTCGCTTAAGAAATATATCTATTGGTTATGGCCAATTAGACTTTGCTAAAGAAAGATATAATTTAATCGGAAGAGCTGGGCATTGGTGGGAAGAAAAGAATTCTTCATTTTGTCTAAAATGCAATGAATGTATTCCTAAATGCCCAACTAAATTAGATATACCAGATTTATTAAAGCAAACCCATAATTTATTGATTCAACGACCAAGAAAAAGATTATGGGATTAAGAGGTTTTTCCAATAATTTTCAAATTTTAATTTTTGAGCATTTGTTAACTGAGGAAAAGACCAACTGTTATCCCAACAAATCTTAGATGGGCCTAAAGTCTGATGAATCTCAGCTTTATACTTACTTTGTATGTAATTTGTATTAAATGGTATATACCATCCCTCACTTGATAATTTATCCACTGTTGATTTACTTTCTAAAGATTTGATCCAGTCAATTAATATTTCACTCGAAAGATTTGATCTACTAAGAACAAAATACCAAATTAAAGGTACCCCTTGATTTGGGAAAACTATTGAGAGCCTTGGATCTATTTTAAGGTATTTTGAGCAAAGACTATAAGGAACAATTGCCACACAAGCATCAGAATTAATTAACCAATTGAGTATATTTTGATCATCAAATAACATTGCTTGGCTTTTAAGTTTAGCTAAAGCATCAGATGAGTTAATTTTTTCAGCTATTGAAATCAATACCCTAGGACTTTCTGGGAAAATAATTTTCTTAGTTAATTTTCTAGACAAAAGAAAATTCCATGATTGTCTCGCTGAATTAACTAAATCTTTATTATTTTTTAAAATTATTGCGTATGGGACTAAGCCAATTGGAAACAATTTATTTCTTTGATTGACTTCAAAACTATTTAAAAAATCTTTTGATCTTCTATCCAATATTTCTGAAAAATAACTTTCATTTATTTCGTTAAATTGACTAAAGTTTATGGCACTAATCCACCCATCATTAATTAAAGTAAAATTAGAATCTAATATTATATTTCTATTTTTTTCTAAATTATTACTCCCAAAATTAATTTTTTTTTGTTTCCAAGAAAAAGGAATTATATCTTTAAAAGAATCTGGTAAAAAGGAATTTTGTAGAGCAATATTGACTTTCTTAGAAACATTACTACAAGAGTTTAAAAGTAATGTCAGAGACAAGCCAACTGATTTAAGAAATTCACGTCTGTTTAAATATTGGGCAAACATTTAATTATCGACATCTAACGAAATTTGACCTAATGCTTTCATCTTTTCCAGATTTAGTTGACACAATGAAACTATTTCTGAATTTTTAAAACCATTTAAAAAAGCAAGTAACGATATTCCACCAGCACCTACTCCTTCTTTAACATGGCCTAATTCATAATCTTGCAATTCTTTATATTTTGATGAGTGAAAATTTAAAGGACTTGCTAATCCAATTAAACTAACTTGGTGTTTATGGTTAATTAAATTCAATAAATCATTCATTGAATTATCCTTTACCAACCAACTAGTAGTAGCTATAAAAACATTATCAATAAAATCTTTTTTATTTTTAGAATCTAATGATTCTAATGCAAGTAATATCACCGCAAGCATTTGACTTCCACCGGATAATACTACAGGTTGATTAGTTAATCTAGCTCCTATTAATAAACCCATAGAGAATGCTTGAAAAGGATCTCCGACTGATGAGATAACATCAAAAGAATCAAAATCATTTTCTAGATTCGCATTTAAAAGTCCAGTTTGAATTACTTTTCTTTTCAATTCTCTAGGCGCTTTAAACAAACTACTACCTACCAAATTAGAGACATTTAGTCCAAAAGCTTCCATTATTGCCTGAGCAGTTGTAGTTCCTCCAGGCACAGATTCAGCTATTAATATCGGTTGTTTTGTAGATTGACCGATTTTAATTCCTTTTTTATAAAGATTCAAAACCCTCTTTCTAGGCATAGATTTACCAGTAGTTAGACATTTTGCTGGCTCAACAAATTCATCTTCTACAGTCAAATGACTAAAATACGGTTTAACCTTAATTCCCAAAGGAACTACTATTGGACTAGCAGAAATAAGTTTTGAACAAACATAACTTATTAGAGCTGGTGTTACTCCTGCATTGAGTAAAGGTAATTTATATTTATGCTCTTTTGAAGCTCCTAAGAGCAAAAATTCTGCATCCGCAAGTGCAGTTTTTCTCCTAGCATTTTTATTAATGCCTGCTGCTGAAATACCTTTTATTTGAGAAGTATCAGTGCCAGCAATTACGAGATAAATTTTAAAGTTATTTATATTTTTTTTGAGGATATCTAGAATTTTATTAAACGATTTTTTGTTAGTTTTACTTCCAAAAAAATTTATTCCAAAGTCAAGCTTATCCATTTTTATATCAAAGATTTAAATCCACTAAGCTATTTAATATTTTTGGAGGATCAGGAATTGATGACTTCAATCTAGGAAAAAGGGAATAAGCAATAATATGAATTGTGAGAACATAAACCATTTCTTGAAAGATTATTAATAATATTGCTATTAAATGGACAATTCTAATTGTGGGAGAAAAAGGTAAATTTAATAATTCAATAAACTTATCTATTAAACCATAACTTGCTCTAGTGATAATCACCCAAAGATTTTCTCCAACCAAGGTAGATAATGCAATTACTCTAATAAAAAAACCAAGAGTTCCAATAAAAACCCCTATACTAAAACTAATTCTCCAACTCTTTTCTTTATACCAACACCAGCCTAGCCAAAAAGCCAATATTCCATAAGGAAATAAAAATAAAGTTCCTCTAACCGGTCCCATAATTATAAATAGAAGAAGAAATTGTATTATTAGCCCTTCAAATGCAGTTTTAGTTCCTCTTCTTAAATGCAACAAAATAATTGGGAGAGGTAATATTAATCTCAACAAAGCTCCACCAATTGGTAAATAATATAAAGCGACCCATAACAAAGAAGAAAGAGATGCCAAGTAAGAAGTCTCTACTATATTTAAAGCTTGAGTTTTAGTTGTTATTTTCATTTTTTAATTTGAAAATTATGAATTGATTTGTTTTCATACTTTTATTTTTTAATCGAGAAATCGTTCTATCTTTTCTATTTCAAAATTTACCTTAGAATTCCTTAATATGGTACTCAATTCTTTAATAGGATCTTGTGGATTAACGTCTTTTAAAATAAATATAATTTTGTATGATTGAAGCTCATTTTTTGATTTCTTAAAGGAATTATTAACTTTTTTATTTTTATTTATATTATCTGATATTTTTTCTAAGTTTAAGACTTTTTTATTCTCTAAAAAATTTTTTCGCTTTTCTTTTTTGGTTGCTTTATTATTCTTTTTTTTTATTGCCTTAGTTTCTTGATTCAAAACCTTTTTATTCTCTAAAATATCTTTTCCCTCTTCTTTTTTGGTTGCTTTAATATTCTTTTTTTTTCTTACCTTATTTTCTTGATTCAAAACCTTTTTATTCTCTAAAATATCTTTTCGCTCTTCTGAATTGTTTATATTTTCTATATCATCAAAACTTGATTCAAGAAAATTTCCAATTGTGCCACCAGAACATGATTGTAATAAAATTAAAAAAATTAATAAAAAAATTTTTTTTATTTTATAAATCATATCTTTTTCTAACTTTTCTTTTTCGAAACAGACTTCTTTTTGCTTTTTTTAGTTTTCTTAATAATGGAACCTTTCTTATCTTTTAGTTTTTCTTCCAAAAGAACTTTTGCATCTTCAATCGAGAATTTTTCCAAATCAGTATCTTTAGCAAGAGAAACATTAGTTTTACCGCACTTTACATACATTCCATATCTTCCATTTAATATTTGAATTTTATCTTCAAATTCTTTAGGTTTTCCAAAATCTTTTAATACTTCTTGACCTCCTCTAGCCATCTTTGGCATCGCTAGTATTTCTAATGCTCGATGTAGGTCAACTTTAAAAACATCATCTTCTTTTTTTAAAGACCTGTTTTCAGATTCTTTTTCATTTTTTATCCACTTAATGTATGGACCAAATCTACCTCTATCCGCTTCAACAACACCTCCTTCAGGATGAACTCCTAACAATCTAGGCAAACTTAAAAGTACTAGAGCATCATCTAAAGTTAGATTATCAGTTTTCAATTCTTTGGGTAATGAAGCTCTTCTTGGTTTAGCTTTATCATCATCATTATTGCCCAATTGTACGTAAGGTCCATAAGGTCCGAATCTTAAAAAGACTTTTTCCCCAGTTTTTGGATCGGTTCCAAGATCTGATGGGCCACTTAAAATTTGATCAACTTGCTTTATGTCTAAATCTCCGGGAGTAATATCCATTGGAAGATTACCTTTAGCCTGAATTTCATTACCAGATTCATCAATTTTTGTACCCTCTAGCCAAGGTCCGTTAGAGCCTATTCTGACTACGCAAGGAAGGTCTTCAAAATCAACTTGCCTATAAGCTTTACCATCAATATCACCCTCGGTTTTCTGAACTTTCACCTCGAGCCCATTTGTACCCTTATAAAATGTCTCAAGGTATGGAAGCCACTCAAGATTACCTGATGATATTTCATCCAAAGAAGATTCCATTTTTGCAGTAAAAGTAGTATCAACTAGATCAGGAAAATGTTCTTCTAATAGAGCAGTAACAGCAAAAGCAGTAAAGGTTGGAGCCAAAGTATTGGAAGATATATTCGCATATCCTCTATCCACAATTGTTCCAATAATGCTTGCATAGGTAGAAGGCCTCCCAATCCCCTCTTTTTCGAGGACTTTAACTAATGCAGCCTCTGTATATCTTGCAGGTGGTTTAGTTTCATGAAAAGTAGATTCCTTATTAACAACGTCAAGGCATGTTCCAGTTGTTAAGTTTGGAAGAATAATTTCTTGTTGTTCAAGGGATGAACTTGGGTCATCGCTTCCCTCGACATAAGCTCTGAAGAATCCTGCGAAATCAATACTTTTCCCGCTTGATTTAAATAAAGCATCCCCTACACTAATTTCAGCATTGATCATTGTTAACTTAGCTTCCGCCATTTGACTAGCTACAGTTCTTTTCCAAATTAAATCGTAAAGAGATAAGTCTCTACCAGTTAGGTTGGTTTCCTTTGGTGTTTTAAAGACCTCACCTGCAGGCCTAATAGCTTCGTGTGCTTCTTGAGCGTTTCTTGCAGATGAACTAAATTGTCTTGGTGAGTTAGATAAATATTCTTTACCATACTTTGAGCTGACGCATTCTCTCGCAGCTTTTATGGCTTGTTCGGATAGATTAACTGAATCAGTTCTCATATATGTTATGAAGCCTCTCTCATATAGCCCTTGAGCACATCTCATAGTTTCTCTTGCAGATAAACGAAGCTTCCTGTTTGCTTCTTGTTGTAATGTACTAGTTGTAAATGGAGGTACTGGTTTACGAGTAGCTGGTTTTTTCTCGATTTTTGAAACTAACCAATCCTCCGAAGACAAAGCCATCAATAAATCATTGACTTTTTCTTCTCCAATTATTAAAGATTTATTTCCTTGTTTTAATTTACCTTTCTGTTCATCAAAATCGGAACCATTAGAAATTCTTTGACCGTTTAAGCTAAATAATTTAGTTTCGAAAGTAATATTATCTTTTACTAAAGAAGCTTTAATTCCCCAGTAACTTGCTTTTTTAAATGATCTTCTTTCTCTCTCTCTTCTGACAAGCAATCTTACAGAGACTGATTGAACACGACCAGCAGATAATCGGGGGGCTACTTTCTTCCAAAGTAGTGGAGATAATTCATATCCAAAAAGCCTGTCCAAGATTCTTCTAGTTTCTTGAGCTTGAACAAGTTCCATATCAATTTCTCTAGTTTGATCTAAAGCTTTATTAATTGCCTTTTTCGTAATTTCATGAAAAACCATTCTCTTAGTTGGAATTTTAGGCTTAAGTATTTGCATAAGATGCCAGCTAATACTTTCTCCCTCTCTATCTTCATCAGTTGCAAGTAATAATTGGGTCGCACCTTTTAATGCATCTTTCAACTCTTTAACAACCTTTTTCTTATCTTTTGGAACAATATAAAGTGGTTCAAAATCTTCTGTTGTATTAACTCCTATCCTTGACCATTTTTCCTTTTTAACCGCAGCAGGGATTTCAGCAGCTCCTTTTGGAAGATCTCTAACGTGCCCCATTGAAGCAAGAACTTCATAATTAGAAGGCAAAAACTTTCTTATAGTTTTCGCTTTGGTGGGACTTTCAACAATAACAAGTGTGTGATCCAAGGTTTATTTCAAAAATTGGTGTTTTTGTTCAACTAGGGCATATTATGATTATTTGAAGCTTTTTCAAGTAATTTTTTTGAAAATTTCAAAAATCATACCCACAAATTATAATCAAGTTAAGATTAACTCTTAGACCCTTACAATCAAACATCTAATTTAATCCAATTTAATAAAGTGCCCAACGAAATCTTTACAATTAATTTAAATGCTCAAGCCATTATTCCAGAGGCTTTTATTTTACTAGGTATTGTTGGGACTCTTCTTGTAGATTTAGCGGGAGAAAAAACTGCATCAAAATGGGCACCAACAATTTGCTATTTATCAATTGGCAGCTCTCTTTTTAGTTTGGCCTTGCAATGGAGTAATCCAGTAGAAAGTGCATTTCTTGGATCCTTTAATTCAGATAATTTGGCAATCGCATTTAGAGCAATAATATCTTTATCAACTTTAATTTCTTTACTTATTAGTTGGAGATATACAGAACAAAGTGGAAGCCCTATTGGCGAGTTCGCAGCGATAGTTCTTTCGGCAACTCTTGGAGCTATGCTTTTGTGTGGATCTACTGACCTTATTAGTGTATTTATATCTCTTGAGACTTTATCAGTAGCAAGCTATTTACTATCTGGTTATCTCAAGAGAGATCCCAGAAGTTCAGAGGCAGCTTTAAAATACCTACTTGTTGGGTCAGCTGCTGCTGCCATCTATCTATATGGCTCCTCTTTTCTTTATGGATTAAGTGGCTCAACAAATTTAGCAACAATTGGATTAGAGATTATCAACAAGCCATCATTCATTACTTCTCTAGCTCTTGTATTTGTCTTATCAACTGTTGCATTTAAAATTGCTGCAGTTCCCTTTCATCAATGGACTCCTGATGTATATGAGGGATCACCTACACCTGTAGTAGCTTTTTTATCTGTTGGTTCTAAGACAGCTGGGTTTGCATTCGCAATAAGAATATTGATTACTACGTTCTCTTCCTTCGATGAAGAATGGAAACTTTTATTTACTATTTTAGCCATATTGAGCATGGCTCTAGGAAATGTTGTTGCCCTTGCTCAAACCTCAATGAAAAGGATGTTAGCTTACAGTTCTATAGGACAAGCTGGATTTGTAATGATTGGAATAGTATCTGGAACTCAAGATGGTTTATCAGCGGCTGTTTTATATTTAGCTGCATATTTGTTTATGAATTTAGGTGCTTTTTCTTGTGTAATACTTTTCTCTCTAAGAACTGGGTCTGACAAAATTCTTGATTACTCAGGACTTTACCAAAAAGATCCTCTCATTACATTAGGTTTAAGCCTCTGTCTTCTTTCTCTTGGTGGTTTACCTCCAATGTTGGGATTCTTTGGAAAGATATATTTATTCTTCGCTGGTTGGGCTAATCATCAATATCTATTAGTAATCATTGGACTAGTAACTTCAGTTATCTCTATTTATTACTACATTTCAGTGATAAAAATGATGGTAGTTAAAGAACCTCAGGAAGCTTCAGATATCGTTAAATCATATCCTGAAGTAAGCTGGGGAATTGTAGGATTGCCTCCCTTAAGAATTGCACTGTATACTTGCGTGGCGATAACAGCTCTTGGAGGAATACTTTCTAATCCTCTTTTTAAATTAGCTAACACAGCTATTTCAGAGACTCCTTTTTTACAAGAAATTATTGCTATAACTAGCAATATTTCGTAAAATAATTATTTAATAAATGCCTAAAAAAGTTGCAAGTTTAGAAAAAATATACAAAACATATGGTAGGGGTAATCTTACAGTTAAGGCCTTAGATAACATAAACCTAGAAATCTATAAAGGTGATTATCTGGCAGTAATGGGAGCAAGTGGTTCGGGTAAAAGTACTGCTATGAATATTATTGGCTGCCTAGATAGACCATCTGGTGGTATTTATAAACTAAATGATATCCCAATTGAGAATTTATCTGATGATGAATTAGCTGAGATTCGTAGCCAACAATTAGGTTTCGTTTTTCAGCAATTCCATCTTCTATCAGATGCAACAGCACTTGAGAATGTAATTTTGCCTATGATTTACGCTGGTGTTAATGCTGAGCACAGGGAAGAAAGAGGGAAAAAGGCATTAGAAAAAGTTGGACTTTCTGAAAGAATGAATAATCGCCCTAATCAATTATCAGGAGGTCAACAACAGCGCGTAGCGATTGCTAGAGCTATAATTAATAAACCAGCACTTTTATTAGCAGACGAGCCCACAGGTGCCCTAGATTCAAAAACAACTGAGGATGTACTAGATCTTTTCGACAAACTTCATAAGTCTGGCATAACAATTGTATTAGTTACTCACGAAAATGAAGTTGCAAATCGTGCCAAAAAAATAGCAAAATTTAAAGACGGAAGAATAATAGAACTAAAAGATAATTAATTATATTTAGAACCTTGTTAGTACTTTTTCTTGGGTTTGATTGTATATTCTTAAATTCCCATTAGAATCAACATCTTTAATCTTCCATTCATTAGGACTATAACCTTTAGGTAAAAGGCTTGTAGCAAGAAACTTATTTGCTTGTTGGATAACATATTCTTTTTTATTATTACAATCAATGGAATCATGAAAAGCCTTAAGGATTTTTGCAGTCCAATAATATTCACTAATGTTTTTGGTTCTGAGTACTTTCGCTAATGAGATCCCCTCTGAAGGAGTTTTATTTAAAACATTCATACCAAGACCTATCCTTACATATATAACTTCCTTGCCTCTAGTGATTACCCTAGGCAAAAACCCTATCAATTTTTTTGAATCAAAAAAAATATCATTTGGCCATTTCAAATTAACTTTTATATTTTCCTGCCTAAACATTTGGCATAAATTAATTGCTAAAGACAAGCTAAAGGTTTCGCTTGAGAAATTTTTAGAAAAAATTGGATAAGCCGCACTTAACCAAATTCCACCTTTAGGGGAAAACCAGTACCTTGAATTCTGACCAAAAGCTGAAAATTGTTCTCTAGCAATTATGGCTATTGGCTGATTTATTTTCATTTCTGAATAACCAAGCCAAGTAGAAAGTTCATTTTCAGTACTTCTACATTTTATTTTGTATTGAAGTCTCCAATATGGATGGATAATCTGTATTTTTTTTAAGTAATAAATAGTTTTCGCCGCTGCTCCTATACCTTTCACAAATCTTTTATTAAAATAAATATGCAACTTTTTTAAGATTATATTAACTTTAATCTTATATAAGATAATTATACAAATTGAACAAAAAATATTTACCAATACTAAAAAAAAGAAATCCAAAATCATTAAAAAATTGTCTTGATGATTTCAAGAAATCTTGGGAAGACTTAAATAAGCTTTCAGAAATTAATGAAAATTGGAAACAATTAATAGGTTTAGAATTATTTAAGGAATGTAAACCATTAAAATTTGAAAAAAAAATACTAACTATTACAGTTAATCATCCACAGTGGCGCCAAGCGTTAATTTACAACAAACATAGATTAAAAGAAAGAATAGAAAAAATTGGAATTAATTTAAATGAAATCAGGATAATACAAAATTATGAGCTAAAGCCTGTAAATCTTAATAACCCCAATCCAAAATTACTTTGGGAGAATCATCCCAGTAGAGTAAATAGAAATAATATGAGCATCTGCAATATCTGTAATTGCCCAACTCCTAAGGGAGAGATATCGCGATGGGGGAAATGTACTTTTTGTTGGAGAAAGAATATATAGGTAATTTATCTATTTCCCTAAAATCAATATCCCCATTTGACCGCAAAAAATAGTTCTATATTCAATTCTTTCAAATCCAACTTCTTTTGCTATTAAGATCAGCTCATTGCCCCTTGGAAAATTATTAATACTTTCTTCAATATAAGCATATTCTCGACTTAAATTAAAAACTCTTGAAATAGGAACTACTACTAACCTTAAATATATTGTTTGAAAAATATTTGATAAAGAATTTTTTCTTGAATGATGAAAATCCAAGAATCCAGCTCTTCCTTTATCATTTAAAAGACTAAAAACTTTTTTTATTCCTTTTTCAACGCTTTCTAAGTTTCTTAGGCCATATGACATACAAACCCCATCAAAATTTCTCGCATATTCATCTATTTCTAAAATATCTTTACTTTCCCAATTGATAAATTTATTTTTAACACGTTCTGCCTTTTTCTTTGCAATATTTAGAATTTCCTTTGCACTATCAATCCCTGTTATTGAACCATTAGGACCAACTCTCTTACAAATTAGGAATGCCAAATCACCTGTTCCGCAACATAAATCAGCCCAATCTTCACCTTGTTGGGGTTTTAATAAGTCAACTAATTTCTTTTTCCATAATTTGTGAAGTCCAAAACTTAATAAACTATTTAAAAAGTCATATCTATAAGAAATTTTATTAAAAATAGTTTTGACTTCAATATTTTTTTTAAATTTCATTTTTAAATCTGAAGATAAACTCCTTATATAAGATTAATCATAATGTTTATTCATTTGGTCTAATTAGGAGTTCCTTCTCTAGTAAGAAAGTTTTTATTTCATTTATAGTAAGTTTTTTATCGTGAAGTAATGATGCCAATAGTGCTGCAGATGCCTTACCTTCTTTAAAAACATCATAAATATCATCCAGACAGCCAGCTCCACCAGATGCAATTACAGGAATATTAACAGCATTTGCGACTGATTGTGTCAAAAGCAAATCATATCCACTCTGGGTGCCATCACCATCCATTGAAGTTAATAAAATTTCTCCTGCTCCCAATTCCTCAACCTTTTTTGCCCAATTTAATACATCTAAACCAGTATTTTCTCTCCCTCCCTTTATATATACATCCCATTCATTACATTTATTAAGTTTTCTTCTAGCGTCAATAGCAATCACAATGCATTGAGAGCCAAATTGTTCAGAACTTTTATAAATCAAATCTGGATTTTTAACAGCAGAAGAATTCAAACTAACTTTATCTGCTCCTGCTCTTAAAAGATCATTAATCGAAGAAATGGAATCTATCCCACCACCAACTGTAAATGGAATCTTTACTGACTTTGCTGTCCTAGAAACAAGATCAATTAAAGTTCTTCTATTTTCAACACTTGCCCTAATATCTAGGAAGACTAATTCATCTGCCCCTTCATCTGAGTACTTACAAGCCAATTCAACAGGATCACCAGAGTCTCTAAGGTTAACAAAATTAACCCCTTTTACCACCCTGCCATTGGCTACATCTAAACAAGGAATTAAACGAAGAGCTACCATTTTAAAAAAAAATGTCCAAATACTGTTAATCTTGCATAATAGCTTCCATTTTACCCCTTATGGCTGAAACAAAAGTATTACCTAAGATTGGTAGTAAAATTAAAATTAACATTAACAAGGTTAAAGATAGACTACCTGCAAAATTACTTGATCAAATATCCTCTAATCCAAGAGCAATGATATCTGGTTATAAAATGACTGACGGCAATAGTATTGGAATTACTGCAAAATTCCAAAATGGTGAGGAAAGCTGGTTTTTCCCTGAAGAACTTGAAAAAGGTTAAGTAACTAAAGTGAATGATCCAAAACAACTATTAGGCATTAAAGGTGCTACTGAGACTTCAAGTATTTGGAAACTCCGTATACAATTAATGAAGCCTATTACATGGATCCCCTTGATATGGGGAGTTATTTGTGGTGCAGCTGCGAGTGGAAATTTTACGTGGACATTTAGCAATGTTTTGGCATCATTAGCGTGCATGCTTATGAGTGGACCATTGCTAACGGGTTATACCCAAACCATAAACGACTTTTTTGATAAAGAAATTGATGCAATTAATGAGCCTAACAGACCAATCCCCTCTGGAAAAATTTCAATTAAAGAAGTAAAAATACAAATATGGGTATTACTTATTTCTGGATTAATAGTCGCTTTTCTATTAGATTTATATGCTAAACATACTTTCCCCTCTGTCTTACTTTTAGCATTAGGTGGTTCTTTTGTTAGTTATATATATTCTGCCCCACCTCTCAAATTAAAACAAAATGGTTGGTTAGGAAATTATGCATTGGGAGCATCTTATATAGCTCTACCTTGGTGGGCAGGACAAGCTTTGTTTGGGAAATTAACTCTTGTTACTGCATTACTAACACTTGCTTATAGTATCTCTGGACTTGGTATAGCCGTTATAAATGATTTCAAAAGTGTTGAAGGGGATTCCAAGTTGGGCTTGACTTCCTTACCAGTAGTATTTGGAATTAAAAATGCCAGTCGTATAAGTGCAGGACTAATTGACATTTTTCAATTAGCAATGGTAGGGGTATTAATTATTATTGGACAGCATCTAGCATCTGTAATTTTGGTTTTACTTATAATTCCTCAAATTACTTTTCAAGATATGTGGTTACTTAGAGACCCTTTGAAATATGATGTCAAATATCAGGCAAGTGCTCAACCATTTTTGATCTTTGGAATGTTAGTTACAGCTATAGCTATAGGCCATAGTTATTTAGTAGCTTGAAGTGCAAAAAATAAAAAATAAATATTTAATTTTTATTATTCCCATATTAATTTTTTCTGGAATATTATTTCCCATAATTAATATAATTATAACTACTTTAAAATTTGATCCATCTAAAAATGATCTTTCAAAAGAACCAAAATATTCCTATGTAATTTTGTCTTCTGACGACAAAGTATTGAGTAAATTAAGCCGTAAATTTGAAATAAATAATAATAAACACAAAATTCCATTTTTACTAAAATATTCTTTTATATCTGCTGAGGACAAAAGGTTTTTACAACATAATGGAATAGATCTAATTGGACTTTCAAGAGCTTTTATAAGCAATATTAAAAGCGGCTATCTTAAAGAGGGCGGAAGTACGATTACTCAACAAGTTGCAAGATTAATTTTTTTAAATAATGATATAAGTTTTCAAAGAAAGATTAAAGAAATATTGATATCTTTGATCCTAGATTTTAGATATAGTAAAGATCAAATTTTGAAGCTATATCTAAATAACATTTATCTAGGCTCAGGAGCCTATGGTATAAATGAGGCTTCACAAGTATATTTTGGGAAACTTATAAACGAATTAACACTATCAGAAATTGCATTAATTACAGGACTAGCTCCAGCGCCTTCAATATATTCGCCTTATGCAAACTTAGAATTAGCTATTAAAAATAGAAATCAAATACTTGAATCTATGTATCTAGATGGATACATATCTATTAATGATAGAAATAAAGCTATTAATGAGAAAATCACCTTAAATTATCAAACAAATAATAATATATTAAATGATAAGTTATTAATAAATTTTATTATCGAGGAAACTAATAACAAAATCAAAGAGATTAATAAATATAAGTTTTTAAGAATTAAATCTAGTATCAATAAAAATTGGCAGGAAAGTGGTCAAAAAATTTCGGCTTCTATAAAACCAAATGACATTGAATTGGCTTTGTTATCAATAGAATCTAATACAGGTTTAATAAGAACAATGATAACAAGTAAGAATCCATCATTAAACGAATTTAATAGAGTGAATTCATCTATAAGACCTTTAGCTTCTACTTTCAAAATTATTACTTATGCTGCCGGATTAATAGATGGTATTAAATTAAGTGACAAGTTTGAAGACTTACCAAATTGCTGGGAAGATTATTGCCCAAAAAATTTTTCCGAAGAATATAGAGGTGAAATATCTTTAATTGAATCATTTAAAATTTCATCTAATATAGTTCCTATAAAAATATCTAAACAAATAGGAATTAAAAAAGTTATTAATCTAGCAAATTCATTTGGTCTAGGATATAAACAAAAGTTCGAAGAAGTCCCATCATTAGCAATTGGCTCTTATGGAGATAATCTCTTAAATATTACAAATGCTTATTCAGTGATAAACAGTAATGGGGAAATATATGTGCCAAGCACTCTAGAAAAAGTTGAAACATTTAATGGCAAATCAATTTGGGAAAACAAATTTATTGCCAAAAGAATATTAGATATAAAAGTAAATAAGAATCTAAAAAAACTACTTGAAAAATCTGTTAGTGATGGGACTGGAATAGCAGCTTCCATAAGGGGTGAAAAAATATATGGAAAAACAGGGACTTCCGATGGAAACAGAGACCTTTGGTTTATTGGTTCAATAAAAAACCTTACTACAGGCGTATGGTTAGGCTTTGATGAAAATAAAAAATCAGAATTATCCAGTGGCAATGCTGCTTATTTATGGAAAAAATTTATTACTAAAATTTTTAACATAACTATTAAACTATGAATTTTTACTATTTTTATTTATGAGAAATTA
This sequence comes from Prochlorococcus sp. AG-363-P06, assembly GCA_003280025.1. Lineage (GTDB taxonomy): Bacteria > Cyanobacteriota > Cyanobacteriia > PCC-6307 > Cyanobiaceae > Prochlorococcus_A. The sequence goes on along the minus strand of QCGD01000003.1, from coordinate 53,864 downwards.
CGGCAGCATAAAATCCATCTCCAGGATAATCAATCTTTGGCAAAATTTGCTTTTGGCTAACTAATTGTATTTCATCATTTTTGTCAATAAATCTTTTAATTAATAAGTTATTTTCTTCAGGACATATTGTGCAAGTTGAATAAACTAGAATGCCGTCCTTTTTTAAAAGTTGGACAAGACTCTTTAATAGCCTTTCCTGTAAAAATATTAATTGTTTTATTTTATCTTTATTTAAGGACCATCTTGCATCAGGGTTCCTTGAAAGAGTTCCGATCCCAGAGCAAGGTGCATCAATCAAAATCTTATCAAAATGCGATCTAAAATTAGGATTTAAATCAAGCAAACTTGTAGCATCAGCTTTAAGAGTCTTTACAGAATTTAAATTCAACCTATCTAAATTTGATTGTATTATCTTCAATCTTTTTTCTGATCTATCTACAGCAAGTATCTCAGCATTATCATTTGTTAATTCTGCTAAATGGGTAGATTTACTTCCTGGAGCTGCACAAGCATCTAATATCTTTTCCCCTTTTTTGGGATTTAAAAGAGGGGCCACCCACTGAGAAGATCTATCTTGGATTGTCCAAAACCCATCACCATAACCAGGCAAAGTCTTAATTGACCTTGGATTAGAAATTAAGGTGATTCCATTTTTTAAGTTCTTGATTGGTTCAGCATTAATGTTATTTTCATGAAGTACTTTCAGAAAAATATCTAAATTAGTTTTTATTGGGTTAATCCTTAAATCAATAGAAGGCTTTTTATTAAATGCCTTAGCAATATTTTCGGCATCTTCAATTCCAAACCAATTAATAAGTTCATTAACAAGCCATAAAGGTAATGATTCAAGATATGAAATTCTCTCAACAGCATCAGAAGATATTTTCGGTAAATTTTCTTTTTCTATTTTTCTAACTGCATTTCTTAAAATTGCATTTACAGTCCCCGTCAAACCACTCAAATCAGTTTTTTTTGCTACCTCCACAGTTGTCGAAATAGCCGCAGAAAATGGAATTTTATCCATTTTTAATAATTGATATAAACCTATATGTAAAAGCCATCTTAATTTTGGAGGTTGCTTTTGATGAGGAATTTTTGATAGGTGATCAATCCAAAGATCAAGAAATTTCCTATATCTTATGCATCCGAATGATAATTCAGTAATAAATGCTATATCTAAAGAATTAAATTGGTAGCTTTTTAAAACCTTCTCAAGGGCTTGGTCTGCGAAGATTCCAGAACTTACCTTTAATAGAGTTTCCCAAGATGCTTTTCTTTGTAGAAATCCAATTGCCAAAATATAATTTATTTTTTAAAGATATTGTAAATATACTAATAATTGAAATTGTTAAACTAGATTATCCATTGAAGATTTGAACCAAAACAAACCTAGTATAGATATGAGAGATAAATTAAATCCTAAAAATATAAAGATATTCAAAGAATGAACTCTTTCTCTAAAGAATAATTTTTTTTCTTCTTGATTTTTCATTAGCAATGTAATCCTAAATTAAGCTTTTAAACGGCAACCAATGTTTATAGAACCTGAGTCAATCATTCTTCCTAATTTAATAGCAATTGATTTCTCCAATCTTGTAAAATCAGACTGATTTTTAGTTACCCAATCCAATTCGTAGAAAGTGATTATTCCTGTTAAATTAATTTTTAGAAATAGAGCACCAATGTTCATTTTTAAACTTCAACGAATATAACTTAACATCAGCTCGTAATATTTCGTAATAATATAATATTCTCTTAATTTTTCAAAAATTTATAATTTTCTTTTGTGAGTGGATTTAAATCTAGTTGAACCCTTAAGCGCCATATGTTTAGTATTCCTTACTGAAACTCTTTGCCTCCAAACTCTGAATGATTTAGATTTTAGGTTTCTGCGCATAATTTTTATAGCATCTTCCTCTTTTAAACCAAATTGATACTTAATAGTCCCAACACATCTCTATGATTCTATCTAAATCAAAATTTGACATATCTTATTTCTCACATGCAACGGTACAAAGTTTCTTAATTTTTGATCTTCCTGTAATTTGAAGCCTATATTTTGCCCAATATCGATAACCCAACCTCAAAACTGGTGATAAAATTTTTAATTTCAAAGGATAATAAACCCATCCTAAACCAATTAATTCATATGAAAATGCAAGGACATCCAGGCCTCTAATTATTTCCCCATTTTTCAATATGCCATGTAGGTTAGACATGGCTTCTGCATATGAAATTTCATTAAATAAATTTGGATTATAATCTTCACTATTAATATCTATAAATCTAATTTGATTTGAAATATCTTTGCTTTTTAAAAACTTAGTCTCTCTTAGACAAAGTGGGCACCCTCCGTCGAATAAAAAAGTTAATTTATTTTTCATATTTTTTATTTAAATATAAAATTTAAATAAGTTATTTGTGGCCGATTAGGGAAAATAAAAAATAATTTCTTCTTAATAAGAATTTTCCATAGAAGCTTTATAAAGCCTTAATAATTGCCGGTTCTAATTTGGTAAAAGTACCTTATCTTAAATATTAATAAACCATTGATTAAGGGATACATCAATGGTTTAATTTTTTAGAAGAGTTATTCATCTAAAAGATGAACACCTTCGCCTACATCCGGCGTAAATTTACAATATTTCTCAAACACAAGGCCAACCCCTCTCATTTTTTCTCCTAGTTCATCGTTAAATCTATTCCATTCTTTCGAGTCGCGCTCCGGTAAATTCCAACCTTGATTTTCAACCATACTTGTTATAACGGTGTAATCCCATTCTATGTAAGCCATTTGGTCAAAATTAAATTACATAATAAGTATAAACTAGAGTGTTAAATAATTAATCCAAGAATTCTACTTATAGTGATTAAAAATTAATTAATTAAGACTATTATCTGTCTTATTGAATAATATTTTATGAATTGAATATAATTAAAGAAATTATTAAAACATTTTAATGTCAATTTTGCCCAGAAGATTTGAGCGAATCAAAAATGTTTTAAATTGCCGAATGAAAAACTTAACTGTTTTAGTAGAGGATGTAAATAAACCTCATAATTTATCCGCGATATTGAGGACATGCGATGCTGCAGGAGTTTTTGAAGCAAATTTTATTAGCAAAAAAAATATAGTTAAAACTTTCAATAGCACTGCCCAAGGCAGTCAGAAATGGGTAAATTTAAATACTCATGAAAGTCCCATCAGTGCTATATCTGAATTAAAAAAAAAGGGCTTTAAATTATATGGAACTACTCTTAATCATGAATCTATTGATTATAGAAATTTTGATTATTCTGAAAATACATGTTTTGTTTTAGGAGCAGAAAAATGGGGATTAAGTGATGAACTCATATCAATGGTTGACCAATCGATTTTTATCCCTATGAGAGGGATGGTTCAATCTTTAAATGTTTCAGTAGCAGCTTCTATATTATTATTTGAAGCTATTCGCCAGAGAAAAAAAAAGGGGGAACTTCCTACAAATGGAGAAGGTTTAAATGAAAATGAATATCAAGAAACTTTATTTGAATGGAGTTATCCAGAATTAGCTTCTATATACAAAAAATCTGGCAAAACATATCCAAAGTTGAATGAAGGAGGAGAGTTTGAAGCATTTAAAAGTAATTAATCTTTAAATTATTTTACTTTTCAAAGATGTTTTCTAGTTCCTCTCCAATAAAAGAAAGCCCTAATACTAAAAAGAACATTGCTAGTCCTGGGAATAAAGCCGTCCACCATATACCAGTAGGCAGAGCTGCAAGAGCAAGATTTAAATCACTACCCCATTCTGGAATATCTGCTGGAACACCAAGGCCCAAGAAGCCTAAACTACCTAAAACCAAAACAGCATCTGCGGCATTTAAAGTGAGTACTATAGGCAAAGGAGTTATTACATTAGGGAGAATATATTTAAAAATAATTGTTTTAAGATCAGCTCCGGAAACTCTAGCTGCCTCTACATAAGTTTCAGATTTAACCAATATTGTCTGATTCCTAATTAATCTAAAATATTGGGGAGAATAAACTATACATAAAGCTAAAGCGGCGTTGAGAATGCCCTTACCTAATACAAAAGCAACAACAACTGAAAGCAAAATTACAGGGATTGAAAAAATAGTATCCATAATTAATGACAAGAATTTATCAAATACACCTCCAAAATATCCACTCAATAATCCCAATGGCAAACCCAAAATTAATGCAAAGAAAATAGCAAGGAATACAACCTCTATTGCCAAAGAAGAGCCTTGCAAAGTCCTAAAACAAACGTCTCTTCCTAATCTATCAGTGCCGCATAAATGCTCTATAGAGGGGGGAGCAAAAATATCACTACTCAAACCTGAGAATGAATAACCAAACCAATTATTTACTTCTAAAAATTTCATAATTAAAACTATAAGAAGATAAACAAATACTATTAAAAATCCTGTTTTTCTAATATTTTGACCTACGCGATTGGATGAATTTATATCCACAATCTTTCTAAGAATAGATTCAAATAAAATATACCTAATTCTTAAAAATAATAATAGCTTTTAATTTTTAATTTAAGAGATTACTGATTTAATTTCAGAACTGCCATAAAAGCTTCTTGGGGAACTTCTACCTTACCCATTGCCTTCATCCTTTTTTTACCTTTGGCTTGTTTCTTTAACAGTTTCTTTTTCCTTGAAATATCTCCCCCGTAACATTTAGATAAAACATCTTTTCTCAATGCGCTTATACTTTCACTAGCGATTATTCGACTACCAATAGATGCCTGAATAGGTATTTTAAATTGTTGTTTTGGAATAAGTTCTTTTAATTTCTCGACTAAACTTCTACCAATTCCATAAGCCTTATCTTTATGAACAATAGAAGTTAAAGGATCTGCTCTTTCAGAATTTATAAGGACATCTAATCTAACAAGTTCATTTTTTCTATAGCCAATTAAATGATATTCCATTGATGCATAACCTTGAGTTCTACTTTTCATCTGATCAAAAAAGTCTGTAACGACTTCCGCCAACGGGATTTCATAAATCAGAGTAACCCTATCAGTTGTTATGTATTTCATATCAATAAAAACCCCTCTTCTTTCTTGGCACAAACCCATTAAAGTTCCATTAAATTCATTTGGAGCATAAATTTCCATTTTTACATAAGGTTCTTCTATTGATTCTCTTAGTTGAGGATCTGGGATAGTAGAAGGATTATCAATAAAGATATGTTCCTGTTGATTTAAATTAACCTTATAGATAACTGATGGTGCGGTAACGATTAGATCCAAATCATATTCTCTTTCCAATCGTTCTTGAACAATCTCCATATGAAGAAGTCCTAAGAATCCACATCTAAATCCAAAGCCCATTGCACTGCTAGTTTCAGGCTCATATTTAAGAGCAGCATCAGATAATTGTAATTTCTCAAGTGATACTCTTAAATCTGGGAACTGATCTGCATCAGTTGGGAATAACCCACAAAAAACCATGGGGTTTGCTGTTTTATAACCAGGCAAGGGATCATTGGCAGGTGAATTAAAAAGAGTAATTGTATCTCCGACTCTCGCATCAGCAACTGATTTAATTGATGCAGCTAAATATCCTACTTCTCCTGAATGCAATTCATTGACTTGCTGCTGATCAGGGGCCATTATTCCAATTTCATCAAGTTCATAGTTCTTTTTACTAGCCATTAGTAATATTCTGTCTCTTTTATTAATTGCACCAGATATTACTCTGAAATAAACAATTACTCCCCTGTAAGGATCATAATAAGAATCAAAAATCAGTGCCTTAGTAGCCAACTTTATTTCATCTTGAGGTGGTGGTACTCTTTTAACAATTGCTTCTAAAATATCTTTAATTCCGACTCCAGTTTTTGCTGAACAATTTATTGCGTTAGATGTATCTAATCCTATAATCTCTTCAATTTCTTGTTTTATTTTTTCAGCATCAGCCCCGGGCAAATCAACTTTATTTAAAACAGGTATTATTTCAAGATTATTTTCAAGAGCAAGATAAACATTAGCTAGAGTTTGAGCTTCGACGCCCTGACTTGCATCAACGACTAATAAAGCACCTTCACAAGCCTGCAAAGATCTACTGACCTCATAAGAGAAATCAACATGTCCCGGAGTATCTATTAAGTTCAAAACATATTCTTGAGAATCGTCTGCCTTATATTTCATCCTCGCGGCTTGTAATTTGATAGTTATTCCCCTCTCTCTTTCAAGATCCATACTATCCAAAAATTGTTCTTGCATATCCCTTTGCTGAACAGTGCCAGTATCTTGAAGCAACCTATCTGCAAGAGTAGATTTACCATGATCGATATGAGCTATTATGCAAAAATTCCTTATTTTTGAAACGGATATATCAGTCATTAAATAAAATAACTACTCCTCTGATGTCATCTTGACTAATATTAGCTAATTAGAATTCTCGATGGAAACCTAAAATAGAATTGTTTCTTTTTTTGATGTTTATTAGAAAATCTTTATCACTTTCATATGTCAATTGAGATTGATAAAGCAAATCATTAATTTTATTCTGAAGGTTAATTTTGTCATTTACAAATAAACAAGATCTTTTTAGAACTTTCACCATTATTGAAACTGCAGTACTTGCTCCAGGAGAAGCTCCCAAAAGTGCCGATAATGATCCATCAGATGAAGTCACTATCTCAGTTCCAAATTTCAAAGAACCTCCCTTATTTGTCTTTTTGATTATTTGGACTCTTTGTCCGGCATTCTTTAAATACCAGTTAGAGGGATCTGCTGATGGCATCATATTCTTTAAATTATCAACTCTTGAGTTATGGTTCTTTAGTGATTGCGAAATCAGATAATTAATCAGATCATTATTTTTAAACCCAACGTCTAACATAGAAACTATATTATTTTTTTTAATAGAATTAAATAAATCAAAGTAAGACCCTTGCTTTAGAAATTTTGTTGTAAAGCCAGCAAAAGGTCCAAAGAGAAGAAGTCTTTTGCCGTCAATCCACCTAGTATCCAAATGAGGAACTGACATTGGTGGCGAACCAATATCAGCCTTACCATAAACTTTTGCATTGTGTTTTTCTGTTAGAGATTTTTCTTCGCAAATAAGCCATTTCCCACTAACTGGAAATCCTCCATAATTATTTGCCTCTGGAATTTTTGATTTTTGCAAATAATTTATTGTTTTTCCACCAGCCCCAAGAAAAACAAAAGCTGTTCTAACAGAAATTTTTCTACCATTGAGACTAAGTTCTAATTCCCATTGTTTTTGATCAATTTTTTTTAAATCTATTAATTCTGTTTTATAGCTAACTTCAACATCTTTATTTTTAGAAACGAATGATAAGTATTCCTTAGTCAGAGCTTCAAAGTTAATGTCAGTCCCTCTTTCTACCCTAGTAGCAGCAATTTCATTTAATGGATTTCTATCTTTTGTAATAAGACTAGACCATGATGAAATTTGACCAAAAGATGAAGTGAATTCCATATCTTTAAACTCAGGATTATTAGCCATTGCCTGATATCTTTTTTTTAAAAAAGAAATATTTTCCTTCCCAGAAACAAAACTAATATGTGGAATAAATTTTAAAAACTTTTTAATATCAATTTTCCCTGCTGCATACAAGGAAGCCCATAAGGACATTGAATTTTCAAATGAACGATTTATAGAAAGAGCTTTATCTATAATTATGTTTCCTTTTTCATCAATAGGAGTGTAATTCAATTCACAATTAGCAGCATGTCCAGTTCCTGCATTATTAAAAGCTCCAGTACTTTCGCTCCCTGGAGAATTTAATTTTTCTATAATTAGTATTTTTATATCAGGTAAAACTTCTGCAAGTAGCAAGGCTAAAGTCCCACTCATTATTCCTGCGCCAACTAAAACTGCGTCATAGTGATTATTCTCTTTTATAGTTTGAACAGAAGTCACAATAGAAAACTATATTTTTTGCAATTAATCAGATTCCTTTATAGTCTTATTATAAAGTTAATTTAAAATCATGAGTACCGAAACACTTGCACTTACTAATGAAAATGTAGAAAAAGTCCTTGATGAACTTAGACCTTTTTTAATATCCGATGGAGGGAACGTAGAAATTGCAGAAATCGATGGTCCCATTGTAAAAGTAAGACTTCAAGGAGCCTGTGGTAGTTGCCCAAGTAGTACTATGACATTAAAAATGGGTATTGAAAGAAAGTTAAAAGAAATGATTCCTGAAATCAGCGAAGTTGTTCAGGTTCTATAAAAATTAGAATAAAATTTCATTATTGACCCTTTGATTCCTTCAACAAAGAAGACTTAAGATCCAAACAATCTATAGGAAGACCTTGACCAATAGCTATCAAGAGAGGGGCTAAAATACCTAAAGTAAAAACTAAATTAGACTGATCAACGTGATTTGTACTAAGAATAAAAGTTATCAAATAAATAATTGAAAAATATGCATGTAAAGAGAAAAACTCTTTTGGCTTTAGGGCAGGCCATCTCAAAGTATTACCCAAAAAATATAAAAAACCCGTCATAAATAAAAATTGATTTCGTAAAGCTTAAGCCAAATATAAACATAATCCCTTGTGGAGACTATTCAAAATAAAATTTACCTAAGATAATAATTAACAAAAAATTAAAAATTTGTTTCTAGCTGTAAACTCTTTACTTGACTCAAAAAAAATGTATATAATAGTTATGTAGCAATTGCTACTTTTCGTTCACCCTATTTTAAGGGCGCAGTCCGAGTCATACCATGGAACGGGGGATGGCCGTGTTGTTAAATTGAACCATGACTACTTTAACTTACAGAGGTAAAAGCTACGTTCAAAACAAAGAAGCTGCTGAAAAGCAATTCGTTGAACTTACCTACAGAAGAAACGTATATTCAAACAGAATAGGAGACGCTTCTTCAAGTAATGAAAAAGCAGAATTAAATTATAGAGGTGTGAACTACACTAAATAATTTAATTAATAAAGTAAAAGCCCCTAGATTAAGGGGCTTTTTTTTTGGCTATATTTATCGAGAGTCCTTTAAAAACATGTCCGAAAATTGCTGTAATAATAATCCATCGAATAAAGCATCTAGTAATTTCGATCATAAAGATGCTATTCAAGAAAGATATGGCTCAGCCGCATTAGAAAAAGAGAGTTGTCTTTGTACACCAGTTGGGTTTAATCCCGTTTTACTTGAAGCAATTCCTCAAGAGGTTATAGATAGGGACTATGGATGTGGTGATCCAACAAAATATGTTCAAAAAAATGATATTGTCTTAGATCTTGGAAGTGGTAGTGGCAAAAATGCTTTTATTTGTGCCCAAATTGTTGGAAAAGAAGGGAAAGTTATTGGAGTTGATCAGAATCCTGACATGCTTTCTTTATCTAGATCAGCATCTAAAGAAGTTACAAATAATATAGGTTTCAAAAATACAGAATTTCTAGAAGGATCAATTGAAAAACTCGATGAATTAGATGAAGATTTAAATCCATTAATAGCCGACAAATCCGTTGATATTATTTTAAGTAATTGTGTTTTAAACTTGGTAAGTCCAGAATCTAGAAAGAACCTGCTAAGAAATATAAAAAGAGTTTTAAACGATAATGGAAGAATTGCAATTAGCGATATTGTCTCAAACAAAAAAGTTCCTTTAAGATTGCAAAATGATCATGATCTATGGACAGGATGTATAAGTGGAGCATGGTATGAGCCAGAATTTCTAAGTGATTTTAAAGAACTAGGTTTTAAAAATTTAGAATTTGCAGAACGGAGTGCTGAACCTTGGAAAGTTATTGAAGATATTGAATTTAGAACAGTAACTTTAGTAGGCAATATTTAAAAAAATTCAAAAGTCTAATAATCTAATTTAAATTTTCCATGAGAAATAATCTAAGAGATCAAATACCAGCATTAAAAAATAAGTATTACTTCAACTATGGCGGTCAAGGACCATTGCCAAAATCTTCTCTTGAAGCAATAGTTAAAACTTGGGAAATTATCCAAGACTTAGGACCATTTACCAATGATATGTGGCCTTTTATTTACAAAGAAATATTGACTACAAAAAGAATCATTGCGAAAAAATTAGGTGTCAATTCAAAGAATATAGCTTTAACTGAGAATATCTCTTCTGGGATGATTTTGCCTTTTTGGGGAATAAAAGTAGAAGAGGGAGAAGAGTTGTTAATAAGTGACTGTGAACATCCTGGAGTAGTAGCTGCAAGTCGAGAATTTTGCAGAAGGAATAAATTAATATTCAAAATTTTGCCAATCCAGAAAATTAAAAATCTAAACGACGAAAATATAATTTTAGAGATTTATAAAAATCTAAATAGTAAGACTAAGATCCTAATTATTTCTCATATTTTATGGAACTTTGGATATAAAATTCCTTTAAAACAAATTTCTAGCGAATTAAAAAACAATCGAGAAAATTCTTATCTAATTATTGATGGTGCTCAAACCTTTGGGCACATAAACATTCAAGAAGAAGTTTTTTATTCTGATTTATATTCAATAACTTCACATAAATGGGCATGTGGTCCAGAAGGACTTGGAGCCATTTATGTCTCAGATAGATTTATTCATGAAACAGATCCAACAATAATTGGTTGGAAATCATTAAAAAAAGAACAAGGCATATATGAGCCTTCAGATAATCTTTTTCATGATGATGCAAGGAAGTTTGAAGTAGCTACCTCTTGTATCCCTTTACTTGCAGGGCTGCGGAATTCTTTAGATCTTTTGGATAAAGACTGTAATGAAAAAGAAAAAAGCAAAAAGATAAAAAGATTAAGTGAAACACTTTGGGATAAATTAAATCAATTAAAAGAAATTGAATTAGTTTTAGAAAAAAAATACTTAAATGGGATAGTTAGTTTTAATATCGAGAATATTGAAGATAAGGAAAAATTTGTGAATAAACTTGGAGAAAAAAAAATTTGGATTAGAGTTTTAGAAGATCCAAAATGGTTTAGAGCATGCATACATCAAATATCTACAGAAGCTGAGATTGATTTACTTTCTAAAGAAATTAAAAAAATATTGACTTAAAGCTCTATTGATATAAAGATAAAATTTAATTTACCAAGGTATCTCCGAGCTGTCCCATGAAATAAATTTTCCAGTAGATGCGGGCGATTGATTTTTAACATTATGGATCAAAAATTGGGCTGATTTTTCTGTACTAAATAATTTATGTGCTGGAACAAACTTATGAAAAGGTCTAGATAAATCAGTATCTACTGTTCCTGGATGAAGTAACGAAATAGTAGCTTTTGGAAAACGTCTAGCCCACTCTATACTTAAAGATTTGAAAAACTGATTTTGCGCAGATTTTGCAGCTCTATATGAATACCACCCACCAGTTTGATTATCACCGATGCTACCCACTCTTGCACTTATACTCGCAAAATTAAACTCACTATCTTTTGGTATAAATTCTTCAATAGTTTTAGCTAATAAGATAGGAGAAAAAGCATTTATTGAAAAACTTTCCATCATATTTTCTTTATCAAGATGTTGTAATCTTTTTTCTGGTTTAAGAGAATCACTATGAAGTCTCCCTGTAGCATTAATGACTAATCTTAATTTTGAAGGATGATTTGATATTTTATTTTTCAACTGCAAAAGTGATTGAGAATCCTCTATATCTAATTCCCAAAAAGAATTAAATTCACTTTTTCTTCCACACAAAACAACATCTAAACCTTTTTCACTTTCACTCAGATCTTTAGCTAGTTGCGTTCCAATTCCACCTGCGCCTGCAACTAAGGCTAACCCTTTCATCTTGTCAAAAATAACTTCATAGATTCTAAGAAACTTTTCTTGTGATTTGCGTAAAGATCTTTCTTATTTGATTAGGAAATTTTATTTAGATTTACTTTTTTCTTGTAATAATTTATAAGCTATTTTTCTATCATCAAAATCAATCACTTTATCATTGAGAATTTGATAGTCTTCATGGCCTTTTCCTGCAATTAAAACAATATCTTCTTTATTGGCAAATTTAATAGATTCATTTATTGCTTTAAATCTATCAATCTCAATTGTTATTTTTTCTCTTTTTTCTATACCCATCAAAATATCATTTACTATATTTTGAGGTTCTTCTGATCTTGGATTATCTGATGTAATATACAAATGATCAGAAAACTGTTCAGCTATTGATCCCATTAAAGGCCTTTTACTACGATCTCGATCACCACCACAGCCAAAAACAGTTATAAGTTTCCCTTCACAAAGTCTTTTTATTGATTGCAAAACTTTTTTTAATCCATCAGGAGTGTGGGCATAATCAATAATTACTGTTGGAAGTGGTCCTGAAACGTCATTATTATCAATTTCTATTTTTTCCATTCTTCCAGGAGCTCCAGGGAATGATTGTATTGATTTTGATAACTCTTTTAAAGAGAAATTAAGTTTATACAAAATTGTTATTGCTTGAATCGCATTCATTAAATTAAATTCACCAACCAGGGGCACAAAAAGTTTAATTTTTTCCTTAGGGGTATGAAAAATACAGGTGGAACCACTTGCAGTAAATTTTTTATCTGTTACGTAAAAAAAATCATCATTTTTAAATTCACTCTTGTCAATCTTTGTAGATACTAATGAAGATCTTTTCTCAAGATCAAATGATAATTTAGATATCCAAAGGTCATCAATATTCAAAACAGAAATTCCTTTTTTTTCTGTTAAGTAAGGTGGGAAAAATAACTTTCTTTTTGTTTGAAAATAAGATTCCATATCTGAGTGATAATCAAGATGATCTTGAGTTAAATTAGTAAAAATAGCCGCCTCAAATTCGCAGCCTGATATCCTATTTTGAGCAATAGAATGAGAACTTACTTCTAATATCGCGAATTCAGATTCTGCCTCAACTGCAGCATTTAATTTCCTTTGAAGTTTATCCGCGAAATCAGTCGTATGTGAAGCCACCTCAGAAAAGCCAGACCATCTATTGAACAAGGTTCCAAATAATGCAGTCTTTTTCCCTGATTTTTTTAAGAGATATTCCAACAAAAAAGTAATTGTCGTTTTTCCATTGGTACCAGTAACACCAATAAGTTTTAGTTTTCTTGAGGGCCTATTCCAAAACTCGGCAACTATTTGACCAAAAATATAATCTAAATTATCATCTAAAACCAAAACCCTTTCTCGGTCAAAAGATCCAATATATTGTTTTGCCGCTGATCCAATAATTGCAGCCTCTGCACCATTTTCAATTGCCTCAATACAATATTTTCCTCCATCAACATTTAAACCTGTCATACCTAAAAACAAAGTTCCTTTTTGTACTTCTTTAGAGTTAAAAGAAATATTATTGATTTCTTGATCTAATAGTTCTAATGAAGGGGTAATGCCTACTAAATCTAAAAGCTTATGTAATTTTATAGATCTCATTTATAAAAAATTATTTATTCAGAATAGTATTAATATTTTTTTGAAACCAATTCTTTAATTGATCATCTTTTAATCTTGGAGAAATACGAGGTAATTCTATAATTTCCTTGGAGTTTATTCCTTCAATAGCAATAATAGGTACTTCATAATCATATTTTTTATATTTATCTTGATATAAATCAACCCTATCTATATCAATTTCTTTAAGCTCTAGATTGGGCAGTATCTCTTTAAAATTTATTTTTGCTAGTTTGTTTTTTTAATGAATCGCAAAGGCAACAACCTTGCCTAACAAAAATAAATATTTTCATTAATTTAGTCAGGTACAGGATCGCATCCACAAGGAGTTAAGGGATGACATTTACTTAACCTTATTAAAGTCAACCATCCTCCCTTCCAAGGACCATGTCTAGTAATCGCCTCATATCCATAACAACTACAACTTGGTATAAATCTACATCTAGGTCCGAAAAAAGGAGAAAACCACTTTTGATAAAACGCAATCATAAAAAGAAGTATTGAGGTAATTAATTTATTAATAAATTTGATCACTTTAATGATGTAAAATAAGTCTTTCAGTAGTAATTTAGTTTAATTGAATTAAATCAATTATCCAAATTTATTGCAAATTTCTATTTAATTTAAAATTATGTCAAGATACCGCGGCCCCAGATTAAGGGTTACGCGTCGCTTGGGAGAACTACCAGGTCTCACTAGGAAAGCTTCAAAGAAGTCAAATCCTCCAGGTCAGCACGGCCAAGCCCGTCGCAAGCGATCAGAATATGCGATTCGTCTAGAAGAAAAGCAAAAACTAAGGTTTAATTACGGTGTTTCTGAAAGACAGCTAGTACGTTATGTCAAAAAAGCCAGAGCTCAGGAAGGATCAACAGGAACAAACCTACTAAGACTTTTAGAAAACAGACTAGATAATGTTTGTTTTAGATTAGGTTTTGGTGGTACTATCCCAGGCTCAAGACAATTAGTAAATCATGGCCATGTAACTGTAAATGGCAAGGTTCTTGATATCGCTGGATATCAATGCAAATCAGGAGATGTTATCGGAATTAAAGAAAACAAAGCAAGTAAAAAACTTGTTGAAGGAAATATAGAATTCCCTGGTTTAGCAAATGTCCCACCTCATCTTGATTTAGATAAACCTAAATTAACAGGAAAAATAAATGGCAAATGTGATAGAGAGTGGGTTGCTCTTGAAATAAACGAACTACTAGTTGTTGAATACTATTCAAGAAAAGTCTAATAAAACTTTTCTTTGGATTATTAAATCTCTCATCTTATCGACGAGAGATTTAATTCATTATTATTTTTTAAAATAATGGAAGATAAGAAAAATATCATCAAAAAGCCAGGCTTTAAAACCTTATCTATTCACCATGGAGAAACATTTGCAGAAGAGACAGGATGTGTTATGCCTCCTATTTTCTCTACATCTACTTTCAAACATGGAAATAAAGGAAATTTTGACTACACCAGGTCAGGTAATCCAAACTTTAAAATTCTAGAAAATATACTGAAATCAATAGAAGATTCTAAATACTGTACAGTGTTTGGATCTGGCATAAGTGCCGTAACTGCAATAACATCTGCTTTAAAATCAGGAGATAAGATACTATGCGAGTCGAATCTCTATGGTTGTACAGTAAGAATGTTTGAAAAAGTTTTCAAGAAATTTGGGATAGAAGTTTTATACACAGATTTTACAAATAAAAATAATATCAAAAATATTTCAGATTTTAAGCCAAGCTTAATATGGCTAGAAAGTCCAACAAATCCCCTTTTAAAAGTACTTGATATTAAAGTGATTTGTGATGAAGCCAATAAACAACAAATACCTGTGGTTGTAGATAACACCTTTTCCACCGCACTCATTCAAAAACCATTGGAACTTGGAGCAACACTATCGCTTATAAGCACAACAAAATTTATTAACGGACATAGTGATGCTCTTGGTGGAGCAGTTCTAACAAATAATGAAGAATGGAATAGTAAGATGCTTTTCTCTCAAAAAGCTCTAGGCCTTCAACCATCTCCTTTTGATTCTTGGCTAATTACTAGAGGTGTAAAAACTCTTCCGTTAAGAATAGAACAACAAACAAAAAGCGCAGAGTTAATTTCTGAGGAATTAGAACATCACAAAATAATTAACAAAGTAATTTATCCATTCAATCAAAACCATCCAGAATTTAATTTAGCAAAATCACAAATGAGATCTGGGGGTTCAATGATCACACTAAAATTGAATTTAAACAAAGAGAATACTTTTAAATTTTGTAAATCGCTTAGATATTTCTCTTTAGCAGAGAGCCTTGGAGGAGTTGAAAGTTTAATTTGTCACCCAGCAACAATGACTCATGCTTCTGTTGATAAGAAAACAAAAAATTCACTTGGTATCGATGATGCACTTATAAGATTATCGATTGGTTGTGAAGATACCAACGATTTAATATCAGATATATTATTTGCTTTAAATCAATTCTGAAAATTGAGAGATTTACTTAAAAATCCTATATGGAAAAATGTAGAGTTAGGGTATTCTATTCCTGATAGTGATCATGCTGTTTCAGTAGCATTACCAACTTGGAATGATGTAATAAATTATGAGGAAAAAAATCCAGAATGCATTAAATCATTAAGGTCAATCTATCCACGTTTTGGGCTCAACCACTTAGTAAAAAGATTATGTGAAAAAGTACAAAAAGAAAATCAATACAATAATCACAGTATCTGGCCATATCCAAATGAAACCATAGCATTAAAAGCAAAGAAATACTGTGATAGAAATACTTCTCAAGAATATTCATTTATCGAAATAAAGTATAATTTCGCTTTTTTAATAACTAAAAAAACAGCAAGCATATATGCAAAATCTTTCTGGCAACATACGGGTCTTGGTATATCTTCAAGAGCTGCTGCAATTGAATTAGAACTGGAGGATAGCCTTCCAAAATCTTTAGTTAATGAGAAACATCAAATAATAAAAAATAGAATTTCTAAATCTTCAAAAACAGACTCTAACAATATTCACTTAACTTCATCTGGCATGTCTGCGTTGCACACATCTTTAGAAATCCTATATAAATTATTTCCAGAAAAACCTACACTTCAAATAGGTTTTCCATATGTAGATGTACTTAAATTACCAATGCATATCTTTCATGGAGCAAAGTTAATAACAGAAGAAAATTGTTCAGATATTGAATTAGAAATTAAAAGAATAAATCCAGCAGCTTTGATAATTGAATTACCAAGTAATCCAATGCTCAAATGTGTAAACATTAAAAAAATTTCAAAAATAGCAAATAAATTGAATATACCTGTAATTGTTGACGATACTATTGGTTCCAATCTGAATATAAATTCCTTAGAGCATGCAGATATAGTTTTCACTTCACTTACAAAAATCTTTTCAGGTAGCGGAGATATTCTTGCTGGCTCATTAATACTAAATCCAAAAAGTAAATGGATTGATCAGTTTAGAAATGCATTAAGCGAAATTAATCTTCCAATGCTTTCAGATGGAGATATTGTTTCCCTAGAAAAAGTTAGTAGAGATGTAAATCAAAGAGTTTTTGAACAAAATCAAACATGTTTAGAATTAAAAAAAAGATTAGAGACAAATAAAGAGATTAAAAATATTTTCCATCCCGAAAATTGTCCAAATTTCAATTCCATACTTACGTCTAATGGGGGATACGGCTGCTTATTATCATTTGAATTAAAAGGAGGAATAAACAAAGCTAAAAAGTTTTATGATTCTCTTCATATATCTAAAGGGCCAAGTTTAGGTACAAAATTTACTCTTGTATGTCCATATGTGTTATTAGCTCATTATGACGAATTGGATTGGGCTGAAAGTTTTGGGATACCATCGCATCTTATTAGAGTATCCGTTGGACTAGAAGATAAAGATCACTTATGGAGAAGCTTTTCTGAAGCATTAAATAATTTGTAAATTCCTAGTCTTTACTGTTTAGAAACTTATATAGTCTTTTCTTAAAAAATAGTTAGTATGAAAATATATTTTCTCAATATATAAATGGCAAGAATTTATGAGGACAACAGTTTTGCTATTGGAAACACTCCATTAGTAAAATTAAAATCAGTTACCAAAAACGCTAAGGCTACTGTATTAGCAAAAATCGAGGGGAGAAACCCTGCATACAGTGTGAAATGTAGGATTGGCGCAAATATGATTTGGGATGCAGAGAAAAGTGGGAAGCTTACAAAAGAAAAAACGATTGTTGAGCCTACTTCTGGGAATACAGGAATTGCCCTCGCTTTTACTGCTTCAGCAAGAGGTTACAAACTAATACTTACAATGCCAGAATCTATGTCAATTGAGAGGAGAAGAGTAATGGCAGTATTAGGGGCTGAAATTGTTTTAACAGAGGCCTCTAAAGGTATGCCTGGAGCAATCGCTAAAGCTAAAGAAATTGCAGACAGTAATCCTTCTCAATATTTCATGCCAGGTCAATTTGATAATCCAGCAAACCCTGAAATTCATTTCAAAACTACTGGACCAGAAATTTGGGATGATTGTGATGGTGCAATTGACGTTTTGGTTGCAGGAGTTGGAACAGGCGGCACAATTACAGGAGTCTCAAGATACATTAAGCAAGAAAAGCGTAAGAATATTACTTCTGTAGCTGTAGAACCATCACATAGTCCTGTTATTACTCAGACCATGAATGGAGAAGAAGTTAAATCCGGACCTCATAAAATACAAGGGATCGGAGCTGGATTTATTCCTAAGAACCTTGACTTATCAATTGTTGATAAAGTTGAACAGGTTACAAATGACGAGTCAGTTGAAATGGCTCTTAGATTAGCTAAAGAGGAGGGTTTATTAGTAGGTATATCTTGTGGAGCTGCTGCTGCTGCTGCTGTTAGATTAGCAGAACAAGACGAATATGCTGGCAAAACTATCGTAGTTGTTCTACCTGATTTAGCAGAGAGGTATTTATCATCAATTATGTTTAATGATGTTCCAAGCGGCATAATTCAAGAACCAGTCAAAGCTTAAATTTATTTTTTCTCCAGAAATGACTCTGGTGAAATATACATCGCATCGCCATAAGAGAAAAACCTAAATTTTTCTTTTATGGCTTTTTTATACAAATCTAATAATCTTTGCCTCCCGATCATCGCACTTACTAATAGTAATAATGAACTTTTAGGTAGATGAAAATTAGTTAATAATCCATCAACCACCTTAAATTTATAACCTGGCTTAATTACTAAATCAACATACTTGGCGATAGGAATAAAGTTATTAATTTCATGTGAATAGCAACTTTCAAGAGCTCTTACGCTAGTTGTTCCAATAGCTATTATTCTTCTGTCTGTTTGCTTTATTCTTTTTATTTCTTCCACTACTTTCCTACTAACGCTAACCCACTCTTTATGAAGTTTTAAGTTAGATAAATCTTCTTGATCAATTGGTTTAAATGTTCCATAACCCACATGCAAGGTTATAGCCATTACCAAAACTCCTTTTTTTTTTAAATTTGAGATAAGACTTTTACTTAAATGTAAACCTGCTGTTGGGGCAGCAACTGCGCCTGGATTACTTGCATACTCAGTTTGATAACTATTCTCATGAAAAGACTCTTTTTCTGTACTTTTTATATATGGAGGGAGTGGAATCTCTCCATATATTTCAAGGAGTTTATTCATTGAATTGAGATCATTTATATTTTCTGGGAACTTAATAAGTCTCCCTCCAGTTTCTTCATCAACCCCAGAAATATTCAATTGAATATTTTGTGCCAAGGGAGCTGTTAAATTTAATTTTCTATTTTTTTTTAATTTCTTAGCAGGCTTTGCCAAACATAGCCAAGTAGATTTATGTGATTTCTCCAAAACTAATAATTCGACTATTCTTCCATTTTCTAATTCAACCTTTAACCTTGCCTTCATTACCTTTGTATCATTAACAACAACCAGATCTCCCTCTCTGAATTCATCTACAAGATTCTTAGTAAATTTATTAGTTGAAAAGTCTTCTTCTAACGAACTATCTCTAACTATCATCAATCTAGATTCGTGCCTAATCTTAGAAGGTTTACTCGCAATTAATGATGAATCAAGAAAGTAATCATATGCTTCAAGCTTATGATCTATTTCTTGATTATCAATTTTCAAATTCAATTAAATCTAGGATACAAGTATCTCTGGCTCATTTTCAATTAGATAAGATAAGTCTTTTAAGAAGGAAGCTCCATCAGCTCCATAAATGACTCTATGATCAGCGGTTAGATTCACTTGCATTATTTTTTTAACCGATATAGAACCATCACTATTAGCAACAACTGTTGGCTTCGAAGATGCTATGGCTAAAATAGCTCCGGTACCAGGAGGAAGTATTGCATCAAATCTATCAACTCCAAACATTCCTAGATTAGACAAAGTAAAGGTTCCAGTTGAGTATTCATCAGGTTCTAATTGTTTTGCTCTTGATCTTTTTACAAGATCTTTCCAAGCTCTAGATAATTCAAATAAATCAGTATTGCAGGGTTCTTTTAATACTGGAGTTATTAAACCACCATCTTCCATAGCAACAGCTACAGCAATATTTATATTTTCTGGATAAGAGATTCCATTTTCTGAGAAACTTGAATTAACTTGAGGATGTTTCTTAAGTGTCTTTGCAACTGCCTTTACTAGTAAGGCAGTCATAGTAACCCCATTCTGTTTTACCTTTTTGTAGAAATTATCCAACTTATCTGTATTAATGGAGTATCCAACCCTAAAACATGGAACATCTAAACTAGACTCCATATTTTTATTTACCGCTTTTTGAAGAGTATTAAATTGAACAGTTTCTCCTGGATTCCCAAAACTCTTCCCAGATGTTTCTGATTTACTTTCAACTCGAAGATTGGCACTAGAAAGGCTAGCAGGGGAACTACCTTCTCCAATCCATGGGATAGATACAGGTTGCCCATTAGCTTTTAAAACATCATCAGCCTGAATCCTACCGTGAGGTCCCGACCCATTAACTTTTGTCAAGTCAACACCCATTTGAGAAGCAAGTTTCTTTGCTCTTGGAGATGCTATTACCCTAGAAGAATTATTATTTGTAGCAGCATTAACTTTATCCCTATTAAAAGTGGAAAGAGGCTGTTCACTTTTAAAGATGACTTCTGGCTCTTCTTTTTTAGTAGATTTATTGTTAATTTTGGGCTTTTCTTCAGTCTTTTTACTCGCTAAATCAACTTGGTCTGAATTAGACACTTTAGGCTTATTTACTTTGTTTTGTTCTTGAACTGAAGCTATATCATTCTCGTTTTCCACAATAATCCCTATAGTTTCTCCTACTGGTGCAGTACTACCAGCAGGCATTAAAACTACTGCAAGATATCCATCCTGAAAAGATTCCACATCCATATCTGCCTTATCCGATTCCACTACCAAGACAGATTCTCCTCTTTCAACTTTATCTCCAGGATTTTTCAACCATTCCACAATCTTGCCTTCTGTCATAGTAGAACTCAACGCAGGCATGAATATTTCGTGAGACATAAGAAAATTGTTATTACATTGGTTTTTAGGGATTATCTACCAAACTGTCTACAGTCTTAATGGTTAGGGCCCCTTTAAACTCTTGAACTTATTATACGAAATCATGATCACGCTGGGAACTCTTCAAACTAAAGAAAGTAATATTTTTGATAGGCAGCAATTAAGACCTTTTTATAAAAATTTTGTTTTAAAAAGGATAATTTTATTTAGTTATTATCTATAGATTGAATAATTCCATCTTTCACTGTTATTGAGACTTGCATCTTTTCAATAAGATTATCTCCAACAGAGACATCACAGAAGCTATCTACTTGCCCTTGATCAACAATTTCATCCATTTTTAATTCACGCACTTGGCTCTGTTGTTGAAGTAGATTTCTTTTTTGCTCCTCAATTTCATTCCTTTTTGCTGCGACTTGTTGCTGCACTTGACTAACTTGTTCTTGAACCCGAGGATCTAAAGGGTTTACTGATTGGGATCTAATGTTATTAGCTATTTGCTGCCCCTCTTGTTCTAATTGTGATAATTGTTGATCAATGTTAGAAATTGCTCTACTTAATTCCTTTTCAGCATCTTCTTTCCAAGTTCGGGTAACTATAGCTTTTATAGCTATTGAACGTTTAATAGATATTGAGTTTTTTGTTTCCATAAAAAATTAAATTACATTTTTAATATAGATAATTCAAATGAGATTTTCTGTTTTAATTTGTTTTTCATACATACTTTCTATTTGTGTTGAATATAGTTTTTCTATTTCTTTTCTTTTCTGCTTAAGAGTTTGAGTTAATAACCCATTTTCCAAATTGAAAGCATCCACAAAATAACAATCTAAAATTTGTTCCTCAAATCTTGAGCCTAATCTGTTTTTAAGCAAATTATTGATTTGCGATTTAAAAAATGAACCAACATTTTTATTTAAATTTAATTTTGAGAGATCTTTCTCTAAGAATTTATTTTCTACCAATTCAATATTGGGAACAACAAGAGCAGTTAAACATTTTTTATCTTGGCCGACCAATTGAATCTGATTAATAAATTCAGAACTAAGAATTTCAGTTTCTAAAGGATTAGGCTCTATATTTTCTCCACTGGAAAGAACGATTGTATCTTTGGCTCTTCCTGTTATGAATAGAGATCCATTCGGTATTAGAAAACCTAAATCGCCAGTATCAAACCAACCATCTTTGGATAAAACATCTTTTGTAGCTAACTCATTATTTAAATAACCTTTCATCACTTGAGGTCCTTTAACAAGAATTTTGCCTATTTCTCTAAAATTCAAAATCTTTGTTTTATCTTCATTGACTATTTTAATTTCTGTAAAATTCAAAGGCTGCCCAGAAGATCCCCTAACATTCAAATCTCTTCTTCTGCAAGTTAATACTGGACTTGTTTCTGTTAATCCATACCCCACCAAAACATCTATACCTAGAGATTCAAAAAACAAATCCACATGTTCTGGAAGAGCACCTCCTCCATTAATTGGGAATTTAAGTTTCTCACCACATAATTGTCTAAGGATACTTGGCCATAAAAAAACAGTAGCCAATTTATGCAAAGGGAATCTTACAAAACAAGAACCTAATAGGGGTATTTTAGCAATTAAACTAATTTGATTAATATCTAAATTTTTTATCTTTCTAAGATTCTTTTTAACAGAAGAACTATTCTTTATCAAAAACTTCAAAAGTCTCTGTTTATTAGATGGCATTTTTTTTAAAGCCTGAAAAAAACCGTCATGTATTGCCTCCCATAATCTTGGTACAGTAGCCATGACAACAGGTTTGATTTGAGTAATATCGTCTTTCAGGAATTTTGGAATTGTATAATATTGAGTACAACCGCATGAAAAGAAGAAGTATTCTGCGCTTCTTTCATAAGAATGCCAGATAGGCAATACACTTAATACAGAAGTACCTGGATCTGGATCTGCAATGTAGGCTAGATTTATTATTTGATGTAAGAAATTTGCATGTGTCAAAGGTACTCCTTTTGGCTTGCCTGTTGTTCCAGATGTATAGAGTATTGTGGCAATATCATTAATTTGGAGATTATCTTTTTCAAAAACATTATTTTGAGAATTTTCTTTTTCTGCTCCTTTAATAAATTGACTCCAACTAATTAAACTTTCAAATTCCTCATCTTCTAGATTGATTATAAATTTAAGCCTTTTTGTTAATTCTTCTTTTTGGTTTAACTTCAGCCAAGTCTCCTTTGATTGGACTATTAGCCCAACTGAATTTGAGTGTTCAATAATATATTCCAATTCTACTGATGGTGAATTAATACCTCTTACAGCATTTATAGCTCCTAAGCGCATTAAACCTTGATCAGCTATTAACCATCTTGGCGAATTTTCAGATATTACAGTAACGACATCACCTTTTACTAATCCATAATTTTTAAAAGATTTAGAGACTTTTGTTATTAAATCTGCCAATTCAGAATAAGAAAATTTTTCTTTGTTTTTACCCCTTAAATCACTTACCGCTAAGATATCTCCACATTTGAATTTTAAGTACTCCCATATTTGATCTACATGAATAAGGTTCTCTATGTCATTTCTATTACTAGTAAATTTATCATTTCTAGAAATAGATTTGTCTCCACGACAATATGCTAAATCATTCATATTTAAAACTTTTAAAAGCTTTTTATTTTTCTATTTTGGTACAAAATTAAAATTAAATTCTTCCTTAATGACTTTTTTAACAATTCTCTTAACTTTTTCAATAGTTATATTTTCAGTGTAATCAGACATATTTGCCATAAGACAATCTTTAATTCCACATGGAATAATCTTATTAAAATTAGATAAATCACAATCAACATTAATAGAGAATCCATTGATTGTTACCCATCTTTTGCATCCAATACCAATTGAAGCAATTTTCTTATTCCCTATCCAAACACCCGTTAAACCTTTTTTAGTATTGCAGTTAATATTGAAACTTCTAAGAATTTGTATGATAGTTTTTTCAATTTTTCTTAAATACCAATTTAAATCCTTTTTGAAATTTTTCAAATCTAAAACCAAATAAATCACTAATTGCCCTGGCATATGGCAAGTGACCTCTCCTCCTCTATTGATAAAAAACACATCATATATTTGATCATTTAATGAGAATAGTAAATTTTGATAATTAGAACCTCTTCCCAAGGTATAACAAAGTTGGTGTTCTCCTATCCAAATAAAATCTGAATTTAATTTACCCGAAATTAAAGCTTCTTGATATTCATTTTGTAATTGATAAATGTCATTAAAAAATGAAATTTTATCAGGTTGTTTAATTATTGCTGTTCTATTTATCATATTTAAGTAGATTTAGAAAGTAAGAAATATTTTTAGATTTGTTATGAAAATTTTAATCCATGGTAAAAATCTTCAACTTACAGGAGCTTTAAAAGAATATACTGAAGCAAAGATAGAAAAAGCAACTCATCATTATAAGGATATCGTTAAAGAAGCAGATATTCACTTATCAATAGAAAAAAATCGTAAGATTCCATTCCAAACTGCAGAAGTTACCATTTTTGCTAATGGTACTGTTATCAGAGCCGAAGAAAAAACTGAGAATCTCTACTCAAGTATTGATTTGGTTTCAAATAAACTTTGCAGAAAATTACGCAAATATAAAGAGAGAAATAATAAAGCAATAACCAATAATTCTTTAAAGACTAAAGACTCCTTCTTAAATGAAAATGAGGAATCTAATTCTGTAGTTAAAGAATTATTTAAAGAAGGAAATGAAGCAATTTTACCTGAACCTTATATTAAGAATAAATACTTCAAAATGAATCCAATTTCATCAGAAGAAGCACTCAAACAATTAGATCTAATTGATCATAATTTTTATTTTTTTCGCAATAAAAAAAATAATGAGCTTCAAGTTATTTATAAAAGAAATCATGGTGGGTATGGATTAATTCAGGCTAAATAATCTATAAAATGTCCAATATTGAATATGAATTAAATCAGAAGATACATGCAATTATTATTAATCCCTATTTAAATTGGGATGATTTCATATCAAACTGCGATCTCATTAAAAAATATAATATAAAAAACATCTCCACTTCTCTTAATTATCTTAGCTATTTAAAAAATGCGATGAGTAACCATAGTGTAAATATAAATGCGCTTATTTCATATCCATTTGCAGATTTACCCATTTATTTTATTGACGAATTTGTTGGCTTTGCAAAAGATAAAGGGGCAAATCGCATAGAGTATATGCCTAACTTTATTAATTTATCAACAAGAAATATAGATACTTTTGGTCTGGAGATTGAAATGGTCAAGAGATCTGCAATCCCTGTAACTCTTATAATTAATAAGACAAAATTAGACAAAGAACTTTTTGTAAAAGCGATAGAAATATCCTTAGAATTGGGAATTAAAAGCTTTCAATTTGGTGATGGTTTTGGACCTCCTATTTCTACTCTAGATGTAGATGAGATATTAAAAATGATAAGCAAAAAAAACCATATAAAGATTGTAGGAGGAATTAAAAACCTTTCTCAAGTTATTGATTTATTTGATTCTGGCATTAGCTGTGTTGGGACCTCAAATTTTAGCAAAATTTTTGAAGAAGTCAGAAATATTTAAATGAACGGCGAAAGTAGGCTAGAAGGTCTTTGTATTAAAGCAAGTCCATTGGGTGAGAATGATAGATTAATAACTATCCTTACAGATGATGTAGGTATTTTAAGATTAGCTGCTCCTGGTGCAAGGCGGCCAAAAAGTAGTCTTACCTCGGCTTCTCCATTAAACTATTTAAGTTTGCAGATTTTCGGCAAAAGAAGTCTTAAATCAATACGTCAAATTAAAATTATTAAAAGCTATACTGGTCTGGGGAAAAATATTGAAACTCTTGCAGCCGCCCAAGCCATAACTGAACTAACGTTTTTATTAGTAGGTAATAATGATAAACAACAAAATTATTTATCTTGCGTTCTTGCCCATTTAGATAGAATTTATTTATACAAAGTCCCAAAAGAAGAAGATATAAAAATGCTCTCAATGAGTATTCAATCTCTAATACATTTATTAGCAATCGGAGGGATTAATTTACCTATAAATCATTGTTGTAAAACAGGCTCACCTATTATCGCTCCTTTAGGAGACTGGCAATGGGAGTGTTATTATTTACCACATGAAGGGTTCTCAACAATTGAAGATTCGCAAAGTATACTTAAAATAAATGCTTCAGAAGTTGCTCTATTACAGAGACTTATTTTCCCAGAATTACCAATCAAATCAAACGGAGAATTATTAGGACCTAAAAAAGTTTGGCTTAAAATATTATTAATTATTGAAACTTGGATATTTGCTCAATTAGACAAAGAACTATCTTCACTAAAAATGATGAAAGAACTATATATTTAATATCTTCTAATAATATTAATAAGTTTTAAAATTGCGGTGTTTAGAAAATTGACTGGTAAGTTAATAAATAGTTAAGTAAATTAATGTGGCTCACATTGCCTGGTTAGGTAAAAAATCTCCTTTTTGTGGAAATGTTAGTTACGGGAATTCGACCACTAAGGAATTAAAGCATAGAGGGCATAAAGTCAGTTTTATTCATTTTGATAATCCGTCTAATTCAAAAGCATCAACCCCATTATTCCTTGCCAATAATCCTGAAGTAAGTCTCCCATATCTAATAAAATCGCAGGTTTATACAATACCTTCTCCGAGAGCAGAAAAAGAATTAAAAATTTCACTAAAAAAATTAAAGCCAGATATAGTGCATGCTAGTTTAACCTTATCTCCTTTAGACTTTAGGCTCCCTGAACTGTGTAATCAAATTAATCTGCCACTTGTAGGAACATTCCACCCAGCATTTGATATAAAGAACCGAAATTTAACTGCTAATACTCAGCAACTGACTTATCAACTTTATGCTCCATCTCTAGGTAAGTTTAATAGGATAATTGTTTTTTCAGAAACACAGAAAAAAGTTCTTGCAAAATTAGGAGTTAAAAAAGAAAAACAAATAGTTATTCCAAATGGTGTGGATGAAAATATTTGGGGACCTTTGATCGAAAAAAATAAAAAATATGATGCAGTTAGAAAAAAACTTGGAGATGGAAGAATCTTTTTATATATGGGCAGAATTGCCAATGAGAAAAATATCGAAGCACTTTTAAGATCTTGGAGAAAAACAAAAACCTATAATTGCAAATTAGTTATAGTTGGAGATGGACCAATGAAACCAACTCTTGAAAACAGTTTTTCTAACCTAAGTGAAGATAAATTAATATGGTGGGGTGCCGAAATGGATTTAGAAACTAGAGTCGCAATAATGCAAATAGCAGAAGTATTTTTCTTACCAAGCTTAGTTGAAGGTTTATCTTTATCACTTCTAGAAGCTATGGCTACTGGTACCGCTTGTGTAGCCACAGATGCTGGAGCAGACGGTGAAGTTTTAGATAATGGAGCCGGTATAGTTATCTCAACTGATAATGTAAGCACGCAATTAAAAACAATAATCCCAATTTTGATAGAACACCCTGCATTTACAAAAGCTCTAGGAGAAAAAGCGAGAGAACGTGTAATAGAGAGATATACACTTAAAAAAAATATCGATGCTATTGAAAAAGTTTATATAGAGTTAAAAAATTCTTTTAAAAATTAACGAAACTCTTTACTTCTATTACTAGCAGAAACTATTGATTCAATTAAGGCTGATCTTAAATTCTTGTTTTCTAAAACCCTCAAAGCAGAAATAGTTGTTCCACCTGGGGAAGTGACCATATTTTTAAGGTCTGCAGTTGTTATATTATTCTGTTTTATTAAACTAATAGTTCCTAAAATCATATCCACAACAAGCTCTTCTGAAAGTTTTTTTTGTAATCCGCCGCTTAATCCTCCATCGCTTAAGGCTTCAATAATTAAAGCAATAATTGCAGGCCCTGATGAAGTTAAGGCTAGAAATGTATCAAGATAATCTTCAGTAAATTCGTAAATTTTACTAGAATTTTCAAATAATTTTTTTGTAAACTGTTTCTGATCTTCTGAAATATCTTCACCCCAGGCAATTCCAGTTAAACCTTTGCCAACCGTTATTGGAATATTTGTAACGACTCTTACACATCTATGATTTGGAAATTTTTGGATAAGTTTATCAAGAGAAACTCCAGCTAAAATTGAAACTAATAAATTCTCATTTATTTTGTGATTATTTAACTCATTTATTTCTTTTAGCTGCTGAGGTTTCACTGAGAGAAGTTTGACTTGACAGTCCCAAATCAACTTAGATTCTTTAGAATCTGACTGAAAAATGTTTACATCATATTTAAAATTTTTTTTAATCTTCTCTAAACTTTCTTTGGAATTTACTAAGCAATAAATATCTTCTGGACTTATTAAATTTTTATCTAATAATGGGGTTATTATAGCCTTTGCAATATTTCCAAAACCAATAACTGCAATTTTAATATTCACAGATTAATTATGAATAAGCCCTTAATTTAGAACTTCCCCAGGCTGGTGGTGGAGTAGTATTATTTTCCAAACTATATTGTGGTGTATTTTTTATTGGAACACTAGAAGGAGAAGCCTCTTCTGGGAAAGAACTAGTTACATTTACACAACTTGGGGCAAAAAGAAAAATACTTTCTCCTATTCTCTCTTGATGACCATCAATAGCATATGTTCCTCCTGCAACAAAATCAACTGCTCTTTGAGCTTGATCAGGGTCCATCATAGTTAAGTTAAGAATTACTGTTTTTCTCTCTCTTAATGCTTGTATAGCTTGAGGCATCTCATCAAAACTACGTGGCTCCATCAAGCTTAAATCAGAAGAATTTGAGATACCAGGCATGCCAACAACCTTTGGTGATCTATTTTTATTCATGAATTCGAATGGGTTTGAATTCGCAAGGGCATTTGAGTTCCTTTGATTTTGTTTAAAATCATTTATCTCATTCAATTCATCCTCTGAAGCATAATCGAACTCATCGAACTCATCATCGAGATAATCATCACCTGCTACAACTGCCTTTAATCGCGAAATAAGTGACACGTTTAAATCCTCTTGAAATTGATTACTAAGGTCTAAAAACCTTAAGTAATAGATCCATTTTTTTTTGAATGAATAAACTACCTATACTTAAATAACGTTACTTATACTTTACTGCAAGTTTATAAACAAGATTTTTATAAAAAAATAATTAATCAAACGATAAATAACTATCTTATCCTATCCCCAAAGATGATGGATCCTAACCTTATCCAAGTAGCTCCAGAATCAATCGCCTGCTCCCAATCGCCTGACATTCCCATTGAACATTCAGGAAGGTTTAGCGAATCAGCTAGGGATCGGCATTTTCTAAATAACTCTTTATTTTCTATAGCACTTAATCCTTTGGGATTTATAGTCATTAAGCCAGTTATATTAACATTCTTAAATTTTTGAATTTCTAGCCATTTTTCTATTAATAATTTAGGATCAAAACCTACTTTATTTGGGTCCTCACTTAACTTGACTTGCAACATTATTGATGGATGTTTCATTTCTTCAAATGAAGCATTAGAAATCTTTTCTAATGTTTCATAGGAATCAACTGAATGAATATATTTAAAATTCTGAACTATCTTTCGAATTTTATTACTCTGTATTCTTCCAATAAAATGCCAATTTATCTCTTTAAGGTCTTTTAAAATTTCTTGCTTCTGAAATCCTTCTTGAAATTTACTCTCGCCAAAATCCTTTTGACCAAGATCATTAATTATTTTAATTTCTTGACTTTTGAATCCCTTACTCACTGCAAGTAAATTTACAGTTGATGGGATTAAATTCTTAATTTTTAAGTAATTTCTAATGTTCACATTTTATAAAAAAGTTTGTGTGAATAAGTTTTCCCATTTAGAGAAATCATCTGCCCCTTTTCTTCTAGCTTTTTGTAAATTTAATTCAGATTGATTACGAGCATCCAAATAAGGAATAACTTCAAAAAAAATCTCTCTTTGTTTAATTTCGACTAAAAAAAACATTTTTTGGGCATATAAAGTAGCATAAATATCTCTTCCATCATTACCAGAAGAGACTTGATACAACATTCCAAATGTTGGATGGTTTAAATAACGCTCTGAACTCAAACTGAAATATTAAGTTATTTATAATGCACCATACAGTTTTCTAAGAAAAATTGCTATGCCAATAAAACATATCGACAATGTATTTACAATAAAGGTAAGAAAGGTTGTTTTTTGAAAAGTTCTAAATCTATTAGTTTTAATAAGAATTTTTTTCTTAGACAGTAATGCATCCGCTCCTTGTTCAATCCTTAAAAATATATTTAAAAATAGTCTTTCAACTAAAGTTATTAAGACATTAATAGATTTTTTTAGGCCTAGGTGTCGAACATTTATTGATCTCACAGAAACTGATTTAACTAAATTCTGGAACTCTTCCTGAACTAAAGGAATAAAGCGAAGAGCTATTAATAATTGAAAAAGCCACTTATCGATAGGCAATCCGATTTTCCTAACAGGATTCAAAAACCAACTTAAAGCCCAAACTATATTTTCTTGAGGTGTGGTTAAAAGCATCAAATTAACACTATGAATTACAGTAAATATTAAAGTTGAGGTTTTTATTCCTAATTCAAACCCTTTTCTAGATAAGTCATATGAGCCAAAACTTATGAAGCCTATTTTCTTGGAGGGAATTTCTAAAATATTCCATTTTTCATGACTTGCCAAAATCACATTCAATTCATTTGGATCTCTTAAAGAGCTTTCCAGTGAATGAATATCAGAAGAAGCTAGTATTGATAAGAATCCAATTAACAATGATAATATTGAGAGAATAAGAACTGAGCGCCACCAAACTCTTGCAGGCAATAAACTTAAAAAAGTAATCAATAATAAGGAAACAACTAAGCCTAATCTCCAAACAGGACCTGCCCAAATTGGTGTAATTAGGAATATAAACACTAAAATTATTTTTAACCTACTATCAATAATTCTTAACCAACTTCTATTGCCATCGACATATTGACCAATAGAAAATTTAGTAATTATATTCATTAATCTTTTTGGAT
This sequence comes from Prochlorococcus sp. AG-363-P06, assembly GCA_003280025.1. Classification (GTDB taxonomy): domain Bacteria; phylum Cyanobacteriota; class Cyanobacteriia; order PCC-6307; family Cyanobiaceae; genus Prochlorococcus_A. Next base: position 22,890 of record QCGD01000003.1, on the reverse strand, counting down.
TATTTCAATATTTTTTCTTGATATCTCTTTATCTAATGCCCTTTGCTGTTTTCCTCTCCATAGTAAGATTATTGGTGTACCATCAAAGCCTAAATTGCTTCTAATTTGTTTTTCTATATATCTTCTGTATGTTATTCCAAATAATTTAGGGTCATTAACAAAAAGAGTAAATGTGGGAGGCTGATTCTTCACTTGAGTACCATAATATAATCTGCCTTGCTTTCCACTCCTTTTTGTTGGCGGGCTTTTCCAACTTAAAGATTCCTTCAGTACTTCATTAACAACAGATGTAGTAACTCTTCTTCTATGCTGATTAACAGCATTAAGCGCGTGCTCAAAAATATTCTCCACTCTTTGTCCTGTTAAAGCTGAAATAAAAATCATTTTTGACCAATTTAAAAAATATAATTTTGATCTAAGTTCTTTTTCTACTTGATAGATTGTAGAACTATTTTTTTCTACAATATCCCATTTGTTGACTACGATTACACAGGCTCTTCCTTGCTCTTCTATGCGTCCTGCCAACTTCTGATCTTGATCAGTAACCCCATCTATTGCATCTATTACTAATAAACAAACATCACTTCTATCAATAGATTTAAAAGCTCTATTAATACCAAAAAATTCAGTGCCATATTTTACATTTTTCTTTCTCCTTATTCCTGCAGTATCTACGATTTTCCATTGCTTGGAATTTTTTTTAATAAGAGTATCTATTGAATCAGTAGTAGTTCCACTAATATCACTTACAATTGCTCGTTTTTCTCCACAAATTGAATTAAGCAAACTAGACTTGCCAACATTTGGCCTGCCAATAATTGACATCATTATTTTATCTTCTTCATCTTCAATATTAGATTTTTCAGGCAGTGTATTAATAACCGAGTCAAGAAGATCTCCAGTACCAGAACCATGAATAGCAGAAACAGGGTAGGGTTCACCTAATCCAAGTTTCCAAAATTCAGAAGCCAAAGAAATTCCCAGAGTTATAGATTCGCACTTGTTAACAGCAACAATAGTTTTACAATTAGAATTCCTTAACCATTTAGCTATTGATAAATCACCATCAGTTATACCCTGATTTCCATCAACAACGAATAAAGCAAGGGAAGCCTCTTCCAAAGCTAAATAAACTTGTGCGCGGATCTCAGGCAGAAATTCACTATCATCATCAAATACCAGTCCTCCTGTATCAACTATTTGAAATTCTTTCCCTCCCCAAGAAGCTTGTTGATAAGTTCTGTCTCTTGTAACTCCAGGCTTATCAAAGACAATTGCATCATTACTTTGGCATAATCTATTGACCAAAGTAGATTTTCCAACATTAGGTCTTCCGATAATTGCTATTGAAGGAAGAGTCAATTATTATCTCCTGAGAAATTAATAGCTAATACAACTATAACCTCAATATTATCTTTTATTTTAAAGAAACTATTCATTTGATATCAGGATCTCCATAATGTCCTTTTACTGGATCAGAAGGCGGATAAGATAATTTAGGCAAGCAATTAGTTTCATCAATATTATATCTTGATTCAATAGCCCAATAAATCAACCAATTTACTGCAGTTGCTCTTCTAGTTCTCCTTGGATACAGTTCGTTAATCTTATAACCTCCAAAATTAAGAAATTCTTTTAAACCTTGCTTATGTTCCTTCGGTATTGAGCGTGTAAGGTGAATTGATGCAGGTCGCTCAGAAATAATTTGAGGAGCCTCAACGAATTTCTCTGACCAATAAGAGGGTGTCAATTCACATGATTTCCATTTATTTAAAGAAGTTTGCTTAGTATAAAAAAGTCTTTCCCATACCAATTCACAAACAAATATGTCACTAACTTTATCGTCAAGAACCGAAAATAATAGCTTCCTACTTATAGGCCAAGTAAATTGATTTTTGAAAAAATTTTCTTTTTTATCCATTAATTTAATCTTATTAAAATCAGAGAGAAATAAGGCATAATATCCGAATTATATTTTGAAGCATATTGGATAATTTGATCAGGCATACCTACATTCAAAGCAATTAAGGATTTTTCCATAATATGCTCTTTTTTTAAGATTTCTTTGACATAATTCCATCTCTTGCCAACTTTCATTAATGCCAATACCGTTTTATTCTCTCTAACATGGCTTACGAGAGATATTAATTCTGATTCAGATGAAGGGCATTCTTTGATTATCAAAGTCTCTCCCTTTTTTACTAAATCAAAATTACTTATAGCTGCTGTTGCAGAAAGAGATGAGATGCCAGGTATAGTTTTGGTGACTATTTCAGGGAACCTTTTTTGTAGTATTCTTAGAATATTAGAGGAGCTTGCAAAAATCGAAGTGTCCCCAAGACAAAGTAAAACAACTGATTCGTAATTTCTTATACATTCCAAAATTATCTCTACAGCATTAGACCATATTTCATCAGGATCAAATTCCATCCTCGCCATTGGGAAAATGATAGGTATTTTTTTCTTAAATTTGATATGTTCCCTAACTATTTCTGCTGACACACTCTTATGATCATCACTCGAAATAGGGAAAACTATAACTTTTGACTTTTTAATTGCTTTTACTGCAGCAATGGTTAATAGTGAAGGATCTCCAGGCCCAACCCCAACAATTGTTAATGATGGCAAATCATATTTAAAACCTAGAAATCTATTTAGATATTTTTTTATTCTCATAATTATAAAATTCATTAAAGATTTTTTAACTATGTACCCTTGGCAGAAAAAAAGTCTTAGATAGAATTTCTGACTCGACTTTAGATAATTCATCTAACCTTTTATAGGTTTCTTCTTTAGGAAATTTAGTATTAGCTAATTTCCAATAAATGCCAAAATGTCTTGCTTCACTTTCAAGCAAAGACTCATACATAAACTTAAAAGATTTATTTTCAGAATTCAAAGCAAGTAGACTTAACCTTTCATGACTTCTGGCTTCTATAAGGCCTGCTATTAAGAAACTATCCAACATCCTATTAGGTTCTTCTTTTCTAATATTTTTAGCAAGTTCAGCTCCGTATGGAGGAGGTTTTATAGCTTTAAGCGAATGTCCAAGATCTTTTAGGAAATAAATTATTTTTTCAAAATGCTCTAATTCCTCTCTGGCTATTGGACTCAAAACTTCTGCCAAACTAGGTTCTGCCGGATATCTAAACATTAATTGGATTGCGACTCCTGCAGCTTTCCTCTCACAGTGAGCATGGTCAATTAAAATCTCTATTGGATTTGATAAGGCTAAATTAATCCAGTCATCTGAGGTTAATGATGATAAATATTTAATATGGGAAGACGGTCTTTTAAAATCTACTAACATTGACTAATTATTTTTTAAGTATTTAATCATTCCTTCAAGAGCTAGAGAATAACTTGATATACCAAACCCACTGATAATTCCAATTGCTTTGTCAGTAAGAAAAGATTCTTTGCGAAATTCTTCTCGACTAAAAATATTTGAAATATGTAATTCTACAAATGGAATTTTTGATCCAACTAAAGCATCTCTAATTGAAATTGAAGTATGAGTAAAAGCTCCAGCATTTATAAGTATTCCTTGAGTATTAGCAACAGAATCTTGAATTTTATCCACTATCTTTCCTTCATGATTACTTTGAAAACATTCAAGATTAATACCATTTTGTTGTGCAACTTTGATTAAGTCTTTTTGGATATCACTCAAGGTTTGATTTCCATATATTTCAGGTTCTCTTGTACCCAATAAATTTAAATTTGGACCATTTATCAATAAAATATTCATCAGCAATAAAGTCTTTTCTACTAAATGCTATCTAGAAAGAAACAAAAAAACCAAAACATTTTCACACAAAGTGACCATTAACTGATAAGTTCAAATAGTAGGGGTCGGTGCCCGAGTGGTTAAAGGGGGCGGACTGTAAATCCGCTGGCTCTGCCTACGTTGGTTCAAATCCAACCCGGCCCACTTTAAATATTGCCCTTGTAGCTCAGCGGTAGAGCACTCCCTTGGTAAGGGAGAGGTCTCGGGTTCAAGTCCCGACGAGGGCACTCGCGGGATGGCTTGGTATCAATGAGATTACCACTATCGCACAAAGAAATTATTAAGAAGTGGACATCCGTTTTCGGGTCCACTTTTCTGTTTTAAAGGCGGATATCTGGAGGTGCATCACACAAACGATGATACCGAAATGGCAACAATCAGAAGAAGCGGCAGCGGATGGCAGGTCCTTATCAGAAGAAAGAATTATGTAGGCTTTATAAGAAGAAGCGGATTAAATAAATAAAACGCTTACTACTCCCCCTCTTTTTATTAAAGGTCAGCATCAAATTTTTCTGAAATATCAGTTATATACTTCATATCCATAATCACTACATATATCATCAATAGTTCTTGCAAACTTTGGAACTATGCTATACATTCCGTCAACATATTCAGCAATATCAGTTTGCAGAATTCCTTGTCTTTTTTCCCTAACTCTTTTCCAGCTCAAATCCTCGACTCCATATAAATTAAATCGAGAGTAAATATACCAGTCATCATGACCAACTTGTCTTAAAACTTCAACACTTTCTGCAAGTAACCAATGTTGGTGAAGACGTGATATATGGCCTGACATTTTTGTTCTAGTCATAAACTGATCCTCAGTAATTAAACCCTTTAGGTAGTCATCAAGAGCTGGGTCGCTTATTTTTTTATATGCCTCATCACTAGCTTCTGCTTGTTTATAAACTTTTTCCCAATTACGACAAGCTTCTCTTAAAGACCTTTTAAAATTAACCTTGGTAGCTTTTTTATACATTGGATCAAGTCGGTGATCTAAGAGATCCCAAGAGGATGGGAAATTATTTCGTCCTATTAACCGAGAGTCTTTCGATTTTTCAAGCTCTTTATTGAAGAAAAGGTATTCATTAATAAACTCTTTTATCCTATTACTTGAAACTGCAAAGTTTAAGCCAATACTGTCTAAACGAGCCCTTGTATTGACTCCTACGACACAGCCTCTTTTATCTAGAAGTGGTCCACCAGAATTACCAGGATTAAGAGCAACATCAGTTTGTACAATTCTTCCCTGATCTCTAAGGCTACTTATTATCCCTTTTGTAACTGTAAAGCGGAATCCTTTTGGTGATCCAATAGCAACAACCTCACTACCTATTGATAGCTTCTTTGTTTGAAGAGGTAAAGGTTTGCCTTTTTCCCCAGGAATAACTAATAAAGTTAAGTCTTTAATTGGATCATCAGCAATAAAATCTTGTGTAGCAGAAAAAAGAACTTGAGCTCTATGTTCTGTACCATCAGGCCAAAGTACTTTTACATTCCTGAGCAGATTAGTAACATGATGATTAGTAATAATATATGTTTTATTTCGACTATGACTGATAACAAATCCACTACCGAATCCCTTTTTATGCTTAACAATGACTACTCCAGGCAGAGCTTCTTTGTTTATACGTTCTACGGAATAATTATTCCAACCACAACTTGGTAAGTTAAGAGATGCTTTTAACTCTAGAGGTGATAGAAACGTAAAGCATGCTGAGATAAAGACAAGAAACTTATTTTGGAAATATTTGCTCATTTCTCAAAAACTTTTCTTTTGATATGAATTTAATTATAAAGATCTTTATGGACTCGATTATTATTTGGCGTAAAGAAAAAACTATTTAAACAATATCAACAGAAATAAATAAAATTAATGAGATGTCACTTTTAGAAGTTAATTCCAGAATTGCTCTTTCTAGTGTCGGGAAAGATTCTAATTGTTTGCAGATAAATTCTATAGAATCAATTTCTGGTTCTTTATTCTTGTTGATTGGAAAAACTCTATTATTTTCCATTTTATTTACCTTTGAATAAATCTTGAATCACATAAATATCTTTTGCATTTGGATATTTATTTTTAAAGACATTAATCGCACTACTTGGTGATGAAGCAAATAAATTTACTTTTACTCTGTATGTATCAACTTGTCCTGAGATTAGATATTTTTTCATTAGGTACTCAAACTCCACCACGAAGGATCTGCTGAAAATCTTATTATCCACTCCTTTTTAATACTTAACAAATTAAGACTCTTTAGCATTATTTTCTTTAATTCTTCTTTATAAGCTTGCTGAACTTTGTTGTTTATCTCGCAAGTATTGGAATATCAAATTACTTTCAGTTTTTTTCCATAATATTTATTTTTTTTCAATCATTGTCTGAAAAATCGCTTGATTCCAAACTGTACCATCCTTAATTATATTTGTAATAGTTGTACCATCTTCCATATCAGAATTACATTCCGGGGTAAACCCTTCCTCTTCTATAAAAACTTCTTCGCAATCTTGCTCGGAAGCAAAAACAATAACAGGTTTTTTTGAAGTATCTAATTCAGATTCTTTTAATCTATATTTAATAAAGTCACCTATTTTTTTTACACCACCCTCATTAATATCAACATTAGAATGAGGTTTAACAAAATAACCCTCAAGAACAGTTATTATTTTTTCATATTCAGGATCTTTCTCAAGATAAAATTCCCTACTATATTCTCCTTTTACATACTCCCATGCTTGAAAATAATAAAGTGAACCGTTCTCTATTTCTAGTGATGACATTGTAATTTATGAATCTAATATTAATTTAGATGATCTAGTTAAATTATGATCGAGAAATTGTGACAATTCTAAAAAAGAACAATCAAAAACCCACCTCTTGATTTATTAGATTTGATATATAGTTAAAAATTTTTTTAAATTTCTATAAATCTATGCTTTTAAGTGAATTTCTGAAGTATCTTTTGAAACCAAAATTATTTTATTTTAGCAACAAAACATAATTTTATATTTGTTTAGAGTTATATTACCTTATTAAAATTTTTTAAATATGAAAGCCTTATTAAAACTAATCAATACACAAGAACATGCTTATAATTTGATAAAGATTACTGAGTTAAATGATGCTAAGGTATTGCATAAAAAACATGAAGAAGAATTAACTAAAAATATAATTGCAGGAGGAGGATTCTCAATAAATTTTGGGGGATATGGTAGTTTTTCAAATTTAGGATTAGGAGATAATTTCCATTCAAAGTGGTATTTAGAGGGATCTTTTAAAAAACAATTCAGTAAAGTACTTGTTAATGTTGATAATAATATTGATAAAGATTTAGTAAAAAAGATAAAAAATTTTATTGAAAAAAATGATGGAGAGATAGTAGCCAAAGATATGTGTAATCTTTACATAACAAAGTCTTCTTCAAATTCAACTAAAGAACAACCTAAAAACAGTTTTATCAATGTTTCGGTTGATGAGCTTATAAGAAGATTTCCCTTGATAAATCCTAAGCCGAAAAAAATAACTCAGAAATTATCTAGTACTACAAAGGCAGCTATTAAGGATCTGCAGAAACGTGATTTAAATCAAATAGAAAAAGCTATAAAAGATCTATTATCTAATCAAGAGGAGATTGATTCGATTTTAAGCAGTGTAAGCGTAAATGAAGAGGGAGAGATAGAAAGAGGAACACATTTTAAAGGAACAAAACCTGCATTATCTTTTACAGATTTGGGACTTTTAAAATTGCTTTCTATTTCATCAGATAACTCTAAAGGATATGAGATAAGAAATGCTATAAGGAAAATAGATATTACCGTTCAGGAAATTCCAACAATAAAAGGATTTCATTCTTTAGAGCATCTTACAATTACTATCATTAATAAAAACGAATTAATTAAAAAAGATTTAAGTTCGTTTGGCGAATTCAAAAACCTAAAAACCTTAAATATTCAACTTGATACATCAGTTTTGGATGATCTCAGGCCAAGTTGGTCTGATGAAGATAAAAAAGTAGTTATTTCCTCTCTAGATGGTCTTAATGCTCCGAATCTCGAAATATTAAATGCTATTGATCTTGGAATAAGCAATATCAAATCATTAAATGACTGCAAAGAATTATTGCATATAAGTTTAGACAATAACGATGAATTAGAGGATATTGATCCTATAAAGAATTGTTCAAAATTACAAATATTGAATTTGAATAGAACATCAGTTAATACATTAATTCCATTACGAGACCTATCCTCCTTAGAAATAATATCTATATCAGATTGTAATTCATTAAACAGTTTAAAAGGTCTAGAAAATCTTAATTTAAAAATTACAGATATTAATATAAATAATGAAAATAAGGATTTTGATGAATCAAGTTTAACCAGGTTAAATTCTCTAGTATCTATTGAAAATCTTCCAAACTTAAAGACTAAAATACTACAAATAAGAGAAGTAAATATTTCTAATTTAAAAGGAGTAGAATCATCCAATCTTCTTGAAGAGCTATATATAAACAATACAATCTCTTTAAATGATATAAATGCATTATCAGATTTTAAGAAATTAAAGAAAATCGAAATAAGTTCTTGTCCAAATATACAAGACTATAGTGTTTTGTCTGAATTGGTTTCTTTAGAGACTTGCTTCTTAGGTGATAGATACTCAATAACTCAAAAAGAAAAGGATAATAAACAAGATATGCTTCCTAAGAAATGGCCTGAAACTCTTAAGTTTTTAAGGTTATCCACTTCAGCTATTTGCCTCGGTGATCTTCCAGAAAATCTAGAGAATATAGAATTAAATAATTGTACTAAACTTAAAAGTTTAAAAGAATTAAAACTTTGTTCAAAGTTAAATGAATCTGATTCAAGAGGTTTTTATAACGAAAAACAAATTGATCTGAGTTCATGTCCGTCCCTTATAAATCTTGAAGGTCTAGAAAATAAGCCACATATAAATAAAATATTTATTTCTCCTTATATAACTAATTTGGATGCCATCTCTGACAAAGATGATCTTGAACTAGCAATACATTTCGAGAAATTTGATGGTTTAGAGGGGATTTCGCTTATCTCAAAAGACCTTTGCGAAGGTTTATCAAAATTAAAAAACTTTAAAATGTCAATATCAAAGGGGTATTATGCTCAAGAAGTTGAGGATATTTCTAATATTTCATCCTTAAACAATATTGAATCATTAGATTTAGATAACCTTTACATTGAAGACCTAAATTTCATTACTTCTATGGAAAATTTGAAATATCTTAGACTTCAAGCTAATGAATTAACAAGGTCCTTAAAGAAGAGAGTGTTTGATACTGAAGGTCAGATTGCAAAATTAAAAATGAAAATATTATCATCTTAATTTGATCATATTAAATTAACCTACATACCTCACCAAATGGTATGTCTTCAGATTTAATTCCACCTGGAGTTATAACCCATAAAGTTTCCAAACTAGTTTCTTCTGGGAATGTACCATATCCATCTGTCAAATAAACAGAGATAGGCAAACTATAGTTACCTTTATCTTTAATTGCTTTAAAAAAAGGAGCAAAATCAGTGCCTCCTCCACCTTTTGGCATTGGTAATTCACCATGTAGATCAATATCATAAGGTCCGTAACATTCACTGTCCGCATAGAATAATTGACATTTTATTAATGGGTAGGAAGATAAAATTCCTTTTAATTCGCTAATAAATTTTGATAAGATTTCTTGTGAAATTGAACCACTGGTATCAATACAACAGAAAACTTCTAAGGTTTCAATTGATAATTCTTCTAAGTACAATTCTCTGTATAAAAATCTTCTATCAAATCCTGAGAAATCAGAAGGGGTTTTTACTAAATATCTCCATAGAATGGTTTTCCATTCTAATTGAGGATTAACTATTTGATCTAAATTTCTTTTTAATTTATTTGAAATATTTCCTTGATTTTTAGATGATGTCATTGCTAGAGAATTATTAATTGCTCTTTTCCAATAAGTTTCAACATCTATATCATTCAAAATTTTATTTTCATCTTTTTCTTTTAAGTTATCTTTATCTTGAACCCCTTTTATTAAATCAATCATTTCTAATTTAGGAAATTCAGTTCTACTATGAATGATTTCATAAATCTCCTCAACACTTAAATCTTCCAAGTTCATATCTCTTATGGCTCCTTTTGGAAGTTTAAAATCTTTTAATTCTGCAATCATGCCATTAACAACAATATCTGCTGCAATATTAAAAATTAAAGAATCTCTATTTTTTTTTCTAGAAGGATGAAGAAGAGCGATATGAAGAAGCTCATGAAGAAAAATGGCATCTCTTTCCGATGGTTTTAATTTTGAGAAATTTAAAGGATGAAAATAAATTTTAATTCCATCAGTTGCAGCTATTGGAACATTTGTAATAAATTCTACTTTTGAAAAAAGGGAAAGAGCAGCAAAAAAAGGGGATACTTTTCTTAATCTAAGTTGAGTTGCTCTTATAAGATCATGTAGTTGATCATTTTCGCTAATCATGATCAGATTATTTCTTCAACAATTCATTTTTTTTGATCATATATTTCTGAATCGATTTCTCTTTAATTAAGATTTTTGATAAATTCGCTAATTGCTTTTTTTTCTCAAATTTATCTACTATGTCTGATACGAATAGTTGAATCCATTCTTCACCTGCATTTCCAAATAGCCAATTAAATACTATTAAGACATCATTTGGTTTGTTACACCTAGTAATCAAACCTGTTAATGTTGCCCATTTACATGATATTTCATCTGGAAATTTTATTGATTTTGCTTTGCCCTCTATTATCAATTTAAGGTTTGGAATCTTACCATAGACCTCAAGGTAAGACTCAAATTCGAGTGCAACACTTTCTCCAACAGCGGACTGAATTGGTAAATTGATTTTGTATAAATCACTTGCTAATTCCCATGTTCTTGGAGAAGGCCATGCCATCTCATGATCAGAAAATTTATGCAATAAATTTGGTCTGAAAGATAAAAAAGAAATAACTTCTTCAGATATATTTTTTTCAAATGAATAAGCCTTAAAACAATCAAAATTTGTTTCTACAAAAAGATGTAAAAATCTATTGGAAAGTGGAGCAGGCATATCAAAAACAGATGCTTTATCCTCTTTTCTATTCCCAGCAGCAAAAACAAACCAACCATTAGGAACTTTATAATTACCAATTTTTCTATCAAGAATTAATTGTTGTGCGACTCCCTGCATTGCTGGCGGGGCCATATTAATTTCATCAAGAAATAAAATACCCTTACCATCATTAGGCAGAAATTCTGGTCTATACCATTTGACAATTCCTTTGCGATCTGGAGTTTCAGGCTGCGGAACAGGCAGACCGCGTAAATCAGTAGGGGCTAATTGACTAAGTCTTAGATCTATAAATTCTAGATTTAATTTATTTGCTACCGAACTAACAATACTTGACTTCCCAATGCCAGGGGCTCCCCAAATCATAATACTTTTTTGCAATGAGGAAGTAATTACTTTCTCTAAAAATTGAGCTAATTCTGAGGGCACCATTATTTTTATTTAATATCAAACTAGTTTAAATAAATACTAATAATTCAATTCTCAATTTAATATAAAAAGCTTCAACAATTTATATAAATTAAAAATATTTTAAATTTAAAACTTTTTACTTAAATATAATTTTTAGATATCTAAATTCAGACAATATTTAGATCTTTTAGATATTTAGAATTAAGTATCCATCAAATTTAATTTATAAATAATTTAAGTTTTAAAACCTTAAACGTTTATATTTCCTTTCCTTTATGGGAATCACTTATGAAAGTTTTCTTCTATGCTAAGTTTGAATAATATAAAAGTATGAACTGGAATTCTGATCAGAAAGCTCTAATTCAATGGATTACATCAGGATTAAAGATAAAGGAAGTAAGAGATTTAAAAGGTGATTCTGGTTATCTCTTAAACAATATGATTGCTAAAGTCACCTTAGCCAATAGTGAATACCCTCTCTCCATTGGAGCATTAAGAATGTTTAATCTAATGAAGGTGGATTTAAAAAAACGATATAAAAGAAGTAAGTTTTATGGAAAAAAACAACCTTTTGTTTATGAGCATTCTATACCTGCATCAATAGTTAGATCTAAACTACTTAACTGTAATCCATTAGTAGAATCAGAAGTTGAAAAGATTTTTTTATCTGCAGGTTCTGTAGTAATAATTCTTAGAGAAGAGGATAAAAAATTAAGTTCAATAAAATTAGCAAGGAAAATGCCTAACGGATGGGTTTGGGGCGATGACCCTCTAGCTCGCTATGAAGCAGCAGGTATAAAAGTTTCGAAAGAAAAATTATTACTTGAAGGGTCAATTTGTAGATAAATTAATATTTATAAGATGGTTTTTAGTTTCGATTTTAAATAAGTTTAAAAAAAAGAATTGAATAGTAGGAGTGTAAATATTCTTCTTTTGCTAAAACATTAAAAAAAATAAATCTTACAAAATTAAAATTTATAATAAAGATTAATAATGAAATTGAGAAATGAATCAAGATATAAAAAGACTTCAATCAAAAATTTCAAGTTTTTGTGAAGAAAGAGATTGGGATAAATTTCATACTCCAAAGAATTTAGCTATTTCTATTTGTATTGAAGCCGCTGAACTTTTAGAGAATTTCCAATGGGCTAAAGAAGATTTAACATTAGATAAAGAAAATGTTGTTAAAATTTCGGATGAAATTGCTGATGTATTAATCTACTCAATTAGGCTTTGTGAGATTATGGGATTAGATCCAATCAGTATCGCAAATAAAAAAATTGAAAAAAATGGTGTTAAATATCCTGTAAAACTTTCTAAGGGGAAAAGTGAAAAATATACTGATTTAAAATGACTCAAATTTTTATTTTTACTGCCGGAAATTCCTCTGCCAGATCTCATTTAGATGATTCAATAATCAATCCTATAGATTTTAGAAAAGTTGAAATTTCTTTAGATAAATCTCAAATTGAGAGATTGCTTATATCAAACAATAAAAAAAGTATTTTTTGCTGGGGAGCTATGCCTGGGAAAAATAATCTTAGAAATTGGAATCTTATGCAAAAAGATGATTACGTCATATGTGTTTATTCAAGTCACTATAGATTCATTTCTAGATGCACGGGGAAAATTCATAGTTCTAAATTAGCAAATAACATATGGGGATCGTTAGATAATAAGACTTGGGAATATATTTATTTCTTATCTACGCCATTAGCAATAGATATACATTTAAATAATTTAGAAATAGGTTCATCACCTATTAAAAGTTTTGGGGGATTCTCGAGAATTTCAGATAATAGGATAAATGATATTAAAAAGAAATATTCAAGTCTTGATGATTTTGTTCAGCAAAATTTTAACTTGAAATTTATTCCAAATAAAATTAGGAGAATTGATTTAGATATTTTCAGAGAAAATATTAATGACCAAGATTTTTTTAATGTAAAAGATATTCAAGACTCAAGAGATAGGATACTAGCCTCTATTTGTAGGCGGCAAGGTCAAGGAGAATTCAGAAGAAAATTATTAAAGGTCTATGACAATAAATGTGCGATTACTAATTCAACTATTCCTGAAACTCTTGAAGCAGCGCACATAATACCCTATAAAGGATCTTCAACCAATCATATTCAAAATGGTATTCTTCTTAGAGCAGATATACACACATTATTTGATTTGAATTTATTTCGAATTGATGAAAATTATATAATTTATGTTGATAAAACTATAGAAGATAATGAATACAGAAATTTTGATAGTAAATATTTAAGATTGCCAGCTAGTGAAGAATTTTATCCATCTAGAGACGCACTAAAAAAAAGATTTGAAAATAAAATTTGAATTTATAGTTATTTAATGGATCAAAAAATTTATGGATAATTTATAACATTTCTTGAAAAAATTATTAATTTAATAATTGATTCTCTTTTTGATCAAATACTTGAGAAATTAATTCTTTTAAATCTTTTTCTTCAAGTAAATCTAAAGATTGTACCTTGCCATAAGCAGTTAAATCTTTGGTTGATTCTCTATAAATTAAAGTCTGAATTTGCTTACTTTTGTTTTCATTCCTTTTTCTCATTAAAAGAAATTCCTCTGCTAATGCAATCGCAATTTTCGGATTACAACCTATACTGGTTCTTTCCAAAATTGCACTAAAATCATCTTCCATTAGGTCTTTTATTAAAGTAAAGCGTTCGGGATGATTTGATCCTCTATCAAAACTTAATACTCTTCTAAATATTCTTTGGAAGGTATTTCTAGTCCCTCCCAAAATTCTTCCATTCCATGCAGTACTCAGTTCACCGTCTTTAGGTATTGGCCATCTCCAAGCTGCCAAATCAGGCAATAAAACAATTGTTAGGTAAGTCCAAAAGTTGTTTCTCAAAGCTTCCCCAGTAGGTAATGAGTTGTGCCAAAGAAAGCTGCAATTACTTAGACAAATAGCTACATCATATTCGAATTCCCTAAAACGATTTGGGCTCTCATTTCTAAATCCATTTTTTGTTGCTAGATCTAAAATCCTATTACGCAGTAAATGTAAATCTTCATTTTTTACTTTTCTATTTTCAGAAAGGGTATAACATAATCCATCATAATTTTTTAAAATATCTGATTCATCAATTTTTCCTTTTTTAATAAAATTAAAAATTGCTTCTTGGCCAGTATCTTTTTTGAGTTGTGGTAATAAATACATTGTTTTTATTTTTAATCAAAATCAGAACAGAAAAGATTTTGGCATTTTGTTTTAATAATATTTTGATTGTATGTAATTTCAAATTTGAATTTTTCTAAGTTAGTTTTAGATTCTATACCAAAGTCTTTTAACCATTCTTTTATTCGAAAACCTAATGAACTATCTGGGTAATCTTCATCCAAATCAATATCTAAATCTTCATTAAGAAGAGTGGAGCACATAATAGTAATTACAAAATCTGTTTTCAGTGCGTCTTTAAGATAAATACTACGCCGTATTTGATCTTCTAGGTTTTTCTTATTACTGTTTAAAAAAAGGGTATAAGTTTCATTAAAGGTTTGATATAAATTCTCCGGATAAAATTTTACAAACCACATAGCATTTTCATTATTGAAATCTTTGAAGTCCCTTCTTTGCAAAGAAATCCTTGCACGTTCTCCTTCAAGCACTAAGGTTGAAATTTCATCATATAAGATGCTTCCTTTCTTATATTTAAATCTATTTAACTCACAATTTTCTGTATAAATAATAAGACGAAATTGAATATTACTTGAATTATTTAAAGAATTAGTTTTTAAGATTATTTGGTCTGGTAATTTATTCAAATCTATAAGCGGATAATCAAAAATTTTTTTTCTACCTGAGCATATTTGCCCTGGCGAGGATATTTCTATTATCGCTATTCTTGAATAATTAATGATTGTAAGAAGATTAGCTTGCTCAAAAATATCTCTTATATCCCAAGTTAATTTGCATTTTATTTCAAGAGAAGCTTTATAATCCCAATTACTTAATGGTTCCTTAAATTCCTTGTGTTCCTCACCATCTACCGAATATAACCAAAGACATTTACTTTCAATATAAGGAAATAAATTAGGATAAGGATAAGCAAGTGTTGACATATTTATAAATTATTATTTAAATTAGCAATTAATGTAATAACTACGTTATCTGGAATCTCAACACTAACTTCAATATTTATTTGATTTTTCTGTAATACAAAAGGCAAACTAAATATCCCTCCCCCATTTTGATTTATTTGTTTTTGAATTTGTTCTTCGTTTACCTCATAAAGGTTTGATGATTTTAATTTGATTATTTTAGGCTTTAAACCATTTGGTGCGGATTCAACCTTACCTTCCTCGGTTAAAATCCATGGTTTAAAATCTATCTGAACATTTTTACCTTCTTTGCCAGTAAGAGTCATTTTGAATTCAGCAACTATTTTTTCATTTATAAAGCTTGTTTTAAAATAAGTTGGCTTGGTTAATTTCGTTGTAATTTTATTTTTACTTTTTTTCTTGCCTAGTTTCTTTGAGCCATCAGCGCCTCCAATTCCTCTGCCAATAATTGAAGATCCAATATCATCCATTAACCAAGCAATAGAATTTCTATCGGTTTCCGAGGAGTCTTCCCAAGAATCTGATGTTTCTTCGCCAGATAATTGTTTTACTTCTTTATAGATTTGATTTTTTGCACTTCCAACTAATTTTTTTTGATCTTTTGAAAGATCATGTGATGAACTTGGCTTCCAGTCGTCGTGTGTAGGAGGCTCGGACTTTGCAAAAACTCTCTCGATATCTTCTTCCTCACTGCATATAAAGACTCCTGCCCATTGCGGTTGGTTATCATCCAAAATACTACTACGTGTCACATACCTAACTACCAATTCTGCTGGCCTAAGCAAGGCAAAATGTCCCAATTTTTTAGGAATAAGTGTTGTTTCTAAAACATTTCTAAATCTTGAATCACTATATAGATCTCCTTTAGATTCATCAACATAGGTACCAATATGTCCTAACTTTATTCTAGGCCTAGATGAGTAAATAGGATTTTTTTTATTTCTAGCTTCTCTTAAAGCGTTAGCTAAAAAACTCAATGGTAATAATCTCTCTGGAGCTGGGATCTCTTCTTTATCTCCAAAAACTGATATGTGACAACTCATTGGCCTTTCATTATTACTCATAAGAGTGAATTTTGGCCATGCCCACCAAAGTAATATTTCTTGGAATCTTAAGTTGATTTTTTTTTGAATTTTGGGTATTAATTCAGGAGAGAAATTCTCATCAAGATCATCTAAATTTGGATCAAGAATTACTAATGAAGTACCCTTATCCTTTTCATGATTTCTTACTTTTAGTCCAAGATCCTTGGAAATTATTCTTGCTTCCTCATCTAAAATTGGATCCACTACTTTGAGATCATTAGGATAGTTTCCTTTTGAGCCCCACCAATGTCTACCTGTAAATCTTTTGCGCTTTTTCTCATGATCTTCGAATGCATCGTATGAGGTGCCCAAAGCATATCCAATAAAGCGATTTTGAAGTTTATTTTTGTAAGAAGTTAATGAATCTATAAGTATAGTTTTACATTTACTCATATTAAATAGAGATGATTTTCCGAAACCATAAGTTCCGCCTCCATTTCTTTGGTCTCTATGACTGCCAATATTCTTTACAAAATTCACAAAATCATAATCTTCTTCTGTGCTAATTGCTTCGGATGCTGAAAATGGCCCACCAAGGCCTTTAGTGCCGAAATCACAAATTTCCAAAATTAATTGATACTTTTTATTCAAAAAGTTTTCTAATACCAATCTCTCTTTTGAATCGATGGGAGGTAGCTGAAAGAAAAATTTTTTAAGTGCAATAGATTCATTTACTTTTAAAAGCCTCAAATTAATTTCAAAAGATGGCTTAGAGTTTTGTTCTATGGATGCATCCCAACTATTTTGAAGTGTTTCTCTTAGTAGAATTTCTAAAGGGGTTAATGATAGACCAAGTAACTTAGTTGCACCTTCTCCAGGCATGGCACCGCTATTTGGGAAAGGCTCACTATATATATTAACGCTTGTTCCCTGATTATTCATTTTGATAAATTAAATCAATTAAAGATTTATTTTCTATTTTAAATTTACTTAGCTTGTTTAGTTCAATATCGTATCTTATCTTTGAAATGCTATCTGGGATTGAAGAATTAATAAAAGAGTTCTGATTTATTCTTGGGAAATCATTTAATACTTGATATGATGTTTTTTCTATTACAGAAAATCTAAAAGAATCCCACATCTCTTCATGTTCTTTCGAATAACCAGCAGTGAATAAAGTATTGTTGAAATCATCTTTGTCATCAATTTTGTCTATTATTTTTTTAATTAATCTTGGCACTGATATATCTCCATTAGGATTTTTTACAAGTGTTGAATGAAATAAAAACAGGGATCTTTCTACTACTGGTTCAAGTTGATTTAAATTGTTAACTGTTATTGATGGCTCTCCTGATTGTAGTGATGCTTTTAACTCAACATCAACATTACTTAGGGTATAGTCTTTGGATGCTTTAAATGGGCCATTCCATCCTTTCCATAAATTTTGTTTTTTTTCAACTAATGAAAAAAGAAAAATCAATTCTCCAACAAGGCCAATAATTTCTTCTTCTTTAGGTAAGGGACCTCTAGAACGAGAAAGAAGCTTTCTTAACTCATTTACAGAATCTATTGTCGCACTAGAAGGTGAAGAGCCATCAATTAATAATTGAAGAATTCTGCTTACTAATATTGAAAAAGCATAATTAAGGGATTCATCTAAACAAGTTACTTTTATATATTTATTTTCAAAACCTTCAATTGAAATATTTTGACGTATTATTTCAAGTCTGGAACAACCGTGTTTTGGCAGCTTAGTTTCAAGATTATCATCCTTTAATAAAATTCCTTTTTCATTCTTATCGTTTATGAAAAATAAAACTGAATCAGGTTTTAAGTTTTCTGAGATTTCAAAAGGACATATCTCAAACTGTTCTTTTGATATTTTGCGAATGGGTTCAAGTATTTCCCATGTATTTTTGATCGTTTCTAACATTAATAAAAAAGAAAGTTATAGAATTTAAGAATTTTCAAGTTGTAAATGTAAACTAATTTCATTTTTGATAACTTTGAACTCTTAGAGCTTTTTCTATGAAAACTCTTTTTTTAGGTGTACTGGGTAAAGAAATAACGACTCCAAATATATCGTGTTTTTCATAAGGTATATCTATATTTTCAAAAAGAGCTTTTCTGTTTTCGTTATTTTCATTTGGTTTAGAATCTTTGCTTATAGGATAAATGATTAAGAGGGGTCTGTCTCCAAATATTTTTTTTCTATAAATTCTAGTAAGTTCTCTTTTCTGTTTATTATATTCAGAATTTTCTGCTTCAAAATCTTTGAATTTGTTTCTATCTACATCAATTAAAAGATCCGTTGGGCCCATAAGCGCCTTGATGTAAATTTCTTTATTATTTGAATTTGCATCATAAACCTTTGTTCTTATACAAGTTCTTATATCTCTAAGAGAACTGATGTTAATTAATCCTTCTCCTTTGCCTTCCATAATACCAATATTCCATTTTCTTAAAGAATTATTAGGATAATTATTATTTTCTGATTCTAGAAATTTATTCAAACCTCCAAAACTCTCTTTTTCATGAAAATAAAAGTTGTCAATAAAATTTTGTATGTGGGAACAGTCAACATTTTTTACAACATTACAATTATTGATTTTTTCAAATTTATATTTGGACTCTTCAATTAAATCTTCAATTAATTTTTCTACAGCCTTTTTATTGTTTTTATGCTTATTTTGATCCAATGGGAAACGCAATGTCCAAAATTCACGATCATAAAACATTCCATTTGATGTTTCAATTCTTCGCGAAATTTTACCTTTAGCGGTTGGCTTGCGACCTTTAGATATTGCAACCTCCGGAGGAAACTCTATTGGTGCTCTTCCTTGTTCACGCATAGTTGTTATTCTTCTTCTCATATGCTCTTCTTTTTCAATAAATTTGCTAAATTCATATTCCACAGAATATGTCATCCAAATCCTAGGTAAATCTTCATAGCCTTTTCTATAACCAAACCATCTTCCCATTTGCATTAAGGTATCATCTTGACTTGATTCTCTGAGAAAGAAGCTACATAATAATCCTTCAATAGTTAAACCTCTTGATAAAACATCTCCGCCTATTACAATTGCGTGAATTGTTTCTTTCCCAAAATCTAGTCTATCCTCCTCATTTTCGTTATTTGAATTTTCTCTCAATACTTCTATTGTTAAAGCCTGAGTTAATAAGTGAGGTTTCAAATCGTCAAATTTTTCAGGCTTTTGAGGACAATTGAGATTTAACCTAGTTGAATCCTCCAATATTGAAATTTCTTTTTCCCATAGAGATTCAAGCCTTTTTAAAGTTCTAGTTTTATTTTCTTTAAGATCTCTTACAATCGGTTGCAACCATTCTCCTTTGATAAGTGGTAAAAAGGAATCATGCATTTCTGTATATCTTGATGTATGAATCATCATGCAGCAATGTTCTGAATTTTCTTTCCTGCAAGCTCTTGCTGATAAAGCTAAGAGATAATAGTCGCATGCTTTGACCAAACTAGTTGTTAATTTAGGTCTAAAATTAAATCTTTCTTTTTGAGAAGGAGGTTGAAGAAATGAAACTTCCTCCTCTTCAATTCTTCTTATAAAAGGCAACTCATATTCACCATCACTGTTTTCTTCATTCTGGAAAAGTTTGTTTACTCCAAAATAATTTTTTGGCTCTTTTAACGAAACTATAAAATCTTTTGGGAATAGATTATCTGTGCTATCTGCAGATTTTGGACTTGTTAAAAATGGGGCATTAGGAGTTGCAGTATAACCAACGTATGAGACCTTCTTTAAGGTATAAAGTGTATCTTTAATTAATTTATTTGTTCCAGATATATCACCTGCAATATCTCTATTTTCCCTAGTATTCAAAGAAGCTTGATCACACTCATCATCTATTATCAAAGTAGTCATTTTTCTTAATCTAGAAGTCGTAAGCTGATTAATTTTTTCAAGTAATCTTTGTAAGATATTTACATTCTTTTTTATTACACAGATTTTTGTTACTTTATTAGCTGTATCAGGCAAAGGTTGAGGACTTGCTATGAAATCATCATTTTGATCAGTTAGCCAATGCCATCTCTCTTTAGAATGATTAGTTATATCATTCTCAATTCTGATTTGAGTTTGTCTCCTCAATGCATCAGTAAGACCTGCAAAAATTATAATAAATTTATAACCACTATCTGCTGCTTTGGCTATAATTCCAGCCATATTAGAAGTTTTCCCTGATTGTACATAACCTAAAACTAGGCCCTGAATTCTTCCGTCATTGTCACTTATGGGATTCAATAATTCATTAACTATTGATGTTGATTCCATATCAAGTTGATCAATATTCTCTCCTTCCCATTTTTTATGTTCAATAAGGAAACGTTTATAGTTTGACCAAATTTCGTCTCCTTCACCATGGAAGTACCAATAATCTTTTTTCCTTGAGTTTAATACTACGGTACCAGTTTTAAATTTAGATTCTTTTCTCATTAAAGTAAGCTGAGCTTCTTGGAGAAACTCTTTCATTTCATCATTTGCACAAAATATTTTTAAATTATTGCAAGCCTCATCTATTGAAACTTGACGCGCTTTAACTTGGTCTGTAATTTGATTTATATATTCTTTTATTATCTTTTCTTTAGACATAATATTTTTTATTAAAGATTGTAAGATATTTTGTGTAATAAATTGGAAATAATAATAATCAAGAAATAATTATTGAGAGAGAAATTTTATAAATAAAAAGTAATTTTTAATATAGAATTTTTCTTTTAAATCTTTTGGCAACATCTTCCCAGCTTAAAACTTCTTGTTTTGTAAATGCTGCAAATGCTGAATAAACTTTTTTATCTTGATATTTTCTTATCGTGGTATTTTTGAAGAAATCAACAAATTGAGTCCTTTCAGGCATTACTGATAAATCTTGTATTAGAAACATGTTTACGTCATCAATCAATTCTTCAAGTCTCTCATCGGTCCAGTAAGTTCTACCTCCATCAGGATTCACAAGTTGACCTTGATATTTTAAACCAATTAAAGAAGCGACCTTACTTTGACCTCCATGCCTTGTTACGACCCCACCAACTGCACGAGGTAACGATGTCTGTTTGGGCATAAGATTAGGCTCACCTAATTTATGGGCATGTCTAAATAGGAATTCTTTTAGGTTATCAAGTTTTAACCAATATCCACTTCCTGCTATACCATTTAAGTTAGTAATGTATTCATAATGAAAGTCATATTCTGAAGCAGGAATTTCAACTTTAAATTTTTCATATATGTCGATTCTTTCTTTAAGATTTAATTTAAGGTAATTACAACTCTTTTCATCAATAAATTCATCCAATTTATGAGGTATTCTCCCAAATTTTTTAATAATTTCTAAGAAAGCAGAAGATTCTTCTTTAAAAAGAATTTTTTCTTTTAAATTCCTACATATATTTGTTAACTCTGAGGCAGAGGTTCCAATGAATTTTGAAATTTTCAATTCTAATTGTCTAATCCTTTCTCTAGATAAATTTCTTTCTCTACCAATTTCTGCAAACGTTTTTCCTGAAATTCTTTGGAGGTAAATAATGATAATAATTTTATTTCGTTCAATAATATTTCTGAAATTGCTTATCCAAGTTAATGCTGTTAAAGTGTTTTCTAAATTAAGGAATTTTTTAAAAATTAAATATTTATAGAGTGAATATTCAAGAGTGATTTTTTTTATTGAAGAATCATTGAACTTTTTAAATGCTTCTTCACTAATTAGGTAAATCATTTCTAGAGTTCTTAAATTATTATTTTTCTTATAAGCTTCTTGGAAAAATAACTCTAATAATTTGTCTATATTTTCAACATCTGAATAATTAGTTTGAGTTTTTATATTTTGAAACTTTTCCTGTATAAAATTCCAAAATTCTTCTGAATAATCATTTTTATTAGTATTACGTAATATTCCATCATTATTAATTCCAAGTTTAAAATTTACTTTTGTAGAATAATTCCTTTCATAAATCTCTAAATTTTGTTTTAGATTATCCCAACATATAGGACCAAATCCATTTAGGTTTTTTATCTCAAATTCAGTATATCTAGAAAGATCTGAAATATTTTGTATTCCATTCCTCTTTAGTAAATTAATTACATTCTTATTTGCATTCAACTTTTCAATTCGATTATCTTTTTGAATATTAATTTTAAATTCATCATTAATTTTATTTTTATCATCGAATTTTTTGTGGAAATTTATAATTGCAGATATTAATTCTTCACATGATTTATATCCAAAGTTTTTTAATTTTAATAAGTCATTTTTACTAAATTGAGGTAATTGATGTAAAAAGCTAATATCATTTCTTCTAAGAGAATTAAAAGTTTTAATTGTTAAATCTAAATCAACAATTCTAATATTATTTTTTGGATTAAATAATGATGTTTTAAATCTATATTTTTCTTTATTCGCATTAAATAAAATAATCGAAATTATTGGCGAATT
>QCGD01000002.1 GCA_003280025.1 Prochlorococcus sp. AG-363-P06 | reverse complement strand
CTTAAAAAAGCTCATAATTTGGTTGTTGGAGAGAGAACCGCAGAAAAAATCAAAATCAAAATAGGATCTGCTTTTCCTAATGATAATTTCGACCAGACTTCTTATGAAGTTAGAGGTTTACACCTCTTATCCGGTCTTCCTAGGTCAATAACCCTAACATCAGGAGAGATAAGGGAGGCTATGGCTGATCCACTTAGTAAAATTGTTGAAGCTATAAAAAGAACATTAGAACGTACTCCTCCAGAGTTAGCTGCAGATATTGTTGAGAGGGGCATTATGCTCGCAGGAGGTGGAGCTTTAGTAAGAGGCATGAATGATCTAGTAACTAAGGAAACTGGAATTTTTACTCACGTAGCGGAAGATCCTTTGCTTTGCGTAGTTAATGGCTGTGGTGAAATATTAGATGATTTTAGAAAGCTTAAAAGAGTTCTTGATACTGTTGATTTAGGAAATGATTCAATCAGAACTTAATTATTCATTTGATATATTTTCTTAACTTTATAAACCAAAGAATACTTTTTGTTTTGGTGAAGATTACTTTTAATATTTCTTTCTAATTTGTCTTTATTAGATTTTATATTCATACCCATTGCAGTTAATATTCTAGACATAATTGCAACATCTGTAATTTGAGGAACATTAAAAAGATTAATTTGACCTTTAGAAAGAATTGAAGTCATCATTAAAACTAGAGCAGAGTTTTTTGCCTCACTTATTTTTATTTTCCCTTCAAGATATTTACTTCCGTTAAATTCAATATATTTGTTATTAAAAAAATGCCTCTATAGTGTTTGAGAGTGTTGCCTTTTGTCTTTAACTTTTTAAAATATTAAAATATAAATAAAAAATTTTTCAATTCATTGAATAGATAATTTTAAATATTTTAATAGCAATGACTGCTTTAATTACACTCAGTAGATCAACAGTAGAGAAATATATTAATTGTCCTAGATGTTGTGTATTAGATAAAAAGCATCAAATTAAACCTCCATCCCTTCCTTTTACTTTGAATATTGCAGTAGATAATTTATGTAAAAATGAATTTGATTATTATCGAGAAATTCAAGAACCACATCCTTTATTTATTGAAAACAAAATTGATGCCATACCTTTTAAACATAAAGATATTGATTTATGGAGAAGTAATTTTAAAGGTATAAGATACAAATCAATAGAGCACAACTTCGATTTTGGAGGAGCAGTTGATGATGTTTGGCGAAAAAAGAATGGTGAATTGATCATTGCAGATGTAAAAGCAACCTCAAGAAATAACTTTGATTGGCATGAAACTTTTAATAAATATGATTATCCAAAAGCATATAAGAGGCAATTAGAAATGTATCAGTGGTTGTTTAGAAAGAATGGGTTTAAGGTGGCAGATGAAGCTTATCTTGTTTACTTTAATGGAAAAAAAAATGAACGTTTTTTTCATAATAAACTCCATTTTGATACGCATTTGATTAAGTTAAATTGCTCTGCAGGTTGGGTTGAAGAGAAAGTTATTGAAACTGTTAGACTTCTACAATCAAACCAATTTCCTAAACCTTCGCCTAAGTGTGAGTATTGTAATTATTTAAAAAAACGTTGGCAGTTGCAGAAGAATTAACTTTAAAGAAAAAAATGAATAATATTTTTCTTTAAATATCTAAAAATAATTTATAAAATATAATCTTAAGTAGATATTTAATTAAAATTTGTTTAATAAAAAAAATACAAAAAATAAAATTAGAAATCATCTGCAAAAAGATGTAATAAAAATAGATAGAAAAACTATTTTTATTAATCCATTTTTATATCGGAGAAGATTTGACGAAAATACGAATATTTGGTTAAGAGAGCCAGGACAAATTTCTGTAAAACAAATATCTTCTAATAGAAATAGATTTTTCCCCGAATTAGATTGGAATGATCTTAGCGAAGAAGAAAAACTTATAAAAGACGCAACTGTAGAAATGTTTATAAAAACTATCGAACTAATTACTGTATTTCATCCCCAACTTAATCCTGAGCAACTACTAGAAGTTGAGAGAAAGATGTTAATTCAAAAAAAAATATCTTTTGAAAAGTGGGTTAAAAAATCTTTTGCTAAAAAAGCTAAAATTGAACTGAATGAGCAAAGGAAATTTCAAAGAAAGAAATTTATCAGAAGTTGGAAAGAATGGTTAATCCTTGAAAATACTCAACAAGCTTTTTTACCGATAATAGTAGTCATTTTTATCTCTTCATTTATCGGTTGGTCATTCGGAATATCTAAAAACAGCTGTAATCCTTATTTCGAGGAAAATTTAGATCAGTCAATTTAAGTTTTTTATTAAATAGAATATTTATATATCATTTAAAATTCTTTTGATAAGTTTTAATTTTTTTCCTAGAATGTTATTAAGAAGTCTTAAAAACAAATTATTATAATTTAATGACTAATAATCAGGAAAAAGTACCTATCCAAAATACTGAATTTGATCAAACTAAGGATCTCAATAAGTATCAATTATTAGTTGACCGACTTGTAAGGATTAAAGAAACGATAATGTCTTTAGAAAAAAAGTTTTTAGTTAAATAAAAATTTAATTTGGAAAAGCATAATTTTAATAAAGAAGATTTTTCATTAAATAGACAACCTCTTGTTATTTATTTATTCACTTCTTTTACTTTTCTATTGATATTAATTAGATTAATTTTTTTGCAGCTCGTAAATTATGAAAATTATAAAAAAATGTCGGATGAAAATAGAATTAGGTTAATTGCATCTCAACCAATAAGAGGTTTGATAACTGACAAAAATGGATTTATTTTGGCAGATAGTAAAATTAAGTATTCTTTAATAATAAAACCTCAATACGTTACTGAACTAGAGTGGCAGAAGTATAAATCCAAGCTTTCTATTTTATTAGATACTCCATCTGAGTTGCTTCAAAAAAGATATATTGATGGTTTGAAATATAATGACCTTTCAATCACTTTATTAGATGATTTAACAGTTGATCAAATTATTAAATTCAAAGAAAATGAAATCCAATTAAGTGGAATTGAAATTTCAAACAAAGTTATTAGAAATTATCCTTATAAGACATTAGCTGCTCATGTTATCGGATATACCCAGCCAATTACTGATTCAGAGTTTAGTATTTTATCTAAAAAAGGTTATAAATTAAATGATTTAATTGGAAGAACAGGAATAGAATTTGCTTACGAAGATTTTATAAGAGGTGAATGGGGTGGAGAGATGGTTGAGGTGAATTCCTCAGGCACATTTCAGCAATCTTTAGGTATTAAACCTGCCAAAAAAGGAAAGGATATTCAGTTGACACTTGATTTGAATTTGCAATTAGTTGCCGAAAAAGTTCTTAAGGACAAAAAAGGTGGAGCCATAATAGTTATGGATCCTCGAGATGGTGCAATAAGAGCTATGGCTAGCAAACCTACATTTGATTTAAATTTTTTTTCAAAAGATTTTAAGCCTCAAAAAGAATATGATGCACTATTTAATTCGTCAAAAAAACCTCTATTTAATCGAGCTTTAAATGCCTATGATCCAGGAAGTGTGTGGAAAATTGTAACTGCTTTAGCTGGTTTAGAAAGTGGAAAATTCCCGTCTGATACTGTATTAGAAACTAAGCGATGCATAACTTATGGTAGTCAATGTTTTAGAGAACATAATGATTTAGGTTTTGGCTATATTGGTTATGAAGATGCCTTGAGAGTGTCTAGTAATACTTTTTTTTATCAGATTGGTCATGCTGTAGGTGTTGATAAAATTTATGATATTTCAAAGAAGCTTGGTTTTGCTTCATTATCTGGAATTGAAATAAGTGAACAAGAGAATGCGGGCTTGGTGGCAAGTAGTAAATGGGCTAAAGAAGGAAGAGGATGGGGTAAAGCAGGTAGAACTCCTTGGGTCCCAGAAGATATTGCAAGTATGTCTATTGGTCAATTTGTTGTTCAAGTTACTCCTATACAGATTGCGCGGGCATATGCTGCCATTGCAAACGGTGGGTATTTAGTTACTCCTCATTTATCTAAATTTGATAAACAATTTATATTAAATAAAAAGCCAATTAAAATTGATATTGATGAAGAAAATATTCAGGTGATCAAGAGTGGTTTAAGGAAAGTCGTTGAATCTGGTACTGGAGTATCTATTAATTATGGAGTGTCAAATTTGCCTCCTGTTTCTGGCAAAACAGGAACTGCTGAAGATGGAGAAGGCGGCTTAGACCATGCTTGGTTTGTTTGTTTTACTCCTTCAGATAAAAGTGAGTTATTAATAGTTGCTTTTGCACAAAATACTCCAGGAGGCGGTTCTGTACATGCTCTTCCAATGGCAAGAGAAATACTAAAAGTCTGGAATGAGAATAATTGATTTAGACTTTTAAATACGCGAAATTTTTATGTTTTTAATTTTTTCATTTGTGATAGTCTTTGAATTATATCTTCAATAGTTTTGCTATCAATTGGTTTACTAAATGAAGAAAAAAGTTGTCTTCCTAAGACTTGACTTCCTAAATGCACTAATTGAATTCGTAATGAAGTCAGTAGTTCTAAACCTACTCCTCCAGAAAATGTAGCAATTGCAATTGGTTGACCATTAAATAAATTTCTAAAATCATCTCCTGATATGGATAACCATGCTATCAAATTTGTGAGAATTGGAGGAATTGATCCATTGTATTCAGGCGCACAAATTATCCACTTTTCTGTAGCAAAAAGCTTTTCTTTTATTTCTAATATTTTTACTGGAATATGTTCGTTATTATGAATTCTAGGATTAAATAATGGAATATCTAAAGTTGTAAGATCTAAGATTTCGGAACTTATTTTCATTTCATTGCTTTTTTCAAGAAATTTTTGTGAAAGTTCTAGGTTTTTCCCGCAACTTGCCGAAATGATTATGATTTCTTTTGAATCATTCATAAATTAAAAAAGTAGCTTAATAGTTGGCTCCACTCTTGCGGTGATGAACAGCCGTTAGACTATCTGATTTTAGTATATTGCCATGGAGAACCTCTGCATAGATTACCCAATGATCTCCACATTCCATTCTTTCTTTTACTAAAGCATCTAACCATGCTAAAGACTCAGGAATAATTATTTGATTATTAGGAGTTAATTCAATCTTCAATCCTTCAAATCGGTCTTCCCCCGGAGCGAAAGATTTCGTGAATCTTTTAAGAGGTTCCTTGAAATCTTTTTCGCTAAGAATATTTAAAGCGAAAGAGTCACCTATTTGTAGCAGAGACTCTACTGATCTATCTTTTGCGACTGCAATACTTAATCCAGGGGGAGAAAAACTTGCTTGACTAACCCATGATGCCAGCATGGCTCCTTTCACATTATTCTCGTCTTTGCCTTTAGAGGCAGTTAGAACGCAAAGTGAACCGATTACTCTTCCTAAAGCTTGAAGCGTTGGATTAGTTTTACTAGTAATCATTCCAGTATCTGATTTTCGGATTTTCTGTTTTGCGTTTTTTAATATATTTCTCCCAAAATGAGTACCAATTTCTTCCAGTTCCTTTATTTTGGGTTTATTAGGACTAAATTTAATTCTTATTGGCTCAAAACTAAATTTGAAACCACCATCTTTTAATTTTGATTCAAGTAAATCTATTGCTTCACCACTCCATCCAAAACTTCCAAAAATACCGACAGGCTTATCTCTATTTCCATCAGACAACAAAGTACCGAGGGCACTTACTATTGGAGTGGGGGCATGGCCTCCTAATGTGGGAGATCCAATTAAATATCCATCAGCATTTTGAATTGATTTTATTAGTTCATCATTAGAAGTAAATTCGCAATTAATACTTTTAACCTCAACAGAAGTTCTAGTGATACCTTTAGCTAATGCATCTCCTATTGAAGCTGTATTGCCATATGCACTAGCGTAAATCAGGGTAATTTTAGGATTATTTGTTGACAGATTTTCTCCCCATCTGATGTAGTCATTTAAAAAGCTTTTTAAGCTATATTCAATAGCTGGTCCATGAAGTGGAGCAATAGTTTTAATATCTAATTCAGCAATTCTTTCTGCTATTGTTACGATTTGATTAGACATTGGTGCCATTAGGCAATCATAAAAGTGCTTTCTATTAACTTCTGTACTTATTCGATTTGTCTCAGACCAAGATTCAGAGGCAATGTGTGCAGAGAATATTTTTTCACTTAAAAGTATTTCTTGATTTCTTTCATAAACTATTAGACCTCCCGGCCAACGCGCTGTTGGAACAGGAATTAACTCTAGTGAAATATTTTCTAATTCTAAAATAAGTTCTTTTTTAATTATGTTTATTTTAGGTAATTCAACCTCGCCAAATTTTTCTACGTTTGGGTTCTTTTGATTCCAAAGTTCGCTAATAAGTTTAAATCCTGGATTAGAGCATGTAATAGTTAAGTTTTTGAATGTAGTATTTATATTTTTTAAAGTTTCTATGATTTGAGGATTTATATGTCCAGTAATGAGATTTATTGTATTTAATTGAAATTGATTAACAAATATAGAGATTATTTTTTTGAATGAATTTAAATAGTTTTTTTCAGGTGGATGAATAATAAAAAGCTCTTTATTACTTCTAATTAAAAAAGTGTTGAAGGAAGTTCCCTGTTCAAGATTAAACTCAAGTTCAAATCTTTCTTTATTGTGATCTAGAAATCTGATGCAAGTAAAATTTTCAGTAATTTCAAATTTTGATAAGTTCTTATCTTCAAAGACTGAGCTGTTATTGATTTCTAACATTTTAAAAAAAGTAATTTTCTAATAGTGATTTCCAACTTTTCTGTGATGAACAGCTGTTTTAGAGGACAAATCTGAAACTTTACCATTTGCAACGATACCGTAAATAATCCAATGATCGGGAGTCTCTAATCTCGAACTTACTTTACAATCTAAAAATGCCAGAGAATCAGAAAGAACCGGCCCACCTTCTGCAATGTTGCTAATTATATCTACATCAGCAAATCTATCTGCTCCGGGCGCGAATCTCTTTAAAAAATGTCTAAACATTTTTTGGTAGTTGTCTTCTCGCAATATATTAACAACAAAACCTTCGCCAACTTGCATGTAAGATTCAATAGCTCTATCTTTTGCTACTGCAACTGTAATACCCGGTGGAGAAAAACTTGCTTGACTAATCCAACTTGCGACCATTGCACTTTGTCTAAAAGTTGAACCCGTGCCTTGGCTAGCTGTAACTACGTATAATCCTCCACTTAATCTACCTAAAGCTTTATCTAAATTGGAATCAAGGCTCTTCATGGAGGCAATATTCTTCTTTTTATTGATCAGTTGCCCTAAGTCAGTTCCAGCTTCTTCAAATTGTTGATAAATTATTGGATCAGGTATATTCTTAACTCTTAAAGGGGACAAAGCTTCTTTTTGGCCTAGCTCTCTTAACTTATTAGCTAAAGAATCTATTGGCTCATCATTCCCTCCAAATGCATCATAAACAGCTGTCAATTGTTTAGGTTTTAATGCTGCAAAAAGAGTGCCAAGAGATTCTTTTAATTCATTATCTGAATTAACTGGCCATGTTGGGATAACTACAGCTTTAGATGCAGAGATCAAGCCTGTTAATTCCTGAGAATCGGAAGATCTTATATCAATTAATTGCACTTGAGCATCTGCTTTGCTGATGCCATGAGATATAGCTTGACTTAGTCGATCACAATATCCATAATCGCTTATGTAGCAAACAGATACAAATTCGCTTCCTTTACTTTTATTACTACTCCATTCGATATACTTTTCTTTCCAAAATTTAACTTGATTTTTAAGTAAAGGCCCATGACCAACGGCTATTGCTTTTAGTTCAGGTAGTTTATCTATTCTTTTAATTGCTTGTAGAACGCTTCTTGCGTTTGGGCCCATTAGGCAGTCGTAATAAAAACGAAAATCATCATATATTTCTTTTTGATCAGTGTCAAAAAATTCTTCGGAGCAATAATGTAGTCCAAATGCATCGCATGTGTAAAGAATATTAGTGCTGTGATCGTATGAGAAAATTGTATCTGGCCAATGTAAATTAGGTGCGCTTATGAATTCAATATTATGCTCTAATCCGCTATTCGTATTAATTCCAAGATTTAAAAACTCTCCACTCTTAACTTCTATACGCTCGAAGGGAAGATGTATTTGATCCTCAATGAATTTAAGCGCTAATTTTGATCCTACTATAGTGATATTTGGATTGAGTTCTATTAGTTTGCTTATTAAACCAGAGTGATCAGGTTCTGTATGGCTTGTAATTAGATAATCAATTTCTTGAGGTTTAACTTGCTTAAATAATTCTTCAAGCCATAATTTTTCGAACTTCGCATGGCTTGTATCAATAATGGCTAGTTTTTGCCCTTGAATAATAAAACTATTGTAAGTAGTGCCGTTTCTTAATCCAAATTCGATATCAAATCTACTGCGATCCCAATCTAAAGATCTTATGGCACAAGAATCCTCAGCAAAATGTTGAGATTGAACTGACAACCTGTTATTTTTTTGTGCCAAATTTGAGTTACTTGTCTGGACAGAGGCTATCATAGAATAATTCGCTTTATAAATTAACGTTAGTTATATAGAATATAAATCCGCGTGATTACTTTTGTGAAATAACCGAAATTACGCTCTTTTTTAATTTTTGCTCTTTTTATTCTGGATAAATGACATCTCAACTAATTAAAAAAATAATTACTGGAGATGAGATAAGAAATGCATTTTTAAAGTTTTATAATGAGAAATCTCATAAAATCATTCCAAGTGCATCTTTAATTCCAGATGACCCTACGGTTATGCTCACAATTGCTGGGATGCTACCTTTTAAACCAGTTTTTTTAGGTTTGAAAGAAAGACCATCAAAAAGGGCTACTTCTAGTCAAAAGTGCATAAGAACTAACGATATAGAAAATGTAGGTGTTACAGCTAGACACCACACTTTTTTTGAGATGCTAGGTAATTTTTCTTTTGGAGACTATTTTAAAGAAGAAGCAATTCAGTGGGCCTGGGAATTAGTTACTAATATTTACCGACTTTCTGCTGAAAATATAATTGTGAGTGTCTTTAGAGAAGATGAAGAGTCGGCAAAGATTTGGAGAGAAGAAATTGGTATTCATCCAGATAGGATAATTAAACTTGGTGAAAAAGATAATTTTTGGTCTTCAGGGAAAACAGGTCCATGTGGTCCGTGTTCTGAACTTTATTACGATTTCAATCCTGAAAAAGGCCTTCAAAATATTGATTTAGAAGATGGAGATCGTTTTATAGAATTTTATAATCTTGTATTTATGCAATACAATCGTGATTCTTATGGGAAATTGACAGATTTAAAATTTAAAAATATTGATACAGGAATGGGCCTTGAGAGAATGGCACAAATATTGCAAAAGAAAAAAAATAATTATGAGACGGATTTAATTTTTCCTATCATTCAAAAGGCTTCTGAAATTGCAAATATTGAATATTTTTCTTCAGATGAAAGAACCAAAATTTCTTTAAAAATTATTGGAGATCATACAAGAGCAGTTATTCACTTAATTTCTGACGGAGTAGTAGCAAGCAATCTTGGGAGAGGATACATATTAAGAAGACTTATTAGAAGAATGGTCAGACATGGGAGATTATTAGGGATAAAAAATGAATTTTTGTCCAAAATTGCTACCGTGGGGATTCATTTAATGCAAAAGAATTATCCAGATT
The DNA here is from genome assembly GCA_003280025.1 of Prochlorococcus sp. AG-363-P06. Taxonomy (GTDB): domain Bacteria; phylum Cyanobacteriota; class Cyanobacteriia; order PCC-6307; family Cyanobiaceae; genus Prochlorococcus_A. The sequence continues at coordinate 261,692 of QCGD01000002.1, read as the reverse complement.
TAAAAAATAATATTGATTTAATATTGAGTGAGATAAATATTGAAGAAGTAAGGTTTAGAGAAACTCTATATAGAGGAGAGAAATTATTAGATGAAATAATCTCTTCAGGGCAGAAATTAATTAGTGGCTTTAAAGCTTTTGAACTTTATGATACTTATGGATTTCCCTTAGAACTCACAGTGGAAATTGCTCAAGAAAATAGTATTGGTGTAGATGTTAAAGGTTTTGAGAAGGAAATGGAAGCACAAAAAGAGAGAGCTAAAGCTGCTACAAGTAATGTTGATTTGACATTAGAGGGATCATTAGAACGTGAAATAGACTTATTTGATAAAACTATTTTCACTGGTTATGATTCTCTTTTATCCGAAGCAGAAATAAAGGGTGTGTTCCTGGATTCAACCTTAGTTAAGCAAGCAAGTGAAGGTCAGAAAGTTTTAATTGTTCTTGATCAGACATCTTTTTATGGAGAATCTGGTGGTCAAGTTGGTGATATTGGAACAATATTCTCAAAAGACCTAGAGGTCTTTGTTGATAAAGTCGTTCGAAAGAAAAATGTTTTCCTACATTATGGATTAGTCAAAAAAGGACTATTGACTATTGGACAAAAAATTAAGACTAAGGTTAACGCAGTCAATAGAGCTAAGGCTGCTGCTAATCATACCGCTACCCATTTGTTGCAATCTGCTCTCAAAACAGTTGTCAATCAAAGTGTTGGACAAAAAGGTTCATTAGTCGCGTTTAATAAATTACGATTTGATTTCAATTCCTCTCATCCTATTTCTAAAGATCAACTTTCTAAGGTTGAGACCCTCGTCAATTCTTGGATTATGGAAAATCATTCTCTTAACATTAAAACTATGCCTAAGAGTGAGGCTCTTAAAAAAGGGGCAGTGGCAATGTTTGGCGAGAAATATGATGATACAGTAAGGGTTGTAGACGTGCCAGGAGTGTCGATGGAACTCTGTGGTGGAACACATGTTAAAACCACATCTGAATTAGGTTGTTTCAAAATAATTAGTGAAGAAGGAATCTCAGCAGGAGTAAGAAGAATCGAAGCATTATCTGGGCAGTCAGCTTTCGACTATTTTAGTGATAGAAATTCTTTAGTAAATCAACTAAGTGATTTGTTAAAAGCAAATCCTAACCAACTCTTTGATAGGGTTAATAATTTGCAATCAGAGCTCGTCAATAAGAATAAAGAGATACAACAAATGAAAGATGAAATTGCATATTTTAAATATTCTTCTCTAATTTCCTCTGCAGAGGAAATAAATTCTTTTGCAATATTAGTAAGTCAGATTGATGGCTTAGACGGAAATTCTCTGCAATCTGCAGCACTAAATTTAACTACTCAGTTAGGTGATAAAGCGCTAGTTATTCTTGGGGGGATACCAAATCCAGAAAATAAAAAGTTGTTATTTGTAGTATCTCTTGGAGATGCTGTAGTAAAAATCGGATTTCATGCAGGGAAATTAATTAATAAAATTGCAAGTATTTGTTCTGGAGGGGGAGGGGGAAAACCTAATTTTGCGCAAGCAGGTGCTAAAGATATTGACAAATTAAATGTTGCTTTAGATTATGCAAAAAATCATTTAAAACAAAATTTATAAAGTTATTCTGATAAATAACTACTGTTTCTTAGACTGATCTCGATTTGGTCAATTAGTTTTCTTGCTTCCTCAATAGTTAACTGCTTTTGATCAATTGCTGATTCAGTATTAATTCTTATAGATTCCACTAGAGAGTCTGAATCGTAATCTAGTAATTGTAAAATTTCAGCTTTGCTATCCTCCTTAATAATATTTTTAACCTTATATGAATTATCTTGAGTTATATCAATATGAATAACATTTGTATTGCCAAATAAATTATGGAAGTTTCCTAATGCCTCTTGATATGCTCCTGTCATAAAAATTCCTATTAGATAATCTTTATTTGGTTCTGGTTTATGTAGATTTAGCAGTGATTTAATTTTTCCATTATCAATGAAACTATTTAATTTCCCGTCTGAATCACAAGTTAAATCAGCAAAGTTACCCTTACAGAATGGCTCTTCTAAGTGTCTATGTATTGGGATTGTCGGAAAAATTTGATTAATGGCCCAGCTATCGGGAATAGATTTAAAGATAGATAAATTTGCATAGTAAGTAGATGCGAGTGTTTCTGTAATTTCATATAAATCTGGATGCGTTATTTCATCATTATTAAGGTTATAAGCAATTTCTTTTGCGCAAGACCAGGTCAGCTCTTCAGCATGTGCTCTCTCTTCTAAATTTAAAAACCCTAATCTAAATGCGACTAGGCAATCTTCCTTGAATTTTTTTGCATCGTTCCATAATTCAATTATTTCAGATAAATTTACTTTTTTCTTAGTAAGTATTTTTAGCTGATTGAGAGTTTCTATTAGATTTGCAATTATTAATGATTGGGGTTTTTTGTTAGATATTTTTATTTGGGAGCTTATTTGGCTTGTACCTAAAACATTAAAAATTAAAACTGAACAATGACTAATTATTGCTCTCCCACTTTCTGAGACTATGGTTGGATGTTCTATATTATTTAACTGACATGAATCTTTTATTGTCGCAATTACATCGTTAGCATAATTTTGAAGAGAATAGTTTGTAGATGTGCTAGAGGAAGTTTTCGTTCCATCGAAATCTATCCCCAATCCTCCTCCAACGTCGATATATTCCATTGGGGCACCTAGTTTGCATAATTCAACATATATTTGACTTGCTTCTTGTAATGCGTCTTTGATCACAGCAATATCACTGATTTGACTTCCTAAATGAAAATGCAATAATTTCATTTCGTTTATCAGATTTGCTTTTTTAAGTTCTTTTATGGTCGACATAATTTCTGGAATTGATAACCCAAATTTGGAATTATCTCCAACAGATTTGCTCCACCGACCACTGCTTTTACTTGATAACTTTGCTCTAATTCCTATCAATGGGGTCGCTTTCAGATTCTGAACCGCTTTAATAATTCTTTTGACCTCATCTTTTTGTTCAATAACTATGATTGGTTTTTTACCGAGTTTTCTGGCTAATGTAGCAACCTCAATATATTTTTTATCTTTATATCCGTTGCATATCAATAATGAATTTTGGTTTTGAAGGAGAGCAAGGCCAATTAATAATTCTGATTTACTGCCTACTTCTAATCCAAAATTCCATGGGCTGCCAAACTCTAATATTTTTTCAAGTACATTCTTCTGCTGATTGCATTTGACAGGAAAAACACCTTGATAAATATTTTGATATTCATAAGTTTCTATTGCTTTTGAGAAAGCCTCATGCAATTCAGTAATTCGATCTTTTAAGATATCGTTAAATCTTATTATTAATGGCGTATTTATTTCTCTACTTTTGAGTTCTTTGACAAGTTTAAAAAGATCAATTTTTTTTGCTGAGTTTTTTTCTGGAGTGACTGAGATATTTCCTTTTGAATTGATAGAAAAATATTTATCCCCCCACTTATCAATATTGTAAGTCGCAATACTATTTTCTATAGTCCAATAGTTATTTGATTTCCTTGGAGCAAAATTGGTCAATTTTTGTCTTAGTAATAAGAATTGTTTTTGAAAGAAACTCAAAACAATATCTTTTATTTTAATGATTACTTGCCAAGTTACCACCTAAAAGATGAATATACATAGAGTGATAATTAATTAAATGACCAAAGAGAGAACTTTTGTGGCAATTAAACCAGATGGAGTTCAAAGAGGATATATTTCTGAGATTATTGGTAGATTTGAAAAAAAAGGATTTAAATTGGTTGGTCTAAAGCAATTAATTCCTTCAAAAGAGCTTGCTCAGAATCATTATGGAGTTCATAGGGAGAGACCTTTCTTTAATGATTTAGTAGATTTCATTTCAAGTGGTCCAGTCGTGGCAATGGTTTGGGAAGGTGAAGGAGTTATTTTAAGTGCTCGAAAATTAATAGGTTCTACAAAACCGCTTGATGCAGAGCCTGGGACAATAAGAGGAGATCTCGCGATAGATATAGGTAGGAATATAATTCATGGTTCAGATGGAGAAGAAACTGCAAAATTTGAAATTAATTTATGGTTTAACCAAGATGAACTATGTGTATGGGAAACTTCTGATGCAAAATGGCGTTCTGAAAATTAAAAATTTATATCCTAAATCTTTTTAAACTAAACTTTTCTAAAAAGCTTATTTCACTATCTGAAAGAGTTTTATCTTGAATAAATTTAAAAATAAGATCACTTGTTATTGCAGAGAATAGAACTCCATTTCTGTAATGACCGGTAGCTAGAAAAAGATTTTCAATATCAGACTTGCCAATTATTGGCTTAAAGTCTGGTGTACAAGGTCTAAATCCCCACCAATGTTCCATTTGTGGCCAATTCATCGCTTCAGGTAATAGAGACCAGATACCTTTTTGAAGTTGCTTTATTCCATTAGGAGTGTTGCCTTGATTAAATTTTGAATTTTTTTCAACTGTTGCTCCAACTATAATGAGACCGTCATCACGAGGTACTAAGTAGGTATCTGGCCCAAATAGAACTCTTTTAAGAAAATTTGAGGGACCTTGTATAGATAGCATTTGTCCCTTTACTGGAAAGACTGGAATTTTATTCAAAACTGCTTTACTCCAAGCCCCACTACATAAAATTGCTTTTTCACATCTAAGATCTTTAATTTCTCCCGTGGCATTTAAAACTTTTGCACCAATAATTTTGTTTTTTTCTATTGTTAAATCCTTAACTTCTGACCCTTCTTGAAATTGAACTCCGTGCAGGGAGCATGCACGTTCAAGGGCACGCATAAGTCTTCTTCTGTTATCTATCTGACCATCCTCTTCAAAAACCAGTCCATGCTTCCAAATAGAATTTATTCCACTAATTTCATTTTTAAGATCTTTTTGACTTAAATATTTGCCATATTTATACGTTGGAAATTTCCTCAGATCTTTCATATTTGTAAAAGGAACAACTATTCCACATTTCCTTAAACCACATTCAATTCCGCTATCTTGTTCAATATTTTTTATCCATTCAGGAATCAAACGTTGACTTTGTTGCCCAAATTTTAATAATTCATGTTCAAGACCTTCAGCATGAGTAGCCAACATCCCTGCAGCCACAAACCCAGCTGACTCACTTCTGTTTTTGCTTAAAACTGAAACTTTGAAGTCGTTTCTGGCAAATTCATAAGCAATAGATAATCCGATTAGTCCCCCGCCTACAATTAAAATTGAATTTTTAGTGTTTGCTGTCATTTAATTATTCTTATAATTTACTTATGTTTTGATCCTCTTTTACCTTATATCCAATAATATTAAGAAAGGAACATTTAATAATGAAAAAATTTGAATCTTGGGAAGCTGTAATTGGTTTGGAAACCCATGTACAGCTTAATACTAAAAGTAAAATATTTACATCTGCATCAACAGCTTTTGGCGATGAACCTAATACACATATAGATCCTGTAGTTTGTGGTCTGCCTGGTACTCTTCCAGTTTTAAATGAAACCGTTCTTGAATATGCAGTCAAAACTTCTTTGGCATTAAATTTAGATGTTGCAGAACATTGTAAATTTGATAGAAAACAATATTTTTACCCTGATTTACCTAAAAATTATCAAATTTCGCAATTTGATGAACCGCTTGCAGAGAATGGTTGGTTAGAAGTTGAAATTACAGAAAAGGATAAAGAAACTTATATTAAAAAAATTGGAATTGAAAGGCTTCATATGGAGGAAGATGCTGGGAAATTAGTTCATGTGGGAAGTGATCGATTAGCGGGTTCTAAGTATTCATTAGTTGATTACAATCGCGCTGGTATAGCACTTTGTGAAATTGTAAGTAAACCAGATATTAGAACGGGTAGAGAGGCATCTGAATATGCTTCCGAGATCAGAAGAACAGTTAGATATCTTGGTGTTTCAGATGGAAATATGCAAGAGGGTTCATTAAGGTGTGATGTCAATATTTCAGTTAGACAAGGTCCAGACGCACCTTTTGGGACAAAAGTTGAAATAAAGAATATGAATTCATTCTCCGCAATTCAGAAGGCATGTGATTATGAAATTGCTCGACAAATAGAAGTATATGAAAATGGAGGTGAAATTTATCAGGAGACTAGATTATGGGATGAGGCTAAGCAATTAACAAAAAGTATGAGATTAAAAGAAGGTAGTAGTGATTATAGATATTTCCCAGATCCTGACTTAGGACCAATTGAAATATCAGAAGAGCAAAAAGAAAAATGGTTTAATGAATTACCTGAACTACCCTCTAAGAAAAGAAAGAAATATGTTGAGGAATTAGGTTTATCTCCATATGATTCAAGAGTAATTTCTGATGAAATTCATATGGCAAACTTTTTTGAAAAAACAGTAGCTAATGGTGCTGAGCCAAAACTTGCATCAAATTGGGTCACAAGTGATATCGTTGGATATTTGAAAGCAAATAAACTTAGCTTTAGTGAATTAAAGCTTAGTCCTGAAAATCTTGCCGAAATGATTAATATGATTAGTAAAAATATTATTAGTGGAAAAATAGCAAAAGAAATTTTGCCTGAACTAATACAAAAAAATATTTCTCCTAAAACTTTAGTTGAAGAAAAAGGATTGGCAATGATATCTGATTCTGCAAGCATTTTGCCAATAATTGATGAACTTATTAGTGATCATCCTAATGAAGTAGAAGCATTTAGGAATGGAAAAACCAAATTACTTGGTTTCTTTGTCGGACAACTGATGAAAAGGACTAAAGGGAAAGCGGACCCTAAACTTGCCAATAAACTCGTTTCAGAAAAATTGAATAGTTAAATTATTAAATTAGTTTACTTATTTTATGAATCCATTGATTTTGATTATCTGAATTATCCAAAATAACATTCGAAAATTTTCTTTTTTCTTCAAAATCTAATTGAAGATTTATAATATTAAGTGCTTCTTTTTCACTGATGTGATCACGTTTCATAAGTCTTTTTTTTTGAACTTCTTCTGGACATTTGACTAACCATATTTCAGTACAAATATCTTCAAATTTTGCTTCAAATAATAATGGTATAACTAAAAGTATTATTTGATTATCTTTGTATTGAATGCATCCTTCTACCATCTTTTCTTTTATTAGGGGATGAAGAAGTGTTTGGATCCATTCTCGATGTTTGGTATCTTCAAAAATAATTTTCTTTAATACAGTTCTGTTTATTGTTTTTTTTGAAGAGGATTGATCTAGTATTTGATTTCCAAAATAGCCCAAGATTTTCTTATATCCTAGGGTGTTTGGCATGATTAGTTCTTTTGATAAATTATCTGCATCTAATATTGGGATTCTTTTGTTTTTTCTGATGTAATTAGTTATTGTTGATTTTCCACTAGCTATGCCTCCAGTCAGACCGATTCTTCTTTGATTATTTATTAATTTTGGGATGATCATAAATTTAATAATAATCTAATAACTTGTTTCTTTAGTATCAAAGAATAGTTAATATGAAATTGTTTTATAAAAAAGATTGAGCCAGTTTGATAACAATTGGTCATTTATTAATGAAGGTGATTTAACACCTGAGGGATTTTCTTTTGCGGGAATATCTGCTGGATTAAAAAATTCTAACAAGAAAGATTTGGCTCTTATATTGGCTCCAGAAGGGAGTATTTGCAGTGGCAAGTTTACTCAATCAATAGTAAGGGCTTCTTGTGTAGATATTTGTGCAGAAAGAATTAAAAGATCTTCAGGTCTTGTTCGCGCAATTTTGATTAATTCTGGTCAAGCAAATGCATGTACAGGTGATCTTGGAACTCAACATTTCTTAATTGCGACGGAAAAGATTTCAGAACTATTAGGCATTAAAAAAGAAGAAGTTTTAATGTGTTCCACAGGTGTGATTGGTGTGCCTATAGAAATAGATAAATTAGTAAAGAATTTACCAAAATTAGTTAGTGAGCTAAAAGTAAATAGTTTTCAGAATGCTGCTGAAGCAATCTTAACTACTGATTTAACCTTAAAAAAGGTTTTCATAGAGAGGATTATTGAAGGCAGAAAGATAAGAATAGCGGGTTTAGCTAAAGGATCAGGAATGATTTATCCAGACATGGCTACTATGCTTGCTTTTCTTACCTGTGATGCTGGCGTTGAGAAAAAAGAATGGGACAAGATGATTTCTATTGCTGTGAAACAATCATTTAATGCGATTTCAGTTGATGGGGAGACAAGTACTAATGATTCATTTATTGGTATAAATGCGGGGAAGAAAATTAAAAAAGAATTTTTACCGATAATCCAGTCAGGAATTAATATCGTATGTCAAAACTTGGCAAAAAATATTGCTAGAGATGGAGAGGGAGCAAATTGTTTATTAGAGGTTTTAGTTAAAGGAGCAACACATAATGATGATGCGATTGTTATTGCCAAATCTATATGTAATTCTGCACTGGTAAAAACCGCAATTCATGGCTGTGATCCAAATTGGGGAAGAATTATTTCAGCCGCAGGTAATTCTGGGATTAAATTTAAACTTGATAAAGTGGATTTGTTTATAGGTGATTATCAGATTTTGGGCAAGGGTAAGTTAAAAGAATATAATTCTCAAAAAGTTAGTGATTATATTCAGTCTAAAATGAATGGTAAATATTTAAGAGAAGATACCGTAAGAATTGAACTTAACCTTAATTCTGGCAAAGCCAAAGGCCTTGCTTGGGGTTGCGATTTGTCTAAACAGTATGTCGCCATCAATAGCGAATATACGACCTAATTGAGATCCATTGCGTTGCAAGGGATCTCAGCGAATATGATGATTTATGAAACACTAATAAAACAGTACTCCTGTCATAGCAATGCATCTCAGGAATAAAAATCAAAATAAAACACTAAATATTGACTTTATTTGAGTTGATAAACTGCTAAATCTTTTGATTTAAGATCTCCTAATGCGACTTTTTCTAGTCTTTCTAATCTTGCTAAAAGCGCATTATTTTGAGAAATAATTGATTTATTTTCTAACTGCAAATTCTTATTTTGTGAAATAATCTGATTATTATTTTCTTTCAAATAACTAATTTCTTTTTTTAATTCTTTTATTTCTTTCATACTAATTTGAGTAGGTTTTTTAGCCTTACCTAATTTCCAAACAAATCCTGCTCTAGCAGAAAACTGATCTTCAAAATCACCTGCATAATCTTGACCTGGCATCGTCATAGATGCAGCATAATTAATTGAAAGTTTTTCATTAACTTTAGAAGCACAACCACCTGAGAAAGCAAAATCACCTCCATGAGTTCCAGTTCCTAATCCGCAAGCGAGAGTTGTATCGGTAGGAACTGTTGGTAATCCTGTTAAAGCAGCACTGAGTGCGCCAACATTATTAATTGATTGTTCTACATCTCTTCCATTAATGAGTAACTTGGTTCCATTTGTGTAGTCGATTGGAATTGGATTTCCTGCTGCATCTTTTGCATAAACTTTTTGTCTTCCATTTTCTTCTTTTGTAATCCAAGAGTTTTCGCCTAAATGAATCTCTCCGTTACTTTTCTTTTTTAGAAGATCTTTCCCATCTTTTTCAAATCCCTCTTCATCAATAGAAATTACAGAATCTCCTTGACCTACAGTTACACTACCATCGGAATTTTTAACTATATCAGGTCTCTCAAAAACTTTTTGATAGTTTCCTGTCCACCCTGTCCCTGTATCAGTCCAAGTGTCAGTATCTAAGTCATAAGAATGGAGAGTTCCTCCAGAACCATAAATAACTAGATTATTATCATTATCTACATAACTATTACCAGTCTGCCATCCATTGTTTTGAAATAATTTTGTTGATCTCTGGGTGCATGTACCAGTTGCTGAAACACATGTATAAATTCTATTTCCAATACTTGCATCTCCAGAGTAATCTACTGCCCAAAAATCCCAATCTGCTTTTGCATGTTGAGCACTAAAAAGCAAAGAAGAACCGATTAATGAAAATGTAAATAACTTTTTCATGAAATTAATTTAGTTTCTCATATTCTCTTCAGTTCCTAAATAAATGCTTATTTCTTATACATTTAAGAGTTTTTGTAATATTTTCCTGTTAAGTAAACTGCAAATTTATGCTTCTATAAAACACTAATAAAACAGTGCTCTAGTCATAGCAGTTAATCTCAGGGATAAAATTTAAAATAAAACACTAATAAAACACTAATCTAATCCTTGAGAACCATTGATATGACTGACTTTTACCTTGTATGTTGTTATCAATAGCGAGTATACTACTTAAGTTTTAGTAAATCCAATGGAAGATAATCATTTATATAAAAGAAAAGAATTGTTAAAGTTCCAATTACAGAACCTACAAAACCTCCAGCAATATTGATTAATAGTCCTGATTGACTAATTTCAGTTTTTTCGCTGTTTGATGTTTCTAACTCAGACTTATCTACAACTTTTAAGCGCTGATTGTTTGTTGGTTGTTTAAGTTGTTGGTGTCGGATGAGGGCTTCGAAATCAGGCATGGAATTTGTGATGCAATTGAACAGTAGGCAGACCAGCCCGTCATTCGACGAGGATCTGATCTACCTGAATCGTCTACAGCTTCAAATACTGCTTTACCAGATGTTTCTGCTTTATCAAAAGCTGAAAGTAAAGGTATATATGTATTGAAAACGTGTAAACCAAAATTTTCTAGAGCAGCTTTAGCTTGCTGAGCTGCTTTTTGCTGCCTAAAGTCTACTTTTACAATCATTACTGCATGGTTTACTTTTAAATTGCTTAATAAATTAGCTAATTCAACAGTTAACTCTATGGATCTCGCTTTTGCGGTAGTTGGTAAGATCACTAAATCTGAACCATATGCTAGATGTTCAAGCTCTTCGTGATCACTGCTAGCTTGACCATCAGTTATGACAATTTCTGATGATCTTGATGCTTTAGCTGCTGCGCTTACTGGGAAAACAGGAAATGGAAGGTGTCCTCTTGATGAGTAGGCTAATGCTGATCTATTCTTATCAGCATCGACTATACAGACTTTTTTACCTTCGGAATGCCAAACACTCGCAAGGTGAATACTTGTGCAGGTTTTAGCTACTCCTCCTTTTTGTCCGCAAACAGTAATAAACAATTTTTTCTTTTTATTTCTTTTACTTTGGATAAAAATTGCTTAATGTCAATAGATATCGCTTGTAAATACTTTAAAATTTATTTTTTTTTAAATATTGTCAAGGAATCCATACCGTTAGCTAATCTTAAAAAGAGTTTTTATTACTTGGCAATTGAAAAAAAAGATTGGATTAGGCACATGGTCTTGGGGGAATAAGCTGTTTTGGAATTATCAGACTCGAAATGATAATGATTTACGTGAGACATTTGATGAGGCATTGAAACGAGGTTTTTACTTAATCGATACTGCAGATTCTTATGGAACGGGAAACCTTAATGGAAGAAGTGAATCACTGTTGGGCGAATTTTTATTAGATACCTCTTTTTCTAGACAGAAATCTATTCAAATCGCTACCAAACTTGCACCTTATCCGTGGAGGATTGGTAAAAAAGGGTTTAACAAGGCATTTCTAAAAAGTTTAGAAAGATTAAACAATAAAATAGATATAGTTCAACTACATTGGTCGACTGCAAAATATAATCCTTGGCAGGAATTACAGTTCTTAAATAATCTGTGCGATTTATTAGATCAAGGGTTTAATTTTCAAATTGGCTTATCAAATATTGGGCCTCAAAGGTTAAAGACATTAATGCAACATCTTTCAAAACGAAATAAGAAATTTAAAAGTGTGCAGATTCAGTTTTCTTTGCTTGCTCCTGATTTACTTAAAAAAAATCAAGTAAAAAAAATCTGCGATGAAAATGATATTGATTTCTTGGCTTATAGCCCTTTATCTTTTGGGATATTATGTATTGATCCAGATAAAGACGAAAATAGAGAAAGTACTATTTTACGGAATGTTTTATTTGAAAACTATAAAAAACCAACATATGAATTAAGGAGATGTTTAAAAAGGATTGCTAATCAAAGATCAGTTTCACAAGCTCAAGTAGCTATTAATTGGTGTTGTTACCAGGGGACTATTCCACTTGTTGGAATGCGAAAGAGATCTCAAGTTCTCGATATATCTAATGTATTTAAATGGAATTTAAATAAAATTGAATTCGAATTACTCCAAGAAGTTTCCAAACGTTGTTTGAAAAGAATGCCAAGTAATCCTTTTTCAAGTTTTTAAATGAATAAATATATTTTAGTTAGAAAATTTTTTATTTGTTTTAACCTGATTACAATTCCATAGCTCAGTTGGAAATTTTTCTCCCGTAAATCTTATGACCTTTGGCTTTCGATTTATTGATAAGTCATTTATAGGTTTCTTAGGGTTCATTTTTATAAGGAAAGTTTTTCATAAGATAAAATAATTTCCATCTAAGCTTCTCGGTATTTATACTTATAAAATTGGAAAAATTAATTTTAATACAGGTTATTGCAGCAATATTTACTAACAAACTAATTATCTAATACTAATTTGTAGACCATTTAAAATGGTGGAGCCCTTCCAGACTCCTTGTATCATTTGGGTTATAAGGCTGATATCACCCCATCTCCTTTGAGATCAAGCAGCAACTGGGGCTGTTTGACGGGAGAAACTAACGATTTTGTTAGCGTTTGTGTTTTTGCTCTAACCGAGCAGGCTTCAGTCACCTTCCTTATGCCCCGTCGAAACCATTACAACCCCAAAAGGTAATGGAGTTGAGCGGAATCGAACCGCTGTCCGAAACATCGGTTGAGATTACCTAGTCCAATTGGACATTTATATTCTGACAGGCAAAATGAGTATTGAATAGATATTTTATTAAGTTTTATTTTATATGAATATAATTGCCTCAGCTCCGGAAGGATTAGAGAAATATTTAGCTAAGGAAATTGCAGATTTAGGTGGATCTAAGATTAATACTTATAAACGATCAGTTAGGTTTAAATGTGATTATGAAACTTTTTATAGAGTGCATTTCTTTTCTAGAATTGCGTTTCGTTTTTACAGAGAGGTCGCAAGTTTTCCTTGCTACAATAAGCAGTCTTTATATGATGGAGTGAGAGATTCATTTGAATGGTTAAAATGGTTACCGTCTTATAAAACATTCAATGTTCAAGTTACTGGAAGAACCTCAAATTTAAATCATACACATTTCACAGCTTTAGAAGTAAAGAATTCCATAACAGATTTGCAAAAATCTGCTTGGAATAAAAGATCAAATATTTCGTTAGATAACCCTGATTTTATAATTCATCTCCATTTAAATAATAATAAAGCGGTTTTAAGTCTTCAGAGTAGTTTTGAAAGTTTACATAAAAGAGGATATCGACCTGCTGTTGGTGATGCGCCACTAAAAGAAAATTTGGCCGCTGGATTGTTAAAGATTACTCAATGGAATGGTACTAAACCTTTAATTGACATGATGTGTGGATCAGGCACTCTTTTAATAGAGGGGGTTAATCAAAGTCTTGAAGTTCCATTAAATACAAATAAAGTTTATCTTTTTGAACATTGGTTGGATTTTAATAAAAAGATTTACTTGGAAGAAAGATATAAGGCAAAAAATAAAAGTATAAATTACAAAAAATTAGCACCAATTATTGGTTGTGAAATTAATAGAAAAGTTTTTGAGCAAGCTGAAGTAAACATATCATTAGCTGGACTTGAAAATTATATTGAACTAATAAATGATGATTTTTCAAAATTAAAATTTACTTTTTCTGAGGGTTTAATTTTATGTAATCCCCCATATGGCAAAAAATTGGGTAATGAAAATCAATTAACTTTTTTATATGAAGAAATGGGAAATTTTTTGAAAACTAATTTTCCAGGTTGGGAATTTTGGTTGCTTAGTGGAAATCCAAAACTAACGAAATATTTGAAAATGAAATCTTCTTTGAAAATACCTGTAAGCAATGGCGGGATTGATTGTAGATGGATTAAATATTTAATAAGATAATTTATTTCTTACCTAAAACAGCTTTGGTTGTTTTGCCTAGTCCCTCTAATGTTTGAGGCAGATATGGTCCTTTGGCTAATTTCCCTCCAAGTTTTAAGCTGAAACCTGCAAGAAATAAATCAACAAAGATTATTATTAGTAAATTATATTCAGTTTGCCAATTGTTATAGTTTCTTAGTGAAAGATAAATAATAATGTGAATGCATATTAGAACTAATAATAATAATATTCCCCCTATTGCTATAAATATTCCACCACTAATTAATCTTCTTTTTTCTCTATCCACTTCTTGAAGAGCTATCCTCACATGCAAATCCATAACTGAGCTTGCTATTGCGGAAATTCTTGAAGCAGTGTTTGCAAAGCTTTTATTTTTTGGTTTATCCATATTATTTTCTGCCACTATTAATTATTGTTCCAATTAACAAACCAATACCTGCTGCAATAGCAATAGATAAAATTGGTTTTTTTCTAATAGGATTTTCTATCTTTGGTCTTAAGGTATTGTTAAGTTCATTTAATAATTCTTCTAATTGACTTTCAATAGGTTCAATTTTGTCTGAAATCTCCTCCCAATTATTATCTTGAATTGAATCAATGATTTCAAATAATTGATTCTTGATCCCATTTGCAGAGCTTCCAGTTTGGTTTGCTATTACTCCAACTAAATCATCAATCCCCCCTTTTGTTGCTTCAAGAGTTTGCTGAGCAATGGTAGGCCATTTTTCTCGTATTAAAGGGATTAAACTATCAAGTTTTTCACGCACCCATTTTTCTGAAATAACTTCTTTCTCTGGAAGTTCAGAATCGTTTAAATTTTTTTCAACTGCTTTGGGAGGATGATAAGTCTCCATTAATCTAATTTGATTATTTGTAGATTAGACCCTATTTTCTTAATTTGAAACCCTTATCTTGAGATTTGTTCTATTTAATAAAATAAAAACATATAAAAGTTTATTTACATTTTCTTTTTCTTCTCTGTTCTGTAATAAGGTTTTGTTAAGCTATTACTGAATTTCTTAAATTAGTTTAAATTTCATCATGGATATTACATTTGCAGCATTAATTTTTGCATCTCGCACAATCCCTACAGATTTTGGATTAGTAGCTGCAGCTATTGCGGGGGCTGGAAGTTTGCTATTTATTGCTTTGAGATTTGTACCTGATGCAGGTAATTAAGCATAGAGAAATCTCTGTAGAAAAATTTAGTGCTTAGTTCTAGGCTTTTATAAAAATAGATTAAGTTTAGTTATTTACTAGATGATGAATCGATGGGTTCTACTTGAACATAAAGTTTTTGCGGGTAATTTGGTAGATATTCATTATGATTTTCTTGTTGAAGATGAAATAGAATGCTTAACTTGGAAATTTGTAGAAATTCCTTTATTAAATAAAGGATTTATTGAAATAGTAAGACAGCCCAATCATAGACTTATATGGTTATCGAGGCTTAAATATGAGCTTTCTAGAAATAGAGGAGTGGTAAAAAGAATTGATCAGGGAAATTATAAAAACCTCGCTCCCAAATTAGATATACAAGAACTTAAATTAATTTTGGATGGAAATCTTTTAAATGGTATTTTTGAAATATCGGGTAATTTTTGTAAATTAACTAAAAATGTTTAATATTCAATTTAGAAATAATCTTAATAAAGCTATTGAGAATTTATGAAAATTAGCTATTCTTACTTAGCTATTGTGACTTACGATTGGTCCATATCAATCAGGTCGAGTTTGAAAATTTTAAATCTTTTGGGGGAAATGTAAAAATTCCTCTTGAAGAAGGTTTTACAGTGGTTACAGGTCCTAATGGTTCTGGGAAAAGTAATATTTTAGATGGAATTTTGTTTTGTTTAGGCTTAGCTAATAGTAGAGGGATGAGGGCAGAGAGATTACCAGATTTAATTAACAACTCTAAAGTAAAAGAGGGCAAATCATCTGAAGCAAATGTTTCGGTAAGATTCAATGTTGAAGATTGGTCTCCCAGGGAGGACATACCTCCTTTGGAATTAGAAGATGAAGAGATTTCTATTAATCAAGCTCAAAAGGAATGGGTAGTTTCGAGAAAATTGAGGCTTATGCCTGGGGGCTCTTATGCTTCAACGTATACTTCTGATGGACAGCAATGTACTTTACAACAAATACAGAGAATTCTTAGAGATATCAGTGTTGATCCAGAGGGTAGTAACGTTGTTATGCAGGGGGATGTAACAAGAATAGTATCAATGAATAATAAAGAGAGGAGAACTCTTATTGATGAATTAGCTGGAGTAGCACTTTTTGATACAAGAATAGAACAAACTAATGTAAAACTAAATGATGTTTTTGAAAGGCAAGAAAGGTGTGCAATTTTGGAACATGAATTGCAAGCTAGTAAAAATAGGCTCGAAAAAGAATGTGAAAAAGCTAAGCAATATAAAGAGTTAAAATCAAAACTTTATCAAATTCAAGAGTTAGAAAAAGTTCTTATCTATGAGAGACAAGTTAAGCATCTTGAATCAATAAAGGAAAAGGGCATTGAATATGATAAAAATAAAACTTTGTTTAATAAACAAAAAGAATCTCTTACAAAAGAAATATCAGTACTAGAAGATGCATTAAAAATAATGGTTGCTGAGCTTAAAGAAAAAGGAGAAGATAACTTAATAAAAGTTAATTCTGATATTGGCAGTATAAATTCTAGCTTAAGAGAATTAGATAGAATATCTAGCTTGAATAAAGAAGCAGGTATTAAATTGCAAGAGCAAAGGGATGAGATTGCCATATCTAAGAAGAATATTGAGTTGGAAAAAAAACAACAAGAAAATTTTGATGATACTTATTTAAATAAATTGCACTTGGAAATTAAAGATCTATCTTCAAAACATAAGTTATCCAGAAAAAAACTTTCAGAGGCTGCAGGAGAATCTGGAGAATTTTCTAAGCAAAGCATCAAATTAAATAATCAATTGGAAAGTATAAAATCTATTATTGACCCTCTTCAAGTTAATAAAAGGAAAATTAAAGAGCAAATCACTCAAAATACTGTTCAAAAAGATGAAATAACCTCTCAGATAAAGCTTTTGTCTTTAGAAAAACAAAAACTTTTAGAGAATAATCAAATAAAGTTAGATACATCTAATGTAAAGAATCAAAATTTGGATAGTAATAGCTTTGAAATTGATGATTTAAAACAAGAAATTGATTTGTTAAATAAAACGAAATTACGACTAAATAATGAGCAATTAAGACTTGAAAAGGATTTATCAAGATTTGAAAGCAGAAAAGAAGCTTTAAATGAGACCAGAGGATCATATGCTCTTAGGATCATTTTAGAAGCAGGTTTAGAGGGTATACATGGTCACGTGGCCCAACTTGGAGATGTGAGTGAGAAACATAGGTATGCACTTGAAATTGCTGCAGGAAATAGACTCGGACAAATTGTTGTTGATAATGATAATATTGCCTCGAAAGCAATTGAAATTCTTCAAAAGAAGAAGGCCGGAAGATTAACTTTTCTTCCTCTAAATAGAATTAAAATTCAAAAGAAAAATTATGCAATTTCACGATTTGAAAATCATAGGGAACCTGGATTTATTGATAAAGCTATTAACTTAATTCAATTTGATGAAGTTTATTCTGATGTTTTTAAATATGTTTTTGGAGATACATTAGTCTTCTCCGATTTGACATCGGCTAGGTTATCTACGCAAAAAAGTAGATTAGTTACCTTAAGTGGTGAATTATTAGAAGTAAGTGGTGCTATTACAGGCGGAAGTAAGTTAAATAAAGATTTGGCTTATAGATTTGGCATTAATAATGATATTGACAATTCTAATCCTATAAAAGAAAGATTATTAGTGATTCAAGAAGCTTTAAAAAAATCAAATAATGATTTACTTATAAAAACTAACAAGCTAAGTAAATTAACCTCTAACAGGAATCAAATAATTGAGGATTACGCTTCTTGCACTAAAGAAATCGAATTCAATAAAAATTCTCAGAAGGTTATCATGGAAAGAATCGAAGATTGTAATTCGAGATTAAATAAACTTAATAGTTCAAATAATTTATTAGAAAAAGAATTGAATCTCATTCAAAATGAATTGAAGCCCCATCAAGATAATTTTGATGAGTTACAAATAATTCTTAAAGATAATTATGAAAAGAATCGAAAATCATCATTAGTCACGTTTAATAATGATTTTAATAATCTAGATAAAAAACTTGAATTGCTTATTCAAGAGAGAGATGAATTAATGAATAAAAAGAATCAATTTGCTTTAGATCAAGAACGTATAAAAAATTCATCACAGCTTATATCATTGCAAGAAAAAAACCTGCAGGCATCTGTGAAAGATCTTGCAAATGCTCATAGTGAATGGATAGAGAAAAGGGATAAATTTAAAAAAGAACTTTTAATACTAGATGATCAAAAAAGATTACTTGAAAAGGATTTAGGTTTATTGAGAAGAAAAAGAGACGAATTGAACTCTTCAATTTCAAATAAAAGGCAAGAACATAATAATTTTCTATTGAAGCTCGAATATCTTGAAAGAGATATTAATTCTTTCAAAGAAGAGATTCGGAGTGAGACTATCAAGCTAGAAAATTATAAAAAAGATTTACCTAGTCCTTTGCCAGACTTTGGAGAATATAAAGATAAAAGTCTTGATTCTTTGCAATCAGATATATCAAAGATAAATGCTAAATTAGAAAGCTTAGAACCTGTAAATATGCTTGCGCTAGATGAATTAGAAGAATTAACTGAGAGATTAAATGCTTTGCGAGAGAAATTAGAAATACTATCTAATGAGAGATCTGAGTTGTTACTGAGAATCGAAACTGTTTCAACTATGCGTCAAGAGGCATTTATGCAAGCATTTGTAGAAGTTGATAAACACTTTAGGGAGATTTTTGCTAATTTATCAGATGGAGATGGCTTCCTTCAGCTTGAAAATCCTAATTCTCCCTTGGAAGGAGGTTTAACTTTAGTTGCTCACCCTAAAGGTAAAAATGTTAGAAGATTAGCATCCATGTCTGGGGGTGAGAAATCATTGACTGCTTTAAGTTTTTTATTTGCTTTGCAAAAATATAAGCCCTCACCTTTTTATGTCTTAGATGAGGTAGATAGCTTCTTAGATGGGATTAATGTTGAAAGGTTGTCAAAATTAATTACCAATCAGTCTTCAAATGCTCAATTTATAGTCGTAAGTCATAGAAGGCCTATGATAAGTGCATCTGAACGAACAATTGGTGTTGCTCAAGCAAGGGGTGCTAATACTCAAGTTGTTGGATTACCAAATGCTGCATAATCACAATTTTTTAAATTTATACGTCAGAATGAAAGAAAGGTATTAATGAGTTTGTCTAACACATCCAGCAATAATAATCGCCGTAATTCCGTTCCAAGCGAACGCTTATGGTTGAGGTCGGAATTGATGGGAACTCAAGTTATTACTACTGATACTGGTAGACGACTTGGAGTGGTAGGTGAAGTTGTTGTTGATATTGACAGAAGAGAAGTGGTTGCTTTGGGTCTTAGAGATAATCCACTTACAAGATTTTTACCGGGTTTACCAAAATGGATGCCATTAGAAAGTATAAAGCAGGTTGGTGATGTAATTTTAGTTGATTCTTTAGATTCATTGAGTTCTGGTTTTTCTCCTGATAGATATGGAAAAGTAATAAATTGCCAAGTCATTACAGAATCTGGTCAACTTTTAGGAAGAGTGCTTGGATTTTCTTTCGATATTGAGACTGGGGATTTAATTTCTCTTGTCATGGGAGCAGTTGGTGTACCTATTTTAGGTGAAGGTGTTTTAAGTACTTGGGAAATTCCTGTAGAGGAAATAGTTAGTAGTGGTACTGATCGGATAATTGTTTATGAAGGCGCAGAAGAGAAGTTGAATCAATTAAGTAGCGGTTTATTAGAGAAATTGGGAGTCGGAGGCTCTTCTTGGGAAGAAAGAGAGGCAAATAGATACGCAGGAAATCTTGTACCAGTAGAGAATCAATTATTGGCTGGCTCAGCAGCAGAAGAACAAAATAATTTTGTTGAAGAATTTGAAGAAGAAGTTTTGGATGAAGATGATTATGATGAAGAATTTGAATATGTTGAAGTAGAGTCTTCAAAAGAAGAAATTAAGAATAAAAAAAAGCTTTACTTGGACAATGATTATCCTGATCAAAGGGAATATCAAATTACTGAAGATAATCCAATTGATGAAGCAAACAATATTGAATTTCAACCAAAAACGAAATCTAAATCCAAGTTGGCATCTAAGAGACCTATTCAAAGAGCGGCAGAACCATTAGATATAGAACCAATAGAGGACAAGAATTTAATTACAGAAAAGCAAAAATCAGACAATCTCGATATTGAAGATCCTTGGTAATTAACTAAGTTTTTTTATTGAATCAAAAATTATATAAGCAAGTTTTTGTACTGCACCGTTTTCCCCTCTTTGTTTTAGTAAGTTATCTTTTATATTCTGCAAATTTTCTCGATTATTCACTAGAAATTCTGCTTCTTTAGCAATTTGTTTAGGTGAAATATCTCCTATTCTTTCTGGGACAATCAACTTTCTTGCTTTTATATTGGGCCAGGAAAAAAATTTTTTCGATTTCAAGTTCCAATTTTTGATAATTAAAGTTAAGAGTTTATTTATGAATGGTATTTTTCCAATTATTCCCCAAATACCGTCCCAGGAATTCATTACATTTAAATGCTGAGTTGGTAGTACAACGATCATAGGTAGAGCAATTGCAGCTAATTCTGCAGTATTTGCTCCGACTGTGGTTATTGCTAGGTCACATTCTTTCAATACTTCATAACAGGGATGTTTATTGATTAGATAAATCTTAGTATTTTTTGATGTTTCAATAACATTATCAAAAATAGAATTGCTTATATTTTTAATTGTTTTTATTTTGGAAGAGTAATAATTGGCAATAGGGTTTTTATCGCTTTGGAAAAATAAATATTCCTTTTCATTTGTGGTTGGAGCAATAGGAATAATAAAATCTATATTATTATTTTTGTCAGCAATATGATCAGCCATTTCTAAAAAGAAAGGAATACCTACTGAAAGCTTAGATTTTTTCGAGCCCGGTAATAATGCAATATATTTTTTTTCTTGATTTTTCAAGGAGATTTCACTTTCAAATTTTATATCTGCCATCAAATCTCCAATTATTGTGCATTTATATTGGTATTTTTTGGGCAGTAATTTTTTTACTTTCCCATTCATTGCTGCTATTATGTTTGTCCATTTAGGCCATCTTGAAATCCATTCTGCATATGTGATGTTTATATACCCCAATCTTTTTGCTAACAAAATACTCCAAAATTGATCTCCACCAAGAAAAATTACAATACCTTTTTTTGGCCAATTTGCAAAAGCAGATGGCCATATTAATAAATTCCAAAAAGTTTTTGCCTTTGTAACTAATTCAAACTTTTTCCATGACTCTGCAACTTCAAATTCTTTACCTGTAGAGTTTGGACACGGAACCAGAACTAGTCTGGTAGAGAAATCATATTTCTTATTGTCTTTTAAAGAATCATTTATTTGATTCAAATTATCTACGACTGGCCTTACCCAAGTTGATAACTCACCAGGCCCATTGGTAATAATTACTACTGCAACTGATTCTTTTTTCATTGCAGCTAATCCAAAAGACATTACATGCGGACGGCGAGACTTGAACTCGCAAGGCCGAAGCCACACGCTCCTTAGACGTGCGCGTCTACCAATTCCGCCACGTCCGCAAGAGGTTTTCGATCACAGCAGAGTTCGTAAACCACTGATATATCATACATGATTGTATGGAATAGGGTTTTCATTTTTAAAATGATATTTGCTTAAATTTTTTTAGATATTTTTATTTGAAATTTTGTCATTTATCTACATTGGAGAAAATATTTTTCTATTGCATTAAACAAATAATTAGCCATATATAACGTTCTAGGCTGTATTGTAAAAAATGTCCTCTGATTACTAAAAACATTTTGTTTAATACTTTGGCAGAGTATTGTTATTTTAAATCCTTTTCATTTCATCAATTTAATTTGCGTAATGGTTGAAAAAGTTTTAATTGCTAATCGTGGAGAAATAGCTTTACGAATTGTTAGAAGTTGTAGAGAACTAGGCATTGCAACCGTTGCTGTTTTTAGCACCATAGATAAAAAAGCATTGCACGTGCAGCTTGCAGATGAAGCAGTTTGTGTTGGAGATTCATTAAGTAATAAGAGTTACCTAAATATTCCCAATATCCTTGCCGCTGCAACATCGAGAGGAGTTGATGCTATTCATCCTGGCTATGGATTTCTCGCTGAAAATGATAAATTTGCTGAAATGTGTAACGATCATGGCATAGTTTTTATTGGTCCATCTCCAAAAGCTATTAGATCTATGGGAGATAAATCTACAGCTAAAGAAACTATGGATAGGGTAGGTGTCCCAACAGTACCAGGAAGTAAAGGTTTATTATCTAATGTAGATGAAGCGTACAAATTAGCAGATGAAATTGGCTATCCAGTAATTATTAAAGCTACTGCTGGTGGAGGAGGAAGAGGAATGAGATTAGTCGAGAATAAAACAAATTTAGAAAAAATGTTTAAAGCAGCTCAAGGTGAAGCAGAAGCTGCATTTGGTAATGATGGTCTATATATGGAGAAATTTATAAAGAAGCCACGACATGTCGAAATACAAATTCTTGCCGATAGGGCTGGTAATGTAGTGCATTTAGGAGAGCGAGATTGTTCTGTTCAAAGAAGACATCAAAAGTTATTAGAAGAGTCTCCGAGTCCTGCAATTAACCCTGACCTTAGAAAAAAGATGGGGAATGCAGCAATTGCTGCTGCAAAAAGCATAGGTTATGAAGGAGCTGGGACCGTTGAATTTTTAGTTGATGACAACAATAATTTTTACTTTATGGAGATGAATACTAGGATTCAAGTAGAACATCCAGTGACTGAAATGGTTACTGGTGTTGATCTTATCGCTGAACAAATTAAAATTGCGGGCGGAGAAAATTTAGAATTTACTCAAGATGATATTCAATTAAATGGGCATGCTATTGAATGCAGAATTAATGCGGAAGATCCTTCTCATAATTTTCGTCCTTCACCTGGCAAAATAACTGGATGGCTTCCTCCTGGAGGTCCCGGTGTAAGAGTTGATAGTCATGTTTATACTGGTTATGAAATCCCTCCCTTTTATGATTCCTTAATAGGTAAATTAATAGTTTGGGGTAAAGATCGTAATACTGCTATTAAACGTATGAATAGGGCTTTGAATGAATGTGCTGTAACAGGAATTCCTACAACAATTAACTTTCATTTAACTCTCCTTAATAAAACAAAATTCAGGGAAGGGAGAATTCATACAAAATATGTTGAGGAAGAATTATTACCTAACTATTAAAAACATAAATTTGTTTTACATAAGGGTTTTATGCATTGCTAGTTTTATTAGTCCTTGTTGACCAACTAAAATTTCTCTTATAAAACTTATAATCCCAATCCAAATCACAGGTCCTACATCAACTCCTCCTATCGGAGGAATGATTTTCCTTGTTAAATTTAGAATAGAACTTGATGGTATAGAAATTAATAACCATAACCCTTTATTTAAATCAACTTTTGGGTACCAAGTAAGAATTAATCTTATTAAAAAAACTATTGTTAGAAATGATAGAAAAATCCCTAACGTAATATCTAAAATTTGCAGATAGTTTTTAAGCAATGAAATCACAATTATTTAATTCATCTTAATAAATAACCCATTAATTCGTATTTAATTCGTATTATAAATTGAGAATTAAATCTTTAAAAAGTGCTTCAAATCTCAAATTTATTACTAGCCGCTGATGTCTCATCTCAAGTCGCTAATAATTCTGCCGTTGGAATGTTAGGTAGTTTTATTGCCGCTGCCTTAATTGTCGTTGTTCCAGCCACTGCATTTTTGATTTTTGTCAGCCAGAGAGATTCCCTTGATCGTACTTCTACTGGAAGACGCTAGTTTTTGTAGAAGTTTTAAGTACACTATATATATAGGGGATATAAGTAACCCTTTTAACAATAATTTTTTGGAGAAAGAATGTGGTCAATGCTAGTCTCAATTGGGCCAGTATTGTTGGTATAGTTCTCGCAGTATGTGGAGGAGGCCTTTACTTTTTAAGGTCTTTTAAACCTGCATTAGCTCGTGATTATGATGTTTTCTTTGCAGCAATTGGTCTTTTATGTGGAGGGATATTATTTTTTCAAGGCTGGAGATTAGATCCTATACTTCAATTTGGTCAGTTTTTATTAGCTGGAACGACAGTTTTCTTTGCCTATGAAAGTGTTCGCTTAAGGGGAATTGCGACTGATCAGGCTAGAAGATCATCGTATTTTGAAGAGGATGATATACCTAATATGCCAAGAAATACTTCCAGGAATAGATTTCAAGATGATTATGATCAGTTTGAAGATTTTGAAAGGCCATCCAGAAGATTTAAACCTCAAGAAGATGATCTGGAAGAAAATTACCAGGATAGGAGATCTCGTAGAAGTAATTTATCGAGAGCTATACCTGAGTCTGCAGTAAGCAGAAGAAGGCCATCTTCAAGAGAAGTTAATAAATTTGAAAATGACGTGCCAAGAAGAAGGTCATCTTCAAGAGAAGTTAATAAATTTGAAAATGACGTGCCAAGAAGAAGGTCTAGCTTTGATGATAAAAGTGGTAATGAATCAATAAGAAATGACTTTGGAGACAGACGTAGTGAATCGCGTAACGAAGTTAGAAGAGGCTCACGCCCTACAGCTAATCAATCAGTTTCTAGACCATCCAATAGATCCTCAACTACTGATTCTCCTAAAGTATCAAATAAATCCACTAGGCCTTCTATTAGACCTCAAACTAAACGTGAAAAAATAGAAGATGCTTCATTTCAAAATATTGATGAAGGGAAAAAAACACGCCGTACTCGAAGAATAACCAACGAAGGAAGATCTACTTCAAAAAATCAATCTGGTAGATATACCGTTGGCTCAAAGACAAATAAGCCTAGAGATAACAGTTCTAGATTTGATGATTAACTATAAAATTCCTGCCCATTTTAAAAATGATTGTTCGCTAAATAATTCAATTAAAATTATTGCTATAAAACCAAGCATTGCGAATCTTCCATTTGTTATTTCGGAATAACGACTCCATCCAAAATTATAATTTTGTTCAATTTCATTAATATTTTCTGAATTAATCTGTTCTGCTGTAGAACTTGAATTTGTTTCATTAATATTTTCTGAATTAATCTGTTCTTCTTTAGAATTCATTTTTTTTTCCTAATCTTTAAAATTATACTTATCAGCAGTAAACAATTTCCAATCTCCTTTTCCATTTAATTCTAAAATGTTTTCATGAAAATCTTTTAAGCTTGGTCTATGGCCAACACTAATTAATGAAAGCTCTCTTTCTTGGAGTAAATTATATAGTTTTTTTTCAGTTTCAATATCTAAAGCACTTGTTGCTTCATCTAAAACTGCAAAGCTAGGTGAATTAAGAAGAAGTCTTGCGAAAGCCAATCTTTGCTGTTCACCTAAAGAGAGAATTCTTGGCCAATCTTGTTTAATATCAAGGTTAGGATAACGATCAACTAATGTTTTTAAATTAACTTCATTAAGGACCGATGTTAAATGTTCGTCACTATATTTAGCAACTTCTGTTGGGTAACATAATTGTTCTCTTAAAGAGCCTAATATCATATAAGGTTTTTGAGGGATAAATAATAAGTCTCCCGTTTTTGGCTTTTTTACTACACCTTTATTTGGTTCCCATAAACCACTTATCATTCTTAATAATGATGTTTTCCCGCATCCAGAAGGTCCTACAACTAAAAGGGATTGTTTGGTGTCAATGCTTAGATTTAAATTTTTGATAATGGACTTATTTGATCCTGGAGGGGAAAGATCAGCATTTTTAATAAGTATTGATGAATAATCAGAAATAATTTTTTCATTGCTTTTCGGTTGCACTTGACTTATAGATTCAACTTTTGATTGAAATCCTTCTAATCTTCCAATACCAGCAGTGAATTTTGCGAGTTCTTCTATTTGATTAACAATAAAAAATAATGAACCCTCTACCATACCAAATGCAAAGCTTGCTTGAATAAAACGACCATAATCTATATCTCCTTGAAAGTAAGGTATTGCCATTATTAGATATGGAAAGAAGTTTCCCGCATAATTAATTGATCTTCTCATTACATCAATTATTACCCTCCAAATTATCAGTAGGTTAAAGTTTCTAACAACTTCACCTAATCGCCTTTCAGTTTCGCTTCTTTCAGGATTTTCTCCTGAATAAAAGGCTATTGATTCAGCATTGTCTCTAATATGGACTAGGCCATATCTAAAATCTGCTTCATATCTAAGTTGATCAAAATCTATCTTTACAAGATTTTTACCAGCGATTAGTAGAATAGAAGTTGCAAATGCTGCGTAACCAAATAATGAAAAGGTTAAGGTCCTACTTATGCTCCATAAAATAAGAATATTAAGAGAAAATGTTAGTAGTGCATCAAAAATCCCTAATGTAAAAGATAGACTTTGTCCAGTAAATGCTCTGGTATCGTCTGTTATTCTCTGATCTGGATTATCTACATCAGTTTCTTCTTCATCATTTGGATTTAATTGATAATAAGCTTTGTTAGTCATATAGTCTTTCACTAAACTTTTGGAAAGCCATTCTCTCCAAATTATTCCTAATTTGTATGTAAAAAATATTTGAGAAACGCGAATAGGTAGAGCTACCGCAAAACAACAAGCGTAAATTCCTAATATTCTGTAGAATCCATCTTCCTGTTTTTCTACTAATGCATTTGTGAGGTCCCTAGCAATAAAGCCAATTCCTGCATTTATACCATTTACAGCTAAAAGCATTAATACAATAATTGCTAGAAATAACCAATGTAACCAACGACGATTTTTTAATTGACGTCTTAAACTAAAAAAACTTCCTGATCCCACAAGGAATAGTCCTGAGAATAATAATCCCCAACTGCTAGACCAAATTGAATTAACAGTATTTACTACTCCACCAAAATATTTTTCAAGAAAGATTGGTTGAATGTTCTCAAAAATACTAATAATTCCGGTCAGCCCTACAAGTACTACACCTCCTACACAAAATAAAAGTGAGATTAAAAGCCATATAAATTGAAAACCATTGCATTGATCTATAGGAAGAAAAAATGGTTGAGATAATCTCCTTAATCTTTGTAATTGATATATCAATTTGGAATTATTTTGTACTACTTTATTCATTCTCTCGCTAAGTTTTTTCTAAAATAGATTATATCTTTTATTAAGCTTATTTACCAAAGCCAATAAATGAAATTACCCATTCAGGAAGGTTGAGATACCTTAAAATGGCCACATCAAAATCATGTACTTTTGTTATTGATTTATCCAGAAAGAACCATAATAAAAAGGGCACATTGAATAGAATTTGTAATTGCCATTTATAGGTTAATACTTTCCATATTTTAGTAAGTAGTATTTTTTTAGAATCATCTAAGTTTTCCCAATATTGGGTAATCAAATTAAAAAAAATTTTAGATTCTGTATTTAATGATTCTGGGGTATTCATTTTTATTTTTATTTATTTATAGCTAATAATTTTTTTTTTCGAGAGCCTTAGCCTGGAGGCCAATTCATTTTTCTTCCGGAAATGAAGTGAATATGTAAATGGAAAACTGTTTGCCCAGATTCTTCTCCTGTATTAATAACTGTTCGCCAATTCTTTAAATTTTTAGACTTAGCTATTTTGCTGCCTATAAATAATAGATGACCTAATAAGTTTTTATCCTGTTCCACACACTCTAATAAACTTTGTATTGGTTTTTTAGGAATAACTAGAAAATGTACTGGAGCTTGAGCTGCAATATCATTAAATGCAATACAGAATTCATCTTCATGGATTTTTTTGCAAGGAATATCTCCATCAATTATCTTTTGAAATATTGTTGTTTCGGTCATTAAATTAATTGATAGGAATCACATCTTTTTCCTGAAATCCTTCTTTTGTGAGTTCTGTTTTTAAATCTTCTTTTGAAGTAACTCTATCAACAAATAATACGCCATTTAGATGGTCCATTTCATGTTGAATACATCTTGCAAGAAGTCCATCTGCTTTCATTTTGCGCGGCCTACCCATTTCATCTCTGAATTTCAATTTTATAGTAGATGGTCTTACTACGTTCAAGTAAACCCCTGGGATACTAAGGCAACCTTCTTCGTATGAATTAAGAGTCGTGCCATAATCTGTAATTTCTGGATTTATTAAGATTAAAGGCTCCGCAGCTGAATCTTCAAAATTGACGTCAATGACAAGGAGCTCTTTATTAATACCAATTTGGGGTGCAGCAAGTCCAATCCCTTTTGCGGCATACATGCTTTGAAGCATTTCTTTAGCTAAATTTCTAATATCGTCGTCAACTTTACTTATTCTTTTAGAATTTTGCCTTAAAACTTCATCACCAAGTGTATAAATTTCTAGTGATGGTTTTCCTGTCTGTTCTTTCGCAATCGTTTTTGAGGCGCCATTAGTTCTTGACTTTTTTGCAAGTTGTGAAAAATGGTTTGCCACGTTAAATCAAAAACTATCTACTGAGCAGTTAAACTATAAAAATATTAGCACTTTTAATTCACTTTCTATATAGTTTACTAAATGAGTAATGTTGCTAACCTAAAACCTGGACAAGGAGAACGTAGACATATAGCTTTTAAAGAGTTATCAATTATTGGAAATATTATTTTTTGGGTCGATATTGTTAGTGATGACAACAATTTAAATAATGTTATTTTTGCTCGACCATTTAATGAGAAAGATGCTTTCCCCCAACAATTAACTGGAGATCAATTTAATGTAAAAAGTAATTTTCATGGATATGGTGGTAAATCTTATCAATGCTTATACTTTAAAAAAAAATTTTATCTGATATGGATCGATCAGCTTTCAAAGGCAATATGGTTTCAGATTTTTGAAGGCATAAAATTAATAGAAAGAAGTAACAAAAAATATCTCGTTCCAGTTCAAGAAGCTAGGCAACTGTCTAAACCTATAGATGGAAATTTTGATTCTTCATTTGTTATTACTGAAAAAAATATTTTGTATGGTATTTGTGAGATTAAAAATATAGATTATTTGTTTTCGTTAGATTTAAAAAAAACTAAACAAGATATTCATCAAATAAAAAAATTTGATAATTTTGCTGGAGATTTATCTTCTAATATTTCAAAAAACATATTTTCTTGGGTAGAGTGGGATACTCCATATATGCCATGGGAAAAAAATGATCTTTTTTTTGCTGAAGTAGATAATGGGGAGATAAAAAGGATAAAAAGATTTACCAATTTAGTTATCAATGGGAATAGAAAAGTTTCTTTTTTCCAACCTTATTGGATAAGTGATAAACTCCTTGTATGTTCAGAAGATAGCTCTGGGTGGTGGAATTTATTATTTATTGATGTAAGTGAAATTCACAATATTGTTATCAAGAAAAGAATAAAGAAAAATTTATATGAATATGGTGCCCCCCAATGGGTTTCTGGAATTACTTTTTTTTCTGGGTCTCTCAAAAATTTATTTTGTTTGGCAAAAAAAGGAAACTTGTGGCTCATAGAGCAATATCAAGATCTTAAGTTTATACAAGAAATTTATTTGCCATTTTCTTCAGTAAGTGATTTTAGTGCTTTTGATAAAAAATTAGCTTTAAAAGGATGTGGTTCTGATTTTTTGGGTAATTTACTTGAAATTGATTTTGGAGAGAAAATCTCCTTAAATATACTAAAAAAGGTATCGTATGAATCTATAGTGGATTGTTCAAAACCAGAATCTTTTTGGTTTAAAGGTTTTGATAATCAATCTACACATTCCTTTCTTTATAGGCCTTTATGTGCAAGGTTTAATAAACCACCACTTTTGATAAGAGCTCATAGTGGCCCTACTGCAAATTTCGACGGATCCTACAATTCTGAAGTGCAATATTGGGTCGCAAAAGGTTTTTTTGTTGCTGAAGTTAATTATGGCGGTTCATCAGGTTTTGGCCGAGAGTATAGGGAGAGATTAAATTATAAATGGGGAATTGTTGATTCTTATGATTGCAAAGCATTAGTTCTTGAATTGGTCAGATTAGATCTAGTTGATAGTGAAAATATTGTAATTTTTGGAAATAGTGCTGGAGGCTTAACTGCCCTTAATTCTCTATGTGAAGGGAATGTTTTCAAAGCGGCTATTTGTAAATATCCTGTAATTGATCTGGAGGATATGTATCTCAATACTCATAGATTTGAAAAAGATTATTTAAATTCTCTGGTAGGTAATTATGATGAATCTTTTAGGGAGTACAATACTAGATCACCAATAAATAGAATGAGTAATTTAAAAAAACCAATATTATTATTTCATGGCAAAAAAGATTCAGTTATTTCATATAAACAAACATTAAAAGTTCAAGAAAAGTTGATTGAGAATAATCAACTCTCAGAAGTTGTGTTTTTTGAAAATGAGGGTCATGGGTTTAAAGATATTGAAAATAAAAAACAAGTTATCCAAAAAACTGAAGATTTTTTAAATAAAGTTTTAAAGATTTAAGAATTTATTTTTAGAAAATTAATAGTTGCTTTTAATTTGTCTATGAATATATCAATATCATCTTTGTTGGTTGTGAAGTTCATGCTAATTCTTGCTGTTGAATTAATTCCGAGGTGTCTATGAAGAGGTTGACAACAATGATGTCCACTTCTAATACAGATTCCTTTTGAATCAAGAATTTCAGCTATATCGTTAGAATGTATTTTTTTGAAATAGAAAGTAGCTAGCGATGCTCTTTTTGGATCTATCTCGGGAGGTGGACCAATAATTTCAATATCCTCTATTTGATTTAATTTTTCAAATAAGTATTGAGTAATGCTCTTTTCATATTCATGAATATGATCTAATCCAACATTATTTATATAATTTATAGCTTCTGCAAGACCAATAGCTTCTGCAATAGCTGGAGTTCCTGCTTCGAATTTATGAGGAAGTTCTGCCCAAGTACTACTTTCTTGAAAAACATCTTGAATCATTTCGCCTCCACCAAAAAATGGAGGGATTTTTTCTAATATCTCTTTTTTGGACCAAAGGAAACCTATTCCTGTTGGACCACATAATTTATGACCTGAACCGGCTAAAAAATCTATTCCTAGATCAATAACATCGATCTTTTGATGAGCTAAACTCTGACATGCATCGAGAAGAACTAAAGAACCTTTTTGCTTTGCTAAGTTAGTTATTTCTTTGATTGGATTACAGCAACCTAAAGTGTTACTTATGTGTACAAGGCTAACTAATTTTGTTTTGGATGTTAATTTAGATTTGAAATCATTAATATCTAATTTCCCATTTTTATCTATTCCAATAAATTTCAGTCGACATTTGTTTTTTGCAGCAACCATTTGCCAAGGAACAATGTTACTATGATGCTCCATAATGGATAAAATAATTTCATCATTTTCTTGTAATGTAAATTCTCCCCATGATCTTGCTGCTAAATTTATAGCTTCAGTTGCGTTTCTAGTAAAAATAATTTCTTTAGATGAATTGGCATTTAAATATTTACTAATTACAAACCTCGAATTTTCAAATTCTTCTGTTGCTTTTGCGCTTAATTGGTGGGCGCCTCTATGAACATTTGCATTGAAGTTTCTATAATATTCATCAATTTTCTGAAGTACTTGTATAGGTTTTTGTGTAGTCGCAGCATGGTCTAGATAAATAATTTTGTTATTGCTTCTACAATTGTTTTCTAATAGAGGAAAATCTTTTTTTGAAACTTCAGGTAAATTTTGAATCGCTTCCATTAATCCTGTTTTAAAAGTTTATTAAGTAAATCCCATCTAGCTTTTGGAACGGGAATAAAAGAAATTATTTCTTTAAAGAAGGAACCTAATTGTAGCTTACTGGCTTCTGCTAGTGTGAGTCCTCTTGATCTCATATAAAAAAGTTCTTCTTCGTTTAATTGTGAAATTGTGGCTCCATGTTTACATTTTACATCGTCGGCAATTATTTCTAGTTGGGGTTTCGTATCTATTTGTGCATGATTTGATAAAAGTAGATTTCTGCTTAATTGAGAAGCATCAGTGTTTTGGGCTATTTTCGGAACGATTATTGAACCCTCAAAGATTGCATGTGATCTATCATCTGCTAATGATTTGTTGATTTGATCTAAAAAACCATTTGGCCCATTAAATTCTATTTTTGTATAAGTTGCTATTTGTTCATCATTTTTTGTTATTTGCATGCCTTTGATATTTGTTTTGGCATGACCTAATGATTGTTTGATGCGAATTTCAAATCTTGCATAATTGAATTTAAAATGTAGTGATCCTAAGTTGTATTCACTATTTTGTTTTTGAATAACATTTAGAGAATTTAATAGATTGGATTTATTTTCTCCATAGGCAACCATGCCATGGTTGACAGAACTATTTGCCTCTAAACAGAAGTAGGTTGATTGAGATAGTGAAGAGTTTTCTGTTCCGAGATTGATTTGTAATACGTCAAGATTGCAATTTTTTTCGATGATTAATATTAATGTTTTTGCATTAATAGAATTATTTGTTGCATGACTTAGGATTTCAAGAGGAGGAATTTTTTTGCCTTTTATTCTTAAACCTAAGATATTTTGTTCAAAACTTAAACAGAGATTTAAGAGGTCGCTCCAATTTTCGTTTTGATCAAATGAAGAAAGATTTTGTTTAATATACGCTATTAATTCTTCATTATTTAATTCATTTATAGAATAATTTTCGCGGTTTATGTTGATTTGACTATTCTCACCAATTATTAATCTAATGATATTTTGTGAATCATTTT
Organism: Prochlorococcus sp. AG-363-P06; assembly: GCA_003280025.1. Classification (GTDB taxonomy): domain Bacteria; phylum Cyanobacteriota; class Cyanobacteriia; order PCC-6307; family Cyanobiaceae; genus Prochlorococcus_A. The sequence goes on along the minus strand of QCGD01000002.1, from coordinate 228,849 downwards.
TATAAGGGAATTCAAAATTAGTACTGCTGCCATTTAGTGTAAAATCTAAAAACTTTAAAAATTTTGATTTATTTGAAAGCCTCCATAACTCACTTTTGGGATTTGGTAGAGGGTTTGATTGTAATTTCTCAAGACAAATTTTTTGTATCTCTGTTGGATTACTAAGTAGCTGATTTGTTTTTATCTTTTCAATAATTTGCATTGGTTTAGTTTTCTTTTACAAAGTTATCAGTCCATTCATAGCCATTTTTTTCAAGTTCAAGAGCAAGGTCGCTTCCGCCAGTTTTTATAATTTGACCATCTGACATGACGTGTACATAGTCAGGTTTTATCTCGTTCAATAATCTTTGATAGTGAGTAATTAAAATGATTCCCATCTTATTATTAGATATTTTCTTAATTCCTGAAGCAACTATTCTAAGAGCATCAATGTCTAAACCTGAATCGGTTTCATCTAAAATTGCAATTGCGGGATCTAGTAATGCCATTTGAAGTATTTCATTTCTTTTCTTTTCACCTCCAGAAAAACCTTGATTTACACTTCTTGATAAGAATGCAGAATCCATTTTTACTAGTTCTAATTTTTCTTTAACTAAATCTTCAAAATCGAAAGTATCTAATTCTTCTTGTTTAAGAAATTTTCTTCTAGCGTTTGTTGAAACACGAAGAAACTCAAGATTACTTACTCCCGGTATTTCTATTGGATATTGGAAACCAAGAAAAATTCCTGATTGAGCTCTTTCTTCGGGTTCTAAAGAGTTTACATTTTTTCCTAAAAAATTTATCTCACCTTTAGTAATATTGTATGAGGGATGTCCTGCGATAATTTTTGAGAGAGTACTTTTTCCACATCCATTCCTACCCATAATTGCATGGATCTCACCAGGATAAACATTTATAGAAACGCCTTTTAAAATTGGTAGATCATCCGTAGATGCAAAGAGATTATTAACTTCTAATATTGGTTCTGATTCTTTCATTTTAGTTTGCATCTCACTTATAAATTCGTTAATTAACCTACTGAGCCCTCAAGTTTAAGAGCGAGGAGCTTGTCTGCTTCAGCTGCAAATTCCATAGGTAATTGATTAAATACATCTCTGCAGAAACCACTTACCATCATAGAAACAGCTTCTTCAAATTCTATACCTCTGCTTTGTAGATAAAAAAGTTGGTCTTCAGAGATTCTACATGTGCTTGCTTCATGTTCAATTTCGGAATTTTGTTGTTGAGATGTTATGTAAGGGAATGTATTCGCTGATGCTTGATCACCTATTAACATTGAATCACACTGGCTGTAATTTTTTGCTCCAATCGCTTTTGTGCCCATTTTAACCAGACCTCTGTAGCTATTTTTCGACTTACCGGCACTTATCCCTTTACTAACTATGGTTGATTTGGTTTTGGGTCCAATATGAATCATTTTTGTGCCTGTATCAGCTTGTTGGAGGTTATTTGTAAGTGCTACTGAATAAAATTCACCTATAGATTCTTCTCCTAAAAGCAAACAACTGGGGTATTTCCATGTAATTGCAGAACCAGTCTCAACCTGAGACCAACTGATTTTACTTCTATTGCCTAAGCATTTTCCTCTTTTGGTTACGAAATTGAAAATTCCACCTATGCCTTCTTCATTGCCTGCATACCAATTCTGGACTGTTGAATATTTAATTGAAGCATCATCTAAAGCAATGAGTTCAACGACTGCCGCATGCAGCGTATTTGTGTCGAACATTGGTGCTGTGCAACCTTCTAAGTAACTAACTGAACTTGATTCTTCAGCTATTATTAGTGTTCTTTCAAATTGCCCAGAATCTCCACTATTAATTCTGAAGTAGGAAGATAGATCCATAGGACAAGTCACTCCTTTGGGAATATAAACAAAGGAACCATCACTAAAAACAGCTGAATTGAGAGCTGCAAAATAATTATCAGTAGCTGGAACCACGGAGCCTAAATATTTTTCTATCAAATCTGAATGATTTTTTACTGCTTCACTTATAGAGCAAAATATAACTCCATGTTCAGCAAGTTCTTCTCTAAATGTAGTCGCAATAGAAACGCTATCAAAAACTGCGTCTACGGCAACATTTGTTAGTTTCTTTTGTTCAGTGAGAGGTATACCTAATTTGTCAAACGTTTCCAGCAGTTTGGGATCAACTTCATCCAAACTAGAAATTTTTTCTTTTTGCTTGGGAGCAGAATAATAAATTATATCTTGATAATTTATTTCGTCATATCCTAATTCTGCCCAGTTAGGTTCTTTCATTTGTTGCCATTTCTTAAAGGCATTTAATCTGAAATTAAGGAGGTATTCTGGCTCTTCTTTTTTGCTTGAAATTAGTCGGATAATATCTTCATTCAATCCTTTGGAAATTTTCTCAGTTTCAATATCCGTAACAAAACCATATTTGTAAGGTTCTTTTACTACATCTTTAACTAGATTTTCGTTAACCATTTTTTCCCAAGATGAACCTATATACAATTAGGTTTGTATACTCTACCCAAAGATACCCCTCAATATAGAGTTTTTTTTATTAAAAGTAAAAATTAATGTCTTCTCCACTTGATCCATTATCTAATTCTCTAACTCTGCAAACCATTCAAAGCATTGAAAAACTGAATTTACCAATAATACAGAAACATCACTTAAGGATACTTGTGCATTGCCTTGCAATTTTGAATTCTATATCTAGCGATAATAGTTTTTTCTCAGATCAGGAAAATCTTCTAAGACAATGGTGTAATAATGAATCCCGAAAATTTAATGATCAAAAATTTAGTGATCTTCTTTATGAACAATTAGCATTAACTGCAAAAAAGTTGAATCTTTTTTCTCAAAAGATAGGCAAGGATATCAAAGATCTAGATATAGAGGATTTAGTGATTTTAGTGGAAGAAGAAACAGAAACCCACCTTAATTGATCCCGAAGAAAAGATATATTTTTGTTGAGTCCATGACAAATGCAGGTAATAAAATTTAAAACAAAAGAAAATTAATTTAAATTTTGCTTATTTCCAAAATTTATCAAACCTTAATTATACCAATGACTTTTGAGTAAAATCTTAAACTGATGTACTTTTAAGTAGTCAGAGGATGCTGACGACAGGCTTGAAAGACACACAAATGCATAAAAAAGCGAACATACTGATCCCAAACTAAAACGGAGATTTTAAAGTGGCTGATGGGATCATGAATAAAGATCAATTACTTTCACTTACCCTCAGACAATTACGTCAAGAAGCAAGTAAATTATCAGTTCCTTTATATAGTCGTAAAACTAAGGCAGTTTTAGTTGATTTAATACTCAAATATCAAAAGAAAGGTTCTATAGTAAAGAAAAAAGTAGTTAGTAAATCTACTTCTTTAGGTTCTAGTGAATCTAAGTCTTCATATATTACTGAGGAAGTTCTAACAAAAGTGGTTTTTCTGCCTCGAGATCCAGATTGGGCCTATGTTTTTTGGCAAATCTCTGAAATTGATAGGGAAAAAGCACAATCTTTAGGTGCAAGTAAATTATGTTTACGTTTATATGATGCTTCTGGTTCTGATGGCAGTAACTTAAATCAAGGTGCTTTAAGAGAAATTACAGTTGATAGTTTTAGTACTGAGTGGTATTTACCAATTCCTCTTTCAAATAGGGACTATAAAGTTGAATTAGGATATAAATATGGTTTCAACTGGATGTCACTAGCGTTTTCTTCAATAAGTCATGTCCCTGGATCCAATCCTTCTGAGCAAATTTTAGATAAGTTCGTGCCCTTTAATTTAGATTCTACTTCTGACACTATCCCTGATATTTCAAATCCACAGGAGCAGGAGGTTAATGGTTTGCATGAAAGGTTATATCAAGCAGCAACAAACATTTCTGTAAGGAGAAAAATTGGATCTGAGGAATTTATGGAAAACATGAATTCGAATGTTACAGATTCTGGTGCAGGTAAATGGTCTTCAGGCTTAAACGATTCTGGAATTGGAATAGTAAAAAATAGATCTTTTTGGCTGGTTGCAGATGCCGAATTAATCGTATATGGTGCCACTGAGCCATCTGCAAAATTAACAATTGGTGGAGAAGAAGTTCCACTTGCTGCCGACGGAACTTTTAGAATTCAAGTTCCCTTTAGAGATGGGACTCAAAACTATGATATTAAGGCTGTTGATTCATCAGGCCAGCAAGAAAAAAGTATTTCTATGAAATTTGATAGAGTTACTCCACTGGACGATACTACTGACAAAAATAAATCTCCGAAAGAATGGTTTTAATAAAATAAATTAATGCTAAAAAAAATCGTTGCTTTTACACCTTTATTTGGAGCTCTAGCTTTTCCTTTGTTAGTCCCTTTAACGATTTCAAAGTTTGGTGTTACTTACGGAATTTTAAGTGCATTATCGATTTCTTCTATTTGGTTTATCGCTATGTTAAGAACATCCGAAATGCCTCATTAATTTAGTTAGATTTTTTTAAGTTTTTTAAAATTATGACTGAAGTTAATGTTATTCATATAAATTCTCCCTTTTTAGATCAAAAGCCTGGGACTTCTGGTTTAAGAAAAAGTACATTAAAGTTCCAGGAACAACATTATTTGGAAGTATTTATAGAGGCAATATTACTATCACTGGAGAATATACAAGGATCTACTTTGGTAGTTGGAGGAGATGGTAGATATGGCAATATCGAAGCAATCGAAAAAATTGTTCAAATTTGTGTAGCACATAAAGTTGGAAAAGTTATCGTGCCAAAAGATGGTTTATTATCTACCCCTGCGACTTCTAATTTGATTAGAAAAGAAAATGCTGTTGGAGGTATTATTCTTTCTGCAAGTCATAATCCTGGAGGGATTGATGGTGACTTTGGAGTTAAATTAAATATTGCTAATGGTGGTCCAGCTCCTGAAATAATTACTAATGAGATATTCAAATCTACACAATCACTTACTAGTTACAAAATAAGCAAAATCAAATTACCTGATTTTAGTCAATATGGATCATTTAACTATGGAGAAACTACTTTAGAAATTATTGATGGATTGAAAGATTATTCGGCTTTAATGGAAAAAATCTTTGATTTCGATCAGATCAGTGATTTTCTGAAAAAAGATTTCTCATTAATTTTTGATGCAATGAATGCTGTTACTGGCCCATATGCAAAAAATATTTTTCTTGAAAAAATGGGTCTCGGAAATGATTGTGTTATGAATGGCGATCCATTAAAAGATTTTGGTGGTTTACATCCTGATCCAAATCTTACTTATGCAGCTCATTTAGCTGATTTATTATTAAATAAAAAGTCTTATAGTTTTGGCGCAGCCTGTGATGGCGATGGCGATAGAAATATGATTCTGGGGAGGGGATGTTTTGTAAATCCTAGTGATAGTCTTGCTGTTATTACTGCTAATACAACATGTGTTCCTGGTTATAAAGAAGGTATATCAGGTGTCGCAAGATCCATGCCTACAAGTTCTGCAGTTGATATTGTTGCGAGTGCACTAAATATTCCATGTTATGAAACACCAACTGGATGGAAATTTTTTGGAAATCTTCTAGATTCTAATTTAATTACTATATGTGGAGAGGAAAGTTTTGGTACAGGAAGTAATCATGTAAGGGAGAAAGATGGATTATGGGCAGTTTTATATTGGTTACAAATTTTAGCTGAAAAAAATTGTTCAGTAAGTGATTTAATCAAAAATCATTGGAGACAATTTGGCAGAAATTATTATTCAAGACATGATTATGAGGCAATTCCATCTAATATTGCTAATCAAATCTTTGATAAGTTATCTTCTATGTTGCCAACTCTGAGAGGAACTAATTTTGCCGGTAATTTAGTTAAAGATGCAGATAATTTTTCATATTTAGATCCTGTGGATAACTCTATTAGCGAAAATCAAGGTTTAAGAGTTATTCTTGAAGATAACTCCAGAGTAATTGTCCGCCTTTCAGGAACTGGAACCAAGGGCGCAACATTAAGACTCTATTTTGAGAAATTTATAAATCCTCAACAAAATCTCTCATTAAATCCTCAAATAGCCTTAAAGCCCCTAATAGATGATATAGATGATTTATTAAATATCTCTAAACTAACTAAAATGGAAACTCCTACAGTAATTACCTAAGTTAGATTGCAATGATTGTTGGGTGATTTAAATTTTATGCAGTCAGAAAATCTTTTTACACATAATTATCAAATCGAGAGTAATGCTCCTTTAGCAGATAAATTAAGACCCAAGACTTTGGAGGATTTTTTTGGTCAAGAATCAATATTAAAAAATAATTCGTTGTTGAGAAATGCCATCTTATATGACAAGGTAGGCAATTTTATTTTTTCTGGACCTCCGGGTGTGGGTAAAACTACATTAATTGAAATTATTTCTGCTTATACGCGCTCTAAGCTAATAAGATTAAACGCAGTATTGTCTAGTATTAAAGAATTAAGAACTGAAATCACAAATGCAAAGGAAAGATTAATAAGCACAAATAGGAAAACAATTTTGTTTATTGATGAGGTACATAGATTTACTGCAGTTCAGCAAGATGCTTTATTACCCTCGATAGAGAATGGAACTATCACGTTTATTGGTGCAACGACTGAAAATCCTTTTTTTGCAGTTAATAAAGCTCTGATTAGTAGATCTCGTGTTTTTACGTTACTTCCTCTTGAAGAAAAGGATTTGAAAAAAATAATTAAAAAAGTGATAACTTACTATGCAAATCTTAGAGATTCTAAAAAGATTGTTATCACAGAAGACGCAATCAGTCATTTAATTAAATTCTCTGGTGGTGATGCTAGAACACTTATTAACGCTTTAGAGTTGGGCATAGGAATAACTAAAGAGAATGAAGCTAATGAAATTATTATTAATCTACCTATAGCTGAAGATTCAATTCAAAAGAAAAATATTGTATACGATAAAAAAGGACAAAATCATTATGATGTTATAAGTGCATTTATAAAATCTATTAGAGGTTCTGATCCAGATGCGACGTTATATTGGCTTGCAAATATGGTAGAGGCTGGGGAAGATCCCAATTTCATTTTTAGAAGACTTTTAATTTCTTCCAGTGAAGATATTGGGATCGCAGATCCCAATGCTATTGTTGTTGTTCAATCTTGCTGTGATGCTTTTGATCGAGTTGGGTTTCCGGAAGGCTTGTTTTTTCTTTCACAAGCTTCTTTATATCTAGCTCTTTCTCCAAAGAGTAATAGTACTAAATCCATTTTTAAAGCAATAGAAAAAATTAAGTCTATAAATATTTCTACAGTTCCAAGTCATTTAAAAAATAATTCTAATAATTATAAGAATCCTCATAACTATCAAGGTCATTGGGTAGAACAAGAATATTTCCCAAATGGAATAAAAGGTTTCAAATTTTGGGAACCCAGTCACTACGGATGGGAGAAAAGCAAATTTGAAGAATTACGTAAAAGAAAAGAAAGTTAAAAATTTTTTGAACAACAAATAATTTTAGGATTTAGTGAATTATTTTCTTTATAAGCTAAAGCTATTGTCCAATTATGAAAATTTATTTGTGCTAAATTTAAATGTAAGTTTTTCTTTTTGTGGATTAACTCTTTATTTGTTTGAAAATATTGCCAATGTTTTATATCTTTAGCTAATTTGCCATGATCCCACTTTATGGCCGCTTCAATCGCACACCATTGATTTAATATCATAGTTTTTGTGAATGGATTTCTATTGTTGAAGTCACTTGCATTGAAAAAATATTTGCTGGCTAATTGCTTATATTTGAAATTCCTATCTGTTCTTTCTATATCTATTCCTATTTTTCTTTTATGCCAAACGATTACAATTGCATCTTTGCAATGACTTAAACTGATATGCCCCATCTCGATAGGTAATTTAGGGGGCTCTCCTGGATGCGCATTGAGTGGAATGTCTAGGGGATCTAAATCAAATATTGTGGCTAATGATTGTCTTATATAAGCTCTAGTTTCTAAAAAAATCCTTGCTCTGCAGGCTGAAAGTGTTTTTGCAGTCTCAAGTTCTTTTACGGTTGCGACATCTTGTACACCTTTAATCTCATAAAACCATATTTTTGGTATTTTATATTCATACTTATTTAATAATTTCAATGGCTCTTAAGGTTGGTGATAAAGCACCAGAATTTAAGTTGAAAGATTCTTTTGAGAATGAAGTATCTCTAGAAGATTTCAAAGGTAAAAGAATAATACTATATTTTTATCCAAAAGATAACACCCCGGGATGTACTAAAGAGGCTTGCAACTTTAAAGAAAATTGGGACTTGCTTACGAAGAATAACATAGTTGTTCTTGGGATTAGTAAAGACAATGCTGCTTCTCATAAAAAGTTTGTAGAAAAATTTGATTTACCTTTTATTCTTTTAACTGATCCTGAACCTTGTAAAGTGTCTTCTGACTATGATAGCTATGGTCTTAAAAAATTTATGGGAAAGGAATATATGGGTATGATGAGAAATACTTTCTTGATTAATGCTGACGGTAATATTGAAAAAATATATCTCAAGGTAAAAGCGGCGATCATGGCTGATCATATAATTACAGATCTAGGATTAGAGTAATTTATTTTGAATTTTTGAAGTGTATTATCATACCTTCTAAAACTAAATTCGGTAGATTAATAATTTTTGTTTTCTTAGCTTTTAAGATGCTTGTAATTAATTCAGAGTCTCCGCCGCAGGTTATCAAAATATCTTTTACTGGATTAAATGAAAAATTAATAACCCCAATCATAGAGTTAAGTACTCCTTTTAAAATTGCATCCTCAGTATTAAATAAAAAATCTGCAGCAGGCATTCCATACTTTTTAGGAACTTTGAGATTTTTTGTGCAGTACTCCATTGATTTTAATTGGGTTAGAAATCCTGGAGCAAGTTGTCCACCGATAATAGATCCGTTTGCGGTAAGTTTTGTTAGAGATAATATTGTTCCACAATCCACGATTAGCAAATCCTTCTTAAGAGGGTTATCTATAATATTTAGAGCGGCCAAACAGGCAAGAGCTCTATCAATGCCAAAATAATCAGGTAGATTGGATAATTGAATATCATGAGTTTTAATTTCATTTTCTTTTTCCAGTAAAAACATTGGAGATTGTCCTACCGAAGCCCAAATTAGACTATTTATATTGATGTTTTTTGGAAGTTTATAATCTTTTGGTGTGTGAAAGAATTTATATTGATTCTGAAAATATTCTGCCCAATGAAGCCTACTATTACCGACTAATAAAAAATTTATATCTGCGACCATTGTCTGAACTATGTATTTAATTAGTTAGTATGTAATCCACATTCTTGTTTTACTCCTCTAAATCTTGTATCTCTTCCTTGCTTGTCTGCACCATCAGGTGAGCTAGAATGCCAATCTCCTACAGTGGAATACCCTTTTAGAAAAAGGGGGTGGTCAGGTAATTTATTTTCCTTCATATAATAAAAAATATCTTTTTTTGTCCAATTTAATAACGGCCTTAAAGAGAGTCTGTCACGTATTACATCTAGGAATCTCATTTTATTTCTATTTTTAGTTTGGCTCGATCTGACACCACTAGCCCAGCATTGAATATTATGTTTTTCTAGACCATTTTCTAAAGGTTTGATTTTTCTTATTTCATGATATTTATCTAAATCAATAGATTTATTAGTTTCCCATAGTTTTCCGTATAAGGATTCCATTCTTGCTGGAGATAGTTCACTTTGTAAGACCTCTATTTCTAGAGATAAATCGTTAATGAGCTTTTCAGCGTACTGATATGTTTCTGAAGGTAAGTAACCAGTATCTATCCAGAATATTTTGATTTTTTTTTGTAGGCAAGAGTCACTTACCATTTTTAAAAGTACAGACGACTGGATTCCAAAGCTTGTTGTAATTGCAAATTCATTATCAAACTTCTCATAACCCCATAAAAGCATTTCTTGGGAATTCATATTTTGAAGCTTCCGATTATGTTCTTTTAGATCAGATTGAACCTCTTCGTGTTTTTTTTTAATCATTTTGCTAGTTGTTATAGGATTAATGTTATTTCTCTCAATTTGAATATTATTTGTTTAGTTTAATAATACATTTAGGTATAACAATATTTCACCAATGAAATTAATACAAAAACCAATAGTAATAGTTGGAGCGGGTTTTGCTGGTATGACAGTCGCTTTGAGTTTAAAGAGACTTAATCCCTCTTTGCCAATTCTTGTAGTTGATTCTGAGTCGAAATTTATATTTAAACCTCTGATGTATGAGGTTTTAAGCAAAGAAATAAGAATGTGGGAATTTGCTCCGGAATTGTCAAATATTTTTTCTGATTTAGGGATAACATTTTTGAGGAATTGCTTAAAAAAAATTAAATTCAATGAAAAAATTCTCGAATTTAGGGATGATTTACAAATTAGTTATCAATACCTTGTAATTTGTACTGGATCTGTACCTAATAGTTTCTCAATTAAAGGCGTAGATGAAAACTGTTATTTTTTCAATAATATAAATGATCTAAACAAGTTAAAATCTATTTTAGCAAAATCGAATAAAAGTATTTCTCCTCTGAAGTTGTTTATCGTTGGTGGTGGACCCTCTGGAGTTGAAATAGCTTGCAAAATTAATGATATTTATCAAGGCCAGTTTGAAATTAATATAATTGAAAGATCTAATGAGATTTTAAGTAAAAATAAAATTTTTAATCGTGAAGAAGCCGAGAAAGCTTTAGAAATTAGAAAAATAAATGTTCTTTTAAATTCTATTGTCAAAGAAGTTTCTCAACAAAAAATTAGTTTTGCTAATAATTCTGGAATAACGAATTTGGATCAGGATATTGTTATTTGGACTGCTGGTGTTAAATCTAATCTGTCTTATCTGGATAATGAGATACCAAAGATAAATGGAAGAATTGTAGTGAATGATAAATTTCAAATAGAAAAAAATATGAATTGTTTTGCGATTGGTGATATATCAATAATTAAAGGGATGGAAGATTTACCTTTAACTGCTCAAGTTGCTATTCAAGAAGGAAACCATCTTGCTAGAAATTTAGACCTTTTAACTCAGGGTAAAAATCTTTTACCATTTGAATTCCAAGATAATGGTGAAATGATCAGTTTAGGGATTGGTCAAGCCTCAATTTCGGCACTTGGTATTACTTTGTCAGGTAAATTAGCATTTGAAGCGAGAAGATTGATATATGCCTCAAAATTGCCTGATTTAGGCAAAAGCTTAAAATCTGCTACTTCTTGGGTATTTCACAAAAAATCTATAGTCAGTCACTTTTTTCAAAAAGATAAAAAATTTGATTAAACTTTTTTGGGATATTGTTTTTGGGTATATTGAGTTAAATAAGTTTGACATGAATTTCATTTCTTTTGTTAGTAATAATTTTGATGCGTTAATAACTCTATTAGTTTTAGCTATGTCAATATTTTTATTTATAAAAAATACTATTGCACCTGAATTAACTGGTTTATTATGCGTTGGAATATTTATTGTCACTGGTGTTCTTACTCCGGAAAAAGCTTTATCTGGATTTGGTAGCCCATCTTTAATTACTCTTATGGGTCTATTTGCAGTTTCATCTGCTTTATTTAAGAGTGGTGCATTAGATAGAGTCAGAGAATTGATTTCTTCTGAAAATGTTAAAACACCTAGAAAATTAATTTCATTAATAGCTTTTTTAATTGCTCCAATTTCAGGGATCGTTCCTAATACACCAGTAGTAGCATCTTTATTGCCATTGATTGAAGGTTGGTGTGCAAGGCGGAAAATTTCACCATCAAAAGTCTTATTACCTCTTTCTTTCGCAACTTTATTAGGTGGAACACTGACACTATTAGGAAGCTCAGTAAATCTTCTTGTAAGTGATATTAGTCAGCAATTAGGTTATGGAGCCTTGGAATTATTTAGTTTAACTGCAATTGGCATTCCGGTTTGGTTGATAGGAACAATTTATATGATTATAGTTTCTGATTTCCTTTTGCCGGATAGAGGAAGAGATAAAGATTTTATCAAAAATGCAGATATGAATATTTATTTTACAGAAGTTACTATCCCTCCTCAATCCGAATTGGTTGGTCAATCAGTTAGAAATAGTAGATTACAAAGAAGATTTGATGTCGATGTTCTGGAGTTGCAACGAAATGGAAAAGTTATACTTCCTCCACTCGCAGATCGAAAGATTGAGCCTGAAGATAGATTAATAATACGTGTTACGAGATCAGACTTATTGCGTCTGCAGCAAGAACATACTATTTTATTGGCTGAAAACAAGAGATCTTTAGGTGGTGCCAATCTTTTCCCAGATGAAGAGGGTACTAAAACGTTTGAAGCGTTGTTGCCATCTGGCTCAACTTTAGCTGGCGCAAGTTTGAGAGAACTAAGATTCAGACAGCGTCATAATGCAACGGTGTTGGCACTAAGAAGAGGTCAGCAAACTGTTCAGGAGAGGTTGGGTCAAGCTGTGTTAAGAGCGGGCGATGTTTTATTATTACAAGCTCCTTTAGATTCAATAAGAGGTCTACAGGCTAGTAATGATTTGTTGATTTTGGATCAATTTGATGATGATTTACCCGTTTTAGTAAAAAAACCTATTGCCATTGCAATCGCAATAGGAATGGTTATTTTACCCTCTATTTCTAATGTTCCATTAGTAGGATCTGTTCTTTTAGCTGTAATTGCAATGGTTGCTTTTGGATGTTTGCGGCCTGCAGAGATACAAAAATCAATTAGATTAGACGTTATTTTATTGCTGGGTTCATTATCTTGTTTTAGTGTAGCAATGCAAGTAACAGGGTTAGCAGATTTAATAGCCTTCAATCTGGATTTTGCTTTAAATGGAATGCCACTTTACTTTGCATTGTTAGTAATTTTTGTTTCGACTGTTATTCTTACTCAATTTATTAGTAACGCCGCTTCAGTTGCTCTCATATTACCCGTTGTTATTGAGTTATCTCCTGTTTTAGGCATCTCGCCCAATGCTTTAATAATGCTTGTTTTGTTCGGAGCAAGTCAATCTTTCTTGACACCTATGGGTTATCAAACCAATTTAATGGTTTACGGTCCTGGAAGATATAGATTCTTTGATATAGCAAAATATGGAGCAGGATTAACAATTATAATGTCATTAATAGTTCCAGCATTGATAATTTTAAATTTTCAATAAACTAAAAAAGTGAAATTTAAAAGCTCTACTTATAGTTTAAAAGAAGTTTACAGAAAGCTATCTGTTCCTCAATTTACGATTGTTACGGGATTAATTATTATTTTTTTGGGAACTTTAATTATCAGTTCTCCTTTATGTTCTTCAACAAAAGTAGGATTGTGGGAAGCATTTTTTACATCTACTTCTGCAATAACGGTTACAGGATTAACTATTATTGATGTTGGTGTAGATTTAAATATTTTCGGTCAAATTTTCTTAGCTTTTATGCTCTTATCCGGAGGCTTAGGATTAATGGCCATTACTACTTTTTTGCAAGGGTTTGTTGTAAAAGGTACTCAGTTAAGAACTAGGTTGGATAAAGGAAAGACTCTGGATGAATTTGGAGTTGGAGGTATAGGTAGAACTTTTCAAAGCATTGCAATTACTGCAACTTGTATTATTTCTTTTGGAGCAACTGCATTATATTTTTTTGGATTTGTAGATATTCAAAATAATTGGGAAAGACTTTGGTCTTCAATATTTCACAGTATATCTGCTTATAACAACGCGGGTTTTTCTTTATGGGCTAATAGTCTTGAGGATTACAGATCAAATGTTTTTGTTAATATCACATTTATTTTTCTTATTGTAATGGGTGGATTGGGATGGAGAGTAATTGATGATATTTGGAGTAATAAAAAGAATCTTTCATATAGAAAATTGAATCTTCATTCTAGATTGGTTCTGAGAACAAGCCTCTCTTTAATAGTATTTGGCTCATTGGGGTTTTTTGTGACAGAGACCCTACTAAATAGTCAATTTTTTAATGATTTGAATTTCTTTGAAAAGTTATTATCATCTGTGTTTGAAACTGTTAGTGCTAGGACAGCAGGATTTACAAATTTCCCAATATCATTGAATTCGGTTTCAGATACAGGTCTTTTATTATTAATGACTTTAATGTTTATTGGAGCAAGTACTGGTGGTACTGGTGGTGGCATTAAAACAACAACATTTATTGCCTTGATGGCAGCAACTAGATCAACTTTAAGAGGACAGAAAGATGTAATTATAAGTAATAGATTAATTTCGGATAAGGTTATTCTTAAAGCTGTTGGTATAACAGTTGGATCTCTACTTTTTGTACTCTTGATGGCAATGCTATTGAGCACAACTAATACTTTTATTAAAAAAGAATCTTTTACATTCCTAGAAATTCTGTTCACTTGCATTTCCGCATTCGCAACAGTTGGTTTTGATATTGGTTTAACGGCTAAATTAAATCACTTTGGCCAATTTATTCTAATTCTTGGGATGTTCGTAGGCAGACTTGGAATTCTTTTGCTATTAAGTGCACTTTGGCAGGCGCTATATAAGAGTAGAATAGAAAGACAAAAAAGAATCGGCTATCCTAAGGCTGATCTTTATGTCTAGGAATTACTAAGTTTTATTATGGCTGATTGGTGGCAATGGTCTCCCAAGAAAGAAGAGGAAGCACTAACTTTTGCAGTTGTTGGTATTGGCAGATTTGGAACGGCAGTTTGTAGAGAACTTATAAATAATGGTGCAGATGTTTTGGCTGCAGATAATTCTGAAAAGGCTATTGATGAGTTGAGACAATTAGAGCCCTCTATAGAGGCTAGAGTTATAGATTGTACTGATGAAGAATCTATGAAAGAATCTGGAATTTTAGAAATGAATACTGTAGTTGTAGGTATTAGTAAACCAATCGAAGCAAGTATTACTACGACTCTTCTTGCTAAGGATAGTGAGGGTACTAAAGTTAAAAGAGTAATAGCTAGAGCTACAAGTAATTTACATGAAAAGATGTTAAAAAGGGTAGGCGCAGACAGAGTTGTTTTTCCTTCGAGAATGCAGGGAGAGAGATTAGGCTTAGAACTGGTTAGGCCAAATCTCATCGAAAGATTAGAATTAGATAATCAAACTGGCATTGATGAGATAACAGTTCCAGAGGATTTTATAGGCAGATCTTTAAGAGACTTAAATTTAAGGAAAAATTACTTAGTTAATGTCCTTGCAGCAGGACCAGCTGAACAATTAACTGTTAATCCTCCTGCAAAATACATTCTAGAGAGAGGTAATATTTTAGTGGTTATGGGAAAAACTGCAGATTTACAGAAGCTGCCTCAAAATTAGTTAATTATCATTTGATTTTCTATAGTACCTAATTCTTTGTGGAGCTCCTTTTAATCTTTTGATACTTTGTTTTTCTAGTTCGTTTCTAAATTTCTCGGTATTTATATTTTTTTCTGATAGTGGAGGTTTAATCTCCTTCTCAAAGTATTTTTTAATTCCTTCTTGAATTAAGACTTTAGCCATATTGCTAACAGTCCTAGATTCATTGTTAGCTAACATAGTCAGTTGCTCACAAATTAATTCTGGGAGAACGACCTGAATTCTGGGAGATTTTGGCTTCCCGTTGGTTGAGTTTTGACGGGTTGCCATGAGTCAAAATGGATAACTGTTACTTCTTAGTATACACAGTTAGTCAAGGATACTATCTTTGTGTATATTGTTAGTAAGGAAATGTATGCCTTTATCAGTTAATTGTTTGTTTAAATCATGAAAAATTCAAGAAAACTTGATTCACCTAAAAGGTCGATAATTGATAAAAAGAAAAAAAAATTGGTAAACTCTGATTCTTTTAATTATGAGAATAGTGATGTGTTGGTATCTGCAGTCATTAGTCCATATTTATTGACTCATCTTCATCAAATTCTTCAACAGTCTGAGTACTATGCTCAAAAAGATGGTAGAAAATCACATGCAGCTAATTTTGCAAAACTAAGAAAGGTTTTATGTTTAGATGCAAGAAGTATGGCTGATGCATCAGCTAAAGAAATAAAAGACGCTGATAATGATTTATCTATTAATAAATATAATGAACAAAATGTTGCTTGAAGGAATAATCTATAAATATGAATTTAAAAACAACATGTCTAGTAATGCTGAAAAACTTTATAATCTTATAGCGAACGATTCAAAAAGGAAACAAAGTCTATTTTTGACTGCTTTAACTAATCCAAAAGCAGCTTTAGAAAAAATTTGTACGATTGGCAAAGAAGTTAATATTTCGGTGACAAAAGAGGAAGTTATTGAATATTTGAGTACTATTGATGATGAAGCTACGAAAATGTGGTTAATCAAGGCTCGAGGAGGTCTTTAGGAAAAGATTGTGAAGGAGGATCCTCTATTATATTTTTTGGATTGATTCTTTTGTTGTAACCACCACCACCAGCTAATGTCCAAAAAAACCAATAACTTGGAATTGCAAGAGCTGCAGCTATGAAAATTACTACTATTTGTTCTATTCTTTTCATAAAATAATTTTATTGCACAAAATATTTTTTGTTAAATAAGTCTCTATTTTTGTAAATTCTATTTTTAAAAAAGTGATTAGATTTGATAATGTAAGCAAAATTTATTCTACAGATGTTGTTTTAAAAAATATTAATTGGGAGATTAAGAAAGGTGAAAAGATAGGATTAGTTGGTTCAAATGGTGCAGGTAAATCTACCCAATTTAAAATTCTAATTGGAGAAGAAGATCAAACAAGTGGAATGGTTATTAAGGAAGGCAATCCTAAAATTGCTCACCTCAAACAAGAGTTAGATTGCAACCTTAATCGATCAGTCAGAGATGAACTAGAAAGTTCTTTTAAAGATATACAAATAGTTGCAAGTAAACTTTTAGAAATTGAAGTAAAAATGAAATCTTTGGACGTTAACAAAGATTCTAGAGAACTTGAACTTTTAGTAAATAAATTAGCAAAATATCAAGGGAAATTTGAAGCTTTAGGTGGTTATCAAATGCAAGCAGAAGTAGAGAAAATTCTACCAAAACTAGGATTTTCTCTTAAAGACGCTGATCAATTAGTTGGACAGTTTTCAGGTGGATGGCAGATGAAAGTTGCACTTGGAAAAATCATCTTGCAAAAACCTGATTTGCTTTTACTTGATGAACCAACCAATCATTTGGATTTGGAAACTATTTTCTGGCTTGAAGAATATTTAGCCTCTTTAAAAATTGCAATTATTTTGATTAGTCATGATAGATATTTTTTAGACAAATTATGCAAAAAAATTATTTTCATAGAACGTGGAATATCTGAAACTTATAATGGGAACTATTCTTTTTTTGTTGAACAGAAAGCTTTAAATCAATTATCTCAGATTAAAGCTTATCAGTTACAGCAAAAAGAGATTGAAATACAAAAGAGGTATATAGATAGATTTAGAGCTAGTGCAACAAGAAGTACCCAGGCTAAGAGTCGAGAAAAACAATTAAAAAAAATCTCTAAAATTGATGCGCCTATATCAAAACTAAAAACTCCTACATTTCATTTTCCAGAATGTCCTCGGTCAGGAAAATCAGTTCTAAATATTAAAAATTTATCTCATAGTTTTCAAGATGAAATACTTTTATTAGATGTTAATTTAAAAATTTCTTCAGGAGAAAAAATAGCAATTTTAGGACCTAATGGTTCTGGTAAATCTACATTACTGAAATTAATTATGAAAAGAATAGACCCTGAGATTGGGGAAATTAATTTGGGTAAACATAATATAATTCCTAGCTATTATGAACAGAATCAGGCTGAAGCACTTGCTTTGGAGAAAAAGGCTATTGATTTAATTTTTGAAAAAGCTCCTGATTGGTCACAAAAAAAAGTAAGAACATTTTTGGGTGGTTTCGGCTTCCATAATGATGCTGTTTTTAAATATGTAAAACAACTTAGTGGTGGAGAAAAGGCAAGATTGGCATTGGCTCTTATCATTATGAATCCAAGCAATTTTTTGCTTTTAGATGAACCCACTAATCATTTGGATCTTAAATCTAAAGAAAATTTAGAAATAGCAATTAAAAATTATAAAGGTACTGTATTGATTATTTCTCATGATCGATATTTTATATCCCAAGTTGCAAATAAAATTATAGAAATTAAAGACTCTAAATTATTGTCTTATAATGGTGATTATGAATATTTTTTAGACCAACAAAACAGAAAAAGTATTCAACAGAAATAAGTTAATTAGTATATTTTCTTAAAAATTAGTTTAATTTAAAAAACTTTACATTAATCTAGGCAAGATCACTTATTTAACTTTACAAATTTATTAGCAATTGTTTAATCTTAAAAATACAAATTATTTTTTAAAAACTATAAATGAATAATTATGATTTAAAAGAAAAAACATTTCACATTTCTGATCCTGTTGAAAGTTATTTTGAGTGCATTTCTTCGTGTGATATATCGGATGGTCTTTGTATTACGAAGTGTGTAGAAATCCTTAGAGAATGTGACAAGTAAATAATTTAACTATTTTATAGATTACTGATATCAGTAGGTTTAACTTTTAACTTAATTAATTTATTTCCCCGTTTTAATGAGATTTCTAAGGTCTCTTTAACACCATTTTTACTTATTGCACTAATAACGTCTGTAGCATTTTCAATGGTTTGATCACCAACTTTCAGGATAACGTCATTAATAACAATCCCACTCTTCTCTGCTGGGCTCCTAGGGACCACATAACCAACTTTAACGGAATTTTTGTTATTTTCAAAGTTAGTTTCATCTATGAGACTAATACCAATCATAGGATGTATTGCTTTCCCATTATTTATTAATTGATATGCAATATCTTTGGCTTTATTTATTGGAATCGCAAAACTTAATCCCGCTCCTGGACCAGATCTTATAAGAGTATTAATACCAATAACTTCTCCATTACTATTTAATAGTGGTCCACCTGAATTTCCAGGATTAATAGCAGCATCTGTTTGTATTAGTTCAAGTTTCTTGTCGTAAATTCCTAATTGTGTAACATTTCTTTTTAGATTACTAATAATTCCAAGAGTTACAGTGTTTTCTAGTCCAAAGGGATTGCCAACAGCTATTGCCCAATCACCAACTTTAATTTTTGTTGAATCACCTAATTTCGCTTTCTGCCAGGGTCCTTTACCTTCAATCTTAATAACGGCTAAATCAGTAAAAAAGTCTTGTCCTACAAGTTTACCTTTTAATTTTTTGCCGTTTTTTAAACCTACAATCAACTGATCTGATCCATTTACAACATGTGCATTAGTCATTACAAGACCGTCTGCAAATATAAATCCACTTCCTTGGCTTTGTTCTATTCTAGGTTGATTTTCATAAGGTAATTGCAATCCAAAAAATCTTTCAAAATATGGATCTATGAATATTCTAGAATCTTTTGAAAATCTCCTTTTTTTAATATATCTCTGGCTATCAATTGTTACTACAGAATCACCAGTTTTTTCAATGGCTTTTGTTATGAAAGATTTATTAGAGTATTTAGAGTTTTCATTAAAATTTGCATTAACCACAGATTCAGGGATTGCATTTGTGTCACTAACAATGCCAAGTATTAAGGCTGATGCGAGTAAAAGTTTTTTGTAGCGATTGGTAGTCAATTTTGATTTGTTGATACTTGGGAGAAACATATTACACAAATATTTTTAATTTTTTAACTATAACTATATAGTTATGCCCAATACATTTAGTGAAAACAAGAATATATTTGATTAATCTAGCTAATTTTCTTTTTTTCGGGCTATCATATAGTTCATACTGCTAATAATTTATAAGCTCAATGACTATTTTATTTTCCATTTTATATTCAGCAGTCCTTACTTATTTAGTCTGGAAGGCCTTCAAAGTTATGTCTAATGGTTGGGGTATATCAGATAAAGCAAAAAAAGAATTTTATAATAAAAATTTAAAACAAAAAAAATATACTATACACCCAGAACTCCTTGACAAGTCTGGAAATATTACAGATGAGGAACTACTGACAGTAAGGTTTTCGAATGATAATGACTCATCTTTAGAAGAGAAAGGTACTACAACTGATTAACTCAATTAAAAATTAAAGGTAAAAAAATTGGAATTAAGAACAAAAATCGTCACTTCAGTTATAAGATCTCTGAAATTACCCCCAAGGTTTCGTCTGACAATGGTTAAAGAGGATCCCGTTAGATTGGAACTTAGTCTTACACCTTCTTATGGTAAAAAACCAATTATTGTTGGTTTAGTTGAGTCTTTAGATTTAGTGGGTAGAAGGGATAGGGAAGGCAGAATGCCAAGAGATCTTCAGGGTACTTGGGATTGGACCGTTAGACATGGAAAGATAAGTACTGGAGGATGGAATCCAATGCTTAAGGAGGCTTTACAAACGATGTTTGAGACTGGATTGCCAGCGATTATATATGAGGAATTAACTGGTGATCAATATAAGCCCGTTGATGGTGTCAGACATGTTAAGTAATTCATTAATTATTCATCATAAATTTCCCCTCAAAACGTTAAAATAGGTAAACTTGCAAGCAGTTAATTATGAATGAAGACAATCAACCAAGATATGGCTTTGTAAATTTCGCGGAAACTTGGAATGGTCGTATGGCTATGATGGGAATTTTGATAGGTTTAGCAACGGAATTAATCACTGGACAAAGTATCCTTAGACAAATTGGAATTGGTTAAATTATTTTTTATAATCAACCAATAAAATTATTTGATTTCCTCTGCTTTTACTTCAATAGTTTTTTCTCCAGGATTATTATTTAATTTACTTTGTTTAATATTTAGGTCTTTTAAGTCTGCACCGCAATTCATGCAAGTATCATTTGATCCTAGTGAAATTGCACCACATTGTTCACATTGAATTACTTTGGATTTTAAAAAATTAAAACTTAAAAATCCAATAAGTACTATTAATAAAGTTATTAGAAAGAAAAGCAGCAAAACATTACCAATAATGCTTAGAAAAAAGTTAATTCCAAAAATAGGAATAACAATTAAGAAAATTAATGAATAAGTTACTAAAGTTTTATTAGTTTTAATGAAAGAATTCATATGAATGTTATGGTCTATTTCTTTTTCTATTTACTAGAGACATACTAGCAATAACGACACTCCAGCACTGTCCAAAATACAAAATTACGCCTAATAGCCAAACCCATAAAGTAAGGACTAAAAAACCTCCAATAAAACCATATGCTTGGAACCTTACCCCAAGAGAAAGAATACTTTTACTTACCGCTAGGTTAAGTGTAGTTAATCCAATACCAATGAGTAAAGAACCTGGAATTAAAGGTTTTAAAGGCACTTTTCTGCTAGGCAGAAGTGCCTGCAGCAATAAAGCCATTAAAGAAAATCCAATTAGTGGTATTGCAAATTGACCGACTTGTAATAGTGGTAATTTAAGAAAAAAATTATAAATTAAATTATTCGATTCTGATAGGTTTTCTAAGACGGTACTTGGGATCATTCTAAGGTTTGCACTAATTTGATCTAATACCATTAAGAAACCAATAAAAAATACTATTAAAAAAGCTTCAATTCTATTTCGAACAAATCTTGATGCTTGTTCTTGCCAATCTGCATTAACTTTTCTTGAAGGAAGTTCGTCTTCCCAAAGTCTATCTGAACCTCTTTGAAGTGATAAATAAGCATTCCCCGCAGTAAACAGCAAAAACATTGCTCCTAAAACACCTGCCCCAAAACCTTGATCAATTAATTTAAATAAAGTTGTTTCTACTAATTCAACTACCGAAGGGGGTAAAATTTGTGCTGCTATAGCAATTATTTGTTGATCTAACCCCTCTTGTTTACCTAGGAACCATGATGCTGTTGAAAGTGAAATGAGAAGAATAGGAAAAAACGATTGAAGCGTATAGTATGCAAAAGCAGCACTTAAATCAATACAATCTGATTTACTCCATCTCTCACAAGCTCCCCATAAACTTTTAAGAATCCAAGTTGAGGTGCGCTGCATTTGCATGCTTTTCAAATACTTATCTAACTTTTTAATATATTCTATCTAATAAAGATATTGTTACAGTAATTATTTCTTTTTTCTGCAACTATTGTTCCAGTAATAGTTTCCCCCATGGTCTTAAGACTTTAATTTGTTCTATTGTTCTCCCAGCAATTAATGGAAAATTTACCTCGCTTAAATCTTGTCCTGAAACTAAATTCAAAGGATCAGTTTCTAACCAGTCGATAGAACAATTAAGTTCTTCAAGTAATAGCCAGGCGGCTGCAATATCCCATATTTTTGGGGTTGATTCTATCGCTCCGAAAGTTTGTCCCATGGCTACGCTGGTAAGATTCAAACTTGATACACCAAGGAGTCTTATTTTTCCTGGAAAGATGGAGTTAGGGTTTTTTTGCAAAATTTTAATTGATCGACTACATAATGAGACACAATCACTTTGTCTATTATTTTGGTTAGCGTCTATTTTGTTATTATTTAGCCATACACCTTTGCCTTTAATAGATACAAATTTTTTATTTAAAGTAGGGATTATTAAAAAAGAAGATTGAGGTCTACCTTCTACAAATCTGGCTACGGATATAGACCAGTATGGAATACCTGCAGCAAAATTTGTTGTTCCATCAAGTGGGTCTACTATCCAATAAGCATGTGAACGGGGAATTAATTTCCCCCCCTCTTCGCTTAGCACGCCTTCATTTGGAGCTATACTTGATAGCCCATCTACAATAGTTTTGTCGCTCCATAAATCACAACTCGTAATTAAAGATCCGTCTGATTTATTACTGGCACTTATATTCCCAAAGTCTTTTAATTGTCTTTGACTAACTAATTCAAACAAAGAATATAATTCTTGGATTTGTTTATTTGTTAACTGTGATTGATTCATCTTGGAATATTGCAAATAGATTCCTTTTTATTCATTGTATTACTATCAATACATTTATTGCTTATTTCAAGAAAAGTTAATCTCTCTAATTCATCCAAATTTAAATTGTAATTATAAACGGCATTAATATTTTTTGCTTTTGCATTGCTCAATTCTTTTTGCCTAACTAGAACATCTTTTAAAGTTGAAATTCCAACATCATATCTTAATCTTGCTAATCTTAAAGACTCATTTGTGGAAGATATTTCTTTAAGAGAGGATATTATTTTTTCTTCATTTAAATTTAAATTTAAATATGCTTTATTAATGTTTGTTTTCAACACATTTTGAAAATTGTTAAAGGAATATTCTTCTGCCTTTGCATTTGCTTTACTTGATTTGTAAGAATTTTTATTTTGGTTCCCATTAAAAATATTCCATGAGAAGTTTAAACTTATTGCATTTGTATATGCTGATCCAGTTTCGCTAGAATCTATTGAGGTTGATAAAGAATCTCCTTTCGTAAATGCAGTGGAGAATGTATTACTGATGTAAATCTTTGGCTTGTTAGCTTTTAAATAAGTAATGGCTTGGTTTTTTTTAATTTTTTTCTGAAGATTAAGATTTTTTAAGGTAAGATTTTGTTCTAGACCATTATTTATATTTTTAGTTAATTTATTATTCCAGAAACCTATTAATTTCTGATCTGGGTTAATTTCGAAATCACCTTTTAAGTTCAGTATGTTTTTTAATGAAATCTTGTTAATTTGATGTTCAATTTTTTTTTCATTAAGTGATTGCTTATCTCGCGATAACTGAGCATCTGCTTCAAGAACTTCAAATTTTGTACCAATACCAGCATCTAACTTTGATTGGGCATTATCTAAACTTGTAATTGATAACTCAAGTGCGAATTGCTGATTTTCAATATCTTTATAGGATTTTTGATATTTATGATATATTGCCCTTGCTTCTTGAATTAGATCTTTTCTTTTAATTTCAAAATTATTGTTTGCAATTTTATAGTTTTCTCTGGCTATTTTAATTTCGGAACTCCTGAGAGGATCAATTAAATCCCATCTAATATTAAGAGAAGGATTAGCAGACCATTGTGAAGTTTTTGTAGTCTGTGAATTGCTATTGTAATTTTTTCCAGAAACGTATTTTGGAAATCCACTGGCTTGAAGATCTAATGAAGGATATCTTTTAGATATTTGGCTTTCAAGATTAAAACTTGACGATTTAATTAATTCTTTTAATGATTTAAGTTCTTCATTTTGACCGATGATGGTCTCTATTTCTTGATAATCTATATAAATTTGATCTTCTTTTTCTTGTAAGACTTCATCAATACTCTCTATTTCTTGATAATCTATATAAATTTGATCTTCTTTTTCTTCTACGACTTCATCAACTTTTGACCATTTAATATGATTATTATTTGTAGAGCTGAAAGTAGCTTTCTGAGGAATAATACATAGAGCAAGATTCAAAAATAAGATTGGATTTATAATTTTTTTAAGCATAATTTATAGTCTTCTTACTATTTGATATTCCAATTAGAATATTAATAATATCATTTGTATCATCAAGAACGTGAATTTTGGTGTTCAATTCATTTTCAACTTCACTTATATTTTTGTCATCTAGAAATAAATCAGTATTTAGTTTTAACATTATTGAAGGTATGTAAATACCCTCACCTAAATCCTTATTTTTTAGCCCATGAATTAAATCTTCTCCAGTTAATAGTCCTGTTACTACTTGCTCTTGTCCCCAATAAACACTTGGTAAACCATATAACATAATAGTAAGTCCGTTAATATTGTTTAATGTTTTAACTGTCGGAAGAAGAGCTTCATAAACTAATTTACCAACAATCCAACAAACCTTTTTTTGTTTATTTACTTTTTTGGGGAGGTTTTTAGTTTTTGTAGTTAATATTTTAAGAAAGCTTCTAATTGAACCTACTCCATTAGATTCTTGAGGGAGATTCTCGTAAGTTTTATAACTAGGTAAATTCATGCCAGCTATCAAATACCATTCGTCTGCTAACCAACAAAAGCGTGTCCCATTAGTATTTTGTAAAGAGGATTGGAACTTTTCTACTTGTTGAATGGTTTTGATTGCGTATTCTTTGCTTATAGGTTTTAAACCATCATCCTCAGGTCTAAATTTTGTCAGTCCCACAGGAACTATGGCAACAGATAGAACTGTTTTGGATACATTATTGTGGAACTTCGCAAGTTCAAAAATTGATTTTCTTAGAATGTCTCCATCGTTTATACCTGGACATACAACAATTTGAGCATGTATTTGTATAGAGTTTTGTTCAAACCAGGCAATTTGATCTAGAATTTCACGAGCTTTTTTATTTTTTAATAGTTTTTCTCGAGTCTTAGGATCAGTTGCATGAACGGAAATAAAAAGTGGTGATAGCTTCTGAGCAGATATTCTTTCCCAATCTTCTTGTTTTAAATTTGTAAGGGTTAGATAAGAGCCATACAAAAAACTCAGTCTATAATCATCATCTTTTATGTAAAGGCTTTTTCTTTTGCCACTTGGTTGTTGATCTATAAAGCAAAATGGACATTTATTATTGCACTGTTTGATGGAATCAAATAAAGCATCTTTAAAATTAATACCTAAACTGGCATCCTGGTCTTTCTCAATACTGATGTCATGAATTTTTTTATTTTTATCTAAAACGGAAATGTTTAAAATTTCTTCACTAATAAGGATCTGATAATCAATTAAATCCCTTGGCTTCTTACCGTTAATACTAATAATAGAATCCCCTGATTCAAAGCCAATTTCCTGAGCAATAGAGTTATAATCAATACTTTCAATTTCTGCTGGGTTAATTTTATAAGTAATATTGGGTACTAAAAGATCGTTAGAATCTTCTTTATAATTAATTTCTTGCCACACAATTAAAATACATTCATTTAACTTTATATATATTCTAAACTCATATATGACTGAAAGTGTATTAAATACTTTTAAAATACAAAAGACAATTCTTCAATCAAAGGCCTTTAATTTACTAAAATATTTAATTAGGAGTTTTTTAAAAAACGATTTAAATCAATTAAAATATCCTTTAAAAATTTGATTCATTGAAAGAATTAATTACAAAAAATCTAGATGTGAAAGATAATTTTAAAAATGAATTTCATAGTGAATTTGATTTTTATAAAAATACCTTTTTATCTAATCCATTTACGTTAAGACTTTGGTCTTCTTTTTTTGTAATTTTACCTATTTTTGTTCAAGCACCTTGGGTAAGACTTCAACCAGTTAGTGCTCTTTGTTTTACTTTTGTAATTCTTTTGGCAGCATTTATTTTGTCTAGGAAACAATCTAATCAATGGTTTATTGTAGGTTCATTATTACTTGGAGTAACAGGAAGTTGGCTTGGAGGTTGTTTGTTTTGGGGATGGTTAAGT
This sequence comes from Prochlorococcus sp. AG-363-P06, assembly GCA_003280025.1. GTDB lineage: Bacteria > Cyanobacteriota > Cyanobacteriia > PCC-6307 > Cyanobiaceae > Prochlorococcus_A. Next base: position 202,597 of record QCGD01000002.1, on the reverse strand, counting down.
CCATACCCTATTCTTCACATTCCTGTTGAAGCAGTAGTATTACCTTTAGCGTTAATTGGCCTCGGTACTAAATGGAAAATCGGATCCAGTTTTTATATTGCTTCTTTGTTTGGAACTGCAGTTACTGATATTACAATATTTTTCATTGGAATAATGGATCAATGGAAGGAAGTTATTACAGCAGATTCCGAAACTGCTCCACTAATACTTCAAAAAACATCTGAAAATCTTATACAAATTAAATCATTATCTATTATTATTTTTGTTGCAGTAATACTTTGGTTTATTTCAAAAGAAATTCTTAATTCTGCGATTATTAATTCTACGAATGGTAAAGCACTCTTGGTTTCAAGTTATGTAATCCAAACAACATTAATTGTTGATGGTATTTTTGTATTTTTGGCAATTATTCAGCCAACTTTGAGTGGCTTGGTTTAATGTTAAGACCTCCATTTTCGCAAGAGCCAATTTCAATTAATACATGGGATGTAATTGTAATAGGTGCTGGGGCGGCAGGACTTATGACTTGTCTGGAATTACCTTCAAATTTGAAAGTGCTTCTTTTAAATCGGAACACTAGCAAGGCATCTTCTAGTAGATGGGCTCAAGGAGGAATAGCATCTGTTGTAAGACCAGATGATTCGTTTGATCTGCATGCTGAAGACACTTTAAAGGCTGGTGATGGTTTATGTGATTTCAAAGCTGTAGAAATGCTTGTAAGAGAAGCACCTGGCTGTGTACATAGGTTACAGAATTTAGGGATGATTTTTGATCAAAATTGTGATCAATTAGCTACTACTCTTGAAGCAGCTCATTCTCGTAGAAGAGTCCTGCATGTTCAAGATAGAACTGGCAGAGCACTAGTAGAAGTTCTAGAAGATCATGTTGAAAACAAGGAGAATATTCTTCACTGTAGAGGTGTAAGAGTAACAGAACTACTTATTGAAAATGAAGAATGTAAAGGAGTGCAGGTACTGGATGGATCGAATTTATATTGGATTACTTCTAGGGCGGTTGTTTTAGCAACCGGAGGTGGTGGTCATTTATTTACGAATACTACAAATCCTGCGCAGTCATCTGGAGAAGGGATTGCTCTCGCGTGGAAAGCAGGTGCTGCCATTGAAGATCTAGAGTTTATTCAATTTCATCCTACAGCTTTAAAATTTTATGGTGCTCCTTGTTTTTTAATTTCTGAGGCTCTTAGAGGAGAAGGAGCAGTCCTAGTTGATAAAAATGGTGAAAGCCCTGTTAAATATCTTCAGAATGGGGATTTAGCTACTAGGGACCAAGTTAGCAGAGCAATCATGAAAAATATGCATGATAACAATGTTGATCATGTTGGTTTAGATCTTAGATATATTGATCCTGAAAAAATTGTAGAAAGATTTCCCACCATTTTAAGTAGATGTCAAGATTATGGTGTGAATCCTCTGAACGAGGTTATTCCAGTTGCACCAGCAGCTCATTATTGGATGGGAGGTGTTAGAACCGATTTAAATGCATCTTCCAATCGAAAAGGCTTATATGCTGTAGGAGAAGTTGCTTCTACAGGAGTTCATGGTGCCAATAGATTAGCAAGCAATTCATTAATGGAATGTCTTGTATTTGCAAGAAAAATGTCTTCAATTGTTTTGAATAATCCTTTAAATTTAATAAAATTAGAAAGAAGAACGGAAGAGCTTTATATTCCAGACCTTCAAGAAGATAATATTTCCATAATTGCAGGCAAGATTGATGAATTAAGAAAATCATGCTGGATAAATCTTGGAGTATCTCGAAACAAAATTAATATGATTAAATTTCTAAATCATATTCAAAACGATATGGATCAATTGCAAAAAAATCCTCTACTCAATATTCTTGATCAAATTGAATTTGATCAAACAGTCAAACTTAATGAACCCAAGAGGAGAGAGATTAATCTTTTGCTTGATTTGCAGAATAGACAAATAACGACTTTAACTTTGTTAAAAGCTTGCCTTTTTAGGAAAGAGAGTAGAGGAGGACATTACAGAGATGATTTTCCTATTAAAGATAAAAAGTGGGAATGTCATACTAGACAGCAATTAAACAAAGAAATTAAAAAAAGATTTATCAAAAATTAGTATTTCCTTGATACCCAGTCATTATTGCTAAATCATTTAGGTCGCGAGTACCGCTATAAATCTCGCCGTTGATTTCCCATGAGGGAAATCCTTCAATACCTTTTGTTTGACATAGCTTGTAATTATTGTCTTTTCCATCTTTAGCACATTCAACTACTTTTAACTCTTTAACTGCTTCTTTTCCAAATAGTTGTTTCTGATCGTGGCAATGCGGGCACCAATACGCACTATACATAACAATATTTTTTTCTCTCAAAAATTTTGCAAATTTTATATTCTGGGGAGAGCTTGAAGTGGTAATGATTGGTGATACATTTTCAGTGGGGCTTGGAACATCAATCGCATTAGAAGGGTCAACGTTAGTTGACCAAATTAGTCCTCCGAGCAGGACACTTAGGGCTACTATGAAACCTCGAAAAATCATAGGTTCTCTACTTTCAAACTTTGCTCCAATAATAGAAATTATAAAGATAGAAAACGATAAAATTGCTGAAAGTATACAAAAAAAACAATATGCTTGAATCTTAAAAAACATTATATTGATTAATAAAAAGCTAAATGTAGAGGAGGCACATGAAATTAGAAATATTAACCACCACAAAAACTTATTTAGCTTTTCTTTTGGAGAAATTAAATTAAGTGAAAGTATTATTGTGATAACTAATATTGATAAATATGTTATAACTCCTGCTAATGAAAGAGGTATATTAAGTTGATTATTTGCAAATAAAGTACCCCAAGGACTATTTAAAACTGTTTCACAACCATTTTGTATCCCTGGGCATGAAAGCGAAGTAAATAATCCCCAGTTTTTTAAAGTAATTGAACCCGTGTCAACTAAGCCTATAGTGCTAAGAATTGCGATTATGATTTTTGGCCATTTCAAATCTTTATTATTTCTACTTTTTAAAGTCTGAAGTGCCATATCAAAGTGAAAATTTGTTATTTACATAATCTATTCTAATATTATCTTGGCATGCGAGTTTTATACGCAATGCGTTTTAAATTTTTTGCTTATTAATTTTCTAAAATTTGTGAAACAAAATAATCTCAATGTTAAAGATAAAAAACTTTCTAAGGTTGCATTTAGTCATGTTGGTTGTGAGAAAAACCTTGTTGATACTGAACATATGCAAGGCTTATTAGATAAAGAGGGTTATGAAGTTGACAGTAATATAGCTGATGCGAATGTTGTTGTAGTAAATACTTGCAGTTTTATTGAAACAGCTAGAGAGGAATCAATTAGGAAAATTCTAGAATATACAAATCAAGGAAAGGAAGTAATTGTTGCAGGCTGTATGGCTCAACATTTTAAAGACGAACTTCTAAAAGAAATACCCGAAATAAAAGGTTTAGTTGGAACAGGAGATTATCAAAAGATAGCAAAGGTTTTGAACAGAGTAGAAAAAGGGGAAATCGTTAATGAAGTCTCAAAAATACCTGAATTCATTGCAGATGAGGCAATGCCACGTTTTGTTGATAAGAAGAAATTTGTTGCTTATCTTCGTATTGCTGAAGGCTGTAATTATAATTGTGCTTTTTGTATTATTCCCAAGTTGAGGGGTCCTCAAAGAAGTAGAACAATAGAATCTATAATTTCAGAAGCTAAAAGTCTTGCAAAGCAGGGTATTCAAGAAATCATACTAATTAGTCAAATAACAACTAATTATGGACAAGATATTTATGGAAAACCTTCATTAGCCAAACTTTTGAATAAGCTTTCAAAAGTTCCAATTCCTTGGATCAGGATACATTATGCTTATCCAACTGGTTTAACTGATGAAGTTATTCGGGCTTTCAAGTATTCAAAGAATATAGTACCTTATTTTGATTTACCACTTCAGCATAGTCATCCAGATGTGTTGAAGAGTATGAATAGACCTTGGCAGGCTTCTCTGAATGAATCAATTTTGAGCAAAATTAGAGAAGAAATTCCATCTGCTGTATTAAGAACAAGTCTCATTGTTGGCTTCCCAGGAGAGAAAAAAGAACATTTTGAACACCTTCTTAAATTTTTGGATAGGCACAAGTTTGATCATGTCGGAGTATTTACTTTCTCTCCTGAGGAAGGAACTTCAGCTTTTGTTTTGCCAAATAGAGTATCCCCAGAGGTCGCAGAGGCAAGAAAAGATAACATTATTTCAGTGCAACAACATATCTCCAGAAATAAAAATCAGTCATATGTTGGTTCAAAAATGAAGGTTTTGGTAGAAAAAATATCTGATAAAAATGAATTAATTGGTCGTTCTTACCATTTTGCGCCTGAAATTGACGGAAATGTGATTTTATCTATTAAAGATAATAATGATTTTAAAAATTATATTGGTAAATTTGTTGAAGCAAATATTTGTTTTGCTGATGAATATGATTTATATGGAGAGACTATTAAAATTGTGTAGTTTTTTAAATTAATTTAACGGCCCTTAGGATCTTATCTAATGCGAAAGCGGCTCCAAATCCAAAACCAATAAATGCAAAATAGAAAATGATGTTCATTAATTTCTTTATTTTTAATTAATTTAACATCACATCGAAAAATTAGATTTTTTCGTTTAATTTCTTAATCTTGAATATATGGTAATTTTTTGTATAAACATTCTTCTGCTTTTTGTAATTCCCTGCCTAGATATAGGGCATGATCAAATCTAGTTATTAAGTCATTTCTTTCTTCAGTGATCAATATTCCAAGTTGTTTGGCACTAATACCTTCAAAAACTTCATTACTAACTCTTTGATCTTGAGAATCGCATTTAATTGGCTCATTTGTTTCTGGGTCAATAGCATACCCCTCATCATTAATATTATTTAAAAAGTGCTCTAAAATTATTTTATTTTCTTGTAAATCTACTTTTATAATAAAATAACCGTTTGGGTCTAACTCTATGTATCTGTTCGATAGATCATCATCAATCTTTATTTTTTCCTCTAAACTTTTAATAGAATCCATCTTGGGAAGTTAATAAAAAACTATATTATTAAAATAATCTTTGGTAAAGCCAAATAATTTTTTTATTTAAAGGGTATACTATCATTTTCAAAATCAATTTCCATTTTGGTTTGTCTATTTACTTCATCTAGCCAAGGATTAATTATATTTTCCATATTTTTGTCAAACCACTTATGTAAGCTTATGGTGCTTTTTGCAAAAAATCCCCTTCTTCTTTTATGTTTACCACCTGCTCCAGGATCAAAAAAATGGATACTATTTTTTATTGCCCATTCAATTGGCTGGTAGTAGCATAATTCAAAATGTAAATTAGAGATTTCTTCTTGACTCCCCCAATATCTACCCCATAAGTTGTTTTTATTTTTAACGCACATTGACATCGCAAAAATATCTTCAGAGTAGGTTTTTGCTGCGCTAAAAAGCAAAAGATTTTTTTTATTATCTAAAATTTTTTCGAAAAATGTAGATGTTAGATATTTACTTCCCCATACTCCCCACCTTAAACAATGATTCTCATAAAAATTATGCATCTTTTGGAGGATTTCTTGGGTAATATTATCTTCCTCAAAAATTTCTATTTTAATATCTTGTTTGGTAATTGATTTTCTCTCTTTTTTTATATTTTTTCTCTGATTAGAGTTAAATCTAGAAAGAAAATCATCAAAGTTTTTTTCTCCATTACTCTTCCATTCACTGCTGGAATTTATCCATTCACAGTATCCCAAACATTTAAGATGATTACCCCAGCTTTCATCAATATATAAAAAATTACAACTTAAAATTTTGTTTGTAATCGCAAAGCTTTCGATATGGTTTATCAGTGAATTTGTAATTTCTGTCTTATCTTTGTTTTGTTTATATAAAAATTGATATCCATTGACAGGACTATAAGGACTCATTCCAATTAATTTAGGATAATAATTTAAATTAAGCTCTTGAGCTAACCTTGCGAATGATTGATCAAAAATAAATTCTCCATAACTATGATTTTTTAAAAAAAGTGGAGCAATCCCTAATATTTCTTGATTTTTATAAGCAACAAAATATAAAGGCTGCCAACCAGTTTCTCTCGAAACACTTTTTGATATTTCAAGGTTTTTAAGCCAATCCCATTCATAAAATGGATTGTTGAATTCATGTGTTAATTCATTCCATATCTCTTTGGAGATTTCCTTAATGGACAATTTCACTTCAACTTTATTTATTTTTTGGTTCATATAATATTTAATTTATTTCAAATTTTTTTGTAATGTATGTGGATCTCATTATTCATTAAATTTTTAATTGATTTTATTTCCCACAGTCTTTTGAGATTGAAAATTTCGTTCGATTGATCTGGAGGTATCCATGTATACTTACCTCCAATAATTCGCGGAATTATTGTAATTTTTATATCTGTTATTAGATCCTCTTTTAAAAATGAATTTATAAGCTTTGCACCTCCTAAAAGAGCTAGATCATTTATCCCTTGTTTTTTGAGTGAAATTAAAGTTTTCCCCCATGAATTTTCGAAAAAAAATTGTTTCTCGAAGTCATTTTTTGACGAATTATCAACTTTATTAGAACTAATTAGCCATCTTCTAATTGGTTGACGAAAGTATTTCCAATTTCTGTTAAATTTATTGCTATTTGAAGCAACTATAGAAATTGGTTGGCTTTTTGATATTTTTGCTTTGTTAGTCTCACAGAGATTTTTAATTAGGTATGTTGATTGATGAGCTTTTAATGTTCCTAAACCAAAAATGGTGGCATCAACCATTGATAAGTTATTATTCAACATTCTTTTATCTTCTTCGCTTCCAATATGTGATTCTCCACCTTCAGGAAATGCAATTCTTCCGTCAAGACTTGATGCTATAACTATTGTTACTCTTGGAATACTCAAGTTTGTGTAACTAACTTATTTTCTGATTTCATCTTAAGTGAATTGGTTAACTTTTGATCTACATAAATTTCTGCAGCATTGTTTGGGCTCTCTTGGAGTCTTATTTTGTGCAATGTTGCACCAATATCATAGATTGGTTTTTTAAGAATATCTGAAATATATAAAGCTATATTTTCCGCAGTTGGAACACAACTATGGAAAAATTCGATATCTTTATTTAAAAAAGTATGATCTAATTGTTCAACAACCAAAGTATTAATGATTTCTTGGAGGGCAGCTAAGTTGCAAACCATACCAGTTCTACTATCAATTTCTCCTTTTACAGTTATATCGACAAGATAGTTATGTCCATGTCCATTAACTCTGGCACATTTCCCATAAATTTTTTTATTTTCATCAAAGGATATCTCTTCTTTTGCGAGTCTATGAGCGGCTGCAAAATGAGTTTGTACTGTTAAAAATGCTTCCATGTTTTTTCCAAAATAATCTGCCCATAAATTGGGGTTTTCATAAAGCCTTAGACTTGTAAGAGGTAAATCATCCTTTAGTCGACTCCAAATGACCTGCACTAATGCTTCAGTTGTTGGGAGTATGCCATCTTGATTATTAACATTAAATTCAGGCCAGACATCATTTAAAAAACGAAAATCTAATTGTCCAGTAACCTTTTCTTTAATAGAGTGTTTTACATCAGAGAGATTTAGGACCATTCCATCAGAGTCTAGGTTTCCACCCATTGATACAATGAGTTCATAATTATGACCATGACCTGGCGCAATACTGCACTTTCCAAAAAGAGATAAATTTTCTTCTGGACTTTTTTCAGGAAGCCAATAACGGTGACTAGAACTAAAGCAGGCACGTCGAGTTATGACGCATTCACGTCCCTTGCCATGTAGTGGTTTGGATTGTGTAGAAGTCATACCTGTCTGCAATAATACTATCTTAAGGTTTTATATATGCTTTTGTCTTTATGGAAGAATCTATTATCGAAAAAACAGTTAAGGTCATCAAAGGTAGAAGCATATTTTTAATAGGCATGATGGGTTGTGGTAAGTCAAAAACTGGTTTGAAACTGGCTGAATTATTGAAGTATAAATACATTGATTTAGATTCATTAATAGAGAAGTTGGCAAAAAAATCTATAAATCAAATTTTTAATGATGAAGGAGAAGATAATTTCCGTGAATTAGAAACCAACTGCCTCAAAGAAACTATCAAAATTCCTTCATTAGTAATATCAACTGGAGGAGGGATAGTTACCAAATCTGAAAACTGGGGAATATTAAGACAGGGAATCATTGCATGGATAGATCTCGACAAAGATATTGCAATTGAGAGATTGAAAAATGAAATTGAAAAAAGGCCATTACTGCAGGGAAATAATCTAAATGATTTATATATGAGTATTTTTGAATCTAGGCAAAATTTATATTCTCAAGCCGATTTAAGAATTAAGGTAAAAAAAGAAAATATTGAAGAAGTTGCAATGAAAATAATATATGCGATGCATAAAGAAATAATTAATTAATCTGGTTCAATTCTCACTGCAAACCATTTAATAATGTAACCCAATTTTATTTGTAATTCATAAGTGCTTTCCAATAATTCTTCAAAAAATTCCTGATCAGGATCATCTATATTTTGATATATTGTTGGTGTTTCAGTCTTACTAAACCAATTCCTTAACCATAAAATAGCTTCTTGCTTTGATACTATTTTTTCTTTTGAATCTGGCTCTAATAATACATAATGATCTGCTTCTCTTATTAGTGGATTCGACATGATGAAAATTCTTCTTGGATTAATTCTGTGCCTGACTTTTCAAGTAATTTTTTTAGAAAGTTCTTTTGCTTTAGTTGATTCTAACGTAAGAGAGTTTCTGGAAAATCGGGTAAATAAATGGCCAGAAATATATTTACCAAATTTTAAATTTTCAGATACTTCTAAAGATTTAATTTATCCTAAATGGTTTGAGGGGAGTTGGCTTGTTTCATCTCAAGATATAAGCAATGATTCAGAAGAGCCAGTAATTTATAAAGTAAATTTCTTTAAGAATGATTCAGATTTAATTGTTGGTAATCGTGCAAAAAATTCTGAGTCTATTGGAAAAGCAATATTTGGTGACACCTTAATTAAGGTTGTAAATGATCCAAATTCAATTAATAATCAAATTACTTATTTAAAAGATGATTTTTACATTGATTCAAGAATTACAGGGAGAAATCAGATCCAAGATGATGATATTTTTTTCGCAGATGAGTTAGTTATCCAGACAGTATATAAACAGGGTGCTGCAAGGGTTAATCAAGTAGAAACCATTAGTACATTTCAGCAATGCGATTCCGAGCAATTAGAAATAATTGATTCTCAAAAAAACGATATATGTGGCTTACAGTATGTTGCTACGTATGGATCAAAAGTTGGTGATCCTTCTATCCATGCTATTAAAACAAATAAATATAAATTGACTTTTAAATTTATTGAGAATTAGCACTAAAAAGATATTCTTCTAAATTATTTCTCCAAATGAACAAATTCTCAAGATAAGGGTTATTTATATATTCTAAACTTCCTTCTCCTGAAAGAATTGGACCTGAAGATTTAGGAAATTTAAGGAGAGATAATTGGGCAGCAATTGATATATCTGCAATTGTTAAACTATCGCCTATTACATATTTTCTGTCAATTAATGATTTTGATAGCGCTTCTAGTAATTTTTGGAGTTCTAAATTATCTTTTGAAGATAAAACTACTTTAGAAATTTTACTTAGGTTTTTAAAAGGTAATTTGTCAACAATACTTCTTAAGGAAGATGGTATTTCATCAGGAAGTAATGCAGTCCTAAGCTGTGGATTTTCTATGGCTGATTTTATTAAAGATTTTCTACAAGTTGCAGCCATAGTAGTATCTGCCCAGTTTTCTATTAATTTGCATTTTGCAAACAACATTGGATCATCCGGGAAAAGTGGATTGTTATCATTTTTTTTATCGATATATTCGCAAATAACTGATGAGTCATTAATAACCTGATCATTATCATCAACTATTATGGGCACTTGTTTTTGACCTGATAACTTGAATATTTCAAATTGACCTATCCCTGGAGTAACTTCTTCAACTCTGTATTGTAGTTTCTTTGCATGAAGAGCCATTCTTGTCTTCAAGCAAAAAGCACTATGCTTAAATTGATATAATGTGATCATGCTATTTAATGTTTGTTAAAACTTAGCTAAAAAAGTAATCTATTTGTGGAGCTAATGGGCGAATTTTTTTCTAATGTTGCAAGATATCCAAAATATTTAATTACTATTATTATTGGCGGACTTGTAGCATTACTTCAACCTTTTTTTAAGAATAGATCAAATCCATTAACTGTAGTAGGTTTAATATCATCTGTTTTAAGTGCTTTCATAACTTTTTATTTTGTATTGCAAGCGATGATACATCCTCTAAATTAACAATCATAATGCCAAATAATTACCGTATTGAAAAAGTTTCTTCTCTCTTAAAAAGAGAAATAACTCTTATTATGCAAAATGATTTAGAAAATGATCTTATTAGGGAGCACTTCGTTAATATTTCCAAGATCGATTTATCAGGAGATTTGCAACATTGCAAAATTTATATAACTTCAAGAGCTGAAGAGTTAGTAAGAAAAGAAATTGTAGAAAGTTTAAATATTGCTAAAAGCTTTATTAGGCATAATTTAGGTAAAAGAATAGAGATGAGAAGAGTACCAGAAATAATTTTTAAAGATGACATTGTAATCGATAAAGGCTTATCAGTACTTAAACTGCTTGACGAATTAAAAAATAAAAATCAAGATATCAATACCTAGGATGGAAATGCCAATAATTGAGCTACCTCTTGCTAACAGAAATATAATTATCACTCGATCAAAAGAGGGTATATCTGATATTAGAAAATTATTTACAAATAAGGGCGCTAACATATATGATCTTCCCGCTATTAGCATTGGCGATCCAGATGATTTACAACCTCTTGATGAAGCCTTGAATGAAATAAATGATTTTCATTGGATTATTTTTTCTAGTAGTAATGGGATCAAATTTATAGATCAGAGGCTAAGACATTTTAATAGTTCCTTAAAAGAGTGTGCTAAGCAAATAAAAATTGCTGTAGTTGGAGAAAAAACTGCAAAAACTCTTGATGAATTTGGCATTCAGGCTGATTTTATACCACCAGAATTTGTTGCAGAAAGTTTAATAGAAAACTTTCCAATATCTGGATATGGGCTTCGAGTTTTTTTGCCTAGAGTGCAAACAGGTGGTAGGGATTTAATCGCAGAGGAGTTTAGGAAGGCTGGTTCACGTGTTCTTGAGGTTGCTGCTTATGAAACTAGATGTCCTGATTCAATACCTAAAGAAACAATTGATGTTATTTCTAATGGGAAAGTGGATGCATTAATCTTCTCAAGTGGCAAAACTGTTTCAAATTCTGCTTTTTTACTAGAAAAAGAACTAGGAAAAGAATGGCTAAAGTTCCTCGATCAACCAAAACTTTTAACTATTGGCCCTCAAACATCAAGAGTATGTAAAGAGATCTTTGGAAGAGTTGATAGGCAATCTCAGAAATATACTTTTGAGGGATTACTAGATGAAGCAATTGATATTTTTAATTAGAGAGTTCCTTTTTATAATTTTTTTCAACCAATTCTTTAAACCTATCAATATTTGCTTGTAATTCATTAGTTACCATTTTCCCTAAAATGTTTTCTTCCATAAATCGAGCAATCATCTTAGGTAATTCATAAGTTATTGATAAGTTTACTGAAGTAGATTCAGCACTTTTGGACTGAAATACTACTGAACCTTCAGTTGGTAAGCCTCCTATAGATTTCCATTTGAGTTTGCTTTTATCAACTCTTTCAGTTATTTGAGCTTTCCATTTAAACTTAAATCCATTTGCAGCTAAAGTCCATTCAGTTAAATCAGGCAATGTGGAGGTTTCTTGATCAACTGTTTTAACGGATTCTATCCAGCTCATCCAAAGAGACATTGAATCTAAATCACTCCAAGTATTCCATACATTGTCTAATGGAGCTTGAACTACTGTTATTACGTCATGTTTTAGCCAAGTACCCATGATTTAGCTAACTGAAAGATTCTTTGCTAATTTAGCTTTTTTATCTAAAATCGCTGCTGCTGCTAAATGTCCACTCATAGTAGCACCTTCCATCGAGTCAATATAATCTTGTTTAGTGTAACTACCCGCCATAAAGAAATTAGATATGGAAGTTTTTTGATTAGGTCTGTATGGTTCCATGCCTGGTGATTCTCTATAAAGAGATTGAGGAATTTGTACTACATTGCTCCAAAGTAACTTGAGATTTTTTGAAGATGGGAATAGACGGCGAACTTCCTTATCTATTTCTTTTGTAACTCTCTCTGTAGATCTGCCCATCCATCTATCGCCAGGAGTTAAGACGCATTGTAATAGTGATCCCATATCTTTTTTTCTGTAATCTGCTGGACTAGCTAGTGCTAAATCTGCAAAACAGCTAAAAGAAGCATCAGCAGAATATAAAAGATTATCTAGTCCTGTAGCGATTTTACTAGTGTTATCTTTATTTAATTCAGTAACCCAACCGTCATATCTTAATTGAATTGTTGCAACTGCAACTGCTCTTAGTTTTTTTAGTCCTTCAAATTCTTTGAATTGATACCATTCTTTTGGAATTATTTTTTTTATTCCAGGAACATCACAGGCAGCAAGAAAATTATCAGCAAATACTATTTTGGTACCTTCAGGAGATGATATTTGTAATTTCGTAACTGAATAGGATGAAGATTCTTTTTCATAGATAATTTTTTCAACCTTATGGTTTAGGTGGATCTTGGCACCTCTTTTGGTTATGTAATCAACAATAGGTTGTGTAAGCCACTTATGAGGGGAACCTTTAAGAAGATTAAGTTTAGAAGCTTCAGTTTTTGAAGCAAACATCATGAAAATAGTTAACATGCACCTTGCTGAAATATCTTTGCAATTAATAAATCCTAAAGCATATGCAATGGGATCCCACATCCTCTCCAAGCTTTTTTCACTCCCACCATGATTCATAAACCATTCTTTAAAACTTATCCTGTCAAGGTCTCTAATTATTTTCATAGCACCTTCATAATCTATTAAGCCTCTAACTATTGGGCTGGTACCTAATGCTAAAGCATTTCTTAATTTATCTACCCAAGTTAGCTGTTCCGTAGTGAAAAACGCTTTTAAACCATTAAAAGGTGCACCCAAAGCAAATCTGAAATCTAGGGACCTTAAATCACCGCCATTGTTAATAAATAGATGAGTATGTTCTTTTGGGAGCAGATTATCTAATGCTCCAACTTTTTTCATAAGTTTGAATAAGTTTGCATAGTTATAAAAAAATACGTGTAATCCCATTTCTATATGATTTCCGTCTTTGTCCTCCCAACTTCCAACTTTACCTCCCCAAAAAGACCTATTCTCATATATTTCTACCTCATGACCTTCATCAACTAAATCTACTGCTGCTGTTAAACCAGCTAATCCAGAACCTACTATCGCAATTTTCACTTTTTCTTAGAATTATAACAAATCAAGTTTGTATTTTGTTTGTTCTATGCATCATTTAGCTTAACTTTTTATATTATTAATAGTAGATAAACTCTGTTTATGGAAAATGTAGAAGTAGCAGAAAAAATTAAGAATTCTGACGATGGCAAAGGGATCTTAATTACTAATGATGCAATAGAACAAATCTCAAATTTATTAAAAAATCAGACTGACAAAAAAGCTCTCAGGGTAGGAGTGAGGTCAGGAGGATGTAGTGGTATGAGTTATACAATGGACTTTATTGGAGGTGATGAAATAAATTCAGATGATAAAGTATATGATTATTCATTAAATTCCGAACAAAGCTTTCAAGTTGTATGTGATCCAAAAAGCCTTTTATATATATATGGAATGCAACTAGACTTTAGTAAGGAATTAATTGGCGGTGGCTTTAATTTTGTAAACCCTAATGCTTCTCAAACTTGTGGATGTGGAAGCTCCTTTGCAGTTTAAACAATAATGAATAACGAAATTAATCCCATCGAAGAGGATTTTAATTCAGCTCTATCCAAGTACAAAGATGGACAAGATTTGATTCCTATCGTTCAAGATTTTCAAAAAATTATACAGCAAATACCAAATCATTTTGCTGCTTGGACTTGTCTAGCATGGCTTCAATTACTCTTAAAAAATAATGAAGAAGCTTTGGCTGCTGCAAGGCAAGCTGTTCGATTAAATCAGCAAGATCCACAAGCAAGAATGAATTTATCTTTAGCTCTTTTGGCTACCAATAATAAAGGTGTTAGAGATCATATTGAGCTAATAAAAAAAATGTCTATGATGATGCCAGATGTTAAAAGTGAGTTGAAAGAATCTGTTGAAGACGGATTTAATAGATATCCAGATTGGCCTGAATTAACTAAAGTCACAAAATGGTTAGGATTTTAAATTGTCCAGAATTTTATTACTTAGTAATGGTCATGGAGAAGATCTATCTGGGAGCTTAATAGCTAAGGAATTGGTAAATAGTGGACATTCTGTAGATGCCTTGCCGATTGTGGGTAAAGGAATTCATTATGAAAAAGAAAAAATTAAAATTATTGGAAAAACTCGCGAATTCAGGACAGGAGGTATTGGCTATAATTCATTTAAGGGAAGACTAACTGAGATATTTGGTGGAGAAATAATTTATCTAATAAAAAGATTATATTTAACTTATAAAATAAGAAAAAAATATAATTATTTTTTTATCGTTGGCGATATTGTTCCAATATTTTTTGCATGGGCATGTAAAAAATATTTTTTTACATATCTAGTTGCTTATTCTAGTCATTATGAAGGAAAGTTAAAATTACCATGGCCCTCTAAATATTTTTTGCTTTCAAAAAACGCAAAAAAGATATACGTCAGAGATTTTCTTACGGCTAATGATTTAACTTTGCAATTAAAAAAGAAAGTATCTTTTTTGGGGAATCCATTTATGGATAAGTTTTTTTTTAGAGATAAAGAATTAAATAAATCTGACTTTAGTATTGGATTATTTCCAGGAAGTCGATTTCCCGAAATTTTAGATAATTTTATTTTGATTTTAGAACTATTAGAGGCTATTTCAGATTTTAAATATTTTCAAAAAATTGAATTTAATTTTGCAATAGTTAATGCTCTATCTTCATCCAAAATAAGGGAGATATTTAAAAATAGAAAATGGTTATATCTAGAAAACATAAATGAGAAGAATCTCTTGAAGTTTGAATATAAATCCTTAAAGGTGAATTTATATAGGAATAATTTTGACGAAATATTATTGAAAAGTAGATGCTGTATAAGCATGGCAGGAACAGCAGCAGAGCAAGCGATTGGATTAGGGAAACCAGTTATTCAGATTGAAGGTAAAGGCCCACAATTTACAAAATCTTTTGCTGAAGCTCAAAGACGCTTGCTTGGGGAATATGTTTTTTGTGCCACTAATTATAAAAATAAGAATGATCAAATAAATCAGACAATAAACTTGATCATAAAAGTAATATATCAAATTAAGTTAAATAAGCAGTTTTTGATTTCATGTAATGAAAATGCTAAACAAAGACTAGGTGAAAACAAAGCTTGTATTAATATGGTTGATGATATGAATTTTGTTATAAAAAATGACTGAGGAAAATAATCAAAATAACTTAAAAAAAATAATAGATAATTTATTGTTAATAAACTTATTTACAGTAATTTTTTTTGCAATATTTTTCGTTTTTGCAATAATTATGCAATTAAATGGAAAATATATTTTTATTAATTTTATTCAGAGAGTTTGGAATCCTCTTATAGTCCCATTAATAACAATTCTAATTATTGGTGCTTTGGTAAACGGGATTAATTCTTGGTGGAGGCGTAAATTGCTTTCTCGAGAAGAGGATATTTAAACTTAAAATTTTTTAGTTTACTGCTTACTACTTTTTGTCCTTCTAATACCACTTTTGCCCCATCTCCTAACAATATTTTGAGCACTGCTCCTGGCACTGGGAGTAAATTAGGTCTATTAAGACAATTGCCCAAAGTCTGAGAAAAATCCTTCATCAATACTGGCTTTGGTGCAACAGCGTTAAATACTCCTGAATACTTTTTGTCAACCAATGCGTTAGTTATTAAAGCACATAAATCACTTCTATGAATCCAACTCATCCATTGCATACCATCTCCAATTGGTCCGCCTAAACCAATTTTAAATACAGGAAGCATTTTCCCTAATGCTCCTCCATCTGCCTCCAGAACAATTCCAATTCTAAAAATTACTAATCTTGAGAACAATGGTTTTTCAGCAGCAACTGATTCCCATTTTTTGCAAAGATTAGCTAAAAAGTCTTTCCCTCCAGTACTATTTTCAGTAAATTCATCTGACAAACTTGTTCCGTAATAACCTATTGCTGATCCATTGATAATAACTTTTGGGTTGATTTTCAAATTTTTAAGAGTCTTCATCAAAAATTTTGTAGTGTTAATTCTACTATTTTCAATCTCCGTTTTTTGTGAATCAGTCCATTTCTTTTCTGCTATAGGCTCTCCCATTAAGTTAATAATTCCATCTGACTCTTTTAAAATATTTAGAAGATTTTCGTTATTCCAGTTTTGTTTTTTTGATAAATCTACTTGAATAAATTTAAATTTATTCAAGTCTAAATCTAGCTTTAATTTACTTATAGGTTTTCTACTGACAATGTATATCTCGTGATTTTTATTTAGTAGTGTTGGAACTAATTCTTTACCAACAAATCCTGTACAGCCAAGTAGTAAAAGACGCATATTTTTTAGATATTTATTACTTAAGGCTATTAGATTTTTTAGACGTTTGTAATGATTATTCCGTAATCAATCTTTTTACATATTTATCAAACAAGATTTTGTATAATAAATTTCAAATAACTTCGAAGAATTTATTATGACAGATTCTATTCCAAAGAAACCTCTCAAGAAAGGAAGTTTAGTTTTTGTCGATAGAGAAACTTATATAAAAAGTATTGAGGCGCTTGCAAGTGATTATGATTTTCCTAATTATGTCTTTGAAGGTCCTGGAGAGATTCTTGCAGTCAAAGACGAATATGCTCAGGTTCGATGGCGCAGACCTGTTCCAGATGTTTGGTTGAAATTAGATCAACTTAAAGAATATATTCAATAAATTTTATTTTTAAAAATTTTTATTTTTTTTCTCTACGGCCATCTTTGATTGAATTCTTTTTGCTTCTTTAATCATTTCTTTACCGTCAAATAAGTAATCATCTACGTATCCTTGTGTATATCTATCAAGCTCTGATAATGCATCTTTAACTTGTGAAAAACAATGATAAAGATCTAAGCCTAAAGATGAAATAGACTTTGGTACTAATTTTTTATGATAAATTTTGTCGGCTTTTTCTATTTTCTTTTGTGAAAGATTTATGTAAATGCAAAAATTTTTCATTAATTGGTCATCATAAGGATCAGCAGATAGTTCTTTTATTTCATTATTCAAAGGTTTAATTATTTGGCTAATTAATCTATTGATGGGAGTGTAAATCTCTTTAATCCAGGTTCCAACTTCTTTGTCTTTAATTGACGAATTATGTTTTTTTGAATTAAATTTCTCTTCCCAATTTTCATTGAATGAATTAAATGAGGTACTTGAAGAGAAAAATTTTCTATCATATTTTTCTTTCTTTATTGTGTCTTTGAGGGTTTCCCAAGCAATTTGTATAGCAAGAAATCTTTCTTTTTCGCCTCCTGCATCAGGGTGATGTTTTTTGACTAAGCTTCGATATGCAGACTGGATTTCATGTTTGGTCGCATTCTGTTTAATACCTAATTCCTCATAAAAGTTTTTGGTCATATTAAATAATTCTTTATAAAAAACCGTCTTTTCTGGCTTGTATTACTGTATTAGTTTCAAACATTGCTGTTGATAAATATCTTTCACCAAAACTTGGGAGAATTACTATTAACCTTTTATTTTTGAGTTCTTTCCTTTCTCCAATTTTTATTGTTGCGGCTAATGCTGCACCGCTACTAATACCTGATAAAAGGCCTTCTAAGCGAGCTAATAAACGGCCATAATAAAATGCTTCAGCATCATCTATTTTAATAATTTCATCTATTAATTTAGTGTCAAGTACTTTTGGTATGAAGCCTGCTCCTATGCCTTGAATAGAATGTGATCCTGCCTGCTCTCCTGAAATAACGGCACTTTTTTTTGGCTCAACAGCATATATTTTGCAATGAGGATTAACCTTTTTCAAAAAGCGTGCACATCCGGTTACTGTCCCTCCAGTGCCGACTCCAGTAACAAGACCATCTAATTTATGATTAGTTTGATCCCATATTTCTTTTGCGGTTGTTCTTTCATGAATATCTGGATTCGCGAAATTCTCAAATTGATTAAATTGAAAGCTATTTGGAATACTTGAAGACAACTCATTCGCTAAATCTAAAGCACCTTGCATTCCTTCCCTCCCAGGCGTTAACTGCAATTCTGCTCCATAAGCTCTTAACATTGCCCTTCTCTCAATACTCATTGTATCGGGCATAGTTAATATCAATTTATATCCTTTAGCGGCCGCAACCATTGCTAATGCAATCCCAGTATTTCCGCTTGTAGCTTCAATTAATGTTGTTTTACCAGATTTTATCAAACCCTCCTCTTCAGCATTACTTAACATTGCGTAAGCGATTCTATCTTTAACAGATGCTGACGGATTAAAACTTTCAAGTTTAGCTATTATTTCTGGGTGGCAATTGAAGTGTCTTCTTATCCGCTCTAATTTAACTAAAGGTGTATTGCCTACGAGAGAAGTAATATTATTTGCTATTTCCATGAAAATGATTATTTAAATTACAAGGTTAAAGCTTCGTATATCTATCATAAATGTATTTAAATACCTTTTATAAAAATTTTTCAAAAGAATTTAATTTGAAAACAACTATATAATTAAGAATAATTTATTTTTTTATTATAATTAAGTCTTTATATATTAATTATGTATTCGCTTGAATTAAGCCTCAGATATTCACCTTTTCCAATTGCAATTCAGAAGAAAGAATACTCTGATGTTAAACGAATTTATGATGAAATTAAAAAAAACATGAACGATAATGATTCATACTTAATTGAACTAAATTGCGACAAAGTACAGGATAAATTGATTGTTGTAAGAGCAAAAGAAGTTATTGCCGTTCAGATATATGAAAAGTCATCAGTAGCTGGAGGGGCCAAAAGACCTGGTTTTTCTCTAGACATATAGATTAATGTCATTAACAAGAGAGCCTGTTGAAAAAGAAATACCTCAGGTATCTTTCAAAGATGTCTCTTTTTCATGGCCTGGAGGAAAAGAAAATGTAATTTCAAGATGTAATTTTGCAATAGAAGAAACAGGATTATGGATGATTGTTGGAAAAAATGGTAGTGGAAAAAGTACTTTTTTAAAGTTAATAAATGGGATTATTAAACCCAATAATGGGAAGGTTAATTCACGGGCTAATGTTGGGATGGTTTTTCAGAATCCTGATCATCAAATTTTAATGCCAAATTGTAGGAGTGAACTTTTAATAAATATCAATCAAAAAATCAGTAAAAAAGCTATTAGTTGTAAAATTAAAAATGTACTTGATAAGGTTGGATTGACTGGTTTTGAAACAAGGCCAGTTCATACTTTGAGTGGGGGACAAAAACAACGCTTAACTATTGCTTGCGCTTTAATAAGTGATAAGAATTTTATTCTCTTGGATGAGCCTACCGCTCTTTTGGATCAAACTAGTCAACTAAAAGTTGTTAAAACAATTCAAAAGCTAACAAGTGATAAGGAAAACCCTTTAACTGCTTTATGGATTACTCACCGTTATGAGGAATTAATTTATGCTGATGCTGTTGCAGAGATGAAGAATGGTAATTTATCAGAGTGGCAAAAACCATCAAAATTTCAAAATAATTAATATATTTTACTTGTCATAAGGTACTTTAAAGAGCTAAATTCTATAATAATCCTCGGTAGCTCAGCGGTAGAGCGATCGACTGTTAATCGATTGGTCGCAGGTTCGAATCCCGCCCGGGGAGTTTTGCTTGATAAAAGTTATCGTTTAATAAGACCCCATAAGGGTCTTTTTTATTGGCATGAAAGAAAAATTACAAAAATCATTAGACCAGAAACGTCCATAATAAGTCGTCTTTTTGTATGAAATGTGTTTTTCTGGATGCAATATTTCTTATTTGCTCGGTTATGACTTCTTATGACTGGGTATGCAAGTTTAGTCTTGCTTTTGCCTGTGTGTTTATTTAATTGAATATTTCTTGAAAAGATATTTGCTTTTTTAGAAATTCTACTAATTCTTTATCATTGATTTTATTTAAAAGTTTTTTTAATTGATAAGAACTCCTTTTTGTCCCAATAGATCCTAATGCCCTAATAGCACTCAAGGAAGATTTCTTTGATTGAGATATTGCTAGATTGCTGATCAGGTCAATTATTTTATCTGAATTTCTTTTTTGAAGAATGTTTATACATTTAATAATGATCTCCTCTCGAAAATCACTTAAAACAATATTCAATATTTCTATTAATTCGTGATCATCTAATAAATATGATTTGAAGTTTACAAGATCTAATCCTGCCAATCTTATATCAGCAGATTTATTTTTAATTATGAGTTTTAATTGAGAGTTAGGGATAAATGCTCCCCAACAATTTAATGCTTTAAGAATTGGTAAACTAAAGTTTTTACTTGAATTCAGTAAATCAATCAAATAATCCTTTGCCTCAATTTGATGACAAAGACCGATCCCATAAATAATTTCATCTTCATATCCATAATCCTCTATTAGTTCTCTAAGAATTATCCAACCATCAGCCCCTAAGAAGCCAAGTCTTTCGCATATTAAGAATTTGAATTCATTTGATAAATTTTTAGAGTAGGCATATTTAAGCCAGTGAGGATCTTTAGGAATAAGTTTTTTATTAAACCTTTCTTTAATCTCTGTTTCGGAGATAGGTTTAATTTTTCTATTTTTTAAACAGGAATTCAAATTATCTTGCTCCTAATTCAGCTGATAATTCTCTTTCTAATTTTTCATCATGTTGCTTTGGTAAAACGTTACCCATAGGAGTTCTATAAGTACTGTAAAAAAGCATTCCAATAAAAATCATTCCACCAATCATATTTCCTAGAGTAACTGGAATAAAATTCCAAAATATGACATTTGTATATGAGACTCCTGATCCTAAAAGTGGTCCAATAGTGTGTAAAAACATGTTTACAACAATATGTTCCATTCCCATCGTTTGAAAAGCAGTAATAGGGAGCCAACATGCAAGTATTTTCCCTGGCACACTTTTACTAACTAGAGCTAGAGTGACTCCTAAACAAACTAGCCAGTTAGCAATTATGCCTCTCAATATTCCTAAAAATAACCCGGTACTCCCTAAAGATTGATATTTCACCACAACATTTGCTTTATTAATTGCTATTAATTTTGCGGCAACAACTGACCAACCTGTTCCGCCTTCTGCAGCAGAGAGTGGAGTAACTGTTCCTGCACTTGTCAGGCTTATAGAGAGAAGTACTGCGACAAAGACTGTCCCCAAGAAATTTCCAATCCAGACCCATGTCCAATTCCTGAA
Organism: Prochlorococcus sp. AG-363-P06; assembly: GCA_003280025.1. Classification (GTDB taxonomy): domain Bacteria; phylum Cyanobacteriota; class Cyanobacteriia; order PCC-6307; family Cyanobiaceae; genus Prochlorococcus_A. The sequence goes on along the minus strand of QCGD01000002.1, from coordinate 180,985 downwards.
TGTTGCCCTCCAACTGCATCTCCCAGCCCAAGTTGCCATAGGTAATAATGCGAAATTGCCAGTAACAAGCTCCATCCCAAATAAAACAATGCTTGCAAAACCAAATGGGAAAATAAAAGATCCCAGCCAAGGCATTTTTGATTGAATACCAATAGTTATTGCTAAACAAGTAGCTAGTCCTAATATTGCTCCTGAGTAAAATCCTCGTAAAATAAGATTTTTAATACTTACTGTCGATTTTTTACCGCCTGCCTTAATCATTCCGTCAACTAATTCATTTGGTAAAACATAATCCATTTGTGATAAAGAAGAGTTCATGGTGAAAATAAATTAGTTTGAAAATGAATTAATAAGACGAGAAATAAAATCTTTTCCGCCTTCTTCTTTGATTTCTTCTGGTTTGTCATTCCCAAGAGATGCAAACCAATTTACAAAATTAGAAAAGATGTCTTTTGATTGATTTTTTGAATTCATAATAAAAATTTTTTTAGTTTAAGTAATTTTGATCAATGTAAAAAATTGAACTAGGTTTTAAAATTACTAAGATTGATATTTTGTTTATATTCAACTTTCTCAGAGTTTCTTGGAACTGCATCAAAATGTTCTATTAAGATTTTCTTCAGAGTACTTTTTAGTTTATTTATTGGAACAGCTTTCAGGTAAAGATCAGCAATTTTATTTACTGCACCTTGACTTCCTCCAAGACTTATATCGTAGGCATCAATAATTTCACCACTAGAATTCTTTGCTTTCTTACCAGTTAAACCAATAGCTCCCATATAAGCTTGACCACAGCTATTTGGACATCCTGTCCAATGAATCTTTAACTCTTCTGGTACTGATAATTCCCTATCAAGCTCTTCAGAAATTTTAATTGCCTGATCTTTAGTATTGGTTAATGCAAAATTACAGTAAGTATTACCAGTGCATGATACTGTTCCAGCAGAAAATTGCCCTGGTTCTAATGAAAATTTTTTAAAGATATCAAGCAATTTAAATTTTTGAATATTTTTTTCATGGATACCTGAGATTATTAAATTTTGATCCTCTGTTAATCGAATATCACCATTACCTAAGCTTTCGCTGATATCTGCAAATTCATATAAATCATCAGCTTTTAATCTCCCAACAGGGATATGTATCCCTGCAAAATACTCTTTTTCTTGTTTTTGAGGATGAATTCCATAGAGGGATCTAGGCTTTTCTATGAACTGAGAGCCCGGATCAGGATGCAAAAATCCAATCTCATTCACAAGTAATTCTCGAAAATTATTTATTCCTATTGCGTTTAAGTAAATTCTAAATCTTCCTTTCTGCCTTGTAGATCTTTCACCATTATTTCGCCATATTTTTAGTATAGAAGAGGTTATTTCACATATTCGGTGTTCTTCAATCCATACATCAAGAGGCTCGGCATATGCATTAAGAACTGCAGATAATATTCCTCCTACCCAAACAGAAAATCCTAAACTTCCTCTGAAATATGAGGGAAGAAATACTAAGTCATTATGAAGCAGAAAATTATCAGTTGAACCTGCAATTGCTGTATTCCACTTTCTTGGGAGATTGGAGAAGTCTTCATTTCCATTTCCATTGCCTATCAGATAGGAATTTAATTTTTGGATGTAAGGTCGTGTATCAATTATTTCATTTGGATCAATTCCTGCCAAAGGGTTACCAGTTATGTTCCTAGGATTGTCGAAACCAGATTGAGTTGAAAATATACCGACTCTCTTTAATCTTTTAATTATTTCTGGGAAATCATTAATTAAAACGCCTCTTAACTGAAGATTTTGTCTTGTAGTAATGTCACAACTACCATTTTCGCCATATCTAGAAACAATAGAAGCAATAACTTTTAATTGGTTAGAGTTTAAGATTCCATTCGGCACTCTTAAACGGAGCATGAATTTACCAGGTGTTTTGGGCCTCCAAAATAGTCCGAACCACTTTAATCTAAGTTCTAAGTCAGTTTTATCCATATTTTCCCATCCAATTTCGGCAAATTTTTCAATTTCATCGAGAATTTTTAGACCATCTTTTTTTGCTTTATTTTGCTCTATTTTATTTAGTTTTTTACCCTCAAGATAAGATTTCATGGTCTAAATAAAGAATTTAATTGATTGATTTGTAAAAGTTATTGGTATTAATTAATACTTGAAATATGTATTTAATTTGTATCGAAAAATACTAATTATCAAATATATTTTATATGTTAGATTTAGTATTAAATGATACATAATATTTTTTCAAGTTAAATTAAAAATTTTATTAATTACCTTAGTGATATTGACGACCTATCTCTCCCAAGCTTGTTATCATACCAATTTTAAGCATTTTTATTACTTTTATCATTGCTCTAATATCTCTCTCAAGTATACTATTAGAGCTATTAAATTTGTTTTTAAACGTATAATTTGTTCTTGCTCTTTTTCTTTTAGAAAAGAACTTTCTGGATCTATTCATAGGTTCCTAAAAATATTTAATTTATTAAAAATAAATAAAATAAAAGGTAATTTATATACGTCGCAATTTATACAAAAATGTAATTACATATCAAAAAGTATAGGTTTAAGATTAATTGTTTACTACCAAACCCTAATACAAGAAAAATTATACGATCAGATTCAAAAACTTTTTTAATTGAATTTGATCAATTTCATAAAACTCTAATAAATGAACTAGCAAATCTCAAATGAATAAATTATTAGATTCAAGAGTCTATTTAGTTGGTGCAGGCCCTGGTGATCCTGAATTACTAACATTGAAAGCTTATAAATTAATTTGTAATTGTGATGCAATTGTTTATGATTCTTTAATTCCTAAAGAATTATTATCTTTGACCACAATTAAATGCAGACATTTTTTTGTTGGAAAAAGAAGATCTCAAAAAATCCTCTCTCAAGAACAAATAAATAAACTTTTAGTTGAACTTTCAAGAGACTATAAATGTATAGTTAGACTTAAAGGAGGGGATCCATTTATGTTTGGTAGAGGGGGGGAAGAGGCTGAATATTTAAACTTAAATAATATAAATATTGAAGTTGTCCCTGGAGTTACATCTGGGATAGCAGCTCCTGCTTATTTTGGGATTCCGATTTCTCATAGAAAAGTTGGTTCATCAATAACTTTCATAACAGGTCACGTAAATGCTGCGGATGAGAAAAATAGAATTAAGTGGAGAAACTTAGCAAAAACTTCAGATGGAATTGTGATTTATATGGGAATAAAGAATTTAAGATCTATCTCTGAGGAATTAATATTGGGAGGACTTCAAAAAGAAACACCAGTAGCAATTATTTATCAAGGCACTTTATCTCAACAAGAATGTTATAAAACAACCCTAGAAAGGGTACATCAAGAAATTGCAAGAGAGAGAATAAAGTCTCCATCAATAGTAGTAATTGGTAAGGTTGTTAATCATCAAGTTTTAAAATGTGCTCCAAAACCAAGTCACTTTAAATTTGAAGATATAAAACTTCATGAACTTGTCACTAACTAAAAATTTTTTATAGTGATAATAAAAATTACCAATATACAGAAAAAAATCACATTAATAAATATTTTTTTTAATGTGTTTTTTGATGAAATATTTTTTATTTGATCGCTTCTCATTGCTCCTGACTGGGTATGAAAGTTTAGTAAATTTCCTCCCGGAAGTTTATTTTACTTTTCATGCCAACTCATGAGACCACATAAGGGATCTTTTTTATATGTATAACTACTGTCTTCATGAAATAACATTCTACAAATGTTTATATTTCAGCAAATTTTTTATTCGTCCAATTATGCTTCCTTTAAAGATCAAACATACCCATTTACTACAGATGGATCTTCTCTGTTTTTGAACATTTTTCTATAGTCATCATGCAATCTTTCAGTTGCGAATTTTTTTGACTTCATTGCATCTCTGATCAAATCCATCTCATTACCTTTCCTTTTGAGTATGGTGAATGGAGTAATTAGTTTCATAAGACCTCCTTATTTAATTAGTAAACTTTGCAATGAGAACTTGTTGGGTGGTCTATACATTCTTTTACCCAATAATCCTGCCTTATATCCTTAGGTAATTGATAGTTGAAATCATGCATTCTCCAAATATCTGAAGTTACATTTCTGAGAGTATTTAACGGAGTAGTGAGTTTCATAAAACCTCCTTTGTCTCTACTCTTTCATTATCCCTCTTTTAACTTGAAATTCATAGGGTATTTCTACCCGAGTAGAAGTGCTTTGTGGTTGTCACGACTATCTTTTCCAATTTAGTTGGAGTAGAAATGATTCAGGAGTCAAAAGCACTTCCTCGACTTTGTGGACAAGGAAGTGGATAAGACTCGAAGAGGGCAAACAAATGCCCTCTTATTTTATTCTTAGTCAAGATCGAAACTAATTCACAAGGCCTTTAAAATTGATAGACAAGTAATAATTTAGTCGTATGAATTTCATTTATTTTCTAATGTATCTCTTCTGAATTTGTATATTCTCTTTGAATTCCAGGAGAAAGATCCTCTAATTGCTATTGGTTCTAATATCTAGAATTGTATTCAGCCGTTTATATGTAAGAGTTTGTAGAACATAAAATATATATAGTTTCTAGTACATTTCGAAATCTTTTTTATAGGTTTAAATTGATCAAACTTAGAGACAATAGATTTGTTTTAAAGATAAATATTATTTAGAAAATTTTCAGAATTAGAGCTGCTTCTTTTAGATGAATTATCAATTAGTAATTAATTTGTCTTCAAAATTAATTTTGTCCAGATTAATCATCCCACATATCCAGTTTTTCTGTTTCGATACTGTTTTTCTCTAGTAACTCTTGCCTTAGTTTTTGAGGATCCACTTCAATATCTTGTAAGTTCCCATCATTTTTATATTTTGTCTGCATTTCTAGAATAATTATTTCGAATTTTTCGCCAAAAAAATCTGACATTTCTACCCAAGCTTCCATTTCTTCTTCTTTTCCTATAGTGTCGTTTATTTGATGAGAAATAATTTCTAATACAAATTCTTTTAATTCTTCATTGCTCATAGAATTAACTTTAGTTTGAATATAATATTCCTTAAGATGCTGAAGTTGATTTTTTGATAAATCAGAATAGATGAGTGTTTTGTTTTTCATGAATATTTAGATTTTTTTTAATATAATCCAAACATTAGATTTGAAAATTCGAAGAATTTAATAATGTTGTGATAATGATCAAGGTAATTTGAAGTTTTGAGTTAAAAAATTATTTCAAATTGATTGTTAATATTGCTAATTTGTTTCTAATTATTGAAAATAATTTTTAATTATTAAGGAATTATTAAAAAAATCGAAAGAATTTATAAAATTTAATTTATTTTTCTAGATGTTTTTTTCTCGGAAATGATTGCTACGATTGATTTTATTGAAAATTCTTGTTGGAAAAATTGTTTACATTAAATCTGCAATAACTGTAAATTCTTGAGAGAATCGTATTACTAAAATTTAATTTTAATTTAATAGTCTAAATAAATATGAAAATTTCAATCCTTCTAATTGAAGATGATCGTGATATGCGTGAGTTGATTGCGGGACATTTAGAACATGCCGGTTTTGATGTCCAAAAAGCGGAAGATGGTATTAAAGGTCAGGCTTTGGCTCTTCAATATTCACCGGATTTAATACTTTTAGATTTAATGTTGCCAAATGTTGATGGTTTAACTTTATGTCAGCGACTCAGAAGAGATGAAAGAACTTTAAATATTCCAATTTTAATGATTACAGCATTGGGAGGACTTAAGGATAAAGTGACGGGATTTAATTCAGGTGCAGACGACTATATTACAAAGCCTTTTGATCTAGAAGAATTGTATGTTCGTATTAAAGCCTTATTAAGAAGAACTAATAGAGCACAGTTGAATTCGAGTAATCAACAGGAAATATTAAGTTATGGTCCTTTAACACTTGTTCCAGAAAGATTTGAAGCAATTTGGTTTGAATCCCCAGTGAGATTAACGCATCTAGAATTTGAACTTCTTCATTGTCTATTACAAAGACATGGCCAAACAGTCTCACCAGCATTGATACTTAAAGATGTATGGGGATATGAACCTGATGATGATATTGAGACAATAAGAGTTCATGTTAGGCATTTGCGTACGAAATTAGAGCCTGATCCACGTAAGCCAATTTATATCAAAACTGTTTATGGGGCAGGATATTGTCTTGAACTACCTATTGGCTCTCAAGTTGAATCTGCAAAGCTAGAGTTTATGAAAGCCAGAAATTTAGATTTAATAGATTCTGTAATAGATTAAATCTTATAAGTCTTCTATCGCAATTTTTAACAAGGTAACTTCCCATGCCAATCTTGGTTGAATATTATTTTTGATATGTAATTTTAGTTTTTCGAGTTTTTTAACTAAATTGATATTACTTGTTTCTCTCCACCACATTTGTTGTATTAAATTAATTAGACAAATCTGTTGATATATTTCGAGTTGCTCAGAGATTAATTTGCAAACCTTTAAGATCTCTAAATGATCCTTTAAGGGAGAGTTTAATTGACTGGTAATTTCATCTGATAATTCCTTCCAAATCTCAATGTTTTTATATAAATTCCCAGGAGAACCATTTGCGGAATTAACTAAATCTTGGAAATTTAAATTTTTGATAATATCTAACTTAGAAGGATCTAAGCTCTTTTGTAAGAAATAATTTAATTCTTTGCTGGAAAAAGATTTAAATCTTATTAGTTGACATCTTGAGGTAATAGTATCTAAAAGTAAATTCAATTTTGATGTTAATAAGATAAAGATGCCATTGCTTGGCTCTTCTAGGGTTTTTAAAAGGCAATTCGAAGCTGCTTCATTCATAAGATGGGCATCAATGATTAAAACTATTTTTTTTTCTGCTTCTATAGATTTTTGGTTAAGGAATGTTTTAACATTACGTATTTGTTCTATCTTGATAATATCCATATTGTTTATTATTGGCTTTTGAGAATCTCCATTTTTTGCCTTCTTGCCTTTAATAAAAGAACTTGGTTCAATCATTAAAAAATCCGGATGATTTTTATTGTTGATTTTTTCTTCAACCTTTGCATTTGAGGAATATTGCTTGAAAATTTGTTTTATAAAATGAAGAGCTGTTTCTTTTTTCCCCACACCTTCGGCACCATAAAAAATATATCCATTAGCAAATAATTTATTGTGAATTATGCTCTCAAGGTATTTATTTACTTCTACATTAATTAAAAAATTATTTGTTTTGAATTTACACATTTTTTATATTCGAAAATTTTTGTAATAAAACTTCTTTAATTTGATTAGAAATAGTTTTTATATTTTGTGTAGCAGATATTACGACCCAGTTTTTTTCTTTGGCAATTAATTTAAATCCCTCATTGACTTTATCTAGAAATTTAATACCTTCAGATTCCATTCTATCTGGTATTTTATGTTTTCTACGTATCATGCTTTCTTCTGGAGAAATTTCTAAAAAAATTGTCAGATCTGGAGATTCTCCTTGACATACAATAGATTCAATATTTTTTATAGTTTCCAAACTAATATTTCGTCCATAACCTTGATATGCAAGTGTCGAATCTGAGAATCTATCACTAATTACCCAATTGTCATTTTTTAGAGCAGGAGCAATTATTTTGGAAACATGCTCTGCTCTATCAGCTGAATAAAGTAATAATTCAGCAAGTGAAGAAGGTTTATTATTTTTATTGTTGTCAAGAACAAGGTTTCTTAGTTTTTTGCCTAAGAGACTTCCACCAGGTTCTCTTGTTATTATTAATTTAGCATCTGTTTTCATAAGACCACTTTTTGGCAGCCACTTTGAAATCTCATCTATTTGAGTTGTCTTACCGCATCCATCTATTCCTTCAATAACAATAAATTTACCTTTCATTAATCCAAAGATAAAGCATTAACTACGACTGTGATAGAGCTAGTAGCCATTAATAAAGCAGCTATCGAGGGAGTAAGAAGAATGCCATATTTAGGGAATAAAATCCCAGCCGCTATTGGAATAGCTATTAAATTGTAACCAAACGCCCAAAGGAGATTTTGTTTGATCTTTCTTATTGTTTTTTTTGCCAGCCCTAATGAGTAAGGTAATCCATTTAATTGATCTCCCATCAAGACCACATCTGCATTTGCCTTCGCAATTTGAGTTCCTGATCCTACTGCGATACCTAAATCAGAGGCAGCTAAGGCAGGCGCATCATTTATTCCATCACCAATCATTGCCACTTTATTAGTTTTCTTTAAATCTTCTATAATATCAAGTTTCATCTGAGGAAGAAGTTCCCATTTTATTTCATTTTCATTACAGCCAATTTTTTTAGCTAACTCAATTACAGTTTCTTTTCTATCACCGCTTAAAACATTAATTCTGAAGTTGTTTTTCTTTAATTTTTGAACTGTTTTGATTGCATCTTCTCTTAGTAAATCTCCTAGCAAAATAAAACCAAGTAGTTTTTTTTCAATACTTACTCCAATAACTGTATTTGTTTTCGTTTCTTCAGTTTCTAAAGCCTTTTTTGAATAACTATCAATACTTACTCCTTTACTAATCAACCATTCAATACTTCCAATATTTATTACTCCATTAATTGTTTCAAGTTCTCCAGAAATACCTCTACCAGACTCGGTTTGGATGTTTTTTATTGGGAGTAGATTTAATTTTTGTTTTTTTGCTTCCTTAACTAAGGCATTTGCGATTGGATGCCTGCTTTCGTTTTCTAAACTTGCAGATATTTTTAATAAAAATAAATTATCATCATTATTTTTATATTCAAGAATAAAAGGCTCTCCTTTGGTTAAGGTTCCTGTTTTATCAAAAATTATTTGATTAATTTTTGAAGCTATCTCTATTTTGTCTCCCCCTTTAAATAAAACCCCTTTTTTTGCAGCTTTACCTGATGCAACAGTAATTACCGTAGGAGTAGCTAACCCTAGTGCACATGGACAAGCTATAACTAAAACTGCAATTGATAGTTGAATAGCTAAACTGAGGAAGTTTTCAGCATTGCTACCAAGAGAACTATGTAAAGTATGACTTGAATTTGTTATAAATTCATTATGATTATGAGTTAATAAATCAGGCCAAATTTGCTCTGCTCCTTTCCACCAGAAAAAGAAACTAGAAGTTGCAAATATGAGAACAAAGTAAGTAAATTTGCCCGCAATTTTATCTGCAATTCTTTGAATAGGAGGTTTATTAGCTTGAACTGACTCAATAAGATTGACTAGTTTTGCTAGAGAAGAATCACCCCCTACTTTTTCTACTTTTAATCTGAGAGTTGAATTTAAATTTAATGACCCATTGGATACTTTACCCCCTTCTTTGACCTGGATAGGTTTTGATTCACCCGTAATATGCGACACATCTACAGATGAAGCACCTTTTATTACAACGCAGTCAGCTGGGACTCTGTCGCCAGCTAAAACTTGAATCTCTTGGCCAGATTTTAATAAATTGACTCTTATAGACTTAACTGTATTTTCTTCTACATAAATATCTGCCATTTCAGGTTGGAGATCTAGTAATTCAGTAATTGATGAACCCGTTTGATACCTTGCTCTCTCTTCTAAGAAACGTCCAATTAATATAAATCCTAATAACATTACTGGCTCATTAAAAAAACAAGGAAAACCAGTTGCAGGAAATATCATGGATAGAAGACTTGTAATGTAAGCACTTGTAACACCAAGGGCTACTAAAGAGTCCATATCTGGATGATTCTTTAGAAATGCTTGAAATCCATTTATGATTATTGAGCGTCCAGGAAATAATAAAGCTAATGTTGCTAATATGGCATGAAAAAATAAATCCCCTAATATTGGTAAGTTTATATAGCCTCCCTCTGCTAGATGCCCTAAACCTGAAAAAAACAACAGTAAAAGAGCAAAATTAAGTTTTTGCCATTGATTATTCCATTTCTTTTTTTTTTCTAATTCTGCTTTATTTATTTTTTTTTGGAAATCATTTGTGTAAATCATTGCTGGAAAACCGTTTTTCTTTAGATCGTCCAGAACCTGATCTATTTTGATATAACCTTTATGAATTTCAAAGTAAGCGCTTTCAGTAAGTAAGTTAACAGAGACATTTTCAACACCAGCTGAATTTTTTAATATATTCTCTACAGTATTTACACAACCACCGCATTTCATACCTTTAATGTTTAGTTGAACAATCTCCATATTTTTACAATAAACTCAAATTAATTATTTTCTCTATTAATAACTATAATAATAAATGTTATAGACTTTAAAAAATAGTTAATTTTAATCTACTATTTTAATCTTATTTCACTTAAAACAGTGCCAAGTAATCAAAACAGAGACAATTTTATTGATAAAGCCTTTACTGTAATAGCAGAATCTATAGTTAAAATTATGCCTATTGCAGAAAAGGAAAAAAAAGCATATATCTATTATAGAGATGGATTAGCAGCTCAAAATAATGGAGATTATTCAGAGGCATTAGAATATTACAAAGAAAGTTTAAAGCTGGAAGAAAATAAAATTGATAGGGGAGAAACTCTAAAAAATATGGCAATAATATATATGAGTAATGGTGAAGAAGATTTATCTATTGAGACTTATCAAAAAGCATTAATAGAAAATCCAAAACAACCATCATGCCTTAAAAATATAGGGTTAATATATGAGAAAAGGGGAAGATATGCTGAGCAAGAGGGAGATTTAGATCAAAGAGATATTTGGTTGGATAAAGCTGCTGAAGTGTGGTCTAAGGCAGTAAGGCTGTACCCTGGTGGATATCTAGATATTGAAAATTGGCTAAAAAACTCTGGAAGAAGTTCAATTGATATGTACCTTTAGTTCTTCTTAGATTGTTGCATTAAAGCATAATCAACTGCTTCTCTAATATTTGAAATCTCCTTAATTTTGATTATATTCTCGAAGTCAGTTTGTAAATCGTATTTTGATTTAGGTATCAAAATATTTTTGATGCCTAGTCTTACAGCTTCGTCTATTTTTGGCCGAAGATTATTTGATTGCCTAACTTGACCGCTCAAACCTAGTTCTCCAATAAATGAACAATTTTCTAAAGGAGGGATGTTTTTTAAACTTGATAAAATTGAGACTGCTACTCCTAAATCAGAAGAAGGATCATTTATTTCAAACCCTCCACCAGTAGCTATATAACAGTCATATTGAGATAATTTAATAGCCAAGTGTTTTTCTATAACTGCTAAAATCTGATGCAATCTGTTGATACTTATCCCTGTAGTAGTTCGTCTTGGATTACTATAAAAAGTCTTATTAACTAGTGCTTGAATATCTACTGCAAATGGTCTTGAGCCTTCATTAGTAATTGTAGTTGTTACTCCTGAAATATTTTCTTTGTTGGTAAAGATTGAACTTGGGTTTTTTATTTCGCTCAAACCTTTTTCTAACATTTCAAAAATTCCAATTTCAAAAGTTGACCCAAATCGATTTTTGACACTTCTTAGTAACCTATGGGAGGAAATCTTGTCTCCTTCAAAGTTAATAACTACGTCTACTAAATGTTCTAGCGTTTTTGGTCCTGCTAGAGCTCCATCTTTGGTAACATGACCGATTATTAAAAGAGCTATGTTATTTTCTTTGGCAAGATTCTGTAAGTCAGAGGAACAGTTTCGAACTTGCGAAACAGATCCTGGGGAACTTTCCATTTCCTCATTCTGAATAGCTTGGATACTATCAATAATTGCAAAACTTGGTTTTATTTTTTTGATCTCTTCAATAATTAAAGACAAGTTAGTTTCTGCATAAATTTTTAAATCAATGCAGTTTTGACTTAATCTTTCCCATCTAATTTTTACCTGTTCTAAAGATTCTTCAGCAGTAATATATAAAACTTTTTCCTTCAAAGATATTTTTCCTGCTGCTTGAAGGACGATTGTACTTTTGCCAATTCCTGGTTCACCCCCAAGTAAGACTACAGATCCCGGGACGATTCCACCTCCAAGAACTCTATCAAATTCTTTAAAACCGCTGGTAAATCTTCTTATTCTTTCAGATGAAATTTCATGAAATAGCTTAGATTTTTTATTTTTTTTAATATTTGAAGATTTGGATATTTTGCTTTTCCTTTCTTCGACAATTGTATTCCATTCATTACAATTGAGGCACCTTCCAAAGTATTGAGAAGTTTCAGACCCGCAATTCTGACAAATAAAAGTCGAAAATTTACTAGACATTAAGGTTATTTAATAGAAAGACGGACTTATATGTTTTGGATATTGCCCCTCTACAAGTTAGATTAGGATAAGAATAAATTCTCTCACTGATTAGCTAATAGAAACAAATGGCTGTATCTAGTCAAACTAAAGAAACAATACTGGTTGCTGATGACGAGGCAAGCATTAGAAGAATTCTAGAGACACGTCTCTCTATGATTGGTTACAAAGTTGTCACTGCATGTGATGGTAAAGAAGCACTAAAGTTATTCAATGATTATGAGCCTGATTTAGTTGTGCTTGATGTCATGATGCCTAAATTAGATGGGTATGGAGTTTGCCAAGAATTACGAAAAGACTCTGATGTGCCGATTGTAATGTTAACTGCATTAGGAGATGTCGCTGATAGAATAACAGGTTTAGAATTAGGAGCTGATGATTATGTTGTCAAACCTTTTAGTCCTAAAGAGCTAGAAGCTAGAATTAGGTGCGTTTTAAGAAGAATAGATAAAGAACAAATGCCAGGAATGCCTAATTCAGGTTTAATTTTGGTAACGGATATAAAAATTGATACAAATAGAAGACAAGTTTTCAAAAGCGATGAAAGAATTAGATTAACTGGAATGGAATTTAGTCTTCTGGAGCTTTTAGTAAGTAGGTCAGGAGAGCCTTTTAGTCGAGGAGAGATATTGAAGGAGGTTTGGGGTTATACACCCGAAAGACATGTAGATACAAGAGTAGTGGACGTTCATATATCAAGACTCAGATCAAAGTTAGAAGCTGACCCTGCAAATCCTGAATTAATTCTTACAGCGAGAGGTACAGGATATCTCTTTCAAAGAATTGTAGATATTTCTCCTTTTGATGGTAAGTAAATGGGAAAAGAGACTTTAAATAAAATTAATAAGCCAAGAGCTATCAGAAGATTAGTTATTTGGTATAAAAGGAACTCAGCTGTGACCTCTATAGTTGATACCGCTGCAAATTCTGCTGTTACTGCAAGTAATGTTGCTGGTAATGTTGCGGAAAACGTAGTTTCAAGTGCTGAATCTGTTGTTAATACTGCTAGCAGTGTAGTTTCAAATGCTAGTTCATTAGCAAAAAATACATTACAGCCATTAGTTTTTGATCCTTTAAAAAGATTACAAAATAGCGATAATGATTTAAATAAAGAATACGAATCAAATGCTGAGAGGATTTGGATTGCAGTTGATGGTATGGGTGGAGATTATGCTCCTGCTCCAATTCTTGAGGGTTGCCTTGATGCGATAAGCAGATTTCCAATAAATATAAAGTTTGTTGGGAACATTGAAAAAGTAAGAAATGAAGCAGAAAACGTCGGTTTACTAGAATTGCTAGAAAAAGAAATTGATAACAATCGCTGCGAATTAATTGATAGTGGAGACCCTATAGGTATGAACGAAGAAGCTACTGCTGTCAGGAAAAGAAAAAATGCGAGTGTAAATGTTGCGATGGATTTAGTAAAGAGTAATCAAGCAAAAGCTGTTTATTCCGCAGGTAATTCAGGAGCTATGATGGCCTCTGCTATTTTTAGACTTGGCAGGTTAAAAGGTATTGAAAGACCAGCTATTGGTGCCTTATTCCCTACAAGGGACCAAACGCGACCTGTATTAGTGTTAGATGTTGGAGCAAATACTGATTGCAAGCCCTCTTATCTGCATCAGTTTGCCCTTCTTGGTAATATTTATGCCAAAGATGTTTTACAAATTAAAAAACCTCGAATTGGTTTATTAAATATTGGAGAAGAAGAATGCAAAGGTAATGATTTATCTCTTAAAACATTTCAATTACTTTCCAATGAAAAAAGTTTTGATTTTGTAGGTAATTGTGAAGGTAGGGATGTTTTGTCTGGTAGTTTTGATGTCGTTGTTTGCGATGGCTTCACAGGAAATATATTACTTAAATTTCTTGAGTCTGTGGGAGGAGTTTTATTAGACATTTTAAGGTCTGAACTACCAAGGGGCAGAAGAGGTAAAGTTGGTTCTGCTTTTTTAAAGAGTAATCTACTCAGAATAAAAAAAAGGTTAGATCATGCTGAGCATGGTGGTGCTTTATTACTTGGAGTTAATGGAATTTGTGTTATTGGACATGGGAGTAGTAAGTCTTTATCTGTAGTTAGTGCTCTGCGATTAGCTCATTCTGCAGTAAATCATGATGTCATGGAGAATTTAAATCAACTTCAAAAGCTTCATGTTTTAAATTCTTAAAACATATTTTGTCAAATTTTATGGTTCACTTATATAAGTAATTAAAAAACTCTTTTGGAAGGAATAAATTTTAATCAGATTGGAGTCTCATTCAAAGGAAGTGGAAGTTATGTGCCTAATCAAATACTTACTAATCATAAAATTAGTAATAAGGTAGATACAAGTGATGAATGGATAAAATCTAGAACAGGTATTTCTCAGAGAAGGATTGCTGGTTTAGAAGAAAATGTAACTCAGATGGGTTATAAGGCTGCCATGTCAGCAATTCAGATGGCAAAATGGGATGTTGAAACAATTGACCTGATAGTTTTAGCTACTTCTACACCGAATGATTTATTTGGTTCTGCGCCTGCTATTCAAGCTAAATTATGTGCAAATAATGCCGTGGCTTTTGATTTAACTGCAGCCTGTAGTGGATTCTTATTTTCTTTAATAACAGCCTCTCAATTTTTAAAAGGTGGAAGTTATAAAAGAGCTATAGTTATTGGTGCAGATCAAATGTCAAGCTATGTTGATTGGAATGATAGAAGAAGTTGTATTTTATTTGGAGATGGTGCTGGTGCAATAGCCATCGAAGCAACAACTGAATTTGATAATTTGATTGGATTTAATATGAGAACTGATGGGCAAAGGGGTTCTTTTCTAAATCTCCCATCAAAGAATAAAAAAGAATCCATAATTGATAAGATCGAGTATTCTAGTGGTGGTTTTTATCCAATTCAGATGAACGGTCAGGAAGTATATAAATTTGCAGTCAGAGAAGTTCCTTTAATTATTAAAGATTTATTTAAAAAGGCAAATTATAATTCTGAAAAAGTTGATTGGCTTTTATTGCATCAAGCTAATCAAAGAATATTAGATTCTGTAGGAGATAAACTAAAATTTTCTAAAGAAAAGATTCTTAGTAATTTACAAAATTATGGAAATACCTCTGCAGGAACAATTCCTTTAATGATTGATGAGGCTATTAGAAATAATACAATTAAACAAAATGATATTATTGCTACAAGTGGTTTTGGGGCTGGGTTAAGTTGGGGTGCAGCCCTCATTAAATGGGGTTAAAACAAAATAGGTAAATTATTATTATGACAGTTGTATGGGTATTCCCTGGACAGGGTTCGCAAAAAATTGGAATGGCAAAACAAATTGAAAGTTTGCCAAATGCAAAAACAAGATTTAATTATGCTTCTGAGGTGTTTGAAAGAAATTTATTTCAAATTTGTGAGTTAAATCCTGATTCAACGAATTTTTTGCAAGATATAAATAATACAAGGAATACACAAATTTGTCTTTTTCTAGTTGAATCAGTTTTGTTAGATAACTTAAAAGCAAATGGCTATAAACCAAATTATGTTGCTGGCCATAGTTTAGGGGAAATCACTGCATTATATTGCGCGGACGTTTTTTCTTTTGAAGATTGCGTATCTCTTATAAAAGTAAGATCTGAATTAATGGCCAATGCTGGAAAAGGATCTATGGCGGCAGTAATTGGTTTTGATAGAAATGAACTTGATTTATTAGTAGATAAAACTGATGACATTGTTATTGCAAATGATAATAGTTCTGCTCAAGTTGTCTTGTCAGGTTCTGAATTAGCATTAGATAACTTTTCTAAAGAAATTTCTTGTAAAAGATTTTTGAAATTAAATGTTTCAGGAGCTTTTCATTCACCATTTATGAAAGAGCCTTCAATTAAATTTACTGAGTATTTAAAAACTATTAATTTTAATACTCCTTCTTTCCCAGTCATTAGTAACTATTATCCATCTCTTTGTAATGATTCCGACGAACTTAAAAGTAGATTGGAAAATCAAATGTGCAATGGTGTTAGATGGCGCGAAACGATGGATTTAATGTCAGAAGAAAGTGATCTTCATATTGTTGAAATTGGCCCTTCTAATATATTAAGTGGTTTATGTAAAAGACACTTGAAGGATGTAAAAATTTCTCAAGTTTCATCTTCAGATCAATTAACATATTAATTTGTATGAAAAATAATTTTTTTCAAAAATTAATTTATCAATTAGTAAGTCTATTTATTGTATTACCTATTTATAAGTTTATATTTAAAGGCTATTTAATTGGTAAAGAAAATATTCCTCAAAAAGGTCCTTTTATAATGGTTTCTAATCATGGATCATTACTTGACCCTCCGCTTTTAGGGCATGCTTTAGGTCGCAATATATCTTTTATGGCAAAGGCAGAACTTTTTAAAATTCCTGTTCTTGGTTTTATTATTAAGGCTTGTGGAGCTTATCCTGTTAAAAGAGGTATCGCTGACAAAAATACTATAAAAACAGCTTGTGAAAAATTATCAAATGCTAATTGTATTGGCATTTTTATTGATGGTACCCGTCAAAAAAATGGGCGTGTTAATAAGCCAAAACAAGGGGCAGCATTATTAGCTTTTAAGAACCAAAAATTATTATTGCCAGTCGCAATTATTAATTCACATAGATTAATAAGGTTTAGATTTTTTATACCATTTTTTACACCAATAGTTATTAAAGTAGGAGAACCTGTTCAACCTCCTAAAAGCTCATCTAAAGAGGATTTGAATTTGGTAACTAATTGTTTAAAGGAAGATATTAATAATTTGATTGGATGAATAATTAATTAATTGGGGATATAGGATAGAGTGGTAAAACTTTTTCCCATGAGTTGAAAGTGGAGATTTTTTGTTTCTTATTTGATAAATTTAATAATTCCTTTAAATCTGTTTCATCGTCGTAATTAGCTTGAAAATTATTTTCTTTATTATCTAATTCTTGAACTACTTTTGGAATAACTTTTTCTTTCATCACCAGCTTTTTGTTATCTTGTTCAGAAATACAAATTACATATTTACCAGCGATAAATCCTTTCCGTTTTAATTTTTTGTAAATCCAGAATGATTTATTCTTTTTATATATATTATTTCTTACAGCAATTCTTTTTGACATCAATTCAAAAGAACTAAAGCTTTCTAAAGGACAATTTTTTTGTTGTGCAATAGTTCTTGCTAAAACTACGATAAGTCTTGAAGCATTAAAATTCGCTGGGCCTATACTAACGGATATTTTATTTACTCTTTCTAGATTTTCTTTAGTAATAAATTTGTTGAAATCGACTATCAAGTTATTACATAAATCCTTGTCAAATTTTCTTATAAATAAATTATCAGAGTCAAAATCACTTTTTTTTCTGTATGCAAAACCATAAGTATTATCAGTGCTATGTATAGCTAATGTGATTTGATTTGATATATTTGTAAGTTGATTTTGCATCTAACTTTAAAGAGGTAATTCTAATCCAGGATTATATTTAGACCATTTCCCTAATTCTTCTGAAAAACTTGCACAAGATTGAACATCCCACTCAGTTCTGTACTCACCTTTCTTATCTTTAATTATATTTACATGAATGAAAGGGCTTTTTGCTTTAAAATCAGGCAACTTGCAAATATGATCAACACCATGATTATTTTCTACATCATGATATGTCATACATCTATCAACCCATCTACAGTTAATGCAAATGCACATACAAAATAAAGAAAATGAAAAAAATAAATTTTATAAAGATCATACACTAATAATTAATGAATTAGAAAGAAGTATAAAAATTTATAATTGGGATTTTATTTTATCTTTTTTGCCTGCAGGATCATTTTTAGTGGGTGGTTATATAAGAGATATTATTCTTGGAAGAATGAGTTTAGAAGTGGATGTTGACATTGTAGTTCCTTCAAATCCAATTGATATTGGAGAAAAAATTTCGGATAAATTTAAAGGAAAATTGATTGTCTTGGATAAAGAAAGAGGAGTTGTAAGAATTATTATGAATCATATTTCAATTGATATTGCCAAACAGATTTCTCCCACTATCGAAGGAGATTTGAAAAGTAGAGATTTTTCAATAAATGCAATTGCTTTTTTGTTTGAGAAAAATTGCTTGCTTGATCCATTAAATGGAATAAAAGATCTTGAACTTTCGTTACTTAGAACTTATTCAACACAAAATTTGCTTGATGATCCATTACGGATTTTAAGGTGCTTCCGTTTTGTTTCAGAACTTAATTTCAAGATTGATCACCAATTAATATATTTTATAAAAAAAAATAGAGGTAAAATAACTCTTGCTGCGGAAGAGAGAATTAATTATGAGATACAGAGAATAGTTAGGGGGATAAATGCTGTTGAATCTATTTTATTGGTGCAAAAATTTAACATATTCGGATTTGAAACCTTATATAAAGATTCTTTCTTTATAGATTTGGAGAGCATTAATTATGAACTACTTAGTCAAAGTGAAAAGGATGAATTTTTACCTTTGTTTTTTATAGTTCAAATTTTAGATGAGTTCTCCTTGGAGAAATTTAAATTTAGTAAAGCTGACATCGTAAAAGCTAAGTTATTAAGAAAGTGGCATCTTATCTTAAGAAAAAGAAATATTTCTCAGTTAAATGAATTAGATAGATTTGTTTTACATAAAGAATTAGAAGGTATTCTTCCCTCTTTTATTTTTTACTTGCCTCAAAATTTACGTACAGATTGGCTAAATAGATGGCGAGATAAGGATGATAAATTATTTCATCCCACAAACTTATTAAATGGCGATTTAATTAAACAACATTTAAAAATTGATAATAGCCCTCTTATTGGAAAGCTTCTATATTACCTTTCAAAGGAGCTTGCATTTAATAGGTTACACAATTTAGATGAAGCTATTTATAAAGCAAAACGATGGATTGAACAAAATGCGCCAAAATGTGATTAAATACACATAGCTTAGTTTTGTTTAAAAGTTCGGACTTTAAATCATTTTTTAAAATTTATGGGCATTCGTATTTACATTGGTAATTTACCACAAGGGTTTAATCCAAAAGAATTTGATAGTATTTTAAAATCAGTTTCTGACTCTATTAGATTTAAACCAGTTTTAGATAAAGAAACTAAAGAGTGTAGAGGATTTGGTTTCGCTTCAACCAATAATGAAGATAATGCTAATTTAATAATTGAAAAATTAAATGGCTTTGAATTTAATGGTTCTAAGTTGAGGGTGGAATTATCAGAAAAGAAAGATTCTTCAAGTAAAAGAAATAATGCAAACTCTAATAGGAATAAGAAGAGGAAAGACTTTAAGAAAATTGTTCATAGTGATGCACCTAATCTCGAAGCTCCTGATCCAAGATGGGCTGGGGAACTTTCCAAGTTAAAAGATTTATTAGCGAATCAGAAGACACCTGCCTAATTATCTAATCCTAGAGATTAAAAAAGATATTGGCAGTTCAAAAGCTTTTACAGAATTTTTTACAAAAGCCCTATTATTGAAAACATCATAATCTAACCTTTCAATAGAATCTAATATTCCTCTGTAAAGGCGTAATGATGTCCATACTGGCCATCTCGCATCTGCAGATAACCACTTAATTCCATCTTCGGATTTTTGGAACCAATCCCTAGCTCTGGTTAATTGAAAGTTCATAAGTATTCTCCATTGATTATTTATTTCACCGTTTAATAGTTCTTTTTCAGAATAATTAAATTTCTCTATATCTTCCTGAGGTAAATAGATTCTACCTCTTTGCCTATCTTCCCCTACATCTCTTAAAATGTTAGTTAATTGATTAGCTATGCCCAAAGCTATCGCTGCTTCTGAAGGGTCAGGCTTGTTACTCCATGGGGCTGATGTATATGCTTTATCTATGCCCATAACATTTTGAGTCATTAAACCAACTGTTCCTGCGACACGATAACAGTATAGTTTTAATTCAGAGAAATTCTTATATCTAAATTTGTATAGATCCATCCTTTGTCCTTCAATCATGTCTAAATAAGGTTGAATACTTTGTGGATATTTCTCGATTGTATCTACAAGAACCGCATCTAATTCTGATTTTATATTTCCTTTAAATATATTTTTGGTATTTTCTTCCCATTCATTTAAGTTATCTGATAATTCATCTTTCGATTTAGTTGAAGCTTCTAGGCTATCCATAATCTCGTCTGTTCTTCTACACCAAACATAAATCGCCCAAATCGCTTTTCTCTTTTCTAGTGGTAATAAAAGAGTTCCTAAGTAAAACGTTTTAGCCCATTTTTGAGTTTCTTGGCGGCATATTTCATATGCTTTATCTATTGGAGAAATTGAATTGTTCAAAAAAGATTTTTTAGCGGAAAGTTTCAATTTATTTTATATGTTTTTAAGACTTAGGTTCCTTTTTGTTTGAATATTCCTTAGTGATGGATTCTGCGCATAATTTACCACTCAAAACAGCTCCTTCCATAGAAGCAAGATATTTTTGCATAGTATAATCACCCGCCAAGAAAAAGTTTTTTATAGGAGATCTTTGACTAGGCCTGTACTCTTGACATCCTGGGACTGCTTTATATACAGATCTTGGCGTTTTTACAACTTTGTATTTTCTTAGTTTTGTTTTATTATCGCCAATAAAATGTGTTGGAAATAATTTTTTCAGTTCTTCCATAGTCGCATCTACTATATCTTGATCACTTCTGTTGATCCAATCTTTTGCTGGTGCAAAAACCAATTCAAGCATTGATCGGTTTGGGTCTTCATATTCTTTGCATGTGATACTCATATCTGCATAAACGCTTAGAAGAGGGGATCTGCTAAATAATAAATGATCAATATCTGTTAATTTTTTGTCAAACCATAAATGAATGTTAATTACTGGGACTCCATTTAAACCATCTAATTTAGAGAAGGATTCAATTCCTTGCCATTGTTTAGGAATAATTAATTTAAAAAGATCCACAGGCATTGCACTAACATAAGCATCTGCAGTTAACTCTTTCTTTTCATTATCGTCTAATGAAGCAATTGTAAAACTTTTAACTGTACTATCTTCGTTTAAGTTGATTTGTCTCAAGGGACTGTTTAGATGAACTTCTCCTCCTCTTGCGGTTATATAATCTACCATTGGTTGACAAAGCCTTTCTGGAGGAGCTCCATCTAAGAAAGCCATTTTTGAACCATTTTTTTCTTGCAAAAATCTATTTAAGGCTGTTAATAAAACTGTTGATGATATTTCATCAGGTCCAATGAAATTTAAGGCTTTGCTCATTGCAATAAATACTTCATCATTAACTCTTTCGGGGATATTGTGTTCTTTTAACCACTCTGTCCATGATTTTGTATCGCATTTTTCTATATATTTTTGGCCTCTTAACATTGCAGGGACTAATCCAAGGCCAAAAAGTATCTTCTCATTCCATGAAAGCATATCATTATTACTAAGTATCGCTGAAACTCCATTAATTGGGGCTGGGATATCTGGGAAATCGAATCTACTATAAGTGCCTGGTTCAGAGGGCTGATTAAAAATCATTGAATGGCTTTTCCATTGAAGTCTGTCTTCAATATTTAGTTCCTTGAATAGTTGCAACATATTTGGATAAGCTCCAAAAAATATATGCAAACCAGTTTCATACCAATCTCCATCCTCATCTTTCCATGCAGCTACTTTGCCACCTAAGACATCTCTGGCTTCAAGTAAAATTGGAATGTGACCATTGTCAACAAGATATTTAGCGCAAGATAAACCTGCTAAACCTGCCCCTGCAATTACAACACGCATTATTAAATCAAGAAATAAGTTAACACTTACTAATAAGCTACTCTAAAGTTAGAACATTATAGTTTTTTTTGTTGATTATTTCTTAAAATTATGGAAAAAATGCTTTTAAAATCAACTACCAGACATGTCAGAATCTTTACAGCTGAAGTCATAAATAATGAATTACAATTCCATCCAAATAAACTAACGCTTGATTTGGATCCTGATAATGAGTTTATTTGGAGTGAGAATTCTATAAATAAAATCAATCAAAAATTCAATGAACTCATTAAAGAGAGAGCAGGAAAAAATTTAGATGACTATGAACTTCGCAAAATCGGTTCAGAGATTGAAGGATTAATTAAAAGTTTGCTACAAAATGGTCAATTAAGTTATAACCCAGAATGTAGAGTTATGAATTATTCAATGGGTTTACCAAAGACAAATGAAGAGCTGTGAATAGATTTTCAAACAGAAGGTCAGGGAGAGGCCCTAATAGAGGATATTATTCCTCATCCTCAAGAGAGGGAGCTGATTACATGCAAAGAAATAAAAGATTATCTTCTGGTACTGAACAGAAAATGAATTTCAATACGGGAACGATTGCTGTTCTTGCAGGGGTATTAATTTTAGGAGTTGGCATTGGTAGCGCAATAACTAGCACAACAGATGGTGGACAAGGAAATATAGCTAGTCAACAACAATTAGATATGGCTGTTCCAGATCCTGAATTCTGTAGACAATGGGGTGCAAGCGCTTTTGTTATTGATGTTGAAATGTATACAACTCTTAATCCCTCAACAAGCTTTGTTACACAACCAGCGCTGCAACCTGGTTGCGTAATTCGTAGGGAGAATTGGACTGTTTTGCAAAAACAAGGAGCTATTAGTAATGAAGATGTTAGAGAATGTAAGCAAAGAATGAATACTTTTGCGTATATTGGATCTATACGAGATAAACCAATAGTTAAATGTGTTTATCAGACTGATGTAAATGAGAATAAGTTCATTATCAAGGGAGATGGTCAAGCCGAAGATGGAGGCGTAGGAATTAATAAAGAAGCAATTCAGTTCTGATTAAAATTCTATTTTTTTCAATGGACTATCTGAACTGGCAAATTGTGGCAAAATATTCTTCTTAAATACTTTCGATGCTCTTGAGGTGTATCTTGATGGATTGGTAATTAATTTAAGTTCTCTTTTAACCTCTAAGTCAGCAATTCTGGCCTTGTGGATTGTACCACCAGCTATTTCTCTTTCTATAGAAACAACAGGAACAAAAGAGGCACCTAGACCTGATTGCACTGCATTTTTGATTGCCTCGAGAGAGTTTAGTTCCATTTCTATTTTTAATCTTTGAATCTCTAGTCCAGAATCTTTGAGTAATTTGTCAACAACTTTTCTAGTTGTAGATTGAGAATCTAGTGTGACAAAATTTAATTTGTATAGATCTTCTTTTAAAAGTTCTTTTTTATTAACAAGAGGGTGAGTTATGGGCAATACTAGTGCTAATTCATCTGTTGAATAAGGAATAATTTGTAATAAATTTTCTAGATCTCCTGGCAACTGTCCTCCAATAATAGCTAAGTCGATTTGTCCATTAGCAACACTCCAGCCAGTTCTTCTAGTACTGTGAACTTTGAGCTGAACAGATACATCAGGGTATGCTTGGCGAAATAATCCTATCATTCTTGGCATTAAGTAAGTTCCTGTAGTTTGACTGGCTCCAATTATGAGTGTTCCACCTTTTAAACTATTTAAATCTTCGATTGCTTTGCAAGCTTCATCGCATTGATTTAAAATTCTTTCGCAGTATTCCAGTAATAGTCTTCCTCCTTCGGTTAGAAGAGCCTTTCTACCTCCTCTATCGAAAATTGTAATTTCAAGTTGTTTTTCTAGGTTTTGTATTTGTAAACTTACAGCTGGTTGGGTTACGTACAACAAATCTGCAGCTTTTTTGAAACTCCCTTCAGCTGCTATAGCTTTTAATATTCTTAATTGGTCAAGAGTAAATGGTAATTCGGGCATCTATTATGCCTAAAATATATTTATAATTCTAATACCTAAGCGTATTCTTGTTAAGAATATATTATTTCAATTATCTAAATTATATGGAGACACATAGAACTTCTTTAATAATCTTTCTCTTAATATTTGTTTTTGCAGTTATTCATAGTGGTGGAGCTGCTGTAAGAAGTAAAGCAGAATCTGTCATGGGTGCAAGATTATGGAGATTATGTTTTGTTTCCTTAAGTTTACCGTCCGCAATTATTCTTATAAGTTATTTTTTGTCTCATAGATATGACGGAATTAGATTATGGAATTTACAAGGGAATAGCTTTGTTTTTTTGTTGGTTTGGTTTTTAACTGCCATAAGTTTTTTATTTTTATATCCTGCTACTTATAATTTATTAGAAATTCCTTCAGTTTTGAAACCAAAAGTTAGGATTTACGGAACTGGGATAATGCGAATTACTCGCCACCCACAAGCATTTGGACAGATAATTTGGTGTTTTGCTCATAGTCTATGGATTGGCACATCATTCACATTAGTAACTTCTTTAGGGTTAATTTTGCATCATATTTTTGCGATTTGGCATGGTGATAAGAGATTGGAAACAAAATTTGGAGCTGAATTTTATAAATTTAAAGAAAAAACTTCAATCATTCCATTTATGGCAATAATTGAAGGAAGACAAACTTTTAAAATTAAAGAATTTTTTAAATTATCCCAACTTGGAATATTAATTGCGATAGCAGTACTTTGGTGGTCTCATCAATACATAAATATTGCTGTAAAAACATTTAATTCATCATTTTTGTCGGAATTTCTCAATTAACAGTTTAAAATCAAGTTAAAAGTTTTTTGAACAATGCCTCAAGCTTCAGAAATTGCATGGTTAATTCCTGTTTTACCGCTTATTGGAGCAGTTATGTCTGGTTTGGGGTTAATAAGTATCAACAAGAAAATTAATAATGCTAGAGAAATAGTTTCTATCAGTTTAATTTCCTTTGTAGGTGTTTCTGCCGTAATTAGTTATAAGGCTCTTCTTGAACAGGTGAATGGTTATCAATCAGTAGAAAAATTATTTGTTTGGGCCAGTGCGGGAGATTTTACAATCCCTATGGGTTTTATTCTTGATCCTCTTGGTAGTGTAATGCTTGCTTTAGTAACTACAATAACTTTGTTAGTCATGATTTATTCCCATGGTTATATGGCGCATGACAAAGGTTACGTGAGGTTTTTTACATATTTAGCGTTATTTAGTAGTTCAATGATGGGATTAATAATAAGTCCAAATTTGTTAGAAATTTATGTTTTTTGGGAATTAGTTGGAATGTGTTCTTATTTATTGGTTGGTTTTTGGTATGACAGAGATGGTGCTGCACATGCTGCTCAAAAAGCATTTGTAGTTAACAGAGTTGGAGACTTTGGCTTGTTACTAGGCATTTTAGGTTTGTTTTGGGCAACTAATAGTTTTGATTTTAGTGAGATTGCTTTAGGAATATCTAAATCAATCTCTGAAAATACATTACCAATATGGGCTGCATTAATCCTTTGTTTTTTAGTTTTTTTAGGCCCAATGGCAAAATCAGCTCAATTCCCTTTGCATGTTTGGTTGCCTGATGCTATGGAAGGCCCTACTCCTATTTCTGCCCTAATCCATGCAGCTACGATGGTTGCAGCAGGAATATTCCTAGTTGCTAGGCTTCAACCTTTGTACTCATTATTCCCTGAGATTCAATTTATTATTGCTTTAGTTGGTACTATTACCTGTTTTTTAGGGGCTTCTATTGCCTTAACCCAAATGGATCTAAAAAAGGGTTTGGCCTATAGTACGGTTTCACAGCTTGGTTATATGATGCTTGCAATGGGTTGCGGTGCCCCAATAGCAGGAATTTTTCACTTAATAACACATGCTTGCTTCAAAGCAATGTTGTTTTTGGGGTCTGGATCAGTAATTCATGCAATGGAAGAAGTCGTAGGCCATCAGCCAGTATTAGCTCAAGATATGAGATTAATGGGAGGATTAAGGAAGAAAATGCCATATACATCTGCAACTTTTTTAATAGGTTGTGTAGCAATAAGCGGTATTCCTCCATTAGCTGGATTTTGGAGTAAAGATGAAATACTGGGAAATGCATTCATTTCATTTCCTGTGTTTTGGTTGGTAGGACTCTTAACTGCTGGTATGACAGCATTTTATATGTTTAGACTTTATTTCTTAACATTTGAAGGAGACTTTAGGGGAGATAATAAGGAGTTACAAAAAGAACTTTTAGTAGCCTCTCAAATTTCTTTAGATGAAGAGAACGAAGAAGAACATGGGGATCACAATCATGGTTCTCTTCATGAGTCTCCATGGTCAATGACATTCCCATTAGTATTTCTCGCTGTGCCTTCAGTAATTATTGGTTTTATGGGCCTTCCTTGGGATAGTAAATTCGCAAATTTGCTGGATCCAGAAGAAGCTGAGATTGCTTCTCAAGCTTTTGAATTAAAAGAATTTTTACCTTTAGCAATAGCGTCAATTTTTGTCGCAGCAATAGGTATAACGATTGCATATCAAGCTTATTTCGCTCGCAAACTTAATTTATCAATTTTATTTGCTGAAAAGTTTCCAGCCATTAATAAATTCTTATCAAAAAAATGGTACTTAGATGATATTAATGAAAAACTTTTTGTGAAGGGCAGTAGAAAACTTGCTAAAGAGGTATTAGAAGTTGATTCGAAAGTTGTTGACGGAGTGGTCAATTTGACTGGACTTGTCACCTTAGGAAGTGGAGAGGGTTTGAAATATTTCGAAACTGGCCGAGCTCAATTTTATGCTCTTATAGTTTTTGGAGGCGTAATTTTATTAGTTGCTATTTTTGGATTTCAATCTCCTTCAGTAACTTAATTACAAATGTGTGTCTTCACTGTTCATAGGGGTGAAAAAATACAGAAAATTTCTAGACTCTGTTTAAGATGAATTTCTTGTTAAATTGAGCATTAATTTTTTTACACATTTTGCGAATCAAACTATAGGAACGCTTGGAGCTGGCTTTTCTAACTTTCCTTGGTTATCGGCATCTATCCTTTTCCCAATTGGAAGTGCATTTGTAATCCCTTTTTTCCCTGATAAAGGAGAGGGTAAAGAAGTAAGATGGTTTGCTTTATATATAGCGTTAATTACTTTTTTAATCACAGTAGGTTCTTATATAACTGGTTTTGATATTAATAATGAGAATGTCCAACTTAAAGAAAGTTTAAATTGGCTTCCTAATCTAGGCCTTACCTGGACTGTTGGTGCTGATGGTATATCTATGCCACTAATATTACTCACGAGCTTTATCACTGCTTTAGCAGTTCTAGCTGCCTGGCCAGTAAAGTTTAAACCAAAGTTATTTTTCTTTTTAATATTAATAATGGATGGGGGGCAAATAGCTGTGTTTGCTGTCCAAGATATGCTTTTATTTTTTCTTACCTGGGAACTTGAATTGATCCCTGTATATTTACTTTTAGCTATATGGGGTGGGAAAAACAGACAATATGCAGCTACAAAATTTATTATTTATACAGCTGGTAGTTCGATATTTATTCTTTTAGCTGGATTAGCAATGGGTTTTTACGGGACGGGAATTCCTAATTTTGAATTTTCGCATTTAGCGAGTCAAGATTTTAGTCAAAAGTTTCAAATACTATGTTATGTAGGACTTCTAATTGCATTTGGTGTAAAACTTCCAATAGTCCCACTTCATACTTGGCTCCCAGATGCTCATGGAGAAGCAACGGCCCCAGTTCATATGCTTCTTGCCGGTATTCTATTAAAGATGGGTGGATATGCTCTGTTGAGATTTAATGCGCAATTATTACCTTTAGCTCATGCGCAATTTGCTCCTTTATTAATTGTTCTTGGTGTGGTCAATATAATTTATGCGGCACTAACTTCTTTTGCACAAAGAAATCTCAAAAGAAAAATTGCATACAGTTCAATTAGTCATATGGGCTTTGTTTTGATTGGAATAGGAAGTTTTAGCAGTCTTGGTACAAGTGGAGCAATGCTTCAAATGATTAGTCATGGGTTAATTGGTGCTAGTTTATTTTTTCTGGTGGGAGCTACTTATGATCGGACCAAAACTCTTAAACTTGACGAAATGAGTGGTGTAGGACAAAAAATGCGAATTATGTTTGCTTTATGGACTGCTTGTTCTCTAGCATCACTTGCTTTGCCAGGTATGAGCGGATTCGTTTCTGAATTAATGGTATTTACAGGATTTGTTACTGATGAAGTATATACACTTCCTTTTAGAATTGTGATGGCTTCCTTGGCAGCAATAGGCGTTATACTCACTCCTATTTATCTACTTTCAATGTTACGGGAAATTTTCTTTGGCAAAGAAAATCCTAAATTAACTGAAGAACGAAAACTAGTTGATGCAGAACCTAGAGAGGTTTATATAATTGCCTGTTTACTTTTGCCAATAATTGGAATTGGCTTATACCCTAGGTTAGTTACGGAGAGTTATTTGGCTTCGATTAATAACTTAGTTGATAGAGATTTAAATGCAGTTAAAAGTGCTGTGAAAACAAATATTTTTTCAGGAAATAAAAAGAATGAGATATTTACAGCCCCAAAAATATGATTGTTTAAATTTATACAATGTTTTTTGACATTAAGATCGATATAAAGATATCTTGTAAGTAGATTTAATCTATCTAAAGTATCTAATTCAAATCCTATTGATAGGCCACAGTTAGGACCTAGATTGTTAATAAAGTTTCTCCAAGATGCTGCTGGCAAAGGTGATCTTGATCCATGGGATATTGATGTAATAAGTGTTATAGATAGTTTTTTAGATCAATATACAAACACTATACAAAAACCTGATAATAAAGATAATTCATATCAAAAAGATTTAGCTGAGACAAGTGAAGCCTTCTTTGCAGCTTCAGTCCTAGTTAATTTAAAAGCCCAAGTTTTGGAATCTGATGTTTTCAAAGATGATTTAACAGAATTGGAAGATGATTATGAAATTGATAATCAAGAATGGATTAATCAAGGATTTGATATTCCAAAATATCCAGAAAAATACCTAAGACGAAGATCTGTAGCTCAACCAATTCTTAAAAGAACATCAACATTAGGGGAACTTGTAAGTCAATTAGAGTCTATTGCCGAAATTATAGAAACTCAAGATCTTTTACTAATGAAGAGAAAAAGAAATAAAAAATATTCTGATAAGGCACTAATCTCTCAAGTAAAATCTTTAGCTCATCGTGAAAAACTACCTGAAACCACAAAAGAATTAGGAAAATTTATTGATGGTTGGGAAAAAGCATTACAGTGGACAGATTTTGAATATTTAGTAAACAAATGGCAGGGAGTCGTAAAAAATGACTTAGATAAGGATAGGCTTGGTGTCTTCTGGGCTCTGTTATTTTTATATTCAGAAAACAAAATTGAACTTAAACAAATCAACTCTCTTTATGGACCAATCCAAATTAAAAGAATAATTCCTGAAGGAGGCTTAGCTCAATTGCCTATAGAAAATCTTGATGAAGCAATTACCTCTTCTTCAGCTGCTTAGTAGTTAAGTAATAATAACGTATAATCTTAGAAAAGAGGTTTTGCATCTGATGAAGGCAATGATACTTGCAGCAGGAAAAGGTACCCGCGTTCGGCCTATTACGCATATAATTCCAAAACCCATGATTCCGATTTTACAAAAACCTGTTATGGAGTTTCTTTTAGAGCTTTTAAAAGAACATGGTTTTAAAGAAATAATGGTTAATGTTTCTCATCTCGCTGAAGAAATTGAAAATTATTTTAGGGATGGGCAAAGATTTGGTGTAGAGATAGCTTACAGCTTTGAAGGAAGAATTGAAGATGGAGAATTGATAGGCGATGCTTTGGGCTCAGCAGGAGGATTAAAGAAAATTCAAGATTTTCAAAATTTTTTTGATGAAACTTTCGTTGTATTATGTGGTGATGCTTTAGTTGACTTGGATTTGACTGAAGCACTAAAGAAACACAAGCAAAAAGGAGCCATAGCAAGTTTAATAACGAAAAAAGTAACTAAAGAGCAAGTATCAAGTTATGGAGTAGTGGTCTCAGACGATAATGGTCGAATAAAAGCCTTTCAGGAAAAACCAAATGTAGATAATGCATTAAGTGATTCTATAAATACTGGAATTTATCTTTTTGAACCTGAGATTTTTAATTACATCCCAACAGGGCAAAAATTTGATATTGGTGCTGATCTATTTCCTAAACTTGTTGAAATGGATTTACCATTTTTTGCCTTACCTATGGATTTTGAATGGGTAGATATTGGTAAGGTTCCAGATTATTGGAGTGCTATACGTAATGTCTTACAAGGTAAGGTAAGACAAGTAGAAATTCCAGGTAAACAGATTAAACCTGGTGTTTATACTGGATTAAATGTAGCTGCTAATTGGGAAAAAATTGATATTAATGGACCTGTTTATATAGGTGGAATGACAAGGATAGAAGATGGTGCGACAATTATTGGCCCCGCGATGATTGGACCAAGTTGTTGCATTTGCGAGGGCGCAACGATTGATAATTCAATTATTTTTGATTATTCCAAAATTGGTAAAGGGGTTAAACTTGTCGATAAGTTAGTTTTCGGGCGATATTGTGTAGGTAAAAATGGAGATCACTTTGATTTGCAAGATGCATCTTTGGATTGGTTGATAACGGATTCAAGAAGATCAGATCTGACGGAGCCTTCTCCCCAGCAAAAAGCTATGGCAGAATTATTAGGTACAGATTTAATTAATATTCCAGATTAATATCTGCCATCTCAATAATCTGAGGTATGAGATGTTCTGCTTTAACGGCCATGATATGAATACCTTCTGCGATATTAATATAATCTTTAGCTTGTTCTGCAGCGATTTGTATGCCTTCTTTTAAGGGGTCTTTGGCATCTTTAAGACGATTTAAAATCTTTTCAGGAATGTTTGCACCTGGTACGTACTTATTTATAAAGAGAGCGTTTTTGTATGATTTTAAAAGAAATACTCCTGCAATTACTGGGATATCAAGAGGCTTGCTAATTCTCTCGCAAAATTCTATTAAATAGTTTCTTTCCATAACCATTTGAGTCTGTAGGAAATTTGCACCTGCCTCTTTTTTCTGTCTCGTTCTACTTTGTAAACTTCTTTGATTCCTCAAGTTGGGATTAGCTGCAGCACCTGAAAATATATTTGTTCTTTGATCGGCAAGTTCTTCGAAAGTTGGATCAATGCCTTGATTAAAGGCTTGAATTTGTCTTAATAATCTAACTGATTCAAACTCATGCACAGATTTTGTTTCTTGTTGATCCCCAGCCTTTACTGAATCACCAGTGATGCATAAGATATTTTTAATTCCTAAAGCATTAGCTCCTAGGATATCTGATTGTAAAGCAATTTTATTACGATCTCTGCACGCGATTTGCATTATTGGTTCTATCCCATTTTCCAGTAATAGTTTGGACATTGCCAAGCTACACATTCTCATTACAGCTCTGCTTCCATCTGTAATGTTAACAGCATGTACCTTATCTTTTAAAAGTTGTGCTATCTTAAGAGATCTTATGGGGTCCCCACCTCTTGGCGGCATTAACTCTGCCGTAATCACTTTAGATTTTCTTTCTAAAGTCTCCTGAAGTTTTGATTTCAATTGCTTTTGTTTCCAACTAGGTTAACAAGTGTAGTGAGATTGCTAAACTTAATTAATATAAAAAAGGAACTGTTTAAATGCAAATGGTTGATGAAGAAGTAAACAACCTTGATATGATGGGTCTCTCGGCTAGAGAGATGGAGATCATTGATTTAGTAGCAGATGGGCTAACAAATCAAGAAATAGCTGTAAAACTTACTATTAGTAAAAGAACTGTTGATAATCATGTAAGTAATATGTTTACTAAAACAGGTTCTAAAAACAGGGTTGCATTATTGAATTGGGCTATGGATCACGGAAAGATTTGTAGGGATGGTTTTAATTGTTGTTCTCTACCTGATTCTGATACGGATTAGTGATTAGTATCCTCTAATTTCTGATTATTCTCACTTAAATTCATTAAACAATAATTGGTCGACTCTAATTCAAAAAGTTCTGCATATGCTATGCAAGCCTCTTTATCTGAGTTGATAAATCTTAATATTCCTTGCCTATCATAAAGACCATACATTTCTAGAATTAAAATCTAATTTTAAAATATAAAATAAATATAAAGGAAAACTGGTCTATTTGACTAGCTATTTTCGAGAGTTCTCAAATCATCATTATTCCATTTTGATAAAGGATGAGATGTGAGACTGAAATTCGAAAAATGTTGAAGGCCAGTAATTTCTTTTGAAACAAACGATGGGAGTGTGAATTCTTCTTTCTCTTTGGAAAGTTCAATTTCTGCAACCTCAAGTGGAAAATTCTTTTCTTTAAAACAATCTATAATCCATTGCTTTTTTTCAATTTCTAAAAAGAATCTATCCTTTTTAATAGTATTTGTAAGATTTGACATGATTTTTTCACCATCATGATTAGGTATTAAGTATTCAAATTCAAAGTTAGTAAAATTTTTGATATGTTTTTTTAGTGCAATTTTAAAGTTTGCTCCATTAAATCTTATTCTAATTATCCAATCTTCTAATTTATATGAAAGGTATCCTTGTTCAATTACAGTTTTTTTTGTGATGTATTTTTTCCAGTTATCGTTTTTTACTAGAAATCTTCTTTCTATTTCTAATGCCATTTAGTTGTCTAGATTATTTTTTAATGATATATTTCCTTTCCAATCTAGTTTTTGTATTAATGTACTGTAGTAGGAAATACTTTTTCTAAATTTAATCATTTTGCAGTATTTTGAACCTTTCCTAATCTCACAGTAATTATTTTGTTTTATCGTCATACACTTTGATCCATCTCTCCAAAGCTTAATTGCTCCTTGACTCATATTCACACCTCGAATGATTATATTACTTGTATGAGGGATAATTATTGGCCTACTGGCCAAACTCATAGGACATATCGGATTTATCACTAATGCACCTATTGAAGGATGAACTATTGGCCCCCCCGCGGCCATAGAATATGCTGTAGATCCAGTTGAAGAAGCAATAATCAACCCATCGCCTTTGTACTCATTTACTTTTTCAGTATCTATTTCAATTTCTATTTGATTTGTAGGTGAAATTTCCTCTTCAACAGATTTAAAATAGAAATCATTTAATGCGTAGTAGCTTTTTATGATGTTGTTTTCTCTATCAAGAATTTTACATTTAAGCATGTTTCTTGAATCAATAATAAATTCTTCTTTTTCTAAAATTTCAATAAAAGATTTATCAAATAAAAATTCTTTCTTGTGTGTGAGAAATCCTAAGTTACCTCCAATGTTGAAACAAAGTAAAGGAATATTATAATTTACTAAAGCGTTAGCGCATTTGAGCACGGTGCCATCTCCACCAAGAACGATTACTAATTCAGGCAGAGATTGCGTTTGACGAAGGAAATTATCTATTTCCTCATTAGTGAAATCACTCTCTATCGTATGGGATTTAATATTTTTCTCTTTAAAAGCTTTTCTACAAAAAATAGATGAATCTAAAGCGATAGAACTATTGGAACGATAAATAATAAGAACCAATGAAAGCTTCACTTAATTTAATATTTTCACCACTTTAATAAGTTAAAACTTTCCATATCTACAGTGACTCTGTTTCTATAAAGAGATAATAATATTGCTAAACCAACAGCGGCTTCTGCTGCTGCAACGGTAATCACGAAAATCGTAAAAACCTGCCCTTGAATTAAGTTGTTATCTACAAAAGAAGAAAAGGCCATCAAATTGATATTAACGGCATTAAGCATTAACTCTATGCACATTAAAACTCTTACCGCATTTCTACTATTTAATAATCCCCAAATTCCAATACAAAATAATATTGAAGATACAATTAAAAAGGCTTGTAATGGTATAGATTCTAGATTCATGATTAAAAAAAATTTGAGAATTAATTCTTGTTGATTAGAAAAGGCTCCTTTGTTTTCTCAATTAACTCTTGATCGACAGGTAATCCTGTTGAAATATCTTGATTCATAACATCTTTTCTAGCTAAAACTATTGCTCCAATCATTGCCATCAATAATAATACAGATGCTACCTCGAAAGGTAGTAAATAATCACTGAATAAATGTTCACCAATTCTATATGTAGATTCTTCTCCTATGGAGCTATTAGGGCTTGCTATGATCCATACGTTTGATAAATCCACTCTAATTAAGAGGCTCAGTAGAGTTAAACAAATTGCTGTTGATATAATTCTTCTTGAATTGAGATTCTCTATAGGTTTAAAATCTTCTTTTTTATTAACAAGCATTATTGCAAAAATTATCAGGACATTTACTGCTCCTACATATACTAAGACTTGTGCTGCAGCAACAAAACTTGCATTTAGAAGAAGATATAAACCTGCAACACTTAAAAATACGCCACAAAGCAGAAAAGCTGAATAAACAATACTTTCCAGTAGTACTACTCCTAATGCTCCAATTATGACAACTAAGGATAATATTGAAAAACAAATTAATTGTGTGATGATTGCTATTGACATGATTTTATGAGATTAATTATTTGTTTTAACAGCCTTAGCTTTTGTCTCATTTGAAACTGGTTTCATCCAATCATAAACTTCTTCAGGAAGTTTACCAACTCGGGGATCTGAAGGTGATATTTCGTGAGGGTCCATAACTCCTTTGGGTAAATAAGCAAGTTCTTTTAAGGGTTTGACTGAAGGATCTGTAGTGACATTTGTAGGTAGTCGGCCAAGTGCAATATTATCGAAATTTAAATTATGTCGATCAAATGCGGCTAATTCATATTCCTCAGTCATTGATAGGCAATTCGTAGGGCAAAATTCGACACAATTTCCGCAAAAAATGCAAACACCAAAGTCTATAGAATAATTTCTAAGTTCTTTCTTTTTGGTTTCTTTGTTCATTACCCAGTCAACTACAGGTAAATTTATCGGACAAACTCTCACACAAACTTCACATGCTATACATTTATCAAATTCATAATGTATTCTGCCTCTATATCTTTCAGAAGGGATTAACTTCTCATAAGGATATTGGACAGTTACTGGTCTCCTGCGAAGATGATCAAA
Organism: Prochlorococcus sp. AG-363-P06; assembly: GCA_003280025.1. Classification (GTDB taxonomy): domain Bacteria; phylum Cyanobacteriota; class Cyanobacteriia; order PCC-6307; family Cyanobiaceae; genus Prochlorococcus_A. The sequence continues at coordinate 145,877 of QCGD01000002.1, read as the reverse complement.
CGTTACGGAGAAGCCGTTATATAAATATTTGGCGGCACTTAAAGCCTCTTTAATATAACTATTTACTTTTTGAAGAAAATCTTTCATCTGTAAAGAATTTACTTAATTATTGTAGTTTAGTGGATTCATTTTAATTTTAAGTATATTTACTTAAAATTAACCACCAAAGAATTGGGGTAAAGCAAGTTTTAATCCTGCAGTTAACAAAAGATTAGCAAGAGAAATTGGTAGAAGGAACTTCCAGCCTAAGTCTAGTAGTTGATCTATTCTTACTCTTGGGGTTGTCCAACGTAATAATATTGCAATAAATACTAAAACATATGCCTTAAGAACAGTCATTACAATTCCTATTGAAGCAGTAAAAACTTGTATTAAAGGAGCATTAAGTGGGATATTTAGAAATTTAGCTATTATCTCAACAGGAATAGGCAAAGCCCAACCCCCTAAGTAAAGTATAGAAACTAATAACGCTGAAAGAATTAAATTTATGTAACTACCTAAATAGAATAATGCGAATTTCATTCCAGCATATTCAGTTTGATACCCTGCCACTAATTCTTCCTCCGCTTCTGGTAAGTCAAATGGAAGTCTCTCGCATTCTGCAAGAGCACATATCCAGAAAATTATGAATCCAATAGGCTGTCTCCATATATTCCAACTTAATATCCCCGCTCCGCTTTGTTGATTAACAATATCAATAGTACTTAGAGAATTTGTCATTAACACAATAGCTAGTACAGATAATGCCAAGGGTATTTCATAACTAATAGATTGTGCCGCTGCACGTAATCCACCTAGTAATGAGTATTTATTATTAGAAGCATATCCGCTCATTAGAAGCCCAATAGGCTGAATACTACTTAAAGCAATCCATAAAAATATTCCAATACCAACATTGCTAATTAATAAGTCTTGCCCAAAAGGTACTATTAGCCAGGAAAGTATAACTGGCACTAAAACCAATATTGGACCTGCAGTGAATAGAATAGAATCAGCTTTAGCTGGAATAATATCCTCTTTTACGAGTAACTTAAGACCATCCGCAATTGGTTGAAGTACGCCAAGTGCTCCTGCATATTCAGGCCCTATTCTCTGTTGAGCTGCAGCAGATATTTTTCTTTCCAGCCAAACAGTTACTAATACTCCAACCACTGCTGCAACTAAAACCAAAAGCATTGGAAGAGGTAGCCAAATTATATGAGCGATTTCACTTGAAAGGCCTAAACCCTTTAAGAATTCATTAAAGATATATTCTAGGTCTAATCCGTTTTCCAAAATTTTGATGTTATTTACTTAATAGATTAACTCGCCATAAACAATATGTGTGTTTTTTATGAAAAGCTACAAATATTATTTTCGATTTTCTAAACTGATCCAATCTCTTGGAGCTGAACCGGTGTAGATTTGCGAGGGCCTGAAAATTCTATTTGCTCCTAATTGTTCTCTCCAGTGTGCTAACCAACCCGCGACTCTGGATATGGCAAAAATTGGAGTAAATAAGTCTCGCGGAATGCCAAGTTTTCTGTAAACGAGACCGGAATAAAAGTCAACATTTGGGAAAATACCTTTTGGTCCAAGTCTTGGGATTGCTTCTTCTTCTAATTTTTTGGCAACATCATACATTTCATCTGCACCAAATCTTATAAAAAGTTCCTCCGCTAGTTTTTGAAGAATGATTGCTCTGGGATCTTTAACTTTGTACTCTCGGTGACCAAAGCCCATTATTTTAGTTTTATTTTGTATCGCACCTTCTATAAAGGAAGCAGCTTTATCAGGAGTCTCAATATTTTCTAACATCGCAATTACATCCTCATTAGCTCCCCCATGTAGAGGGCCAGCTAAGGTTCCCACGGCCGAGGCAATAACGGCATAAGGATCTGTAAGAGTGCTTGCAGTAACCCTAGCGCTAAATGTACTAGCGTTTAAACTGTGCTCTGCATGAAGAATTAAACATCTATCAAACACTTTTGCAGCTATTGGATCTTGTTCTTTTTCAGTCAGCATGTAGAGAAAATTTGAGGAGTATGATAAATCATCTCTAGGTTGGATAGGGTCTTGCCCCTTTCTAATCAGTTGGAAGGCTGCAATCATTGTTGGAATTTTTGCAATTAGCCTTATTACTGCGTTATAAATATAATTTGGATCATCAATCGCCCTTCTTGAGTAGAATAGCCCTAAAGAAGCTGCACTAGACTGGAGAGCATCCATAGGGTGACCTGTAGCAGGGAAACATTTCATCATATCTCTGACTCTAAAGCTTAATCTGCGATGCATCTGAACTTCCTGTTCAAAATCTCTTAGTTGAGTAGCTGTAGGTAATTCTCCCCAGATCAATAAAAAAGCTGTCTCTAAAAAACTACTTTTTTGTGCAAGTTCTTGTATTGAATAACCTCTATATAATAATTCTCCTTTTTCACCGTCAATATCACATATCGATGAATTAGTAACTGGGACACCTTCAAGTCCTGGTTTTAAAATTAGTTTGTTACTATCCAATTGCTGAATCCGATATAAATTACTTATAGATACAAGATAATCAAATAATTTTTAATTAACCACAAGATATAAAATAAATAAAAATGTTTTATTGAGGAAATCGTTATATATTATTGAATATGTCTATCTTATGTTCTGAATAAATTAGAGGATTTCTCTCTGGGATAGATTGTTTTGAAATTTCTTTAAATTCTGAAGTGGAAAAATTGATTATATTGTTAAACATAAAATTCAGATTTCTTAAAAAAGAAAGATATTGAGTTTCTTTAGAATCTAATCCCTTGATATCAAATGTTTTATAGATAAAATCATTAGCACCCTTTTTATTATTTAGTTCAAAGAATTTTTCCGATATTGAATTGATTTTTCCATCCTTAATTAAATTATTACTTATCATAAATAATTTATCAGATTCAATTGTAAATAAATCTTTATAAGTAGATTGTTTTATTATTTCCTCTTCTTCTTCAAGAATATCTTTTGTATAAATTGAATAAATATAATCATTTTTTTCTAAACTGTATTTATTAAAATCTTTGAGTTGTTTTATATTAGTTATAATTGAATTGTTTTGATGATTATTTTCTAATACAACTATCCAGTCTTGATTAGAATTTAGTAACAGAATATTTTGAGTTAAATATTTATTTAATTCTTCTAAAAGTCTTTTTTCAAAGTTATTTATTAAGGGACTTAAATACTTAATAGAAGAATTCAAATCACTGTAAATAGATATTTGATAATTATCATAGTTTATTTCATTCTGATTAATTAAATTCTTATAAGAAAAAATATCTAAATTTTTTTTATTATTTATTACATATGTTTTTATAATTATACGTTTATTTTCTAAGGCTAATGTTGTTGCAATAATATCCTCATTAGCTTGTATATTATTTTCATTATTTAAAAATAAATTATTTTTAAGTTTCTTCGTGAATAGTATATTATTTTCATTTTTAAAATTCCTTAGAATTTCTGCAGAAAAATTATTTTTTGTTTCTCTCCAATTATTTCTTGCTTCTATTGAATCGAAAATTAACTTCTTATTTGAAGAAGCAATAATATAATCATCATTAGTTTGATAAATATAACTTAAATAATTAAGTTTATTTTCTCTATATATTGTAATTATCTCATCATTCTGATCAATTAGATTAGATAAATTTAATAGATCATTGATATTTTTTTCGGGTTTAATTTTTAATACTATTAAAATATCATCTTTTTCTTTTTTATTATTGTTATAAGTGGAAATAGTAAGTTCATTATTATAAATATCTTCTAATTTAGTTTGACCAAGATCAATACCTAAATAAGATAATATACTATTTTTTATTAGAATAATTTCATCTATATTTTTGCTATTGAAGTTTGTTTCAACACTATTTCTAATATTTGAACTTTGGGAATTTGAAATAAATAATAATTTATTATCTCCCGGCAGGTATTTAAGGATTTGTAATTCTCCAATATTTTCATTGGAAGTCTCATTTCTATAACTAGAAATTTTCTTAAAACCAAAAAAAAAACATAGAGATAATAATATTATTATCGCTATTACTTTAAAATTCATTCTTAATCTTTATTTTCATTTTTAACAATAAACATACTCTTGCAACTTTACTTATTAAATTGTTAATAACAAATCATTAATCTTTAAATTGGGAAATTATCCTAAACCTATTGATGCCTATAGTCTCAATGATTGGTTTAATTCGGAAAAGGAAAATCCAATCATAGTTGATGTAAGAGAACAGTCAGAGTTAGAATTAGCTTGTTTCTCACAAGAATTTTTACATATACCACTTAGTGAAGTAACTCTTGAATACGTGCAAGAAATAATTGGTGGTTTACTAGATAGAAAAATTGTCGTTATATGTCATGCGGGAATTAGAAGTTATAAATTCTGCCAATGGTCACTAGATAATAATATCGTGAGCGAAATATGGAACCTGGAAGAAGGAATAGATGGATGGAGTAGATATATTGACTCAACAATTTCTAGATATTAATTAAATATTTAATGAAGATGCAACGGTATTCACATCTTTGTCACCTCTCCCAGAGCAATTAATTACTATTTGACTATCTTTGTCGAGAGTGGGACATAATTTTTCTAACCAAGCAAAGGCATGGGCGGTCTCAAGTGCAGGTATAATACCTTCAAGTTCACTAACAAGTCTCAAGGAGTCTAAAGCTTCCTGATCTGTAACTGATCCATATTCTGCTCTACCTATATCCTTTAAATGACTATGTTCAGGCCCTACTCCTGGATAATCTAGTCCTGCACTGATTGAGTGAGCTTCTTGTACTTGACCATTTTCATCTTGCAAGAGAAGACTCATTGATCCATGTAAAATTCCTACTGAACCTTTAGTTATAGTTGCAGCATGTTTGTCAGTCTCAACTCCGCTACCAGCAGCTTCAACTCCAATTAGTCTAACTGATTTTTCCTTAACAAAAGGATGGAAAAGACCCATGGCATTTGATCCACCACCTACACAAGCAATTAAAATATCGGGTAAGGATCCAAAAGATTCAGAACATTGTTTTTTAGCTTCTTCTCCTATAACTGAATGAAAATCTCGGACAATCATTGGAAAAGGGTGTGGACCAGCAACAGATCCTAAAATGTAGTGAGTAGTTTCGACATTAGATACCCAATCTCTAATAGCTTCACTAGTAGCGTCTTTAAGTGTTGCAGTACCAGAATTAACAACTTTAACTTCCGCTCCCAATAGTTTCATTCTAAAGACGTTGAGGGATTGCCTTTTTATATCCTCAGCTCCCATATATATAACGCATTTCAGGCCAAATCTTGCACAAACGGTAGCAGTTGCAACCCCATGTTGACCAGCACCTGTTTCTGCTATTATCCTTTTTTTACCCATTCTTATAGCTAGTAAAGCTTGTCCTAAGGCATTATTGATTTTGTGAGCACCAGTATGATTTAAATCTTCTCTTTTAAGCCATATTCTTGCAGTCGCTTTGTTAGTTTTGTAATGTTCAGTTAGTCTTTTAGCTTCATATAGTGGTGTTTCTCTTCCTACATAAGTCTTAAGCAAATGATTTAATTCTTTTATAAATTGTTCATCTTTCCATGCATTTGCTGCAGCTTCTTCAAGTTCAAAAAGGGCAGGCATTAACGTTTCAGGAACATATTGACCACCATATTTTCCAAATCTTCCTTCTTTAGAAGGTTGATTTAAATCATCATTTTTATAATTTTGATTTGGACGAGAAAATGTACTTACCAATTTTCTATAGAATAAGTATTAACTAACTATAGATTATATTAAAAATAATGAAAAAGAAAAATTGGATCGAATTTGATAATCAGGAAAACAAATATGAAGAAAAAATTAAATCAGATGATTCTAGGGAAATTTCAAAAATCAATGTTTTAAAACAAAAAAAAGGGAAAAAAGGTAAGACTATTACCTTAATAAAAGGTTTAGGGATTGAAAATGAATATCAAATAAAAGATTTGCTTAAAAAAATGAAAGTTTTTTGTGGAACTGGAGGGACATTAATCGATAATAATATTCAGTTACAAGGGGACATGGTAATTAAAGCAATTGATTTTCTCCGTAAAGAGGGATTTCAAAATTTTTGAATCTAGAGTTAGGATAAGTCTTTAAATTTCAAACCATCAAAAATGAAAGAACAAAATCAAACAAATTCAGGGAATATAAAGTGGCACAATTTAACTATTGATAGAGATAAGTTAGAGAAAATGAGAGGTCATAAAGGAATGGTTATATGGTTTACGGGGTTATCCGGTTCTGGTAAAAGTACTTTGGCTAACGCTTTAAATGAAGTGTTACACCTAGATGGTTTATCAACTTATGTTTTGGATGGAGATAATATTAGGCATGGTTTATGTAAAGATCTTGGTTTTTCAGATGAAGATAGAGAGGAAAATATAAGAAGAATTGGAGAAGTTGCGAATTTATTTATGAATGCTGGAATAATAACTATTACAGCCTTTGTTTCACCTTTCATTAGTGATAGAAATAAGGTCAGAAAAATTATTGGATCACAGGATTTTATTGAAGTATATTGTGCTGCAGATATCAAAGTATGTGAAAAAAGGGATACTAAGGGTTTATATAAAAAAGCCCGTTTGGGAGAAATTAAAGATTTTACAGGGATTTCAAGCCCATATGAAGCTCCCGAAAATCCAGAAATTGTTGTTGATACAGGTTCTTTAGATTTAAATGAGTCAGTTCAACAAATTATAAATTACCTTAAACAAGAGAATTTAATTACTAAGGCGAAATGAATATAATTTTACTGATTGTTTAGATAATTTTCTGCTCCTATAGAGAATAACTTACTATTTTTAGCTCTTACCTGTTTATGAAGGTTGTCTCTAAATTGTTTCAATTTTACTTGTATAGATTGATCAAATAAACTAATTATTTCTATTGCCAATAAACCTGCATTTTGTCCCCCATTAATGGCAACTGTTGCTACTGGTATCCCAGCAGGCATTTGAACAATTGATAATAAAGAGTCGATCCCCTTAAGTGTCTTGCTTTCTACAGGTACTCCTATAACAGGAATGGAAGTTAAAGAAGCCAACATTCCTGGAAGATGAGCAGCACCCCCTGCGCCAGCAATGATTACTTTTACATTTTCTGATTCTGCATTTTTTGCATATTCCATCATTTCAATAGGTGTTCTGTGGGCAGAAAGTATGCAAACCTCAGTTTCTATGCCAAATTCTTTCAAAATATCTAGTGCAGGTTTCAATGTTTGTAGATCTGAATCACTACCCATTACGACAGCAATCTTATAAATATCTGTAAAATTTAAGTCTGACAAAATAACAAATCAATTCTTTCCTATAATGGCGTGCAATTACTTGAGCGCCAGTTGGTTAGTATTGAAAAGAATAAAATCTCTATAAAATATTATGACGTCTAAAAAAATTCTAGAGAAAAGCGAGGTTAGGGAGTATTTCAATGGTACTGGCTTTGATCGATGGAACAAAATTTATAGCAAATCTGATGAAATTAATACAGTTCAGAAAAACATTAGAAAAGGTCATCAAAAGACTGTCGATGATGTAATTTCATATATAAAAAACTATCCTGAACTAACAAAAAAAAGTTTTTGTGATGCGGGGTGTGGTGTTGGAAGTCTAGCAATTCCTTTATTAAGACTTGGTATACAAGATTTGCAGGTAAGCGATATTTCTTCTGAAATGATTAAAGAAACAAAGAAACGTATTAAGGAATTAGGGCTCAATCAAAGAAAAATAAAATTTGAAACCTGTGATCTGGAACAATTAAGAGGATTATTTGATGTTGTCATTTGTTTAGATGTATTTATTCATTATCCTCAACCAGTTGCGGAGGAAATGGTAAAACATCTATGCGATTTAAGTAAAGAAAAGCTAATTGTTAGTTTTGCTCCTTATACTCCAGTTCTTGCTATTCTAAAAAATATAGGTAAATTATTTCCAGGACCAAGTAAAACCACAAGAGCCTATACATTAAGAGAAAAGGGCATTATTAATGCTGCTAATGAAAAAGGATTTTCTGTAGTTAGAAACAAATTAAATCAAGCCCCTTTTTATTTTTCTAAATTGATTGAATTTGAGAAAATTAAATAAATTATGTTACTAAATGATTTTCAAGAGCATAACGGACTAATTCAGTTCTGCTAGATGTTCCTGTTTTAATAAAAAGCCTACTTACATATTTTTCAACATTCCTGATAGAAGTCTCTAGCTTTCTGGCTATTTCTTTGTTCATTAGACCTTCTGCTACAAGCTGAAGCACACTTGCTTCTCTTGGAGTAAAACTTGGAATATCTATTGCATTTTCTACATTTGAGGGGTTTTGGTCTGTAAGCATATACTTTATTTCAGTGATTTGTTTTGCCATTTTACTTACATCAATATCTGCAAATCTTGCAGCTTCTTTTAATAATCGCTCTTGACGATTGATTACATTTTTGACTCTTGCTGCTAATTCATCTGGATCAAAAGGTTTAGAAATATAATCATCAATACCTGCAAGATAACCTTCTGTTCTATCTAATGTCATCCCTTTTGCTGTAAGAAAAATAACTGGGGTACCGCCTAATTTCTCATCTTGTCTAATTTTCTCTAATAAAGCATAACCATTAGCTCTGGGCATCATAATATCGCTAATTATTAAATCAGGAAAAATTTTTTGTGCTTTTTCCCATCCATCTTCGCCATCAACTGCAATGAATATTTCATAGCCTTCATCTTCCAGAAATGTTTTAACAGCTGTTCTTAATCCAGGTTCATCATCAACTAACAAAACTTTTGATTTTCTGATCGGTTGATTATTTATTTGATTAATTTCATTCATTTTTTCAATTCTTGAATTAGATTTTCTAGGACTAATAAGAATTTTATATACTAAACATAATGCTATCAACTCCTATACTACTAGATTACCAATCTTCAACTCCTTGTTCTAAAGATGTTGTGGATTCTATGCAACCTTTTTGGACTGAGATATTTTCTAATCCTTCAAGTAAATCAAATCTGGCTAGTATAAACGCAAGCGCTATATTGGAAGCTTCAAGAGAAAAAATAGAGCAAGATTTATTACTTAACAATAAGAAAGTTGTTTTTACCAGCGGCGCGACGGAATCTAATAATTTGGCCTTATTAGGTTTTGCAAGAAATTATTATAAAAAAACAGGAAATTATGGTCATATTATTACGTTGACAACCGAGCATAAAGCTGTATTGGAGCCTTTAGATCAATTAAAAAAAGAAGGATTTCTAGTGACTGAAATTACTCCAGAAAAAGATGGTTTAATTTCAGAAGAGAATTTTATAAAAAGTATAAGAAAGGATACATTTATGGTGAGTATCATGATGGCAAATAATGAAATAGGCGTTATTCAGCCAATCGAAAATATTTCAAAGATATGTAAATCAAGAGAAATAATTTTTCATTCTGACTTTGCACAATGTTTAGGTTATATCGAACTCAACGATCTTTTGTCAGATGTCAATATGATAACGATCAGTTCTCACAAAATATATGGTCCCAAAGGAATAGGTCTTCTTTTGATTGATGAAAATATTGATCTTCAACCTTTAATTATTGGGGGAGGTCATCAATATGGCTTTAGAGCTGGCACCTTGCCCCTGCCTTTAATAGTAGGTTTTACTAAAGCAATAGAGATAGCAGTTTTTAATCAAAAAAAGAATGCTAAGCAATTGCTTTTGCATAGAAATAGCCTATTAAAAGGTTTATTAGAAAATAATTCTGGTTTATTAATTAATGGTTCCCTTCAGAAAAGATTACCTCATAATTTAAATTTGACTGCATTAGATTTAAACGGTACAAAATTCCATAAACTTTTAAAATCAAAAATTGTATGCTCTAGTGGATCGGCATGCAGTAATGGCGAACCTTCACATGTCTTACTTGCTTTAGGTAGATCTTTTAAGGAAGCAGAATCTTCAATTAGGTTAAGCATTGGATTGAGCACCAATTCACAAGATATACAACATGCAGTTCAAATAATCACAGATACGATCAAAGAATTACGCTAGAATTTATTCACTCTTTAATTGAGCAATTCTTAATTTTCCACTTCTCGCTCTTTTATTCAGTTCGACTTCTTTTGCAGAAGGTGTTATTGGTTTTTTTGTTAGATTTTTAAGTCTTTCATCATTCTTAAATGCAGTTTTAACTAACCTATCCTCAAGCGAATGAAAACTAATAATAGAAATAATTCCGCCTGGTAGTAACCAATCGGGTACAACCTTTAAAAATTTTTCTAGTACTTCAATTTCTTTATTAACTGCAATTCTTAGTGCTTGAAATGTTTTTGTCGCTGGGTGTATTTTTTTATATCTTTGTTTGGGTGGGAAGCAGCCAGCAATAGAATATGCTAACGCTTTTGTACCGGAATATTTCCCTTTTTCTTTTAAATCCATTTTGATTTTCCTAGAAATCTTTCTTGATAATCTCTCTTCACCATATTTATATATTGTGTCAGCTAGATCTTTTTCACTTAAATTCTCAATTAATTGCTCTGCATCAATCTTAATAAAAGGATTCATGCGCATATCAAGAGGGCCATCTTTTTGGAAACTAAATCCTCTTTCAGGGTTATCAAGTTGGTTACTATTGACTCCAAGATCTGCAATCACAAAAGAAACTTTTTCGTGAGGTTCAAAATTCGCAAAATTCGAATCATTTATTGTGATCCTTGTTTTAAATTCATCAAGCTTGATTGATGCTGATTTCCTCGCGAATGGATCTTGATCTAGGCCAATTATTTCTAAATCAGGATATTGTTTTAATAAATGATAAGAGTGCCCACCACCGCCGAGCGTTGCGTCTATTCCTTTGACTTTTTTTTTAAAGATTGATGGGTAATACTCTAAAGACGCCATTATCTCATTTGTCATTACTGATTTATGATTGAAAAGAAATGAATCAGACAGGTCAGTTTGCATAACTTTCGACTAAGATTTATATAGAGGTTAAATTATCAATGGCTCAGCTAGAGACTAGAACAGAACCAATGGTGGTCAATTTTGGCCCTCATCATCCCTCTATGCATGGGGTTTTAAGGTTAGTGGTAACCCTTGATGGTGAGGATGTAATTGATTGTGAGCCAGTAATTGGATATTTGCATAGAGGAATGGAGAAAATAGCTGAGAACAGGACAAATGTTATGTATGTGCCCTATGTAAGCAGAATGGATTATGCGGCAGGTATGTTTTATGAAGCTATTGTAGTAAATGCTCCTGAAAGATTGGCAAATATTTCAGTTCCCAAAAGGGCAAGTTATATAAGAGTTCTTATGTTGGAACTTAATAGAATTGCTAATCACCTTTTATGGCTTGGCCCATTTTTGGCAGATGTAGGAGCTCAAACTCCATTTTTCTATATCTTTAGAGAAAGAGAAATGATTTATGATCTTTGGGAAGCTGCAACTGGACAAAGGCTAATAAATAATAATTTCTTTAGGATAGGTGGTGTCGCATGTGATCTTCCATACGGATGGTTAGAGAAATGTATAGACTTTTGCGACTGGTTCGGTCCTAAGATAGATGAATACGAAAAATTAATCACAAATAATCCAATTTTTAGAAAAAGAATTGAAGGTCTTGGAACAATTCAAAGAGATCAGGCAATTAATTGGTCTCTGTCTGGCCCAATGCTTAGAGCTTCTGGAGTCTCCTGGGATTTAAGGAAAGTAGATAGTTATGAATGCTATGACGATTTTGATTGGCAGATTGCTTCAGAAAAAGAAGGAGATTGTTATGCGAGATATCGAGTAAGAGTTGAAGAGATGAGACAATCACTAAGCATCATTCGCCAAGCCTGCAAAATGATTCCAGGAGGTCCAACAGAAAATTTAGAAGCTCAAAGAATGGCGACTGAAGATAAGAAGAGTGAAATATTTGGTATTGACTATCAATATGTAGCTAAGAAGGTTGCTCCAACTTTTAAAATTCCTAATGGAGAATTGTATACAAGATTAGAGTCCGGGAAAGGAGAAATAGGTGTATTTATTCAAGGAAATAATGAAGTTACCCCATGGAGATTTAAAATCAGAGCAGCTGATTTAAATAATCTGCAAATATTGCCTCATATTCTTAAAGGTGCCAAAATCGCCGATATCATGGCAATTCTCGGTTCAATAGATGTCATTATGGGATCTGTTGATAGATAATTTCTTTAAATGAAACCCTCTGATTGGTTAACCTTGCAGAAGAAAGTACGATTTGGTGATTGTGATTCTGCAGGTGTAATTCATTTTCATAACTTATTAAAGTGGTCACACGAAGCTTGGGAAGAGAGTATTGAAATTTATGGGATTCCTTATCAAGATATTTTCCCAGATTTTTCTATACGTAAAAGTCAAATTATTTTCCCCATAGTAAATTGCGAAGCAAACTTTTTTGCGCCTATTAGATTTGGAGATTTCTTAAAAGTAAAAATTTCCCCCCACAAAATTAATACTCATTTGTTCCAAGTAAATAGCCTTTTCTTAAAAAATGGAAATAAAGTAGCAGAAGGTAAAATAATACACTGTTCTTTAGATGTTGATTCAAGAAATAAAGCAGAACTTCCCGATCAGCTAGAAAGATGGATAGAAGCTTCAAATGTAAGCACAAATTTAAAAGAGTGCTAATTATTATTTTGTAAATTTATAGTTTATTTTTTCTGTGCTTGTATTTTTATTTGTAATAATCCACGTTTCGGGTCTTTCATGTTTAGGCCAACTTTGAGAAAAGTTTTTTAATAAATTTAATGAATTTTCAATATTTTTATGATTTGTAGGTTCTCTAAATTCAACAATTACTTTAATTTTATTTCCCCATAATTTGTCTGGTATTTTTGAAATATTGAATTTATTAATTGGGATATTTTCTTTAATAATCAAATCATTTAATCGAGATTCAATTACTTCTGGGAAAACGATTTCTCCTCCTGAATTAAAAGCGTTATCAATTCTTCCAAGAAACTTTAAATATAAAGAATTATTGATTTGATTGATTTCACCTAAATCACCGGTTTGCCACCATCCATTTTTATTTTTGAAATTTTTAGTTTTTGCAGAGTCTATTATTTCAATTCCAATTCTGGCTGATTTTATCTCGATTAATCCTTGTTCGTTAATTCTTATTTTTGTATCAGGAAGTATTTCTCCAACATTGTCAAAACCCATTAAGAATTCTTTTGGTTTTAAACTTGTAACCATTGCTGCTGTTTCAGTTGAGCCGTAACAAGGTGCTAATTTTATTTGTTCTTCTATACATTTTTCTTTAGTTTCGCGGTTAATTGAAGCTCCACCTACCCAAATTAAATCAAACATTTTTAGCCAACTAATACCCTCTTTTTGAGCTAAAAGTCTTTTTAATTGGGTGGGTACTAATGACGTAATCAAGTGTTTTTTGTTTTTTTTAGATTTAATTGTAAAAAGTAAAAGTTCTCGAGTTTTTTTTATTAAATTTGGAGAAATATTAATACAATCACATCCCCAAGTTTGACTTCTAAAAATTGGCATTAATCCACTTATATGGTTAAGGGGTAAAGTGTTAAAAATTACGCAGTTTTGCAATTCAAATCCTTGCTCTTTTAGCCATTTCCCTGAAGTGGCGGCAGATAATTTGAGATTATCTATAGGGTGAAAACATGTTCTAGGTTTACCACAGCTTCCGCTGCTGTTTAAGATAATTGCTGGTCCATTTTCATGTATCGGATTTAGTACCTCTTCGTTTTTATAAAATTTGTTTTTTATATAAATTATTTTATTCTCTCTAATTTTCTGAATAATTTTTTCTTTAGATTGATTTTCATTATTTTCAACTTCAATAATATGAATTTTACTTTTCATAGTTGATCCCATATCTTTTGTGCTTGATTTAAAAATAGAAAAGAGGTAGGTAACTTATTCATTGCTAAACCAGGAACTTTTGGTGTTGGTCCCTGTAATTGTAGAGACGATAAATGATAAAGCCATCTCCTGCCTATTCCAGTTTCAAATGAAGTGCTTATAGATATTAAAGCTTTTTTCTTTTCTAAGTCTCTTAAAAGCTTATCTGGATTCTTTTCTTGAGAAGGTCTTCTAATTTGCCAACCCTTCCAATCATCAATCAAGGTTGGAAATTTTAAAAGTGATTCGTCTAAAGCTATTGGAATTTTTTTGTTGAGTTCTTTTAGTCCTTCAATATCATCAGCAGAAAGAGGTTGTTCCAACCAATCTATATTTTTGTTATCTTTCAAAATATCAGCCCATCTTTTAGCCATATCCCTTCCCCAAGAACCATTTGCATCTATCCTTAACTTGATATTATTGTCTATTTGGCTTAAAATTTCTTCTAAAATTGCTTCTTCTTCATTATTATTTTTTAAAGCTACTTTCCATTTTATAGTTACTGATTTTCCAATATTCGATTGCTTTTTTTTAATTTCATTTAAATCTGAAATGACATTATTATGATTTAATAGTATGGCTGTTTTATCAATTTCATCAAAAAAATAGTTTTCTTTAAAAATTATTTTTCCATTTATTTCTGCTAAAGCTGAATTTATTGCAGATTGGATGCATGGGTGAAAAATATTTATTTGCTCAGATAAATTTAATACTCCTACATACTCAGGAATCATATTTAATTGTTCTTCACATTTTTTTAAGTCTTTTTTTAGCAGAGGTGAAACCTCTCCAAATCCAATTTTTTTATCATTATTTTTTAATTTAATTATCCAACCCGATTTTGTAAGGTAAGTGGTTTTAGAATTTTCTACTTTTGTGGATAACTTAAAGCAATAAGATTTTTTTTTAAATATTAAGTTCATTTATTAATCAAGTAATTAAAAATTAATCCTGTGATTAAGCCAAAGCCATTAAAAGTTTGAAATTTTATTGCGATGAATTTGCAATTTTTTATTACTGAAGGTTTGTTATATGAAGACTGTAATAAATTTATGAGTCTTATTGCATGGGGTAAACTAATCAAATACAGGATACAAAAAACTGGAATAAATCGAGTAATTATAGTGAAAAGTTGAAAAATATATATTGTAAAAATTATCCAAGGTACAAATTGAGAACCTTTTTTTGCTCCTAAGCGAACTAAAGGTGAATTTTTTCCATGCTTCTTATCTTCAATAATTTGATGAAAATGAGAACAGAATAATACAAGAGTTGTTGCCAAAGAAGGTCCCGAACCAAGTAATAAAGAAACTTTCCAAGGAATATCTTCTAAATAAATATTAGATGGATTTAATGCAATTAAGACTGCAGAGTAAGCAAAAGGTCCAAATGCAAGCCAGCATAATGGTTCTCCTAAACCTTGATAGCCAAATCTAAAAGGAGGTCCTTGATATAAATATCCTAATAAGCAGCAAGCTGTCACCAAAATCAAAATGTTTATGCTTGTTGATACTGAAATAATTGAAATTATTAATAAACCAATAACTAAAGATGAATATGCAATAAATGAAATTATTTTTTTATTTTTTATAAGATTTACAATTGAATGGAATTTAAATTCATCGATTCCTGTTTCTGCGTCAAATAAATCATTAGTTAGATTTTCCCAAAGTAATATCAAAATTGCAGCTAAAGTAAATGCAATCAAATTATAAATTTTTATTTTTTCATATTGATTGAGTAAATAAGCCCCTGTTATAAAAACTGGAAGGATTGCAACAGAATAAAGAGGCCATTTTATTGCTTGTTTCCATAATTTTTTTCTATTTTCATCCATTTTTAATTAACACACAAAATTCCATCATTATTAAATGTAGTTTATAAATTGAGTTACATTTTTTACTTTATTGCATGATTTTTAGTTATTTTCAATAAGTAATGAAAAATGATTTAAAATTTACAGATTTTTTAACAGATGTATTTTCCACTTTCGATAAGAAAGTAGAAAATTCTGGATTAGTAAGTATTTGTGTTGAGATTCCTTGTATTGATTTATTTCAAGTATATGAATTGTTTATAAATAAATATCCGTTTTCTTCATTTTGGGAGGAATCTGATGGTATTTCATATATTGCTTTCGAGAAATGTAAATATGTTACTTTGGATGGCCCAAAAAGATTTGAGGTAGCAAATGAGTTTAATTCTGAGAATTTTAAAAATTTAATTAACTTAACAAATGAGTCACATATTTCCTCACTTTCAAAAATAATTTATTTGTTTTCTTTTTCTGAAAATTTGAATAATAAGAATTTATCTTCAGATGTTCCTAGTTTGGAAGCTATCCTACCAAAAATATTAATTATCAAAAGTGATAAGAATTGCTGGTTAAGAATCAATGGTCATGTTGAAGATAAGTCATCATTAAGAAGATTAATTGAAGAAATATGGGCAATGAGAAATCAAGTTATTAATTCTGGCTCAGAATTAAAAAAATTATCTAGCTTAAAAACTAGTTTTGATTTTCCTATTATTGATGATTTCTTAAACTCCTTAGAAACTTCTAATATAAATTTGAAAAAAGTAGTAAATAGAGGAATTCAATTAGTAGAGAAAGGTATCCTTGAAAAGATAGTTTTAGCCAATAGGATTAAAATAAAACTTAAAAATAAATTAGATTTAGTAGAAATTTTAAAAAGATTTAAAAAGAATCAACCAAATACATGCAGATACGTTTGGAAAAGGAATAGTAAGGATATTTTGTTTGGAGCATCTCCAGAAAAATTATTTTCTTTTACTAAACCAAATTTAACTTTAGAGGCTCTTGCTGGAACTATCTCAACTAATTCAAATTTTAATAAACTCCTGAGAAGTTCTAAAGACTTAAAGGAACATAATTATGTAATACAGTATTTAATTAAATGTTTAGAAGTTTCAAAAATATCAAATTTTAAAAAAAGTGATATCAAGGTAAATTCTTTTGGTGATATTTCTCATTTGCAAACACTCATTTTCTCTAAAGTTGAAAACATATGTCCTTTTGAATTGCTTAAAAACTTGCATCCATCTCCGGCTGTTTGTGGATACCCAAAAAATGAAGCATTGGATTGGATAAACATTCTTGAGTCTTTCCCTAGAGGAAATTATGCATCTCCAATGGGTTGGGTTGATGCATCAGGAAATGCTTCATTTCTTTTAGTAATAAGAGGCGCAAGATATATTGAAGAAAGTATTGAATTTACTGCCGGTTCAGGTATCGTTTCAGGTTCTGTTTTAGAGAAAGAAATAGATGAGATTAAATTAAAATTTGAGTCTATAGTAAAACAAATATTTTTCGCTAAAAATCCTAGATAATTTCCACTAATTTTTGAATAACTTCCTCTGAAACATTCTTATTCGATAACTTTTCTATTTCTCTTAAACCTGTTGGACTGGTTACATTAATCTCGCTAAGCATTCCATTTATTACATCAATACCGACAAAAAATAAACCTTCGTCTTTGAAGTGTTGAGATAACTCTGAGCAGATAATTTTTTCTTTTTCTGTTAATAATGTTGGTTCAGCCTTCCCTCCCATCGCTAAATTACTCCTAAAATCGCCTCCTTGAGGAATCCTATTTATAGATCCAATTGCTTCACCATTTACAATAATTATTCTTTTATCACCCTCTATTACTTCAGGAATAAATTTTTGCATCATAACGGGTAATTCTTCTTGAGAAGTTATTAATTCAATGATTGATTTAATACCTGGGGAATTTTTATTTATCCTGATAACACCTTGACCACCTTTCCCTCCAAGAGGTTTTATGACTACTTCATTATTTATATTTGCAAAATTAATCAGATCTTTTACTTTACTCGCAACTATTGTTGGTGCCATTAAGTGACTGTATCTCAAAGTACCTAACTTTTCATTCCACGCCCTTAATGATGAAGGTTTGTTAATTACTTTTACTCCTTTTCTTTCGGCAACTTCTAAGAGATGGGTTGCATATAAATATGCCTCATTTACAGGAGGATCTTTTCTCATCCAAATGCAATTAAATTCGGCGAGAGGTATGCAGTAATTATCTTTGAAAGAAATCCATGGATTTACTTCAACTTTTACTGAAGATGCCCATACTTCATCACCTCTAGCCTCAAGGTCTTGAGGCGTACAACTCCAGATTTCAATATTTTTTTTGATGATGCTTGCATTAAAGCAGCAGATGAATCTTTTAAGGGATTTATATTTTTTATTGGATCTATTACGAATAGAAATTTCATAATATCTAGTTTAATAATGCGTCTAGTTTATTTTCATTTTCTAGTATGTAGAGATCATCGCAGCCTCCGATACCCTCATTATCTATAAATATTTGTGGTAATGTTCTTCTGCCATCAGCCCTTTCAGTCATCAATTCTCTGGCATTTTCATCGCCATCTATTTTATATTCTGTAAAATTTATATTTTTTTTCTTGAGTAGAGATTTTGCTCGAATACAGAATGGGCAATATTGCCAAGTATAAATTTCAACTTTGGACATTTTTAAAAAATAATACTTAGTTTATACTATTAAACAAAAGTGCTTGTTAGATTATAAATAACGATTAAATTCTATTTTGATAGATATTACAGTGTTCAAAAAAGATCTTTCGGAACTAACAAAGCGCCTGGGCAATGCTCAGGATTGTCTTTGACGTTCCAAGATTAAAAGCGAAAAGGAGAGAGTTAGAGCAAATTTCTGCTCAGCCTGAATTCTGGGAGAATCAAGAAGAAGCGAAAAAACAAATGTTAATCCTTGATGATGTCAAAGTACAACTCGAATTGTTAGATAAATGGCAAACGTTTATTTCTGATGCTAATGCCTCTCTTGAGCTTTATTCTTTAGAACCTGAAGAGGAAATGATTGTGGAATCCCAGCAGGGCTTAAATAAATTAAGAGAGAATTTAGATAAATGGGAATTTGAAAGATTGTTATGTGGAGAATACGATAAGGAAGGAGCAGTAGTTTCTATTAACTCAGGTGCGGGTGGAACAGATGCACAGGATTGGGTAGAGATATTATTGAGAATGTATTCAAGATGGGCCGATAATAATCAAATGAGCCTTATCATTAATGAATTATCTCCAGGAGAAGAAGCAGGTATTAAAAGTGTAACGTTCGAAATTGATGGAAAATATGCATACGGCTATCTTCAAAATGAAAAAGGAACTCATAGATTAGTAAGAATTTCTCCTTTCAATGCTAATGGTAAAAGACAAACGAGCTTTGCTGGGGTAGAGGTTATGCCAAAATTAGATGACAATATTTCACTTGATATACCTGAAAAAGATTTAGAAATTACAACGAGTAGATCCGGTGGAGCTGGAGGACAAAATGTTAATAAAGTAGAAACAGCAGTAAGAATTGTTCATTTGCCTTCAGGGATTTCAGTAAGATGCACTCAAGAAAGATCTCAATTACAAAATAAAGAAAAAGCTATGTTACTTCTTAAGTCTAAACTACTAGTGATTGCTAAAGAACAACGAGCTGCTGAAGTCGCTGATATTAAAGGTGATATTGTTGAAGCTGCATGGGGCAATCAAATAAGAAATTATGTTTTCCACCCTTATCAAATGGTAAAAGATCTTAGGACTATGCAGGAGACTAACGAATTAGATAGTGTTTTAGATGGTGGACTTGAACCATTTATTCATGAATTATTACGTATGAATATGTCTTCTAACCAATCTATTGAATAACTAATGGAAAATAAAAACGAAAATTTAGAAAAAAAAGTTGCTCCTCCAAGCTTTATAAAGCTTGCTATGAGAAATATGGTAAGAAAGGGTTCAAAAAGTATTTCTCATTTTTCTATAACCTTTCTAGTTTTAATTGGGATATTAATCCTTGTGGCCACAATAGGTAAGCCCAATATTCCTGTATAAGAATGTATGAAAAAAAAATTATTTCTGAAATAAATTTAGATTTGGTTTTTCAATGTAATGATTTTTCTCAATTTTCAAATAAGTTAAAAGATACTAAAAGAAAGCTTATTTTTGAATCTATTTTTTGGGAGAAAGTTTTTTTATCTTGGATAAATACAATATTAAAAAAAGATGATTATGAATTGCCGAAATGTATTTTTAAAAAAAAATCTTTTTCATTAAGCTTACAAATAATATCTAATCAAGAAATTGCTTCTATGAACCAGAAGTGGATGCAAAAAAATGGTCCAACTGATGTTCTATCTTTCCCAATAATTTCTGATGAATATTTAAATAATTTAGATCAAATAGAGTTGGGAGATATATTTATATCATTTGAGATGGCACTTGAGCAATCTTATCAATATAAACATTCTATTAAAAGAGAAATGCTATGGTTGGCAAGTCATGGATTTTTACATCTTTTGGGTTGGGAACATAAAGATGATAATGAATTGAAAAATATGTTAAGTTTGCAAGAATATTTAATTTCTAATTTAGATTAAAATTTTTATGCAAAAAAAAAATAACCTTTTAGAAAGCAGAATAGAATCATATAAGACTTCTAAAAATGTTTTTATAAGTTTTAAGTATGCTTTAAATGGCATTTATTACGTATTTAAAACTTCAAGAAATTTTAAGATTCAACTTTTCTTTGCTTTAATCAGTTTAATTATAGGTTCTTTACTTGAAATCAATAAAAGTAATTATTTGATTTTGGTTGCCACAATTATGTCTGTATTAATATTGGAAACATTAAACACATCGATCGAAACTATAGTAGATCTAGTAATTAAAAAAGAATTTAGTAATTTGGCTAAAATTGCTAAAGATACTTCTGCAGGGGCTGTATTTTTAGCTTCCATTAATTCTGTTATTATTGCTGTATATATATTTATTCCTAAAATTAAGTTGTTATTTTAAAATTTATAAAAGTATGTTTTTAGTTATTGATAATTACGATAGTTTTACTTATAACCTTGTTCAATATTTAGGAGAGCTTTCGGATGAACATCAAATCACTAAAGAATTAATAGTAAAAAGAAATGATGAAATTACATTAGAAGAAATTACTAAAATAAATCCTGGCGGTATTTTATTATCTCCAGGACCTGGTAATCCAGATCAATCTGGAATTTGTCTCCCAATACTAAAAAAATTATCTAAGCATATTCCAATATTGGGGGTTTGTTTAGGCCACCAAGCTTTGGCACAAGCTTTTGGAGGTAATGTAATAATTGGTAAACAACTTATGCATGGTAAGACATCCAAAATTTTTCACAACAAAACAGGATTATTTAAAGATATTGAAAATCCTTTTGTAGCGACAAGATACCATAGCCTTATAGTTGATTCAGCGTCCCTCCCATCTTGTTTTAAGATAACTGCTACTCTAGAAGACTCAACTATTATGGCTATTTCTCATAAAGAATATCATCACTTGCATGGTGTACAGTTTCATCCCGAAAGTGTATTGACACAATTTGGTCATAAATTAATTAGTAATTTTCTAAAAATGGCCGAAAAAAAAGTAAAATATTAAATAAGTTTATGACTATTATCAAAATCAACAAACTTTTATTTTTTATATTATTTAGCTTTTTTCTACCTCCTTCTGCATTGGCAGATAAACTTTCTTTAAAAAGTTTTGGTCATAGTAGTTTTTTAATTAGAGGTGAAGGAAAATCAATTCTTATAAATCCTTTTAAGGCTAGAGGTTGTGCAAGTAATTTAGTGGAACCAAAAGAACGCAATGCAGATTTTATTCTAGCTAGTTCTAAACTTGCAGATGAGGGATATAATCCAAAAAATAACTTGATGTTTGTGGATCCAGGAATCTATAAATATAAAAATATGTTATTAAATGGCATTACTGTTCCTCATGACAGATTAGGAGGAAGGAGATTCGGTATGGCTACAGTTTGGAGTTGGGAGCAAAATAATCTAAAAATAGTCCATATGGGAGGAGCTGCTGGTGAAATGGATATTAGCAGCAAAATTGTTTTGTCTCGTCCAGATATCTTATTTATTTCAATTGGAGGAGGAATGAAATCTTATAATGGTGAAGAGGCTTCAAGAATAGTTAAAACTTTAAAACCTTCTATTGTTATACCTGTCCATTTTACACGCGGAAGAAAACAATCTAAAGATTGTGATTTTTCCAATGCTGATTTATTTCTTGAAAATATGAAAGATTTTAAAGTTAAATATGTTGGAAAATATGTTCAAATCAATCCAAAAAGAATTGAAGAAAATAGTATTTATATCTTCAGTTATTAATTTGTTAGATCTAATTCTTTATAATTATCCCAGAAAAAATTCATTTGCTCTTGATTGCCTATACTTACCCTTATAGAGTTACCGATATCTTTTTTATTTTCCATACTTCTAATTAAAATACCCTTTTCTCTCATCTTTTCTATTAAAAATTTTGGGTTTTTGTTTGGCCAAATAAGGAAATAATTACCTCCGCTAAAGTGAGTCCTGATTTTGGTAGATTTAAATTTCTTTAAAATCCATTCTCTTGCTTTTTTGACTTCTAAAACATAGTTATCTATATACGATTTATCCTTAAGCGCAGCCAATGTTCCAGTTACAGCAAAGCTATTTACATCATATGGTCCTGTAACTTTATTAATATATTTAATTAAACTTCTGTGGCCAAAAGTAAATCCTATTCTTAAACCAGCTAAACCAGCAGTTTTTGATAAAGATTGAATAATTACTATATTTTTGTTTCTTTCGAAATCTATTAATTTAAGAAGACTATCACCATAGAATTTTTCATAAAGTTCATCAACGACAATTAATGAGTTTTTATTGATATTTGCTAATTGAATTATTTCTTTTGCGCTTAAAACAGTTCCAGTTGGATTATTTGGATTACAAATAAAAATTAGTTTTGGATTATGCTTTATAATTTTTTCTTCAAATTCCTTAATTGGGAAACGAAAATTTTCTCCTATGTAAGAACAAGTTACTTTCTTCATTCCTCTCATCTCTGAGCAAGGCGAATAGTAACCAAAAGTTGGATTTGTGGTTAGAAATATTTCATCTTTTTCTCCAAAGCTATTAAAGATAGCATTTATTGCTGCATCAGCACCATTGAAAATTCCTATTTCATCATTGTGGAATTTTCTTGTATCGATATATTGATCACATAAAAAATTTTTTAATACATTATATTCTGGATAAATTGAAATTTCATCTGATTTTATTGCTTTTAATGCCTCGAAAACCTTTGGACTGGGCCCTAAAGTATTTTCATTGAAGTCTAAGCGAAGTAAATTTCTTCTGTTTTCTAAAGGGGCAGAGTAAGACTGCATATGTATTATTTCTTCTCTTGGTTTTGGGAAAAGATTATTTAATTGATCAAAATCATTCATTACATTCTTTCTAAAGTTTCAATTCCTAGAAGCTCTAAGCTTAATCTTAGTATTTTTGCAGTTAGGTCACATAAATTAAGTCTAGAAACTTTTTTATTTTCTTCTTTGAGGATTGGAACTTGATCATAGAATCTATTAAAAGTCTGACATAGTTCAAAAAGATAATTGCAAAGTCTATTTGGCATTAAATCTTTTTCAATAGAAATTATAACTTCATCAAATTTAAGTAATTTTCTTATAAGCTTCCACTCAGATTGATGTTCATAATTTATAGATTGAAAATCTTTAGAGTCATAAACTAAATCGTTTTTTCGTTTAATACCTGAAATTCTTACAAGTGTATATAACAAATAAGGAGCAGTGTTTCCATTTAGGGAAAGCATTTTATCAAAACTAAATTGATAATTAGTAATCCTATTTTGACTTAAATCTGCATATTTAACAGCTCCTAATCCAATTACTCTCGAAGTACGTGCAATAAATTCTTCAGTTTCATAACGATTTTCATTTTCTAATCTTTTCAATAAATCATCTTTTGCTCTTCTAACTGCTTCTTTTAATAAGTCTTTTAGACGTATTGTTTCCCCTTCCCTTGTCTTTAGTTTTTTACCATCAATACCCTGTACTAATCCAAAGGGCACATGATCTAATTGACAATTATCTGGTATCCATTTTGCTCTTTTTGCGACTTGAAAAACTCCTGCAAAATGATTAGCTTGTCCATGATCAGTTACATAAATAATTCTTGAGGCATTGTCACCATCAGGATCTTTATTGAATCTATATCTTATGGCAGCAAGATCTGTAGTGGCATAATTAAACCCTCCATCTTTTTTCTGAATAATTAGAGGGAAAGGTTTGCCTTCTTTATTTGTCATTCCCTCTAAAAATACACATTTTGCACCTTGATCTTCTACGAGTATTTTCTGAAAATTCAGCTCTTCAATAACTGACTTTAAGAAGGGATTATAAAAAGATTCACCTCTTTCGTTTATTTTTATATTTAAATTTTTATATATCTCATCAAATTCTTTTCTAGATTGATCACATAATAACTTCCAGGCTTGAATTGATTTACTATCGCCACTTTGTAACTTTACTACTTCCTCTCTAGACCTTTTTTGAAATTCAGATTCATTATCAAATCTTTTTTTTGAGGCTTTATAAAATTCAACTAAATCACTAATCTTGATCTTTTCTATTTCTTTTAAATCATTTGAATATAAATCTTTGAGCTGAGTGATAAGCATTCCAAATTGTGTACCCCAATCACCAACATGATTTAGTCTTAATACTTCATAACCTCTTAACTCGAAAATTCTAGATATTGAGTCCCCAATTATTGTCGATCTTAAATGACCGACATGCATTTCTTTGGCAATATTAGGACTAGAAAAATCTACAATAACTTTATTAGATAAGCCATTATTTAAATTTTTTTTAATTAGAGGTACTCCAGCCCTTTGGCATTGAATATTTGATTTAATTTCATTTATTAGAACATCATCTTTTAATTTTATATTTATAAATCCAGGACCTGCTATTTCTAGACTCCTGCATAATTCTGATATTCTTTTATTTTCATGTAACAGATTAACAAAATCACTAGAGATCTCTCTTGGATTCTTTTTATATATTTTAGACAAACTGAGACAAACATTACATTGATAATCTCCAAAGTTTTCTTTTGATGATTGTGTAATTAAATTTTTTCTAAGATTCTCGAATTCACTTTTTTTATTATTTTTTTCAAGATTATCTAATAGAGATTGCTCAAAGATTTTTGTTAATTCTTTAAAAATGATTAGCATTTATTATTCAATTATTTTTCTATATAATTAATTAATATAACGCATACTTAAATCAATCCAATTACTTTTAGTAATTGAAGAACTTGTTGAAATCAAATCGATACCTTTTATTAGATATTTACTAATTTCTTTAGGGTCTATTCCAGAAACTTCTATAATCAAATTTTTGTTGACTTCTTTTTTTACACTATGAATTGATAAATTTCTCAATTCTTCAACAGCTTTCTTTATTGTTTCAGGACTCAGTTCATCTAATAAGATACTATCTGCACCTGCCAATACTGCTTCTTTGGCCTGTTTAATAGTCTCAGCTTCAATTACGATATGAGTTGTAAAAGGCGAATTTAGTCTAATTTTTTTTACTGCATTTTTAAGATTATCCGTCCATGCAATGTGATTTTCTTTTATCATCGCTGCATCGTATAATCCCATTCTATGATTTACTCCACCTCCACATTTGAATGCATATTTTTCAAATATTCTTAAGCCAGGAGTTGTTTTTCTAGTATCTGCCAATTTTATATTTGTACCTTCTAACTTATTGACAAGATTCTTTGTATGGGTAGATATTCCAGATAAATGCATTGCAATATTTAGGCTTATCCTTTCACTAGATAATAAACTTTTTGAAGGTCCATATAATTCTATTAGTTTTTGATCTTTAACAAATTTATCTCCATCAGAGATATGAAATCTAGAACTGATTTTTAAATCAATTTTTTTAAAAATTTCTTTTATAATTTCCACACCACAAAATATCCCTTCTTCTTTTGCAATCCAATAGGCATTACCATTTTCTTTTGTAATAGAAGAACTTGTTAGATCTCCTTTACCTATATCTTCATTGATCCAATTATCAATGATCTTACTTATTATTGGAGTATTTAAATCCACTAAACTTAATAAATAATTAATAAAAATTCAACTGACTATGAGAATTCACTATATATCACTATTTAATTTAACTCAAATTTATTTACCAATACAAAACTTAGAAAAAATATTATCTAGAAGTTCTTCTGTTAATTCTTGACCAGTTATTTTAGATAAGTTTTGTATAGCATCTCTCAATTCTATTGATAAGAAATCAAATGGTAATTTATTTTTAATTATTTCATCAGTATCATTTAAATTAGATAGGCAAGCACTTAAATTAGTTAGATGTCTTTCGTTTAAAAATATATTTATATTTTCTACTTGTTTTAATCCGCATCTTTTTATAATTTTATCGATTAATAATCTTTCACCATCATTATTTTTAATGCTCATAAGAATTGTGTTTTTCAAATGATTTGGATTTATATTATTTGAATTAATTAAATCTTTTTTATTTCCCAAAATAGTAATTAATTTTTCTTTGGGTATTGCTTTTATTATTTTCTCATCTTCTTCATTAAATCCTTCTTCAAGACTATAAAGATATATTATAAAATCTGACTCTTTAATTATTCCAAAACTTTTTTTAATTCCAATACTTTCAATTTGTTCATGAGTCTCTCTTATTCCCGCAGTATCTATTATTTTCATTGGTATGTCATTTATAGTTAAATTCACTTCAATAACATCTCTAGTTGTCCCAGGAATATTAGTCACGATTGCTTTCTCTTTTTTTGCAAGCATATTTAGTAAAGAGCTTTTGCCTACATTTGTTTTGCCAATAAGAGCGATAGATATTCCATTATGAATATACGAATTTCTTTTTGCATTCTCTATAAGTAGTTTTATTTTTTCTTTTACTTTTTTAATGTTTTTAATATATTTGGTGTAATCAAAATCTGTGAAGTCTTCATCAAAGTCAACTCTTGCTTCTATTTCGCATAGCTCATTTATAAGGTCATTTTTTATATCATCAATTGTTTTCTTTATTTCTCCTTGAACCCCGCTAAAAGCTAACTCTGCTGATTTTATATTGTTTGCTTTAATTAATTGATTAATTGATTCGGCTTGAGTGAGATCTATTTTCCCATTTAGAAAAGCTCTTTGACTAAATTCTCCTGGATTTGCAAGTCTAACTTTAGAATTAATAGATAATAATATTTTAAGAACTTTTTTTACTAAAATTATTCCTCCATGGCAATGTAATTCAACAACATCCTCTCCAGTAAAGCTATTTGGAGATTTCATTACTAAAATTAAAACCTCATCTATAAATTTATTTTGTCTATTATCATGAATAAAACCGTGAAAAACTCTATGAGATTCCCATGCATATTTAGATTTAGTTTTAACAATCTTTTTGCAAGAATTTATTGAGTCTTTCCCCGATACTCTTATTATTGCAACTCCTCCTTTACCTATACTTATAGCTGAAGCAATTGCAGCTATCGTATCTTCTGTAGTAACTATCGAATCCATCTCTCGCTTTGTTATAGATAATTAAGTAGTATTATCAAGAATTTAATTCTGAATTTTTCTTTCTCAATGAGTTCTAAAAGATATATTGGCTATAAAAAAATTCTATCATTATTTAGGCAGCAGAATGGGAGCCCTAGCTTTAATGCTAAAGGTTTAGCTATAGGTGTATTTAGTGGCTGCTTTCCTTTCTTTGGGTTTCAGACTTTATTAGGTGTATTTTTTGCAAAACTAGCTAAAGGAAATATTCTTCTAGCTGCAATTGGTACTTGGATTAGCAACCCTTTTACTTATATACCCCTTTATTATTTTAATTATAAAGTTGGTTCAATCTTTATAAGAAATTCAACTAATATTACTATTGACAGGAATTTGGGTATTCATGATCTATGGAAACAAGGTAGTATTTTTTCAATAAAATTACTCTTAGGTTCATCTTTTGTTGGATTATTCTTAGCTTGTATTTCAGGGTTGATTGTTTTTTGGCTATATAAAACGAACAAGAAAAGTTAGATTTATTTTTTAATCAGAATTAACTTTCTCCTACTCTTGCAATATCTAAAACATCTGCCATAGATTTAATTTGATCCATAGTTTTGTGAAGTTGATTATAACTTTCTAGACCTACGCATAGTTTTATAATGGCTGGTTTTCCTTCAGCTGTTTTAACGTTTGCATCACTAACGTTGATACCTTTATCAGATAGACGCATAAGAATATCTTTAAGAACACCAACTCTATCAATGACTTCTATTCTAAGTTGGATTGGAAACTTATTATCGTTTGTGTTATTTTCTTTATTCCATCCGACGGGTAATCTTCTCTCTATAGGAATTTGCAAGACATTATCACAATCTCTGCTATGAATAGTAATTCCATGGTTACCTAATGATACGGTTCCAATTATTTCTTCCCCAGGAAGTGGGCTACAACATTTACCAATTCTGTAATCAAGACCTTCTATCCCAGAAATAGGCGATTTACTTCTTGCAAAGGATTTATTATTTGATAAATCCTTTTTACTTTTTAGGGTTTTTGCTATTTCAGAATTAGATTCATTTTTTATATCTTCTGTATTTAATTTTATCTCTTCTCTTAATCTATTTAATACTTGATGCAAAGTTAATCCACCAAAGCCAAGTGATGCTAAGAGATCTTCCGTTGTTTTTAAATTACATCGATTGGCAACTTTTTTCATGGCATCACTTGATAGTAATGATTCAAAACCGTTACGACCTATTTCTTTTTCGAGCAACTCTCGACCTCTTTTAATAGTGTCATCCCGATGACTTTTTTTATACCATTGGCGAATTCTATTTTTAGCAGTTGGAGTAACTACAAAGTTCAACCAATCCAAACTTGGAGTGGCATTATTATTTGTCAGAATTTCTATAAAGTCTCCATTTTGCAATAATGTTGATAATGGAGAAAGTTTTTCATTAATTCGTATTCCATTACAGTGATTTCCAACCTCAGAATGAATTCTATAGGCGAAATCTATTGCAGTAGATCCTTTTCTTAAGCCTACAACATCTCCTTTAGGTGTAATCACAAATACTTCCTCATCAAATAAGTCCTCTTTAATTGATGCTAAATAATCATTATGATCCCCTTCATTCCCTTCTTGTTGCCATTCCACTAATTGCCTTAGCCAATTAAATCTTTCGGCATTACTTGTGGCAGGAGAACCACCCTCCTTATATTGCCAATGAGCAGCAATACCATATTCTGCGATTTGATGCATAGAAGAAGTTCTTATTTGAATTTCAATAGGTCGATGTCTCCCAATAACAGAAGTATGTAGGGATTGATATCCATTAGGTTTTGGTAATCCTATATAGTCTTTAAATCTGCCTGGAATTGGTTTGAAAGTATCATGAACAACCGCTAATGCTCTATAACAACTATCTGAATTGTTAACAATAATTCTTAGAGCTGCAACATCGTAAATTTCTTGAAACTGCTTTTGTTGTCTTTCCATTTTACTCCAAATTCCATAAAGATGTTTAGGTCTCCCAGTTATTTCAAAGTTTTTCAAACCTGCTGTGACTAAGTTTTCCTTCATAAGGTTTAAAGTGATTTTTAATCTTTTTTCCCTATCACTTCTTTTAATAGCGATTTGATCTTTTAAATCTTTATATTCTTTTGGCTCTAGGAATTTAAATGCTAAATCTTCTAATTCCCATTTAAATCTATTGATTCCTAATCTATTGGCCAAAGGTGCATAAATCTCTCGTGTTTCTCTCGCAATTCGTTCTTTCCTCTCATCATTCAGCCATTCGATTGTTCTCATATTATGCAGTCGATCTGCAAGTTTTACTAAGACAACTCTTATGTCGCTGGCCATAGCTAAAAACATTTTTCTAAGATTTTCTGCTTGTGCTTCAGTCCTGTTATTAAAGTGAATACCTCCTAATTTAGTTACACCTTCTACCAGGACTTTTACTTCTAAGCCAAAAATCTTTTCTATTTCAGATAGTTCAACACCTGTATCTTCAACTACATCATGTAAAAGTCCTGCAGCAATTACAGATGAACCAGCACCTATTTCTTTTAGAAGATCTGCAACAGCTATTGGATGAATTATGTAAGGTTCGCCACTAGCACGTAATTGTCCTTCATGTGCTCTATAAGCAATCTTAAAGGCCTTTACAATAAGGTTTTCACCTTCATCATTTACCCTGTTTGATTGTTCGTAATTATGGATATTTTCAATAAGCCAATCTGGAATATTTATCTCATACTTCAAAGATTCACTTTCAAAAAATTTATTTTCAGGCAAAATGGTTTTGGAAACTTCAATTTCTTTTATCTGTTTTGAATTTGCAGCTGCCTCAGACATTTTATATTGCTTTAAGTTTATTTTATTTAGGACTAGAAAAATTTGCTATAAAATCATGGAAATAAAAAAAGGAAAAATTCTTGAAGTCAAAAATCTTACTGTTAAATATGGTTTAAAACAGCAACCCATTATTCAGAATTTTAACCTTGAAATTAATAGAGGAGATCATTTAGCTATAATAGGTCCCTCAGGGTGCGGAAAAACAACGTTTGCAAAAACAATAGTAAATATGTTGCCTGAAAAGGCAATTACTCAAGGTTATATTTCAGTAGCTCGATTAGACCCTAGAAAAATAAGAAAGAAAGAATCGCAGTTATTTAGAAGAAAAAATTTTGGATTTATATATCAAGATTCTATAAAAAAACTTAATCCATTAATGAAGGTTGGGGATCATTTAAATGAATTATTTAAGACCCATTATCAAAATAAATCATCAGTGCTTATTAAAGAATTAGTAAAAGAACTTTTTCGAAAAGTTGGAATAGATGATGAAAGACTTGATTCTTTCCCTCATCAATTTAGTGGCGGAATGAGACAGAGAGTATCGATTGCAATGGCGTTAGCTTTAAAACCAAAGTTATTAATAGCTGATGAACCTACAACCAGTCTTGACACTAAAACAAGTTTTGAAATTATGAAGGAAATAATAGACTTGTGTAATAACTATGACACTACTTTGATTCTAATTAGTCACGATATTAATCTTGCAGCAAAGTGGTGTAAAAAAGTAGCAATAATTGATAAGGGTTCTATTGTTGAACAAGGAAATATAGTAGATATTTTCCACTCACCAAAGTCAGATATAGCTAAAAAATTAGTTAATAGTTCTAAAATAGTTTTACAACCAAATACTAAATATAAGCTAGGAAATGAGGTTGTTTTAGAAGTTAATAATTTAAGACATTGGTTTAAATTGAATTCCTCAATATTTCGTACTAAATGGAATAAGGCTTTAAATGAAGTAAGTTTTAAATTATATAAAAATGAGACTCTTGGAATAGTTGGTTCTTCAGGTAGTGGAAAGAGTACATTATGTAGGGCTTTAATTGGGCTTATAAAAGTTAGAGGAGGAGAAATAAAAATATATGATAAAAATCTTGAATCAAAAGGCAATATATCTTATAAAAAACAAAAAAGTATTCAAATTATTTTTCAGGATCCTTTTTCAAGTCTGAATCCTAAAATGAAAATTAAAAATGTTTTGAAGGATATTTTTTTTATACAAAAAATTTCAGATAAAAAACAAATTGAAAAGGAGATAAAATTAATTTTTAGAAATTTAAATCTCCCCTTTGAAAATGACTTTTTAAATTCTTATCCGAATCAATTATCTGGTGGACAATTGCAAAGAATTTCATTAGCAAGAGCGCTATTATTGAAGCCAAAAATTTTGATTTGTGATGAAAGCATAAATATGTTAGATGCATCAGTAAAAATTGAGATACTTGAATTACTTAGAGTGGTGCAAGAAAAAATGAGTTTAACGATTATTTTTATAACTCAT
Source organism: Prochlorococcus sp. AG-363-P06 (assembly GCA_003280025.1). Taxonomy (GTDB): domain Bacteria; phylum Cyanobacteriota; class Cyanobacteriia; order PCC-6307; family Cyanobiaceae; genus Prochlorococcus_A. The sequence goes on along the minus strand of QCGD01000002.1, from coordinate 114,130 downwards.
GATTTGGGGGTAGCAAAAAAATTTTGTGATAGATTACTCGTAATGAATAGTGGCAAGATAGTTGATGAAGGAATGTCTTCCAATATTTTTTCTAATAGTAAAAGCAAATATACAAAATCTCTTATAAATACCTCATTGAATCTTACTTAACTTTTAGAACATTAAGTAATTTTTGAAATTCCATTGGTAATTCTGCTTCAAATATCATTTCTTTCCCATTTATAGGATGTATTAGTCCTAGTTGAATAGCATGCAAAGCTTGACCTGTTAATTTGCATGGAAGTTTTTTACATCTTCCATATAATGGATCGCCTAGTATAGGATGATTAATATGAGCACAATGTACTCTTATTTGATGAGTTCTCCCTGTATCTAATTTGAAACTCATTAATGAGTAATTGCCTAATCTTTCTTTTAATTTCCAATAAGTACAGGCATACCTTCCTGACTTCTGATCAACAACTTTATATTTCAATCTATTTAGTTTATCTCTACCAATATGTCCTTCGATTTTTCCTTTTGAAGCATGAGGGACACCGTGAATTACAGCAATATATTTACGGGAAGCGATTTTTTCTTTTATTTGTATTTGGAGATTAACAAGTGCCTCTTGGCTTTTAGCTACAACCATGCACCCTGAGGTGTCTTTATCTAATCTATGGACTATTCCAGGCCTTAGTTTGCCATTTATTCCAGGAAGATCTTTACAGTGAAAAAGCAGTCCATTTACTAAAGTGCCTGATTTGTGTCCAGGTGCTGGATGAACAATTAATCCTGATTGCTTATTGATTACTATGATATGTTCATCTTCAAAAAGGATATCTAAATCCATTTTTTCAGGTTTCAGGTATATTAGAGGCTCTGGAGGCGGCATCCAAATTTGTACATTATCTCCATTTTTTAAAGGGGTTTTGGCTTTAGCAGTTTTATAGTTAACAAGAACTAATCCTGAATTAATAAAATGTTGTATTCTCGCTCTACTTTGTTCAGGTCTTTTACTTACCAACCATCTATCTAATCTCATAGGAAGCGATAGCTCATAAATAATCTCTATTAGTTCTCCTTCTCCAATTCCAAACGCATTTGAGTTATTTAATTCCATTTTGGTACTTCCAAAGCAATTTTGCCAAGCATTTGATTTCTATAATCTTCTAATAATTTGTAAGCCATTCTTCTTCTATCTCCTGAGGTATGTTTTGAAGCTGCTAAATCAATCCATGCAGAAGGATTTTCAAAGCCTTTTGTTATATCAACTCCGTATCTATTAGATATTTTTTTTAATGAGATATTCGCATTTTTATCTTTGTTTAATTTGGATATGATTTTGATAAATTCAATTGCAACACTTTCAATCTCATAAGCAGCTTCTCCAATATCATCACATAGTGCTAGATTTAGTGCTGACTTTTGATCCTCTAAATTAGGTGGTATAACACCTGGGGCATCTAGAAGGTCTATACCACTATCTAGCCTTATCCATCTAAGATTCCTCGTTACTCCAGCCTTTCTTGCACTTTCGACAACTCTTTTATTTGCAATTCTATTTATTAGTGCTGACTTCCCTACATTAGGAAAACCAAGTGTAAGAGTCCTAATTGGTCTAATTTTCATGCCTCTAGAGAGCCTTCTATTATCAATTGATAATCTAGATTCCTTTGTAGATTTGCAAATTGCTTTTATACCAATACCTCTTTTTGCATCACACCAATGAGGATATTCATCATTATTTTCAAACCATTTATTCCAACTATTTATGGTATTTTGGGAGATCATATCTGATCTATTTATAACAAGAATATGTTTTTTGTTGTTGATCCATTGATTTAGATGTGGATGACCTGTTGATAAAGGAATTCTTGCATCTCTTACTTCAATAACTAAATCCACTCTATTAATTACTTCGGATAATTTTTTTTCTGCTTTAGCAATATGGCCTGGATACCATTGAATTTTGGGTATGTCCACTTAAATAAATCAGATAAATTTTTAGTATCCCTTTTAATTGTTATCAATTTCAAAAGTACTTACATTAAATTTTAGTATAAAAATTAATGTCTATAAAAAATTTATATTCTTAAATTCTTAAAATTTATTAAGTCCAAGTTAACAGTTACTCATTTTTACCCCAATAAGCTGAAATAAACGTTAGGGTCTTTAGATCAAAAAAATAGGATTATTAAATGTCGAAATTATCTCTTTCCAGTCTTGATAAGAAAGATTTAGAAGGTAAAAAAGTTCTTGTCAGGGTTGATTTTAACGTTCCGTTAAATGAAACTGGTAAGATAACTGATGATACTCGTATTAGAGCAGCAATTCCTACAATTGAATATCTTATAAATAATTCAGCAAAAATTATATTAGCTGCCCATTTTGGTAGACCCAAAGGTCAGGTTAATGAAAAGATGAGATTAACTCCAGTAGCTGCTAGATTGAGTGAATTGTTAGGAAAAGATGTTGCTCTTACTAAGAGTTGTATAGGTGAAGAAGCTATTTCACAATCAAGTAGCTTAAATAATGGAGATGTTTTATTGCTTGAAAATGTTCGCTTTTATGCAGAAGAAGAAAAAAACAACGTAGATTTTGCGCAAAGGTTAGCCGAGCATGCGGATATGTATGTAAACGACGCTTTTGGAGCTGCACATAGGGCTCATGCTTCAACACAGGGAGTTACAAATTTTTTAAGTCCATCAGTTGCAGGATTTCTCTTGGAAAAAGAATTGAAATATTTACAAGGGGCAATAGATGCTCCAAAAAGGCCATTAGCAGCAATCGTTGGGGGATCAAAGGTAAGCAGCAAAATTGGAGTTCTAGATTCTTTATTAGATAAATGCGATAAAATTATAATTGGTGGTGGTATGATCTTTACTTTTTATAAAGCTAGAGGGCTAGATGTAGGAAAGAGTCTAGTTGAGGAAGATAAACTGGAGCTTGCAAAAAATTTAGAGGCAAAAGCAAAAGCAAAGGGGGTTGAATTATTATTACCTACTGATGTAGTACTAGCAAATGAGTTTTCTCCTGACGCTGATAGTAAAGTTTCTCAAATAGATTCAATCACTGGTGATTGGATGGGACTTGATATTGGACCTGAGTCAATTAAGGTTTTTCAGAATGCTCTAGCAGAATGCAAGACAATAATTTGGAATGGTCCGATGGGAGTGTTTGAATTTGATAAATTTGCTGAAGGTACAAATGCCATAGCCACAACCCTTGCAGATTTAAGTGCTTTTTCTGAAGTTTGTACAATTATTGGTGGTGGAGATTCAGTAGCAGCCGTAGAGAAAGCGGGGTTGGCGGAAAAAATGTCTCATATATCCACTGGAGGTGGAGCTAGTTTAGAACTTCTAGAAGGAAAAAGCTTGCCTGGAGTAGCTGCTTTAAAAGATTCATAGGTTATATCTTTTCAACAATATCAATACTTTTTGTGAAAGTTATTATCCCTTTGGGATGAGCTATTATTCCTGACCAAATTTGTATTCCTGCTTTTGAAGGAGCTCTGGTCATTTTATAAATACCCCCAGATACTAATGGCTCGAGATCTATCTCTGGCTCTAAAAATGATTCAACTTGATGAGCTTTTATACCCCCTGCAATTATAACTTCCTCAAGAGGTTCGTTTATTATTATATCTATATCATATTTTGTACCTGTCAGAACTTTATCAGGAATGCTAAAACTAATATCAATCTTTTTATCATCAGACCTGATTATAGTAAATAATTTTCTTATAGTACCTTTGTTTATTTTTCCATTTACTGCTGAAAATAAGTAATCAAAATTTGATTCAAGCAAATATATTTCTCCTTGAACTAGTTTTTTCCCAATAACTTTTATTTGATAAATTTCTTCACTTGGATTATTAGTTTTTAATTTTTTAATTTTCCATTTGCTATCAGGAAATTCCTTAAGAATTTTTGAAAATTTTTTAGTAATTTTTAGGTTCTCTTCATTTGTAAAACTTTGGTTGATAAATTTCAAATTTCTTGAATTTAATGCGTTTTCTATATTTCTTCTTAAATCAACTTTTGTAGTTTGGGTTATTGCTGAATGAGGAAATATGAGATAAATAAATAAATAGATAGGAATTCCTATATTGCTCAATGAGTTTAAATTAAACATATTCTCTATTTTATATTTTTATTCTACTTATTTATTTTTTTATGTCTCAAGAAAATAATTTATTAGTTGCAGCAAGCGGAACTGGTGGACATATTTTTCCTGCTCTAGCTGTTTGCAAAAATCTTGAAGAATATTGGAATATACATTGGTTAGGGGTTAGAAGAAGGTTTGATGCAAATTTTGTTCCCCATAAATATCATCTTTCGACTTTAAATATTCATACACCAAAAAAAAATATTTTTATAGTTTTTCAATATTTAGATATTTTAATGTCAACTTTTCATATAATCAGTATTTTAAAAGCAAAAAAAATAAATCTAGTTTTTACTACTGGAGGTTATATTTCTGCTCCCACAATTATTGCTGCAAAAATTCTAAGGATACCTGTCATTATTCATGAATCAAATTTAATACCAGGAATAGTAACTAAATATTTTGGATTTTTATGTAACTATGTTTTTACTGGATTCAAAGAAACAAATTCGTATTTAAAACATTGCAAAACTATTTTTACTGGTACTCCTTTAAGGGAACAATTCTACAAAAATAATCTTTTACCAGAATGGGTTCCAGAAGGAGAAGGACCTCTTTTAGTTGTTATGGGAGGAAGTCAAGGTGCAAAAGCTATAAATGAAATTCTTTATGAATCTTTAGAATTCTTGGTTAAAGAAAATTTCCGAATAGTGCATATTATTGGAGAAAATAATAAACAATCTTTTCATCCTATAAAGTCTAATAATTATGTTCAAATGGAATTTACTCATGAAATAGCTGCTTTGATTCAGAACTGTGATCTTGTCATATCAAGATCGGGATCAGGAACAATAAATGAATTAATCCAAGCTGAAAAACCTTCAATTTTAATTCCATACCCCTATTCTAAAAATAATCATCAAGAGAAAAATGCCATGATTCTTGCTAAGACTGGAGGTTCAGTATTAATCAATCAAAATAAAATTACTAAAGAATTTTTTGAAGAAACTTTGAAAAGAATTTTTAAATCAAAAATAAAAAATGGAGAATATATATATGAAATATTAGATCTAATGAAAAAAAATATGAAAAACAATAATGGATTGAAATCCAAAAATGAGATTAAAAAAATACTTAATTATTTTTTAAAAGAATTTTGAATTTCTTTGCATAAGATTTTATTATTTTTGCTACTCTGAAGACTTATTCGTGCCCATTTTTCATTAAGAAATCTGAATGAGGAGCATTCTCTAATTAATATACCCTTATGTTCTAAATATTCAATATTTGGCGATAAAGAGGATTTACCTTCTATTAAAAAAAAGTTAGTTGAGGAGCTATGTATTTTAAGATTTTCGATTTTTGATAATTCATTATAAACCCATTTTCTTTCAGTATTAATCCAATGGTGAATCTTCTTTGTCCATTGTTGATAAAAAGTCTTATTGCTTAATAGCTCAATCCCAGCTTTAATTGCAAAGGAATTTAATGGCCATGGATCTCTATTGATATTCCATTGTCTAAGTTTTTTTGGAGAGCCAATAACGTAACCTAATCTAAGTCCTGGAATATTAAATAGTTTGGTCAAACTTCTTAAAACTAATAAATTATCGTATCTTTTTGTTAATGGTATTAAAGATTGAGACTCGCCATTTGGGGTTATTGATAAGAAGGCTTCATCACAAATTACTAACTTATATTTTTCTAAGATCAATTCTAAAGATTCTTTTTCCCATAATTGGCCAGTCGGGTTATGTGGGTTGGTTATCCAAATTACATCACCTATAGGATTAAGTGGAAAAGGTTGTGGGAAAATGTTACTCCATTCTGTTGATAATTCTGTATAAATGAAATTGCTATTCCAACAATTTAAAGATCTTTCATAATCAACAAAACCTGGAGAGGGAATACAACTAATTCCAAACTTGGATGCTTCATAACCTGCCCATGTGATTAGCTCAGAGGCGCCATTCCCCGGTAATATATTTTCTGGATTTATTTTATGAAATTCACCAATTGTCTCTTTTAAACTATTTAGATCTCTATCAGGATAAAACCTAAAACCAAGATTTTTAATTTCTGAATTTAGCGAGTCTAAAAGTATTTGCGGAGCTTTAAAGGGAACCAAAGATGCACTTGCATCAATAATTGCCGATGGTGATAGATTTAATTTTTTTGCCTGAGAAAATACATTCCCTCCATGATGGAAGTTTAATGATTGCCTATTTTTTTTAGAGGAATAATATCCTTTTGATTTATTCATTAATCATTTTTGTTTTAATCGACCCATTGTAAATCTGATCCAATAGCTTCTTTTATATTTGATAATTGATGGATATCGAGTTGCTTAATAATTCCATTTAAAATATTTGGAACTAATTGAGGTCCCTTATATATCCATCCAGTATAAAGTTGAACTAAAGATGCTCCAGAGCAAATTCGTTCCCATGCGGACTCAGGACTATCAATCCCACCTACACCAATTAAAATAATTCTTCTATCAATATTATGTATATGTTTGATTATTTTATTTGCTCTTTTTCGAAGTGGTCTTCCACTTAAGCCCCCATTTTCTTCAGAAAGTAATAATCCTGTTTGTTCGATTTTCCTTTTTTCAAGGCCTAATCTATCTAGACTGGTATTAGTAGCAATTATTCCATCAATTTTTTCTTCATTTATTAATTTACAAATATCCTCAATATCTTTAAAGCTTAAATCTGGTGCAATCTTTACAAATAGCGGAGGGCAATTAGGTAAAGTTTTAATTTCTCTAAGAAGTTCTCTTAGTCGAACTGGATCTTGTAATTTTCTTAGTCCTTCAGTATTAGGCGAACTTACGTTTATTGCTGCATAATCACAAAACGGGATTAACAATTTTAGAGAAGTTAAATAATCTTCTTTAGCCTCAGATAAGCCAGTAATTTTAGATTTACCAAAATTGATTCCCAAACACATATTTTGTCTATTCTGTTTTAAAGGAATACTTTGTTCATGCAAATTTTTAACTAGATTTTGAGCACCTCTATTATTGAAGCCCATTCTATTTAAAGCTGCCTCTTCTTCTGCTAATCTAAATAATCTTGGTTTTGGATTTCCATTTTGTGCAAATTTAGTAACTGTGCCAATTTCAGTAAATCCAAAACCAAATTTCCTCCAAATATTTACGGCATTACCATTTTTGTCGAAACCTGCTGCCAAACCAATTGGATTGCAGAAATTTATTCCACATATGTTTTGACTTAATCTTTTATCAACAATACAAAATTCCTTATTTAGGTTACTTAGAATTGATGAAATTACAGGCCAATTTTGTTTTCTTGAACTGAATGATAGAAGGCTTAGGGAGAAATTGGTTAAATATTCTGCATCTACTCCTGTATCTTTTTGAAGTATAGGAGTAATCAAGTTTCTATAAAGATTTTTAAATACTCCCTTCTGTTCCTTCATAAGAGATTAAGATTCTTTATTTTCTATTATCCAATATTGTTTGTCTTTAGGAATTAATCTCCAATTACGAAATTCAAACAATGCATATTTTTTTATTTGCATAATTTTGTCTTTGCCAAGTAATTTATTAAGTTCATCTGAGCTTAATAAATATTTTTTTTCTGCAAATTTTTGGATTAATTCATTTCTTGTAAATAATTCTTGAATTGTTTTTGGTGCTGGTTGTTCAAAAAAGCCCTCTGATTTTTTTGATTCTTTAAAGTTGCTTACTATAGAGATACCTTTACTGTAATTAGTGGCAATTAAATCGACTCGATCATTTTGTTTATCTCCACTATGACCCTTGACATATTCCATTTCTAAACCATTAATTCTTAATTGATCTATTTTTTGCCATAAATCTAAATTTTGAACTACTTTTCCTGTACTTGTTTTCCATCCATTCTTTTTCCAATTTATAATCCATTTGGTATAACCCTCTATTACATATTTACTATCTGTTCTTAATTTAAAGTTTTCTTTTAATCGATAACTTCTTAATTTTTCAAGTGTTTTTATCGCTGCCGTGAGTTCCATTCTATTGTTAGTTGTATTTTGTTCTGAACCACCTATTTCTAATTCACTATTATCTTCAAAGATTATTAAACCGCCCCAACCTCCTGGCCCGGGATTACCGCTGCAAGCACCATCAGTTGCAGCTTCAATTGCAATACTTTCACTATTCATGAGTAAAAGCCGATATTTAGGTATATCGGCTCGAAAAAGATTTACTTTTACTTAAGTGTAACTTTACCGCCAGCTTCTTCAATCTCTTTCTTTAAAGATTCAGCATCTGCTTTCGCTATTCCTTCTTTTACTGTCTTTGGTGCAGATTCAACAAGTGCTTTTGCATCGCCAAGACCAAGACCTGTTGCATTCCTTACAACTTTGAGGACTTTGATTTTTGCAGCTGCATCAAAGCTTTCTAGAATTACATCAAATTCAGTTTTTTCTTCAGCAGCGCCTCCATCTCCATCTCCACCAGCTGCTCCTGGAGCGGCCATTACTACACCTGCAGAGGCTGCAGCGGACACACCAAAAGCCTCTTCAATTTGCTTGACAAGCTCAGAGGCTTCTAAAAGTGAGAGTGATTTTAATGATTCAAGAATTTCTTCAGTTTTTGCAGACATTTTCTTAATAGATTAATTAGTTTTGGAATTTAAGATTCTGATTTTTCAGAATGTTGTTTGAGTGATCTAGCAAGTCCAGAAGGTACTTCATTGATAGAGATTGCAATTTTTGTAGCAACACCATTTAGTGCACCCGCAATTTTTGCCATCAATACCTCTTTGGATGGAAGACTTGCAATTTCTTTGATTTCAGAATCGTTTAGAAGTCTACCTTCAAATAAAGCTCCTTTGGTTTCGGATTTTTTAGTGTCTTTTTGAAAAGATTGGATTGCTTTTACTGCACCTCCAACATCTTCTTTGATTAAGACAAAAGCATTAGTTCCGGTCAGTAAAGATTCAAGATCATTCCAATTACTATCACCATCAATAGCTTTTCGCATTAATGAATTTTTAGTAACTTTGCAAATGCCATTATTTGTTTGCAACCTTGATCGCAAATCTGACATTTCTTTGATAGTTAAACCTTTATAGTCAAGAACTACAGCCATTTCCGTCTCGTTTAAAAGAGATTTAATCTCAGAAACGATTTGTTGCTTATTCTCTAGTGTTCGGCCCATTGTTTTTTTTTGGATCGTAATTTAGGAAGAGCAGGAAATGCGGCAAAGTTCTTTTATCAAGAGGCCGTGTTGATTAGATCCAAAAAGAAATAATTAAGACGAGTCCTCGGTAGGAATTAATAATTTAGATTACCTAAATAAACCTACTTTCTTTGGCCGTATTATTGCATTAAAATTATACTACAGTGAGTTAACCTTCGAGTTGATAATCTTGTAAAGCGTTTATATCTAGTTGAACGGAAGGACCCATAGTTGAAGTTACATAAAAAGTTTTCCAATACTTTCCTTTAGCTCCGGTAGGTTTGTTTTTATCTATTGACTCTTGTAATGTTTTTAAGTTGTCAAATAGAGCCTCTTTTGTAAAACTAGCTTTTCCAAAGCGAACATGTACAATACCTGCTTTATCTGCTCTAAATTCAAGTTTTCCAGCCTTAAATTCTTTTATAGCATTTGAAATGTCATTTGTGACTGTTCCTGCTTTCGGATTAGGCATTAATCCTCTAGGCCCTAAAACTCTTCCTAATTTTGCAACTTTTGGCATCATATCTGGCGTTGCAATAAGTAAATCAAATTCCATATTGCCTTTGTTTATGCTTTCCACAAGGTCTTCTTCTCCAAACAAGTCTGCCCCAGCAGATTTAGCTTTGGAGACATTTTCACCGCTTGTAATCACTGCTATTTTGATACTTTGACCAGTCCCATGAGGTAAGGCAACTGTTGTCCTAAGTTGTTGGTCAGTATATTTTGGATCAATACCTAGACGTATATGAGCTTCAATAGTTTCATCAAACTTAGCATTTGCATTTTCTTTGATAATACTGAGAGCTTCGAGAGGTTCGTAAATGCGATCTTCTATCTTTGTTGATAGAGCCGCCATTCTTTTAGATAGTTTCTTCATAATTAGTTTGGGTACAAACGGTTAGAAATTAACCTCCCCTAAAAACGTGAACAATTGTGTTTTGAATTTATTCAGTAATAGAAACACCCATATTACGAGCTGTTCCCTCAATTACTTTCATTGCAGATTCAATACTTGTACAGTTTAAATCAGGAAGCTTAGTTTTGGCTATTTCTTCTAATTGAGCTTTACTTATATTCCCAACAGAACCTTTTGATGATTCACCAGCTCCTTTCTCTATACCCGCAGCCTTAGTAATCAAGACAGAAGCAGGAGGCGTTTTAGTAATGAAGGTAAAGCTTCTATCTTCAAAAACTGAAATCTCAACCGGAATTACGAAACCCGCTTTATCTTGAGTTCTTGCATTATATTCTTTGCAAAATGCCATGATATTTACACCATGTTGTCCTAAAGCTGGTCCAACTGGAGGAGCAGGGTTTGCTTTACCAGCTTGAAGAGCAAGTTTAATAACTGCAACAATTTTTTTTGCCATTAGATTTTAGTGAGTTTAAACTGAGGTTTAAAATGATAATTTTACTCGATAAACAAAAATAATTAAGAACTAATTTTGTTTATTGATTTGTGAGAATTCTAATTCTACAGGAGTTTCGCGCCCAAAAATTGAAAGTAATGCTTTTAATTTATTTCTTTCACCAGAGACTTCTATGACTTCACCTTGAAAATCCTTGAATGGACCACTAGTAACGATAATTCTATCTTTTTCCTCAATATCTAATTTGATAACAGCCTTTTTCTCTGAAGCTCGTTTAAATATTCTATTTACTTCTTGTCTAGATAAGGGTCTAGGTTTTATATGACCTCGGGACCTTCCGCTTCCTCTTCCATCATCTGCACCAACAAAGTTAATAACATTGGGGGTGCTTTTTACAGCCATCATTGTATCTTCATCTAATATCATTCTGACAAGGACATAACCAGGAAAAACTTTTTCTTCAGTAGTTTGTCTACTGCCATCTTTTTTTAACTTGATGCCTGGAGTTTGAGGAATTTCGATTTCGATAATTCTATTATTAACACCTAAAGTTACGGATCTCTGTTCAAGAGTTGCTTTTACTTTCTTTTCACAGCTTGAAGCAACTTGGACCGCATACCATCTTGCAATACTAGTATTCGCTTTTGAAGAACCAAGGTTAGTAGTTAATTCATTACTCATTTTTCTTTTCTGGGAACTGGGTAAAGATCATTTGAAGAACTTGAAAAAAATTTAAATTACAAGGATTAATTTAACGGAAAATTTGTGATGCTGCCCATCCATAAAATCTGCTCACAGATGCAATTGCAGCTGCTGAAAAGGATACCATAATTATAACCGCAACCGATTCGCTAAATAGCTGTTGTTTGTTCGGCCACACGACAAGTTTTAGCTCGTCGAAGGTAGATTTTAAGAAATTTTTCTTTTTCTTAGGTTCTTCTATTTCAGAGGGTTCTTTTTTAAGAGGTTCTTGATTAGTAGTAGGATTTGTCACAAAATTTTTGAACTTAAGCTTTATGCTTATATTTATTTTAGCTTATAGATTTGCTACTCAGCTAGGTCTAAATAAAATCTCATCTTTTTTTGAAGGACTTATTTTGATTGTAATATTTTTTTTATTTTTAAAATCTTCCTCTAGTAGTTTTGTGGCTAGGGGGTTTTCTATTTGTCTTCTGAGTTCTCTTCCAAGCGGCCTTGCACCAAATTCAGGTTCGTATGAATCGTTAGCTATTTTATGAATAACTTTATTATCGATATTAATTTTAATTCCTTGTTCAAGAAGTAGATTCTTTAAATCTTCTATTTGAAGACTAATTATTTTCTTAAGTTGATCTATAGATAATGGTTTAAATTGTACGACTTCATCAATTCTGTTTAAAAATTCGGGTCTAAAAATAGAAGACAATGAATTGTTAATAGAATCTTCTAGAGATTGTTTATTTAGTTCTGAATTCTCCTTGTTTTGACTAATATTTTTTGAATATTCTAAAATTATTTTCCCTGCCAAATTGCTGGTCATAATGATAACTGTATTTTTAAAATCAACTGTTCTACCTTGCGAATCAGTTAATCTTCCTTCATCTAAAACTTGCAAGAGAATATTAAATACTTCTGAATGAGCTTTTTCAATTTCATCAAGGAGTATTACAGAGTAAGGTTTTAGTCTTACAGCTTCAGTTAACTGTCCTCCCTCTTCGTAGCCAACATAACCTGGAGGAGCTCCTAAAAGTCTTGCTACAGCATTTTTCTCCATATATTCACTCATATCTAATCTTAATAAAGCTTCGTCTTCATCAAATAATGCAGACGCAAGTGTTTTAGCTAGTTCTGTTTTGCCAACACCTGTAGGACCCATAAATAAAAAAGATCCAACAGGCCTTTTTGGATTTTTCATCCCAACTCTGGCTCTTCTTATTGCAGCAGAAACAGCTTGAATCGCTTTTTCTTGTCCAATAACTTTTTCACTTAATTCTATTTCTAAATTAACTAGTTTATTTCTCTCATTAGAAACTACTTTGGAAATAGGAATCCCTGTTATTTTTGAAATAACATCAGCAATATCATCAGCCTCAACTTGATATTTAAAGGGGAAACTTTTCTTTTTATTGAAGTTTTTAAAGCTTTCTTCAATTCCTTGAATTTTTGCTTCAACTGCATTCAAATCCTCTTCTAGCTTATCTATATAATCTAGGCTATTTGAAGTCTCCAAATCTGGATTGCATTCTTCAAGTTTTCCAAGAAGTCTATCTTCCTCTTTTAAAAAAAACGATAATTTTTCCATTTGTAAACGTAAATTATTCCAGTCACCAGAAAGTTCGTTTAATTTATTCTCATATATGTTTTTTTGATCCAATAATCTTTCTTTATCTTCAAAATTTTCATTTAGTAAATTGTTCAATTTTTGTTCAATCGAATTAATTTTGCTTTCTTGTTGGATAATTATTTGAGGTTTAATATTAGATTCTATTTTCAATTGTGCTGCTGCTTCATCAATTAAATCTATAGCTTTGTCTGGAAGACATTTATCGCTAATATATCTATCTGCAAGTTTTGCAGAATAATTAACTGCTTCTTTAGAGATTCTTATACCATGATGTAATTCATACTTCTTTTTAATACACTGTAGGATCTTTGCAGTTAATTCAACTGAGGGTTCATTCACTATTATTTTTTGAAAACAATTATTTAATGCTTGGTCTTTTTCAATACTTTCTCGGAATTTTGCAGGAGTGGTAGTGCCAATACACCTAAGCTCTCCCTCAGCTAATAAAGGTTTTAGAATATTTCCTATATCAGCAGTAGATCTGTCAGAACTTATGATTGAATGAATTTCATCAATAAATAAAATCATTCCTTGATCTGAATTTTTAAGTTCTTCAAGTATTAAACTAAGCCTTTCTTCAAGCTGACCTCTGAATTTTGTTCCTGATACAAGAGCACCTAATTCAAGAGAAATAATTTTAAAATTTTTTAAAGAATCAGGAACTTTTTCTTCAATAATTAATTGTGCAAGTAATTTAGCAATAGAGGTTTTACCAACCCCAGGATTGCCAATAAGGATAGGATTATTTTTACTTCTTCGAGATAAGATTCTCATTAGATTATTTATTTCATTTTCTCTTCCCACAACAGGATCCAGTAGACCTTGCTGAGCTGATGCGGTTAAATCCTTCCCATAAAGTAGAAGTACATCCTCCTCAACTTGTTTTTTGCTATCAATAGTAATTTTATTTGTTGCGGAGGGAACAATAGCTTTTTCTTCCTTTAATACATTCTCTTTATGAGATTCTAAGTCGGATTGGTTATTTATTTTATCTCTTTTTTTATTTTCAACGTAACTTTTTGATTGATTTATATTTGGAAAAAACTTTAATTCTTCTTCTAACTTCTCTACTGAAAGATTACCCTCTTGGAATGCGTAATTACCTATCCTTAAATCTCTACCAAGAGCAATTAATAAATGGGGAATTTCTATTAACTTTGATCCCCATTGACTTTTTATTTGATTTGCATTATCTAATAAAAGTTCTAAATCTTCTCCAATCGTAAAAATATCTGACTCATTTGTTGGATTCTCTTCTAGAAAATCTTCTGTTATGTCTAAAACTGTATCTTGATCTATTGATAATTTTTCAATGAATGCAAAAAATTCACTTGATGTAAACAATGTATGAATAATGTGCTCAATATTAAATTCGCTGTGATCCCATTTTTTTGCAGTTTCTTCTCCTTGCAGAAGAAGATTCCAACTTATATCACTAAAAAGTTCAGGATTCGATGTAAGAGTTTCTCTCATAAACTATAAAAAAGTTATAGTTGATCATTTATCCTTATCTTAATTCAGATTATTATTAATGATCATTCAAGATTTTTCAAATTATAAAATGAAATCTTACAAAGTTTCATTAAAAACAGATTTTTAGATTTTTTAAGAATTTTTGAATATAAAATTCAAAACTTGTTTTGAAATCAAAAAAAAATATTTGATTAACTTATATATATTTCAGATATTAGCCAAATAGTTCAGCTATTTATAGGATTTAAATAGTAATAATTAAATTGTGAAAGAAACTATTGATTTTCTTATTGACACTATTGAAGCGAGGCAAGTGCTTGATTCAAGAGGAAACCCTACTGTAGAAGCAGAAGTATTTTTGGAATGTGGAGCTATTGGTAAGGCAATTGTCCCTAGCGGAGCAAGTACTGGAGCTCATGAGGCTCATGAATTAAGAGATGGCGGTTCAAAATATATGGGCAAAGGTGTATTAAACGCTGTTAATAAAATTCATGAAACAATTTCTCCTGCATTATGTGGTTTATCTGCTTTAGATCAAACAGCTGTAGACAAATTAATGATTGAAATTGATGGAACTGCTAATAAATCAAACCTTGGAGCCAACTCAATCCTTGCAGTTAGTCTTGCTAATGCAAGAGCAGCAGCGAATGCTTTAGATATCCCTTTATACAGGTATCTCGGAGATCCATTGTCTAATCTTCTCCCAGTTCCATTGATGAATGTTATTAATGGTGGCGCTCATGCGCCAAATAGCCTTGATTTTCAAGAATTTATGCTTGTACCTCATGGCGTACAAAGTTTTAGTGAATCACTTAGAATGGGGACTGAAATATTTCACTCACTAAAATCATTACTGGAACAAAAAGGTTTATCTACTGCTGTAGGTGATGAAGGTGGATTTGCTCCAGACTTGTCATCCAGTGAAGAAGCAGGTGATTTACTCTTAAAAGCTATCCAGAAAGCTGGATTTATTCCTGGCGAGCAAGTGTCTCTAGCTTTAGATGCTGCTAGTACTGAATTTTATAACGATGGTGTTTATAAATATGAAGGAAAAAGTTTAAATAGTTCCCAAATGATTTCATATCTTTCAAACTTGGTTTCAAATTTTCCAATTGTTTCAATTGAGGATGGATTGGCAGAAGATGATTGGGAAGGTTGGTCAGAATTGAATAAGGAGCTAGGTAATAAAGTCCAGCTAGTAGGCGATGATTTATTTGTAACTAATACTGAAAGGTTAAGAAAAGGTATTTTGCAAAAATCTGCTAATTCAATTCTAATAAAGGTAAATCAGATTGGAACACTAACTGAAACTTTAGAGGCTATTGAGTTAGCTAAGACTTCTGGTTTTACAAGTGTTATTAGTCATAGAAGTGGCGAGACAGAGGATACAACGATAGCTGATTTATCTGTTGCTACAAGATCTGGTCAAATTAAAACTGGTTCTTTGAGCAGGAGTGAAAGGATTGCAAAATACAATAGGCTTTTAACAATTGAAGAGGAATTAGGAGATCAATCAAGATTTGCTGGTGCTTTAGGTCTAGGTCCAAAAAATATATAGTATTTTTAGCGCTTAAGATTTTCTAAGCGTGATCCTTTTCTCATACTTAATTGACACTTGATCCAATCAATACTAATAGGTATTGCAAAGATTAATGGTAATAATGCAAAGTTATTTTGTTTATTAGTTACAAGTAAAGCTGATGCTATTGATAGACTCCCTATGAGAATTGAATGGCCTAATGTTTTCTGAGCAGTAAACATTTTCTTGAATTGTCTGTCAGATTCACCCATTCGTATTTGTAGTTGTAAATCTCCTTGCTCTAATCTTTCTAAACTTTCATCTATTCTTTTTGGTATACCTACCGCTTTAGAGCCTATTTCACCTACTTGTCTTCCAAATTGGTTAATGAAATCGTTTGGAGTTTGATTATTTGAAGTCATAAGTGCTATTAAATAAGGCTTTGTAACTGATACAAGATTAAACCCTGGATCTAACATTCTGCCAACACCTTCAAAAGTTGATAATGCTCTCATCACAAATATTAAATCTACTGGTAGCTGAAATGGTGTTTCATAAACAAGTTCATATAAATCTCCTGATAGCTTTTCAATAATATTTGGACTAAATGGTGGAGTTAAGGCTTCTTTTAGCATTAATCTAACTAGTCTTCGGACAGGACCTATATCTATATCTTTTGAAATTAAGCCAGCTTGTTGTAGTTGATTGACAAGTGATGCTGCGTCTCTAAAAGCAGCAGCCCTGACCATATCTCCTAACCTGTTTTGTAGATTATTGGAAATATTGCCCATCATTCCAAAATCATAAAAGATTAATTTACCTTTATTTGAAACTGCTAAATTACCTGGATGGGGATCTGCATGGAAAAAACCATAATTCACAAGCTGTTTTAAGTAACTGATTGCTCCTATTTCTGCAATTTTTGGTAAGTCAATATTTTTAGATTTTAATTTTGTTAAATCGCTTATTTTAGTGCCTTCCAGATAACTTAAACAAAGAACCTTTTCACTACTCATGTCCCATATTACTGCAGGAACTTCAACATTCTCATCATCAATAAATTGCTGTCTAAATCTTGCTGCATATTGAGCTTCACAATTGAAATCCAGTTCTTTCATAAGAACTTTTCTACACTCTTTTGCAATTGCAACCCAATTTCTTCCTCGACTCCAATTCTTATTCCGTTGTAATAAAGCAGCAATCTGTTGCAATATATCTAGATCTATAATGAATAAATCTTTTAAGTTAGGTCTTTGAACTTTAAATACTACTTCTTTGCCATTCTTTAACTTTCCTCTATGAACTTGCGCTAATGAGGCTGATCCTACTGGATGATGAATTATGTGATCTATTTCAGAGAACTTCGGTCCTAATTCTTTTATAATTGTTCCTTCAACTTGTTTAAATGGAAATGGAGGAACTTGATCCTGTAATCTAGATAATTCTTTTATCCATGTATTAGGAATTAAATCAGGTCTTGCAGACAATAATTGTCCGATTTTAATGAAGGCAGAACCAAGTTTAATTAATTCATTAGTAAGCCATTTAGCCCGTTTTATTTGAATCTTATTTTTTATATCATTATTAGTCCGGAGAAATGTGAAAATTATATTGTCTAACCATAAACTGAACAAAAGTAAAAAAAGTGTTTTCCATATCAGACAACCTCTTTTAAACTTTTTGATTCGATTTCCAAACAAATTATTTTTCATTAAATTAACTTGTTAAGTGTTTTATTTAATCTCTCTATGCCTTCGTTAATGTCTTCTATTTCTTTTAGAGCTTTTGTGATTGTAGGATCTTGATCTGTTTTAGATGTTTGATTATTGTCTTGAGGACTCATTTCATATTTCATTTTTGCAGCTTCTTCAATTATTGATTCTTTTAGAGTCTCAAATTCTTTTTTAATTTTTTCTGGTGCATATTGTGCAACATTTGTTGCTTCCTCAATTTTTCCAACTAAAGCCTCGCTTAATTTTTCTGTTATTTTTTTGATAGCAGCTTTTAAAAGATAATCAGAATTGGTCATAAAAAATATAGGGGGCCTTTTAAAAGTAAACTTCAAAATATTATTTAATAATAGATCAATTAAGAACAATTCAGGTCACTGATCATTTTTAAACTTGTTTTTTTTTATTTTTCCTATGTAAGTTTGTTTCTATATTATGCTTTTTTATTTTTTTTCTCTTAACCTTATACCTATACAGAGGTTAGCAATTTTAATCAATTTTATCTTCTAACCAAAAACTCATCTAATTACTTAATAAAAGGAGTTTGAGAAAATTGGAAATTTTCGAGTCAGATGTTGTTATTATCGGTGGCGGGCCGGCAGGATGCACTTGTGCTCTTTATACCTCTCGTTCTAATTTAAAGACGGTAATTTTAGATAAAAATCCGTCTGTTGGTGCCTTAGCAATAACTCATCAAATAGCAAATTATCCAGGTGTTCCTGTTGATATTAGTGGGGAAAAATTACTTACATTAATGAGAGAGCAAGCTGTTCAATATGGTACAGACTACAGAAGAGCACAAGTTTTTGGGATAGATGTCTCTGAAGAATGGAAAACAGTTTATACACCTGAAGGTACTTTTAAGGCTAAAGCACTTGTGCTAGCAAGTGGAGCTATGGGTAGACCTGCATCATTTAAAGGAGAAGCAGATTTTCTTGGAAAGGGGGTAAGTTACTGCGCTACATGTGATGGAGCTTTTTATAAAAATAGGGAAGTGGCTGTAATTGGAGTAAATAAAGAGGCAATAGAGGAGGCTACTGTTCTTACTAAATTTGCTTCAACTGTTCATTGGATTACATCAAGTGATCCAAAGCCTGAAAATGATGAGGCTATGGAACTGATGGATAATGCAAATATTAAACATTGGAGTAGAACAAGATTATTGGAAATCTTGGGTGATGATATGGGTGTGAATGGCGTAATTGTAAAAAATAAACAGGAAGAAAATCCTATCAATCTTAATTTAGATGGAGTTTTCGTTTATATGAGTGGTTCAAAGCCAATTACTGATTTCTTAGGAGATCAGATTGCCTTAAAAGAAGATGGAGGTGTGATTGTTGATGATTTTATGTCCACAAATTCAGATGGAGTATGGGCTATTGGAGATATAAGAAATACACCGTTTAAGCAAGCAGTAGTCGCGGCATCTGACGGATGTATCGCTGCAATGTCAATAGATAGATACTTAAATAGTAGAAAAAATATAAGGGTAGATTGGATTCACTCTTAAGAAAATAGATATTAGTAATAGATATTTAAAGAGGAGTTGCTTCTGAAATATAAGCTACCCCGCCATAGTAACTCAGCTCTGCCTTAATATCTTCTCTCATTTGATCAATTAATTCTTGCTCGCAAAAAACTATAACATGTGCATTTGATCCTAAGCCAGTAAACTCCATATCCTCAGTAACCACTCTTTCTGGACCTCTCCCAGTAGCATGTTTCATTACGGTATATCCAGGAACATTAGCCTTTTCTAATGTTTTCAGAATTGCATCAAGTTCTCTTTCACTAAAAATTAAATCTAATCTTTTCATTTTTATAATGGGGAAAGTGGAATAACTTTATTTACTAAACTCATATATATTGGTATTCCAAGAACGATATTGAATGGGAAAGTTAAACCTAATGTTGTAGAAATATAGTAATTGGACTTTGCCTCTGGCACTGTCATCCTCATAGCTGCAGGCACTGCTAAATACGATGCACTAGCACATAAAACCACAAATAGTAGTGCATTCCCAGGTCCTAGAGTTAATAATTTTGCAACAAACACACCTATTAAAGAATTAAATATTGGCATGAAAATTGCAAAAGCGATTAGAAATGAACCGGCTTTTTTTAGACTAGGCAATCTTTGAGCTGCAACTATGCCCATATCTAATAGAAAAAAGCATTCAGCACCATAGAATAAATCTTTAGTGAAAGGCTCCATTTTTTCAATGCCTGCTGGATTAGTTGAGGCGATTAGAAACCCTATTATTAGACTAGAAAGTAATAAATAAACTGATCCATTCAAAATAGACTCATGCAATATTGCACGAAGGTGCATTTTTCTTGAGTTAGGTCTATTTTTTGGGGCTGCGAATTTTACAAGTAATAAGCCAACGATAATTGCTGGAGACTCCATCAAAGCTAAAGCTCCAACCATAAATCCATCAAAATCTATGTTTTGACTGTCTAAGAAACTTTCCGCGGATATGAATGTGACCGCACTAATAGAACCGTAAGCAGCTGCAATTGCAGCAGAGTTGAAAACATTAAACTTATACCTCAATATTAAAAATCCAATTAATGGAATTATTAGAGACATTAATATTGCCGCACTTAAAGTAGGTAGAACCTGATCAGTAAAACCACTTTTTTGAATTTCAATTCCTCCCCTAAATCCAATTGCTAAAAGCAGATATAAAGAAAATAGTTTTGGTAATGGAGCAGGTATTTCTAAATCAGATTTAAAAAATACAGCAATTGCTCCAATTAAAAAGAAAAGTACTGGTGGCGCTAATACATTTTGTAGTATTGGATTTACTTCCATAGATTATTAAGATAATTCATTTAAAGCTATTTCTAAAGCTTGTTTTCTTGTTTCAATAATTCCATCAACGCCAAACTTGGATAGCCTTTCTCTAACTTTTTCATTAGCCCCAGCCACAAATGCTTTCCTAGAGTTATTTTTAGCTTCTTGCATCATGTCCTCTATAGCAAGTGTTGCTGTTACTCCAAGTCTTGGAACATCAGTAATATCTAATATCAGAATTTTGTAATTTCTTACTAGGTTCATTCTGTCAGAGATACCTTTTGCGGCACCAAAACTAAGTGGCCCTTTTAGTCTAAATAGCATTACTTGTCCTGAACATCTATCAAGTAGAGCTTTTTCATCAGCGGGTAATGTATTTTGTCCTTGATTATTATCTGTTAATAAAGGATTATCTTCTTCCATACCTTCTAGTTGAGTTTCAGTAATGGAATCAATAGTCAGCATGTTTGCAATAAATACTCCAACTAATACTGCCCATATCAAGTCCCAAAAAACAGTCATTAGGAGTACACCATACATGACAACTGAAGTTTTTAGAGATAATTTATGTGCTCTTAGCAAGAATCCCCAGTCAATAATATCCAATCCAACTTTGATAAGGATACCTGCTAAAAGAGCTGTGGGTATTTGTTCAGCTAATGGTCCTGCACCGATTAAAACTATTAGTAAAACTATTGAGTGAACCATTCCTGATAAAGGAGTAGATCCACCAGATTTGACATTTATAACAGTTCTCATTGTTGCGCCTGCACCTGGTAAGCCTGAAAAAAGACCTGCTACAGCATTTCCTATCCCCTGTCCAATTAACTCTCTATCAGAATTATGCTTTGTTTGAGAAATATTGTCTGCTACTAAGGATGTAAGTAAAGAATCAATTGCTCCAAGTACTGCTAATACAAGACCTGCCTTGAAAATAATAGGAAAATACTGGTTGAAACTAGGGAAATCTAAAGATGGAACTCCTCTAGGGATTTCTCCAATTCTGTCTATCGTTCCACCAAAGAACATTGATATTGGAGTTACTATTAATAAAGCTAAAAGTGGAGAAGGAACCCACTGAGTTATTGTTCTAGGTGTTAGAAATACTATTCCTAAAGTCATTATAGCTACTCCAATGGCGGCGCCATTAGGTTCGAAATTCGAAAAAACAGTAGTTAAAGAGTCGACTACTCCTCCTCTTGTGCTTATTCCTAGTAATGGCCCAATTTGAAGTGCAATGATTATGACTCCAATACCAGACATGAATCCCGATACAACAGAATATGGGACTAGAGTGATATATTTTCCTAGCTTTAGAATTCCAAATGCAATTTGCAATAAACCACCAATTACTACTGCAGCCATTACTAGAGGTAAAATCTGTCCTGCAGACAAATCTCTAGGAACTCCTACTGCCGCCAAACCTGCTACTACTCCAGCAACAGTAACACTCATTGGACCAGTTGGTCCGCTAACTTGCGCTGGTGTACCGCCAAATAAAGCAGCTAAAAAACCGACTACTACTGCGCCATATAATCCATAAATTGCTCCTCCGGGTCCCAATGCAGCATTACCAAAAGCAAGTGCAAGAGGTAAAGCGACTACTGCGGCTGTGATACCACCTAAAATATCACCTCTAATATTTTTGAGATGAAAGCCATTGATTATTTGCAAAGATCTTCTCCTTTTAAATAAATACATTAATTTAATATTTTATATCTTTATGTCGTGAATTTGCGTAAAAATTAATTTTGCGCAAAATATTTATGTAACTTTTGAATTAATTGTACGGAAAATTAGGTTAATTTTCCATAACAAAAAAGGGGTCTTTTTAATTTATATGCAAGTTAAGAGACTATGGTATTAGATAAATAATTCATTAACTTTCATTTTAAAAAGATTCATATGAATTTGATTATTCGTCCAAGAAGATTAAGAAGGACACAGGCTATTAGAGACATGGTAAGAGAAAACCATCTAAATCCTGAGGATTTTATATATCCATTATTTATTCATGAAAAGAATTTCCAACAAGAAATTTCGGCAATGCCAGGAACTTATAGATGGGATATGAATGGTTTAATACAAGAGGTTACTAGAGCTTGGGAATTAGGAATAAGATGTATTGTGCTTTTCCCAAAAATAGACGATAGCCTAAAAACGGAAGATGGAGCAGAGTGTTTTAATGAAAAAGGTTTAATTCCTAATGCTATTCGTATATTAAAAAAAGAAATTCCTGAAATGGCAATAATGACAGATGTTGCTTTGGATCCTTATTCATGTGATGGACATGATGGATTAGTTGATGAAAATGGAAACATTTTAAATGATGAAACTATTGAGATTTTAAAAAAACAAGCCTTAACTCAGGCAAGAGCAGGAGCAGATTTTATCGGTCCAAGTGACATGATGGATGGAAGAGTTGGCGCTATAAGAACAGCTCTTGATAGCGAAGGATTTAGTGATGTAGGTATAATTAGTTACACTGCAAAATTTTCATCTGCATATTATGGTCCTTTTAGAACTGCTTTAGATTCGGCTCCTAAAGAAAATAGTAAGAAAATAATTCCAGACAATAAGTCTACTTATCAAATGGACCCTGCTAATTCAAAGGAGGCTTTAATTGAATCTGCCTTAGATCAATATGAAGGAGCAGATATTTTGATGGTTAAACCAGGGATTTCTTATTTGGACATAGTTTATAGACTTAGCACTTTTTCAAATAAACCCATAGCTGCTTATAACGTTAGTGGCGAGTATTCTATGGTTAAGTCAGCTGCAATGCGGAATTGGATTAATGAGAAGGAAATAGTTTTAGAAACGTTGCTTAGTTTCAAAAGAGCAGGAGCAAAATTAATACTTACTTATCATGCTTGTGATGCATCTAAATGGTTGAAGGAAAGTTAAAAACTCATTAATAATAAATTTTTGGTTTATTCTTGGGTAAATACTTACAGTTTTTGTTTTGTTTTTAAGCGGATCAAAAGGAGTTCAAAGAATTGGACACATTGCACTTAGAGTCGAAAATCTCGAAAGGGCTAAATCTTTTTACTTGAGCTTAGGGATGTCCTTGATTTGGGATGATAAAGATTGGTGTTATTTAGAGGCTGGTAAAGGGAAAGATGGACTTGCTTTGTTAGCTCCGAGCTATAAAGCTGCAGGACCTCATTTTGCTTTTCATTTTGAAGAAAAAGAAGAAGTTTTTAATATTCAAAATACTTTAAGAGAATCTGGTGTGAAAGTTGGCCCAGTCCATGAACATCGAGATGGAACTGCGTCTTTTTACATGCAAGATACAGAAGGGAATTGGCTTGAAATGCTTTATGTTCCTCCTGGTGGAATTCAATCAAATGTTTGATTATTTTTCTTTAATATGCAAGAGAACAATCATCCAAAATATTTAAATACAAATAGATCTATATCAGATGAATCTATAAACCTTTTAGAGTGGGATACTTTAAAAACTCATTTATCTTCATTTGCTTCTACAAAAATGGGTAAAAGAGCAATTCTAGGTTTTGATATTCCATCAGAATTCGAAGTTTCTAACAGATTATTAAATGAGACTATTGAAATTAACGATCTAGAAAATCAATTAGAAAAATCTATTAGTTTTTCTGGGGTATTTGATATTACTAGAAATATTGAAATTTGCTCTAAGGGAGGAGTTATTGGTTCTTCTGACTTGTTAGAAATAGCAGAAACAATTTCTGTAGCTAGGCAATTAAAGAAAATCTTACTAGATTTTGAAAAAAGGCCTTTTATTTCATCATTTACAAAGAATTTAAGCGAGAATAGCAATATTGAAAAGATTTTAAAAAATGGGATTGAGTCTAATGGGAGAATCTCAGATAGAGCTAGTAATAAATTAGCTGATCTTAGAAGAGAAGTATTATCTAAGAAATTAGAAAGAAAAATATTAATAGATAACTTTATTCAAAGAAATTTATCTTTTATCCAAGATACTACTATTGGGGATAGATTTGGTAGACCAGTTTTAGCTATAAAGGTCCAATTTGTAGACAAATTTAAAGGCATAATTCATGATTCTTCATCTTCGGGAAATACAATATATTTTGAACCAGAGAATGTAGTATCCAAAGGTAATAAAATTGCTTCATTAGAGGCACTGGTTACTGGAGAAGAATTTAAATTACTACAACAATGGTCTCAAATAATTAGAGATAATAGTGATAATCTCATTGCGATGGCAGGGATTTTGTTGCGATTAGAGAACGCTTTAACTCGTGCAAGATATTCGAAATGGATTGGAGGTAAAATTCCTATTTTTGAAAAAAATCCAATAGTTTCTTTAATAGGTTTTTCTCATCCGTTATTGATTTGGGAAAATAAAAAAAAAGGTGCATCTGCCCCTGTAGCTGTTGATTTTCATATAACTAGAAATATAAAAGTTGTGGCTATTACTGGACCTAATACTGGAGGTAAAACTGCCGCTTTAAAAGGTCTAGGTTTGGCTTTGTTAATGGCCAGAGCAGGATTATTTATCCCCTCAAAAAATAATCCTACAATACCTTTTTGCCCAAATATATTTGTTGATATTGGTGATGATCAATCCTTAGAAGAAAATTTATCTACTTTTAGTGGACATATTTCACGTATTAAAAAAATTTTAGAATCTCTCCATCATAAAAATGGATTATCAATTGTGTTACTAGATGAAATTGGATCCGGGACTGATCCTCTGGAGGGTACAGCTCTTGCTATTGCTTTGTTGAAAGAATTTGCCGATAAATCTGATATTACTTTAGCTACTACTCATTATGGAGATATTAAGGCATTAAAATATAGTGATCCAAGGTTCGAAAACGTTTCAGTTGCCTTTGATGAAGAATCTTTTAAGCCTAAATATATTCTTAATTGGGGTATCCCTGGCAGGAGTAATGCTTTGTCAATCTCTAAGAGAATTGGTCTAGATGAAAGAATACTAAATGAAGCAGCAAATTATTTAAAACCAAAAGAAGTTGAAAACATCAATAATATTATTAAGGGACTAGAAGAAGAGAAGATCAAACAACAAAAATCGGCAGAAGCTGCAGCTGAACTTATTGCTAGAACCGAAATATTACATGATGAATTGAAGGAAAATTACGAATTTCAAAAACTTAATGCCGAAAAAATTCAGGAAAATGAAAGGTATAAATTATCAAAACATATTATATCGGCTAAAAAAGAGGTTATCAATTTGATTAAAAAGTTAAGGGATAAGAATGCTGATGGCGATGATTCTAGGTTGATTGGGAATAGGTTGAAAGCAATTGAGCAAGAACATTTAAGTCATAAAAATATTGAGAAGGCAATCTCATGGAATCCTCAGGTAGGTGATTTCATAAAAATCAAAAGTTTAAATAGTATTGGACAAATAACAGATTTAGACAAAAAAGGTGAATTTTTTGAGGTTACATGTGGTTCATTTAGAAGCACATTAACGTTAAATGACTTTGAAGGTATTAATGGAGAACAACCAAATTTAAAAAATTCTAAAATTGAAATTAACTCTTCAAGAGAAGATTTTTCTTATTCAAAAATTAGAACTAGTAAAAATACAATTGATGTAAGGGGATTAAGAGTACATGAAGCAGAAGTTATTATCGAGGATAAAATTAGAAAGTTTCATGGTCCGCTATGGATTGTTCATGGAATTGGAACTGGCAAGTTAAAAAAAGGATTAAGAACATGGTTATCAGGATTGAATTATGTCGATAAAATAGAAGATGCAGCCACCAATGAGGGTGGACCAGGTTGCACTATTGCTTGGATAAAATAAAATTTAAATTATTTAGAAAAACTATTCATAAGGTTTTTAAGTGCAATTTATTGATCAAGCAAAAATTATTCTGAAAGCTGGGAAGGGGGGTAATGGAATCGTTTCATTTAGAAGAGAAAAATTTGTACCAGCTGGTGGACCCTCAGGAGGGAATGGGGGTAAAGGTGGTTCAATTATATTAATGGCAGACAGTAATCTTCAAACACTTTTAGATTTTAAATTCAAAAGGGAAATATTTGCAAAAGATGGTTGTAAAGGAGGCCCTAACAAAAGATCTGGAGCCGCAGGAGAAGATACAATACTAAAAGTCCCATGTGGTACTGAAATTAGAGATTTTAATACGGGAATTATTTTAGGAGATTTAACTCAAGATAAGCAGAGCTTAACTGTTGCCTATGGAGGTAGAGGTGGACATGGTAATGCTTACTATTTGAGCAACCAAAATAGGGCCCCCGAATCTTTTACTGAAGGCAAAGATGGAGAGATTTGGGAGGTTCAATTAGAATTAAAACTTCTTGCTGAGGTAGGGATTATAGGTCTGCCAAATGCAGGTAAAAGCACCTTGATTTCTGTTTTGTCATCTGCTCAACCTAAAATTGCTAACTATCCTTTTACAACTTTAATACCCAATTTAGGTGTTGTAAGAAAGTCAGATGGTAACGGATGCCTTTTTGCTGATATACCAGGATTAATATCAGGAGCAGCTGATGGGGTGGGATTAGGGCATGATTTTTTGAGACATATACAAAGAACTAAGATACTTATACATATGATTGACTCAATAGCAGAAAATCCTATTAATGATTTTGAAATAATTGAGCAAGAATTAAAACAATATGGGAGAGGCCTTTTGAATAAAGAGAGAATAGTCGTACTTAATAAGATGGAGCTTGTAGATGAAAACTATCTGAAAATCATCACACAAAAATTAGAAAATATATCCCAAAAAAAAGTTTTAGTTATTTCTTCATCTTTGCAAAAAGGTTTGTCTTCATTACTATCTGAGGTCTGGCATAGGATTTAACTTTTTCATATATTTTATTTTTTTAATTAATACACTTGATTTAATTGAGAAAATTAGCCATAAATAAGATAATTCTTTTACATGAAATATGAATTTCTACAGTTGTTTTGATCAACAAGGAAAATTAATAGCTAGATGTCAAACCATTAATGATATTGAAGTTTTGAAGAAAAGAGGAAGACCTATAGTTGAAATAAAAGAGATGAAAAATGAAGAGTCTGTTGTATGTTCACTAACTGGAAGCCCATCTGATTTTAATAGGGACTATTGAAATAATTTTTTAAAATAAAAAAAGGGCATTTAATTGCCCTTTTTTGTAGTAATCAATATTTTTAAAAGTTAATCGTCATATACTAAACATTCTGGCTCGTCAGGGTTGGCCTCACAGAATAACTCCAACGCATTTGGATCATGCTTATCCTCTGGATGATGATCTTTATATTCCTCTAGATCCTTTAGTTCTTCAGTTAAATGTCTGACCTTTGGAAGATTGCCCTCTGCTTTGGCAGATTCTATTTCCGATTGATCTTTTTGAATGTGTTCGTCAATGGATTTCATTTGAAGCCTTTCGTACTTTAGTAGACATACATAAGATAGTTAATTTCAAATCAATTTGCATTATCTATGAATAAAATAAGTGAGTATTACAACATGATAATTTTGTCAGCTATTAATTTTATTGAAATTGACTAGGAACGTATATTAATAATTTCCTTTAGTGATGGCAAAATTGGTCTGATTTGATTAGGGTTTAGGGGGAATAAAGCTTTGTAATAGTCTTCTTTCCATTCATTCTCAAAACATGTTTCATTCACGTTAGGAAATGCGAAAAATTTTAATCTCCATTCAAAAATATTTTGGAAATCTAATAAATCTT
Source organism: Prochlorococcus sp. AG-363-P06 (assembly GCA_003280025.1). Taxonomy (GTDB): domain Bacteria; phylum Cyanobacteriota; class Cyanobacteriia; order PCC-6307; family Cyanobiaceae; genus Prochlorococcus_A. The sequence goes on along the minus strand of QCGD01000002.1, from coordinate 85,946 downwards.
TTTCCGTGCATTTAAAAAGTTTGCTATAAATCAATTCCCACCTTACAAGAGTTGGGAAAAGGTAAATATCTGCATAAGTTAAATTCTCTCCACAAATCCATCCACTCTTATTGTTATTTAATTTGGATTCTATCTTGCTTAAGGCTAAAAAAAGACTTTGACTTGCCCTTTCATAGGATGACTGGTTTCTCGCAAATCCGCATTTATAAACTCCATCGTTAATGTTGTAGTGAATTAGATCTAATATTTCTTGATTACAATTTTTGATATGTATTGATTGAGGTATAGATTCTTTTTTTATTGCATTTAATAATTGAATTATATCTGAACTCTCATTAGATAAAACATTGATTTCATTATTTTCGAAACTAATTAATAGAGGTAATGTTGCTCTGAAAATGCTATTTTTATGAGCTTTTTTATAAAATTCAGAAAGTCTATTACATCCTTTAAATTTTTTTTCAAATACCCATTCACCATGTTCAAAATCAGGTCTTAAAAATATAACTTTAATGTGTTGGAATAAATTTTTTATTTTATAAACTAGTAGAGTTCGATGACACCATGGGCATGATTTTCCTATTAGTAAATAGATTGATCTATTTTCTTTATTAATATCGTAGTTGCTATTAAGTAGTATTCCTTTAGGTCTTTTATAATTTCCTTGTAGATCAGATGGAGCAAAACCATTCATTAGTTTTCTCCAATACCAAAACCAGAATTTTTGGGCAATCTTAATAAGATATTTATTTTGCATAAACTTGTTTTATGAGAGAAAACAAATGACTATTAAAAAAATACTTATTGTTGCAGGCACTCATGGTAATGAAATAAATCCTATTTGGGCTTGCAATCAATTTAAGAAAGAACAAAATAATCTTGATAAATATATTGAATATAAGTACATCATAGGCAATCCTCTAGCTTATGAAAAAGGTTCAAGATACATTGACTCGGATTTAAATAGATCATTTAATTCTAATAAGCAAAATATTTATAACAATAAAAATAATTATGAAATTAACAGGGCTAATTTCTTAGTTGAAAGATATGGCATAAATGGTGAAGAACCCTGTCAAATAGCCATTGATTTGCATACTACTACCTCCAATATGGGAACAAGCATTGTTATATATGGAAGAAGAATAAAAGATTTTTGTTTGGCTGCATTACTACAGAATAAATTTGGCTTGCCTATTTATTTACATGAAGATGATAAAAGACAAACAGGATTTCTTGTTGAGGCATGGCCATGTGGATTGGTACTTGAAATAGGACCAGTTGCTCAAAATTATTATGATTCAAAAATTATAAATAGATTTTTAATAATTATTAGTAGCTTAAGAGAAGAGATAAACAAGTTAAAAAATAATCTTATAGCACTCCCAAAGACATTAATTGTTCATGTTCATCAAGGAAGTATTGATTATCCAAGAACAAAAAATGGCGATATTAATGGATTAATTCATCCTGAAAGAATGAATCAAGATTGGAAACTAACTAAACAAGGAGATCCCTTATTCCTAGATATTGAAGGTAATACTCTGCGATATCTAGGACAAGATATTATTTGGCCTGTTTTTATAGGTGAAGTTGCTTACAAAGAAAAAAATATTGCAATGAGTTTCACAAAAAAAGAAATAATTTGTTCTTCAAATGAATGGATCGATCAGTTTTTTAAAATCATAAATTAAGAAATGAGAACATTGTTGTCTTGATGTTAAGTTAAGAATTATTTATTCCAAATATAAGTTTATTTAATAGTATTTGGGGGTTATCTTTATATTTGATTAATTAGTTTTTTGTTTTCAATCCTTTCACTCCAATAAATAATCGCTCCAGAAGCCTCTAATTCCAGTCTTCTATGCTTAGCTTCCTTTAAAGAAACTAATTCTCTGGATCTTTTGCCATGTAATAGCCATTCAATTACGACCAAGCTTAAACCTCAATAATGAAGAAAATATTAAGACATTAATGGTCACTTATGTTTCTTTGCAAAAAAAATTTACTTTGAGAAAAATTATTTACACATTTTTGGCTGTTTTGGACTAAAATCTTTTCAACGGATTCAATGTCCGTTTTATTTACACGTCTCGCTTTAGAGACATATTTTACGAACTCATGACAACAATTCAGCAGCAGCGTTCTTCGCTGTTAAAGGGTTGGCCTCAGTTTTGTGAGTGGGTAACATCAACTAACAACAGAATTTATGTTGGTTGGTTTGGTGTCTTAATGATTCCATGCCTACTTGCAGCAGCGGCTTGCTTCATCGTTGCATTCATCGCAGCACCACCAGTAGACATTGACGGAATTAGAGAGCCAGTAGCTGGTTCATTCCTATACGGAAACAACATCATCTCAGGTGCAGTTGTTCCTTCTTCAAATGCTATTGGTCTACACTTCTACCCAATTTGGGAAGCAGCTACTGTAGATGAGTGGTTATACAACGGTGGTCCTTACCAGCTTGTAATATTCCACTTCCTAATTGGTATCTCAGCATATATGGGACGTCAGTGGGAGCTTTCATACCGTTTAGGTATGCGTCCTTGGATCTGTGTTGCATACTCTGCACCAGTTTCAGCAGCTTTCGCAGTATTCCTTGTATATCCATTCGGTCAAGGTTCTTTCTCTGACGGAATGCCTTTAGGTATCTCTGGAACATTCAACTTCATGTTTGTTTTCCAGGCAGAGCACAACATTCTTATGCACCCATTCCACATGGCTGGTGTTGCTGGTATGTTCGGAGGATCTCTATTCTCAGCTATGCATGGTTCACTTGTTACTTCATCTCTAATTAGAGAAACAACTGAGACAGAGTCTCAGAACTATGGTTACAAGTTCGGACAAGAAGAAGAAACATACAACATCGTTGCAGCTCATGGCTACTTTGGTCGTTTGATCTTCCAATATGCAAGTTTCAACAACAGTAGAAGTCTTCACTTCTTCCTAGCTATATTCCCAGTTGTTTGTGTATGGTTAACCTCAATGGGTATCTGCACAATGGCATTCAATCTTAACGGTTTCAACTTCAACCAGTCAGTTGTTGATGCAAACGGTAAGATTGTTCCTACATGGGGTGATGTTCTTAACAGAGCAAACCTAGGTATGGAAGTAATGCATGAGCGTAATGCTCATAACTTCCCACTTGATCTAGCAGCAGCTGAGTCTACAACAGTAGCTCTTTCAGCTCCAGCTATCGGTTAAGCTTAAAGTTATAAATCACAAGCTCCCTTAATTTAAGGGAGTTTTTTTTTGTTTAATTCTCAATTGGTTTCATATAATATTTATATATCACTTAAACATTGGATATTTTTATGAGTAGTAGTTTTGGCAAAATTTTTCGTGTTAGTACTTTTGGAGAATCACATGGAGGGGCAGTCGGAGTTATTCTTGATGGATGTCCACCAAAGTTGAAAATAGATATTGATTTAGTGCAAAATGAATTAGATAGACGCAGGCCTGGACAGAGTGATATTACAACTCCAAGAAATGAAGAAGATAAATTAGAGATTTTAAGTGGCTTAAAGGAAGGCGTAACATTAGGTACTCCAATTGCAATGATGGTAAGGAATAAAGATCAAAGACCGGCAGACTATAGTAATTTGGAGCAAGTATTCAGGCCATCCCATGCTGATGGTACTTATCATTTGAAGTATGGAATTCAGGCTGGTTCAGGAGGTGGAAGGGCTTCTGCGAGAGAAACCATAGGTAGAGTCGCAGCAGGTGCTATTGCAAAACAATTATTGGAAACTCTTTTTAATACTGAAATTCTATCTTGGGTAAAGAGGATACATGATATTGATTCTGAAATTAATAAAGATACAGTTTCCATAAGCAAAATCGATTCGAATATTGTTAGGTGTCCTGACGAAAAGGTGGCAGCAAAAATGATTGAAAGAATAACACAATTGAAAAAACAAGGAGATTCTTGTGGCGGAGTTGTTGAATGCCTAGTTAGAAATGTTCCATCAGGTCTAGGAATGCCTGTTTTTGATAAATTGGAAGCTGATTTAGCAAAGGCGTTGATGTCTTTGCCAGCTACAAAGGGATTTGAAATAGGTTCAGGTTTCTCTGGAACTTTTTTAAAAGGTAGCGAACATAATGATTCATTTATTAGGTCGGATAATATTAATAGATTAAGAACAACATCCAATAATTCTGGAGGTATACAGGGAGGTATAAGTAATGGAGAAAATATTGATATGAAGATAGCTTTTAAACCAACAGCAACTATAGGTAAAGAACAGCAAACTGTTAATGTTGATGGAAATGAAGTATTGCTTAAGGCAAAAGGGAGACATGATCCATGCGTCTTACCTAGAGCAGTACCAATGGTTGATGCTATGGTTGCACTAGTCCTCGCAGATCATTTGTTGCTTAATCATGCGCAATGTAGGATTTTGAATGATTAATCTAAATTGGATCTATCCATTTTGATTTGATTTTTCTTTAAGCAATCCATATATGCTTGGATCTAATTTGTTATTTTTAAAGGCTTGATCTCCAATTACAATGGTCTTGTAGCCGACAGATTTGTAATAATTTAAGTCATTAATGGATAGACCTCCAGCCGCAATGAAATCAATGTTTTTATAGTGACTTAGATCTATTGAAGTATCTTTACTTGTTATAGGATAAATTTTTATGATTTTACAATTTAGCTTTATTGCCTCTTCGAGATCTTTTAAATTTTTGATACCAGGAATTAATAAATGATTTTTTGCCTTAGCATAATTAAATAGATCTTTATCCCAAGATTTCATCATCGAATATTTTAATCCAATGCTTAAAGAGTCATCAATTGATTTCTTATTTAAGATTGAAGCTGAGCCTAAATTAATTGTTGGAAAATTTAGCTTGATTGTGTATACGAAATCTAACCAGTTTTTATTGTTAGACCAACTTATTTCAAGATTTTTCAGACCTAGAGTTATTACTTTTTCTATTTCTCCATAAATTATTCTCTTTTTTATATTGTCATAGTAAATATTATTATCAGGTTTTATTAGTAAAAAAAAAGATTCTAAATCAAGTTTTTCTGAAAAAAAATCTTTTTTACTTTGCATCAATAAATAAGATTATGTTATATCAGATATAGTTTGCAACTTTAACCTCAGAACGGTTAAGTAAATCTTGAATATCTTCAGTATCGATTGTTTCTTGTTCGATAAGCATGACAGCCATTTCATCTAATACGCTTCTGTTATCTGAAAGTACCTTTGTAGCTCTCTTGTATGCTATATCAACAAGTTCAGCCACCTCTACATCTATTGTTGCTGCAGTATCCTCTGAGAAATCTCTTGTAGCAGTCATATCTCTGCCTAGAAACATTCCTCCTTGCGATTGACCTAACGCAACTGGTCCTATTTTTTCACTCATGCCAAATTTAGTAATCATTTGTCTCGCCACATTAGCCACTTGCTGTAAGTCATTTGATGCTCCAGTGGTAACTTCTTCTTCTCCATATACAATTTCTTCAGCAACTCTGCCACCAAGAGCGACAGCCATCTGATTTTGTAAGTAAGAACGAGAGTAAAGACCTGATTCAAGCCTTTCTTCACTTGGAGTAAAGAAAGTTAACCCTCCTGCCTGGCCTCTAGGTATTATAGATACTTTAGCTACCGGGTCATAATCAGGCATTAAGGCTCCTACAAGAGCGTGGCCAGCCTCATGATAAGCAACTAATTCTTTTTTCTTATCGCTAATAACTCTATCTTTTTTTTCTGGCCCTGCCATTACTCTTTCAATAGCATCACTGACCTCTTCATTGCTAACAGTATCCAGATCTTTTCTAGCAGCTAAGATTGCAGCTTCATTTAGAAGGTTTGCTAAATCCGCTCCTGTAAAACCGGGTGTTCTTCTTGCAACTTTATCAAGATCTACATCTTTTGAAAGGGTCTTGTCTTTGGCATGTACATTTAAAATTTGTAACCTTCCAGCATAATCAGGTCTGTCAACGGTTACTTGTCTGTCAAATCTTCCTGGTCGCATTAGAGCCGAATCTAAAACATCAGGTCTATTAGTTGCAGCAACAATAATTATTCCCGAATTACCTTCAAATCCATCCATTTCAGTAAGTAGTTGGTTTAAAGTTTGTTCTCTTTCATCATTTCCTCCTCCCATTCCAGCACCTCGTTGTCTTCCTACTGCATCTATTTCATCAATAAAAACGATACAAGGAGCATTCTTTTTGGCTTGTTCAAAAAGATCTCTTACTCTGCTAGCACCAACTCCGACAAACATCTCAACAAATTCAGAACCTGATATTGAGAAAAATGGAACTCCAGCTTCTCCAGCAACTGCCTTTGCTAATAAAGTTTTACCTGTTCCAGGAGGTCCAACCAAAAGTACACCTTTAGGTATTTTTGCTCCAACTGCAGTAAATCTATCAGGGCTCTTAAGAAAATCCACAACTTCTGTTAATTCTAGTTTTGCACCTTCTACACCTGCAACATCTGAGAATGTTACCTGTGTAGATGGTTCCATTTGAAGACGAGCTTTACTTTTACCAAAACTCATTGCAGGATTACCACCTCCAGAATTTCCGCTCTGGGAACGCCTGAAAAGAAAGAATAGTCCTCCTATTAAAAGAACTGGAAATATTAAACTGCTAATAGCTTGTTGCCATGGATTGGATAACTTTGTTGGAGTAACTGCTATGTCAACGTTATTATCAGTTAATATTTTCAGTAAATCTTTATCAGGGGCTAAATTTACTTCTGATCTGCTACCATCGATTTCTACTACCTGAGCAGTTGCGTTGTCTGGTGATATTAACACTCTGCTAATTTCTTTATCTTGAACAGCTTCTATGAAATCACTATATCTTATGGTTTTTTTTGTGTTATCAGAACTTGGTTTATCAAAAACAGAAGTACCTATAACAATGATAGTAATAACAGCAATTACGTAGAGGCCTACGTTTCTCCAACGTTTGTTCACAGTAAATAATATTCAATAAATCTATAATAGTAATAATAAAACAATATTAAGACTTTCTTAGAACATCCACTACACTTTTGAATGCAAACCATTCAGGAATTGGGTCTCCATTCCTTAACTTTTTTCTAAATTCTGTTCCGCTGAGCTTCATTATCTGATAATTAAATTCTTTAGCTTCTTCAGCAGTGATGTAGCCTTTCTCTTTTGTATAAACCAAATTTTTTGAAGGCACAGTCTGCATCATTAATTCTTCTGCACATTTATTTGCAAAGTTTTGGGCATCATAAGGTCCATAAAAATCTTCACCGGTGGATGATGATTTACATCCGGCCATATCTCTACCAATAATGAAATGGGTACAGCCATAATTTCTTCTAATAATCATATGTTGAAGAGCTTCCCTAGGCCCAGCCATGTGCATCGAATAAGGTAAAAAAGCCCATTTTATGCGCTCATCAGAAATCTCTTCTGCCAATTCTTTATATGTCAAATATCTAACTTTCCCTGGAATATCATCTTGTTGTGTTGGCCCACAGGTTGGATGCACTAAAACAACTGAATTTTTAGAAACATTTTCTGATAGAAGGGCATTAGTGAATAGTTCATAATGTGCTCTATGAATTGGGTTCCTGCATTGAAATGCAACTACATCGAAATTGGAAGGTAATGAAGCTCTTAATTCTTTAGGAGTTTTACAAGGAAATTCTCTAATGGGTAGCTCAAAACCATATATTTTGCCGCCTATATAAAATCTACCTCTCTCATTGAAGATCATCTTGACTGCAGGATGATCTAAAGAATTTGTACCATAACAAAGTTTTGCTTCGGCGGATTTATCAGGCTCCCACTTTGAGTTTACTTCTATAATTGCTAATTTTTGTTTTTTATAAGTAAGTAAGATAGTCTCGCCTTCCTTAAGGTTTTCATTATTGGTATCTAATACAATTGGCAAGCCAAAAAGTAAACCACTGGAATCTCTATGATTTTTGATTACTGACTGGTAGTTTTTTTCATCCATAAATCCTTCTAAAGGAGAAAAAGCTCCAATCATTAAAAGCTCTACATCACACGCGTTTCTCTCACTACATTCATGCTCATATGAGACTTTAGAAAGAAGTTCAGATTTAAGATTCTCATTCTTAATAATTAAATCTTTTAGTTTTCCGCCATAAGGTGGGATATGTCCATTTAAGTCCCTTGTTTTTTTTTGTAATTCCATTTTTGGATTTTATTGAGATAAATTCAGAAAAAAAAAGAGGGGTTTAACCCCCTTTTATAGAGTATAAATTTAGATTTAAGCTTTTCTGCCGTATAGCTCTCCGACGATTTTTACATCAAGTGGATCTTTTGAACCCATATCTGTGTCAGATGGCTGAATAGCTTCAAATGTACCAGCAAATTCATCTGTATCTGAATCTACGTTATTAATTGACAAGGTAATTACTCCCGCACCATTTACATCAACTTTAATATTTTCTTTGGCTAGTTCTTCGTCATCTCCACCTAATGCGACTAATCCTTGAGCATATTCAACTCCAGTATTTTTTGCTCTAGCTTTAGGATCTAGAAAATCTCCAGTTCTGTAGTTAGGTGTAAATGTTGAACCAGTTACTACTGTTCCTGGTTCAATAGTTGAAGGTAAATTAGCTGTTAACTCTTTAGCTGAAAATGCGAATGGTACTTCTAATCCTCCTGGGGTTAAAACTGTAATAAGTTGAAAATCAATACCACCTTGTTCAGTAAATGTTCCGGAGTTTACTTCTCCATAAATTTCTGTAACTGTAGTGTTATTCCTAGGACTGATAATTTTTGTAGATACAAATTCTGCCGCTTTTCTTTTAGTACCAGGAACTTTTACAAAAACTTCTGTTGGATGCATGCATATTCCCTTAAGAGAGTCTCCACTACCTAAGGATATTGATCCAACAAGAGAATTATCTAATGTGGGGCAATCATTAGCTTTACCTGTATTAACAACATCTGTAAATTGGGCATTTCCTCTCTCAGAGAAGGCATATGATTTAAGAGGGACAAAAGCAAAAGTTAAACAAAGAGAGATAACAAAAGCTAAGAAAGAACGAATTCTCATAATTGAAAGTAGCAATAAAGTTCTGTGACGGATTGAAAAGGGTCACCTAAAATGTTCAGTACGGATATTACAAGGGCAAGGAGCACAAAAGTTAGTGTCTTTAAATCCTCGAAACAACCCGTAGCTTTTTAGATTTGTAAAAACTTCAATTATTGTAAGCTATTACATTATTTTTAATGATTAAGATTACAAAAAAATACAAATAAAGATTTTAATTATTTATTACTTGAAATAATTTGGGTAATTATTTTGTTCGCGATATCAATTTTTGATGTTATTTGTATATGATTTTCCATATTGATTTTATCGAAGAGCCACCCTTCATTTTTAGCTGAAGGACCAAATCCTTGGCCTGCAATATCTATTGGATTAGCAAACATGTAGTCACAACCTTTATTTATTATTTTATCTTTTATTGTTTTTCTTGCATTTTGTATGGGACCTGTAAATGCACAAAATCCAACAAAAATTTGGTTATGTTTTTTAGATTCACTAATATCTCTTAGAATATCAGGAACAAGTTCAAGATTTGTATTTAGGTATTCCTTAATTTTGTTTTTAGGAATTTTGTTTGAAGTATCAGATTCTATCTTGAGATCTGATACAGCAGCATTCATAAAAAAATAGTCACAACTAGAAATTTCTTTTTTAATTTCTTTTTTTAAATCAATACTTGTTTCAATCTCTAAACTGTTTATACCTTCAGTTAAATCTTTATTAATTCTTAGAGGCCCATGAATATATTTTACTTCAGCACCTCTAAACCTAGCTACTTGAGCAAGAAGTAACCCCATAGTCCCAGAACTTTTGTTAGTTATATTTCTCGCAGCATCAATTTGTTCGGAAGTGCAACCGCCAGTTATTAGAAATCTTTTGTTAATTAAATCTTTGCAATAATACATTTTATTTTGTGAGATTATGAACTCAATAGCTAATTGAATTAGATCATTAGGTGGTATTTTACCAATTCCAATTTCGTCACAAGCTAGAACACCTTGACTTGGCTTAAGGCATAAAACATTTTTATTATTTTCTAAAAGCGAATAATTTTTTTGAACAGCTTGATTAAGCCACATTTTTGTATTCATGGCAGGTGCAACAATAATTGGCTTAAAATTTGCAATTAAAATGCTTGGAATTAAACCATCTGCATTTCCATTAACCCATTTTGATAATGTTGTGGCTGTTAAGGGGGCTATCAACAAAATGTCAGCCCAATTAGATAGCTCTATATGTAGGGGGGTTGATTGATGATGTGACCATTGGTCGTTTTCTACAATGCAAGGGTTCCTACTTAACACAGAAAGAGAAAGTGGTTGTATTAATTTTTCGGCATTTTCAGATATGACGCACTTTACTTCAAAATTTTCTTTTATTAGTTGACTAACTAATAAAGGAATTCTTACGGCAGCAATACTACCTGTTATTAAGATGAGAACCTTTACTTTAGATTCCATATTTTCAGTTTTCATCAAAAGGTTCCTGATCAAGAAGATGAATATAATCGGCAGTTAATTCAGGTCTATTAATTGCTAAAGCTCTTAGTAAATGCCAATCTTTTAAACCATCAAATGGTGTTATGTAGTTGTCATCTTCTAATCTTTTGGCAAGTTCAAAAGTCATTTCTTCATTAAAAGAATTTACAAGTTCTTCACTTATTTTATTCTCATCAATAAATTTCATATTGATAATTATCCAATATAGTTATCAATAATAAAGCCTCAAGGAATTTTTTAATATGAAGAAGTTTATATAATTAAAAATTTTCAAAATTATTTTAAATAATTTTTAGATAAAAAAATACTAATTACTTTTAATACATTTATCGTCATTTTTGTTTATAAATTTTTAAATTCTCTATCTAATAAAAAAATATTTCCTTAAAATATTTAAATCGAAGAATGAATTATGTCACAAGCAAAAAGGGAGCAAGTTGTAAGTCATTTGCGATATTTAAGACAAGAATTAAGAGAAATTCAATTAGATATTAACGATGACGGATTTTTACCTGAGCCTGGAGAACTTAGAGGAATCATGGCACAGATGGAGGCTTTACTTGCATTAGTAGAAAGTAATACTAAAGTTCAAGAAAGTTAAAATGTCATTTAATTCTAAAATGAACAATAAACATAAAAATGGTTTTTAAACCTCAAAATACAAATTTTCAAATAAAGATTGTAGAGAACCTTAAAACGTTAAGTTCATGGGCAATTAATCCATGGCGAAGATACTCTTTATCTTTAATTATGCTTCTGTTTGGTTACTTTCTTGGCAGTTCCCTGGGAATGATAAGTGCTGTAGTTGAATTGATGGATCCAGTAGCTGCGTTCTTGTCAGTAGTTTTTCTCGAAATTTTGATAAAACTAAGAAGAAGTTATCGGTTTGAAAAGGAAAAAAAGTTTTTAGTTTTATTTATAGATTCTTTTAGATTAGGTTTGTTTTATGGTTTTTTTACCGAAAGTCTTAAATTGCTTTAAATTTCTGATTTGAATTTATTTAAAAGATATAGTAAAGCCATTCTTATTGGAATTCCATTTGAAACTTGATTATTAATTAGGCAATTAGGATATTCATCCACTATTCTGTTACTAATTTCCACACCTCGATTTATAGGCCCTGGATGAAGAACAGGGACATCTTTGCTATTCAAAGATAGTTTCTCTGTTGTTAAGCCATAATTATCACTATAAGAATCAATACTGCTTAATAAATTATGCATCATTCGTTCTTTTTGTAATCTTAAGACAATAATTGCATCTGCAATTTTTATCGATTCCTCCAATGACCTAGAAATTGTTATTGAACCTCTAAATTTAATAGGGTCCTCTACTTGATTTGGAGAAGGACTCTTTAGAAAATTTAAAAATTTATCAGGTATTAATGTTGGAGGACCACATAAAATTGTGTCTGCACCAAATGCACTTAAAGCCCAAAGATTTGATCTTGCCACTCTTGAATGATTAATATCTCCAATGATTAAAATTTTTTTAGAATTTAAAACTTTTGGATTTAGTAATTTTGGGGAAAAGAATTTAATTAATGTATAAAGGTCTAACAATCCTTGACTGGGATGACTGTGTAATCCATCCCCAGCATTGAGTACTGAAGTCTTGGAATTTAAAGCATCAAGATTTTTTGCGATCTCATAAGTTATATAACTGGAAGGATGTCTGACAACTAATATATCTGCTCCCATTGCAGAATAAGTTATTGCTGTATCAATGATTGTTTCACCCTTTGCTAAAGAGCTTGAGTTTGGAGAAAAGGTTTGTACATCTGCAGAGAGCCTTTTAGCAGCCAGCTCAAAGCTATTTCTTGTTCTCGTACTAGCTTCAAAAAATAAAGATGTTACCAATGTCCCTTGTAAGGCCGGTATTTTTTTTGTTCCAGCATCTTTAAGTGCGTCAAATCTCTTGGCCAATTCAAATACTGATGTATAATCTTCAATTGAAAAATTAGCTAGTGTGTGGATATGTTTATGAGGCCAAGGTTGCATTACGCTTTATAAAGATAAATGATGTGTTGATTTTTTTAATTTAGGTGTTCTGTCACCTTTTAATCTTTTGCTTACACTTCTACTACTTTTTAGATACCAACGCCATTTTATATTTTTTGCTTTAGTTATGCCAATTCTAGTGGTTTGAACAAGATCTGTGTTTTGAAGATTTGATTCTCTTTTGGCAATCCATAAAGATTTGTTTTCAAGAACTTTAAGATAATTTAATGACATGTCTATGCCAAATGTTTTCGTCACTAGCCCTGGGCCAGAAGCTAATCTTTCGTTTTCTTGAGAGATATAAACAGCTCGAATCAAAACTCCACTTGCAAAATTCTCTCTATCAGTAACTATGTTTAAACAATGATGAATCCCATAAGATCTGTAAATATAAAACCTTCCAGGTTCGCCAAATAATGATTTATTTGATGGAGTCATTTTATTGTTTCCATGACAAGCTTCTTCTTCTTGTGAATAAGCTTCAGTTTCAACAATAATTCCTTTTATTAGGCCCTTTTCATGGTTATTTTTGATAAGTTGGCATCCTATTAAATCTGGAGCAACATACTTAGAATGCCGATAAAAAAAAGATTTAGAAAAAAAATGTTCTACTATTTTTAAATGTTAATCTAGTTATATTTTTAGCGTTCAAATACTGTTAAGTCTAGTTTTTTATATGAAAACTAAACTTGATTTTTACCAAAGATTTATAATCAATTTTCATCAGTTTTTGCAATTTCAATCATGTTTTAATAAACTATTTAATATATAAAGTATTATTGATATAAAATTCAATTCAATTGATATGGCGAGAATCAGTAAAGAAGAAGTAAAAAAAGTAGCTCAATTGGCACGACTCGAGTTAAACGAGGATCAAATCAATAATCATGCAGAACAATTAGCAAAAATAATGGATTATATAAAACAACTGGATAAAATCAATACGGAAAACATTCCCTGCACAGCAAGAGCTATTGAGGTTGTTAATGTATTAAGAAAGGATGAAAAGATAAATTATAAAAATTCTGAAGAACTATTAGATTTAGCTCCATCAAGAGAGGATGAATTTTTTAAAGTACCAAAAATTATTAGTGAGTGAATTAACTTTTTCCTATAGCTGATTTATTAATTAACTTTAATAACAATTTCTTTATTTTAAAGCCTGGATATAAATTAATAATTTTTCTTAACTTACCTTTTTTTTTGGTGTGACTCCTTATTCCTATTAATAAGTCATAAATAAAGTTAAAAATATCTTTCTTGCTTTCAAAAATGCCTACTCTTTGCGGAGAGCCCTTAATATCTAATAAGGGCTTGGTTTTTTCGTAGGCAATTTTGTATTCAAACCAAGGAATTGAAGGCCAAAGATGATGTATTAGATGATAATTCTGACCCATAATGATTAGATTCATAAATTTACTTGGATAAACTCTTGCATTTAACCATTTGTTCCTTGAACGAAAGGGCCTGTGAGGAAGATAATCAAAAAAGATACCTAAAGTAACTCCCACCATTAATGCAGGACCAAACCATAAGTTATAAATTATATTCATGAAGTCAAACTTTATTCCAGCTAAAATAATTGTTATAAAAATGGATCTCTCTATTCCCCATTGAAGTAATTCATATTTTTTCCAAAGTTTTCTTTGAAAGAAAAATACTTCATGGTAAAAGAATCTAGGTGCGATTAACCAAATGGGACCAAAAGTACTGACAATATGATCAGGGTCATTCTTAGGGTGATTTACGTGAATATGATGTTGTAAATGGACTCGTGTAAAAACTGGAAAACTGAATCCTAAGAGTATTGCCGAGCCATGACCCATGGCCTGATTAATCCAAGGGACTGGATGCGCAGCCTTATGACATGCATCATGTATTACAGTACCTTCAATGTGCAAAGCTAGAAAAGCTGTTGCAACTAATAAAGGTAAAGGCCAAACACCTCTATACCATTGCCATATACTTAGAAAAGCCAGGAAATAACCACCAAAAAATAATCCTAATGTTGGATTCCAAAAACTTGGTGGATCTACATAATTTTTTATCTCCTTTTGCCAATTGAATGTTTCTGAAGAATTAGGAATGTTTGTTTTATTTTTACTAGATAATTTTGAAATTGTTTGTTTTATTCTTTAGCTAATATAACTAATAATTTAGGATGATTGTATAACTAAATTAAAAAAATTTCTAATTTGATAGAAGATTTGATTTTTTTATTATGTGTCAGATTAATTATCTTAAGTTAAAAATATATTTAATATATACCTCTTTAAACTAAGATTTTATATATGCGGTCGTGGCGGAATTGGTAGACGCGCGAGTTTTAGGTACTCGTATCTTCGGGTGTGGGAGTTCAAGTCTCCCCGACCGCATTTAAGGGAACTCTGATAGCAGGTTATTTTTAGATTGAGAATTGCATATAATGTATTTAATTCCTAAATCAATATTTTGATAATTTACTTAGGCTATTTTTATATTTTAATAGGCTCATTATTTTTATTCATACCTTTAATTTATTTAGAAGTTGGTAGACCAAAAGACTTGATAAAAGCATTTCTGAATTTATTAATTGGAATAATTTTAATTATTCAAAATAAATTATTTGATAATTCATTTATTGCCATTTACTTGTTAGTAACAACATTATTTGTTTTCTATTTGGTAGAGATCTTTTCATTCAGATGGAATCAATTGACAGATCAAGAAAAAAGTAAATTAACTACTGTAATGGAATTTAAGAAGAATCTTGCAAAAATTTCAGAGGCGATTACTCTTGCAGTTAGAAATTTTAAGAATTCTCTAAACTTTTTTAAGTTTGATAGGAATAATGAAAATTTACATAAAAAAAAGTGGGTAAGAAATGATAAGAATGATAATATAAAGTCTCAAAATTAAATCAATTAGTTATCTTGGATATGTATAAAAACAAACAATGTCAATCGGGAAATAATAAAATTATCAAGAAATAAAAATAATTAAATAATTTTATTGATTACCAATATCTTTAGTATGAAATCTCAAAATAACAAAGACAACAAATCAGACTTTTCTTATAAAGAAACTTTAAATTTACTAAAAACTGATTTCTCAATGCGGGCTAATTCAGTTGTAAGAGAACCGGATATTCAGAAGTTTTGGTCGGAGAATAAGATTGATTTGCAATTAGGTTCAAATAATTCAGGAAAAACATTTACATTGCATGATGGCCCTCCTTATGCAAATGGTGCACTGCATATGGGTCATGCATTAAATAAGGTTTTAAAAGACATAATTAATAAATATAAAACCTTAAAAGGATTCAAAGTACATTTTATTCCTGGTTGGGATTGCCATGGATTACCTATTGAATTAAAAGTACTACAGAATTTGAGTTCTAATGAAAGAAAGAATTTAAATACTCTTGATTTAAGAAAAAAAGCTACAGATTATGCATTTATTCAGATTAATAATCAAATGCAGGGTTTTAAAAGATGGGGGATTTGGGGTGATTGGAATAATCCATATTTAACTCTTAATAAGAAATATGAATCTGCCCAGATTGGAGTATTTGGAAAGATGTTCTTAAATGGATATATATATAGAGGTCTGAAACCCGTTCATTGGAGTCCAAGTTCTAGAACTGCACTTGCAGAAGCAGAATTAGAATATCCAGAGGAGCATTATTCTAAAAGTATTTATGTTTCTTTAAAAATTACTAAAGTATCAGATGAGATTTTTTTAAAATTTCAAGAAGAAAAAACTAATAGCGATGAATCTTTTAGGGTTGAAAATTCTTTTATAACCATCTGGACTACTACACCTTGGACAATTCCTGCTAATGAAGCAGTAGCGGTAAATCCAAAAATAAACTATGTTTTTGCTATTGATGAAGATGAAAAAACATACCTTTTTGCAAAAGATTTAATTTTTGAAATTAGTAAGAAATTTAATAAAGCATTCAAAATACTTCTGGAGGTTAAAGGCGCAAGTTTAGCAGATATTGAATATGAACATCCAACTAAAAAAAAGAAATGCAAGATTGTGATCGGTGGAGACTATATTACTACTGAAACTGGTACTGGAATTGTGCATACTGCACCTGGTCATGGTATGGATGATTTTAATGTTGGCCAAAAATATGATTTACCTATAACTTGTGTAGTGGATGAAAAAGGTAATCTAAATAAAAAGGCAGAGCAATTCCAAGGATCAAATGTCCTGAAGGAATCTAATGATTTAATTATTGAATATTTGAAGAACAATAATTTGCTCCTCTTAAAAGAAAATTATAAACATAGATATCCCTATGATTGGCGTACAAAAAAACCTACTATTTTTAGAGCAACAGAACAATGGTTTGCATCTGTAGATGGATTTCGACCCTCGGCATTAAAAGCAATCGATGATGTTAAATGGATGCCAAAAACAGGTAAGAAACGTATTGATTCTATGGTTGCAGGTAGAGGAGATTGGTGTATTTCAAGACAAAGATCATGGGGAGTACCAATACCTGTTTTTTATAAAAAAAATGGAAAAGAAATTCTCATTAATAACGAGACTATTAATCATATTCAAAAACTATTCAGTGAACACGGATCTGATATTTGGTGGGATTGGGAAGTTAAGAACTTATTACCAGATAATTACTTAAACGAATCTGATCTTTGGGAAAAAGGAACAGATACTATGGATGTCTGGTTCGACTCTGGATCTAGCTGGGCTGCTGTCTGTGAACAAAGGCATGAGTTAAAATACCCTGCTGATCTTTATTTAGAAGGCTCTGACCAACATCGAGGTTGGTTTCAATCTTCTTTGCTAACTTCTGTCGCTGTTAATAATAAACCACCATACAAAACAGTGTTGACCCATGGCTTTGCTCTTGATGAAAATGGAAGAAAAATGAGTAAATCTTTAGGCAATGTTGTTGATCCAAATATTATTATTAATGGAGGCAATAATAAGAAAACTGAACCTGCCTATGGAGCTGATGTTCTGAGGCTATGGGTTAGTTCTGTAGACTATTCAGTAGATGTGCCAATAGGATCAAATATCTTAAAGCAACTATCAGATGTTTATAGAAAAGTAAGAAATACTGCTAGATATCTTTTAGGAAATATCCATGATTTTGAACCTGAAAATGATCACTTTGAAATTGATCAGTTACCGCTTTTAGATCAATGGATGTTAAATAGACTAGTTGATGTTTCAGATCAAATATCTAATGCTTATGAAAGTTATGAATTTTATAAGTTCTTTCAAATTTTACAAAGTTTTTGTGTTGTAGATCTGTCTAATTTTTATTTAGATATAGCAAAGGATAGGTTGTACGTAAGTGCTAAGTCCCAGTTTAGAAGAAAATCATGTCAGTTCGTTATGTCTAAAATTGTGGAAAATTTAGCGGTTCTTATCTCCCCAGTTCTTTGTCATATGGCTGAAGATATTTGGCAAAATATTCCTTATATAACTAAAGAAAATTCAGTTTTTGAACGCGGATGGCCAAGTTATCCAACCTCATGGAATAATGATGAGCTTAATCAACATATTACAAATTTAAGAAATTTGAGAGTTGAAATTAATAAAGCAATAGAAGGATGTAGAACGAAACAAATAATTGGAGCAGCCTTAGAGACCGAAGTTAACTATTTGCCTAAAAATAGCATCGTTGAAGATTCTCTAAAATGGCTTAAAAGGTTTGGTAATGAGGAAGTAGATGTATATAGTGATTGGCTCATAATATCTAATTTTCAAGTTGTATCGCATTTGGGGGAAGATGCTCTAATTACTGAAGATAATGATTTAGGAAAAATTCAAATACTTAAAGCGCAAGGTCAAAAATGTGATAGGTGTTGGCACTACCAAAAGGAGACATTTGATGGCATTCAAAATACTATATTATGTAAAAGATGTTCAAATATTATTAATTTAGAGTTTAATTAAATCCATTTCTCATAATTTAAAGAAAAAAAGCGAGGTTAAAGTTTCCCTTACAAAGGAATTTGAGTTTGTATTTAAAGGTGCTTTATATAGTTTGAAGTTCGTCAAAAAAGTGATTAAATTCAATCACTTTTTTCTAGATCTATTTCAATTGGATGTGTTTTAGAGAATCAATTTCTTCCATATTCAGAAAAACCAGAATTTCTGCCACTTTTAGGTAATTTAATTATTGACCATTGAATTAAACCTAAAATATAAATTAATAATGCAAATAATCCTAAGAATTTTGCTACTGGCTCTGTAAAGGTAGCCCCGAAGAAGAAATTAAATAATCTTTTGATAAAAAAGTATAGATTTGTAGATGGCTTAAGCCAAATTTCACACTCATCGGAATTGATAAAATATAAACAGCTTATATTTTGTAAACTTTGAATTAAGAAATTAAAAGATACAAAAGTTAGAGACCATCTCCATACTTTTATAGTTGTTGCAAAAATATTTGAAAAATTATATTCTTTTAATTCATCATTTATATCATGCCAAAACCAAACTGAAATCGTCATTAGTAATGTTGATATATTTGTAATAACTAAAGAAAAATTATATTTACCAACTAGGAGAATAAGACTTATTAAAAACAAAAGAGATGTTTTCCAATAGTTTGATAGAAGTTTTTTAATAGCTTTGTTTCTTTTTTTTATTGACCATAACAATAGAGTAAAAGGAATACCGAAAAGGAAGATTATTGAAAGTTGAAAAGATAGCCAAACGGACAGCTGATTAAGAAAATTCAAAACTGTTTATTTTAATACACATAATTATTAAACATCAAACAGTTACTGCTTAACTTAGTATTGTCATAGTTATGAATATTATGCACCTTTTGATTTTTAGTAAGAAAAAAATAATGTTTTATGAGACAGCATGTAAATCCACTGAGTAAACATTTTCATGAAATAGAGTCAATTCCTTCTTTACATGAACTTTTTGAAAACCCAGAATTACCTCTGCATTTGGATATAGGATGTGCTTCGGGTGATTTTTTGTTTGAATTAGCATTGGAAAATACTAAATGGAATTACTTAGGAATTGAAATACGAGAGAAATTAGTTAAAAATGCTAAGTCAAAATTAAGAGATATAGGAATTCGAAATTTATACTTTGCATTTGGCAATGCTAATAATATTTTTAAAAATCCAAATTACAAATTTCTTATTGATTATGTGAGCAGTATATCCTTCAATTTTCCTGATCCATGGTATAAAAACAAACATCATAAAAGGCGCGTAATACAACCTGATTTAATTAGTCTTCTCTCAAATTCAATGCGAAAAGAATCTTTAGTCTTTATTAAAACGGATGTCAAGGAATTATTTGACTATATGGATTTTACGATATCAAATAATTTAAATTTTAAACAATTACAGAATATAGATCTTTTCTATCCTGAGAGTTTTAATCCTAAAAACATTAAAACTAATAGAGAAAAATATGTTATGGAAAAACGACTTCAAATTTTTGAAAGAATTTATATCAAAACTTGATTTATTTATAATTAATTATGTTATTAATTTCTTGTCTTAGTTGTGAGGTTAACTCGCTTGACAAGGTTTCTACTTCTTTTTGATTGCAAGCTTCAACAAGTACCCTTAAAACAGGTTCTGTTCCGCTTGGCCTTATATAAATTCTGCAATTATCCGAGGTTCTTTCTGCGTAATCTTTTATTGTGAGGTCAATCAATTGTGTGAGTTTCTTATTTAAATTTATAATTTCAAAATTCAAATTTATATTGGTTAGTTTTTGAGGATAGGGAGAAAAACTACTTTGAAGCCAAGTCTCTAAATTTATCTTTTTCTTTTTACAATATTTACAAATTTGTATTGCAGTCAATATCCCATCCCCAGAAAAGTTATTAATTTTTGAAAGTATATGACCTGACTGTTCTCCTCCTAAAACAGCGTTCTTTTGTTTAATTGCTTCAAAAATGAATTTATCTCCAACCTCAGTTCTATGAAAAATTCCACCAATATTATTCCAAGCATTTTCGAAACCTAAATTTGCCATTTTTGTTGATATTATTAAATTATTTTTAAGGATTTTTTGTTCCATAAGTTCTCTTCCCCATAAAAAAAGAATATGATCTCCATCTAAAACATTGCCTCTAGAGTCGAGCCCAATGACCCTATCTGCATCGCCATCAAAGCTGAAACCCATATCTGCATTATTCTCTATAATTGCCTTTTTTAATGGTTCAAGACATGTAGATCCACAATTTAAATTTATTTTTAAACCATTTTTTTCATTATTAATAACTTTTACGGAAGCTCCAAGATTAGTAAAGACTTCTTCTGCACATGTTGTCGATGATCCATAACAGGTGTCTAATATTATATTCATTCCGCTTAAATTTTCCCCATCTAATGTTTTGATAAGGCTTTTGATATAGAGATTTAAAAGACCTTTATTGGTTTGTATTGAGAAACCCTTTCCCTGAACGAAGTTTTTTTCATCAAGAGTTTCTATTAATTCTTGTATTTTTTTTTCAGATTCTTGTGAAATTTTTGTACCGTTATTGTCAAATATTTTTATTCCATTATATTCGGGTGGATTATGACTTGCAGATATCATTATCCCACCACTAAATTTTTCTTTTTTTATCAAATAAGGTATTGCAGGAGTAGGGCATATACCTACACTTATACATTCTTTCCCACTTGCATTAATACCTCTTGAAATAGCTTCAAGTATAATTTCTCCACTAATTCGAGTATCTCTTCCTATAAGTATAGGATTATTGTTTCGTGAAATTACTCCCAGAGCATATCCAACTTTATATGCCAGTGAATAAGTTATTTCTTTTCCGTATCTTCCTCTTATTCCATCAGTACCAAAGATTAATTGCATAATATTTTTAAAATATTTTATTGTTCTTGTTACCGCTTATTTTATCAGTTCATTAAAAGGAAAAAGATTTATGTTCTCTTTATTGATTTTACTTATATAAAATAAACTAAAACAAATTTAAATAATGCAATCAGAGCGAGAAGAATCGATCTTAAGTCTTAATATAAAATCATTACTTAGCTTGTTTTTTGTTTTAACAATTATTTGTTTAATTTTATTCAGAAATATCTTTTTTCAGCCAACTCTTATTCTTAAGAGTTTAGGAGAATTATCTACTGATCCTGTAATAGCTTTTAATAATAATAAGCCTACTTTCCTAGAATTTTATGCCGAGTGGTGTGAAGTATGTAAAGAAATGGCTCCTAAAGTCTCTGCTTTAAAAGATAGATATGAAAAAGATATTAATTTTGTTTTTTTAAATGTAGACAATCCAAAATGGCAAAGTTATATAGAAAAATTTAACGTTAATGGGATTCCACAAGTAAATATTCTTGATAAGAAAGGAAATTTAATATCTACTTTAATTGGGAAACAAGAAGAACAAACTATAAGAGATTCGATTGATAATTTAAATGGTGTTTTGAGATCTAATGAAGCAATTGTGAATTCAGATTTTTCACAAATCGGAGTTAATAAAAATTACCAAGCTGCCCCTCGAAGTCATGGATAGTTTTTACCAATTTAGAGATTTGGAAACTATTGGAAAACTTTTTTTAAAAATAGATTTACAATTTTGAGCTATATTTTTATGCTCTTCTTGGGTACCATGTCCAGATCTTAAATTAATGTAGTGTATCCATGATCTACATGATCCAGACATATAGATTCTTGTAGGCGTTGCTAGTGGGAGTACAAATCTTGCGCATTCCTTCGCGATCCCTTCAGCAAGTAATTCCTCATATAAATCTGATGCATTTTTAAAATGAGCAGTAATTTTTTTGTTGAATATTTTTTTTAATTCATCAGGAAGATCAGGAATTGAATTTTGTCTGTTTTTGAAGTCTTGTCTTCTTAGTTCAGGAAGGGGAATATTTCCCAATTGAGTACTATCAGCATATCTTTGAGAAAATTCTTGGAAAGTGAAGGATCTATGTCTTAATATTTGCGCGGCAATCCCTCTGTTCGTTTCAATTTGCAAGGTCATAAATGACTGCTCAAACACACTCCAATGTTCATGCTTTATACAATAACTTAATAATTTTGAATAGTCATCGTTATTCTGGTTCTTTGGATTACTAACTCTAGCAATGTATGCCATTGTTTTTTCTGCATTTGGAGTTAATGAAATTAGTTCAACATTACTCATTTTAAATTTTTGCTAAGGTTACACGTTCTGGTTGATTTTGATATTTACCTTTTCTGTCTTCATATGTTGTAGAGCAAGGGTCGCCTTCAAAAAAAAGTAGTTGGCATATTCCTTCATTAGCGTAAATTCTGCAGTCAGCTCCTGAACTATTACTAAATTCTAGAGTTAAGTGACCCTCCCATCCTGCTTCTGCTGGAGTTGTATTAACTATTATCCCTAGACGAGCATAAGTACTTTTGCCAATACAGATTACAGTAATATTTTCGGGAACTTTCATCTTTTCTAAAGCTACACCCAAACCATAGGAGTGGGCAGGAAGAATAAAAAAATCACCGTCATCATCCTTGTGAAGAATAGTTTTTTCTAAATTATCAGGATTAAACTTTTTTGGATTCATTACAGTGCCAGGTACATGCCTGAATATTAGAAACTCTTTAGATGAGAGTCTTAAATCATAGCCATATGATGAACATCCATAACTTAGTACAGGCTTCTGTTTACTGTTAGGCTCAAGATGTCTTACTAAATTTGATTGAAAGGGACTTATCATTCCCTCAGTAGCTTTTTGATTTATCCAGAGATCATTTTTTAGCATGATTTTATGAACGAAGTTCAGTGATTTGGTTAGCCATTAATAATAAATCTTTAGGTATGGATGTACCAGTAAGGATTACATCTCCTGATATACATCGGTTTTCAAGTGTTGAAATTAAATCATCTTTATTGATAATTTTCATTTCAACTGCAAGAAAGATTTCATCAAGGATAATTTGATCATTTTTACCAGATAGTAACTCTTTTTTGCAATAATTCCATAATTCATTAGTCGAATCATAAATAGATTGTCTTAAGTTTTTGTTATTAACAATTTCTTCAGAATTATATTGGTCAAAGGAATTTGATGATCTTACCCAAGTTAAATTACCACAAAGGTTTAATGCATTCGAAATCCCTTGTCTTACACCTCCTTTCATTAATTGCACTAAAAGTACTTTTCTTCCTAGAGCAGCATTTCTAAAGGAGTCCCTGATTACTGATGAATAACTTCCTCTATAAGGGGATTGATATATCTGAACTTGTCCATTATGAATTATCTCTTTTACTGTAACTTTATTAGTTTCTACTAGATTAAGATTGCTTTTTGAATAATTATTAGACGAACTAAGGACCATTATTTTGGATTTCTTTTCTACATTCAGTATAATTTGTATTTAAGTACACTGCATATAGTGTAATTTTACTTAAAAAAGCTTTTTGTGATTAAACGCTAAGTAACAATTTCTTAGTGAGAAAAAAATAAAAATTGAAAATTGTTACTGTTGATACAAGATATTTCCAGTTGTCTTCTTAAATTTTTTAATAGTAAAGATACTTATGGTGCCAGCTTCCCAAGGATTCAGTCGATTAAATCCGCAACAGTCAGGAACAAAAATTAACTCTTTTGGAGAACGTTTTCCAATTAATAGAACTTTAATGGAAGTAATTAAAGGTTTAGATGGCGCAAGTTCAGAGATGGTTGAAAGATCTAAAACTATATTTTTTCCTGGAGATCCTGCAGAAAGGGTTTACCTTATCAGAAGAGGGGCAGTAAGGCTATCAAGAGTTTATGAATCTGGAGAAGAAATAACTGTAGCAATGTTAAGAGAGAATAGTCTGTTTGGTGTGTTATCTCTTCTAACAGGTCATAGATCTGATCGCTTTTATCATTCTATAGCTTTCACAAGAGTTGAAATAATCACAGCCCCAGCAAATTCTGTTTTAAGAGCAATTGAAGCAGATGCATCCGTGGCGCTATTACTATTGCAGGGCCTTTCAAGCCGGATTCTCCAAACAGAAACAATGATAGAAACTCTTACTCATAGAGATATGTCTTCGCGTTTAGTAAGTTTTTTAATGGTTCTCTGTAGAGATTTTGGAGTGGCGAGTGAAAAAGGTATAACAATAGATTTAAAGCTTTCACATCAGGCTATAGCTGAAGCTATTGGTTCAACTAGAGTAACGATCACAAGATTATTAGGTGATTTAAAAGATTCTGGATTGCTAACGATTGATAAAAAAAAGATTACAGTTTTCGATCCAATAGCACTTGCAAAAAGATTTAATTGATTCATTATTATTTATGATGTATTAAATATATAAAAATATTGTGGCTTGGATTTTAATTATTCTCTTAATATTGCTTGGGGGATTAATTGCGCCTTTTGGCGATTTGCTAGGAACAAAAATAGGTAAGTCAAGGTTTAGTATCTTAAAATTAAGGCCAAAGAAAACAGCAACAATAATAACTGTTATAACTGGTGGGTTTATTAGTTCAATCTCTATAGGATTGCTGAGTTTGTTGAGTGAAGATATCAGACAAAGACTTTCTGTCGATATTCCTGTTTTGCAGAAAACGTTAGATCAAAGTAAAAAGGCTCTAATACCCTTGCAGGAAGAAAGAGAGAGGCTTGAAGATAAAATCCTTCAAAAGGAAAAGGAATTAAATCAACTAAAAAATAATATTAATGAATTTAGAAGAGGGAATGTTGTTATTAAAAGAGGTCAAACTTTATTCATTGCAGAAATCAAATCTAATCCAAATAAGAAATTAGATTTAGCAAAGATTTATGCTGCTGCTGATAAATATGTGCAGAAAATTGTAATTCCTAGCAAAAAAAAAATAGACAATATTCTTTTGTGGAAGCCTAGTGAAATTTCTGCAATTGAAAGCGTTACAGGAAAAGGAGGTAATTGGATCTTAGTAATAAAATCAGTAACAAATGTTTTGAAGGGTGAGAATTATGTTTTTGTATCTCCGCAGTTATTGGAAAATAAATTAATATTTAGAAAAGGAGAAGTTATTACAACCTCTTTTTGGGAGAAAAGTGATCTAAACTACAAAGTTATTAATTCTAAAATAAATACTTTAATTAGTCAGACGAGAAATATAAGCAAGTTAAAAGGATCAATTGTTAATGAAATTACTACAAGAGGAGATTTTATGAAACAACTAAGAGATTCACTTACGAGTAATCAAAATTCTAAATTTAAATTAGAGGTGGTATCTTTGAGAGATAGTAAAATTGCAGAATCAATAGTAGTTGAATTGAATATTAAAAAATTAGAACCTTAAATGTCTAAATTAATATCAATTGATCCTGGGAGATTTAAATGCGGCTTGGTATTAGTTGATATAAAAGAAAAAAAAGTTTATCAAGCAATCATTCTTAGAAGTGAATTGTTGCAAGAATATGTTAAGAATTTAAAAACTGCTGAAGATATATCAAAAGTTATTATTGGTAATGGTACAAGTAGTAAAGAGAATATAGAAAAACTTGAATTTATAAAACAAGATTTAATTATTTGCGAAGAGAAAAATACAACTTATAGGGCAAAAGCAAGATATTTTGAACTTTTTCCAATTAGGGGTTTTAAAAAATTAATCCCTAGAGAGTTCTTTATCATCAATAAAAACCTAGATGCTATTGCGGCCTTAATAATTTTAGAAGATTTTTGCCATGATAAATTCACCTTTGATAAAAATCTAGCCATTAAAACTTGGCTGAAATAGTAAATTTATATTCATTACCTGCTTCTAATTCATAATCTTTCTTTACTAGAAACCTTAATAAAGAATCTTCAATTAAGGCTCTTCCTAGAGGAGGTTGTACATATAAAACCCCCTTATCAAATGCCCACGTAAATTGCCATTTAAACTCACTTGCTTCAACAATTCCTTTGACTTGTTTTTTGGAGAAAGAATATTCTTTTACACTTACATGAGCAGTTGTTTCTGGTTTTGGTCTCATTTATTAAATCACTTCTTTATTGAAAGAATTTAATTTACTAATAATATAATCTTCTTTTTTAGTATTTAATTGTTCCAGTGATTCGATTACTTGCTTATAAACTTTATCCAAAATTAATTTTTCTTCTGAAGAAATATTACCTAATACATGGGAAATAGTATTGAAATTATTAGTTGTTTTAATTGATTTAGGAGCGCCTATCCCAACTCTAATTCTATTAAAATTTTCAGTTTGCAATTTTTCAATTATACTTCTAAGTCCATTGTGCCCTCCTGAACTACCTTTTTTTCTATATCTGATCTTCCCAAGAGGTAGATCTATATCATCAACTACGATATAAAGCTGATCTAGATCAATTTTATACCAGTCAACTATTGCTCTTACAGCATCACCGCTGTGATTCATATAGGTGTTAGGTAAAAATAATCTGTAGGTAAAATTATTGATCTTGAATTCTGAGCACCAACTTTTAAGCTTATTTTTTAATGTAAAATTTGAGTCATATTTGTTTGAAAGATTTTTAAGTAATAAAAACCCAATATTATGTCTGCTATTTACATATTCTTTCCCAGGATTACCTAAACCAATTATGTATTTTTCATGCATGAAATTTTTAAACTTCAATATTATTGAGAATTATAAATTGAGAAGATTATGAAAACTTCAATTTATATTGAGTATAAAAAATATAAGCAAATTAAATTTACTATTAAATTTAAAATTACTAATAATTATTTAGCTAGATTGGACTAGATTATTAAAGCAATTTAATTATTCAGTTATAGAAGGTTAATTACCGTTGCAATCTACCAATCTACAGAGAAACCCTGTAATAGTACAGATTGATTATAAATTTGGAGCATAATTACAAGGAAAACTAAAAGAAGTACACCAATAATAGTCATAACAGGAGCAGCTCCCCATCCAGGAACAACTTTCCCTTGACCTGAATTTCCAATTGCTTTTAAAAGACTTCCTAAAGGAGTTTTTTGACCCATGATGAATTCACTAAATCGAATATTATTTCGCTATTGTATAAGAACTTATACATAAATTGTTTACAAACTTAGCAAAATTGATGCAAACTTTATCATCAGCTCCAGATCCGGCTCTTACTATGGCGGTAACAGTTCTGGTAATTCTTTTAGCTTTAACAGGTTTTGGCCTCTGGACTGCTTTTGGCCCCAAGGCGGCAAAACTTACAGATCCTTGGGATGACCATGATGATTAATTTTTTAATATAAAGTATTTCAAAATTTACCAAAAATACAAAAAGTAAACCTTTTAACATAAATTAAATATATCTTTACTAAGATATAAATCTGTCAGCACTCGTAATTTCCATGCTTGCCCTTAAAATTTCTGTTTACACTATCGTCTTTTTCTTTATAGGAATATTTCTATTCGGATTTTTAGCAAGTGATCCAACTAGAACACCTAATAGAAAAGATTTGGAGAGTCCTCAAGATTAATTTTTTAGTTTAATTCAATTGATTTCAGGAATTTCTCAAAAAGTCATATTACCCATTTTTTTGTTAATCAACTTTATCCCTCTAGGGAAAACTTCTGACTTTAATAAAAATAATTATAGTAAAAAAAGATTAATTGATCAGTTTATTGATTATAGGGATTTTAAAGATCTTAAATCACCTTCTTCTGATTATTTTATTACTCAAAAAAAAATAAATTTTAGGGAATATTTAAAACAAGATTTAGATTTCGAAAATTACTCTCTACCGCTTTTAGTTAGTTATTCTGAAAAGAAAAAAGAGTTAATTATTCAATCTGATGTACAATCTGAACTAAATAATATATTGTCTGCTCAAGGGAATGTTTCAGTTTCCTATAAAGGAATATTTCTTAAAGCTGATAGCCTAATTTACGATAAGTTAAATAAAAAAATCAGTGCAAAAGGAAACATAGTTTTAATATTAGGAGATCAAATCTTTAAAATTTCACAATTAGAGTACAGTTTTATTAGTAAAAAAGGATATTTATTAGATGTTAAAGGTTCCATAAATTCTGCTACATTTATCGACGATTTATACTCAAATTTAAGCCTTTCAGATATTAATAAGTTAGAAAATTTACTAGATTTCGAAAAAAGTGAAGTATTGAATACACCTGGGAAGGTTGAAAATTGGATGTTTTTCACAGATAAAATGACTATAGATGGAACAAAATGGAGAAGTAAAAAAGCAGTATTTAGTAATGATTTACTTGAATTAAAACAAGTTAAGATAGTAATTAATTCATTAGAAGCTATTCCTACTGGAGAAAAAGTAAGATTTAAGACTGCGTTAAATTATTTAATTTTTGATGAAAAAGTTTCAATCCCTTTTTGGTTAGGAGAAAGAACCTTAAATACTTCGAAAGAATTCTTTGATGTTGATAATAGATGGACCTTTGGATATGACAATTTAGATAAGGATGGATTTTTTATTGGTAGAAAATTTAATTCGATAGATATTTTTGATGATTTTATTATTGATTTAGAGCCGCAATTTTTAATTCAGCGCTCATTAAGAGGTAATACAAAAAGTTTTGTCAAGAAGGATGATTCAATAACTTCAGAGAAGGTTAAACGCAATACAAGTTTGAAAGATTATTTTGCTCTAAATGCCCAGATAAAAGGCCCAATAAATAATTGGGATTTAGAAATAGAAAAGAATATTAATTCTTTTGATATGAATAAATTTTCTGATGCATTTAGATTAAAAACTTCTTTGAAAAAAGAAATGAATTTTCTAAATTCAAAATGGGATAAAAGTTTTTATGGACTTTATAGGGAAAGGGTTTGGAATGGTTCATTGGGTGAAGCAGAAATTTACAGAGGTTTTGGTTCAAAATTAGAGAAAGAAAATAGTTGGGTAGTTAACGGTTTTAAAAATACAGAATTTATATCTTTAGGTTTAGCGAATATAACGGCAGAGGCTCTAAATACTAAAAATTTAGTAACTAACTTGAAAGGCCACTTGTTTTATTCCCTTGATAAGCAATTACCAATTAGTTTTGAAGGACCTAAAAATAAATCTATTGACACTTCATATAAATATATTCCTAAACCAATTACCAAAGGATTGAATCTTCAGACAAAATTAGAAGCATCATATTCTTTCTATGAAGATGGAGCTCATCAGGAATATTTAGGTTTGGGTTTAGGTCCAGAACTAATCTTGGGTAATTTAAAAAATAAAACTTTTGATTATACTCGCATTAGTATTTTGCCTTTTTATAAATTTAAAAGTGGATATAGTGTGTTTAAATTTGACCAAAATTATGACCAATTTACCTTAGATATTGCTTTTGATCAGCAGTTGTTTGGACCTGTTGTTCTCAAAAGTAAAGGAACATTAGATTTTACTAGTGATTCAGAGGATTATGGTGAATTTATAAATTCTAAAATCTCATTAAATTGGAAAAAAAGATCATATGAATTTGGAATCTTTTATCAACCTCATGATCAATCAGGGGGAATTTCTTTTAGTCTATTTGGATTTAAATAGTTATAAGTAATTAGAATTAAACTTCAAATAGGGTAAATCATTAAATTTATTTTCAATTAGCTTCTCATTCTCAAGTAGAGTTGAAGTTGCATCCCATTCTCCTGATAAAAACATTTTTCTTGAGCTCTCTTTAATCTCAAGTTTAAAATTTAAATCTTTTGATTTTGCGAAGGAATTTTCAATGTCAATTTCTAAGAATAGATTTTTGTTATCGTTATATTTTTGAATATCTTTTATTGAATTTTTAGGTAGAGTAAAACATGGAATTCCAATTGCTATACAATTACTATAAAAAATTTCAGCAAAACTTTCTCCAATTATTGCTTTTATACCCCATCTCATCAGTGCCTGTGGAGCATGTTCCCTGCTTGATCCACATCCAAAATTGCTATTGACAATTAGTATTGAGGCATCTTTGCTTTCCTCTTTATCGAAGGGATGCTTCCCTCTTAAAAGTTCTCTATCATCTTCAAAAACTGATTCGCCCAATGAATCAAAATTAATACACTTTAAGAAACGAGCAGGAATGATTCGATCTGTATCAATGTCATTACCAATTAATGAGATGCATTTCCCTTTTATTTGGGAAATTTTTCCTCTTGGCGGTTTGAATTCTTGGTTCATTTGTTTATAAATTCCCTCACGTCACTTACTTTCCCATTAATTGCAGCAGCAGCAACCATCGCTGGGCTCATGAGAAGAGTCCTACCTTTGGGAGATCCTTGCCTCCCTTTGAAATTTCTATTACTAGAACTAGCACTAACTTGATTACCTATTAGTTTGTCTGAATTCATTGCCAAACACATTGAACAGCCTGGCTCTCTCCATTGAAATCCAGCATCCTTAAATATTTTATCAATACCTTCTTGTTTTGCTTCATTGGCCACCTTCTCTGAACCAGGTACTACAAAAGCTTTTACTTTTTTAGATACTTTTTGATGTCGCAATACATTAGCTGCAACTCTTAAGTCACTCATTCTGCCATTTGTGCAACTACCTATGAAACAAACATCTATAGGAGTATCTTTTATTGATTGCCCTGGCTTGAAACCCATATATTCATAAGCCTCCTCAGCAATAAATTGGTCATTTAGGGGTAAATCCTCCAAATGAGGTATTTGTTGATTTATGCCTATACTCTGACCCGGAGTAATTCCCCAGGTTACAGTAGGTTCTACTTTTGAAGCATCTAATTTAATTACATCATCATAAATAGAATTTTCATCGCTTTTTAATGATTGCCACCATTTAACCGCTTTGTCCCAATTTTTATTTTT
The DNA here is from genome assembly GCA_003280025.1 of Prochlorococcus sp. AG-363-P06. GTDB lineage: Bacteria > Cyanobacteriota > Cyanobacteriia > PCC-6307 > Cyanobiaceae > Prochlorococcus_A. Next base: position 54,722 of record QCGD01000002.1, on the reverse strand, counting down.
AGGCGCACATAATCTTTCTTTTATATACCGGAAGGTTGTTTCATCAGGATTTACGTAACCGCATCTAGCGCCTCCTTCAATAGACATATTGCATATTGTCATTCTTTCTTCCATTGATAATGCACTTATTGCGGGCCCGGCGAATTCATAAGCAAAACCTACTCCAGCCTTTACTCCAAGTCGATTAATTATATGAAGTACTAAATCCTTAGCATAAACCCCATTTGATAGTTTTTCTTCGCACCAAATCTGCCTTACTTTAAGTTTATTCATGGCTATTGTTTGACTTGCAAGGACATCTCTTACTTGACTTGTCCCGATTCCAAAAGCAATTGCGCCAAAGGCTCCATGTGTTGATGTATGTGAATCTCCACAAGCGATTGTCATACCTGGTTGGGTTAGGCCTAATTCCGGAGCAACGACATGAACTATTCCTTGATTTCCACTACCAATATTAAAAAATTTTATTTTTTGCTCTATACAATTCCTTTCAAGTGTTTCAATCATTTGTTCTGCAAGATTATCTTTAAAAGGCCTGCTTTGATTATCTGTAGGTACAATATGATCTACAGTGGCAACGGTTCTATTGGGAAATTTTACTTTTAAATTTTTGTCTTTTAATGCACCGAATGCTTGTGGACTGGTAACTTCATGGATGAGGTGAAGACCAATAAAAAGTTGATCAGAGCCTCCAGGAAGACTGGAAACTTTGTGTAAATCCCAAACTTTATCAAATAAGGTATTCTGACTCACTTGCAAAAACAGGTTACTTACTATTAGATAATAAGATTAATCTGAGACTGTTCAAAGACACATTTACACTTAGTGTTTGAATCTCTACTCTGTTTCTGGTTGAGTTAAATATTTTCTTGATATTGGTAATTTGATTTTTTGGTCCTGCAATGGAGATATATACTAACCCTACAGGTTTTTCTTTACTACCTCCATTAGGACCAGCAATACCACTTATTGAGATTGCCCAATCAGCAGACAGTTTTTCTTTTACATTAATTGACATAGCTTCAGCAACCTCTTTAGAGACAGCTCCATACCTTTTAAGTTGATCTTCGGAAATATTTAATAATGACTTTTTGAGTTCATTACTATAGGAAATAATACTACCCTTAAATACTTCAGATGATCCTGATATAGAAGTCATTGATGAAGATAGTAGGCCTCCTGTACAAGATTCTGCAAAAACAAGAGTTTCTTTTCTCTTTTTTAATTCCTTTATTAAAACACTCGCTAAATTATCCTCATTTTCTCCAAAAATAAATTTTGAAAACTCTTCTTTTAATTTTGCTTTTACAGGTTCAATTATTTCTTTTGCTTCCGATAAGTTTTTAGCTTTAGCGGTTATTCTAAGTTTCACTTCTCCTAAGTTTGCATATGGAGCAACAGTGGGATTTTTAAGTTTTAACAAATTATCAATTTTTTCTGAAAGAGTGGATTCCCCGATACCTGAAAATTTAAGAGTATTTGAGAAGAAGACAAAACCATCGGAAAATTTGTTTTGAATAAATTCAAAGGCACTTTCTTTCCACATAGCTTTTAATTCACTTGGTACTCCAGGGAAAGTAAGAATAGTAAATCCTTTTATTGGTTCCCAAATCATTCCAGGAGCAGTACCTCGAGGATTATTAATGATTTGAGCATCTTGAGGGAAAAAACATTGTTTTCTTAAGCTAGAAGAATCATCCTTTAATTTTGAATTTGAAAGTTTTTGTTTCATTTGCTCCCACAAATATTCCCTTTCAAAAAGAGAAACATTAAAAGATTTAGCTATTGCTTCAGTAGTTAAGTCGTCTGGAGTAGGTCCTAAGCCACCTGTTGTAATGAGAAGGTTACTCCTTGAAGAGATTTCCTGAACTAAGCTGCCTATCCTTTCGGAATTATCACCGACAGTTGATTGTCGGAAATGGTTCAGTCCCAATGAAGATAACTGCTCAGAAACCCACTGCGCATTAGTATTTACAATATTTCCTAATAGTAATTCAGTTCCAATAGAAAGAATTTCAACTCCATTTCTATAGGAATTATTTGATGGATGATTCAAGCTTGCCTTCATAAAGAGGGAAACGATTACACAAAGCTAAAACTCTTTCTTTGCATTTCTTTTCGATTGATAAATTATCGGGATTTAGTAATCTATCTGCAATAATTTCCCCAACTTCATTAAAGGCATCTTCACTAAATCCTCTGGTAGTTAATGCTGCAGTTCCTAATCTTAAACCACTTGTTACGAAGGGAGATTCTGGATCAAAGGGTACAGTATTTTTATTCGCTGTGATATTGACTTCACTTACAAGTAAGTCAGCGACTTTCCCTGTCATATTTATGCTTCTCAGATCAAGTAAAACAATATGGTTATCTGTCCCTCCACTTACAATATCAATACCTCTATTGAGTAAAGTCAAAGCTAGAACTTTCGCATTTTTTATAACTTGTTTTGAATAATTAACGAAATTTGGATGTAAAGCTTCTCCAAATGCAACAGCTTTGGCAGCAATAATATGTTCTAAAGGACCACCCTGAGTTCCTGGGAAAACAGATTTATCCAATTTCTTTCCAAACTCTTTATCTTTACATAAAATGAGCCCTCCTCTTGGTCCTCTTAAAGTTTTATGAGTTGTTGTGGTAACTACATCACAGTGAGGAATTGGATTAGGGTGAAGTTTACTTGCTACAAGTCCAGCTATGTGAGCAATGTCAGCCATTAGGTAAGCTCCAACTTCATCAGCAATTTTTCTGAATGATTCAAAGTCAATAGTTCTTGGATAAGCAGAATATCCACAGATAATTAACTTGGGTTTTGTCGCTAATGCAATCTCCCTAATTTTATTAAAATTTAATTTTTGTGTGTTTTCATCAACTCCATAGTGAACGGCATTAAACCACTTTCCGCTCATATTTACTGGTGAGCCATGAGTTAAATGTCCACCATGAGATAAATCCATCCCCAAAATAGTCTCGCCAGGATTAAGTAAACTTAAAAAAACAGCTGCATTTGCTTGTGCACCACTATGAGGTTGAACATTAGCCCAGTCTGCATTAAATAGTTGTTTGGCTCTATCAATAGCTAATTCTTCTATCTCATCAACAAATTCACAACCTCCGTAATATCTTTTTTGCGGAAGTCCCTCAGCATATTTATTAGTTAATACTGAACCTTGTGCTTGCATGACTGCCATTGATGCAAAATTTTCGCTAGCTATTAGTTCTAGGTGAGTTTCTTGTCTGTTTTTTTCAGAATTAATTAGGTTAGATATTATTGGATCGCTTTCTAAAAGATCTTGAAGGATATTCATTAGATTTAGATAAGTTTTAGATTAAATATAAACGATATTTTTTAGAAAAATATAAAAAAAATGTTTCATAATTTTAAACGCGCCTGGAGAGATTCGAACTCCCGACACCCTGATCCGTAGTCAGGTGCTCTAATCCACTGAGCTACAGGCGCATATTTATGTAATATCTCTGTTTTTGGGTCTTTTAGTCAACTAGAATTCAGGTAAAATATCTATTATTAACAATCTCAATTTTCTAATTATGCCTATTAAATGGTACGGAAATGGTGATAAAGAAGATCCTACTTACAAGCATTTCTCTCGAATAGTAAATTTTGTCATTCATTGCATGATATTTACTGCTGTAATTAGTGGGACTTGGCTTTTCAAAGAAATTAAGTATGAATTAGCTTTTTTTAACAACTTTGCAATTCTCTGGTCAGTTGGCCTCGGAACCCATCTAATTTTCGTATTTATAAAAAAACCTAAGGATCTGGAAAAACAATCAAGCTGAATTTATTATGGATCATCAGATACTAATAAGTGATTTAGAAAATATTATTTCAGAACAGATTTTTATAAAAATAGAAAATTGGAATCTATATCTTGGAGATGCTGGTTTAGCAAGGAATCTAGCGATTGAATGTATAAGCAATATAAATAAAGGCCCCCTAGAAGCTGCAAAAATTAGCTTAAATGCCATAAATGTTAAGGTTGGCGATGGTGATGAAAGTATTCCTTTATTCTCCCTTGTTACTCATTCACAAATTAATGAATTAGAAGAAATTCTTCAGAATTTATTAGATAAATAATTTTTCTTGTCAAATAACTTAAAATTATTTATTTTTAAAAGTTTTGTGAGTAAAAAATAAATTATAAAAAAAGCTAAACTTAAAACAATCAGCATAGATAAATCAAAAATATTATTATTCGATTTATTTATGTTGTTGGAAATCGAAAAACAAATTGAGCCAGTTGCAGCAGATGATAAATAAATTAAGAGAATTTTCTTTAATAAATTCAATTTAGGTAAATGGATATTGTGATTTTGCAAATTTATGGAAAGAAAAATACAAATAATAAAGTTAACTATTGCTGAAGACAAAATTATTCCTACAATACCGAAATTAAACGGTGAAATATTTCCAAAGTTTACAGTTGGCGCCCCTATTAAAAACCAATCAAAAAGCATATTAAGTATTATTCCCCCCAATGACAATTGAAAAGGTAATCTTGTCTTTTCTAGTGAGTAGTAGGTCCTTACTAATAAATCCCTATAAAGATAAAATGGAATTCCAACTGCATATGCAATTAAAATATTCCTGACTTTCAAAACTGCTTCGTAATCAAAAGCACCTCTTTGAAAAACTAATTCTACAATTTGATTATTATATGTAATAAAAAAACCAGTTAAACATATAGTTATTAAGAAACAATATTCTATTGTTGATATTAATTTTTTTTCTAACTCCCTATTCTCTTGATTATTCCTTAATTTAGAAAATGTTGGAAGTATTGGTAAAATTAAAGAGTTTGATAAGATGCCAACCGGAGCTTGTATAAGAAAGTTTCCATAAGCTAATCCTGATGCTGCTCCTGGAAAGCTGGAAGCAAAAAACATATCAATAAATACATTAATTTGACCAAGCCCAGACGAAATAGATGCAGGAAAAATTAGATTAAAAATTCTCTTTTCTTCATTTCTTAATGAACACCAAGTCGACTTTAAGCGCAATAAACCAATCTTATATATTTCCCATATTTGAATAGAGAATTGTATAAAGACCCCTGTTAATGTTGCAAAAGCTAGTAATCCTTTATCAGTAAGTAAATTTGAACTTTTATCTTGATAATTTAAAAACCAGCTAATGAAAATAAAAATAATAGTAGTTAGGCTTGTTATGGCTGGGCTTATACTGGATACGAAGAATTTATTTCTAGAATTAAGGGCTCCAAAACTTAAACCTATGAAACCAGATAAAGGGATGCAAGGAGTAAGTACTTTTAATTGATAAGTTGCAATAGATTGTCCTTCATTACTTAAATTAGGAGCTATTAAATTAATAAAAAACCCTGCATTAAAATAAATTAATAGACCTAAAACAAATAATAATAAAGTTACTTTTATACTTATTTGAGTTAGAACAATTCCCCCATCTTTTTGTTTAAGAGGAGTAATTACTGCAACAATTGCATTATGTAATGGACCATTAATCCCACCAATTATTATTAGTAAAAAACTTGGAATTATATATGCATAATTAAATGCATCGTATGTTATTCCAATACCAAAAGCGGCAGCTATTGTAACTTGTCTAATACATCCTGCTAATTTGCTAATAGTGGTACCAAATGAAATTGAAACAATATTGTTTTTAAAATACGATTTCATTTGGTTTTATCTAAAAATTTTTCAAGAGGATTAAGTTTCAATTATATTTGATTTTTAATTAACAACATATTTATGAATGATCGGATAATTGAATTTGATCCATTAATTGAAGGGGTTTTAATTAAAAGATATAAAAGATTTCTTGCGGATATCCAACTAGATACAGGTGAAATAGTAACTGCCCATTGCGCAAATACAGGTCCAATGAAAGGACTGTTACACTATGGATCAAAAGTAAGACTAAGTTTGTCTTCTTCTCCTAAAAGAAAATTACCTTATACTTGGGAGCAAGTAAGAGCGATAGATAAAAATAATCAACAGGTTTGGGTAGGTATAAATACTTTATTTGCAAACAAGCTAATTAAAAATGTCATCGAAAAGAAATTGCTGAGAGAAAAGATAGGTGATATAGAAACAATTAAATCTGAGGTCCCTTATGGTAAGGATAAAAAAAGTAGAATCGACTTCCTTTTGACTCCTAAATCTTCAAATCCTGATAATCGTAAGATTTATGTAGAGGTTAAAAATACTACTTGGATTAAAGAAAATGTAGCTTTTTTCCCAGATACAGAAACGAAAAGAGGCCAAAAACATTTAGTAGAATTGAAAGAATTAATCCCAGAGAGTAAAAGTGTTTTAATCCCTTGCATGACTAGAAAAGATGCATATTATTTTGCGCCTGGTGATGAAGCAGATCCCTTATATGGAAAGCTTTTTAGAAAATCTTTAAGCGCAGGAATGATTTTAATACCTTGTTGTTTTGAATTCCATTTAGACCATGTTTCATGGAATGGAATTAAATCTTTGAAATTAGATTAATTAAATGGAATATTTAAAAACAATGTTCAAAATTAAAAAATATCTTTAAGAATGCAACTGTAAAAAAGGTATCAACGAATACTAGACACTATTAAGTTTTCTGCGCAGAATTATATTAAAGGAAACAGTAAAACTGTTTTTCTGCAGATCTAATTTTTTTTTATGACCACTGCTTTGCAAACGCCTCAAAGGCGCTCTAGGCCCAAACTTCAAGATGCAAGTCTTGTTAACGGACCTATGCTCCTTTTGAGGAGTATTCGAGGATTTAGTTCTAACCGCTCTATGTTGTGGCTTGCAACTGTTCCTTTGGCTTTGTTTGGTTTAGGTATTTTTAATCTATCAGCTCATGCAGCTGATTTACCTGAGTTGAATGCAGCTTTTCTTGCTAACAATTTATGGCTTTTGATCGCTACTGTTCTAGTGATCTTTATGAACGCTGGTTTCGCTATGGTTGAAGCAGGTATGTGTCGTTCTAAGAACGCAGTCAACATACTTGCTAAAAACCTCTTTGTATTTGCTCTTGCTGTAACCTCTTATTGGTTTATTGGCTATTCATTAATGTACGGAGGGAGTGTTGCTGACGGATGGCTTTATTTTGGAGGCTTATTTTTTGATCCAACAGTTACCTCAGATATGGTTGCTGATGCTGCATTAGTTCCAACTGTTGATTTCTTATTCCAGTCTGCATTCGCAGGTACTGCAGCAACTATCGTTTCAGGTCTTGTTGCTGAAAGAGTTAAGTTTGGTGAGTTCGTTGTTTTTGCGATCGTATTAACAGCATTCATTTACCCAATTGCTGGAAGTTGGAAATGGAATGGCGGCTGGCTTGATTCTCTCGGTTTTATTGACTTTGCCGGTTCATCAATTGTTCATTCAGTTGGAGCTTGGGCTGGTCTAGTAGGCGCTATGCTGCTAGGTCCAAGAATTGGTAAATTCTCTAATGGAAAACCTCAGGCTATGCCTGGACACAATATGGCTATAGCTACTTTGGGGGCTTTAGTTCTATGGATAGGTTGGTATGGATTTAATCCAGGTTCTCAACTTGCTATGGATCAATGGGTTCCATATGTAGCTGTAACAACAACTTTGGCTGCTGCTGCAGGTGCTATAGGAGCAACTGTAGTTTCTACTTTAACTTCGGGAAAACCAGATCTTACAATGATAATTAATGGAATTCTTGCTGGTTTAGTTAGTATTACAGCCGGTTGTGGTGATATGACTCTTGCTGGTTCCTGGTTCGCAGGTCTTGTAGGAGGTATTATTGTTGTATTTTCTGTCTCAGCGCTTGATGCGGCTGAAATCGATGACCCTGTAGGTGCTTTCTCTGTTCACGGAGTTTGTGGTGTATGGGGTACTATCGTCATCGGACTTTGGGGTACAGCAGTCCAAGGTGATGGAGCTGGTCTTGGTTTGTTCAATGGTGGAGGTTTAAACCTTTTATTTGTTCAAGCTCTTGGTGCAGCGGCTTATGCTATTTGGACACTTGTTACTTGTTGGATTGCTTGGTCTGTTATTGGAGGATTATTCGGTGGTATCCGTGTATCTGAAGAAGAAGAGATTCAAGGTCTAGATATAGGAGAGCATGGAATGGAGGCATATCCTGACTTCGCTTCTGCTAAATAAATAAAACTTAAATAAGTTTAGAAACCTGACTTATGTCAGGTTTCTTTTTTTTTACTAAAAATTATTAAAAATGTTGTAATATTAGATAATGGATACTCAAGCTTTTAGACGATCACTTCATCATTCGGATAGATATAACCGAAGGGGGTTTGATTCTCCTACGAAAAGAGCTCAAGCATTAGAAGAAGCTTACCAAAGTGATTTGATAAGTTCTATAAGAGATAACGGTTTTACTTACAAAAAAGGTAGATTAAATATAAAACTAGCTAAAGCTTTTGGTTTTTGTTGGGGAGTTGAAAGAGCCGTTGCAATGGCTTATGAGACTAGACGTCATTATCCTAATGAGAATATTTGGATAACAAACGAAATAATTCATAACCCCTCAGTTAATGATCATTTAAGAAAAATGAATGTTAAATTCATTTCAACAAAAAATGGTATTAAAGACTTTTCCTTAGTTTCAAATGGCGATGTAGTTATTTTGCCTGCTTTCGGTGCGACTGTTCAAGAAATGAAACTGCTTCATGAGAAAGGATGTCATATTATAGATACAACATGTCCTTGGGTCTCTAAGGTATGGCACACGGTTGAAAAGCATAAAAAACATATTTTTACATCAATAATTCATGGGAAATTTAAGCATGAAGAGACTCTGGCAACTAGCTCATTTGCTGGCAAGTATCTAGTTGTACTTGATCTTGAAGAAGCAAATTATGTCTCTGACTATATTCTTGGAAAAGGAAATAGAAATGAGTTCCTTAATAAATTTGCTAAAGCTTTTTCAAATGGATTTGATCCTGATAAAGATTTAGATAGGGTCGGAGTAGCTAACCAGACAACGATGTTAAAAAGCGAGACAGAAGAAATAGGTAAATTGTTTGAAAGAACAATGTTAAAAAAATTTGGGCCAGAAAACTTAAATAGCCACTTTTTAGCTTTCAATACTATTTGTGATGCAACCGAAGAAAGGCAAGATGCAATGTTCTCTTTAGTTGATGAAGAACTTGATATTCTTGTTGTTATTGGAGGTTTCAATTCTTCAAATACTACCCACTTGCAAGAAATAGCAATCACGAAAAATATCACTTCTTTTCATATTGATGCACCGGAGAGGATTTCAGTGGAAAATAATTCAATATTACATAAACCTCTTGGCTCAGAGTTGGTTTTAAATAATAGCTTTTTACCTAGTGGAAATATTAATGTTGGAATTACTTCTGGAGCTTCTACTCCAGATAAAGTGGTGGCTGATGTTATTGAGAAATTAATAGCAATATCTTCAAAAAATAGATAATTACTAACATTGCTTAGTTTTTTAATTTTTTTCGTACATTTGTCCTAAAAATATAAATTATTATTTAGAATGAAATAAAAAAAGAAGTATGGAAGACGCATCTCAATCTAATCAAAATGTGACAACAAAAATGAATAGATCCAAAGCACCCCAAAAAGTAGAGGTAGTTGTAGCCAGTTCAACATCAGGAGCTGATGTCAATATTCTAGGTGAATTAGCAATTTTTATTTTACGAATTGGGTTTTGTGTTTTAATGATTCATCATGGCTTAGAAAAGCTTGAGGATCCTCAGGGTTTTGCGGAATTTGTGGTTGGTAAGTATTTCCCCTTTTTGCCAGGCGATCCTGTGGCTTGGACTTATGGCGCAGCTATAACTCAATTAGTTTGCCCATTAGGATTGGCTCTGGGAATTTTGCCAAGACTATGCTCGTTGGGACTTTTATCTACCATGGCATTTGCCGTTTATTTTCACCTATTAGATACAGGATTAGAAGGTTTCCCACTCGCAGTTGTTGAAGGGCATAATTATGCCTTCGAGTTGTCATTTATATATGCAGCTATTTCTCTTTATTTCTTATGTGTAGGCCCTGGGAAACTTGCTTTATTTAGAAAAACTAACAAAATAACTTATTATCCAAAATCAAACTAATTTAATGTAGAAAATGTCTTTTTTGGGTGAATATCATAGATATTCCTTTTTGATTACACATATTAATACTTTCTTCGTCTCTTAAACTGCCTCCTGGCTGAATAATTGAACTTATACCATACTCATTTGCAAGTTCTACTGTATCTGAAAATGGAAAAAATCCATCGCTAGCTAACACAGCTCCAGAACATTCTTCTTTAGCCGAATTCAATGCAATTCGCGCAGCTCCTACCCTATTCATTTGCCCTGCTCCAATTCCGATAGTTTTTCGATCTTTTGTAATTACAATGGCATTTGATTTGACATGTTTACAAATTTTCCATGCAAAATCTAAATCTAAAGCTTGCTGATCAGTTGGATTATTTTTGGTAACTGAAGTCCAATTTTCTTTATTCTCTTTATTATCATCAGTATCTTGAATTAATAATCCTCCCATTATTGATTTAGATGAAGTTTGGTTGGTGTGGACTAGCATATTTTTTGATAACTTTAAAACTCTTAAATTTTTTTTGATTTTTAAGATTTCTAATGCTTCTTTATCGAAAGAGGGAGCAACTACACACTCTAAGAAAATATTTGTAAGATTTAACGCTGTTTCTTTATCTACATTTGAATTAAAAGCAACAATACCTCCAAAAGCACTAACTGAGTCACATTCCAACGCATTTTTAAATGCATTTGATGCAGAGTTACTTATAGAGGCTCCACAAGGATTATTGTGTTTTAAAATTACAGATGCATAGGAATTCTGATTAAAATCATTTTTTTCTGAATAGCCAAATTCTAAAACGGTTGAAAGTGCAGATTCAAGATCTAATAAGTTGTTATAACTTAATTCTTTGCCCTGTAATTGTTCAGCTGAATTCCAACCGATTTCACTAAATCCATACCAAAAGGCCTTTTGATGTGGATTCTCTCCATATCGTAATGTCTTTATTAGTGGATAAGATGAAATATGCTTAGAGGGGAGTAAATCTTTTTCCTTACTTATCCAATTAGTTATTGCAGTATCGTAGTCAGCAGTATGTTGAAATGCTTCAAAAGCTAATTTTGCTTTGTATTCTCCATTTAGGGTTCCTTTTTGATTCTTTTCAATAAAATCTTCATATTGACTAGGATCTACTAAAACAAAAACATCTTTATGATTCTTAGCTGCCGATCTAATCATGGATGGGCCTCCTATATCAATATTTTCAATTGCTTCGTCCCATGAACATTTTGCTTCAGTTTTCTTCTTAAATGGATATAAATTAACTACTACTAAATCAATAAGTTCAAGATTGTTTATTTGTACATCTCTTTTATGTTTTTCATCTGACCTTTTTGCTAAAATTCCCCCGTGAATTTTTGGATGTAGTGTTTTTACTCTTCCTTCAAGAATTTCTGGAGAGTTTGTAAAGTCTGAAACTTTAATAACAGGAATGTTTGCATCTAATAGGTATTTTGCAGTTCCGCCACTTGATAGAATTTTATAATTAAATTTCTCCACTAAGTCTTTACAAAAGGAAATGATATTTGTTTTATCAGAAACACTTACTAAAGCTAATGGTGACATTGTAGAAAAACTTGATTACTTAAGAATATAAACATGAAATACCATATCAATCATGAATTTGTTTCGATTACCTCTCAAACTGCAACGCATAGAATAATTTTGATTCATGGTTGGGGCGCTGATGCGGATGATCTAATACCTATTGGAAGGGAGATTAAAGAAAATTCAGAAATTGATTTTGAGGTTATTGCTTTAAGAGCTCCAGGATTACATCCTAGTGGTGCTGGAAGGCAGTGGTATGGTTTATACCCACATGATTGGAACGAAGCAGAGGAAGAGGTTAATAGACTATTAATGTCACTAAAAAAATTTGATATTAATCAAATCCCTCTCAAAAAAACAATTTTATTAGGTTTTTCTCAGGGCGCAGCAATGGCAATCGAGACAGGTTGTAAATTGGATTTAGGATTAATCGTCTGCTGTAGTGGATATCCTCATCCAACTTGGCTTCCAGACAAAAATTGCCCACCAATGATAATAAGTCATGGTTTAATGGATGACATAGTTCCTATTGAAGCTTCAAGATCTATATATGAAATAGTTAATAGTAACTCTTCTAACTTTTGCAAACTCATAGAATTTGATGGATATCATCAAATAGATTTAAATTTAATTGATATTATTATTTCAAAAATTAAAGATATTTTTTAAACAAAAGCATATTCGTATTCTTCAATCTCTTCCCAATCATCTGCAGATAGTTCTAAACCTTCAAAAATTTTTTCTTCTCCAATTCCTTCAACTACAACTTTTAGTGAGGGAAACAAAAAATGATTTTCTTCTGCATATTGAGCACTAAATAAACCTTTTTCTCCCCAAAAAAATCTATCAGTTGTATGTTCATTTCTTCTAACATTGAAAACTGACGGTGCAGATAATGCATTTTCTGCTATGAATCTTCGTGCAGCTGTGACTGGCTTATGTTTGCCAGTTTCGATATGATAAATGGGTACATGAGCCATAACTCTTTGACCGGCAAGCCTTCTTCTGCTAATTCTCTTTCTTTTTTTTGACATTGATTGGTACTCCGGAATTATAAATGAGATTAGCCTTATTGATTTTTACTAATCTAATATCTGTGATTTGAAATTCACACTAAATTACATAGAGGACCCATCAACCTCTCATTTAGCATAAAATATGATCAGATGTTCATATTTAAGGTCGGTCAAATATAAGACCTCTTTAATTATCTTAATACTTTTTTCAGATTTTCACAAGTTTTTTTTTAAATTTTCTAAAAAAAAATTTATTCAAAAATTGATTTACTATGAAAATTTCCCAGAAATTTGAAGATCTAATTTTAAAACAGCTAGAGAGTTTCGGATGCTCTATGGGAGTGACTCATTTAGTTATATATATTGCTATAGCTAGGCATGGGAATAAAGCTACTTTTGAAATTATTGGTCAGTGGCCTCAAGTTGATAGGCTTTTAATATCTATAGATGATGATCCTACACTAAAAGTTTCAGAACCTACTAGGAGATGGTACCCCTTACAAGAAAATGACATTTTACTCGGTGTTCTTAGAGTAGAAACTAATTTTAAAGACGGAAATTGGCCAATAAATCTTGATTCTAGGTTAAAAGCACTCTCTATTTCTTTAGCGCACTGTGTTTCTATTGAAATGGAACGTCAAACTAGTAATGAAGAAATAAATTACTTAAAAAGTCAGGTAAGCATTGTAATTCATCAATTAAGAAATCCATTGGCTGCGATTAGAACTTATGCCAAATTATTAATAAAAAGACTTGGAACAGATAATGACTCTATAGAAATTGTTGAAAGCATGATGGTAGAACAAAATCAAATTAACCAGTATGTTGACTCTTTTGAAAAATTAAATGTATCTATCAAACTCCCTTTAGATATAGGAGAAGAGAGATTATTGCTACCTCCTAAATTGGATAATGACAAAATAATTACTGTTCAGAATTTATTACACCCAATATTAGAAAGAGGTAAAGCTAACGCCAATTTAGATAAAAGAGCTTGGACACAACCTGCTATATGGCCAGATTGGACATTGAAAGCAATTGAATCAAAATATGGTGTGATTGCTGAAATCGTAGCCAATGTATTAGAAAATGCATTTAAATATGCAAAAAAAGAAGCTGAGATTGGGATTGCTTTTACGGCTAAAGGTCTTGTCGTTTTTGATGACGGAAAAAAAATAACAAAGAATGAGAAAGATAAAATTTTTCAAAAAGGTTTTCGAGGAGTAGCTTCTAAGAAAAAGGAGGGTACAGGGGTTGGACTTTTTTTAGCTAGGAAATTAGCAAAACAAATTGGGGGAGACTTAACATTATTAGATGGTTATTCAAATAATGATGTTGATGATTTAAACATTGTTAAAAAGAAAAATATTTTTTACTTAGCACTTCCTATAGCAAAATTGCATGAATGAATAACATTGCTGTTTCAACAATAACAACGCTTGCTCCGCAGGCATCTCCATTAAAACCGCCAATTTTTTTACCTAGAATATTTGGAATTTTATAACTTATAAAACAGCCGATTAATAGAAGAAATAAATTTTTAATTAATTTTTGCTCTGAGTTTAATAAAATACATTTATATGTGATGAAAATTATAAGAAAAACTATAGAGATCAAGGATTCTTTGGTAAATCCATTCCAACACTTTTTGTGACTTATAGATTTTTTCTTGTAACTAATATAGTTAAATTGATCTATAAAAAATAAATTGGAAAATCGTCCCCAAAATAAGCATATTGGCAAAACAAATATTATTTGGGTTTGAATTTTTAAAAGACAAGCTATTTGAATTAAGGTTATGAAGACTATAGACTGAACACCAAAAGAACCAACTTTACTATCTTTCATGGCTTTTAATCGCTTCTTTTCGCCAGCAAAAATACCATCAAAAGTATCCATTAATCCATCTAGATGTAGACCCCCAGTAATTACATATCCAGAAGCTAAACAAATCAGGACAGAAGCATAAATGGACCACGAATATGTTCTTAAGAAAATAAAAATATAACTTTGTATTAGTCCAATAAGGAATCCAAGAATCGGTGCAAATTGGGCAATATTCTTGAATCGGGGAGCAATGAAAGGTATCTTTGGAAAGGTCGTGTAGAAAATCCAAGCTCCTGCAAGGTTTCTAATTAAATGTTGTTTAATGGGTCAAAAATGGATTTATTTATTGAATAATAAGTTAGATTAATAAAAAATAATCAAAAAAATTTATAATTTCTCGTGTTTGAATTTGAAGTTACCTCAAATTGCTGTAATACAGAAGCTAGAACAGGTATATTCCACACACCTAATGGTCGAGTTAATACTCCTAGGTTTATGCCTGTAGGTACTTTAGGGACAGTTAAAGGTCTATCATCTCAACAGTTAAATTCAACAGGATCAGAAATGATTCTGTCTAATACATTCCATCTTCATCTTCAACCTGGCGAGAAACTCGTTAAAGAGGCAGGTGGAATACATGAATTCATGAATTGGGATAAGCCAATTCTTACCGATTCAGGTGGATATCAAGTGTTTAGCTTAGCTAAATTAAATAATATTTCAAATGAAGGGGTGGAATTTAAAAACCCTAGAGATGGTAGTCATGTGTTTTTATCACCTGAAAAAGTAATGGAGATACAAATGGATCTTGGTTCTGATATTGCAATGGCTTTCGACCACTGTCCGCCTCACACTGCAAACGAAAATGATATTGAAGACTCTTTGCAACTTACACATTTATGGTTGCAAAAATGCGTTGAAACTCATCAGAAATCAAATCAAGCATTATTTGGGATCGTTCAAGGTGGTAAATACCCCAAGTTCAGAGAAATGAGTGCTAAATTTACTAGCTCTTTTGATTTGCCTGGAATTGCAGTGGGAGGTGTTAGCGTTGGAGAATCAGTTGATCAAATTCATAATGTAATTAATTTTGTACCAAAATTCTTACCAACAGGAAAACCAAGATATTTAATGGGAATTGGTTCTTTAAATGAGATTACATTAGCCATAGCAAAAGGATTCGATCTTTTTGATTGCGTTTTACCAACAAGACTAGGAAGACATGGAACTGCTTTGTTCAATGATGAAAGATTGAATATGCGTAATGCTCGTTTTAAAAGTGATTTCTCTCCAATAGACAACACTTGTAAATGTGAAACCTGCCAATCTTATTCTCGAGCATATTTGCATCATTTAATTAGAAATGATGAAATATTAGGACTTACCTTGATCAGCTTGCATAATATCTCTCATTTAATACGATTTACCAATGCTATTTCTTCTGCAATTAAAGATAATTGTTTTACAATTGATTTCGCTCCTTGGAAAACTTCCTCCATTGCACACCATACGTGGTAACGTCTTAACATAATTATTTAATTCATTAAAAAGGTGCTAATTCTATTAAATACATTCGCTGAATTGCCACAAGCTTATAAGGCTTTTGCTCCAACTGTTGATGTCCTTCCATTAATACCTATATTTTTCTTTTTATTAGTATTTGTTTGGCAAGCTGCTGTTGGATTTAAATAAAACTATTTTTATAGTAAATATTTAGTATTAGAAAGGAGTCTCTAGTGATATTGCATCACCGGAGTTTTCTACTGCATACTCTATAAAATCAGCAATTTTTAAAGCTCTTGAGGCTTGTACCCCGTCAACCTCAGGAGTTTCTTTGCCTTGAACACATTTTAGAAAATGCTCTAATTCTGCATAGAGAGGTTCAATAGAGGTTGTACTTACTTCTTCAACATATCCATCATTTCTATATACTAATTCTCCATGCTCTGCGGTATAGGATTCATGAGATTTTCGATGGATTTGCAAAGAGTGATTTAAAAAGTCAGTCTCTACTAATCCATTTTGGCAATGCGCACTTAAATTTCTGATTTTTTTATGACTCATTTTGCTTGCAGTTAAGCTTGCAATGACATTGTTTTTGAAAACTAGAGTAGCATTAACATAGTCTATTAATCCTTCACTATTTCTACCTCCAACAGCCGCCAATTTTTGTATTTTTGAGTTGACGAGTTCTAAAACAAGGTCAATATCATGAATCATTAAATCCATTACTACTGATACATCATTTGCTCTATCTGCATGAGGACTATGCCTTCTTGCTTCTAAAACAACAATTTCTTCATTATTAACTATTTTATTTAATTCTCTAAAAGCAGGATTAAATCTTTCAATATGGCCAACTTGTAAAAGACAATTGTTCTCTTTAGCTGCATCTATTAAAGATTTAGCTTCTAACTCATTCGCTGCAATTGGTTTTTCAATAAGAACATTAATTCCTCCCTGTAGGCAATCTAAACCTACCTTTTTATGAAGAAGGGTTGGCACTGCAATACATATAGCATCAACTTTTGGAATTAGTTCCATATAATTCTGGAACCATTCGCATTGAAATTGTTCTACAGCTAGGCTTCCTCTGTCTTTATTTGGATCTGCAACTCCAACAAGATCTGCATCTTTAAGTAAACTAAGTACGCGGGCATGATGCCATCCCATATTGCCTATACCTATGACTCCAACCTTTACGGGAGATGAGGTTGGTTTCATATCTTAAAATTCATACATAATAAGTTATTATCCTCTATCAGATGCCCAATTTAGGTATTTGGAAGGATTATTTTTACACGATCAATTTTTGGACCTGACATAGAAATAATTTCAAATTTAATGTTATTAAAATCTAAAACATCTCCGATTTTAGGAACCATTTGAAATTTTTCCAGCATGAACCCTGCAAGTGTATGGTAATCATCTCCTTCCGGAATTAAACATCCTAACTTTTTGTTTATTTCTAGAATTTCAGATTTGCCTGCTATTGACCATTTTTTAGAAAAATTATCTAGCATTTTCATGTCTGAATAAATTCTCCTATTTAGCATTTCCTCTCCAACAATTTCTCCATTGAGATCAGCTGCAGTTATAAGCCCCTCAGTCCCTCCATGCTCATCCACAACTAGTAAAAATGGATTGTAGTCCCTAACTATTGGGAATATTTCTGCTAAGGAGCATGTTTCTATTACTTTAGTAACAGGCAAAAGGAAAGGTTCTAATAATGTGTTAGCTGCCATTTCACTCTTAGATATAGCTTTAGCTAAATACCGCAAATCCAATACTCCCAAAACATCATCAAGCGACTCACCAATTACAAAGAAACGTGCATGGCGAGTTTTGTGTACTTGTTTCATAAGTTCCGCAAAGGTAATATTTTTTGGCAAAGTTACCATTTCAGACCTAGGGATCATCACTTCTTTGACCTGAGTATCTTTTAAAGCAAAAACTCCTTCAAGAATATTTTTTTCATCTGGTTTTAAACCTGTAACATTATCTGTTTCTATTAGAGTTTCTAATTCTCCTGCAGATAAAACTGAATTTAAAGAATCCCACTTATTGTTTAGATTAAAAAAACCTAAACAAGCACTTCCAAAAAATTCTATTATGGTTGTGATTGGCTTCATTCCTTTTCGCACGGCATCGAAAATTGTAGTCAACCTCAATGCAGAAGATTCTGGATTATTAATTACTAATGCCTTAGGAATTATTCCAGAAACAAGAGTCACAATAAGTACTATAAATAAAAATAATAGAAGATCATAGAATTTATTTGGCAAAATATTTTCGCTCCAATAATCATTTGCGATACTATTACATACCCAACCAATAGCTATCAGTGATATTGTTACTCCAAATTGAGAAGCTATTAAGGAAGATCTGAATCTTTTCTGAATTTTTAAAATTGATGATGCTCCTTTCTTTTTTTCTTCTATAAGCCTTAAGACTTTACTGGGTCTTATTAATAAGAAAGAAAGTTCACTTGCCGCAAAAAATGCTGGGAAGAATAAAAGAAATAATAGTAAAGTTATTTTCATTCAATGACAAATTAGTGATGGGGGTGGCGAGGATCGAACTCGCCTTAGCCAAATTATGAGTTTGGTGCATTCACCAGATTGCTACACCCCCAAGGTCCAAGGTGTTTGTTTAATGTTTAATCACATTGAATTTAAATATACAATATAAAAATAATATTTCAAAACATACCTTATTAGTAAGTTTTTGTGAGATTTCTTTTTTTTCTTCTAATCTTTAAATATAAATTTAACTTTCACTAATGGACAATTTTTCGGAAAAGTATGATTTAAATAAAGCGAAATTGTTAAAACAGTTAATTGAAAAATCTTATAAGAAAGGAAACTTCACTTTAGCTTCTGGAAAAAAAAGCAGTCATTACTTGAACTGTAAACCGGTCTCCTTAAATGGCGAAGGTCTGAACTTAATAAGTAATTTATTTTTAGAGTTAATGGACTCAAGGTCAAAAGCAGTGGCAGGAATGACATTAGGTGCAGATCCTCTTGTCAGTGGATTAATAGTCACAGCAGTTTCACAGGGCTTATACCTTAATGGTTTAATAATTAGGAAAGAAATTAAAAATTATGGGACTAAGTCTGGAATAGAGGGCCCTACTTTAGAAAAAGGAACTTTGGTAACTGTTTTAGAGGATGTGGTTACTACTGCTGGTTCAGTATTAAAGGCGATAAAAAAGTTACGTGAAAATAATTATGTTGTTGAGGAGGTTTTGTCTATTGTTGATAGAAAAGAAGGGGGATACGAAGCTCTTGAACATGAAAATGTGAAATTAAAGAGTCTTTTTACAATAAAAGATTTTTTATAATTATTTAAAAATGCAAAATAATAAAAAAAATTTTTGGCTTGAAAAATTTGATTGTTTTTCTATTTCTGGAAAAGATGCCAAAAAATTTGTAAATGGAATTACAACTGGCAATATTCTAAATTCTGAAAATAAAGTTACTAAAACTTGTTGGCTAACTCCAAATGGAGTTTTAAGGTCATTAATTGAAATTGTTTTTTTAGAAAGAAAATTAGAATTAATTATATTAGCGGGTGACAAAAATGAGATAATCGATTACTTTAATCAAATTATTTTCCCAGCGGATGATGTACAAATAAGTCAACCTTTCTCGATAAATAGAATTCAGGAAATTGATCAATTTAATTCATGGAGAACTTATAAACCTATTTTCTTTAAACAAAATGAAAAAGAATTTGAAGTATATAAAAACAAACTAAATTTGATGAATTCTAATGATTTAAAACTTTGGAAGATTAATCAGGCTATACCATCCTTTGATAAGGAAATTAATGGGAAAAATAATCCTCTTGAGCTGGGTTTGAAAGATCTTATAGATTTCAATAAAGGTTGTTACTTAGGACAAGAAACAATGTCAAAAATAAACAATGTTTCTTCTCTAAAACAGGAAATAAGAGTTTGGCAATCATTTGATTCTAATGTAAATTTAGATGTTGAAGATAAAACTTTATACACAAATGCAGCCAAAGAAAATTCTGTAGGTCGAATATCAAGCTTTTATAAGTTTAATTCCCAAATAAAAGGTTTAGCTATGATCAAAAGGAAATATTTAGAAATAGAAAATGCTTTTTATTCTGAAATTTTTGGACCAATTAAAATAACAAAATCTGTTGGATCAATTTTTCTTTAATTTTTTTTTAACTGATTTCTAATTAAACATTTCACAATATGAAGAGTAGCCAAACAATCATCTTTATTGTATTTGATAATTTTTTTTAAAAATACTTCATTTTCTGTGATTTGATATTGAATCCACCAGTAAAGGGCTTTTGATCCGCTTACATTTTTCTGCTCCCATTCAAACCCTAGCCAATTTGAAACGGTTTTTAAGCCATAGTTTTTTATTGGTAATATCCAAGATTTTCTTATTAATATATGTAAGTCTATAAACCTTGATTTAAGTAACTCAATTTCCTCAAAACTAAAATTTAAGTTTTTAGCAATATGAATTATTGCTATTTTTTCAGTCTCCCCATAATGTAAAACTGGCCATTTCTCATTTGAAAAAAGCATTTTAATAATTTGCTGGTAAGATTCTTCTTGATTGTTTTTGAGATTTAAGATTGGCTCATAAATTAGATCTTCTTTTTTTGAAAACAAATTATTTATTTTTAAAAATCCATACAAAAAGTCATGCTTATCGTCTGGATTTGACTCAATATCAAATATATAAAATCCCGAAACTGTTTTTTTAAAAAATTCATAATTATCATGTTTGTTAGAAATGAAATATGGTTCTCCAGAAATATATGCTTGTGCTTGCTTTATAAATTTGGAGGCTTTTAAATATTTCTGGTCGTTAAATATAGATAATTTCTCTCCAAGGTTTTTTTCGCTATAAGAAGCTAATATTTGGGTATTAGATATCCCATTTGTTTTTAGTAATGACGCGGTTTTAGATCCTATTCCATCTATATCTGTTAGATATCCATTTTCTTTTGCTTCTTTGTCACAAAAGTTTTGCCATGAACAAATAGTACATTTTTTTCTATCTTGAGTGATGTCTGGAATCAATCCCTCCAAGGATTCATTCAAACTTAAAAAAACATTCAAAACTTTTTTTCTTAATTTTTTATTTAAATCAATTTCTTCAACATTAACTTTATTACCAAAACTTGAAATTACTAATCCTTTGTCAATTTTACTTTCTTGAAAAGTTTCCAATAGAATAGAACTAAAAGCTAAGTCGAATAAATGTTCTTTAGTAGTTTTGTGGCCTAATTTATAAACAACAGGTAGATATTTATATTGTCCCCATTTACTTATACCTTTAGTCTTTACAAGTAATTGGGGATGTATCTCTGCTTTAATATTTTGGAAAAATTTTCCTTTAATTTTTAATCCAATGACTCCTTGATAACCATTTTTGCAAGCTTTTAATCCTGTATATATATCACCATTACATAATTCAGAGAAAATTTGATACTGATTAATTTTATCTATGGCTTTATGCGGAGACCAAACTTCATAAGATTTATTACCTTTATAATCTAGCCATGCTTTTCTTTTGCATCGTATAAAACTTTTTAAATAAAGAGTATTCAAATTATTTGTGAAAGGCGGTTTTAAATTTTACTTATATAAATTAATATAGATAATTAAAAGAAATCAAGGAACTCTTAAATTTGCTAAGTGACACATTAGATCACATAAAATTTGGAACTGATGGATGGAGAGGAATAATTGGATTTGATTTTAATCTGTCCAATCTTTCAAGAGTTGTTGTGGCTGCATGCCAGGAGTTGCATTATCAATACTATAAAGAAGTTAATTCAAAGAAAATTTTAATTGGATATGATCGTAGATTTATGGCAAGTGAATTTGCCAAGCAAATAGTTCCTTTTGTAAGAGGCTGTGGTTTTGATCCGATCTTATCTAATAGCTTTGTTACAACACCCTCCTGTAGTTTCTATGCCAAAGAAATGTCCTGTTTAGGAGCGTTAGTAATTACAGCTAGTCATAATCCATATAATTGGCTGGGTCTGAAAATAAAGAGCTTTAATGGATGTTCTGTTGACGAATCTTTTACAAGTGAAATTGAAAAAAGATTAATGCTTGGCAATTCAATTAGAAAAATACATGGTAACCATCAAATGGCAGATATTAAGACGTTTCATTTGGATAAAATAAAATCTCTTTTTGATATTGAATTTATTGCCAATAAATTGCAAAAAATGAAAATACGAATTTTTGTAGATTCTATGCATGGTTCAGCTGCAAAATGTATAGCTGAGATTTTTGGTTCTAATTATTCAGAAGTAGTTTCGGAAATAAGAAAAGATGCGGATCCTTTTTTTGGAGGAAAACCTCCCGAACCTCTTTTACATTATTTAGATGATTTAAATGAGACACTTATCAAAAATTCAACAAATGAAGTGAAAACTTTAGGAATTATATTTGATGGTGATGGTGACAGAATTGCAGCAATTGATGAAAAAGGGAGATACTGTAGTACACAAGATTTAATTCCATATTTCATAAGCTATTTGGGAGAAATTAACGATAATTCTTATCCAGTTTTAAAGACTGTTAGTGGTTCAGATATTATAAAAAATATTTCAGAGAGTCAAAATAGAGATGTTTTTGAACTCCCAGTTGGGTTTAAATATATTTCTGAAAAGATGATTAAAGAGAACATATTTATTGGAGGAGAGGAATCGGGGGGTGTTGGTTTTGGTGACTTTATGCCTGAGAGAGATGCTTTATATGCAGCAATGATTTTACTAAATGGTATTGCTGCAAAATCGCAATATTTATGCGAAACTTTAGATCAAATACAAAGAGATTTTGGACCAAGTGTCTATAAAAGAATTGATATTAAGTTTCTAAATCAGTCAGAAAAAAATTACGTTAAAGAATTTATAACAGATAATATTCCTGAGAAGATTTGTAAACACAAAATAATAAAGATATCAAAAATTGATGGAATAAAATTGAGAATCAATAAAAATTTTTGGCTTCTTTTTAGGTTCTCAGGAACCGAACCTCTTTTAAGATTGTATTGTGAGGCACCAAAAGAATCTTTTCTAAATGAGGTATTAGAATGGGGCCAAAAATTTATAAATTTGGCAAGAAATTAATTATGAGAAATTTATTTTTAGCTAGTAAGAACAAGGGGAAAATAGAAGAATATAAGAAATTGCTCTCAACAGTTAATTGTACATTATTGCTTCAACCAGACTCATTAGAAGTTGAAGAGGACGGATTGACATTTAGAGATAATGCAATTAAAAAAGCGAGTGAAGTTTCGAGAAAAACAAATACTTTCTCCATAGCAGATGACTCTGGAATTTGTATTGAAGCATTAGATGGAAAACCAGGTATTTATTCATCAAGATATGCAGAAAATGATCAGAAAAGAATTGAACGAGTTTTAAAAGAACTTGATGGAGTTCAAAATAGAAGTGCTTTCTTTATTGCCAATATTTGTGTGTGTTCCCCAAATGGTGAAGTGATTATAGAATCTGAAGCTAAATGTTATGGCAATATTATTTCAAACCCAAGAGGAAAAGGTGGTTTTGGTTATGACCCAATTTTTGAGGAGAGTTCTACCAGATTAACTTTCGCAGAAATGAATAATGTTATTAAAGACTCTTGTAGTCATAGAGGGAAAGCACTCAAAAAAATTATTCCAGATTTGCGTGATATTTTTTCTTGACTTCAATTAACCCAAGATCCATGAAGGCCATGAGGAATTGAAATGGGTAATTCATAAACAGCTAATTCTTTTAAGTCTTTTGAGTCTAATATGACTAAATCGCTTCCTCTTCGTTCTCCATTCCATAGAAGTATAAATAAAAATCCTTCATCTTCTTCATAAGAGTTTTCTGATGGCACCATAATTGGTTCACTTACAAACCCGCTTGGTCCTGCTGACCAAGAAATCTCTTCCTTTGAAATTAAATTTATTTTTTTAATTACTTGTAGTGGAGCGTTCCCTAGTTTTTGAGTGGTGCTTGCCATCCAACTAAAAGTTGCTTTTAATCCTAAATTTTTGGGATTAACTACAGCAAATTCACAACATTGATCACTTATCGTTTCAATCTCACTAGTTTTTTTCTTTAAATCAATAGTTGATCTTTTCAGTTTTCCTTCTGGATATTTATCAAAGTCAATATCCCTAAAATTCTCGTCTGGACCAACTGATGGAAAATCATCATAAAAAATACTATCTAAAATTATTTTAAAATCTTTTTCATATGCATTTACATGATGAAAAACGAATCCTTTTGGAGCATCTATTATTAACGGTTGCTGACCTCTAAAAAATCCACTTTCTCTGGGGATGATGAAAAATTTTGCTTTCTTATTAGGATTAGACTTTAAACATTGTGCTGCTCCTCTTTGACCCATGACAAATGGAAGAGGGTTGAAGTCAATAGCATTCTGTAAGAATATTGCCCAATTAGTTGTAATTGCGAAATCATGAAGGAATGCAAAGCCATTAAATGTATCTTTTCTATCAATTAGGAGCTCACCAGGATTTTCACCAGCATTATTAAATTCCATTAATCTAATGGTACTTTTTGGCCCGGTTTGCACTCCAAAAGTGACTAAGAGTTCTGAAGATGCATTTGAGTTTAGGTCTGTTTTGGGATGAGCACTGAATGCTTCGTTAGGCTTTAGGACCCCCTTTAATGTTGTTAAACCAAGAGTGTCAAGACTATCAGGATCTAATGCATGTGGCCCAGCGGCTTCCCATAATGCAAGAACTTCATCTCCTAATTTAACGACATGAGTATTAGCGATATTTTTAAATTTTAGATCTAAGGCATTATTTAAAATGCCTCCATTTTTTTGAGTCCCAAAAACACCTCTATAAATAAATTTATTTATTTTTTCTTCTTCTAAATAACCTTTAGTTTTTACAAATCTATTTGTCAAGAATGGCTGACCATTTTCGAATTTTATAGATGTGATCATCCCATCTCCATCAAATGGATGATGCACCCATTGTCCTCCTCTCTCTAATATCCCAGGTCCATTTCTTAATAATGTTCCATTTAAATTTTTAATATTCTCACCTTTGCTAATTGTTAGTGGTTCCTTTGTTAGCTCTTTTTCTACATTTTTATATGCACTAGACCAATCTTCCTTATTAAAACTTTTAAGTTCATTAATTTTTTTATCTTGTAAATTAGTCACAATAAAACAATTACTTTGCCCATTTTCGCCAAAAATTAATTGAATTGTGGCTTATGCCAAAAAATTCCTATTTTATTGATTGTCTAACATTCCTTTACTGCTTGGAACTGAATCAGATCTTCTAAGATCTATTTCAGTAGCCATTCTCATTGCTCTTGAAAAGGCTTTAAAGCAAGCCTCAACTATATGATGTGAATTACTGCCTCGTATTTGATTGATATGGAGAGTAATACCGCTGTTATTTACGAAGGCAACAAAAAACTCTTTTACTAGTTCAGTATCATAATTTCCTATTCTAGGAGCTTTTAATTGAAGATCATAAGATAGATGTGGTCTACCAGAACAGTCTAGAGTGACTTGAACTAATGCTTCATCTAATGGGGCAAAGAAATGTCCAAATCTGTTTATTCCTTTTCTTTCTCCCCAGGCTTTTGAAAATGCTTTGCCTAATGCGATTCCTACATCTTCATTTGTATGATGGTCATCAATATGGGTATCTCCAATTGCTTTTATTTTTAAATCGAACAAACCATGACTAGATATTTGGTGAAGCATATGATCTAAGAATGGTATCCCGGTATCAATTTCGGCAATCCCATTCCCATCTAAGTTTATAAATACAGAAATATCTGTTTCATTCGTTTTTCTTTTTATTTCAGATTGCCTTAGAGATGACATTTTATGCAAAAAACTTAGTTTACATTCCATTAATGCAGTAACCCGCATCAACATAAATTGTTTGGCCTGAAATGCCGCTAGAGAGATCACTTAATAAAAAAGCAGCAGTATTACCTACTTCTGTTTGAGTGACTGTTCTGCGTAAGGGAGCCTTTTCTTCAACATTGTGAATCATATCTAAAATGCCACCTATAGCAGAACTTGCAAGTGTTCTTATAGGCCCAGCACTTATTGCATTAACTCTGACTTGTTTTTCGGGCCCAAGTTCTGCAGAAAGATATCTCACTGAAGCTTCTAAGGCCGCTTTCGCAACTCCCATTACGTTGTAGTTAGGAATTGCCCTCTCTGATCCTAAATAAGTTAGTGAGACAACTCCAGCACCATCACTAAAAAGTGGTTTTGCTGCTTTACATAAAGGTGCTAATGAATACGCACTAATATTAAGAGCTCTATCAAAACCCTCTGATGAAGTAGCACTATAATCTCCAATCAATTCGTCGCGACCTGCAAATGCCAAGCAGTGAACTAATCCGTCAATTTGCCCCCAATTGTTTTTTATATTGTTAAAGATTTCTTCTATTTGAGCTGGATTTTGAACATCAAGAGGCAAAAATAATGATGGGTTTAACGGTTCAGTTAGTTCTCTAACTTTAGATTCGAATCTTCCCTTATCATCAGGTAAATATGTTATTCCAAGTTCTGCGCCAGCTTTTGAAAGTTGTTGAGCAATACCCCATGCTATTGAACGATTGTTGGCAATCCCTGTAACGAGAATTTTTTTGCCAGTTAGATTTAGAAGCATTTTGTTTATTATTTCTATTATTCTCCTATACAAAAGTACCTATCTTTACGGATTACTGCAAAATATACAATAATTTTCAAATATAAGAAATATTTATTTTTAAAATGGTTAGAACAAATTCTATGGTTTTGGAGTTAGGTTTTCAATTGCCTAATTTCAAAATGTTAAATGCCAATTCTTCAAATCATGAATATTTTAATTTTCATAATCTAGATGATAGGCATTTACTTTTAATGTTTATTTGTGCTCATTGTCCATTTGTTAAGTATATTGAAAATCAAATTTTAACCTTAAGTAAAGAAATTGAGAATACTGTTCAAACAGTTGCAATTGCTAGTAATGATATTGTCACTCATCCCTCAGATTCTCCTGAAAATTTGAGATTACAAGCACAATCACAAGGATGGAGTTTCCCTTATTTATACGATGAAGATCAAAACTTTGCTAAGGCGTTAAAAGCGGCTTGCACCCCAGATTTTTATCTTTTTTCTAATGGAGGAGATGGTAATTTTTTATTGTATTATCACGGCCAATTAGATGATAGTAGACCAGGTAATAATATCCCTATAACTGGTGAAGATTTGCTCTCTGCTGTAAGAGATTTAAATCAAGATAATTCTTATCCTTCAAATCAGATGCCGTCTTTAGGGTGCAATATTAAATGGACTCCTGGTAAAGAACCGAGTTGGTTTAAATGAATTAAAATGTGTTTTACCCATATAAATATCGTGTAGGTTTATAATAGTCATATTCATATACCTCCATTTAATTTAATATAGAAAGTATCAATAAATTGGCTCTGAAATTGAGAGTGCAGTTATTAACTTTGTAAAAGTGGCTTACAAGAAAAATATTTTCTAGAAAAAAACTCATAAATACAGAGAAAAAAATTTTACATAAGTTCTTAGTCTGCCAATTTCCCCTGAAATTTCTTATGAAGAAAAAGTTTATTTAGCGGATAATTTAAATAAAGTTCTAAAGATTTGCATAGAGGAAATTCAAATTTCTGCATAAAGTGATTTAAAGAATCTTTGTTGTGTATTGTGATTGACAATAGGTCTTGAATAATTATTTTTTTCTAAATTAGATATCTCCCCATTTAATAGATCCGAATTTGAAACCTTAGATAATTCAGGAATCCAAGATTTTATATATTCACATATAGGATCAAATTTTCTTGCTTGAGTATATGGATTAAAAATTCTCAGTGGTTTTGGATCCATACCGCTACTAGCGCTCCACTGCCATCCCCCATTATTTGCGGCTAAGTCTCCATCAACTAACATTTCCATAAATTTTTTTTCGCCCATTTGCCAACTGCATATCAGATCTTTTACAAGAAATGAAGCGACTATCATCCGACATCTATTATGCATCCATCCAGTACTATTTAGTTGACGCATTGCAGCATCAACAATAGGTACACCAGTTTCGCCGTTGCTCCAATGCTGAAACCATTCATTATTATTTTGCCATGGAAATTGATCCCATTTTTTTCTATATGGACCCCTCTCTAGTTCTGGGAAATGGAATAAGCAATGTTGATAAAATTCTCTCCAAACAAGTTCTTTTTGCCAGGTTTCAATTGATAAGTAATTTTCGTGATTTTCAAAACCTCTATTTAAATTTAAAGTGGCGTTCCAGACTTTTCTAATGCTGATGGTCCCGAATCTAAGAGATGCACTTAAAAAAGATGTTCCATTATAGGCAGGGAAATCTCTTGCAAAATTATAAGAATAGATTTTTTTTTCGTTAATAAAGTTTTCTAATAATATTTCTGCAGCCTTCTCACCAGGTCTACAGGGACAAATCTTGGATCCAGAAAATTTGATATTTTTAAGAAATTTCTTTAGAACCAAATCAGATGAATTTATTGTATTATTTTCTTTGAGATTATTATCTATATCTTTAAACTGGAAAATAACTTTATCTTCATTATATGAATCTAATAAATTCATTTTTGATTTAAAGTTTTTATAAAAAGGTCCATAAACTGAATAAGGTGTATTATTTCCTGAAAAGATTTTTGAAGGTTCTATTAATAAGTGATCCCAAGATTCAATAACTTGTATGTTTTTTTTCTTTAAATTTTTTTTAATTTGTAAATCTCGATTAATCTCATGAGGTTCAATTGATTTATTCCAAAAAACAAATTTAGCATCTATCGTCTTTGCTAATTCAGGGATTATTAATACTGGATCTCCTTCTCCTATAACTAGCCTACTCCCCATTTTTTTCCAATTATTTCCTAACTCTTGAAGCGAATTTCCTAGAAACCAAGCTCTTGAATTCGCATTAAAATCGTGTGAATAATTTTTATCTAATATATAAGTTGAAGTAATAGCATTTGATACAGAAAATGCTTTCATTAAAGCTTGATTATCAAATATTCTTAAATCCTTTCTATGCCAGAAAAGTATTCTAGCGATATTCATAATTCATCTAAAAATTGTTTCGCCCGGAACCAAGCAGTCACAGTTTTTGCGTCAAGAATTTCATCCCCACTAGATATAAGATGATCTAGTTCCTCGGGATCTAAAATTAATACTTGTATATCTTCATCTAAGTCTCCTTTGACCTCGGAATTTAGTTTGCTCAAATCGCGCGCTAAAAACAAATAAATTTCTTCATCTGCATAACCAGGAGCAGGGACAAGAGTTCCTAATTCATCCCATCTTTCTGCACTAAATCCAGTCTCTTCTTGTATTTCTCTTTTTATTGAATTAATAGGTGTTTCGCCTATCTCTAATGTCCCTGCTGGAAATTCTAATAAATACCTTGAAACAGCAAATCTATATTGCCGAAGAATTATCACTTTATTTTCTTTTGTAATAGGTACCGCTAAGGCAGCGCCGGGATGTTTAATGTATCCATATTCACCTTCATGCCCATTTGGAAGTTCAATTCTATTGATTTCGAAACTAAATTTTTTTGACTTTAACTCAGATATTTTTTCTTTAAAAATTGATTTTTTTATAAGATTTTTATTGCACATAATTTTTAAATAAAAATAGCCTAACAATTATTTTTTGGTTTTGTAAATTAAGTAATAGACCATCTTGGGTAATCAATTTTTTTGATTTTTTGGCTTCTACTTAAGATCTCAGATAGTGGGGTAATAACAAAATTGCGATTCATAAATCGGGGGTGAGGTAATGTTAATTCCTCGTCGGATAAATGAAGCTCTTCCCACCATAGGATATCTAAATCAAGACATCTTGATAACCATTTCTTGCCCTTTGGAGTTTTTTCTCTTCCAAAAAAACTTTCTAATTTTTTTAACTCTTTTAAAAGTAATTTTGCATTTATTTTTGATGGCTTTGGAAAATAATTACTCTTTATAAGAACTAACGTATTAAGATAATTTGGCTGTTCATTTTCAACTCCATGAGGTAATGTCTCATATATTGAAGACCATAAAAATTTTATATTAAATTTTTTGTTCTCTTCTTTTTTAGTAATGGATTGATCTGTCCACTCTTTTATTATTTCTTCTACTTTTGGTTTGCAAATTAATAAGGTATCAAGAGGGCTACCAAATTTACTATCAATATTTGCCCCAAGGGATATACATAGTCCATTTTTGATATTAAGATTTGATAATTCCACTACAAAAAACAAAGTTATTGGATAAATTCTATATCAGGCATTTTTAAAGTGATTTTGAATCAAGATTTACAAGGAAAAGAAGAAATAAAAGATTCAATGAAATCAAAGGACTCTTTTAGAGCTTTCCCTTTGGCTGCAATTACAGGTCATAGTTTATTAAAATTATCTTTACTTCTATCGGCAGTTGATCCAACTTTAGGAGGAGTAATTATTGCTGGTGGTAGAGGTACTGGTAAGTCTGTATTGGCGAGAGGTTTACATAATTTAATTCCCCCTATAGAAGTATTAGATAATGAAGCAATACTTGAAAACGTTACTCAAGCTAATACTTCATTAAGACCTATAAGTAGAAACTTAGATCCAAATAAACCAGAGGAGTGGGATGCTAACACTAATAAATTGCTTAAGGAGACAATTGGCCGTGATTACCTTAATCAAATTGAAGATATTCCAAAAAAAGTTAGGGAAGCACCATTTATCCAAGTGCCTATTGGAATAACTGAAGATAGACTTGTGGGCTCTATCGATGTTGCAGCTTCATTAAATACAGGTGAGCAAGTTTTTCAGCCAGGAATTTTAGCTGAGGCCCATAGAGGTGTTTTATACGTAGATGATATTAACTTATTGGATGATGGGATTGTAAATTTAATTCTTGAAGCTACTGGAAGAGAGCAAAATAATATCGAACGTGATGGTTTGAGTCTCTCACATCCTTGCAAGTCACTTTTAATAGCAACATATAACCCTGAAGAAGGTGCTTTAAGAGATCATGTTTTAGATCGTTTTGCGATTGTACTTTCCGCAGATCAATCTATTGATAATGAGCAAAGAGTTGAAATTACAAAATCTGTTTTATTACACGCGGAAAATAATATTAAATTTTCAGAAAAGTGGTCTGAAGAATCTGATAATTTATCCACACAATTAATTTTGGCAAGACAATGGTTAAAGGACGTGAAGATAACAAAAGAGCAAATAACCTATTTAGTGAATGAAGCTCTTAGAGGGGGAGTAGAAGGACATAGATCCGAATTATTTGCAGTAAAAGTAGCTAAAGCTAATGCAGCACTTAGGGGTGATGAAAATGTTAATTCTGAGGATTTAAAGGTTGCTGTAAGATTAGTAATTCTCCCAAGGGCAATGCAAATACCTCCTGAAGATGAAGATGATATCCAACCCCCTCCACCAGAAGATCAGAGCCCACCACCACCACCTCAATCAAATAATGATGATTCAGAACCAGAATCTAATGAAAATGAGGACAATCAAGAACAAGAGCAGGAAGAAGATAATTCGGATGGAGAAGAAGAATCTAATCCTGAAATACCAGAAGAGTTTATCTTAGATCCTGAAGCATGCATGGTTGACCCTGATTTATTGCTTTTTTCTTCAGCAAAAGCAAAAGCAGGAAATAGTGGAAGCAGATCAGTCATATTTAGCGATAGTAGAGGAAGATATGTTAAACCTATAATCCCTAGAGGAAAAGTAAAAAGAATTGCTGTAGATGCAACTCTCCGAGCTGCCGCCCCTTATCAAAAATCTAGAAGGTTAAGGAATCCCAATAAATCAATTGTGATAGAGGAAAATGATTTTAGAGCAAAGCTGCTTCAAAAGAAGGCTGGAGCTTTAGTGATTTTCCTTGTTGATGCAAGTGGTTCTATGGCACTTAATAGAATGCAAAGTGCCAAGGGTGCTGTAATCAGACTTTTGACTGAGGCCTATGAAAATAGAGATGAGGTAGCTCTTATACCTTTCAGAGGTAACCAGGCAGAAGTTCTTTTACCTCCAACAAGGTCTATAACTGCAGCAAAAAGAAGATTAGAAACTATGCCATGCGGAGGAGGATCTCCATTAGCTCATGGTTTAACGCAATCAGCAAAAGTAGCAAAAAATGCACTCTCTACAGGAGATATTGGCCAAGTAATTGTTGTGGGGATCACTGATGGACGAGGTAATGTGCCCTTGGGATTGTCTTTAGGACAGGCTGAGGCTGATGATAAAGAGATTGAAAATGTTGATTTAAAGCAAGAAGTTCTTGATATAGCGGCTAAATATCCTATGCTTGGAATTAAGCTATTAATAATTGATACAGAGAGGAAATTCATAGCAAGTGGCTTTGGGAAGGAATTAGCAGAGGCAGCGCAAGGTAAATATGTGCAATTACCTAAGGCTAATGATAAGACAATCGCAGCAATGGCCTTAAATGCTATAAATGAAATCTAAGATTTTTATGGGTAAACTTCGTTAAGGAATTTTGCAAGTCCAATTGTTAAATCCCTAATAGATTTAGTTAATTTTTTATCTTTCATTAATTTCTCAAAATCATCGCTCATATTATCTACTTTGCTTGAGATCGATCTAGCGGCATTAAGTGTTAATTTAACATCATTTAGTGTTTCTTCATCATCTATTGTTGACAAAATGCTGTTTAGGTGGTTCGCAACTTTCTGAATGTCAGTTATAAGAGGTTTTATCTTTACTGTTGCCTCTTTTGACATATAAATTAACTCATCAAGGTTTGCTTGTGTCCTATCAAATTGTTCCATTGAATTAACTATATTCTCAAGTAAATTGGCTTGATTTGATTCTTTAAGAAGTTGATTAATTCTATTGGTTATATTTGAAAGACTTGAAAGTTGTTTGCCAGGTATTGTATCTCCTTGACAAATAATTAATTTATTGTCGCACTTTTCAGATGTTGCTTTTGCAATATTCTGGGGAAGTGTTTTTTGATTCGCTTCTAAAGCGACCTGTACATCCCCTCCTAAGAAAGAATTCGTTACTACTTTCGCAAATGATGGTTTAGCAAGAATAACATTAGGATTATTCATTACTATTTTTGCTTTTATTGATTCATTAGTAAATAAAATATCTTCTACTGAGCCTACTAAAATCCCTCTATATGTTACTGGAGATTTTTTAGATAGACCACTTGCATTATTAAATTCAGCAAAGAGGTGCCAATTTTTTGCAGATAATTTTACACCTCTTATCCAGGAATAAAAAAATGTGAATACTAATATTCCTCCTAATAAGGAAAACCCCACTATTGAATCTCGTAAAGTTCTACGCATAATTTTTAAATGTCTTTGGGTTGCATAGGGCCATTAAGTTTACCATTCCTGAATTGAAATACATAGGGATCAGTACTTTTTCTAAATTCATCGACAGAGCCTGACCATCTTAATTTCCCTCCATAAAGCATTACAACTTTATCAGAAGTTCTCTCTATAGTACTAAGAACATGGCTAACTACAATAGATGAGCCATTAGCTTTCTTATTAGTTTTATTAATTAAATCCTCAATTCTTGAGGAAGCAATAGGATCAAGCCCTGCAGTTGGCTCATCAAAAAGTAATAGTGGCTTATTGATTGTGTCTGGATTCTTATCTGTGATTAAAGCTCTGGCAAAACTGACTCTTTTTTGCATACCCCCGCTTAATTCATTTGGGAGTTTATTCCCAACATTAAACAATCCTACTTCTTCTAAACATTCATTCACGAGCTCATGAATTAACTTTTTAGAAAGTTTTTTGTTTCTTTCAAGAAGAAAACCTACATTCTCTTCAATACTTAAAGAGCCTAGTAATGCAGGATTCTGAAAAACCAGTCTTACATCAGGAGGATTATTTTGATCCAATCTTAAATATTTTTGTGTTTCTCCAAATATTTTTAATTCTCCTTCAGTTGGTAAAATCAGTCCTGCTACAATTTTCAATATAGTTGATTTCCCAGAACCTGAAGGCCCTACAATAGCTAATTTTTCACCCTCATTTAGTTTTAAATTTAACTTATTAAGAACAATAAGCTGGTCCCAACTTATTGAGAGGTTTTTAATTTCTAATGCTTGCTTTGTTTGTTTCAAAACCTATATCAAAGAAAGTAGTTCTTTAATTACATATTGCCTATTTTTAGAAATAAATAAAGGATCTATTCATTTGATTTATAATAGATTTATATATATTTAATTTTTGAAAAATAACTTTAGAGGAATATTAGATGAAAAATAGGAAAAATAGAAAAAAAAGGATACAAAGAACATATAACTATCTTAAGAAATCTAACTTTGTATTAATAAATAAGATTTTAAGGATTCTAAGTTGGCTTTTGCCTGGACTGGTAATTAAAAGATGGATGATTACATCTGGGATTGGATTTATAACTTCATTGTTAGGCCTGGCAATTTGGACTAATTTAAGGCCACTTTATTGGCTAATAAATGTCTTTTTCTGGTTAATGACAAATTTAACTAATATATTACCTGTTTCGATATTAGGTCCATTAATTTTTTTTATTGGGCTTTTATTAATTGGGCTTGGACAAAATAGAAGTATAAACTCTATTCAAAAAGCACTTGTGCCAGAAAAAAGTACATTTTTAGTAGAAGCATTGCGAGTTAAAAGTAAATTAAATAGAGGCCCCAATATTGTTGCCATTGGAGGTGGTACTGGCTTGTCAACTTTATTAAAGGGTTTAAAAAATTACAGTAGTAATATTACTGCAATTGTGACGGTATCTGATGATGGCGGGAGTAGTGGAATTCTTAGAAGGCAATTAGGAGTTCAACCACCAGGAGATATTAGAAATTGTTTAGCGGCCTTGTCAAATGAAGAACCCATTTTAACAAGATTATTTCAATATAGATTTTCAGGAGGTAGCGGATTAGAGGGGCATAGTTTTGGGAATCTTTTTTTATCAGCTTTAACTACAATTACAGGAAGTTTAGAAAAAGCAGTGCAGGCTGCGAGTAAGGTTTTAGCAGTACAAGGACAAGTTGTCCCTGCAACAAATATTGATGTAATGTTATGGGCAGAACTAGAAGATGGTGAGAAAATCTTTGGAGAAAGCAATATAAGTAAATCTAAAAAATTGATTTCTAGGATTGGCTATCTGCCCGAAAATCCTTCTGCTCTACCTAGCGCAATCGAATCTATAAAAGAAGCTGACTTGATTGTGCTTGGCCCAGGGAGTCTTTACACTTCTTTGCTACCTAATTTGTTAATACCAGAGATTATAGAAGCCCTACTGCAAAGTAATGCTCCTAAAATTTATATAAGTAATTTAATGACCCAGCCAGGAGAAACTGACGGGCTTGATGTCTATCAGCATATTAAATCAATAGAAAAACAACTATCTAATTTGGGTGTTAATTCTCGCATTTTTAATGCGATCTTATCTCAGAAACAATTTGATAATTCCTCACTTATAGACTACTACAGAAGTAGGGGGGCAGAACCAGTTCAATGTAATAAAGATGAATTATTAGCAGAAGGTTATTATGTTATGCAAGCACCTCTTTATGCAAAAAGAATAACCACAACTCTTAGACATGATTCTCATAGACTAGCAAGAGCAGTAATGTTTATTTATAGAAAATTAAAGAAATTAACTTAATAGGCATCTTGTAATTCATAGAAATCAGGTTGAATATAATCTTTCCGTAGTGGCCAACCTCTCCAATCTTCTGGCATTAAAAGTCTTTTAGGATTTGGATGATCAGCAAAATTTATACCATACATGTCATAAGTCTCTCTCTCTTGCCAATCACTTCCTTTAAAAATTTTATATAAACTAGGCACAGATAAA
Organism: Prochlorococcus sp. AG-363-P06; assembly: GCA_003280025.1. Taxonomy (GTDB): domain Bacteria; phylum Cyanobacteriota; class Cyanobacteriia; order PCC-6307; family Cyanobiaceae; genus Prochlorococcus_A. The sequence continues at coordinate 18,898 of QCGD01000002.1, read as the reverse complement.
TCTGAATTTCTTTTTAAAAAAACTTTTAATCTCACTTCCTTAACTTTTTCTATTTTGTGGAAATCATCTACTGAAATAAAATGATAGAAACTGACTAGATTTTTGCCAGGTCCTTCATCATATCCTCCTTGACATTGAAGATAATTAAACCCGTAATTTTTTAGAGTTGATACTGCTTCATATAAATCGCCAGGCTTGACCGAAAGGATTTCAATACCTAAATGATCAACGTCTAATGATTCGTTTGTAATTCCATCTTTAGTCAGTCTTTGGCTTATTAATCCTTGCTGTTCTATTGATGTTTCTGAAGATTGAGGAAGATTTTCTTTGTCCATCAATTTGTTTCAATGTTAGTTAAGTTGCTTTGTAAGTTTTCTTCGGTTAATGCTTTTATTTTTTCTTTGTTAGAGGAAGAAATAATTTTTTCTGATTTTTTATTTAAATATTCTCCAGTATTTTCTGAAAAAACAATTTTCATTTCATGTTCTGCTGTTATATATCTATGAGTTTGTTCTGTTTTATTGCGCTCTAGTATTGATTCGTTTCCAACTTTTTTCCTTAATTTGATAACAGCATCGAAAATTGCTTCTGGTCGCGGTGGACATCCTGGAAGATATAAATCCACTGGTATCAATTTGTCAACACCACGCACAGCAGTTGTAGAGTCTGCACTAAACATTCCACCTGTTATCGTACAAGCTCCCATTGCAATAACATATTTTGGCTCTGGCATTTGTTCATAAAGTCTTACAAGAGCGGGAGCCATCTTCATTGTGACTGTTCCAGCTACGATTAATAAATCTGCTTGTCTTGGTGAGCTTCTTGGTACTAATCCAAACCTGTCAAAATCAAATCGTGAACCTATTAGTGCTGCGAATTCTATAAAACAGCAAGCTGTTCCGTAAAGAAGAGGCCATAAACTACTTAATCTTGCCCAGTTATGCAAATCATCGAGGCTAGTCAAAATTATATTTTCACTTAAATCAGTAGTGACTTGGGGAGCTCCAAGAGGATTGCAAGTCCCTTCTCTCATTTCTCTGATTGTTTTTGGGGATAATGGCTGGTTCAATTCTTTAACTCCATTCTAAAGCACCTTTTCTCCAAGCGTATGCTAAAGCAATCACTAGTATTGCTATGAAAATCAGCGCTTCAATAAATGCTAGCAATCCTAATCTATTAAATGCAACAGCCCAAGGATAAAGGAAGACTGTTTCAACATCAAATATAACGAAAACTAATGCGAACATGTAGTACCTAATATTAAATTGGATCCAAGCTCCTCCAATAGGCTCCATTCCTGATTCATATGTAAGTTTTCTCTCGCCGGTTCTACCTTTTGGAGCAATAACTAGATTCGTTACCAAAGCTAAAATAGGAACTGCAGCAGCGAGTATAAGAAAACCTAAAAAATATTCATAACCAGATAAAAGAAACATTTTAAAAAAATAATTTTGAGAGAAATTCGCCTAATTGAAAAAAATCTTTTAGAGTCCTTAAAGAATCATAATAAATCGTGAGTGAAAACATTCAACCAACCTCTGAGGAAAACAAAATAGTTGAGAATTTTGAGAAAGATAACCTTCAAAAAATTTCTTCAGAAGTGGATTCGGAATTACCTTCCACTAATTTAGAACAAAATAGATTCGAATGTAGAAGTTGTGGTTACATTTATGATCCTTCTGAAGGAAATAAGAAATTGAATATCCCCCCAAATACTCCGTTTTCGGCTTTAGATGGTAATACATTTGTTTGTCCAGTTTGCAGAGCCGGGAAAAACTTTTATAAAGATATTGGCCCAAAATCTAAACCTAGTGGTTTCGAGGAGAATTTAACTTATGGATTTGGATTTAATAAATTACCATCAGGGCAAAAAAATATCTTAATTTTTGGAGGTTTAGCATTTGCAGCTGCTTGTTTCCTTTCTTTATACTCTTTGCATTAATATATAATAATGAAAAAATTTTTTACCAGAATCCCAAATCTCTTATTAACCTTATTAATTTGCTTTGTCTTAAGTAGTTGCTCGTCTACTGGGGTAAAAATGAGTGAAAGTAGTCCTTGGGAAACAATCCAATTTGAAGATCAGTCAAATGTTTTAGATATTGATTTTATAGATAACAACCATGGATTTTTAGTCGGTTCTAATAGACTTATTATGGAATCAAATGATGGCGGTGAATCTTGGGAGAAAAGAAGTTTAGATGATATTTTAAGTGAAGAAAATTTCCGTTTAATTGATATAGATTTTAAAGGTAAAGAAGGTTGGTTAATAGGACAGCCCTCATTAGTAATGCACACATTGGATGCTGGTAAAAATTGGACCAGACTATCTCTAGGTAATAAGTTACCAGGTGAGCCATATCTTATAACAACTGTTGATGATGGTATCGCCGAACTTGCAACTACAGCTGGAGCTATTTATGAGACATCCGATAGTGGTGAATCATGGAAGGGAAAGGTAATAGATGCATCTGGATCAGGAGGAGTCAGAGATTTAAGAAGAACCTCTGCTGGAGATTATGTCAGCGTAAGTAGCCTAGGTAATTTCTTTTCTACTTTGGACACTAATAGCGATAGTTGGGTTGCTCATCAAAGAGCAAGCAGCAAAAGGGTCCAGAGCATTGGTTTTAATCCAGAAGGTAATTTATGGATGTTATCTCGGGGAGCTGAAATTAGATTTAATGACAATAGTAATGATTTAGAAAGTTGGACAAAGCCAATAATTCCAATTTTAAATGGTTATAACTATTTGGATATGGGATGGGATCCAAATGGTGACATTTGGGCAGGTGGTGGTAATGGCACTCTTATAGTTAGCAGAGATAAAGGTAAAACCTGGAATGCAGATCCAGTAGCCTCTGGATTACCTACTAACTACATAAGAATTATTTTTCTAGATAAAGCTGAATTAGATACTAAAAAAGGTTTTGTTCTTGGAGAACGTGGCTATATTCTTAAATGGAATAGTTAAAAATTAAATAAACCAAGCTAAAAAAATAAAAAAAACCTTAATTTTGCCTTAATTTAGCAACTGTCTGTAACCAAGCTGTTAATTTCTTCGCAAACTTATGATTTTACCTTGTAAGATCATAGGGTAAATAATTGTGATTATGGCCGCAGGTTCAACGGGTGAACGCCCATTCTTTGAAATAATTACCAGTGTTAGATACTGGGTTATTCATGCAGTAACACTTCCAGCTATTTTTATAGCAGGCTTCCTATTCGTATATACAGGCCTTGCTTATGATGCTTTTGGAACTCCCCGTCCGGATAGTTATTTCCAAGCATCTGAATCAAAAGCGCCTGTCGTAACGCAAAGGTATGAAGCTAAATCTCAATTAGATTTAAGAACAAAATAAACATGACTAATTCACAAGCTCCAATGCAGGCTGCTGAAGTCCGCGTTTATCCCATATTTACTGTTCGTTGGCTTGCAGTACATGCTCTTGCTGTACCAACAGTATTTTTCTTAGGTGCTATTGCAGCCATGCAATTTATTAGACGTTAACTTTATTAATCATGCAAGTAAACGAAAATCCGAATAAAGTTCCAGTAGAACTTAATCGTACAAGTCTTTATTTAGGCTTATTATCAGTATTTGTTATGGGAATTTTATTCTCAAGTTACTTTTTCAACTAAATTAAAATTATGAGTAAATTAAAAGGACCTGACGGCAGAATCCCAGACAGGTTACCCGATGGAAGACCTGCCGTAGCATGGGAAAGAAGATGGACAGAGGGAACTCTTCCTCTATGGCTTGTTGCTACCGCAGGCGGCATGGCAGTTATTTTTGTATTAGGAATATTTTTCTACGGATCTTATAATGGAGTTGGTTCAGCTTAATTAATTTTCAACTTTTGATTTCATTAAATATAATTTAATTCCAATAAGAATCTGTAAATATCCTTAGCTTCTCTTTTGTGGAGCTAGGGATATTTTCTTTTTGAGTTATTAATCCATCCTTTAATGAATAATGGGACTTACTATCTGGTCTTTCTTTTTCGATAACTTTAGCTAACTCAAAGATTATTGTATTGGCAACCTCTGTATTGGCTCTAAGATTATCCAAAATCATTTCTACAGATACTTCCTGTTGAGTTTCATGCCAGCAATCATAATCAGTAACCATAGATAATGAGGAGTAAGCTATCTCAGCCTCCTTTGCTAATCTTGCTTCAGTATGATTTGTCATTCCTATTATTGAACACCCCCAATTTCTATATAAATTAGATTCTGCTCTAGTTGAGAATGCTGGTCCCTCCATGGCCAGATATGTGCCTCCTCTATGCAGTTGTCTGCCGCCAGGAATATTAATTTCTCCGACTTCGCTCAATATTCGAGATAAATTTGTACAGAAAGGATCGCCCATAGTGACATGCGCTACAGCTCCTTCATTAAAAAATGTTGCGGGTCTGCTATGTGTCCTATCTATAAATTGATCAGGTACCACTACATCAAGAGGTCTTATTTGTTCTTGAAGAGAGCCAACTGCTGATGGGGCAATTATCCATCTTACTCCTATTGACCTTAGAGCCCAAATATTAGCTTTATAAGGAATCTCTGTAGGATTTAATCTATGAGTCCTCCCATGTCTAGGAATGAAGGCTATTTCTAAATTTCCAAGCTTAAAGACCCTTATGGGATCAGAAGGTTTACCATAAGGAGTATTGATATCAATTTCTCTTAAATATTCTATTTTATCTATTGAGTAGAATCCACTCCCGCCAATTACTCCTAATTTTGAATTTTTAATTGGTAATAAATGCTCTTTATTCATTTTGATGTAAATGACTTGTAATCATCTAGTACTAATTGGAGGAGGACACACCAATGTTCTTTTAATGAGGCAATGGTTGATGAATCCTAAATTAATGCCAGATATTCCTGTTTCAATTATATCTAGAGATTGTCATTTGGTTTATTCGGCAATGTTCCCATCAGTGATTGCAAAATCGATTTCTTTAGAGGAAAGTTTAATCGATATCCAATGTTTAGCTAAAGCTGCAAAAATATCCTTTTTGAAGGAAGAAGTAAGGGATATTGATTTCACTTTAAGGAAAATTGTTTTAAATAATAGGCCATCAGTTAAGTTTTCCAACCTAGTACTTAATTATGGAAGTCAAACAAAAGTTACAAAAGAATTTGAGAATCTTGTCAGCTCTCAAATTGCTTTTCCGATCAAACCTTTTCTAAAAGCTTATGAATTAATCAAAAAAGAGGATATCTATGATTCAGATAAAGAACCTCCTTTTGTAATCGTTGGAAGCGGTCTTGCTGCAATTGAAGTTTCTCATGCTTTAAGAAAAAGATGGCGAGATAGAAATTTAAAACTTTTGTGTAATGCAAATAAAATAAATTATAAGATTTTAAAAAGTTTACGAAATTCAAATATTGAATTAATAGATAATTTAGATTTTGATTATGGCAAGATTCTTTTATGTACAGGTAATACATCGCCAGCATGGGTAAAAAGAAAATTCTTAGAATTGGATTCAAACGGGCGAATTATTACAAATAATAATTTGAAGTTAAGAAATACATCGGGAATATTTGCCCTAGGTGATTGCGCGGTTATTGATTCTGCTAAAAGACCTCCTTCAGGAATATTTGCAGTAAAAGTTTTAAAAACGTTAGTTAAAAATCTAAAAAAAGATATAGATGGAGAACCATTAAAAAAATGGTCTCCTCAAAGGTTTGGATTGCAAATAGTTAATACATTTCCAGAAAAGAATCCAATGGCTTTTGGTATTTATCGCAATTTTGTTTTTGGCCCTTCTTTTTTAATTTGGTGTTTGAAAAATAAATTGGATAGAAATTTTATAAAAAAGTTACGCCCAATGAAAAAAATAATGAATAATAAAGTCCAAGATAATTCAATGAATGATTGTAGAGGATGTGCTGCAAAGATTCCTCAGGGTGTTTTAAACAATTCACTAATAAATGCTGATTTAGTTAGTTTTGCTAATTCTCCCGAAGATTCCGTTGAAATTTACAAAAATAGTAAAGATATTATTTTACAAAGTGTCGATGGATTTCCTGCATTAATAAGTGATCCTTGGCTTAACGCAAAAATTACGACATTACATGCCTGCTCTGATTTATGGGCCTGTGGTGCAAAACTTTCATCTGCGCAAGCTTTAATATCATTGCCTAAAGTAGAAAAAGATTCTCAAAATTACCTTTTTTCTCAAGCTCTAAAAGGAATTAAGTCAACAGTTGAACATCAAGGTGGCAAATTAATTGGAGGTCATACTTTTGAGTCACGAAGTTTAGTTAATAAACCCTATTCATTAGGAATGGAAATTTCATTAACTGTGCAAGGAATTTTAAATAATGGATCAAAACCATGGCTGAAATCTGGGATGCAGATTGGAGATATTTTATTAATGTCAAGGCCTCTAGGAGTTGGAATTTATTTTGCTGCTCAAATGCAAAATAAATATTTGGGAGGGAGCTCTGATGAAATCATGAAAAATTTAGTAACAAGTCAGCAATATTTGATTGATCAAATCTATATATTTCAAGAAAAGTTTGGAGAATCAATTGTCAATGCAGCTACTGATATTACGGGTTATGGATTTATGGGACATCTTAAAGAAATGGTTGAATCATCTAATTTATTTAGAAAAAAGAATAAACTTGCAGAGATAAAAGTATTATTAGATTCATCATCTTTTAAGGCTTATCCTGGTGTATTGGAACTTGTACGAAAAAATATCCATAGTACTCTTTTTGAATCTAATAAAGAAATTATTGAGCCAATTTTTAAAGAAAATTATATGGATAGGATTATTGCTTTCACCAAAGAAAATTTAATAGATACAGATACGTTAGGCGAGATAATCTCTTTACTCTTAGATCCTCAAACATGTGGTCCGCTATTGATAAGTTGCCATCCTAAATATGAAAGTGTCTTAAAAGAAAATTGGTATAAGGTTGGTGAGGTTATAAATAGGTAACTAAATTTTGCATATTTTATCAATTTCCAAATATCTCAACCTTTTGATCTCCTTACCCATTTCTTTCCCTGGTTTCCATCCTTCTTTTTTTAGTAGATCGCCGTCTTTTTTAGATTTTATGAATTTGTAAATGAATAGCCATTTAAAAAATGGTCGCCAAAATAAACCTCCATCACAAATTAGTAATTTCACTGTTTCTTCATCGAGATTTCTATCCTCAATAAATTCTGTCCATCTGGAAGGAGAGAAAGATAAGAATTTATCTTTTTTATTTTCTAATATTTTTTTAATATCTAAATAATCTTCCAAAAAATTCTTTTCCTTTTTATTTATAAAAAATCTTTGACATATGTTATCTAAATCTTCCGCAGTCTTTAACAAGAAAAGAAGATAATTCCCATTCAATTTTTTAATCCAATTTAAACCCCTTAAAAATTTGTTATCAACTTGAATACTTTTATTTAAAATAGAAATGATTTCCCATTTTGCTAATAAAGAAATTATTTTTGTGAGGTTGTCGTATTTATATATTTCTGATAATTCCATCCTGATTCTTATGCTAATGGCAGGTGGGAAAATTATTTTATCTTTGTTTTTAGAAGTCTTCCATGGCCATTTGGAGATTGTTGCCTGAGATTGTTTAAGAGATTCCCTTGCAATATTGAAACCTAACCTTGTAGCATACTTTGCACATCTGATTATTCTACTGGGATCGTCTGCAATACTATTTTCATGTAGCAAGTTTAATTGTTTGCCTTTAATGTGTGTAATACCCTCATGAAGGTCAAAAATTTTCTTGGTTGAAACCTCGAATGCTATTGCATTTATAGTGAAATCTCTCCTTTGTAGATCCTCTTCAATTGTGGCGTTTATTACTTTAGGGTTTAATCCTGGAGCACTATAAATTTCTTTTCTTGCTGAGGCAATATCAATTTTTAAGTCATTAATATTTAGTTCTACGGTATTATATAAATTAAATTCTTTGATGAGACATATTTCAACATTTGATATATTTTTTTTTATGAATTTTGCTAAAGAAACAGAAGAACCTTCAATAACTATGTCTATATCTACTGGCTTAGGAAAAACTTGTTTATGAAATTTAGTAATCAATAAATCTCTTATATAACCACCAACAAAAGCGACTTTAGTATCATTATTAGATTCAATATATTTAGAAATTAGATCATATATATTAAATGGAATTTGTCTTAATTCGCTGTAGAGATAATCAGAAATATCATTCATACTCTTAATTCATGGAACGAATTGGAGCTAACCTAGGGTCTAGTATTTTGCTTCCTTTGTCACCAAATTTTACTGCTAATGATATTTTTTCCCCGCTACCAAAAATATGTATAATTTCACCTTTTCCAAATTTTGAGTGAATTAGCTTATCTCCAACTATCCAGCTTTTCCCTTTGCTGGGACCAGAATATAGCTTCCTTACTGCATTTATTGGTTTATTAATAAATTCATTTGAATTATTTCGATCTACTCTTGTTAAACGATCTAAATGCCAATCTCTTCTAATTGAGGCACCTCCAGTTTGCGGTAATTCACCGTCGATTAAATCCTCTGGGATCTCTGAGAGAAATATTGAAGGTATTGTTGCTTCTCTCATTCCTCCCCATAATCTTCTTTCTCTTGCATGACTTAGGAAAACTCTTTCTTTGGCTCTAGTTATACCGACGTAGCATAATCTTCTTTCTTCTTCAAGAAGTGAGGGTGTATCGACTGATCTATGGCTTGGGAAAAGGCCTTGTTCCAGTCCCGTTATAAAGACATTTTGAAATTCTAAACCTTTACTATTATGAAGAGTCATTAGGGTAACAGAGTTGGGATTATTTTTCTTCGTATCATTATCTGTTGTTAAAGCTGCTGTAGAAAGAAAGCCCTCTGCATCGCCATTTTCTGTTTCTTCTTCATATTGAGTCGCTGCATTTATTAATTCCTGCAAATTGTTTCTTCTGTCTTCAGACTCTTCTGTTCCACTATTTAATAAATCACTTAAATAACCACTTTTTTCTAGGATTAATTGTAAAAGTTGTGCAGGCCCTGAGTTCTCTAGGTAGCAAAGTAGATCATTCATAAGCTCAGTAAATTTACTAATTCCTTTTGATGATCTACCTATTGTTTCTTCAATACTTTGCTTATCATTTAGAACCTCCCATAATGGAATATTCAACTTATTAGATAAATCAACTAGCTTTTGAATAGTTGTCTTACCAATCCCTCTCCTAGGAACATTTATTATTCGTAAAAGACTTACATTATCTGCAGAATTTACCAAAACTTTTAAATATGCTATGGCATCTTTAATTTCTCTTCGGTCATAAAAACGTAATCCTCCAAAAATTGTATAAGGTATTTGCCACCTTACGAGAGATTCCTCTAATACCCTTGATTGAGCTCTCGTTCGATATAAGATCGCAAAATTTTTCCATATTGTTTTTTGATTAGAATTATTCAATGACTTTAATTTACTTGTTATAGCTTCTGCCTCAGAAATTTCATCATCACAGCTAAGTAACTTTAAAAGTTCTCCCTTCTCTTTCGTAGCACGGAGAACTTTGTCAATTCTTTCAGTATTGTTTTCAATTAAAGAGTTTGCTGCATTGAGGATATTAGAAGATGATCTATAATTTTCTTCTAATTTAATTAGAGATGCTTTTTCCTCGTTATTGCATCCATTTTTAAAGTCTTCTTGAAAACCAATTAATATTCTGAAGTCGGCTGCTCTGAAGCTATAAATACTTTGATCAGCATCTCCTACTACAAAAATTGATCTATCTTCCCAATTCTGGAATTTTTGAGGTTCCGTTTTTCCAGCGGTAATTAGTTTTATCAGTTCATATTGGGTTCTATTAGTATCTTGATATTCATCAACTAGGATGTGTTGAAATCTTTTGTGCCAATAGTCTCTTACAAAATCATTTTGCCTTAATAAGAAAACAGGTAATAGCAGAAGATCATCAAAATCTAAAGCATTATTTTTTGAGAGTGAGATCCTATATCTTTTGTAAACCTCTGCAACTATTTGTTCAAAATGATCATCTGCTTTTTCTTCAAGTTCATTAGAAGTAAAACATTGATTTTTAGCATTACTAATTGCCCTTTTAATTTTTTTGGGATCAAATCTTTTTGGATCAAGATTCATATCCTGACTCACAATTTCTTTTACTAAGGTTTGAGAATCTGTTTCATCGTAAATAGAAAATTGTCTTGTCCATTTTAATCCCTCAGGATCATTATATTTTTCAATGTCGTATCTTAAAAGCCTTGAAAATAATGAATGAAAAGTGCCTATCCAAAGGTCTTTAAGCCTATCTTGATAAACGTTAGTTCTTAATTGGTTTTGATCAATCTCTTTTAGAGTTGACCAGGGTTGACCAAATTGATTAAAAGCCAATTCTTTTGCAAGAAGAACTTCTAGTCTGGCTTTCATTTCTTTAGCTGCTTTGTTGGTAAAAGTAACTGCCAAAATGTTATAGGGATCTATAGAATTATTCTCAATAAGATTCGCAATTCTATGAGTAAGAGCTTTGGTTTTCCCGCTACCTGCACCTGCGACTACTAAAAGAGGCCCAAAAACATGTTTTACTGCCTGAAGTTGTTCATTGTTTAAAGAATTAAAAAGAAAATTGTTAGTTTGATTCACTTTTAGAGGTTTTTATATCAAAAGATTCAGACTTTACTTTGAGATTTAGATTCTGCTTCTAATTGTTTTAATGCTCTTTTTAAATTAATTAGTTCATTATTATTATTAATTATTTCTTCAAATTTTTTCTGAGGCATTTTTAATTTCATGCTTCTTTCAAAGATTTCTTTTTCTAATCTTTTTTTATAAGACGAAATAAGTTTTTTTGATAATTTTAAATCTTTTTTATCCACAACTTTAAAGAAATATATTTGTATATTAGCGAAAAATTTTTTTATTTTTAAAGTATTTCACATATCACTTTGAAATGAAGTTTTTGATTAAGAAGAGTTTCGTTAATTCTTTAATTGAACTGTTTTTCCATGGATTGTACTATTGTTATAAACTATACTTTTAAAATTTAAATTTAAATTTAGGAATGTCAGTTTCAAAGAATAATCAACTCTTATCAACTGATAGAGAATTAAAGGATATAAGCAATAGAAATATTGAAGATATAAAAGAATTTGTAGATACTGCAAACTCAAGATTAGATGCAATAAAATCAATAACAAGCAATTCTCATGCAATTGCAGCGGATGCTGTAACTGCTATGATTTGCGAGAATCAGGATTCAGTAAATTCAAAAATATCTTTAGATACAACTAATAAAATGTCTGTTTGTTTAAGAGATGGAGAAATAATTTTAAGGATTGTTTCTTACCTCCTAATTACTGATGATGAATCTGTTTTAGCTAAAAGCTGTTTAAAGGATCTTAAAAATACTTATTTAGCTCTTGGTGTACCTTTGAAGAATGCAATTAGAGTGGTTGAACTAATGAGAGATGCAACGATTTCTGATTTGAAATCTACTGTAAATTCGATGACTGGAGACAAATGCTTCCTTCCTGAGTTAATTTCTAATACAAATTATCAATTTGCAAGAATAATCAATCTTTTAAAATAGAAATATTTCTGATCTCTGATGTATGTGAGGTTTGTATTACTGCATTGTTGGCTTGATTTCTAATTACCGAATATCTTGATCTTATATGAGTTGATAAAAAACAAATTCTCTCTTCGGAAACTGTTGAATTATAAATAGTTTTAAGATGTAAGTTTTCATTCTGATCAATCAAATATTCTGAAGATGAAATTACGGATTCAGTATAACCCTTATTACGTAAAACAATCCCTTTATTTTTATCTTTTGGTAAAAATAACAAAATAGTTTGATCTTCCTCACATGTTTGATCTTCCTCCCAATCGCTGATGGCTTGCCAGCTTATTGATATGGGAATAACAGATGGCTTATAGGTTAAATCATATTTCTTTAAAAGTTCCACTACTTTTTTATTGTTTATTTCTATATCTTTTATGGTTATTTTACTAGTTGAATTTTCAACTTCCTGAAAAGCTAAAGAATGAGTGCTTCTTGTAGATTTCCACTCTCCTAAACTTTGTTCAATAAATTGGTTAATTGTTATTAGATTCTTCTTCAAGTTTATCTTCTACTGAATGATTAGTAGCTTTTTGAATCATCCTTACCATTGAATCTACCATTAATCTTTTTGCAGAAGTAACTTTTAATCCAGAAGGTGTAGTTGATATTTGTTCTCCAGGGCGATCGTATGATGTTGGTCTAAATGGAGTCATCTAAAAATTTTAAAATCAACAATTTAGTATTCTTACATAAATTCTTCTTTATATTGTTGTTTTTTGCAAAAATGTTATATCTTTCTTGAATAATTACATAGTTATTAATTATTAGTTTATTTAGGAATTTTTCTTTTTGCTAATCCTGAAATAGTTGCCAAAGCAAACATTCCTAGAAGAGCTATTCCAAGAAATAATCCTGCTCCCTGGCTGACACCAGCCCCAACAGCAACAAGAATAGAATCACTTATTAGAAGACTTATTAATAAAGCTGGAGTAAATATTTTCCACCGAGTTCCCCCAATACCGATTGCATAGCTCAGAAAATCAAAAAGACCTGTCATAAGAAGACCTGTCATTAGGAAGAAATTTTCTTCTAATTGGTTTTGATTAAAACTTTCAATCCTTTGCATTGCTTTTGAACCTACTAAACGGCGTACAGGACCACGGCCAAAATACCTTGCTATAAAAAAAGCTGCTTGGCAAAAAACGATATCAGAAAACACAATTGTTATATATCCTTTCTGAAACCCTAATAAGGAGCCAGCGAGCAGAGAGTATGCCGAACTTGGAAGGGCGGGTAAAATTATACTTACTCCTCTAAGTATGAATATTCCAAAGGGTGCCCAAATCCCCATTTTTTCTACGTTGTTTCTAAGAGGTTCAATGCCATAGTTTTGTATGAAATAAATCACAACAACTAATATTGCTATAAAAAAAACTATTGAGAGGAATTTCTGAATTCTATTCATTATTATTTCTGACAATTTATTGTGAGTTAACTGTGGAAATCAATATTTGATTGTATCTATAATAGAAATACTAATCAATAAAATTTTTTACAAAAATTTAATCTTATAGTTTTTCTCAATTTTGATTTTTTAAAAACTTCTTGTGTAAATAATTAATCAAAATTTAAAACTAAAAATATATTAATTTTCACTTTCTAAATTTTAATTTAGGGATTCCTAAAATTCGAAAATAGTATGAATAAAACTAAGAATACCTGGTTATCAATATTTCCCAGTAATATATTGGCTTTGTTTGTTTCGATAATCTTCTTTTTTGGCATTTCAATAAAGGAATCAGATGCTTTGCCTCATGATTGGGTTGCAGTTCCAAAAACTGCATATGGAGAACAATTATGGGATAAAAAAAGTATCAAAAGGAATAAAGATGGTTCTGTTAGAGTGTTGAGCAAATTTATTCCAAAGACTCATAGTGAAATTACTCAGGATATTATTTATACAATGGAAATAAATTGTTTTGAAAAAGCCTTTAGAGATGTTTCTGTTTCTACAGATGAGTTAAATACTCGTTTAAATAATTTTGCTGATTGGAGAGATCCAAATGGAGATCAACTGATTTTGGGTGTAATTGGTCAGGTTTGTAGAGTTGAAGACTGAAAAATTTAGATTTAAAAATGTTTATAAAAAAAACCTGTCTTTGACAGGTTTTTAAAGGTGCCAGGACCCAGATTTGAACTGGGGACACGGCGATTTTCAGTCGCCTGCTCTACCAACTGAGCTATCCCGGCTCTAACTTATCTACTTTAAATTAATATGTGTAGTTTGTGAAACCCCTTTCATCAAAATTTTATATCTTATTCAAAGATTTAAAAAAGTCAAAACTATTTGTTTGCATGAAGTGCTAATAAAGCAGTGCCAAAGGACGTTGTTTTTTTGCATGAAACTATGGGTATATTAATGATTTTTTCTCTTATTGCTCTCCACTGCGGATTTTTTGAACCACCACCAATAGTAATTATCCTTTTTGGAAGCGAACCTGTCATCTCATATAGTTTTTCCCACCCTTGTAATTCAATCCTAGCTAGTCCCTCGAATAATGCATGTAAATAAAGTGAGTCGCTTACAGGCCTAGGACTAAGAATTGGCTCCAAAAAAGGATTGTTAACTGGAAATCTTTCGCCCCTACTATTGAGTGGTAAGAGATTTATATAAGTTTTTTTTGATGTATTTATTTGTCTGCTAAGTTCTTTTATTTCCAAATCGGAAAAAAATTTAGATAAAATTCCACATCCAGCGTTTGATGCTCCTCCACATATCCAATCCCTAAATACCCGATGGGTTGTAATCCCTTTTTCTTTTATTGGTTTATTAACAATTTTTTTAACTACGATAGTGGTCCCTAAAACTGTTAGACCTTCTTCTTTCTCTAATCCAGCAGCTAAAAAAGCTGCATTTGAATCAGTTGTCCCTGATATTAATATTATTCTCTTATTTAATTTCAACCTCTCTGCTAAGTGAGAATGGATTTGGCCCATATTTTTGCCACTTTTAATGATAAGAGGCAAACTTTTTAACCATGAGGTATTGAGATAACTTTTTGGCCATGATTCTTTTATTAGATCCCAGCCTAGTTTAAGATTATTACTTTCTTCTCCATACGTCCAATCTTTCAACAACCATCCCGTTATCCAATCAGATTGATGTCTTAAAAGAATATTCTTTCCATATTTATCTATGAGTTTTAATGCTTTAGCCAGACTACTGTATGGGGTTTGTAAATGATCTTCTCCAATAGATAACGATTCAATAAGTTTCTTATTATCATTACATGCTTGGTCATAAGGTATTGCTTCTCCTATAGGATCCCCTATTAAATTGCATGCTATTAAAGTTCCAGATGTACCAGAGATGGATAATTTAACAATATTACTTTTTATATGAAGAGGTAAACTATCTAGAAGCTTTTCACAAGAATTACTCCAAGAATTGGGATTTTTAAAGCCGTATTCATACGGAATTGAATTCGAAAATTTTAATTCCTTCTTTAAATTAATTATAGATATTCTTGCACCACTAGTCCCAAAATCTAATCCTCCAAAAAATTCATCTCGCATAAAAAATTCTAAAACAAGACTTTAGCAGCCTCTATCAATTGGTTGGCTTTTTCTTCTACATTTTCCCAAGGAAGCTTTAGATCATTTCTTCCAAAATGGCCGTAAGAAGCTGTTTCCCTGAAGAAATCACCACCCATTTTTTTGGGGAGATTTCTTAAATCAAATTCCTTAATTATTGCTGCAGGTCTTAAATCAAAGTTGTTTTTAATAAGTTCTGTCAAATCAGCTTGAGCAAGAGCTCCTGTACCAAAAGTTTCAATAAGAATTGAAATTGGTTTCGCGACTCCAATTGCATAACTTAATTGTACTTCAGCCTTTTTGGCTAATTTTGCTTTGACAATACTTTTAGCTACATATCGGGCTGCATAAGCTGCTGATCTGTCAACTTTAGTAGGATCCTTCCCTGAGAATGCACCACCTCCATGCCTTGCATATCCACCATAAGTATCGACAATTATTTTTCTGCCGGTAAGTCCTGCATCTCCTTGAGGTCCTCCGACTACAAATTTACCTGTGGGGTTTACCAAGAATCTTGTATTTTGTCTATTTGGTTTAATTTCTAAATCTTCAGTAGCAGGTAATACAACATTGAGCCATAAATCTTCTGTTATCCTTCTACGAATTTCTGCTTCATTAGTAATTCCATCAATCTCAGCAGTGTGCTGAGTTGAAATTAAAATGGTATTTATTGAAACTGGAATACCTTCTTTATAATCAATACTTACTTGAGTTTTCCCATCAGGCAGTAGATAATTCAGAACTTTTTCATGTCTTACTTTGGCAAGCTGTCTTGCTAATCTATGAGCCAAGCTAATTGGCAATGGCATCATTTCAGGTGTCTCATCGCAGGCATAGCCAAACATTATTCCTTGGTCCCCAGCCCCTGTGTTGTTTTCCAAATCGTCTTTCATATCATCTGCTTCATTTACCCCTTGAGAAATATCAGGTGACTGCTCGTCAAGAGCTACTAAAACTGCGCAGCTATTAGCATCAAAACCACCAGCCTTTGATCCTTCATATCCAATTTTTTTAATTACATCTCTTACTAGTTTGATATAGTCAAGCTTTGCTTTTGAAGTTATTTCTCCAGTAAGTAAACAAAGTCCAGTATTGACAACAGTTTCGCATGCAACTCTGCTTTCTGGATCTTCTGTCAATAAAGCATCTAAAACTGCATCGCTTATTTGATCACATATCTTATCTGGATGGCCTTCAGTTACTGATTCAGAAGTGAAGATGAAATCACTCATATTATATTAAAGTTAATAGGTATAATCCTAAATTAAATTGATGGTGCTAAGCAATAATTCTTGATTCTAAATTAAGAATTATTATTAAATCAATTTTAAAAAGTACCTGGAGATATATCTATTTTTACTAATATCAGTAGTTTTAAACTGTTTCTCCTTGTAGCTCTTCATTATCATCAGTTTGCTCAAATAGCATTTGCTTATATTTGGCAGCCATTTCTTCAGCTTTACTAAATACTTTCTGGGGATCGCTTAACATGTCGCCTGGTTCTGGTTCAAGTGCTTTGGTAGATAAAGATATTCTGCCTCTTTCTGCATCTAAATCTATAATCATTACTTTCATCTGGTCATTTACGTTTAAAATGTTGTGAGGTGTCTCAATATGTTCATGACTGATTTCAGAAATATGTAAAAGACCACTTACTCCTCCAATATCAATAAACGCTCCATAAGGCTTTATTCCTTTAACAGAACCGACAACAACTTCTCCCACTTCTAACCTATTCATTTTCTTCTCAACAAGGGCTCTTCTGTGACTTAAAACTAATCTGTTTCTTTCTTCATCGACTTCAAGAAACTTTAATGGTAGATATTCACCTTCTAGGTCATCTTTTATTTTGCGGGCACTAATATGGGATCCAGGGATAAAGCCTCTTAAACCTTCCACTCTTACTAAAGCACCACCCCTATTGGTTGCGAATACTTCCGAATAAATAGTGGCATCTTCTTTTTGTAATTGTCTAACTCTTTCCCATGCCCTTTGATACTCTATTCTTCTAATTGATAGGGCTAATTGTCCATCTTCATTCTCCTCGCTCATTATGAAGAATTCTCTATGTTCTGAAGGCTGTAAAACATCACTTAACCCCTCAACTTTATTTATTGAAACCTCTTGCACAGGCATAAAAGCAGCAGTTTTTGCACCTATATCTATCATCGCTCCTTTAGGCTCTAGAGCAAAAACTGTTCCTTTCACTAGGTCACCAGGTTTAAAATTATAATCATATTTCCCGAGTAGTGATGCAAATTCTTCTTGAGTAAACCCTGCATTATCAAGATCATTGTTTCTACTTGAGGAAGAATCTGCTGATGGTATTTCCTCTGTTTTGTATGATAAATCGCCTTTTTCTGAAGATTCTAAATTCTTATCTAATTCAGATGAATTGTTAATTTCTTGATCGCTAAGAATTTCTTTTACAGGTTGAGAAGAATTTTCGCTCATTTGTTAAATCGCAGACTACCTTAGGTAGTTAGAAAGGAATGCTATTAGCCTGCAAACTAATAGCAAAAAATTATTTGTATTTAATATTCTACACTTTCATATGCTGAATTTTTTATAAAATTGATGCTAATTCATTTTTTGCATTTCCTTTTAAAGATTCAAGAGTGGAAATAAAATCTTTCACCCCATTAAATTTCCTATAAACTGAAGCATATCTTATATAAGCAACTTCGTTTTCTTTCCTTAAGCCTTTAAGTATTAAATCACCAATACGAGAAGATTTAATATCTTTATTTGATTCTTGTATAATTTGAGATTCAATCCCATCAACAAAGTTAATAATAGATTCACTTGTAAAGGTTGTTTTTTCGCAGGCTCTTGATATACCAGTAACTAATTTATCTTTATTAAATAATTCTCTACTTCCATCTTTCTTAATTACAGAAATTGGCATTGTTTCAACTCTTTCATAAGTGGTAAATCTAAAGGTGCAGTTTAAACACTCTCTCCTTCTTCTAACACTTTTACCAGTATCAGCTGATCTAGACTCCAAAACTCTACTATCTGTGTTTTGACAGGTTGGACACTGCATATACCGAAATAAGACAATCCTTAACCCTAATACTAGATTAATATCACACTTATGAAAAGTAGGAAAAAAAAAACCCTCTTTATAAAGAGGGTTTTAAAATTTTATTTTTTATCAAATTTAGGAGGATCTCTAAAAGCGACGGCAAAAAATAAAGTAACAACTGCAAGAGTTAAAATAAGAACGTAAGCAAAAGCTTCCATGAGAATAAATAATAAAGTTTAGTTTAAACCCTTCCTGGGATTCTTCTAGTGGTTTCGTCACCAAGCTTCTTGAATAGACCAAATTCAACTTGGTCGCCTATGTCAGAATCAATACCAGCAAAGTTGTTTTTGTATAGGGTTCTTGAAGCATGCCACCAGTGACCAAATAAGAACAACAATCCGAAACATAAATGGGCATAAGTAAACCATGCTCTTGGAGAGCTTCGGAATACACCATCAGATTTATAAGTTTCTCTGTCAAACTTAAATGCTTCGCCAAGCTGTGCTTTTCTGGCTAATCTTTTAACTACGGCTGGATCTGTAAATGTTTGACCATTGAGATCTCCACCATAAATAGTTGCTGTGATACCAGTTTGTTCAAATGAATACTTGGCTTCAGCTCTTCTAAATGGAATATCGGCCCTTACATTACCTTCTTTATCTTCAAGTATGACTGGGAAGTTTTCAAAGAAATTAGGTATTCTTCTTACCTCTAAATCATTACCTTCTCTATCT
>QCGD01000001.1 GCA_003280025.1 Prochlorococcus sp. AG-363-P06 | reverse complement strand
AGAAAAAACACCACGCAAAATAAAACAGTTTTTTCTACAAACAAAAAAAAAGATATCTCAGTTGATGAAATTTCTAATGAGATTTTCAAGGATCTTATTATAAAAAAAGACTACTTAGTTAAAGAAATAAAAGACTTAGAAGCAAAAAAAATTGAACTTAATAAAGATATTGAATCTAACTTCAAAGGACAGTCAGATAATATCGCCAAAAGAGTTAAAGGTTTCCAAGAGTATTTAACTGGTGCTTTGCAGAATCTTTCACAAAATGTAGAAAAACTTGAATTAATCTCTCAACCAATAATTGTAAAGCCGTCTCCACTTGATAAAAAGAAGCAAGCTCCGAGCAAAAATCAAGTAGTGAATATCCCTGCACTCTCTGAAACATTTAAGCCAGATGAACGAATTATAAGAGACTGTTTTTCAACCTTTACACAACAACCTGATTTTTATGCCGAGCCTTGGAAATTAAGACGCAGTCTTGATTCGTCAGATATTGAAATTATGGATGATTGGTTCTTTAATATGGGCGGCAGAGGTTCTATAGAAAGTAAAGGTTCAAGGCAGAAAAATGCTTTATTATCTGCAGGTTTAATATCTATTCTTGGTGAATTATATGGAGACCAGTTTCAGACGCTTATATTAGCTTCCGAGCCTGAGAGATTAGGAGAATGGAGAAGAATTCTACAAGACTCGCTTGGTCTCACAAGAGATGACTTTGGACCTAATAGTGGAATTGTTCTCTTTGAAAGGCCAGAAGGTGTAATTGAAAGAGCTGATAGATTAGAGGCTAATGATGAATTACCCTTTATTATTATTGACGCATCGGAAACATCAGTTGAGATTCCAATCCTCCAATTCCCATTATGGCTTGCCTTCGCCGGCTCAGATGCTGAAATTTACGATGATCTTGAGTTAAACTAATCTAATGAATATTTCAATAATTTTAATAAGTTATCTATTAGGATCTATCCCTACAGGTTTTTTAATTGGGAAATACCTAAAAAATATAGATTTAAGGCTTATAGGTTCGGGATCAACAGGAGCAACAAATGTTTTAAGAAACGTGGGCAAATGGCCTGCGCTTTTTGTTTTTATTATTGACGTAGGCAAAGGTCTGATTTCAGTAAAAATAGCTCAATATTATGCAGATCAAGGCTTAATTGAAGTATTAGCGGGCATATCCGCTATCTCAGGTCATATATGGCCAATATGGCTTAAAGGGAAAGGTGGCAAAGCCGTAGCTACTGGTTTAGGTATGTTTTTAGCTATTTCTTGGAAAGTTGGATTAGCTTCTCTAGGAATCTTTTTAATCGTTTTAGCAAAATCTAAATTTGTATCTTTATCCAGTATTTCCTCTGCACTCTTGTTACCCATTTTTATGTTTTTTAATATAGGTAATTTGATTCATCCTTATTTTATTATTAGCTTGATAGTGTCATTGTTAGTTATCTGGAAACATAGAACAAACATACATAGATTGATTAAAGGAGAAGAATCAAAAATCAATCAAAACAAATAGATTGACATATATCCAAGAAAGTCTTATTAGGATCTATAGCTTGTGAGATTGATCGCCCAATAACCAACTTGGAAGCACCATTATTTATGGCTTGATTAGCAGTCATAATTCTATTTTGATCATCTTTATTTTCAATCTTTGTTCTAATACCAGGTGTAATTAGTTCAAAATTATTTTTGTAAATGGACCTCAATATTTTTGCTTCCCAAGGAGAACAAACACATCCATCTAATCCAGCATCATGAGACAACTTTGCAAGTCTTAATACGTTTTCCTCAATTGAATTTTTCCTATCAAGATCAGTTTGAAAATCTTCAAGAGAAAAACTAGTTAATACTGATATGCCAACAATAAAAGGAGGTTTTTTTTTAAATGCTTTTGCTCCTTCTAAAGATGCCTTTTTTGACTGCTTAAGAGCTTTAAAACCTGCTGAAGCATGAACAGAAATTATATCAACCCCTAATTTTGAAACTTGGTAACATGCTGCGCTCATAGTATTTGGAATATCATGAAACTTTAAGTCTAAAAATATATTTTTATTTAACCCTTTCAATACCTCAATAACTTCTGGTCCTTCTCTAATAAAAAGCTCTAAACCAACTTTTACCCACTTAATTTTGGGGCACTTTTCTAGAAGCAATTTTGCTTGATTTATATCTAAACCATCAATTGCCAGTATGATTTTATCTTCTGGATTAGATCTTTTCATTGGTTTTAGTTCTCAAACCTTTTTATTGTTTTTTTACCAATTTGTAAAATCTTACCTACTAAATCCTCTTTGGTATCAAATTTCATATCTGGATTTACTATTTTCTCACTATCAATTTTTACTCCTCCACCTTTAATGGATCTCTTAGATTCACTACTAGATTTAAATAATTTTAAAGCACTTAGCAAATAAAAAAATTTAACTGGAAAAACTATTTCTTTTAATGAAATCTCTGGAATTTCTCCAACTTCTTCTTTTTGTCCAAGGAATAATTTTTCGCAGTTTGATTGCGCTTTCAATGCTTCTTCAGAACCGTGGAATAAAGTAGTAACTTCTAAAGCCATTCTTCTTTGTAACTCACGAGGATTTTCTTCCTTAAGAACACTTAAATCTAATTCTGTAAGCAACTCAAAATAAGAGGGGATGACAGTGTCAGGAACTTTTTCTAATTTTGAATACATTGAAAGAGAATCTTCGGTCAACCCTACAGTATTAAACTCAGATTTACTCATCTTCTTAATTCCATCTAAACCTGTCAAAATTGGAAGCAATATTCCATATTGAGGGTCTTGTTTAAAATGCCTTTGAAGATCTCTACCAATTGCAATATTAAATTTCTGATCTGTACCCCCAAGCTCAATATCTGATTGAACTGCTACTGAATCATAACCTTGCAATAGTGGATATAAAAATTCATGCAAAGAAATTGGGATTTGAGCATTATATCTTTTATTGAATTCCTCCTTAGCTAGCATTTGACTAACTGTTGCACTCCCCATTAATTCAATTATCGAATTAAGATTTAATCCTTTTAACCATTCACTGTTATATCTAATTTCTATTCTATCTTTTGAATCAAAATCTAAAATAGATTCATTAGGTGGCTTACCCATTCCTAATTGGGTTAGGTATGTTTTTGCATTGTCGTTAACTTGTTTTTCCGATAACTGCACTCTTGTTTTATTTTTCCCAGTTGGATCTCCTATTTGAGCAGTAAAATCACCAATAATTAAAACCGCAATATGTCCATTATCTTGAAAAGCCCTTAGTTTTTTAAACAATATACTGTGCCCTAAGTGAATATCGGTTCCAGTTGGATCGATTCCAAGTTTAACCCTTAACTTTCTATTGTTTTTTTCCGCATCATCAATTCTTTCGGCAAAAGTTTGATCTGTGCTCTTCATTGGAAAGTATTCTTCAATTCCTCTTGAAAGCCATTTTGGCAACATTAATTTTTCGTACATTAATTTTTTAACTGTTAAATTTAAGAAGTTTTATCAAGTTCATCCTTCATTCTTATCAAGGTTTTATTCATCTGATCGAACATTTGATCAGGAGTAATCCCAAATTGGCTTAACTGTGTCTTTAATTGCTCTACTGTCATTTTTGCTTGAAAATCTTCAGACAATTCAAATCTCTTCATAAAAACTTTATAACGATCCATAAGGGATTCCATTTTTTTTATAAACATTATTTTACCTTCTCTATCAAATTTTCCATAATCAGAACCAAGCTTCATAAGTTCTTGATAATCTGTAAAAAGCTTTTTAGCTTCTTCTTGTACAATGTCAGATTCAAAAAAACCCATTTTTTATTTTTTATCTTCGCAAATTTAGTTCTACTCCAAGATAACAAGAATCTTTTAAATTAATTAGAACATTAATAAAATTTTAGTTTATAAATAATTATCTGATTTATATTCATTCAGAATTAAATTTAGTAGACATGGTTTTTAATTTTGGAAAATTTCAACAAAAATAATATTTCAAACCAAAATAGACAATTTGAATTATTTGGTTCAAATATAAATACATCAATTAATTTTCAACAAACAAATAATTTAAAAATCAAGGGTGAAACATTAATTGAATGGCGAAATAAAATACACAACCACCAAATCAAAATTTCAGGAGATAGTCACAATAAACCTTTTCAACAAACAATTCTTCCTGTAAAGAGTTTCAATGAAAAAAAAATTGATCCGTTTTCCTTACAGCCTCTATCACTAAACTTTTGGAGATCTAATCAACATATACATAATGGTCCAGCAATGTATTTTGTAATCGACACTATGATAAGTTCTAAAATCATCCTTTATATAGGAGAAACAAATTCCGCAAATAAAAGATGGAAGGGAGAGCATGACTGTAAAAATTACCTATCGAACTATAAAGAAGCACTAGCGCAAAGTAATCTCTCAAGTCATCAAGATATACGTTTCTTCTTAGATGTGCCTAAAGAAGTAAAATTAAGACGTAAACTAGAACAGCAACTGATATATTTATGGTTACCACCATTTAATAAAGAAACGCGAGATAGGTGGTCAACTACTTTCACAAACAACTAACAGTTAATTAAATCTATTTTAAAAATGCAATTTTCTACTTTCCAAAAAGATCTAGATGACTGGCAAGGTTCTTCATTAATATTTGGAGTTGTAAAAGAGGAAATCGAAAGCCAATTAGAAAAAATAAAATTTGTTGTTGACCCAAAATTATTACTAAAACAAATTACGGCAAAAAAATTTAAAGGAGAAAAAGGAGAAATTTTAAATTTTCAATTTTTAGACCAAAAAATAGAAACTTTAATAATAATTGGTCTTGGCAAATCAAAAGACCTTAATAAAAGTGATATCAAAAACTCTTTAGGAGATCCAATTAGAAAGATTGTTGATAACAATGAGAAAACCAGCATCTTGCTGCCTTGGAAATTAATTAATTCACAAGTAGAAATACATCACGTAGCAGAGTCAGCAAGATTATCAGCTTATAAGGACAATAGATTCAATAAGAAAAAAGATGAAAAGCAGGTTCTTAAAGAAATAGAATTTTTAAATTTAAATAAATATGAGAAAATTTGCTTCGAAGAAACAGAAAAAATATGTGAAGGTGTAGAACTAGCTAGAAGACTTGTAGCTGCACCTCCAAATAGCCTTACGCCCCAAGAGATGTCTATAAAAGCCTCTGAAATAGCAAAAGATCATGATTTAGAAATAAAAATTTTAGATGCGAAAGAATGTGAAAATTTAGGAATGGGTGCATATCTAGCTGTAGCAAAAGGTTCTGATCTAGAGCCTAAATTTATACACCTTACTTTAAAGTCAGATGGGCCAATTAAAGAAAAGATTGCACTTGTTGGTAAGGGTTTAACCTTTGATTCTGGAGGATACAACCTTAAAGTAGGAGCATCTCAAATTGAAATGATGAAATATGATATGGGCGGGAGCGCTGCAGTCTTAGGCGCGGCAAAAGCACTTGGAGCTATAAAACCAAAGGGACTAGAAATTCATTTTATTGTGGCAGCCTGCGAAAACATGATAAATGGATCTGCAGTTCATCCAGGAGATGTAGTTAAAGCATCAAACGGGAAGACAATTGAAATAAACAACACTGATGCAGAAGGTAGGCTTACATTGGCTGATGCGTTAACTTACGCATCAAATTTAAAACCGGATTCAATAATTGATCTTGCCACGTTAACAGGTGCAATTGTTATTGCGTTAGGGAATGATGTAGCTGGTTTTTGGAGCAACAATAACGATCTAGCAAAAGAATTAAAAAACGCATCAGCCGAAGTAGGAGAAGAATTATGGCAAATGCCTTTAAAGAAATCTTATAAAGAAGGTTTAAAGTCCCATATAGCTGATATGAAAAATACAGGCCCAAGAGCAGGTGGTTCTATAACTGCTGCCTTGTTTTTAGAGGAATTTTTTGATAAAGAGATCAAATGGGCTCATATAGATATAGCAGGTACTTGTTGGACTGACAAAAATACAGGGGTTAATCCCTCAGGTGCTACAGGTTTTGGAGTTAAAACTCTAGTACAATGGATTAAAAACAAATTAGATTAAAAATATAGTATTATTCAGACCACAGATCTAAAGATCTAGCTTTATCACCCCATAAATTATCCAATCGCTGATCTCTACCACAAGAAAATCTATAGAACTTATATTTTAATTCATTTCTATCAGCGAAATTCTGATGATAATCTTCAGCCAACCAGAATTGATTCTTTGATTTGAGTTCAACAAAAATTTTTTCTAGAGGCACTCCTAATTCCGTAGAGGCATTAACTAAGGCACTTTTTGCTTCATTCTCCTCTTTTGAATCATTGAAAAAAATTACGGGTCTGTAGGAATCTCCCCTATCGCAGAATTGGCCTTCACCATCAAGAGGGTCAACATTTCTCAAATAGAGTCTTAGTATTTCAGGTAAACTTACTGATTTAGAATCATAATCAACCAAAACGACTTCTTGGTGACCAGAATGATTGCCGTAAGTAGGGTTTTGTAAATCTCCACCCGAGTATCCACTTTTTACTGAATTAATCCCATCTAAGGACTCTAGATCATGTTCTAAACACCAAAAACATCCACCGGCAAGAATAACTTCTTCCGCAAGAGTGTTGACAGGGTTAATTAAGATTAAGAAAAAAATAATTAAAGAAAAAAGATATTTCATCATTTAATTATAAAGTTTAAATTATCGAATTTATAATTTCTTTAGCAGCTCTCTCGACTACACCTTCTTCACCCAATTCTTTTTTTAATAAAGCATAACCTTTTTTTATTTTTATTTTTGCCGATTTCCCTTCAAGAATTCTGCACGCTTTAGAAAAGATTTTCTTTTCTACAAAGTTTTGCTGTACGAATTCAGGAATTATCAATTGCTTAACTATTAAATTTACTGGAGAAATAAATCTTACTTTAAATTTAAGAATTCTTCTTGCTATAAAAGCAGTTACTCTACTTACTTTATATCCAACAATCTGAGGTATTCCATATAAAGCTAATTCCATATTAACAGTTCCTGATTTACATAAAGCTATCGAAGTTAATGAATAAATATAAGGCTTTAATTCTGAATTATTTGCTTTAGAAATAACTTTTCCATTAACTTGATGTTTTTTCAATGCCTTTCTAAATTTCTCATCAAAAGCTCTCCTGCAAGATGGTATATAAACAACGAGACTGGGATATTTTTGTTGTAATTTTTTAGCGGCCTTTAAGAAAGTAGGTAATATATATCTTAATTCCTGAGGTCTTGAAGCAGCCATTATTAGTAAAATGTTCTGATTTGCGCGAAGTTTTAAAATTGACCTAGCATCTCTCTTAGAGGGAAGTTTTTTTGTCAAATCTATCATTGGATGACCAATCCATAAAACATTTCCACCTCTTCTTTTATAAAAGCTTGCCTCTTGCTTAAAAATTGCAAAAATTTTATCAGAAAATCTTACTAAATCTGTCGTAGTATTGTTTCCAACTCGCCATGCCCACTCTTGAGGAGCGATGTAGTAGTAAATTGGGATTTTAGGATTTATTCTTTTTAACTTTCTACCAATTTTTATATTAGGACCCATATAGTCTATTAGGATAAGACAATTAGGTTGGTTTCTCTCTAAAGATTTTAAAAAGTTTTTTTGGATTTTTATCATAGGAAAAATATGAGGCAATACTTCCCAAATACCTATTGCACTAATAGAAGTAGTATCTTTTATAATTTTTACTCCCGCTTTATGCATTCTTTCCCCTCCTAGACCAGTAATTTCCAATTGTATTGAATGTTTTTTTGCTTCAGCAAATAATGCTTTAGATAATAAATCACCATGTAAATCTCCAGAAACTTCTCCAGTACTGATGTATATCTTTTTATTCATAAATTATTAGTAGGCATTGGACCTCTTCTTCCCTTAGATATAGAATGTTTTACAAAATTGCAAAGTTTGGAAGAAGAAAGATCTAATCTATCTTGCATTGCTATTGCCAGTGAATTAGAAATTACATCATTAGATTTAAAAAGTAGGTTCCAAGTCCTTTGCAATAACTTTAAATCAAAATCTTGATTGTTTAGCAAGCCGCTCCTTTTTATTCCTACCCTATTCAATCCTCTTAATTTACCTGGATGCCCCTCTGCCAAGCAAAAAGGAGGTACATCCCTATCTACTCTTGTCATCCCTCCAACCATTGCTAAAAATCCTATATGGACAAATTGATGAATACCTAAGCAACCACCAATAATAGCTTTATCTTCAACTATTACATGACCAGCAATTTGGACACTATTTGATAAAACTATTCCATTCCCAAGTTCACAATTATGTCCTATATGTGTATAAGCCATTAATAAATTATTGTTGCCAATAATTGTTTTTTCTCCTTCGTTAGTTGCTTTATTAATAGTTACACACTCTCTAAGAGTATTGTTATCGCCAATAATTACTTCAGTAGGTGCTCCTTGATATTTTAAATCTTGGGGCTCAAGTCCAATAAATACATTTGGGAAAATTCTATTATTTTTACCTATTTTAGTTTTTCCTTCTATTACAACATTGGGTCCTACTGATGTACCTTTCCCAAGAATTACATTTGGCCCAACAATAGCTCCTTGAGCAATGGTAACTCCATCATGTAATTCTGCACTTGAATCTACAAAAGCGTTTGGGTGTACTTTTACACCATTAAATCTTGTTTCTAAGTCAGTATTTTTAATCTCCATATTACTAATCAACTAATGAAAACATTAATTCGCCTGCACAAACCAACTTCCCATCTACATGGGCTTCACCTTTCACCTTACCAAATCTTTGTCTTTTAATACTTAACAATTCACATGAAATTACCAGTTGATCACCAGGGATTACGGGTTTTCTAAATTTAACCTTATCAATGCCTGCAAAAACAAAAAGTCCTTTAGGAAGATCTGGCATTTGAGTTACTATTATCCCGCCCACTTGTGCCATGGATTCTACGATAAGTACTCCTGGCATTAAAGGTCTATCTGGGAAATGTCCTTGAAATTGAGGCTCATTTATAGTTACATTTTTAATTGCGACAGCTTTTTGTCCTGGGACATTCTCTATTACTCTGTCTACGAGAGCGAAAGGATATCTATGAGGTAATAAACCTAGTATGTCCTCTGAAAAGAGTTGATCATTTTTACTGGATAATTTCTTGTCCACAACATTAATAAAGGTAAAATTAATTGTTTAGTGCTGAGGCCAATAAAGAGTTTAAAGAATGTGATCCCTTATAAACTAAAATTTGAGCCTTAGGTAACCCTACCAAAGCCAAGTCCCCAATAAGATCTAAAATTTTATGTCTTATTGGTTCATTATCAAATCTTAATGGTGGATTAACCCATTTATCTCCATCACAAACAAGCGCATTATCCAAACTACCCCCTTTAATTAATCCTAGTTCACTTAATTCTTGAAATTGATCCTTAAAACCAAATGTTCTTGCAGGAGCAATCTTTTCAACAAAGCATTTTGGATTTAAATCGATTACAAAAGTTTGATTACCAATTGCTTCATACGAAAAACTTATAGTAGATATAATTGTAGTTTTGTTAGAAGGAGTTAAAGCTATAACTGAACCTTCTTTATTTAATATAATTGGTGTTTTAATCTCTGGAATAAAGTTATCTGGGATAGGTACTTTTTTAATACCAACTTCTTCAAACGCTTGTACCCACTGAATAGCTGATCCATCAAGGAGTGGTATTTCTCGTCCATCAACTTCAATATGTATATAATTCAATCCACAGCCTGCCAATGCGGATAATAGATGCTCAATAGTATATAAGTTTCGTCCACCTAATTTTACTGCCGTACAAAGCATTGTACTTCCAATTAAATCCTGAGTCAGCTTAAATATCTCGCGAGGCTTATCTGCAAAAGATATGTAATATCCTTCCTTTTCATAAGGAGATATTTTAACTTTTGTTTTTTCTCCACTATGCAGACCTATACCTTCTCTAGAGATAAAACCAGAAATGGTATAACAATAATCATAATTAGTAGGCCAAGAAAACATTTAAAATTTCCAGCCTACTCCTAGTGTATATCTCATCTCACCACTTAAGTCTTTGCTAGCTATATCTAACCTTAATGGTCCAATTGGAGTCTTTACTCCAATTCCTCCTCCCAAAGAAAAACCTGAACCTGCTTTATTTAATAATTTACCAGGTTGCCCAGGAACATCATTCTGAGAACCCATATCAGTTCCTACATCTGCGAATAAAGAACCTGATATCATTCTCCAAAGGGGGAATCTATATTCAGCAGTTGCCTCAACAAAACTTTTACTTACAGAGAGATCGCAAGTTCCCCAACCTCTTACAGATGATGATCCTCCCATACAAAATGATTCATAAGGAGGTAATTCGCCAAGAATAGTTCCAGCTTTAAATTGAAATCCA
Organism: Prochlorococcus sp. AG-363-P06; assembly: GCA_003280025.1. GTDB lineage: Bacteria > Cyanobacteriota > Cyanobacteriia > PCC-6307 > Cyanobiaceae > Prochlorococcus_A. The sequence continues at coordinate 261,553 of QCGD01000001.1, read as the reverse complement.
AAAGTCTGAGAACATTCTTCATTAGTTGCATCTTTAGACCTGCATTCTTTTGTTAGATTGATCAATTTTGTAGGAATAAAAAATGAATATGTAGCTCTAATTCTGTTAAAAGTTGGCGAATTATTTCCCATTGAAATAAATTGTTCACTTCCGAGGGTAAATTTATTGCCGGAAGTTGGACTTACAGGATTATTCAAATTATTTCTAGATGTACTTAAAATAAAACTAACTAAAGTATTTTCTGCAGGGCATGATCCATCTTCAGGTGAATATCCAATACAAATAATTTCATTTATATTTCCCGTTGTTGGGGTTGTATCTCCATAAGGTTTTTTATTATCACTACTATCAATCATTGACACTTGTTGAAAGTTCATTCCCCCAAGCACTTTCCATTTTGCCACTTTAAAAGGGTCTCCACCGTTAAGAGGTCTTGAGAATGCAAATCCCCCACCAGTTTTTTCGAGAACTATAGAGGAAAATGTATCTGCATTAGAAGTAGTTGTATCATCAACCGCATATATTCTCCCATTAGCTTCACTCCTAAATTCTTGAGGATAATCTCTGCTTAGAAAAATATTGGTTCTAAACGAGGTCCTATAATTGTCCCCTTTAATCCATGGGTCAGATAAGGAGAAATTATAAGTTGTTGAATAATCTCCAAAATTAAGGTTTAGATTAGTTGACCATGCTCGACCTAAAGCATTAGATTCTTGTAAACCAATTGATGCAAAGATTCCTGAACTATTACTATAGCCAAGACCTCCTGTTAGTGATCCAGTACGTTGTTCACTCAAATCCAAAATAATTATTACTTGACCAGTCTTTAAATTATCGGGGCCAAGTGATACTTTGACATCATCAAACAAAGACGTCGCATAAAGCCTTTTTATATCCTCCTCTAATGTTTTTCTATTAAAGATTGAGCCTGGGGTTGTCTTTAATTCTCTCTTTATTACCCAATCTTTGGTTTTCCCTTTTCTGGGTTTACCATCAATCAATACTTCTCCATCTGATCCTAAAAAACGTAACTTAATATCAGAAACTATTCCTTCCGATACATTGAGAGTTACAATTCCATCATCAGAAATTCGGTCGGGGCCATTAATTCTTGATAAAGAATAACCGTTATCTTCGTACCAATTCTTTATTATGTTTATCTTATTTTGAAGTTCATTCAAATTAAGAGTGGTTCCATAAAAATTATTAAAAATGTCTTCTACATATTTTTTAGGGATTACAGATTTTCTTGGATTCAGTATAACTTTCTTTAAAATCGGATTAGGTACCACTTTTACTATTAGCCTCACTCCTAATGGTCCATTTTTAGACTTTATTTGAACGCCTGAAAACCATCCACTAGCATAAATTGAATTTAGATCATTTTTTAGAATTTGATTATTAATAATACTTCCAGGTTTTATACTCATAGAATCATATGCAGCTAACTCTAATTTTTTACCCTCCGGATGTTGTTCCCACCCTTCAATAATTATTTCTGAAATAAGAACACTTTCTTTATCAAGCTTTTCACTATTATCTGCAATCAAGACATGATTCTTTTCTTGATGATCAAATGCTAAAAATAAATCATTTTCATCTTTATCAATAATTTGAGTTTTTATTATTTCCCCTGCTTTATCAGAAAAATACTTAGCAGCCAGTTCTGAATTATTTGATATCAATATTAAATGGAAAAAAGCGATGCTTTTAATAACATTTCTATATTTCAGAAGATCTTTTTGCATAGAATTTTAATTGAAGATAAAATTAAAGAATTTTTGCATTAAATTGAGTTAAATGAAATTATCGATTCTTCTATTAATTTCACTATAAGCTTCAATTAAACCACCTAAATCATTTCTAAACCTATCTTTATCTAGGCTCACTATTATATCATTTTTCTGATTAAGATCCCATAATCTACAATTATCTGGGCTTATTTCATCACATAAAATGATTTCGTTTCTTGAATTGTAACCAAATTCAAGTTTGAAATCTATAAGATCCAGCTCTATATTATTAAAAAAATTTTTAAGAATTGTATTTATTTTTAAAGTCAAATCAATTATAAAATCTAAATCTTTGATATCTATTATATCAAGTAATTTAATTCTATCTCTTGTTAACAGTGGATCATTAAGTTCATCATTTTTAAGATAAAGATCAATTAAGGGCTTTGCTAATACAGTTCCTGGTTTTATTGTTGTCTGTTTACATAAAGAACCAAAAGCAGTATTTCTTAAAACCACCTCTAAAGGAATAACTTTTATTTTCTGGGCAATAATTGAATTCTCATTTTGAATTTCAAGATAATGAGTAGGGATATTATTTTTTATAAGAAGATCAAAAATCTTTGAACTTATGAGGCAATTTAGTTTACCTTTGCCTTTGAATGTAGCTTTTTTACGTGCATTAAAAGCTGTAGCGTCATCTTTAAATTCAATTATTACTTTATCTGATTCATTATGAGCAAATACTTTTTTGGCCTTTCCTTCATAAATCATTTCCAATCTATTATTCATCAATAAGAACCTCTTTGATTACTAAATTCAAAATTTTTAATTAACATATTTACTAGAGATCTAATTGTTTAGAAAAATTAGATTGTTTCCATTTTAACTGATTATTCATGGAAACCTTAGGACCTACAGAAAACAGATTTATGAGTATTAATTCAAAGCATGCCAAAAGTTTTAGTAAATTAGAAAATGTTTTAATAATTGGTAATGGTGGGAGAGAAAATTCTTTGGCTTGGGCTATTCAAAAAAATGAACTAATCAAAAAAATTTTTCTAATCCCCGGTAACGCAGGATCACGCAACATAAACAAATGTGAAAGAATCCTTTTAGATATAAATAATAATGAAGAATTAATCAAAAAGCTAAATTTCTTAGATATTGATTTAATCGTAATAGGGCCAGAGATCCCATTAGCACAAGGCTTAGGTGATACTCTACGAAAGAATGGCTTCACGGTATTTGGACCAGGTGAAGATGGAGCAAAGTTGGAATATAGCAAGTCTTGGGCAAAGGAATTTATGCAAAGAGCTAAAATTCCTACGGCTAAATTCTGGAAAATAAATTCACTAGAAGAAGCGACTGAGGTTATTAATAAATCTAAAAGCCCATTAGTTGTAAAAGCTGATGGATTAGCTGCAGGTAAAGGTGTTTTTATTCCTGAGACAAAAGATGACTGCCTAGAATCTACAAAAGCAATATTTGATGGGAAGTTTGGTAATGCTGGAAGAGTGATTGTTCTCGAAGAAAGAATTGAAGGACCTGAAGTATCAGTGTTTGCTCTTTGTGATGGAGAAAAATATATTTTACTTCCATCAGCACAAGATCATAAACGTCTTAATGAGAATGACCAAGGTCCAAATACAGGTGGAATGGGAGCATACGCTCCTACTCCACTCCTAAACAAAGATTACCTTGAAAGAATTATCAAAGAAATTATAAAACCGACAATCAAGGAATTACAAAGAAACAATATTGAATATCGAGGCGTTCTTTATTTTGGACTAATGCTCACTAAATCAGGTCCGAAGGTTATAGAGTATAACTGTAGGTTTGGAGATCCAGAATGCCAAACAATTATGCCTTTAATGGATAAAGATTTTGTAATTCTTCTACAAAAATGCGCTATGGGAAAATTAATTGGTAATGAAGCAATTAAAGCTTCTAAAAAAGTCAGTGGCTGTGTAATAGCTACTTCAAAAGGTTATCCTCTAGAATATAAGACCGGCTACCCTATTAAGATAGGAACAATTGATTCTGAAAATTGTCAAATTTTTGATTCGGGCACTCGTTTAAGTGAAACTGGTAATGTTCTAACCGATGGAGGAAGGGTTTTAAGTCTTGTTTGTCAAGATAAGAATTTTGATAAAGTTTTTGAAAAGGCTTACAGAAATATAAAAGAAATAAATTTTGAAGGTATTTATTTCAGAAATGATATAGGTCATCAGGTGAGAACAAAATTCTCAAAGGGGAATTAGTCTCATGCTTGATAATAGCGATAATTCAGATTTTAGTCTTACTGAAAATAATATGAAAACTAATTATTTGATTAATAAATTATTAATTTGGTGGAGCGGTTTTAGCTTAAGAACAAAATTGTTAGCGATAGCTACTCTTGTAGTAAGCCTTCTAATGACAGGGATAACATTTTTTGCGCTTAATAGCATTCAAAGGGATGCAGGTATGAATGACACTAGATATGCAAGAGATCTAGGGCTATTACTATCAGGGAATGTTACGGAATTAGTTGCTAATAATCAAAAAAACGAAATCTCTAATGTTGCTGAGAAGTTTTGGAGATCCAGTAGAAATTTACGTTATATATTTTTTACTGATGCTGATGATATTGTCCAACTTGGCATACCAATAAGCGCTACGCCAACAACTTCGGATAGTCAGTTTCAATTAACACGAAAATTAAAACTACCCTCGGAGCTAAAAAAAAGGCCACAATTCCCTCTAGTCAGGCAGCATGCAACGCCACAAGGTCAAGTAACAGACGTATTTGTTCCTATGCTATGGAAAGGCAAATATCTCGGAACTTTAGCTTTAGGAGTTACTCCTAATAAAAAAGCTTTAGCAAGTTCAGCACTAACTAGAGAATTAACAATAGCAGTATTCATTTCTATTTGGGTTTTGGTAATACTTGGAGCAGTATTTAATGCACTTACAATTACTAGACCTGTTAGAGAATTAGTTAAAGGTGTTAGGGAAATTTCTAAAGGCAACTTTAAATCGAGGATTTCTATACCTATGACTGGTGATCTAGGGGAACTTTTAAATGGATTTAACCGAATGGCCTCTCAATTAGAAAATTATGACGAGGCAAATATTGAAGAACTAAAAGCAGCTCAAATAAAGCAACAGTCTCTAATAGCCACTATGGCTGATGGAGCAATATTATTAGATTCTCAGGGGAAGATTGTTCTTACCAATCCAACAGCAAAAAGAATATTTCGCTGGGAAGGAAGATTCTTAGAAGGGAAATATATTTTAAATGAGATTCCTGAAATCTTATCTAATGACCTACATCCAAATATAGAATCTATTCTCAACAGAGAAAAAGAGAGTGATGACTTAAGAATTAGCTTAGGAGAACCAGCTAGAACTTTAAGAATTGTTTTACAATCTGTTTTAGATACAAATAAAGTTGAATTAAAAGGGATTGCAGTAACGATTCAAGATTTAACTAGAGAAGTAGAACTTAATGCAGCACAAAATAGATTTATAAGTAACGTTTCGCATGAGTTGAGAACACCACTATTTAATATAAAAAGTTATGTAGAGACTTTATATGATTTAAAAGATCAACTCTCTCATGAGGAGCAACTTGAATTCTTGGGTATTGCAAATTCAGAGACCGATAGACTAACAAGACTGGTAAATAATGTACTCGATTTATCAAGATTAGAGTCAGGGAAGATAATTCAATTAGAGTCAATGGACATCAAAGCTGCAATAGAACAAACTCTTAGAAATTATAGGCTTAATGCAACTGAGAAAAATGTTTCATTAGCTCATGACATAGAAGAAAACATTCCATCAATTCTTGGAAATTTTGACTTACTTCTTCAAGTTTTTGATAATTTACTTGGTAATGGCTTGAAATTTAGTCCCAAAAAAAGCACTCTCATGATAAGAGCTTATACTTGGCCAGATTACTGCCCTGTGACACCACTAAGCAATAATAAAGATGATGTACCCCAATGTGAGTTAATTACACCATTACCAAAAGTTAGAATTGAAATTGCTGATACAGGTTCTGGAATATCTCAATCTGAACAAGATAAGATATTTGATCGATTTTACAGAGTAGAAAACGCAGTTCATACTGAACAAGGGACAGGTTTAGGTTTATCCATTGTTAAAGGAATAATTGAGAAACATGGTGGAGAGATTCGTATGGCTAGTGAATTAGGTATAGGAACAACCTTCTGGTTCGATTTACCACTTGAACAATCGGACAAAGAAGAATTAATTACTCAAGCTATGAACAATAATTCGGAAAGCTTTTAAAATTCTCAAATTTTACTTATCTAATTTATTATCAACTCCTTTAAAAACATTTGGAATATTTTGATCAGGTAAAACTCGATGAGGAGCCCCACTGAATATTTGTTCAAAATTAGAAAAGGAATCCTTGATCTCAGGGCCTAGATTTGTAATTATAAATTCTCTAATCCTTTTGTCATGCCATGAACCTCTCATTTTAAAGACATTTAAAGCTCTGGCCATCTCCCCTTTAATTTCTACATATTGAAGCAACAATATAGTATCCGTAATTGTTGAGATATGAGAATCAGTAATAGAGTGACTTCCCATAAACTCTTCTGCAGTATTTGTAAAAAATCCAGCTATTTCCTCTTGTTTTGAATATCCAGTCACACCAATTACAAACTGCCTAAATGCATTTAAACTAACACCTCTAGCCAATGCTGAAAGAGAATCAATCGCCATTCTCTTTGGTTTAAATTGATTGATTTGGGTTTTGATGATTTGCAAATGGTCTTCTAAACCAGTTGATTCAGGATATGCGCAAATAATTTTTAATAACCCATCACTTTCCATCCTTTCAAAATCTATTCCCCAACTTGTTGCATTCCTCAGTAATTGAGCTCTAGATTCTTCATATGCAAACAATATTGCTCTTTCATTATTATTATAAGCATCTTCTATGAATTTCGATACAAGCATTGTCTTCCCAGTCCCAGTAGCTCCTGTCGCTAAGATAATAGAATCTTGAAAATAACCTCCTCCGCACATATCATCAAGATCTTTCACTCCAGAGCTTATCCTAATATTTGAAGATCTCTGGGTTAATCGCATCGCTCCAAGGGCAAAAACACTAATACCATCTTTGCCCATTGTAAATGGAAATTCCCCCTTCATATGTACAGTACCTCTTAACTTTAAAACTTCTAATGTTCTTCTTCTCTTTTCTGACTCGAGAACATTTCTTAATAAGACAACATTATCAGATACGAATTCCTCCACTCCATATCTCGCAATAGGTCCATAATCATCTACTCTTTCTGTTGTCATAACAGTAGTAACTCCTATTTCCTTTAATCTCGCTATAAGTCTGAAAATTTCTCTTCTAACAACATAAATCGCATCATATTGCTGAAAAACCGCCGTTATTGAATCTATAGCAACCCGTTTAGCTTTGTATTTTCTTATAGCATAACTAATCCTCTCAATCAAAGCAGACAAGTCAAAGTTACCAGCAACATCTTGACCATCGGGATCAGGAGAAGCATCCAAAATAAAAAGCTTATTTTGATCGATTAATTCTTGTAAATCCCAACCGAAACTAGCAGCATTTCTTATGATATCTAAAGGTGATTCTTCAAATGTAATAAAAATCCCAGGTTCATCAAAATTACAAATGCCATGATGTAAATATTGAAGGGAAAAGACAGTTTTACCAGTTCCAGATGTCCCACTAACAAGAGTACTTCGAGATACAGGTAACCCTCCTCTACAAACATCATCAAAGCCTTCTATACCAGTCGGCAATTTTTGTACCTGCATTTTATTTGATTTGCTAAAATTCTTATCTTTCATGGTTTTTTATACGAAAAAAATTATTAATGAAATTTAAATTACATTTACATTCTCAAGTATAAAACTTTTTAATTAATTTTTCTCTAAACTATATTCACTTTCATTTAATTCATCAAAAAGCAAATCTAAACCAATTAAAACTTTCTCTCTATCCGATAAATCACCAATAATTTTTCTTACAGGTGGTGGTAATATTTTGGCCAGGGTTGGGGTCGCTAAAATCTTATCTTCCTCTGCAAGTTGTGGTTGTTTGAGCACATCAATAACTTTTAAGGCATAAACTCCTTTAAATTCATTTTCTAAAATTTCTTTAAGAGTATTTAATGCTCTCACTGAATTAGGAGTATTGCCTGCGACGTAGAGTTTTAAAATATAAGTCTTTCTTAATGACATTTTTCTAATTCCTCAAATTGATATAAAAGATTTAAAATATACCTTGACTTATTACACTACAAAATAAGAAAATAAACAAACCTTTATGATTGCTTATTAGGTTAAATCAAAATTATTTTTGAACCTAATAGCGTCTTCTAGATATGACCACTTCTAAAAAATCCCCCAACAAATCATCAGCAAATAATGATTTTTATGCAATAGCAGAAACTTCTGGCCAACAGTTTTGGTTTGAAGTTGACAAATATTATGATATTGACAGATTAAATGCCAAAGAAAACGACAAAATAACAATTGAAAAAGTTTTACTAATAAAGGACAAAGACTCTATTTCTTTAGGGAAACCATATATTAAAGATGCAAGAATTGAATTAGAGGTAGTCTCACATTTAAGAGATAAAAAAATCATTGTCTATAAGATGCGTCCTAAGAAAAAGACAAGAAGGAAAATAGGCCATAGACAAGAACTTACAAGAGTTATGGTAAAATCAATTTCTATAGGCAAAAGTTCTACTAAAGTTTCTTCAAAAAAAGAAGCTGTCAAAAAGGACGATAAACCAAAAACCACAAAAAAAGTAGCTGTCAAAAAAGACGCTAAAACAAAAACTACAAAAAAGGTAGCTGCCAAAAAGGACGCTAAAACAAAAACTACAACTTAAGAAAATTACTAATGGCACATAAAAAAGGTACAGGTTCCACTAGAAATGGAAGAGATTCAAACTCCAAAAGACTTGGTGTAAAAGCGTATGGAGGAGAAAAAGTAACTGCCGGATCAATTATAATCCGTCAAAGAGGTACTTCTTTCTTACCTGGAATCAACGTAGGGAAAGGTAAGGATGATACCCTTTTCGCATTGAAAGAGGGTATTGTGAGTTTTGAAAGCATCAAAAGAAATTTAAGAAATAGAAAAAGAGTTAATATAATTCTTTAAGATTTCTTATAAGCTCTTGTAGTTATAAGAATGGGATGAAAGACTTCTGTAAAATTTAATTGAAGTTTCTTAAAAAACCCTTCGATAATTTCATTATCGTCAATATGGAATGGATATTCATTGTTTTCTCCCTTATAAAAATACCAATTAAATAATGCAATAGACTTAGAATCCATAATTTTATAAAAAATATCAAGTTGAGAAGTAGGATCAGGAAGATGTTCCAATACATCTAGACAAACTATTGAATCGAATTTAGATATTTCTGTTTCTTGAATTGTCCTGCAAAAGGTGAGTTTGTTTTCCACGCCTAATTTCTTAGCCCTATATTCAACAAAGATTCTATTTGTTTCATTAATATCTACGAAAAAAACATGCTCTACCTTTGAAGACATGGCATTGGCTAAGGCATGCGTACCTATCCCGCCACCAAAATCTAAAACTAAATCTCTTGAAAATCTCTGTTGAAGCCTTAATGTATCAGCAATATAATCTTTACTCGAAATATGCCAAGCAGCCAAATCCGCCAGATGCCTATCTCCTACAATATCTTCATAAAAAGCTGATACTTCACCCAAAGCATCTCCAGGATGCAAACTTGCCAAGTTCATCTTGGCATTTCTCAGGAAATCCTCTAAATCAGATTCTTCGAGAGACAAGAATTCTATTAAATGAGATTTCAAATTAAAGGCATCATTAAGAAATTCTTTTAATATGAAATCATCGTTTTTCAATTTCTTAATTTTTAATTTCCAATATAAAAATAATAAGATAGTAAGAAATCATCATCAAAGTATTCTTAATATTAAACATGGAAAGTAAGGATGGATTCTTAGTAATTAATAAAGAGAGAGGATGTACCTCTCATGATTGTGTGAAACAAATAAGGAAGTTAATAAACAAAAAGAAAGTTGGTCACACCGGCACTCTTGATCCCGAAGTAACAGGTACATTACCAATTGCGATAGGAAGTGCGACAAGATTTATTCAATATTTACCACAATTGAAAACATATATCGGACAAATAAAATTAGGATTAAGAACAAATACTGATGATATTCACGGTAGCATAATTAATCAGAGAGATTGGCCAAAAATAAGTAGTGAAAGTTTAGATCAATATTTAAATAATTTTCGAGGAATAATCAAACAAGTCCCTCCAAAGGTGTCTAGCGTTCATATTAATGGTGAAAGGGCCTATAAAAAGGCTTTGCAGAATGAAGATTTTGAATTATTCCCTAGAGAAGTAACAATAGAAGAACTCTTGCTAATGAAATGGAATCAAACAAATGGAATAATAGAAATAAAAATTAAATGTTCCGCAGGAACATATATAAGATCGATCGCCAGAGATTTGGGTACAATTTTAAATTCCGAGGGTTGTCTTTTGAAACTAAAAAGAATTTCTGCTTGTGGATTCCATGAGCACAATTCTATAAAAATATCTGATATAAAGAGATACAAAAGCAACACTAGCAATTTAATTATTCCAACAATTTCTGCACTTGATCATATCTCATCATTAGTTTTAAAGAAGGAAGAAGAAATCAATTTTTGGCAAACAGGAAGAGTGATCAAGCTTAATTCAAATAACTTCACTAAAACCTGCTCTTTTGATTACAAAAAACCTTTAAAAATTATAGATCTTAAAAAGAATCTTCTTGGTATAGGATTTATTAATGAAGAGCAAACTAATTTAAAGCCTAAATTAGTTCTTAATGCAAAATAATTGTTTATAAGAAATCTGTTTTAAAAGGTTTAACATCTACTTCCTTATAGTAATGTTTTAAAATTTGTTCTGCTTTCAGTCCTTTAGAAGCCATATATTTTGCACCCCATTGACTCATACCTACTCCATGACCAGATCCCTGACCTATAACTATTAGACTCTTTTCAGTTGGAAAAATCTCATTTTTTTTGTCTTCAATAAATTTAAACCTCACAAAAGTACTCTTAAGATTCATTCTTCTTCTTAAATCCACCCCAGATATTTGTTCAGAACCATATTTGCCATAAAGTCTCACATTTTTTACTCTACCTGTATCAGTTATATTTGAAATCTCTATATTTTTTATTCCTCCAATCTTAGGGAACAAATTTTGTAATTCTTCATTGGAAAATCTTTTCTGCCATCGCAGTTTTGGATTTTGTTTATCAAAGTCTTTTACACTAGTTAAATATTGATATTTATTCTTCCATACGTCTTGGCTATTTTCTGTCATACCTCCTGAACTACTATGAAATAAGGCATTAATCAATTTATTCTTATATGTCAATACTAAAGATCTTGTACTTCTTACCGCTCTAATAGTTTTATAAGTTCTTGATTCCAAACCATTGTAAACTTGACTTTTCTCCGTCGAATCAATGTCATAAAAAACATTTCCTTTTTGTTTTAAAGCATAGGTCCGAGAAGCAATAGCCTGCGCTTTCAATGCTTCCATAGGCCACTTAGTTGGCATCTCTGAACCAACCACACTACTAAGATATCTTTCAATACCAAGAACGTTAACTATTAATATTTCAGCATCTAGTATGTACAGATTAATTGTACCTGAGTATCTTTTCTGACCGACCCAAATACCTCTCCCATCAGAAGATTGAACTTGGAATTTTTGTTTATTTTTTAAATCATATATTTTTTGTTTGTTTTGATCAAAGAATAATTTTTTTCGATTTTCTTGATTTTTTATAGTTAAGCCTCTTATTTTCTTATTGGAAAAAATTTCCCCCTTGATAATTAAAGGTATAAATCTATCTGATCTAATCCTTACGTTATTATTTTTTGCTATTAAGACCCTTATTATTGGTTCTTTGGAGGCATAAACAGAATGAGTGTTAAAAACAAATAAAAATACAAGACCTACTAAATAAAATTCAAGAGGGATTTTTACAGATTTAAATATCACTTTGTTTAAAAAACAAGTTATAAATTTGCCTTAGTTTGACTAAAAGTCTAGATTTAATCTAGGTATAAAAACAAAAATATCATAATAAGTGAACATCACCTTCTTAGGAACAAGTTCTGGAGTGCCAACCTTAACAAGAAATGTCTCTTCCTTAGCTCTTAAATTAACTCAATCTTCTGAAGTATGGCTATTTGATTGTGGAGAGGGAACGCAGCATCAAATAATGAAAAGTAATATTAAATCCTCACAAATAAAGAAGATATTTATTACACATATGCATGGTGATCATATTTATGGTTTACCTGGTCTTTTAGCAACCCTAGGACTATCAGGGAACAGTAATGGAATTGAAATTTACGGACCTAAAGATCTCAGAGGATTCATAACTTCTGCTCTTAATAGCAGTTTTTGCAAGCTGTCTTTTCCATTGCACTTTGTAGCAGTTGAAGATTATGCCTCACAAAATAAAGTTTTATTTGAAAACAATAAATTAAAAGTTAATTGCGCATGTCTTAAACATAGATTACCTGCGTATGGTTATCGAGTAAACGAGAAAGATAAACCAGGCATATTTGATATCAAAAAAGCAGAGTATATGAAGATACCTCCTGGCCCAATCTATTCAGAACTTCAACAAGGTAAAACAGTTAAGCTAGAAAATGGGAGATTTTTGAATGGGAAAGAATTTTGTGGACCGCCTAGAAAGGGTGAAAGTTTTGTTTATTGCACAGATACAGTCTTTAGCGAATCAGCGGTATCTTTATCAAAAAACGCTGATTTACTAGTCCATGAATCTACATTTTCTAAAGAAGACGAAAAAATGGCCTATGAAAAATTACATTCCACAACAATCATGGCAGCACAAACAGCATTATTATCTAATGCAAAAAAATTAATCATTACACATTTAAGTCCAAGATATACCAACAGAAGTCCAGTCACACCAAGTGATTTACTTAAAGAGGCTCAGAAAATTTTTCCCAATACTTCCCTAGCTAAAGACTTTTTAACTTCAGAAATTAAATAAACTGCAACAGTTCGTGAGAAGTAGGGTTGTAAATGACCAACCCATGAAATAATAGTCATAGGTTTTTCTATTTGATGTCGATCGAAATGGTTACTTTTTTTTCGTCCCTAAACAAGTCTCTAAAAAGACTTATGATTTTACTTCCATTGATTGTTGGTTTAATCTTAAATCCAATCTCTGCAAATGCACTGTATCCTAGTGATCCTTCGTCAGTAGATGTATTGAAAGGTAATCTTCATGGAGAAGATCTTCAAAATACTGAATATGTAAAATATGATTTATCTGGTCAAGACTTAGGGGAGACTAATCTTCAAGGTGCATACATGAGTGTGACAACTGCAGCAAATGCCAGTTTTAAAGGAGCCAATATGGATGGCCTAATTGCTTATGCCACTCGTTTTGATAACGCTGACCTTTCAAATGCAATTCTTACAAATGCCGATCTATTGAAAAGCTTTTTTGATGGAGCCAACATAGACGGAACAGATTTTACTGATTCAAATCTTGATCTAGCGCAGAGAAAATCATTATGTTCAAGAGCAACAGGTACTAATCCAAAAACAGGGGTAAATACACTAGATAGTCTTGAATGCGATGGATTAAAAGGTTATATACCTGCAACCCCAAAAGCCTAATTTAAAAATTAATTTACTTAATTAGGGTAAATGTTACCAGGTTCTTTTGAACCTGGTTTTTTGCTGTACCACCATTCTTGTATTTCAGCAGGAAATTTGATTGAGAAGAGGGTAATAACTGTTTCAACAGATTTTGAACCAGGCTCCAAAATCTGAACTGAGTATGAAGGACATTTTCTTGAAGCCATATCTGCTACAAATCTAGAACCTATTCTTCTCCAACTTGGCTCTTTGCTTCGCCAAGCTAACCTCGAGCAGGGCCAAGGTAACTCTTCTCTATCATAAAGCCTACAACATGGTCCAATAACTTTATAACTATACTGGCCTCCATAACTTGATTGAATCGTTCCTGTTTTAAAGAATTCGAATTTATTCATTTTTCTCAAAAAAAAGCCACCTCATTAGAGGGTGGCAGAAAAAATTTAATTTATCAACTTAATAAAGTTAATTTTTTATAATTAATACAATTCTTCCTCAGCATGAGTTGTAATTGTTACATCTGATGTTGGATAAGCCACACATGTAAGGACAAAACCAGCTTCTAGTTGATCATCATCCAAGAAACTTTGGTCTGACTGATCTACGCTTCCTGATGTAACCTTTCCAGCACATGTTGAACAAGCACCAGCCCTGCAAGAATAGGGAAGATCAATGCCCTGTTCTTCTGCCGCATCTAGAATGTATTGATCATCAGGTACTTCAATGGTTGAGTTGAGTCCTTCACTTTCGCTGATGAGAGTAACTTTGTAAGAAGCCATTTAAATAAAAAAATTTGTTGGTTGTTAATACCTATAAATACATTTTTAACATTGATTCGGCCGATATGTGAGATTTTGAAGTAAAAAATGACACAATAAAATGTATTAAAGGGGATTCATAAGAAAAACTTATAAATAAATTAGGTTTCTAGCTTTTTTGCGGAAATACTCACCCAATCCTTTCGAGAGGATACATCAATTAATGTAAATTTATTGAGACTCAACATTTTTATAATTTCATCTTTTTGTGAATTTAAAATTCCGCTCAGTATAACTATCCCATTATTTTTTAAACACATACTCATATCAGGGATTATGTCTTTTATTACTTCAGCAAGGATATTACATAAAATAACATCAAATCCATTCAGTAAATATTCACTCTTCACCTCATTAAATGATCCTAAATATGTATTAATGTTGTCTAAATTACCGAAATTTAGTTGAAAATTTGATCTAGTAGAATTTATTGCAAGATAATCATTATCAATAGCACAAATTTCTTTAGCTCCCAGAGATCTCGCAGTAACACTCAAAATACCACTTCCACTTCCAATATCTAATACCTTTTGACCAGATAAAGAAATATGTTCCATTTTTTCTAAACAAAGATATGTAGAGGGATGGCTTCCAGTCCCAAATGCTGCTCCAGGATCTATTTTTATAATTTTCTTATTTTTAAATTTTTCATCCACATTTATCCAAAAAGGCAATATAAGTAAATTCTTCCCTACTACTTCTGGCCCCCAATATTTCTTCCAACTTGTTAACCAGTTTTCTTCTTCAATAACACTCCAATCAAAAAAATTATTAGCAAAGTCATTTATTTGTAAAAGTTTGCTAATTATAAATTCTAGATCATTTCTTGCAATCTCATCCCAGTCTGCAATCGGAAGCCAAATATTTACTTTTTTTTTATATGCAGTTTTAAATAAATATTCAAATGAATAACTAAAAATACCTATATTATTCAATTTCCAAATGAGGATTTCTTCTGAATTACTTTCAATTTCAAAGGTTAGTTTATACCAATCTTTTTTTGCCATTAATTGATTAGATTTTATTTATAAAGTCACGGGATTTGCACTAGTAATCCCCTCAACTTCAATAATAGACTCAAGCAAATCATTAGGTATTGGATCATCAATACTAAGCACCATAACCGCTTCTCCTCTAACAATTTTGCGCCCAACTTGCATGGAAGCAATATTTACATTATAGCTACCCAATAAAGATCCCAACTTGCCTATAATTCCTGGCATATCTCTATGCCTAGTAACTAACATATATCTACTCGGCGAGACATTAACTGGATATTGATCAATACTAATAATTCTTAGTTCCCCATCCGCAAAAATGCTTCCTGCAACACTATGTTCACCATTATCTCCATAAGAAGTTAACTGAAGTGATCCGCTTGCGAATTCTGGTCTTGCCTCATCTTTACTCTCCTCAACCAAAATACCTCTTGAATCTGCCTCTAAAGAAGCATTCACATAATTTATCCTATCTCCCAGGGCCTTACTTAGTAGACCTTTTAGACTAGCTATTATTAATGGTTGGGAGGGATGTTGAACAAATTCACCTTGAAGCTTTACCTCTAATTTTTGAATCTGCCCTCCAGAAAGCTGGCTTATAAGAAGACCCATTGTTTCGGCCAACTGCAAATGAGGTTTTAGACTATCCATAATGTCAGGACTTAAACCAGGAATATTCACCGCAGTTCTAGCAGATAGGCCAAGCAAAACATCTCTTATTTGTTCCGCAACATCAACAGCTACATTTTCTTGAGCTTCTATTGTAGATGCGCCCAAGTGAGGGGTAAGAATAAGATTTTTATCTACTTTAAGTAGTGGCGAAGTAGAGGATAGTGGTTCTTCTGAGAAAACATCTATTGCGGCACCTCCTATCAATGATTTATTCAACGCTTCTGCTAAAGCTTTTTCATCAATTATTCCTCCTCGAGCACAATTAATGAGTTTTGCACTTTTTTTCATACTTTTTAATACCTGCATATCAACTAAATTTTCTGTCTCAGGTGTGCGAGGTAAATGTAAGGTTACGTAGTCAGATTCTTGAAACAAAAGATCTAATTCAGAAAGTTTCACTTGTAATTGTTGTGCTCTTTCAGTTGCGACAAATGGATCGTATCCATATACATCCATTCCAAGTGCATTAGCGACTTTAGCTACATGTGTGCCTATTTTGCCTAAACCTACAACACCTAATTTTTTCTTAAAAAGCTCATTACCAACAAATTTCTTTCTTTCCCATTTACCCAAGAAAGTACTGCTATTAGCAATTGGGATATTTCTAGATAATGCCAACATCATAGCTATAGTATGTTCAGCAGCAGCTATAGTATTACCTCCAGGTGAATTTACTACAAGTACACCTTTTTGAGTTGCAGCTTTAACATCTACATTATCCACTCCCACACCAGCTCTACCAATTATTCTAAGTTTCTTTGAAGAGTTAATAACTGCCTCTGTTACTTGAGTGCCAGAGCGAATCATTAAAGCATCGTATTCATTGATAATTGATGCTAATTCTGTGTTTGAGATTCCTATTCTCTGATCAACTTGGGCTACTTGTGAAAGAATATCAATTCCTTTTTGATCTATTGGATCTGTAATTAGAACTTTTGTCATTTAAGAGTTATTCTTTAATCTTTTACTTTAACTTAATCTATAGTATATGTATCTTATTTTATTAATTTGAATAACACACAAACATTTGAGGAATGAAATTTGACTAAAAGTATTCTGATATTTGAAAACCTTGATAAATGTATTGAGTTATTTAATGTTTTCAAAGAAAAGTCAGTGTTGCTCTCTGAGGCAATATTGGTATCACCAGTTGAAGAAAAAATCACTCCTGATCAAAACGAATTACTAAATTCAACCTCAAATAACTATTTTAGATCAGACAAAATCGAAAATATAAGAATACTCAATCCAAAGCTTGATAGAAAAATAAGGCAAGCAGCAATGGCTAGATGGCTAATGCCTTTTGGTTTTATAGCAGGCATCGCCTTTTCTAAAATGACTAATTTATCTACTTTCAGCTTCATTGGATTAAATAATATAGGGGAATCTTTAATAGGAGGTCTTTTAGGAATGGGTTCAGGATATTTAGGGAGTATTTTCTCTGCTGCAAGTATCAACCTTAATAGACATAAAGAATTAAGATCAGTTTTTAATTTTAACAAAGAAGGGAAATGGATTGTTCTTCTTGAAAATCAAATTGGATCTGAATTACCTTGGACTTTAATAAAACAATCAGGTCCGCAAGATATTATTTTTTTAGAAAACTAAATGGTTGATCTAAAAAATTTATTAAATAATTCAAATAACAAAAAAGAACTTAGGGAATTAATATATATCTCCAATTTAGCTTTAAAACATTGGGAAACTTATTGGACTGGCTTTAATTCCACATATGTATGCGAAGAGATTCTAAAAGAATTTCAAAATTTAAATGATTTCAAATTCTTTATATATGGAGGATATAAATCTGCACAAAGATCTAAAATAGCATGCTATAGAGAAGACAATAGTCCTGAAGAAGAAGAGCTAATAAAAAATTTTCCCGCAAAAGGAATTAAAATTAGTGGTAATTTTTTATTTGATAATGCTACACAAGATGACTTTAGATCTATCCTCATTCAAAATGGAGTAATTGAAGAAAAGATTGGAGATATCTGGACTATTGGTGATAGAGGCGCTCAAGGAATTATTGATCATTTAGATATTGAAAATCTAAATGAAAAGTTTTTTTATTTAAGAGACGTAAAAGTAAAAATAAATATAGTTAGCTTAAATGAATTACAAATACCAGTTGGCAGATCAAAAAAAATTATTAATACTGTAGAGGCTTCAAAAAGATTAGATGCTATAGCTTCTGCAGGATTTAGAATTTCCAGAACAAAAATACTAGAAAGGATAGAAACTGGGGTGCTTAGATTAAATGGTACTAAAGTAAATAAACCAACAATTACTTTAAAAATAGGTGATAAACTTCAACTAGAAAATAAAGGCTTTGTCGAAATTCTAGATTTAGAAATCACCAAAAGAGAAAGATGGAAAGTTAAATTACTTAGAAAATGAAACGTAACCTGCTATTTTCATATAAGGAGTTATAAATAAAACTCTTTAAAAGGGCGATTAGCTCAGTGGTAGAGCACTACCTCGACACGGTAGTGGTCACTGGTTCGAATCCAGTATCGCCCATTAAAATTTAGATAACCAAATCAATATCCACATAAAATAATTTCATTTTTTAGATTAGCTAGAAATGAAACTTAACCAATTAATTAACCTACATAAAGGCATGACGGCTTTTGTCGTTTTAGGACTCATGTTTTTTTATAATAATTTTACGATCGGTCCTTTAGTTTACTTAGCTTTGCATGGTACTTATGGATTACTTTGGTTACTAAAAGAAAAAATTTTTCCGGATCCTTATTTTAAAGAAAAAATCAATTTTTTAACTTCAGTTACTGGTTTTATTTTCCTTGGAAGTTACTGGATAGCTCCATATATACTAATCTCATCTCTGAAATCTGTTCCTGATTTCGTAATAGCTGCATCTATATCAATAAATATAATTGGTGTTTTTTTACACTTTGCCAGTGATACGCAAAAGTATTTTTCTTTGAAATTAAAAAAAGACTTAATTAAAGAAGGATTCTTCAGAAATATAAGGAACACAAATTATCTCGGAGAAATACTAATTTATCTATCATTCGCCATCCTTTCTATGAGTTTCATACCATTTGCAATTCTTGCAATATTTTTCTTTGTAGTTTTTCTACCAAGAATGAAAAAAAAAGACAAGTCACTTACAAAATACGCTTCATTTGAAGATTACAAGAAAAAAACTGGTCTTATTTTACCTAAATTTAATGCTTGAAAACAACTTGCCAAGTTGGAGGCAAAATTTAAAATCTTCAAGAAGAAAAGAAGGTCAATCTCCTTCTAATAGATGGGTTCAGCTTGCTACAGTTAACGATAAAAATGAACCTAGATTAAGAACAGTTGTTTTTAGAGGATGGCAAAAAGATTCTTCAATGATTATTTTTACAGATAGAAGAAGCGAAAAAATTGAGCATTTAAAATGTAATCCTAATGCAGAAATTTTATGGTTTTTTTTAAAAAGCAAAATGCAATTTAGATTCAAAGGAGAAATAAATGAATTGATTAATAACGGAAATTATTGGAATACATTATCTGACAAGTCAAAATCTTCATGGTTCTGGGGATCTCCTGGCGAGAAAATTAACACAAAATTTCAATCTAATCATGAAATACCACACAATCTATCTAAGCCAGAAAATTTTGTAGTTCTAAAATTTGAAATCGAATCGGTAGATCTTCTTAAATTAGAACAACCTATTCACAGAAGATATTTATGGAAAAAAAATAATACATGGAAACAAATAGAAATTAATCCATAAAATATTTCTAAATTGTTTAATTAGGTTGAAAAAGATATAACGATCGTTCAGTTTTAAATAAAGAAACATTATTCTTATGGATTTCTCTGAAATTCCTCAAAAACATTTTATTTTTTTATCTTGGGTAACGGCTTTAGGACTTTTAATAAGCCTTACAGAAGCGACAATAAGAATTAAAATTGAAAAGAAAAACACAAATCTTAGAAGAGATAAGCTTATTAAAAAGCTTTATCCTAAAAAGCTAGCCTGATATGTCTGAAAGTATATTCTCTTGAAGAAATTTAAATAAGCTACCTTTGGTATATTTTTGCTTACCTTGATTTACCTTAGATGAAACTGCTGATTTAGATAAAGTTTCAATTGCTTCTGATTCTTCTGATTTAAGAATTCGGATAATAACTTCATCTATTGAAAAATTTCCAGGGCCTGTTAAAACTATTGAACTTGCTGACGCAAAATATAGAAGTAAAAGCTCCAAAAGAAAAATATTGAATCCTGAAGTAACTAGAGCATGATATATCGCTACTGAAATTGTCCCTACTATAGCTAAAGCACCAAATCTTGTTGCCAAACCAATTATTAATAGCCAACTTCCTCCAATTTCAGAAAAAGCGGCAATATAGGAGAAAAAGATTGGGAATGGTAAATGTAAAGGTCTTACAAAAGCATCTGCAAAATTTTCAATATTTGCTAATTTTTCGTAGCCATGATGAATAAGCACTGTACCTGTAAAAACTCGAAGAATTAATAAAGCAGTATCTCTACTAAACGATTTTGTAAGAATTGTTGAAAGCACTATGAAAAAATCTCTTTAAGTAAAAATAACTAGCCTCAGTTCTCATCGTGGATTAATCAAAAAAACTAATACTTATTTAAGTATTTATACTTAGCAATCTAAGGATCATTTTTACTGGCTAAGGATTTACCTAAGAAAAAAATTAGCTCACGATAATTACTTCCAGTATTTACAGTGAATTAGTAATTACGTTTCGATTACATTTATAAGCAATTTGCAGGATCACTAAATGACTGCCACAATTTCTAGACTTAAAACTTCTAATTGGAGAACATCTGACATACCTAATCTAAGAGGCAAAACAGCACTTATAACTGGTGCAAATAGTGGCCTCGGATACTTCACAGCAAAAGCCTTTGCCGAGAAAAATGCTGATGTAATCGTTGCATGTAGAACCCTTGAAAAGTCTAATCAAACTATAAAAAAACTTAGAGCGTTTAATCCTCATGGAATATTTACTCCACTAGAATTAGATTTGTCAGATTTTAATAATGTTGTTGCAGTTCAGCCTAAAATCTTTGATAATTTTGAAAATCTCGATTTATTAATCAATAATGCAGGCATAATGCACCCTCCAAGAACACTAAGTGCTCAAGGATATGAAATACAGTTTGCAGTAAATCATCTAGCTCATATGCTTTTGACATTAAAGCTACTTCCTTTAATTGAAAAAAGAGAAAAATCTAGAATTGTAACAGTTACTTCTGGGGCACAATTTTTTGGCAAAGTTGGATGGGGAAATCTCAGGGCAGAAAACTATTACAATAAATGGGAGTCTTACTCCAATAGCAAATTGGCAAATGTAATGTTCGCTTTGGAACTAAATGAAAACTTAAAACACAAAAATATACTTTCTTTAGCTGCTCACCCAGGAATAGCAAAAACAAATCTTTTTACTGCTCAAAAACCTAAACCCAGCCCAATCGAAACTTTCTCCATGGGTTTGTTTAGTCCTATTTTTCAATCTGCTGAGATGGGTGCTTTACCTCAACTTTTTGCAGCTACTTCACCAGATGCAAGAGGCGGTGATCATTATGGTCCTAAATTTAATTTCAGAGGTCATCCAAAACTATCTCCTACTTCTCCTTTCGCTATGAATAAAAAAGAAAGAAAAAATTTATGGGAGAAGAGTCTTGAAATAATTAGTAATTTCTTATAAGTTTTTCATTTTTACTAATTTAAGAAAGTAATTCAAAATATAAAACTTGCTCTCTGCGAGTTTCATAAATTAAATTAGCGACATAATTTTTTCATCAAACTTTTTGATAGTTGAATAAAACCATCAAGATTTCATTGAAAATCGCTCTAAACCTTTGATGGAGTTAAGAACTTTTCTAATAAATCACCTGGAGCATTTCTCTCTCATTTTTTATAAAACCAAGAGAATCAATATTTAGCATTATCTTTCCTTTAATGTCTTTGATTAAGAAAAACATCCTAGGATAAATTATTAGTTCATGATTGAATAAATGCCTAAAGACATTATTATTAATCTAATTTAAAATTTAATGAAAGATAATAATTATTTAAGTAAACCCAAAAAGACCAATTTTGTTATTGGATTAGGAAAATCTGGATTTTGGGCTGCTAAGTTTTTAAGAAGCATAAATAAAAGAGTAATTGTTTGGGAAAGTAACCATAGTAAAGAAATCTTAGAAAGAAAAAAAGAGCTCGAAAAACTGGATATATTTGTTTCTATCAATAAAGAATTTATATTTGAAGAAATTAATCCATGGTTAAAAGAAATTGAATCTGTTGTTGTAAGTCCATCAATACCTAGTGATCATCAAACGGTACTTAAACTAAAACAAAATGGGGTCAAAGTAATCGGAGAAGTAAATATTGCATGGGCAAGTTTAAATGATACAAATTGGATCGGGATTACAGGCACTAATGGGAAAACTACCGTTACTCACTTACTAAGCCATATACTATGCAAAAATAATTTATTTGCTCCATTTGCTGGTAATATTGGCACTCCATTATGTAAATATGCTCATGCTAAAAAACATGAGAAAATTGACTGGGTTGTAGCTGAATTAAGCAGTTATCAAATAGAAATAGCTCCCGAAGTGAAACCTAAAATTGGAATTTGGACTACCTTCACAGAGGATCATCTTGAAAGACATAAAACCCTTGAAAATTATTTTAAAATAAAAAAAAGTTTACTAAAAAATTCAGAATTTAGAATTTATAATTATGACGATGAAAACTTAAGAAGAAACTATCAATCTCTCTCAGATGGAATTTGGGTCACAACTTTTTTAAATAAATCAGCTATAGAAAAATGTGATTATTGTATAGATGATCAAGAATATATCCTAGAGAGAAATGAAAGACTTTTTAAGCTTGATAATTTTATTTTAAAAGGGAATCATAATTTTCAAAATCTCTTATTAGCTATTGCTGCAGCAAGAAAAATTGGTTTATCTGCAAAAAATATTAATGATTCCTTATCTAGTTATAAACAACTCCCTCATAGATTAGAAACAATTTATAAACAAAATGATCTGGAAATAATTAACGACAGTAAATCTACAAACTTTGATTCTTCTATTGCCGGAATAAAGTCAATTAATGGTGAACTAATAATAATTTCCGGAGGGAGACTCAAAGGCCATCAATATAGTGAATGGATAAAAGTTTTAAATACAAAAGCCAAAACTGTTTTTCTTTTTGGAGAGAGCTCAAAAATTCTAAAAAAAGGGCTAAT
Source organism: Prochlorococcus sp. AG-363-P06 (assembly GCA_003280025.1). Classification (GTDB taxonomy): domain Bacteria; phylum Cyanobacteriota; class Cyanobacteriia; order PCC-6307; family Cyanobiaceae; genus Prochlorococcus_A. The sequence goes on along the minus strand of QCGD01000001.1, from coordinate 238,347 downwards.
TGATGGTGGATTTACAAAAGATATTTTTGAATTTCCAGATCTAACAGAATTAATAAAGTTTATTTTCCCTTATTTAAAAAAGAATAAAGTTAATACATTATTATTCTCACCAGCATGCTCAAGTTTTGATCAATTTAGCAATTATGAAGAAAGAGGTGATTTTTTTAAGAGATTAATTAAAGAAAAATTTTAATTAAATTATAAAGTTAAGTATTAATATACTTAGAATTAATAATCTGGTCGGTCATCACAACCAATAGATCACTAGCAAATATACAGTTAATTAGTTAGATTTTAATTATAAATCTGGTATTAAAAATGAGTGAATCTAACAATTTACCTCAATCAATAAGCCATAAAAAATTAAGCTATTTGATGCTTAACGCACAAAAAGATGTTTCTTTTTCTGATGACCTAGGAAATATTGATGATACAGAAAAAAGAGAATTTAATGATTTAATTAGTAATTGGGAGAACATAACCAAGGATGTAATCAAAACAATATCAAAAAGAAACAAGAATTTATTAAATGATAAATCTTCAAATTCATTAATTGCTCTGGGAGCTATGGAAGTTCATCTTAATATGGCATTACAGGCACTTAATGCATTTAACAAAGACTCTGAAGAATAAAAGCTATAAAGACGCCATCGAAATCAAAAGAAAATCTACTTCTTCTTCAGTTTCTATAGAAAAATCTTTGGCATTAGAGGCCTCAAACCCCAAACCATCCCCCGAAGATAGACCAACATCTAAAGAATTATATTTAGACCTTAGAAGTAAATCACCATCAATTATTTGTATCCAATTAAATTTTTTTATTTCTGAGGGCAAATGTTTTTCTTTGAGAGGCTTATATCTACATCGCCATATAGCAATATCTTGATTAATAAAAAGTTTATTTCTCTTAGGCTCTGACGAAATAATAAGATGTTCCCCAAAAGTTTTTTCAATTGACCTTTGCTTATAATCTGGTTTGAGATTCTTTAGATTCGGGAATATCCAAATCTGAAACAACTTACAGATTTTATTTTCTTCATTTTGCTCACTATGTGAGATTCCAGTACCAGCAGACATTACTTGAACTTCATTTTCACAAATTTTTCCTAAGTTATTTAATGAATCTCTATGAGTTATTGCACCTTTTGTGACAACAGTAATTATCTCCATATTGGAATGCGAATGGCTGGCAAACCCAGAATTAGGAGAAATAATATCTTCATTTATGACTCTAATTTTCCCAAAATTGTCCCAAGATGGATCTCTATGTTCAGCAAAAGAAAATGAATGCATTGACTTAAGCCATTCTCTACTTGATATAAATCTTTCACTAGATCTTCTCAATTTAATAACTTTAAAGTTCATAAAATATTTTTAGCCTATTATCATAAATTTTAAGAGAGGAATTTTCTACAAGAAAGATTATTAGCTATAAAAGGTGATTAAATATAATTATTGATTTATTGATTTATCTTACTTTGCGCTTTATTAGCTTTATTAATTATTTTCTTTGCTTCTTCTCTTGTAGAACATTTTTCGGCCTCAACATTTAAGCTTTTTAATTTATTTAATTGCTTTGAGATTTTCATATTGTTTTCAATTAATAATTAAAATTAACATATATTTTATTAAATAGCTAAGGTTTGCTAATTTAACAAATTTGAATTCAAATTGTTATTCAGATTTTAGTATAGATTGATCAGAACAATATAAAGGATGAATTGGATTATGTTTCATCGTTTTTTTTATAAAAAGTGGTCCAAGAGGTTTCTCAAAATGATCTTTTTTTATTGAATAAAATTTCATGATTATTTTTGAAACTTTTTTATTTCTATTAAGAAATGTGCCTTTATTGCCCCAACCCAACCATAAATGGCAATTTATATTTTCTGACCAATGTTTTAGATTCTTATAAATAAACTTATTATTTAGGTAGCCAATGGGTTTTTGATGAGTAAATAGTCTTTTGGGATTACTAGAGATTAAAGCAAAAAGATTGAGAAGTTTTAGTTTGCCATAATTGTAATTTCTGCAAATTTTGATTATTTTCTTTGTTGTATTATCAAGGTAAACAGAATCGGATAGTGAAGGATTTAAACCAATAAAAATTATTTCTTTTTTAGAGTTAGAGATTTTATAACTTAAACTCCATCTATATTTTTTATCTTTACTGATTATGCAATTTCTTTCTAATAATGAATTTTTCAACCCAGACCAACCCCTCTAGCCATAAGAGTTGCAAAAATAGGTATAGCAGCAAAGCCTACTAATTCTGTTGTAATTATAAATCTAAACCTCTTAACAAGATTCTCAGAAATTTCTGGTAATTTATTTTTGCTTAGTGGTATAGCCCATAAAATGTAGGTTGTTGTTGGGTATAAAGAAAGTAATCCGACTAAGACGTAAAGAGACACCTTAATCCAAAAAACAGGATTAGCAGTATAAAAATCTCCCCCTTGGCCAAAATATTTAACACGTAAAATACCAGTAACCAATATTGCGACTCCTGCTAAACCGTAAACCACATCTGCAATAATCATTGCAATTGTCTCATTCCTATTAAGATCAACTTTAAGAGTTAATCTTTCAAAAAAAAGCGCCCCAAAGCACAATATTATGCCTAAATAATGTATGTAAGCCACTAGCGCACTTTTAGCAATTTCACCTGTAAATAAAGTTCCTAGTAACATTTTTGAGTCTAAATTTATACAATACTAACCACCAAAAAAAGGATTTGTTTAGAAAAAGAATATTAAGTTAAAAATCAAAAAATTAATTCTGGGATTCTAAAAAGTTTTTTTGACCATCTTCAAAAAAATCTTTTTTATTCCATACCTCTATACTTTTCCATGCAATTATCGCAAACTCCATGGCTAAATCTTATGTCACTAATGTTTGAAAGATATTTTTCTAAATGCATCCAATCTCCATCTTTATTTTTTACTTCTCGGCAATAAGAACACACAGATAAAATCCCTTCTTGTTTATGAATATTAGTCAATGCATCTAATAAATTTAGTGATTTTTTTCTTAGGTCTAAAAAAGATACTATTTGCCTAGACAATATTTCCATAATATTAAATTGCTGACTCGTTAAATTCCCTGGTTTTATATCAATAACGCATAGAGTTCCTAGTTTATTACCATCACTATTTCTAAGTGGAAAACCAGCATAAAAACGAATATTAGGATCTCCAGTAACCAATGGATTATTTATAAATCTTTCATCTTGCAATGCATCATGAATAATTAATGGTGAATTTTCTTTTATTGCATGGGTACAAAAGGACCAATCTCGTCTAGTTTCAGATATTTGAAGTCCAACTTTAGCTTTAAACCATTGTCTATCTTTATCTACCAAAGTCATTAAAGAAATCGGAACATTACAAATTGAAGAGGCCATTTTTATGATGTCGTCATAACATGCTTCTGGCTTAGTTCCCAATATTCTGTATTACGCTAAGGCTTTTAATCTCTTTTCTTCTTCTTCGCATTTAGAGATAAGATTTTTCATGAGCAGCTCTCAATTATTAAAACTTTAGAATCAAATTGACCAAGAAAAAATTTTTCCTTCTCAATAATTAATAAAAAAAATATAATTATTGATTTTTTTTCTTTATTCTTTCAACTTAGCGATCGCCTTTCCAGCAAGCCATCCGCTTGTCCAACAATGTTGAAAATTAAATCCACCTGTAATACCATCAACATCTAAAACCTCTCCAGAAAAAAATAATCCCGGACATATTAAACTCTCCATAGTTTTAAAATTAACTTCATTAATTTTTACTCCTCCTGAAGTAACAAATTCCTCGCCAAATGGCCCTTTACCAGAAATAACATATTTATCTTTTAAAAGACAATCTATAATTCTTTCTCTTTCATCTGCGAGCAAATCTGACCACTTCCTATTTTGATTAATATCGAGTTTATTTAATAAAAATATCCATAATCTTTTCGTTAAGAATGGAAGAGGTCTGATATTAATTAAATTCAATTTCCCTTTATTTACTTTTATGTAATTCATTTTTTCTTTTAACTCTTTGTATTCTAAATTTGACCATTTAATTATTAAATCAAATTTATATTTCTGCTCAAACAGTTCTCTTGCCGCAATTGAAGAGAGTTTTAATACAGCAGGACCGCTAAAACCCCAATGAGTTATTAATAAATCGCCTCTATTTTGAAAAGTCTTATTATTTAGTTTAATTGCTATATCTATATTCTGAATAGATACACCACTGCATTCATTCAATTTTGGTTCTTTTGTAGAAAAAGTAAAAAGTGATGGTACAGGCTTTACTATGCTATGACCAAGGTTTTCAGCCAATTTATATCCACTTGGATTGCCACCAGTAGAGAGCATAATATTTCTCGCAATTATTTTTTCCTTTTGACGACTTAATATATTGAATAGATTGTCACCAGTTATTAATATTTCCTTTGCAAAAAATCTAGTAGATATCTCAACATTTCTTTTAATTGCTGCTTTTGTTAAACAATTAATTACATCTGAAGATGAATTTGATACTGGAAAAACTCTTAGATCGTCTTCAATTTTTAATTTTAATCCTCTTTTTTCAAACCAATCAAATACATCTCCAGCTGCGAAACGATTAAATGACTCCAGAAGCCGAATACCCCCTCTAGGATAATTTTCAGCTAATTCATTCGGTATCCATGTTGCATTAGTAACATTACATCTGCCACCTCCACTTATTCTTACTTTTTCCATAATTTTAGATGAGCCTTCAAGAATTATTATTCGCTTAACTCCATTTTCAGCAGCCGTTATTGCCGTCATAAAACCTGCTGCGCCTCCTCCTATTACAGCTAAATCAAAAGGATCCAAAAACTTTCTGTATTCATATGCCTTAGTTTGATAATAGCAAGGTGGTTTTAAGAAAAAATTATGGCAGTAATTATTTATAAATTAAATATAAAAAAATCTTTTTAAAAGATATATTCTATTTAGTTAGATTTTAATTTTTTTGGAAATAAATACCCATTATTTCCTCTTATCCAGTATTTTAATTAGATGATTTTAATATTTGCCTACGTTAAATATTCTGATGCTAGCTTTCCCATGACTAGCCAATATGCATTACTTTTAATATTAACTATATTATTATGGATTCTTCTTTGGTTTGGTTATAGGCAAAATAAAATAAATGATGAAATAAAGAAGAAAGAAAAAGAGGTAAGAATTAATGCAAAAATTGAGAAAAGAAAAAAATTAGAAAGTTTATACCCAAAGAGAAAAAAATAAGTTTAAGTAAATTAGAAAAGAAATTAAAATCTATTTAATAAGATTAACTTCAGAATTCTTTGATAGCTCAGATCTAACTTGAATTAATTTTGAAATTTCTCTATTTAAATCCTCTTCAGATTTAAAACCTAACTCATAATATTTTTCAGAACCTAAAGAAGCTATATGAGTATTGTTTATTTGCATAATTTAATCCTTTTAACTTATATTAGATTTTTAATTAATTAATGTCATTACTAAATGATTGATTAAATACATTTCTATAAACTTAAGGAAATAATATTTTTACTGGCATATTATTTTTAGGTTTATCTTTAATTATTTTCTTATTTCAAATTAGATGTAATAAATACTCATGTTAATAGAAATCACAGCAAATAAAATTGTTTTAGAAATATTGAGATGATGAAAATTTTAAAGAAAAAAAGCCTTGGAATTTTTGAATTATATATAATCTTATTTGGCTGTATCTATGCAGGGTTTATAGGTTATCAAACTTTATTAAAAACATTATTCACTTAAATTAATTTATTTTTTGCTCTAATTTTATTAATTCACCACCATCTTGATCATCATCATCATTTGAAGAGGAAAATAAGAACAATATCCCTAGTGAGGCTATAGATAATGAAATTGATAATGCAGAGAGCTCATCCATAAATTAAAATTTTTTATTAATAATAATTCAAAATAAATAAATGACTATAAATTAATTTACAGTCTTAAAATTTAATTTTTAATTGATAAATTTAGAATCATACATATATTATTGTTTTATGAATACCTTATTTTATTAGTGGAAGTTCTTATCAAATCGCCTTGTAGCGCAAGCGTGATAATACAATATGGAATTAAAAATTGGCCTATTTGGGAATCTGGAGTAAATAAATTTTCATGGTATTACAAGGAGAAAGAAATTTGCCTAATAATCGAAGGTGAAGCAAGAATAAAGACAGAAGAAGGAAAGATTTACATTATAAAGTCAGGTGATTTAGTTGAATTTCCAGAAGGACTTTCTTGCGAATGGCAAATAAATAAAAAAATAAAAAAACATTATAGATTGTCTAATTAAATGTTAAAAATATAATTAGAACTTTTTTAAAAGTAATATAAAAGATAACATTAAATTATTTCAAGATTATCTAAATCTTATAGATTGATATTATGCCTTTCACTGATCAAGAATATTTCGAAGTTATCGAAAAAAACGGAGTCGTAAAAGAAGCTTATGAAAAAATTAAGCAAATTTGTAGCGATTTAAGAAAACAAACTGATTGTCCCGAAGAGGACTTAGAAAATTTTCTCCAATTTATTTCTAGGCAATGGAATAAATAATTTCTTAAACTGCTATTTAATATTTAAGTTTTAGCTTTTAGGTCCAGTATTCATGCTTGAAGTTCCCTTTGCAGCAGAAACATAGAAATAGAAACCTACAATTCCAGATATACCAAAAATTGCAGCTAAAGGATCAAAAGTAAAAGAAAACATAAAGTTTATAAAATCAAGATAAATATTAGTTTCTGAAAACAGATTTCACAATTATTATTAAGTATCAAAAATCACAATTAGGCAATTCATTTTGTCTTTTTAGAATTATTTACAGAATAAACAGACAAAATAAAAGAATCTATATAAATCCTGAGAAAAATAATGTTACATTAATATCCTTCATAATCTCTGCTATGAGAGCCAAAGAGATGTAATAAGAAAATTTTTAACCACTTCTAAAAGGCACAATGAATCAAACAATCCACAAATCATGTTTCTTTTGTTTAAACTCTATTTATGGCAGATTTCTATTCATCCTCATCAATAAGCTCATTAACGGCTTTATTATGGTGCTTTTACCCAATAGCAATTTTAGTGATTTTTGAACTTTTACTTGGTGAAGGTTTTGATGATGACAATGATGATCAAGATGGAGGAATGTTAATACCGGCTTACTCTAATTTAAAAAATTAACTATACCTTCAAATACAAACAGCTATAAAAGTAAAGCCTAAAAGATTTCTAAATTTTAAACTTCTTTGAAAACTAATATAATTTCATTAATTATTTTATTTTTTTTAATAAGCTCATTTCTCTTTTGGCTAGTTTTAAGAACTTTAAAAGAAGGGAGAAAGGCTCTTAAAGAAATAAAAGAAGATAAAAATTAAAATTATTTTTATAGGAATTTCTTATGAAAATTCTTAATAAAATGGATAAGTGACTTACAAATATAAGAAGCAAATAGGAATACTTCTTACTGCTATTCTTTATATTTTTATTCGTTTATATTATGTCACTCTTATTGATAGCTTTAAAAAATGAAAAAAGTAAGAAATAAATAATATTAATTTTGTTGCTTGTATGAATAATTTAAGTTATTAATTTAATATTGTCCCTAAATCTTTCATATAGATGCAAGCTGAATCTTCCAATATTTTTAATGAAAAGGATTATTCTCAAAATATAAAAATTGAGAAAGAACAAATTATTTGCAAAGATGGATTTTGCTCATTACCAAGTAATAACGAATCTTCCAAAATAGATAAAGATGATATAAATTTATTTGATCCTATCTAGTTAGTAACATTTATAATTAAGAATTTGATATAGGATTGGTCTTAATATAAGTTTATGTTATGCCTTATTAATTTATGCTCAAGACTATTTTCAATGCATATCAAGAATTTTGGTTAAAAGCTACAGACTTTAAAAGCACTACAAAAAGATCAGATTGGTGGTTTGTTCAATTAGTTAATCTACTTATTTCTTTATTAACTATCCCAATATTCTTAAGAACTTTTGGCTTCAATTTGTATGGGATTATATGCATTCTTCCTCAATTAGCTATGGACATAAGAAGGATTAAAGATTTTGGGAAAGATTGGAAATGGATTTTTATAAATTTAGTACCAATTTTTGGTTGGATATTATGGTTTATCTGGCTTGGATTTGGAGAAACTGGTCGCGGCAAAACAAAATTTATTTAGAAATTTATAAATTCGCAAAAAGATTCTTAATCGCCTAAATAATGTACTAAGTTTAATAAGTCTGAGACTTTTTTATGTAAGGTTTTTTCTATCTTTTTAACAATTGAAAAGGGTAAATGCACATATTAAATTCTTCATCTTATTGAAGAAATAATATAATTTTTATAAAAAAGAAATAATAAAATCGAACATATTTTGCATATTTCAACCAGAAATTAATAGCTATAATACTTTATCTAAAAAAGGCTAATAAATTTAGTTTATATATTTCAGTAAAATTATTTCTTATCTTTTTTAAAATCTACAAATCTGACTTTATTTCTTGACTCTAACTGCAACTTTAAAATTCTAAACACATGCCATTCGCATTCCGTTAATTTCTGAAACTGATCAAGAGTATATTTATCTTCTTCATCAAATTTTTCCAAAACCTTTGAAATTGCATTTCTATTAACGGATATAAAACTTTCAGCAACATCCTCGGGATTCTTTCCAGACTCAAAGTCCTTAAAAGCTTCGTAAGAATTAAGTTTTCTCGTCAACCAACTAAACCATAGTTCATTCTCAATATTTGATTTATTTATTATTTTCTTCATAAAAATATATTTACTAATTTAATGATTGTTAGTTTTTGATTTTTTGACAGCTGTAAAATTACTTATATTTCTCTTTTTTAATCATTTTAATTAAAAATTTTCTAAATTATTTAAATGATTATGAGAAAAACTAATGCTTGTACAATAGAATTGCAGCAAAAATAAATTTCAACTATGAAATTAAATCATTTCTCCTTTTTAGTAATTTAAGTTTTGGTATTACTTCAGATATATCTTATTTATAGCTTTTAAAAATAATTTAATTTTCTATAAAAAGAAATTCAAGAAAAAAAGCCTTAATGTAGAGAAAATATAAGGTTTCGAATTCAAGATCTAAATGTTTTAAATAGAAATTATGGTCTATAAGAAGTAATGGATAAAGATCATCTAGTTCAATTAATTTCTAATAGCCTGATTCACGACAGTGACAATTCTGAATCAAGAAGGTATCATATTGAATTTACAAATTATTTAAAGCAATTAAATCTTGATCAATTAAGAACAATGTCGAAAGAGTTTATTCTTTAGTTTTTTTAAAAAATAAAATAAAAATTGATTTTAAAACTTGTTATTAACCTTATCATCTTAAATGAATTGTCAAAAAATGAATAAATTCAATTTTTTGTAAGATAATATTTTCCAAAAAGTTCATATTAAGAACTTTAGAAAAAAAAAGCAGGGATCAAGAAATTTAATTCTAATAAAATGATAAAATGTTTTTTATCTAATTGGCATCCAATATGATTAGAAAAAAATATTATGGATGTTTGGAATTGATTAAAAAATTGATTTAAATAAAAATCACGAATGAATTAATTATTTATCAATTAATCGCTAGTTTTTCATCTTATCAATCTACAGAGAAAATTATTCAACACTAAAAATATGTCCCAAATAAAAAGAAATGAATTTTTAATTAAACCATTCTTAAAAAGAAATAATTTTAGAGCTTCATTTCAAATTATTATTACCATTATTCCAATAATTAGTCTTTGGCTAATTGTTAACAAATTAATAAACTCTAGTCTTTTATCACTTACAAAAGGTTTCTTATTAATTCCCATTGTTTTTCTTCTAACCCTTTTATCCTCAAGAACATTCTCTTTAATGCATGATTGCGGGCATAATTCTTTATTTAAAGAACGTAGATTAAACAATTTCTTTGGATTTTTCCTTGGTGTATTAAATGGTATCCCACAAAAACCATGGTCTAATGATCATGCATTTCATCATAGAAATAATGGCAATTGGGAAATTTATAAAGGTCCAATAGATGTTTTAAGTCTGGAGGATTATAATTCTCTTTCAAAAAGAGAAAAACTATTTTATAAGCTAAGTAGAAATTGGTTAATGCTTTTCCCAGGAGGTTTTTTCTATTTAGTTTTAAAACCTAGAATAGGTTTGCTTCTTATTATTTTTAATCTTACTCAATCTATATTGAAAGAAACTTTTATCAAAATTAGAAAAAGAAAATTTTCTAAACTTTTAAATATCAAATCAAGGATTAAGCCACCTTTCTCAGATTATGGAGATAATTTTTGGGAATTATTTGACTTAATAACAAACAACATAATAGTTATACCTTTATGGATATTTATGTGCAAATGGTTAGGTGCTGTTTTTTTCTTAACTTTCTATTCAATAATATCTACCTTTTCTGCTGCGATTTTAATATGTGTTTTTTTCGTGCAGCATAATTTTGAAAAGTCATATGCAAGTAATACAGAAAATTGGGATATTGTTAATGGTGCTATTAATGGCAGTAGTAATTTAAATATCCCAAATTGGCTGAATTGGTTTTTAGCTGATATATCATTCCATAGCATTCACCATCTCTCAGAAAGAATCCCAAATTACAACCTAAGAGCATGTCATAAAGCAAATATTAATTTACTGGATCAATCAAAAGTTCTAAATTTAACTGATTTTCCAAACTGTTTCAAATATATTATTTGGGATAGCAAGAATGAAAAATTAATTCCAATAAAATAAAACTTAATTAAACCTTCTTCGTAATTTTCTTTTTAAAGGAATACTACTGTAAGCATGAGTTCCAATAGATGGAGGTAAATCATTCCTTATAGGATGAATAAAAGCATTTGCCATACTCTCTAACATTTTAGAAAGCCAATTCATTAATGATTTCATTTGAAAATCTAAAAAGTATACTTTATTATCATCTAACTAAATTCTTTAAAAGTAAATCAGTCTTTATGCTGATTTTTCAATAGAAAATTGTATAAGGTATTACAAATAAAAAATATTTACATTGTAAAAATGCATCTTTCCAATCAAAACATTACTCCTTTACAAGTCTTTTAAAATATTTATATTAATCACTTTTCAATCTAAAGCAAATTAAAGCTCAAGTTAGTAAATAATACTTATTTTTCTTAATTAACTTAATAAATTAAATTTTAAATCTTAATGCCGTGCTATATATCTAATTCAAATTAATGTAATAGTTTTATGAATGATTCAGTTATTTCTTCCAATCAGAATGAAGAAAGAGATGCTATCAATTCATATTTTGAATGTATTACTGAATGCAGTATTGTAGATGGCCATCAAGAATGTGTTACTCATTGCTTAGAAATTCATTTAAAAGGAGGCAATCAAAATGAATAAAAAAAATTATCCACAAAGAAAAACAACTTTAAAATGGAACTCTAATGGAGAGCTTTCTGAGGTTGATATGTTAAGAGTTTTAGATAAGATTTCTGGTAATGAACTGAATCAATGTGAATTAACTTGTGACTCAGATGAAGAGTAAAACTAATTGGTAACTTTTTCTAGACTTAAAAATAATTATTTACCAAAGGATTTAAGCAACTATATATTACTTAATTGGCATCTGATCTAAAACAATTTGAATTACCATAAATTTCCTTACAAAAAATTTAAACCAATTTCTCTTCTCCTTATTTCGATGAATTTAATTACCCTTCCCTAGAAACATAAATTCCCAACAAATCAATAGGATTTATTTATATTAAAACTAATTTTTTTAGTATTTAAAACTATTTAAACTACAGCGATTGAATACAAAACTAATTTGATTCATCAAGATGTTTATGAGGTATTGAATTTTTAACAAGGGTTTTACTGATCTCCTCCATGGCTATTTCAACTGGCTCGATTATTCCTACATCTCCATGAGTTGGACAATAGTAGGTAATTAACATCCATTTTTTATCTTTATTCATAATAAATACGTTACATCGATATAATTATGTAGATAGTAAATAGGATGGAATTTTAAGAAGTTTGATTTTTTTAATATTTTTTTCTTCTTTGCTTAATAAATATATAAAGTTATAACGAGATTATTCTTATTAGATATAAATACGCATGACTTTTAAAAAAATCAATGCTATGCATATGTTAATTTAAAAATCAATTTATGTCTTTAGAATCAATATTTTTGGTTGTTGCTCCTATTTGTGTTTTCACATTAGGAGTTATTGTTTTGCCTATTTTGGTTAAACCACGAAAACAATCTGCATTGCCTAAGAGATATGTTAGCAGTCTATAAATTTATACTATCTATTTTTTCTTGAAGTTTCAATCTACACATTGCTTTAATAAACAGATGCTGTGATAGATAATAGAAAATATAAATTAATTTTTATTTAACTAAATACTTACCTAAAAAATTTGAGTAATATTAATTTCTCTGGCCTTAAAGGCAAAGCACTTGAAATAAAGATGAGTGATATTCCAAGTTTAAAAGAATTTCAGAATATCATCCCTGACCAATATTTCAAGTCTATAACAAGGATCTCCTTAAGATACCTTTTACAAACAATCTTAATTCAATCAGTAGTCATATTAATAGGATTATCAATTCCTTTTACTGCAAAAATGATCCCGATTTGGATTCTTTATGCCTTTATATCAGGAACTACTGCGATGGGATTCTGGGTAATTGCCCATGAATGTGGGCATGGGGCATTCTCAAAGAACAAGGTTTTGGAAAATACCATAGGTTATTTACTTCATTCATTACTCCTTGTTCCTTATTTCTCTTGGCAACGTTCACATGCTGTTCATCATCGTTTCACCAATAATGTGACAAACGGAGAAACCCATGTTCCATTGGTTGTTTATGGGAATGGGATTACCGAAAAAATTGGAGGTGAAAAGGAACTTGCCTTTTCTCGTTACTTAGGTAAGAAAAACTATGGACTTCTTCAACTTATTTTACATCTAATATTTGGTTGGCCTGCTTATTTATTAACTGGGAGCACTGGAGGTATAAAATATGGAACTTCTAATCATTTCTGGCCAACAAAACCATTTTCCAATGCATTATGGCCTTCAATTTGGACTAGGAAAGTTTGGATATCAGATATTGGGGTAGCTTTAACTATATTAGGGATTATCTTTTTAGTATCTAATTATGGAATTTTTCCAATTGTGTGTCTCTATTTTGGGCCTTTATTAATTGTTAATTGTTGGTTAGTAATATATACCTGGCTCCACCATACAGATTCAGATGTCCCTCATCTATCTAATACAGAATTTTCATTTATGAGAGGAGCATTTCTATCTATTGATAGACCTTACGGCAAAATTCTTAATTTTTTGCATCATAATATTGGTTCCAGTCATGTAGTGCATCATGTATGTCCAACTATTCCCCATTATCATGCTAAAAAGGCTACTTTTTTAATCCAAAAAGCCTTTAAAAAAGCTTATCTTTATAATCCAGACCCTATACATAAAGCTCTCTGGAATGTAGCTTGTAATTGCGTTGCTGTTAAATCAGAAACCAATGATGGAAAGTATTTATGGCAATCTTCTTATAAAAAATAATGTTTAAAAAGTTTTAATATCACTTTAATTTGCGTAAATCTGAAAAAAATATAAAAAAACAAGAACATCTTTTCTTTTTATCCTAAAAATATATAATGAAATAAATTTACTAACTTATGAGTGGAGACAATTTACATGGTAAACAACCGATTAAATTCTATTCAGAGATAATAACTCTTACTAAAGTGAAATTATTAGAAAGACAATTAAGTTTAGGAGAAAAAGTTGTAGATTTAGATCCAAAATACAAAGAATGGAATGAAAAGTTAGCGAGCTAATTTACTTGTAAAAATTCTAATTAAAAATTAACTTATTTAAAATTTTATACAGATACTTTTTTATAAATGATAGAAAGATTATTTGCTGGCATGAAGATTAGCTCTTTTTGAGCAAAGCCATTATCATATGCTTCTTCATTAACTTTATCCAAATTTCTAACACCCCATTTATTGTTTTGCATTTTTAATGATTTATCAAATAAATAGTTACTTTGACTTATATGCTCATTATCAATCTTAAATGGTCCATATAACATCAAATATTTTCCATTACTAAGCAATTTACCAGACTCTTTAAATAGTGATCTAGTACAATTCCAAGATGATATATGAATCAAATTAATAGCAACAATTACTTGAAGAGATAAACCTAGCTCTGATGAAATTTTCCAAGGAGTTATCTCAACATCTATTGCCAAAGGTTGAGGCATTTTCAAATTTAATTTTTCATAAAGAATCCAAGAACTTATACTTTGCCTATGGCGTAAATCTGGATCACTAGTTTGCCATATTGTTTCTGGGAAGCGTTTTTGAAATGCTACTCCATGCTCTCCACTTCCACTCCCAACTTCTAAAATAGATCCATTTTTTTGAATAATTCTTGATAAAACATCACCTATAAAAGTTTTATTTCTTTTAGTAGCAGAGAAAAAAAGTCTATTATCCAAATTAAAACCACTTCAAAATATGAAGTCAAATAATATTAACTCAAATACTTCTATTATTACTTAGCTCTTCTTAATTTAGGAGCTCTAAAAAACATTATTTTCAAACTATAGAATAATATTGAAACTGTTAGAGCAGGTAATAAATAAAGTATCCAATCAGAACTTAATAAAGAAGGAATGGTTGAAAAAACTAAATGCATGTAATAAGTAGCAAAGGACATAAGTCTTATAAAAGTAATTACTTAATTAATAGCAATTATTTAAAATAAAAAATATTCTTTTTCATAACGAAGCCCAAACCTTAATAAATCAAGAACAGCCTTTATACCTAGTAACTGTCTTTAAAACATATATTATTGAAAAAATTAAGCTTATATATTAATTCGAAATTAATTTGAAAAAAAATTAAATCTTAGAATAACTTTCGAGAATAGTGATACAAGAGCATAGAATACATATATGTATCATAAATGCTTAGCAGAAGGGGAATCACGCCTTCAAAGGATATTTTCTTTACATATATATACATATATGTTATATTTATTTACATAATTTATCAAAACAAAATGACTCCTGAAGCAGAAAAATTTAATGGCTGGGCAGCAATGCTCGGTTTTGTAGCAGCCGTTGGCGCATACGTAACAACTGGTCAAATAATTCCTGGCTGGTTCTAATGAAAAATACTCAAACTAAATCAGTTGAAAAAGAGAAAATTGTAGCTGAAAAGCTAAATGGTAGATTTGCTATGATGGGTTTTCTTGCACTGGTTGGAGCATATTTAACAACAGGTCAAATAATCCCAGGATTTATCTAAATAATTTCTTTTATATTCCAATAAAAAACAGATTTTTAATAAATCTGTTTTTTTTTATTGGAATTAACTATATAGTTATTTCTTACTTAAAAATTATTCACAGTAAAAACTTTAAGGGAATTTCCTGTAAAAGAGATTACAAAGAATTAAACAATTATATTGGGTTACTGAGAGTATTTTATTTAATTAGTTTAGAAACAAATTATTTTATAATCAACAATGCATATATATAAGATTAAACCTAGAGTAATAATGCTAATAAATCAGTATAAAGACTCTATCGCAAGAAAAAAAATAGTATTAGACTAAGATCAAATGATTGGAGTTAAATCAAATGTCCAACATCGGTTTAGAATTAGTATTCTGGCTAATTTTCCTAACGTATCTTGTGGCTAGAGTTACGCAAACCAAGAAAGGTTATAAACAACAATATTAATTAAGGAAGTATAATAATGGCTTTAAATGATAAATTCATTATTCCAAATAAAAACAAAGAAAACTTCAAAAATGATTTAGAAACAAAGTCTGTTGTTTTAAGTTATTGGGATGATTTATGCAAAAAAAATCCATCTAAGAAAGAATGTCTAGTCTATTGCGACTAGGTTAATTTATTTTAATTAAAAAGTTTTCTTAAAAACTAAAATCAGTTTTTAAGAAAGTGCTAAATTGATTTATATATATAAAAGAAAAAATGAGGGTAAAGCTTGAACCTGAAACCGCCTTTATTGGAAGAAAATTTGCATATATATTTCTAGCAGGAATCTTCGGACTTAATGCAATAGCCTTTATTTGGTTCTTCTTTTTTTCAAATTTAACGTAGGTAAATGGGATTATAACTTGTTTCTAGATCTCTTAATAAGAAAGAAATATTAAGTCTTTTGTACTTAATAGTTAGATCATAAGGTATTTAATATCTAAAAGAGAGATAAAATTTCCTTAAAATATTTATTTTAGACAATATGGAATATTAGTTAATCACTCAGGATTTAATATGATTTATTAATTAATGATAAGGGGTATAAGGGAATGAAGCCTCTTTTAATGATTCTCCATAATAATTTTCAGCTGATCTCAATAAAATCCAATAAAAAAAATTGGCTAGTTTTTTCTCCATTTTTAATATTTAGGTTATTTCTTATTCAAAAACATTCCAGGTATAAAAACAACGTTAAAAATACTCATTTGAAATTTACTTTCGAACTATCTAATAAGTCAACTCACAAATATATCCATTTGTATTATCAACATTTTTATGGCTCCAAAATAAAAATAAATTTCAAATAGAAACTAATCTTAGAAGAATTGGACAATAGATTATAAACTTTGGAATATGTTGGAGCCGTTCTGAATTTACCTAATAGGTCATGAGAGTTTGCTAGTAGGGATACAAGCAAGCTCTTTTTACTGTTCAAAGTAATGATTATTTTCAAATGAATAGGCAATATTTTTATCCAGGATAGATTGTTTTAATATATAAAGTAACTCTCAGAAAAATTATTATTTCTACTAAGAATATCTATAAAAAATGAAAATCTAGTTACATTTCATTCTTATTTCTTAAAGCCACCAAATATATTATTTTGCTTAAAGTCTTTTGAAATATTATAGTTTTAACTTTTAATATGAAATCTAGTAAAGATTTGAATTAATAACGCAAGAATTTAAATTGATCTCTAATTCATTAATATTTTATAATCTATAAAAAGTTAGTAAAAATTAAATAAGGTACTGTTGAAATTTTTAAATAAATCACTAATAAAAAAAACTGTTAATCAAATCATTGCTCCTTGGCATTCAATACCTTTATTAGATAGATGGTTATTAGGGCAAATAATGCCTCCAATGCTATTTGCCATTTCCGCTTTTACTGTAATTTCATTATCCGTTGGGGTGATGTTTGATCTAATAAGAAAAATAGTTGAATTTGGCTTACCAGTATTCTTAGCATTGAAAGTTATTTTTTTTAGTTTACCAAGCTTTCTAGTTTTATCTTTTCCCATGGCAGTTTTACTTTCTACGCTATTAGCTTATGGAAAACTGTCAGCGAACTCTGAATTATTAGCATTGAAATCTTTAGGTATAAAAACGTCAAGAATTATTGCACCAGCTATTGCTCTTTCTATATTCATGACGGGATTAACTTTTTATTTTAATGATAATTTAGTCCCTAAAAGCAATAAGTTAGCGGAATCAACTTTAAGAGCGGGTATAGGTAAATCTTTTAATACAGAAGAAGGAAAACAAAATATTATGTTTTCTAGATATGGATCAAGAATTGAAAAGAAAACAAATACGCCTACAAAGTTAAATAATTATTTAACTCATATTTTCTATGCAGCCTGGTTTGAGAATAATGTGATGAAAGATGTTACGGTACTAGATTTGTCAAGAATGGAGTTAAGACAAATTTTAAAAGCAGAAAATGCCATTTTTGATAAAAAAAATACTTCATGGATATTTTCAAATGGAAGTTTAGTTTCCGTAGATAAAAATGGTCAAACCACCACAGTTCAATTCAAAAGATATGAATACCCATTTGATGAGGGTCCCATTAAATTAGCTGAAGTACCTAAAGATGCAGCAAAGATGACTCTGAGAGAGGCTTTAGAAGCTGAAAAAATATATAAACAAACGGGTAACTTAAAGGAAAGAAGAAGAATTAAAGTTCGTATTCAGGAGAAATTCACATTACCTTGTGCTTGTTTAGTTTTTGGTTTAATTGGAAGTAGTTTAGGATCAAAATCCAATATTAGATCCTCAAAAGGGCAAGGTTTTGGTATTAGTGTGATCCTTATTTTGATTTATTATGTAATGTCTTTTGTATTCAGTTCATTTGGAGTAAAGGGTTTGTTAACACCAATTATTGCGACGTGGTCACCAATTCTGATTTCTATTTGTGGAGGAGGTTATTTGCTTCATAAATCTAGTAATTAGAGTAATCAAACTTATTTGATATTAAGTTCATTAGCAATAATTTCTGCCAAAATATAATTACCTTTTTGATTAAAATGCATATCACCTCTTATGAATAATTTTTTTTGCCAAGAATTGGAGTTTTCTTTATATGACAAAAAAGAAGGGAAAGTATCTATTACTCCAGAACAATTGATTTCAATACATATATTTTTTACATATTTTTGCCAATCAAAAGAACTTTCATATGCCATTTGCGCTGGCCAAGGATAAATAAGTATATACAATTCATTTTTGTTCTCAGCTGCAATTTGAGAAATCTCTACTAAATTATTTCTTATTTTTTTCAGACCATTTTCAACCCCTAATGGTGAGAAATTTTCGTCAATAAGTTCCCAATCTTTATAAGTAAATTTTGACCTATCGTTATTTCTGACTTGAATATCGTCTATAAACCTTTTTACAAAATTTTCCAACCCGTAATATATCTGATAAGTTAATTTAAAATTATATTTATTATAAATATTTCTTCGTTCAACACCACCATCCTTTTCTGATAAGTTTTGATTAGTAAAATTTACAGCTAAGTTATTTTTTGACATTTCACGTAATTTATTAATATTTGCAGGCATACCATTGTATTCTGTCCATCTTGTTGCTTCATCGTAAACATCACTAATATCTAAGCCAAGAACTATTTTTTGATTATTAGAAATTAAACCTTCTTCGATTAATCTTTTTAATTTAAATTTATAAAGAGTAGGGGAATGTGAATTTACACCTGCATTTATAGCATGAATATTAAATTTTTTATTAAGTATCCCAACAAAACTTTCTTGCCAATCCAAACCAACTCCAAAAGTAAATGAGTCGCCTATAAAAAAAACTTTTTTCCCTAAGTTTGATTTGTTTTTATGTTCTTCATCCATTAAATGATTTATTCGGAATCCATTTTCATCAGTTTTCACAAAGAAATATTTTCCTCCGTATCGACTTTCGCCATTAAAATTGGGACCTAAATCATACACACCAAAACTATTGGAAATATATAAAGATTTACCATTATTAATAGGATCTCTGAGTTGAAATGGATTGTAATTAGGTGTATTTCTACTATAAAGAAAATCAACCAACTGAAAAAAAATGATTGGCAGAAATATTGATATGAATATCAAAAAAAATTTTTCTAAAAAAGAATTTTTTAAAAGCTTCATTTTTAGAAAATAGAATAAATAAATGGAGCTACAACAGAACCTTGCGTAAATATTATTAAAGTTCCCATCAGAACAATTGTAATAATTAATGGAGCTAGCCAATACTTCTTTCTAACTTTAAGAAAGTCCCAAATATCAATTAATAACTCAACAAAAGCTTCCAAATCAAAAAATTCTATTTAGATCAATTTTATATCCTATCTTATCTTCCTTATAACTATTTTTATTATTAACTTTTTTCTTCCTGAGAGGGTCATAACCGAAAAGCTTCATCAAAAAAGAAATTGGCACTAATACTATCAAAAAGACAAGACCGAGGATTATTCTAGAATTAATTAAACCTAGAAAATGACCAATAAACATCCACACTCGATAAGGATATAAAAGTAAGTTGGGATTTAAAATACTAAATACAAGAAAAATGATACCAAGCCAAATTGTCCAAGTTCTAAAATCATGACCGCTTAATGCAGGAAATAAAAATCCAAAAACAAAAGGAATACTGAATGCTAAAAGCAATCCGAATTCACGTAGTTTTTTTTTAGAAATAATATTAGCCATAATTAATCCAATTCAAATTCCTGTTGCCATTTTTCGTCTTTTTCTGTTAATGGTTGATTTTCTTTAAATAAAATTTGATTTTGGAGTACTAAAACATCCATCTCAGTTCTCATAAAGCATCTATAAGCATCTTGAGGAGTACAAACAATAGGTTCTCCTCTTACATTAAATGATGTATTAACGATTGAAGAGCAACCTGTCTTTCTTTTAAAAGCACTTATTAATTCATAATAACGTGAATTGGTTTTTGGGTTAACTGTTTGAACCCTCGCAGAATAATCAACATGTGTCACTGCTGGTATTTCAGATCTAGGAATATTTAGTTTTTCAATTCCAAAAAGATTTTTTTGTTTTTTTGTCATCTCTTTTCTGAGTTCCTTTTTTATACCTGCCACTAATAGCATATATGGACTCTTTACTTTGATTTCAAATTGTTTAAATAAATCTTCTTCTAAGATAGATGGAGCAAATGGACGAAAACTCTCTCTATATTTTATTTTTAGATTCATTATGCTCTGCATTTGTTGATTGCGAGGATCTCCGATTATTGATCTACCTCCCAAAGCTCTTGGACCAAACTCCATAGATCCATTAAACCATCCAACTACTTTTCCTTTATCTAATAAATCTGCAATAATTTCAAACAGTTGCTCATCAGGATAAGAATCATGAGGAGCATTAATTCTTTTTAAATAGCTAATAATTTCATCATTAGAAAAATTACATCCTAGAAAAGTTCCTTTCATAGAGTCATTTAAATTTACTTGCCTCTTATTTCCTAAATATTCATGCCAAGCAAGAAATGCCGCTCCCAAAGCAGAGCCAGCATCTCCGCTAGCAGGTTGAATCCAAAGATTTTCAAATATATTCTGTTTTAATAATTTACCATTAGCAACGCAATTTAAAGCAACCCCTCCACTAAGGCAAATATTTTTTAAACCTGTTTCCTGTCTAAGGGATTTTGCTAATTTAATTACTATTTCTTCTGTAACCGCTTGAATAGAAGCAGCTAAATCCATATGAAATTGAGTTATTTCTTGATCATTTCTTCTTGGAGCACAGCCAAATAATTTATTAAATTTTCTACTTGTCATTCTAAAACCCCTATGAAATTTAAAAAATCGCATATCAAGATGAAAGCTTCCATCTTCTTTAATTTCGATTAAATTATTTTTTATTTGTTTGATGTACCTAGGTTCTCCATAAGGAGCTAAACCCATCAACTTATATTCTCCAGAATTTACTTTAAAACCACAATAGTAAGTAAATGCAGAATACAAAAGTCCTAAAGAGTGAGGAAAACTTATTTCCCACAAAGGTTTTATTTTATTATCTTTCCCAATCCATGCAGAAGTTGTAGCCCATTCCCCTACACCATCCATACAAAGAATTACTGCATCATTAAATGGGCTCGGATAAAATGCTGCGGCTGCATGCGATTGATGATGTTCAGAAAAAAGAATATTTGGTATATTAGTTTTTACATTAGGTAATAAGTTTTTTTGTATCGCTTTGAACTGCTTTTTGAGTTCTGATTTTATAAATAACTTCTCTTTGATCCAAACCTGCATAGCGGTAATAAATGATCTAATACCCCTAGGAGCGGTTGCTAAATAAGTTTCCAATAACCTCTCAAAAGTTAAAAAAGGTTTTTCATAATAAATAATCTTTTCAATATCTCTTAAATCAATATTTTGAGAAGAAAGACAATATTTTATTGCACATATTGGAAATCTAGAATCATGTTTTTTCCTAGAAAATCTTTCTTCTTGTACAGCAGCAACTATTTCTCCATTTTTTAATAAGACAGCAGCACTATCATGATAAAAACATGAGATACCTAAAATATATCTATTCAAAACAAGTTTTTTATTTTCAATATCATATACCTTTTAAGTATAAGTATTTTCATGATTTATAACAATATTTTATTTAATTAATAAACTAAAACAATCCTTTATTTGGTGACTTAAAATAATAGAAAAATTAGAGAAATGTCTTATATTAGGTTGCAAAAATTGTATTAGGTAAAATAATTTATTTTTTAAATTTGGTAATTAAATTAATTAATTTAAATAGACATTCTAAAATTTATCAATTCTCATATATCCAAACCAATCAGGACAATTTGTTTCTTCAACAAAATTATTTTCTAAAGTTAATTCTATTTCCCAGTTGTCTATATTTTTTATAACTTCACAATCATCTATATCACTAAACATTTTTAAACAAGCAATATCATCTTTGTGCTTTTGCTGAAACCCAATTAGCCATTTCGATTTAGCTTTATTTTTTGCCTCTGTTGAAGTTTCGGCGACTACAAACCCAAATTGATGTTTCTCTTGCATACAACTTGGATCATAGCCTCCGATATTAACGAACCATAATTTTTTTTTGAGATATTTCTCTTTATTAAAATGCTTACTTTGTTTGTTATTATTTTTTAAATTTATCTTGAAGCCATCAATCGAACTAATTTTTTTATAACTATCTATATGTAACCCTTTAATAGATCCAAACCAACTATTTCTCAAAGCATAAAATGTTTCTTCAATTGTTGAACCTATAACCCATCGAACATCATGTAGTTCAATATTTGCTTTAGCGGCTCTACCTCCAAGAACAACCAAAAAAAGATATTTTTTATTATTTTCCATTAATTCTTATAAATCTAGGGACAAGTTATTTTAAGAAATTATATTAAATTTCTATTTCTTTAGAAGAAAAAGCAGTCATAAAAGTATCCAATTTCTATCAAGTTTCGATTTTGGAATTATTAGACATATTACGGAATAAATTGACTAATACTTCTTATCAGAATTTCTCAGAGAATTATTTTTTAACTTCTGTAGCAAATAATAAGTTCTATAAATAAAGTATCTAAAAACAAACTCAATTTGTAATTGCCAAATATTTATTTTATATTTTTTGGGTTTAATTTTCAATTAAAAAAGAATATTAAATTCCTTTTTTAAACTTTTGTATTCTGAATCTATATTTTTAATTAAGCTATCTAGGCCATCTTTTATATCTTTCACTTCATTAATTCTTTTTTTACTTTTCTCAAACATTATTTTTTCAAATATTCCTGGCTTTGCATTCTCAAGCCAATATCCTGCAAAACAATAAAATTCATTAGGGGCAATATTGATTAAGAAATTATTCTTAGAATTCTTATATTCATCAATCATTTTATTTATAAAGGCACCTCTAGTTTTGCTAATCCCTAATTTTGATAAATCTTGTGAAACAGATTTAATTCTGAAGGATAAGTTTTTTCTTTGTTCAATTGAATTCCGAACTAGTATTTTTTCAAGAGAGTGACAGTAACTAAATAATTGTGTATTTTCTTTTTTTGAAGGATATATAACACTAAATATAATGAATATCATAGAAGAGGTTAAAAGTAATTTTCTAAACATTTTTAATTAAAGTCACTTTAAATTCTACTCATAATTTACTTAATTATTTATTAAATATTTACTATAAACTCATAATCATTTGCTTTTATTGCAGAAAATTACTTGAGAAAAAACTTGATTTTATTACAATTAGGTGGATCTACATACTCAATAAAAAGTTTCGCTTTTAATCTAAAAGAAGAACTTTCATTCCTAGTATTAAATCAATTTAAATGAATTTTAAAAAAGCTTTTATCTTTTCTCAATTTTTGCTGATAACTTTTCTAGTTGGCTGCACTTCAAAAGTTGAGGAAACAAAAACTCCTGCACTTTTTGACACTAGAAGAGAAGCTAAAAAAGCTGCCAAAAGTTTCAATTGCACTGGAGCTCATAAGATGGGTGATAAGTGGATGCCATGTGCTACTCATGAATTGCATGAGAACTCTAATGCAAAACAAAAAAAGAATCACAATCATAAACACCATAACCATTAAAACTTAAATGCAAGATTCAAAGGAAACTAATAAGAATATAAATGAGGGTCCTGCGCATTGCGGAAGCAAGCCAAAAAAGATTGCAATTGGGATAGCTCCTCTTGGATATATATCAATTGGAATAGTTCCCATGGGCATTATCACCATTGGAATTGTTCCCATGGGAGTAGTTTCTCTTGGTGTAGTTGCAATGGGGGTAATAAATGCATCCATAGTTGGAATGGGTGTTTTCTCAGCGGGAGTAACCACTATGGGGCTAAAGGTTTGGACTCCTGTTGGACCAACTTTGGAACAAAGTACTAGACAAAATAACTCTTTAGATTCAAGAAATATTTATGCATATCCCACAAAAGCAAAAGCTATTGAAGAAGCAAAAAAACTTGGATGCAAAGGGGTTCATAAAATGGGTGATTTATGGATGCCTTGTGCAATTCATGGCTTAGGAAAATAAAATAATTGAAGTTAATATAAATGCAGATAAATTAGTATTGAATTATTAATGGAATTATTACACCAGATTTTCCCTAAATGGCATATCTATTTAGATATGTTCTTACTTGGTTTGGGAACTTATATTTACCTAAGAATTACTAAAAAAATAAAAACAAAATAATTAAATCATATTAAAAAGAGGTTGCCTAACTCTAAAATAACCTCTCTTCCAATCTAGTAATTTTTTTTAAAGAATATCTACTCTTCTAGAAAAAGTATCATAATCAAACGATTTGGTGAACTATCAATCATTAGATTCCTCCAATTCAATAAATAAAATTTACTACGATTATTTTTCTTCTGTATATCAGTCTTTATGCTCTAAAAGATTAAACAGCTTGTAGAAATTAGATATAATTTTAAAAGGTTTTAATCTCTTTTTTATGTCACTACATAATAGTCCAAATATTATTAAATACTGCGTAATTACATCTACAGCAGCAATAGTTCTAATATTTATTTCTTTGATTCCTGTTTCAAGAAAAGCTGCTTACTGGAACCGTTGCCTTGATAAAACTGTACGGTGGATTAATGAAAACGAAAAGAATTTAAAAGGTTTGACTAAAGAAGCAAAAGAAAATCTTGGTGTAGCAGTATGCAATGGTGCTGTATATGAACCTAAAATTAAAATTATTAAGTAGTCTAAAAAGATTAGCACTAAACTACATGCCCAAAGTTGCACTATTTCAAAAGCTTGAGAAGATAAAATTTATAATTACAAAATCCAGAAGATTTATTGGCTTAACTTTTTAATTGTTTAAATATGAATCTAAATTATTCTATTATTGTATTATTCTTTTATTTAAGTAAGAATATCAAAAATAAAAGAAACTATATCTATTAATGGCTTTTCCTAATAGAAAATATTTAAGATATAAAACCGTCGAATTAATAGAGGCAGGAGAAAGTTTTTTAAAGGAAAATAATATTATAGAATTAAAAGAAATTCAATATGAAATATGTTGTAGAAGAAGACCTTATACGGCAAGAAAGCTTGAAGATATAAAAACAAGAATAAGTTTATTTTTAGAAAGTAATTTGAAGGAAAATATTATTTCTAATAATATTACTATTAAAAAAGAAGCTAATAATTCAATAGATAATTATCCAGAAAATATTCTTCCAGAGAATGAAGAAGCTGAATTAAATAATAATTATTCATCAATCGAAAAGAAATATATAGAAGAAGATAATAAAGTACTTATTAATGAATTACAGGAAGAAATATTTTCAGAAGAAACTTTTATTCCAGAAGGTTTTAATTCAGTAAAAGAGTATTTGCAAGATAAATTAGATAATTCTAAATCTTCTCAGGAGTCTGATTATAAAGGAGAGGAAATCTCTGAAGATGAAACAACAGAAATTGAAAAAAATATTTTAAAGAGATTTGATTATTGGGCAGAACAATTGGTTGATTTAACAGGAAGAAATGATTTGATTTGTTTTAGACAGACTAAAAATTCTTCTTATATTCCAACTGAAGAAATTGTTCAATCTCTTTTAAATGGAAATTCTATAAGTGTATCTGATTTAGAAGAACTTGAAGCAGAAGGTAATATTAAGGGCTCAGTAAAAGAAGCTATTGAAAACTTTGATCAGTTTGGGATAGAAGTTTTCAGCTTGATATCAGGTTTTGCTATTTGGGAATCTGATCTTTTAAATAATGCCTATTCTCCATTACTTTATTACAAGTTATCTATTAATAATCCAAAGGAAAGAAGAATTAAACACATCACATTTTCTATTAAAAATAATGAGCCTGAAGTTAATCCAGCATTAGTTCTTTATCTTAAAAGGAAGTTGGGCGAGGAAATTGACGAAGACTTATTAAAGTTGGCTCAGGCAGAAGGAGAGAAAATGGTAAGAGCTTATTTATTAGAAGAAATATCAGATGAATTCCAATTTCGGATTGAAGATGGTTATGCGATGAAAAATCTGCGATATTTAAAATTCCCTATGGTGAAGGATCTTTTATCAGCTGGAGATGCGTTAATGAATAATATTTTAATTACCGCTTTAGCAGGTGAAGAAAAGTCAATAAGAGTATTAAGAGATGACGTCAAAGAAATTGATATTTCAGAGCCAGACTATATTCCTCCAGAAAATGAATTTTTAGTATTAGATGCAGACTCTAGTCAACAATTTGCTATTAATGCAGCGCTAAAAGGACAGAATCTTGTCATAGAGGGTCCTCCTGGAACAGGGAAAAGTCAAACTATTACAAACTTAATTTCAAGTTTTATAGCGCAAGGTAAAAGTGTCCTTTTTGTCGCAGAAAAAAGACCTGCAATTGATGCTGTAAAGAAAAGAATTAACAAGGTTGGATTAGAAGATTATTTCCTTGATCTGCATTCAATAGACACATTTATAAAAAAACCTGCAGAATCATTTAGGCAGCAATTTGAATTTATAACTGAATATATAGAGAGAGATGTTCTTCAAAATAATGATTTAACAAGATCCAGAGATATTCTTGTCTCAAGAAGTAATGTTATGAAAAACGCAAATAATATTTGGAATACAACTTATACGGATGTTCTTAATTTAGCTATTGAAGCAAAAAAAGATAATGATCAATTTTATCAAATTGATGAAAATGAAATAGATAATCTAAATCCAAAGGTATTAAAAAATTTAAAAAATTTATTATCTGAACTCTCAAGATATTCAATGAATATATTTGCAAGTCTTTCATTCCCGATGAGAAAATCATTTCTTGAATCAAAAATTAAAACTCCAAATCATATCCAAACTATAATTAGTTCGATAGACAATATTAAGAAACATCTTTTAGAAGTTGATGGTTGGATATCTTTTCAGGAAAATTGTCGTGATAATGATAAAGATTCATTAGAAAAGATATATCAACTAGAAAGTTCTATAGCCGAAGTATTAGCAAATGAACTTTTAGATTTAAGTAAAGAATATCTCCTTGATAAGGAAAAATTAGATTATCTAAAATTAATTTTTAATAAAAATATAATCTTCAGATGGTACTCATATTTTACAGATAAAGAATACAAAAATTATTTATCCATATTTAAAAAAATTATAAATAAAGGGCAAGCTAAGAACTATAAAAATATTTTAAAAGGTTTAAATATTTTCAAAAGCAAGAAAATTCTTGATGATAAAAACATAAAAATACTCAAGTTTGAAAACGATATTTTTAAGGAAATAAATGCCTTATTTTCTAATTTTAATTTACTTAATCAATTTCTTGATGATGAATTAGATGCGAAATCTAATATTGGAAAATTGAAGAAAACGATTTCAATTTTATTCAAACATAGGGATATCCTTCCAAATATTATTAAAGTCAATGAATTGCTAAATAGCCTATTGAATTTAGGTTTATCAGAAAATGGCCTATTTGAAGAAATATTAATTGACTTTGAAAATAATATAGATTACTCAAAAATATTTCAAAAAGCTTCATTAGCTTGGTGTGAATCAGTAGAAGAATTAATGAGAATTAATAATCCTGCAATTGCTTCTTTTGAGAGAGATTATCTAGATGATATCGTTCAAGAGTTTAGAGAAAGTGATCAAAAACATATAGAGACTTCGTATGAAAGAATAAGTACAATTTTGAATAATAATGCTTTAAAAGCTTTAAATACTTTTCCAAATGAAGCTCAAATTTTAAGACAGGAATTAGCAAGGTCAAGAAAATTTAAACCTGCCAGGGAATTATTTGAAAAAGTTTCTAATGTCACAAAAAAACTGAAACCTTGTTGGGCAATGAGTCCTTTGGTGGTTTCTAAAGTGATGCCATCTAAGGAACCTTTCTTTGATGTCGTTATTTTCGATGAGGCCAGTCAAATAGTCCCTCACGATGCAATAACTTCAATACTCAGAGGTAAGCAGACAATAGTTGCTGGAGATTCCAAGCAATTATCGCCAACCTCAACAGCATTTTTTGCCTCTAGTGGTGATAGTGATCAAGGCAATGATTTTAATGATGAAGAATTTAGTGCCGCTGATGAAACTGAGTCACTTTTAGAAGCAGTTAAACAAGCTTTACCTCCAGTTTATGGAACAAAAACTCTCTTATGGCATTATCGTTCTGAAGATGAAAGACTAATATCTTTTTCTAATTGCCACCCAGAACTTTATAACAAAAAACTGATAACTGCTCCATCAGTTACATCTACCGCACCCTTCAAATACCATTTTGTTAAAGGAGAATTTAAAGAAATTAGTGGAGTTTCTCCTGAGGCTGAATGTAAAAAGACTATCGAATTGGTCATTAATAATTTAAGAAATAAGCCAGAAGAAAGTGTCGCTGTCATAGCATTTGGTATAGAACATGCTAGAAGATTAAAAAATGAATTTTCTAAACAAGTAGACGAAGAGAGTGATTTAGCTGATTACCCAGAAGATAAACCTGAAGAAAAATTCATTATTAGACATTTAGAAAATATTCAAGGAGATGAGAGAGATGTTATTTTCTTATCTACTGGATATGGTCCACAAAATCAAAATAGCTTGAGACAATTTTTTGGTCCTTTGAATTATGATAATCCTAAATTTTTTGGTCTTAGAAGATTAAATGTAGCAATAACAAGAGCCAGAAAGAGAGTAGAAGTTATTTCTGCAATAGATCCATATAAATATGACGATAATCAATTAGGTCAACAAGTTAGTAAAAAAGCTTTTATTCAATACCTGAGATATGTAAAAAGTGAAGGTTCAGATTTAGGGGATTTATCAATAACCCAAGTTCCAATTAATCCCTTTGAACAAGATATTTATGATTCTTTGGTAGAAAGAGGAATTGGTTTAGTTCCTCAATATGGAGTTTCAGGTTATAGGTTGGATTTTGCAGTTCAACATCCTGAAGAAAAAGGAAGATATGTATTGGCTTTAGAGGTAGATGGTGAATCTTATCATTCTTCTGAAACTGCAAGAGATAGAGATAGGATTAGGCAATCGCATCTAGAAAAACTTGGATGGAAATTCCATAGGATATGGTCTCAAAGATGGTTCAAGAATAAAGAAGAAGAAATTGAAATTGCCTTAATAGCTATTAAACAAGCAATTAATTCTCTTAAATAAAAATATTTCTTAGCTAATTATTTTTAACTCTTTTATTCTTAATTAAGCAAAAAATAATTAGAACAATAATTAGGATTAGTGGAAGAATAAATAGGCAGAAAATCGATAATTTTTCCAGTTTTTTTTATATCTTAGGATTATTCTTCAATAAATTAATTCCAGATAGCACAGAGATTATCGACGAAATACCAATAAATATCGAATAAAATGGCTGCAAATTAAAAATCCCAAAATTACCGGTATGCCATTTGATCAACCAAAAAGCATCTACTCCAAATAGCTGAAGAAAACTATAGATAGTACCAGAGATAATAGTAACTAATAAAGGAATTGCAGAAACTGCTGCTACTTTTCTATGTATTTTAGTTTGATCCATTTCCAAGCTTTGCATTTATTTTCTTAAGTACTTATGTAATTGCTTTTCATTCTCACATGGAAGCCATTTATCTTGATTTTTATGTGTCCCTATGCAACCAAGTTCTAATGATTTTTTTGCAGCTTTTTGTTCAGAAGAAAATGTACCTTTCATATGTGCATAAGAAAAAGAATTGAAATTAAGAAAAAAATAAAAGAAAATAATTGATATTTTAAACTTTCTAAAAACAGAAGTTCTTTTCAATTTCATTTTCTTAATGTTTAAAAAAACTAATAAATTTATTTTAAGCAAAAAAATTTCAGAGTAAGCATTAATCATCATTGTTTTTGATATTTATACTTTTTCTTATGCACATAGTAAATCTAAATATCTGCTAATAAAAAGTGGTCATTTAGGTATGGCAATTTTTTCAACTTTACTGACTACTTTTCCTAGAAAAGTTCTAGTTAAAAATTAAATATATAGATTCTATAAAAGGATATAAATTGAATAATATATAGTCTATTTTATAAACTATATATTCAAACTGATTTTGCGAAGTTTGTTATTACAAAGTAGCCAAAAATTTTACGCAGTTTTACTCGGAAATATTATGTAAGACAAGTTTAACGTGCATTTTATACTTAGAATTGATTGATTTAAAGCAATAAAAACTTGATGAATAAGATATAGTTCTATGCAATTATTTAAAAAATTATTGGAAAACTTTAATTTCTATGAATACTTAAATTCAATATCATTGCATCCGCCTGTAATGATAATAACTACAATATTATTCTTTTATATAAGAAGAAGAATTTTATTCGCTGGCAAAAGAAAGTAGAAAAATTAATTTATTTGTTATTTAATGTTTAAATCTTTGAAAGAATCAAAGATGAAAAAAATGATGCAAGTTAAAAAGACTAAAGTATATATTGATTCCATTTAATTTAACGTTGTAATAGAGCTACTTAATCCGTAAGTAATAAACATAAAAGTTGCAAAAGAAACTCCGATCATTACAATTGTATATAATTTATTTAATTTAAAATCCTTTTTAAAAGAGGAAAAATCAGCTATAACAAAGTTTTTCATTGAATATTTTTCTCTACTTTTTAAAGTATTAATTTTAACTAAATCACCAAGAATAGGTTCCAAAGTATTAGGTTTATCCTCAACAATAAAAGAATCTAGATCTTTATCTTCTTTAAAAAAAGTTGGGAACATATATGTATGCCATAAAGCTATGACTGAAACCCAAAAGATCACACTAACTCCCGCAATACCAAAAAGTAGAAATCTAAATGTATCCATAGATTTATTGAAATTAATTCAAATCTACACCAGATATATTTATGGAATTATTAAAAATATACTTTGACTAAAACAATAAATCATTTTTTATTGTGATCAATGATCATCATACATGTTTTTAATTGTTTTTACTTAAATATAAGTTAACTATTGAATCTTAAGTTAATTAATTAAAGTCAAAATAGATATCAAAATTAATTATTTAAAAATGGATTTTAGAGTCGTATTAGTAATTACTCCAATTATTTTTGCCTGGATCTTTACAGTATTTTGGTTAGGAAAATGGGATGTTTTTAGATTATCACCTTTAGGGACACCTAAAAGAGGAGTCGCTCCTTTTAACAATTATCAAGTATGGGAAGACTCGGCTATTGTTCCTAATACTGGGAGACCTAAAGAGGGATACCCTGTTTTTACTGTAAGGACATTAGCAGTTAATGCTTTAGGAATTCCAACTGTTTTCTTTCTGGGAGCAATTATGGCAATGCAATTTAAGGGTTATTAATTATTATTTTTAATATGGATATAAGATTCTTTATTGTCGGTTCTCCTTTTATTCTTGCTTTTATTTACACTTTATTTTGGCTTAATAAATGGGGAGCTTTTAAATCATCTATTTATCATCACTCAAAAAAAATGAATATAAAAGATGATCCAAATAAGAGAAACTTTATTATAGAAAATATCTTCCTCACAAAGAATTAATTACTCAATAGTTTATAAATTACTATGATCCCATTAGAACAATTTTTGTTTTTTGCCGTTTCTCTATACGCTTTCTTTCAACTTTCAATGAGTCTTGTAAATATTTTAATTAGTTTTCAATAAAACTAATTTAATAAAATTTTAGACACCTAGTTGTATAAATTAAATCTTCACTAAATTATAAAATCAATGTATAAATATAAAAGTAGAAATTAGAGTAATCTACTAACCGTTAGCTTTGATAAGCGGTTTAAATGAGAACCTCTCTTTGACCTCATTTTCTTTTTTGCAATCTTAGAAAATGAGGTTTCAAATTATTTTCATAAATAAGTTTAATACTGTATTAAAAACAACTTTTATAATTAAAAATTACTCACGTATTTGTATATTATTTACTTTAAAAAAAATAGATTTTTGTTTATAAAGTTAATGTAGCTTTTGGCAAATCTACATCGGTATCAAAACCGTCTTTGAGAACCTAGCCAAGAAAATATTCCTAATTACTTTTTAGTTATTTTGGTAGTTAGGAATATTTTTAAAATATTGAACTTTTTATTTTGACTATTTGAAAAATAAATGATTGATAAATTAGTAAAAGAAAAGACTTTAGAAAATATCTATAAAGATTTAGAATCTGGCATGCCAGAGAATAAATCTATTAAAGAATATGCAATTCCGAATGCAAGACAGTGGCTGGGTGGCCGCTATTTTGCTATTTGGGTTTTGCCTATTTTTTTTATTAGGAAAATTTCAAAGTTCTTAAAATCATCTTATTTTGTTAAACCTTACTCAAGTTCAAAAATATCGCCTTCTTATAAACAGCCCGAAACGTTATATACCAGTCTGAAACATGTTTTTAAAGGTAATGATAATTTAAGATTTTTTGATCATAGATTTATTGGTATTTGGGTATTACCTTTTGCACTAACTGGAATAGTATTTGAGATCTTATTTATAGCTCCTATAAATAACACTTCACCTTTTCATTAATCAGTTATTTTCTTCTTTAAGTAGAAATAAACTCTCTTGAATAATATAATTTCAAAAAATTGATGCTGGCAATCTATACTTAAAATCAATTTTGATGTTTTTTTAGTTCTTCTAAATTGGGTATTTATTTCAGGTAGTAAAAGTGATTTTCTTAGCAAGAATAGGTATATGCAAATCTAATCTTTCTCTTCACTATGCCTTTTGTGATTATTTCTGGAACTGCTAATTGGATTCCTCCTTATTCACTGATCTATATTGTTTTGATCATTGGTGCTCTACTTACAGCTGGTGTCGCCATGTCAGCTTTTACCTTTTACGAAGATTACTATTGGGGGGATAAGGATTTTAGAGATCAGCTTAGATTTATTAATCTAAAAAGGAATTCATCCAATCGAAAAACTCAAAAAATCTAAGCTCAAAGACCTAGAATTATTTCTGATCTTTATTAATAGATTATTTATGGAAAAAATTTTCGTGATGTATGGTTGAGCATCCTGTTTCTAGAAAAATTGTTTGCTAAAAAACCAACTTTTTGTAGAAAAAAATATTTTTCAGCTTAATACAAGCCATAACAAAAATTTTTTTATGCTTAAATATTCCAGTTCCTCTTAACTTAGTAAATGGCTTATTCAGAAACTAAAGTGATAATAGGTGGTTTAGCCCACATTCCTATTCTTATTTTTATCGTTAATTTAATTAAAGGTAATTTTGAAACTAAAACGGATGATAAGAAAGAAATTAAAGTTAAAAAAGAACCAATAAATGTTTTAGAGTTGAAAGAAAGTGAAGTTAGAAAGGAAGAAGTAAAAGTTATAGAGGAACTCAAAAATAATCTAGAAGAAATTGAAAATAAAACGGAAGAGGTTAATAAAAAAGTTAAGAAGAAAAAGAAAAAGAAAAAGAAAAACATGAAAAGAGATTAACTGATTCTTTCCATGCTAGAGATTGTCTTAATAATTTTTTAAATAATGAAAATTTAGACTTCATTATTTAAGAATCTATATAAAGTTTTTCTAATTTGTTATTTAAACTCTTTTCAAATTTTTTTATTGATTGACAGTCAATCTAAAATAGAACCAAATAAGCTTCTTTTTTAAGGAACTGAATTTTTAAAAAACTATTAGAAAATAAATGTGTGGCAGATTCGAATTAAAAACTAAGTTTAATGAGTTGCCAGAGGTTTTAAAACAAGATTACCCAATTGGACTTGAAACTAAATACGAAACTCAGAGTTTAATTAGACCTACTAATCCAGTGCTGGTAATTAAAAACGAAGGGAAGATGAAAACAACCTTTATGACATGGGGTTTTATTTCACCTTGGGCTAAAGACCCATTTGATAAAGGGAGAGCAAGACCATTTAATGCAAGGTCAGAAACTGTTGAGGAAAAAAAATTATTTAGTGGAAGTTGGAAACACAAAAGGTGCTTAATACCAGCAAGTGGTTTTTTTGAAAAAAAATATCTTATCCGAAAAGAGAATTATGAAACTTTTTGGTTAGGAGGTATTTGGAGCAAATGGACTTCACCTGATGGAGCAGAATTAGAGAGTTGCTGTGTTTTAACAACCGATCCTAATAGTCTCGTTAAACCTTTACATCACCGTATGCCTGTTGTTGTACCTTATGGATATGAGGAGCAATGGACTGAACAGGTTAAAGATGCTAATGAATTAAAAGCTTTAGAGCCAATCATGATGGGTTGGTCACCTGATGGATGGGTATCAGAAGAAGTTAATAAAAAACAAAATGATCAAATGAGTTTATTTTAGATAGTAATTAATTTTCTGTAAAAGTTCTTAGTTCACCTTTATAAACGTCAAATTTAAGGGAGATAAAACCCAAGCCTTGTTGTGATGATTGCTATAACTTTTATTGTTTTTGGTTTAATAGTTTATTGGATTTATTTGATTATTAATAAAGATGGCATTTCATCTTAAAGTGACTAAATTAATTAACTAATTGATTAGTCGCAATAGATTAAACAATTTTGAGTAGTTGGATTTTGTCTACATTCTTTATCCCAGAAATTTTGAAACTCAAGAGTACATTTCTCAAGTTCTTTTGGAGTTTCGTTAAGATTTAACCCTGCATAGTTAAATGCAGTTAAGTATCTTGGAAGGATATTGAATTGATTAAATAGTTTCATAAGACCTCCTAGATCTATACCTCTATTATCCTTCAATTTCCTTAAATTACTAGAGTATTATTACCCGAGTAGAAGTGGTTTGTGGTTTTGATCACTATCTTTGCTATACCATTGTATTAGAAATCGTTCATGAGTCAAAAGTAACTTATTGACTTTGTTGGTAGCGATTTGCATAAGACTAAAATAGGGCATACATAAGTGTTTTTATATCGACTTAATTTGGTTACTATCTAATTGCCCTAGATAATTACGCATTCCTCAAAAAAACTTTGAATTGATATTTATCATTAATTAATGTTGGAAGAGGATTTTTTTGAAGCCTCTAAAACTTTTAATTTATAGAAATTAATTAATTTTCTATTGCAAAAAACAATTTGATTGTTAATTTGGCACATGAAGAAATTTTTTAAATTGCTTAAAATGATTTATTTAGATCATTTTAATTCGATTGAAGACAAAGAACTCAAATCAATAGATGAATTAAAGGCTTTAAGTATACGTAAACAAAGAATTGAAAATGATAAAAAATTCAGGAAATATATCTTGGATATAAATCAAAGATATAGGGTAATGACAGACAAAAAGAGTAAGCATTCATTTAAGAAAATTAACCCTTTTAGAAGAGCTGCTTAAATTTAGAAAGAAATTTGGGAGTTAAAAAATAAGTAAGCACTTGAAATCTTGGAAGAGTACTTTCTAAACAGATACTTCAACGGTGTAGATAAGTATGATCATCTGATTGAAGAGCCTAGAAAGAGAAGAGTCCCTCTAGATTAAACGGAATAAAGCAAAGCAATTCTTTTGAAGAGTAAATAAACTTGTTGACTCTTACCCTTTTCAGTTGCTATACATAATAGTACACTTGTACTATAATCGATTATGGAGGACTGGCAGGAATGGGATTATTTAGAGGAAGAGACATTAACAAGAAAACGAAGAAAGATTTGTATTACCTGCAATCACTTCAGGTACAGCACGACAAACTCTTGTGCAACCATCCTTACTTGTCCGTTTCATCAAAAGCTTATTCCTCAAGGAGATCATCTCATTAAGGGATGTAGATACTGGAGAAATAACAGCAGAATATTCGCTCCATAAGTAGCTTAAAAGATGATACTAACCTTCAAAAAGGTTCTATCTGGGGAGCTCTCGCCATAACTGAAGAAAAGAAAATTAATGTAGATTTTCAAATTAATAGTTTTTACTGTCATAAAAAAAAGAGGGATAAACCCTCTTTCAGATAAGAAAATCAAAATCTAAACTTTTTTCTTAGAAGGTTCAATAGCTTTTAGTTCAGTTTTTAACTCTTTTTCTCTTTCATCAAGATGTTTGACTTGAGCTTTGTATGCTTCTTCAAGTCTTTTCTTGTGATGACGAATTTCTTCAAGTTCATCTTGATTTTGTGTTCTTTGTAACTCCTTCATCTCACTATCAGAGATTACATATACTGGCCTATATACAGGAGTATCAAAGAATAGATCAAACATTGAATACATTTTTTACCTCTGAATTAGTACATATCTATCTTTATATGATTAAGCAATGTTTGTAATGTTAAAAACCGAATGATTATATAGGGCAAATACACCGAACTTCGGTTTACACGTCAAAACCGAATCGTAAAAACCGATAATTCATTTAATAAAAGATAGCTTTACTCCTAACTCTCCTAATAAGACTGATGGAACACTTTTGCTTAAAAGTGGCATTTTTCCAAAAATAAAGACTAGGTACTTTACCTTAAACTTGACTTTATAAGGAATTATTTGCTAGATAAAGTCCAATTTTGAGGTGTAGTTATGAAAAAAATTATTTATTCAAACATTAAAGATTCAGAAGCTTTGGAAAGTTTTTTTGAATGCATAAATTCTTGCAGTATTGATAGTGAGGGTTTGGATTGCACAACTGCTTGTTATACAAAATATCTTGAACCGGGAAATGTTGATCATCCTTTGAATTTTTATAAGCCAATACAATGAAACGCTAACTAGTTCAATAAATTTATAACCTCTAAAATAAGTAAGAAAATATTCCTAACTTCAAAGTTAATTAAGTATAGATTTAAAGAAGACTTTCCTAAATAGATTCATCACTAATCACTAGTGCGCCCTTTTCACGGATAAGTTTTTCTGAAGGGAAATTAGTATTAGAACAACAACATTGTCCTTTTTCTGAATTGTTAATCCAATTAATTATTCCTGTTCTTATAGGAGAAGGACACATTTCACTTTCCTTAAAAGAATTCATTTCATCAGAATTAAGTGCATCTCCATGATCAAAAAAAAGAACCTCTTTTAATCTAAGTGAAGATCTTTCATTCCATTTATCAAAGCAATTCAAATGACTCACAAGGTCATGCCAAGCATCTGCTGTGGAATTATATTGTTTTCTCTTGACTTCTTTTTTGAAAATAGCTTTAACAAAATCGTTAAAATTCTCTGCTTCTTGAGGGGTAAAATCTGAGATCTGTTTATTTTGCTTTATATCTAAAAGCATATGTTCTTCTATAACTTTCAGTCTCTTTTCATAATTACTTAATCTCATTTCTAGATCACTATCTACATAATGATGTAGATGACTTCTAAAAAAATCATTTACATAATCAACTAAAGATTTCCCTGATTTTCTTGCACTTGCTTTTATTTCTTTTAAAAGATTTGGATCAATATTGATATTAAGTTGAGTCCTTTTCATATGAAAATCAACTAATAAATGAACATGTAATCATTTATATAATAACCCGATTATTTATTCTTAAGGTATATCAAAATAGAATCATTTTATACACTTACAAAATTTCCGAAATTTCCCGAATAGATTTTCTTCTTACTTAGAATTTAAAACTAGTTTTAACTAAAACTCCTCTTACATCATCAGCTCCATCCTTCTGAACTGAAAAGATTGAGGGTGTAATTGAAATACTGTCGTTAATTTGCATCTGGTAAAAAGTCTCCCATGCTAAAGGATTATCATAACCAGTGTCATCCCTATGGGTTTCCGCTGTTCCAATAGCGAATCCTAAGTTATTGTCTTCTTTAAATGCATTTTCCCAGTGCATCGCAATTGTCCATGTATTACCATCCTCAACAGAATTTGCAGCTGTATCTGGATCATCATGATTATCTGGATTCTTCCATCCAAAGCCAGCACTTATTGAAGAAGGGAAGAAGAAATCTGACTGATTCAAGAAATTGTAAGTACCATTTATTCCATAAGATGAATAATCATTCGCATCAGGAATATTATCTGTATTTCCACCATCAGAATGTGTATAAGCAAAGGCGAGAGTATAAGAATCATCTACCAATGCAAGCTGTGTAGTAATGTTGTCTCTTCCTTCTTTAGTTAAAATTCCTTGATTAGACTCAGCATCTTCTGAAACGAGAACAGTGCTAGCTATGAATTTATCTTTAGAATAAATAACTCCTGCTCCTGCTCCCATTCTTTTTGAATAGGTATCATTAGCACCAGCCTGATTTAGAACAAATAAAATGCCTTCACCATCTGGATAAGAAGCAGGCTTAACGCCAAGTAAATCATCTTGACGAAGTTTAGGACCAAAAGTAAATGTGAAATTATCACTTACAGGAAATCTATAAAACAGCTTATGAACTTCAAGACGGTCATTACTATTAAATGCTGTATCTAGCCTAGACTCTCCATTCATCCCAAAGGGATCCATCATATTAAAATTACCAGCACGAATAGCGGTCATCAACATGTCTTTCCCTGTAAAGCTAGTCATGCCCATTAACTTTAAGTCGTAGTTAAAAAGTAGAGCATCTGTTCTAGTTGAACCATCAACGCCTCCCAAAACAAACGTGCTCTTTCCCATAAACATCGTTGATGGGAAAGAGTCAGTCATATTCATATTAGAATCATCATGCATATGATGATCATGATGATTCATTCCTCCTGCATGAATAGCAAGAGGCATAAGTGTTCCAACAAATGCAGGAACAAATAATTTCTGAGGAGAAAACTTCATTAAATACAATTTCTAGGTGATCTAGATTGCCTAGCAAGCTAATACTAATATCAATTCGGCCATCGGCAACTCCTTTGAATAAAAATTTTAGATTATCTGCATTATTCCTCAAAACTCTTTTATTTGGAGTTGGCTGCACTTCAAAAGTGGAGGAGAAAAGAATGCCTGCTCTTTTTGACACCAGAAGAGAGGCCTCAACTAATTTATAGCAAAGAAATTAAAAACTAACGAAATCAGTGCAATTATTAAGCGGTTTATTTAATCCTTTTTGCTATTTTGTTTTATTAAGTGCCAAGCCTCAGTTGCTGTATCAGCGTATTGAAAAATAGACAAATCATTCTCTCCAATTAACCCCATATCAGATAAGAATTGAAAATTAATTACCTTTTCCCAATAGCTTCTGCCAAATAAAATTATTGGAATGTTCTTCTTCATCCCGGTCTGTCTTAATGTTAATAATTCAAATAATTCATCTAAAGTTCCAAATCCTCCTGGGAAAAAAACTGCAGCAGTAGATCTCATAACGAAATGAAATTTCCTCATAGCAAAATAATTAAATTTAAAACATAATCCTGGTGTAATAAAAGAATTAGGGTGTTGTTCATTTGGGAGGCTTATATTTAATCCAATAGACTTACAGTCAGCATCAAATGCCCCTCTGTTAGCTGCTTCCATAATCCCTGGTCCCCCACCAGTAACTATGACATGAGCATTAGGACTTTTTGTTTTACTATCTAGCGAGATTAATTTCGATAACTCTCTAGCTGAAGAATAATAATGTGAGAGGGAGTGCAAATTTTTTAATTTCTTGATAGTGACCTTTAAAGATTTAGATGTAGGATTGCTTGAAAGAAGTTTGACCGCATCATCTAACCTTCTTTTGGATGTAATTTCTTCTGATATGTGGACACCCCCAAAAACAATTACAGTTGAAATTATCTTTTCTTTTTCAAGTATCTGCTCAGGCTTTGTTATTTCAAGGAGCATCCTGACCCCTCGCATTTCATCAGTATTCAATAAATTTATATCTTCGTGAGCAAGTTTATAAGTACTAGATTTTAAAATTGCTTCTAAATTACTAGCAACTAATTCAACCTCGTTACTTCTTTCTTTTTCAAAAGTATATTTAAATTTGCCGTTCATTTTTTTCTCCATTTTTTGAATTTTTAATGTTAATTATTGAATTTTTTTCTATAAAAGATCCGCCGCTAATTCTGCTAAATCACTCCTTTCTCCTTGAGATAAAGTGATGTGTCCAATTATTTTCTGTCCATGCAATTTTTTTGCTAACCAAGTCAAACCATTACTATCAGAATCAAGATAAGGATGATCTATTTGATTAGGATCGCCAGTAAAAACAATCTTAGTTCCTTCTCCAGCTCTGGTAACAATAGTTTTAACTTCTAAAGGTGTTAAATTTTGTGCTTCATCAATAAGAATGAATTGATGGGGAATTGATCTTCCTCTAATGTAATTTATTGCTTCTACTTCCAGTAGACCCATACCTCTCAAATCTTCCCATGAGTTTTTAGAGTTGATATCTCTTTCTTTACGATCAATTTTTTTTCCATTTTTATTCGATTTTGGACTTGTTAAATAATCTAAATTATCAATGATTGGTTTCATCCAAGGAGCTAATTTCTCATCAAGACTACCGGGTAGATAGCCTAATTCTTTCCCTAAAGGTATTGGTGGTCTAGATACTAATAATCTATCGTATAGGTTTTCATCTGCAACTTGATGAAGTCCAACTGCCAAAGCAAGTAAAGTTTTACCTGTTCCAGCTTTCCCGACAAGACTTACTAATTGAACTTTAGGATCTAGTAGCAAATCCAAAGCAAAACTTTGTTCTAGATTCTTAGGTTTTACTTTACCTAAATTTGATCTTCTTAAATAATTTAGACCTACTAACTTTTTCTCAGATTGATCATATCTAGTTAAATAAGTATGATTTTCTTTTAAATTATCTTTTAAGATTACGCCCTCATTATTTACTAAAGATGGTTCAAATTTTGATTTAATATCTCTTAAATAAATAAAACCATCTTTTTGAATCTTATTTATCTCATCTGAATTAGAACTTATTTCCCTAAAACCTTTTTCTAAATTATCTAAAGAGACCTTATCTTTACTATAGTCTTCTGCTTTGAGACCAACTGCATCGGCCTTGATTCGCAAATTAGTATCTTTTGATATAAGTACTACTTCTGGAAAGTCTGATAAGATTTTGGTATTTTTTTCTTCAAGAGCGACAGCTAAAATTTTATTATCTCCACTACTGTCACTAAGTTCTGAGGGCAATCTATCAGTGGTCTCTTTTCTGCAAAATGCAACTTTTATTGTCCCTTCAAACTTATTATTAATTTTTACACCCGAAGAAAGATTACCTTTCTCTCTGAGACTATCTAATAATCTAGAAACTCTTCTGGCATTACGGCCTTTCTCTCCAGGATCGCGTTTGAATCTATCAACCTCTTCAACTACTTGAATTGGGATGACAACATTTTCATTAGCAAAATGAAGAGGTGATTCGGGATCATGTAATAAGACATTTGTGTCAAGAACAATAACTCTTTTTTTCATAGTAAAAATCCTCTTTAAATTCAATGGGAAAGTAGTTGAATTATTTTTTTAGTTGAATATTGCAGCTTTTCTTTCTGAATGATTAAACCTTAATCTTTTAATTTGATCATTTTCCACAATCCAATAAACAGGTGGACTTTTTCTTGCTTTAATTAGTTCTAATTTGTTGAGTTTTTGAGGGATGAATTCTTTAGCTGGATCAAAAAATTTATCCCTGATAGGTTGATTTAATACAATACTTCCTTCTTTGCCCGAAATTGACCTGTGATAAGTACCAATTGGAATTTCTAGTGCTCCCATTTCTCTATTGAGATAAATCACATGATGAGGCTCGTCCCAAGTTGGATTTATCAAAATAAATTTCCGCTCACCAGTAAGAACTAAATTGTGATCAATTTGATGATTATGCACATAATATTGTTCATCATTGAAATCATTAGGAGGAGATATGGCTTCTTCAGAGTGAATTACTACATCGCAACCATTAGATCCCTCCAAGGCTGCATCAAAGAATGTCACTTTTGGAGTCTCTTTAAAAATAGTTGTTGGCAAGAATTTTAATTTCATAGTTCAACCTCTCATTAATAAATTTATGAATATTTTTTAGAATTTATAAGCTATTAAAAAACGATTAATGAATAGTCAGTCGCAACAAACTAAACAATCTTCTTTAGTTGGATAATCTAGACATTCTTTCTTAAAAGTTTATTCTGAAACTTCTACTTTGTTGACATAATCAAGATCATTCAGCTCTTTGTTTGGAACTGTGAATTGTGTTTGTAGTTTCATTTTTATCTCCTAATTAATACTGTTTTTTGAATCTATACCAAGTTTGGGAAAATCTTAATCCTAGATAAGAAATTAAAATTGTCCAAAATAGAATCTCTATACTTAAACTATTCATTTGCTTGTCCTCCTTTATATCTGACCATGCTTTAGTACGGATGATATATAAATATCAAGCGTAAAAATACTTAAAAAGTGCAAGCGTTTGAATAGTTATTTTCTCTTTTAGTGCCATAAGACTTACCTCTTGAATACACTTATGTTCTAATTTATTCGAATAGTTAATCTCAAGTTTTATTTGTGCGGTTAGAGGAACAAAATTGTACGGATTAAGGATCAAAAAAGACTCTCAAATTAAAAACCCCTCTTATACTGGCAAAGATCTTGTGCATTTAATAACACAATTTTCTACACCTTGTTCAGTAGAAGTTTTTAATTCACAGCTTCTAATTCAATCATAATAAGCAGCTTTTGGATCTAGTTTATTCTTAAAATGTTTATCTCTAAATGTTGTCATGTCGACCACTTAAAAGTGAGATTAATTTATGAGAGATAAAATGCTTTGAATAGAGGACAAATACTCTATTTAGATACTATGTAATAATTTTTTTTGTATATTTTAAACCCGCATATTTACCACCACATACCAAGATTTAAATTTTTTTTATCTCTATGAACTCTATTGCATGCAAGCTCACACTCGCTTAATTCTTTGACTGAGAGAGCATTAATTATTCTTGCCATATCAATAGAAGATAGCTCTCCATTTATGTTCCACTTAAGAGTAGTTTTACGTTGAGATGAGTTTGTTGGTTTCTTTCTCATGACTTTTAAGTTCAAGGTTAATTTAATAGCATATTTTTTTAGAATTCACAAAAAAAATGTAAAGTTTTTATAAGATAACTAATTAAATTTATTTATTAAACATTATGGAAACTCTAGAGTTTGTTATCTGATCTTTCTAATTAAAATATAATTTTTTTTCTAATTCTTCTTTATTTTTGCGACCTTATAAATCCATTAATAAAAATGAAGTTTATCCTTTCAATTTTAGATCGACTGTAATGCGAGTTAGTGAAATAGTGTTGCTTTTATCATCTTTTATCTAAGTAAATGATTACTGTCATCGTTCCCATTACGTCAATACCAAAGCTCAAAGAGTTGAATTATTTCTATTGAATTGTTGAACCCAACTTGGAATACTCTCTTACATTAAAAGTAGGGTTAATCTAATTAATAAGACTATCTGTATCATCCTAATGCTAAAAATAATTCCATGATTAAAGTCTTATTGGGTAATTAAGCTATTAATTTAATTATCTAGTCCATTCACATTGATCTGCATATCTTTTATAAATCTTTCCATATCCTTTTAAAACAATTAGTTCTTGAACATTAATATCGTTTTTATATAACTCAGCAACTGTTCTCCCATATCTGTCATTAGTAATTCTTTTAATATAAACTTCTTCATTAACTAATAAATCATTTAGAAAATTTCTCGCTTTTTTAGCTGGAATAGGATCAGCTCTCCTACCTTTTAATTCTGGAGTATCTATACAAGCAAGTCTTATTTTTTCTCCATCAATTGCTGTACAGGTATCGCCGTCATAGCATCTTTGGATGATTGTGGTTTGTAAAGCTCCATAAGCTGAAAATGGAATACTTATTAAAGAAATTAGTAGGCTAATTATTCCCATTATTCTCAAATCTTTTAAATTAATTTTAGCTTTTTCAGCCTTGAGTCATTGAAAGGGTTCTCAAAAACACTCTAGAGAATGTTCACGATCTTTAAAGATGACATAAAAAAAGCTTACCTATATCCCTATCAGCAAGCTCATGAAAATTTTATGTTTAAGAATTTATGCCGGCGATCTACAATCAATCTCAACTATTCCTTCATCCATTAAGCGACCAATTTTTATAACTAGTGCCATATCTAATCTTGACAATTCTGATTGATGGTTCGTAATCCAATCCAATTCAGATAAAGTTATTTCTCCTGTGGTATTAACTTTGAGAAAGAGAAGTCCTAAATTCATTTTTTTATCTTAAATTTTTTAAATCCTGCTCTATTTTTTCTAATTTTTGATTAATTTCTTTTTGCTCCTTCAATAGATCTTTTTTCTTTTTTTGAAGTTCTCTGTTGAGGGGGG
Organism: Prochlorococcus sp. AG-363-P06; assembly: GCA_003280025.1. Classification (GTDB taxonomy): domain Bacteria; phylum Cyanobacteriota; class Cyanobacteriia; order PCC-6307; family Cyanobiaceae; genus Prochlorococcus_A. The sequence goes on along the minus strand of QCGD01000001.1, from coordinate 193,772 downwards.
AATTAAAGTATTTTTGATAAGCAAGAAAATAAACCGCCAGTGCCACCACAATACCTAACGCACCAGTTATTAGTAAGGGAGAAGATGGAAAATCGTAAAAAGGTATAGAAAGCAAAAGCATTTTAAAAAATTCCTGGAATTATCCAGCCAAAAAGACCGTAGTTTACTACTACTGCTAAGAAACCCATCATTGCCATTCTTCCATTAGTAATTTCAGCATTTTGCCAGTAGTCAGGTTGTAATTTTTTCATTTGATTTGTGGTTAATTGTTTTAAGTTTTTTGGTTAAACGAAACCAGGAATAATTTGTCCAGTAGTTAGATATGCACCCATTGCAGCCATAAGACCAAGCATTGCGAATCTACCGTTGATAGTTTCTGCAACAACTTTTTCCTTTTCGATTGTTTTTGTTTTAGTGTTTGAGTTTGTTTTTTTCATTTGATTTGTGGTTAATTGTTTTAAGTTTTTTGGTTAAACGAAACCAGGAATAATTTGTCCAGTAGTTAGATATGCACCCATTGCAGCCATAAGACCAAGCATTGCGAATCTACCGTTGATAGTTTCTGCAACAACTTTTTCCTTTTCGATTGTTTTTGTTTTAGTGTTTGAGTTTGTTTTTATCATTTGATTTTGGTTTGAATAAATTAAATTTTCTTCTTGAAATTGTTTTGTTAAATATGCGATCAGTAATGCTGTTACAGATACAATGAAAACAAGAAAACCTGTAAGTATGCTCACTAAAAAATACCTGGAATAATTTGACCAGTTGTGACGTATGCACCTATCAATGCAACGAAACCAAACATTGCCCAACGACCATTAACTTTTTCAGCATTTTGAGGGTAACCCTCATATGAAACTGACTCATCTATGTATGGACGAGTTTCTGAAGGAAACATATTTTGTCTTCCATCAGATTCAGTTGTTATGTATGAAGATTTTGTCATTAGAACCATCCTGGAATAATTTGACCAGTTGTGACGTAGGAACCAACAGCTGCTACGAAACCGAGCATCGCAGCCCAACCATTAAATCTTTCTGCTTCAGGAGTCATAATTCAAAAAATTAAGTATGTAAAGAAATATAACATATATATTAAGTAACGTAAAGCAATTTGTCTTTATTTCGGCATAATCTGACAAAAAATGCATTTACGCTACAGTTTTGTAGCAATTCTGGCTAATTTCAAGTTAATTTCTCTTTGCAAGAAAAAAATCGGTTTAAAAGTTGCTTTACTTTTAAAATTTAGAAATTTCTTAAGATCTCTAATAAGGACAGCTTATCTTTAATTCCTTTCGAAATTGCTTCACATATCCTGAATGATATGAATCACCTTCAATATATTCTTCCCAATAAACATTCTTCCAGCAAGTTACATTTTTATTTTTTGCATTAGCTGGGAAATCATACTTATCCTTAGAAACTGCATCTAAAATTTCTTTCCAGGTTAGTGGATACGAAGGCAAAGCCATTAACATAATGTAAATTAAAAAAATAAAATTTATCTTTTTTCTCATAATTATAAAGCAACTTTGAATCTAGATTAATTGACTTTATCTTATATCTAAATTCTAACTAAGCTAAATATTTTTCTAAAGAATTAATTTTAATTTCTATCTGCATCTTACTGTTTATTTACCGATTCTTTTTAAAGCAGCTCTTGACTTTTCAAAAATATCACCTTTCAAAGGAACAAATCCAAGTGATGGAGCTAATTCCTCCCCATCCTATATCGACTATAAATCAATAAAAAGTTTGAATAAAGTTTGAATAAAAAATTACCCAAACTTTTAGCGATTGACAGTCGATATAAAATTGGAGGGATAAACCCTCTTTTTTATATGGATAAAAGATTTATTGCTGAAAAGATAATGACCCCTATTATGTCTTTGATTGCTTAATGAAACGCTTACTACTTACACCTTTCTTATTAGTCTTAATATTTGGTTGCAGTAATCAAAAAGAAACTACTTACAAAAAAATAGTTTCTCAATGCAAAGGAGCAGGTACGAAATATGCAGAATATAATGAAATTGGAATGACCCAATTTGCAAAAAATTACTTGGATGTTTGTATAAAGAGAGAAGCAAAAAAAATTTTACAAGTAAAATATACTAAATGTCTCAATAAGAATAATGCTACTTATTGCCAATTAACTACAAAGCTTGATTAATAAATGAAAGGCTTACTATTTGCACTTCTATTATTTTCTAGTCCTTTAGTAGCAGAAACAAATAGTTTAGATAAAACTTTTTTAGATATCACTATGAGCTGTAGGACATTTAGAATTTTTGATTCTCCAGATAAGTCAAAAGAAGTAGAAACAAATTGTATAAGGACTAAATTAAAAGAAAATAATTTTTCAAAAGCTAAATACAATAAATGGTCAAAGAATTACTGGACAAAACAAAAAGAAGCTTGGAATAAATTTTTAAAGAACTTAGAAGAAAAATAAGCACAGTAAACGGGTACTAATTTAACTGATGTCGTTAGTTTTTAATTTCTTTGCTATAAATTAGTTGAGGCCAAACCTCAATGAGTACTCTCTACGTTTACTCCAAGACATAGATTGACTTTATATAGTAAGAGTCAATTTAAAAACCTCTCTGGCAGTTGGAATTTCTGGAGGGGTTTCTTGTTGATATTGTCCTGATTAAGTCATTTTGCACAGCTCCTGTAATTAAGCACCTTTTTTTGAGAAGAGGTCTTTTACATAAAGAAGTTAAGACCACGAGATCTAGCAGGAAACCTTGGAACAGGTTGTTCTTACTTAATTAATAACTTTGATAAAATTCTTCAGATTTAATAACAAGTACACAAAACAAATCTTGATGGAATTTTCAAACATTATCTGTAATTAAATAAAACGATTACTACTTATAACTATCTACTTTATGACTAGGCACAAAGTAGATCTCTTACGGAATAGTAGTAAAAACAAATATACGAGCTATCCTTATTTTCAGATGGCTGTTAAGTATTCAATGATGGGAAGCTTACCAAAGTTAATTGCAGTTGCTATGGTCTTGCTACTTGTAGGAAGCACCTTTGTTGGTGGGATTATTTACTTTTTTAGATAAACCAATGAAGAACCCAATAGACATATTTAAAAGGTGGCTACTGGAATTACTTGTTCCATATATAGAAGGAACTCATAAAAAAAAGAAAGATAAAAAGAAAAATTAAATGAAACGCTTACTCATACCTATTAACAGATGACTCATATGTATGAAATAGCAATTACTTATGCAGTCGCTAGCTTGTCATTACTTGGTGGCTTTGCATATATAACATTCAAGATGACTTCTAAAAAATGAAACGCTAGCATCTCATTTCATAGCAAAGGATCTGTTTTGAATTTATTGAAACCAATGGCGAGAGGATTAGAAACTGCGACATAGCTTTTAACAAAGCACTCGACTAATTAATTTGTGGAATTAAAAAAATATTTAACTTAATTCAAAACATTTATCGATTTCCCCTATGAGATCATCAATTAATTCTCCATTGCCAAACCATTCTTCTAGCTCTTCTTCTTGCTCTAAATCCCCACTCTCTAAACCTTCAAGTATTTCATTAATTGATTCACTTCCAGTAAATTCATCAATGTCGCAAAAGAATATTGGCTGAGGATAATCATCTTCATCGGATTTATCATACAAAACAACAAAACCACCTACACCTCCAACTATCTTAAATAAATATTGTTCTGCCTCTGACTTCTCGCAGAGAGTTACCTCTACATCATTTCCAAAATATTGTGAAAAGCCTTGATTTAGATTGAATGCATTAATCATTTCTAATACTTCCCACCATTCTGATTCTAATTTTGTGTGATTATATCTATCTAACTTCTTAACGCCATTCTTTTTATATACCTTATCCCTATATTGCGAACCATATTCATAAGACCCACCACTGATTTCAGAATTTAACAGAAGAGTCCTAGCTTCAGAACTTAGTTCTTTATCATTTTTATCATCTGATATTTCATTCTCAATCCATTCCCAACATGAATCGCAAGACCATCTACCGCTAAAATTCAAATCAATTTCTTTATCTTCCTCATTGAAGATACCTTCGCAATCTCCGCAATATGTAAAATGTTTATTATTCTCTAAGTTGTTTATAATCTCGTCAACCGCACTTTTATTTAATGCAGAAGCTTTATCTAAATTTATAGATAAAAAACCATTAGCGATGTTAGCCATAGAAATAAAAACTTTTCAACAATTTAAGTAATCTTAATTGAAAAATTAATGAATTTTACATTTAGTCAGAATTATTTCCACTTGTAGTTTTTAATATGGGATTGCTAACCTTCCGCAACCATTGATACTGCATGGAATCGACGATTTTTCAGGAAGTTAGGTTAGAGAAAATTTTGGAATAATTATTTGATTTTTCCGTTAAATTCCTTAAATGAAGATTGACAATTAGGTGGTTCAGGATAAGAATATCCTTTTATTTTCATCCACCTTTGATGTAAAGCTTGCAATAACCATGATTGAGATAAACTTCTTGGACCATTCTCTAATAGTTTTAATTGCTTCTTATCAGAAGTGTATGCCTTATATTCTTCTCTCCAATTACTATCGTCCCATTCTGTTTTCATTATCTTTCCTCCATATTTAAAGTATATTTTTATTTTATAAAATTTCAACAAAAAAAATGAAATTTGATTTTATTTGAAACCTGTTGAAGGGAAATGTGAGGGAACGTTTCAATCATTGTTTAATTTGATCTTATTTACTTTTTAATTAATCCTTAAACCTACTTATTTAATTTAAATGTGCTTCTTTTTGTTCCGCTAGTCGTTTTTTTAGAATTGCATAAGATTGTGAAGCCCATTCTCGATGTACTCGTAAATCATCATCAGCCCAAGCAAAATAATCATCTAACTTCTTTTTAAGTGATGTCCTTATTTGAAATACTTCTTCGATGCCTAGATAAATTATTATCAGCACCTTAACTACGTTTACTGCAACAGCTGCTATCTTTTCAATTCTTTGATCATATTGCATTTGCCTTACAATTTCTTAATTAAGTTTTAGCTGTTTTACTATTAACCAATTGCAACTAGCGATACTTTTTAAAATATTCTGTAAATCAATAAAAATATTATAAACAGGTTAAAAAGTTTATCTCTCTTATATTTTTGGAAAGTAAATTTATGGAAGAACAAATAAATGATTATTAGATTTATCTTCTATCAATCATTAATACATCTTTAACCTGAATTGTATCTCTCTTATCTTCATCCTCGGAATCTTTATAAGATTCAATTTCAGCTTGAACTCTTCTCTTATAAACTCCCTTGATATAATCCATTTTTCTTCTTTCTTTATTAAAGATTGAAAATGGTGATTTTAATACATTCATAACTACCTATTCTTAATAAACTAACCAAGAGAATCTAAATCTCTTCTATAGTGGACTATCTTTGTATCATTGTTGGATACATTCTGTTCTCTCATTAAATCAGCAATAGTTGGATAATCTTTTGCATTATCAATATCTTTTGCGTTTTTATCTTGAATTGCGAATGGTGATTTTTTTAAATTCATGAATAATTGCCTCAAAATTTTTGTTGGATTCTGATTACAGAGCCAGGATGGTCATGTAAGTAAGAGTTAAATTCTTTCGCAAGCATCAGGCAATCGTATGCATCGCGAGCATAGAAGCCAACTTGATGGGTATTATTTGATGAATCTTTGTAACTCAACAAATATTTATTACAAGATTTGATGGGTGTTGAAGGCATTTGAACTTATTACTTCTGGAACTACTTTCTAACTAAGCAAATTAAGCAATCGAGGTTTAAGAATGTACGGTTTGAAGTACAAAAATATACGGATAGAGGACCAACAATTAAATTTGAAAATGGATAAAATGATTAAGTCAAAATTAGAAAAAAATAAATAATATATTCTCTCAAAACTTGATTACTATTATTCTGGGAGCTCTTCAGTAGGTAGTAAAGTTCCGCTAGTCAACCAATTATCTAGTTAAATAATCATTTTTGTAGTATTTGTACCTTTTATTAGAAATCCTATTGCTACCAATAAGGAATGACTTATTATGCCGAGCCAAATTATATAAATTACGATGAATGGTTTGATGAAAATATCGACCCATTAGATTTAGTTAATTATTTCAATGAGACTGAATTTACTGAATCAGTTCATGAGAAATTCTATAAACTCTCATCAAAGAATTTAATTATTGGCTCATCTAAGAATTTCTAATTAATATCCAGAACTATTAATACTTAATTTATTTAGAAAAAGAACAAAAATGATGAGCACTTTGATCGTCTACATCCGCCATTAAATCATACTCTTTTAATTTGTCTGTAATCCTTTTATATTCAATCTCATTTACTAAATTAGCTAAATATTTTTCTAAAGAATTAATTTTAATTTCTATATCCATTAATAACCTTTAGTTTATTTATAGCTATTAATTATCGTATTAACTTTATTATTAATTGATTTCTGCTTATACACCGTATATCTCTAATAATTACTTACGCTAGATAATAATCTATCTTTTGGATTACCCAAAATAATCGCCTAGAAAGAAACTAGACTTCCCAATCTATATCGTAATCTTCATCAATATCTTTTTCCCAAACCCTAGCAAGTTCTCTTAGTAGAGTTTTTACTTCCATATCTTTAGCTCCAGATTCTTCTTGGAACTTGGTGCAAATGACTTTAATTTCGTCATAAGCTTGCTCGAGCAATATTGTTTTTTGATCTGGATTAGCCATTTAATTTTTATCATACTTATTGCGTTTTTTATTATTTGGTCCGTTTCTTTTTTCACCCTCATTAACCCTTATCTCTCTTCCCATCCATTCAACATCTTGAAGATCATCAATCGCTTTTTTCTCGGAATTTTGATCATTTAAATCTACAAAAGCAAAACCTCTTTTTCTTCCTGTTTCTCTATCAAGAGGTAAATAACATTTCTTTACTACTCCATAATTACTAAAAAGTTGTTCAAGATCTTCAACTTCAGTTTCCCAAGATAAATTTCCAATAAAAATAGTCATTTCGTTAAAATCTTTTAGTGAATGTAAAAATAGTTGCTTTGGACTAGTGAAGTTATCTCCAATCAAATGCTTCCATTGTTCTTATCCTAACTCTTGATTAGCTATTTAATAAGAATCAATAATTTGATATGTCTTACATACCCATTGCTTTTCTTAGCTTCGCAGCCTCATCTAAACCTTCCATAATTGTAAATGTAGAATTTTCAGTAGCTTTTTGTCTTAGCTTCGAAAGTTCTCTATATTCTTCAGCTTTTACTATTTGGCTCAATAGGTTATGGAATTTATACAACAGTTGGACCATCATCTTATAAGTTAAGAGACACAATTCAAGAGCATGCAAGAATGCATGAATTAGGAATTGCTCATGCACACAATCGTCATAATCATAATGAAGCAGAACATATTCACTAAGAAATATAATTGCCTATTTAAACCCCTTCAGACATCTATTTCCTAATTCAGCTCTCTCTTCCGAACTTAATCATTGCGACAGGGATCCCAACAGTAAAAACAACTCCAATAACAAGAATCAAAATCCCTAGTGGAGAAAAAATATCAACACCTTGTCCAGTTTGTGAGAAGAGCATATTTCTTAGTTAGAAGGTTTAGTTTTATTGTATATGAAATAATTTTTTTTTATTTTTTTTGGGAATTATTTGATTCTGTACTAGCTATTCCCCAATCTTTACGTATTCAAATTTGTAGATATATCTTTCACCATCATCATTGCTATCATCGTCATCATCGCTAAAAGATGAGATTAAAACATAGACTCCAGTAAGTCCTAAAATCATTGAAAGATAGAGAATTGGGTCGGTCATATTTGTTCCTTATATAAAAATTATGGTTGATTTCTACAGCTTCCGCGGCAGTCTCATGACAAACATGCAATTACTCTAGGAAGTCTTAATTATTCACTAAGTAATTATACGCACCTTCTCCCGAACATCTTCGTTCCTTAACCCGTACAAAGTTCATATAACAAATCTAATAACTCTAATCAATATTTTTTCTACTTTAAAGTTATCACTCTTTAAAGTTTAGGAGTTCGCTAATCGCGAAATATAGTTTTCAAGATTACCTGCATTTATCCAACCGGTTGCGATAGTTTTAAAATCAGTATTATTGACTCTCCCACGATGAATATGAGAAATTCCTGCGGGAAAGATAATAAGTTTTCCTCTTTCAGCTTCTTCATGATGCTGCTGCCAACGAAATTCAGTTCCGCCAGAAGTGACATCATTACAATAAAGAATCCAAGCTAATACTCGGTGTACAGGTTCTGTAGATTCATTACTAATAGTCCAATCGCAATGCCATTTCTTAAACCCTTCTCCCGGCGCATATCGTTGTAAATTAAATATTGGGTTAACAAATAAAGATTGTTCTGGGCAGCATTCCTTCACTAGTGGCCGATCTTCTAGATATTTTTTTAGTGCAGCATTAACTCCTCTAATTATAACTTCAGAGATTGCAAAGGCTTCTGGATCTGAACGATCTATAGAAACAAGACTAATATCAGTGGAAACTTTGTAAGGATCAGAATTCAAAGAGATGTTTTGACCAAAAGCTATACCATTAGTATGTAAGTCTTTACGGCGATCAAAGAAAGAAATAACACCATCAGCTACCGCCTCGAATCCTGAATTCTTATATTTCCCAATTAGTTCCATACAAAAAAGAGGGTTTTATCCCTCTATGTTAGATCGACTGACAAATATTATGCAGCGTTTCTAAAAAAATTCTTTCTCTTTGTATTAGTCATCTTGTCATATCTTTGATTTATTGCTGACACATAAGCTCTAAACTCTTTTTCTTTTTCAATTTTTTCTTTCTGAATTTCTAGCTCTCTCTGCTCAGCAATGTTATGGAGACTATTCTTTTCTTTGGATTTGAAAAGATTTAGTTTATTAAAAGGATTTTTCATGTACCAACCTAACAATATCAAGGGAGATAGCAATAGAGAAATATAACTAAAGTAAGAAGACGCTTCTTCGCTAACACTCCTAAAGCTTTGCTCCGGATCCTTTGCTATAACGTGAGATGCTAGTTATATCTTGATCGGTCCCTCTGTTTTGAGAACACTAGGTAAAGGTGCAAATCTTCTGTGTAAATCAATGTTAGACAATCTTTTTTTTCTATTGCATGATGAGTTTCCTTTAAGCCAGTAAAACCAAAAATTAAAAGAGGTCTTTTACATGAAGAAGGTAAGACCACGAGACCTAGCAGGAAACCTTGGAACGGGTTATGCTTAATTAATTAATAACTTTGATAAAATTCTACAGCTGTAATAACAAGTACAAAAACAAATCTTGATGGGATTTCCAAACATTATCTGTAATTAAATAAAACGCTTACTACTCCCACTAGTAGCTATTAGGAAAGTCCATAAAAAATCAGCATAACTACGGATATACAACATAAATAAGATTGACTAATATTTAATTAACCGCATGGAGGAATCAGAAATGATTGATAGTCCACCAGAGAAATTAACATTGGTATAAACAAACAGCCATTAGAAAAAAATTACTAGCAATTGAAATAAGTTAATGAGATTGATTCAGGAATGGAGTCAATCTCATTTTTTATGCAATTAATGAAACGCTTACTACTTGCACCGCTATAAATTAAAAAAAATATTATAAATCTCTATCGGGGTTTACATAGGTGAACAGCCACTAAGATAACCCCATATCACCCATCACTTTCCTAAATAGGTAGTTTGATGGATAATGAATTTATACCCAAAAAAGTTTGAGTAAACCTTGTTTCAAGCTTTAAAATTCGCTGAGATCCCTTGATATGACTGATGTTAACTACTGGCTAATGAAGAGTGAGCCTGATGCTTACAGCATAGACAACCTAAAGAATGATGGAGTTACCTTATGGGATGGGATTAGAAACTATCAAGCTCGTAATTTCATGAGAAAAATGAATATAGGAGATAAAGTATTCTTTTATCATTCAAACTGCAAACCACCTGGAATTGTAGGCCTAATGGAGGTAATTGATTTAAATATTATTGATCCTTCTCAATTTGACAAAGAATCAAAGTATTTTGACCCGAAGTCGAAACCTGACAATCCAAGATGGGACTGCGTGAAAGTAAAATATCTATTCAAATCAAATAAAAAATTAAGTTTACCTGATTTAAAAATTTTATTTAATCAAGATGAGTTATTAGTAGTTAAGAAAGGCAATAGATTATCTATTTTACCCATAAAAAATAATATAGCTAAAATACTTTTAGAAAAAATTAAATAAACCTATTTAATTCTCAAAGTTTATTGAAAACATATTCCCAATATAAAGTCTTGTAAGATCCCTATTTTGAAAACCTTTCTGCATCAAGAATCCTGCAATAGCTGCTTGCAATATTCTGTATTGATCCCAATTAGGATGATCCTCAACAAATTCATTCAAAGCATGTTGAAGATTCTCGTGAAGTTCACATGTGAAACTAATTATTTCATCTTTATTACTTGCAGATCTAGGATTTAAATCACAATTTAAATTTTGCATCTTCAAATTAATCGAAAAATATACAGACAAGTTCCAGTTTTCTTTAAAAACGCTAAATCGTCAACAATAAATATTACAAAAGAGTCTCAGGTATTAGAATGACGAGAATCATTTAAGGAAAAGGTTTCTTAAAGAAATTAAATTTAGGTTAATAAATCTTAGATAAATATTAAAAATTGTATATAAATAGAAGTTTTCCACATCTTTTAGTTCTTTAAATAATTATCAAAAAATTGTTGTGGAAAAGATGTTAAAAATAAATTCTTAAGCGGGGAATGTTTTAAAAAAATTTCCAATTTAATTAATTTTTCAATCCATTGATTCCCACATTTTTTTTATTTCATCAAATAAATTTTGCGCTATTGGTATAGGCCAATACATTTCAAAAGATCGTGTATGCTCTTGACTTTCAAAAACTAACCTTAAATTCCATTCATTCTTTTTTCCTTCCAATTCAATATACCAAGGTGATTGTTCTATCTCTAAAGAAATTAATTCTTCATCCATCAATTGATTTGCAATATCTGATAATTGTTCATTAAGTCTTATAAGTAAAAGATAAAGTAAATTAAATTCGCTTTTTTGTAACTCAATAGCCCAATTATTTGCACCAATTAAAAAACAAAATTTACCTTTTTTTAAATCTTTACTTAATCTCCAATTCTTTTGCTCTCTTAACAAAATTATCCAGGAAGTAAATCTGGCTGGTCTTGTTCATCACTTAGTTCAATAATTGATCTTTGAACTGGTTTAATAGAAGATTCCTCCAACAAACCATCAAAATCATCAAAGCGTCTTTGTTTAGCTCTGAACGCAATTCTTACCGTAGTTAAATATCTATTAGTTGATTTTCTTATTAAACTCTCACCTCTCTTGGCAAGATCATTAGAATCAACAACAGAATTATTTGATATGTTCATAAAAACTTTTTCTTCAATTATACAATAAAGTTTACAAGTTATTTGATCCTGTCAAACAATAAAATCACCAAACGAACTTAATTGATTAATAACAAAGTAAATTATGAAAAATATTTTATCAGGAACACTTGCTGTTGATTTAGGAAACACGAATACTGTCATTGCTTTTCAAGATGAAAAAGATATAAATGCCAACCTAATAGAGATTCCCAATATTACTTCTAAGCCAGGAGTTATACCTACAGTTGTGTGGTTCGAAGAAGGATCAGAAATAACAAAAATTGGCGAGAGTGCCTTAAAGATGAAAAACAAAGTCAATTCAGATTTATTCTTTCATTCAAATTTCAAACGATTAATTGGAAATCCTTTTGAAAAGAATAACCATAAAGTGTTAACTCCTACTGAATCTGGTGCAAAGTTTTTCGAGGTTTTATGGAAAAACATTCCTGAAGAATATGACATCAAAAGGCTTGTTTTAACAGCTCCAATAGATACATACAAAGGTTACAGAGAATGGTTACTAAGTCTCTGTGGAGAATTAACCGTAGATGAAATAGCCCTAGTAGATGAGCCTACTGCAGCGAGTTTAGGAATTAAAGTCCCTTTTGGATCCAAACTTATGACTATAGATATTGGTGGGAGCACAATAGATATGAACATAATCCAAATAGAAGGTGGAGAGGGGAAATCTGGACCAATAGCAGAACTTTTAAAGTTTCAAGGAAATGATGTTAGCGCAATTTCAAAACAAAAATTAAGATGTGCTGAAATAATAAGCAAAACAGGTTCTAAAATTGGTGGCAAAGATTTAGATCAATGGATTGTCAATTATTTTCTCCCTGCTAATCAAGATACAAGGAATTTATTAATAGCAGAAGACATAAAATGTAAACTCAGCTCTCCTGAAATCAAATATGAAAAAAAACACCGCGTAAATTTTTATATTGAAGGATATAAAGAAAAAGAATTTCTTCTAAGTAAAGAAATATTTGAAAGAATTCTAATACAAAATAATCTACTGAATCATTTAAACTCCTTACTTAAAGACCTATTGAATGAAGCGAGAGGAAAGTTTTGTAATGTAAATGATTTGAATTCCATTATTTTGGTTGGGGGTGGGACACAAATTCCATTAATTAAAGAATGGCTAGCAAAAAAAATTGCTGACATCCCAATCAAGTCACCTCCCCCTATCGAATCAATAGCATTAGGTGCTTTGGCTATGACACCCGGAGTTAAAATTAAAGATATCTTAAATAAGGGAATATCTATAAGGTTATTTAATAGGAGAGAAAAAAAACATTTCTGGTATCCTATTTTCTGCAGAGGGCAAACCTGGCCAACAGAAAAACCGTTTAAATTAATACTTCAAGCTAGTAAAAATGGTCAAAACACATTTGAGATAATAATAGGTGAAACCAAACTGGAAAAAGAGTATGATGTTATCTTTGAAAATGGTTTACCAAAATTAGCAGAAGTTCAAAGTGAAGAAGAAATTATTACATGGCAGAAAAAACCACTAAAAATAGCCCTGAAAAATAAATGTCAACTTGGTGAGGACTGCTTAGAAATCTTCTTCAGAATCACTGACAAAGGTGATTTATATATCAAATGTTTTGATCTTGAGAAGAAATTATTAGGAGAATTTAAATTAGGAAATATTTTTTAAAATCAGACTATTCAAGGAAAACACCCTCTTCACCATCAACATTTTTAAGACGCAAATTTATACTCTCATTTTTTCTTGTTGGAACTTTCCTTCCACAAAAATCTGGCTGTATTGGCAACTCTCTATGACCTCTATCTACCATAACTAATAACATCACTCTTTTAGGTCTACCCCATGAGTAAAGCGAATCCATTGCTGCTCTAATTGTCCGCCCAGTGTAAATAACATCATCTATTAAAATAATTATTTTTTTCTCAATAGGAGTTGGGATATCAGTTGCTTTTAGTAAACGAGTCTCAACCCTATCTTGATCATCTCTATAAAAAGTTGGATCTATAGTTCCTTTGCTGATTTTTAAACCTAGTTTAGAATAAATTTCTTTTTCTAAAACTTCAGCAAGATGAACGCCTCGGGTGGGAATACCAACCAAAAGAAGGTCATTTAAGTTTGTTACTTTCTCAATAATTTCAGAAGTTAAGCGTGAGAGGGTTTTACCTAGCTCAGCTTCATTAAGTATGACAATTCTTTTATCTTTATTGGACATGATTTATTTAAAATAAAATTTGTTCAATATCTTTATAAATTAGCAAAAGCTAACTATAGTAAATATAAATTGTTAAAGAGTAGCTTTTAAAGCTAAATTTAATATTGGATCAGTTAGAAAGGGGATTTTGATCTAAATATGTCAAAGATTAGGAGCAAAAATATAAATAAATTAAGCGCCCCTGAAAGTCCAGTAGTACTTGCGATACTAGATGGCTGGGGATATAGAGAAGAAATATCAGATAATGCCATACAAACTGCGAATACTCCTATTATGGATTCATTATGGAGTGCTTATCCTCATACTCTGATAAGTGCTAGTGGCGCTGATGTAGGTCTTCCAAATGGACAAATGGGTAATTCAGAAGTAGGTCACCTTACTATTGGATCCGGAAGAATCATTCAACAAGAATTGGTAAGGATTACAAATACTGTAAAAAATAATCAATTAAATCAAGTTAATGAGTTAAAAAGTCTAGCTGATTCATTAAAGAAAAATAATTCAACTTTGCATATTACTGGATTGTGTTCCGATGGTGGGGTTCATAGTCATATTGATCATTTATTAGGATTAATAAAATGGGCATCTGAGAATGGAATACAAAAAGTTGCTATTCATATTATTACTGATGGTAGAGATACCCCAGCCAAAAGTGCCTCAAAATATTTAACCCAAATAGAAGAATGTATAAAAAAATATAAAACAGGTGAAATAGTATCTATATGCGGCAGGTATTGGATAATGGATAGAAATCTTTTATGGGATAGAACAGAAAGAGCATTTAGAAATTTAACTGATCCTAATGTCAAAGTAAGCAATATTTCCCCAAAAGATTACTTAAGTAAAAGTTATAACAAAAAAATCACTGATGAATTTTTAGAACCCATACGAATTTCTAATAATTTTTTGAAAGATGGAGATAGTTTAATTTGCTTTAATTTCCGTCCAGATAGAGCCAGACAAATAATTAAATCACTTTCAGAAAAACAATTCTCAGAATTCAAAAGAAACAGTGTTCCTAATTTAGATATAGTTACGTTCACTCAATATGAGGCAAATTTACCCGTTAAGGTAGCATTTCCTCCTGAATCTCTAAATAATTTTATTGGCCAAATAGTTTCAGAAAATGGTCTAAAACAGTATAGAACTGCAGAAACAGAAAAATATCCTCACGTTACTTATTTTTTTAACGGAGGAATAGAAATCCCCTTGCCAGGAGAAGATAGAAACTTAATTCCTTCTCCAAGAGTCGCGACTTATGACATGGAACCCGAAATGTCTGCTGAAGAATTAACAATGAGTTGCGCTCAAGCAATTAAAAGTGGAGAGTATGCTTTTGTTGTAATAAATTTTGCTAACCCTGATATGGTTGGTCATACAGGTAACATGAATGCCACAATCAAAGCGATTGAAACTGTTGATAGATGTATAGGTAAGATAGTAAATGCTACGGGAGAAATGGGAGGTAGTATGCTTATAACAGCTGATCATGGAAACGCAGAAGTTATGAAAGGTCCTTCAGGAGAACCTTGGACTGCCCACACTATAAATAAAGTTCCATTAATCTTTATCGAAGGTGAAAAGAGAAAAATCCCGAATATGGGGAATGAAATTCTTTTAAGAGATAATGCTGGTTTAGCAGATATTGCACCTACATTATTGCAATTATTAAATCTCCCTATTCCAAAAGAAATGACTGGGGAATCTCTTATTAAAGAAATCGAATTTAAAGGCTATAATAAAGTTGTACAACATATTTAAAATCAATAAAAACAATAGACAATGAGTCAAATTTTAAGTTGGATATGGGTATTTTCTGGAATTCTCCTGATACTTTTAGTTTTACTCCATAGCCCAAAAGGTGACGGGATGGGAGGGATAGCAGCTAGTGGAAGTTCAATGTTTACTAGCGCAAGTAGTGCCGAAGCATCACTAAATAAAATAACTTGGACTATATTGATCATATTTTTATCTCTTGCAATTATTCTAAGTGCTGGTTGGATTTCCTAGAATCTAATTATAAAAAAGGGGTTATTATAATAACCCCTTTTATAAATTTAATTATTAAAAAATTATTTATTTAATAATCAAAGTCACCACCCATTCCTGGGGCACCTGCAGGTGCTGATGACTCTTTCTTCTCAGGTAAATCAGCTACTATACATTCAGTTGTCAAAACCATTCCTGCGATTGAAGCTGCATTCTGAAGTCCTGAACGAGTAACTTTTGCTGGATCAACTATTCCGGCTGAAGACATATCTACATATTCACCATTAGCTGCATTAAAACCATCATTAAATGGTTTAGATTTTACATTTTCTGCGATAACAGCACCATTTGAGCCTGCATTCTCTGCAATTCTCATGAGAGGAGCTGTTAATGAAGCTTCAACAATATTAGCTCCAATTAATTCTTCCCCAGATAATGTTTTATCTGCCCAATCTTTAAGAATAGGAGCCAAATGTGCAAGAGTTGTTCCTCCACCAGGTACAATTCCTTCTTCAACTGCAGCTTTTGTAGCATTTATAGCATCCTCAAGACGAAGTTTTTTATCCTTCATCTCAGTTTCAGTTGCCGCTCCAACTTTAATTACTGCTACTCCTCCAGCTAATTTAGCCAAACGTTCTTGAAGCTTTTCTTTATCATAAGTGGACTCTGTTTCATCCATCTGCTTCTTAATTTGATCACATCGTGCATTAACTGCTTTCTCGTTACCCTCTGCAACAATAGTTGTAGTTTCTTTATTGATAGTGATTCTTCTACCAGTTCCAAGCATATCCAAAGTTGCATTTTCTAATTTCAAGCCTGCATCTTCAGTTATTAATTGACCATTAGTTAGCACAGCCATATCTTCAAGCATTGCCTTTCTTCTGTCACCGAAGCCTGGAGCTTTCACTGCAGCAACATTAAGAACACCTCTTAATCTATTTACTACGAGAGTAGCTAAAGCCTCTTTTTCAATATCTTCAGCAATAATGACTAATGGCTTACCAGTTTTAGCAATTTGTTCCAAAACAGGGACTAAATCTTGCACCAAAGCAATTTTCTTATCAGTCAAAAGAATATAAGGTTCATCCAAGACAGCTTCCATACGTTCGGTATCTGTCGCAAAATAAGGAGAAATGTAACCCTTGTCAAAACGCATCCCTTCAGTGACTTCTAGTTCAGTAGTCATTGATTTTCCTTCTTCGAGAGAAATTACACCTTCCTTGCCAACTTTATCCATCGCATTGGCAATCATTTGGCCTACTTCTTCATCATTTCCTGCAGCAATAGTTCCACATTGAGCAATCGCATTACTATCGCTTATAGGTTTTGCATTCTCTTGAATTTTACCTACAAGAAACTCAGTAGCCTTGTCGATACCTTTTTTCAAGGTTATAGCATTTGCTCCTGCAGCAACATTTCTTAAGCCAGCTTTAACCATGGCGTGTGCTAAAACAGTAGCTGTAGTTGTGCCATCACCAGCTGCGTCATTGGTTTTTGAGGCAGCTTGTCTAATCAATGCTACTCCAGTATTTTCAATGTGGTCCTCCAATTCAATTTCTTTGGCAATTGTTACGCCATCATTAATGATTTGTGGTGCACCAAATTTTTTTTCTAAGACTACATTTCTTCCTTTTGGTCCAAGCGTTACAGCAACAGACTCAGCAAGGATATCAATTCCTCTCTCGAGCGCTCTTCGAGCTTGCTCATTGTAAATAATTCTTTTAGCCATGTTTAGGCAAGCAATTTAATAATAAGTTTTAATAATTTTTGAAACAAATAATTTAGCCTACGACAGCTAAAATATCCTTTTCTGAAAGTAAGACGTACTCATCTCCTCCCAATTTAATGTCTGTTCCAGCATATTTGCTGTACAAGACTTTATCGCCAATACTCACTTCAGGAGTTTGTCGAGAACCATCGTCATTAAGTTTCCCAGGTCCTACCTGAGCAACTTCTCCTACCTGTGGTTTTTCTTTAGCTGTATCAGGCAAAAGAATGCCTCCAGCAGTTTTTTCCTCAGATGCGGAAACTTTGATAAAAATTCTATCTCCCAGTGGTTTAACTGTAGAGACTGTAAGTGAAACAGCTGCCATAGATTAATGGAGGGTCATAATTGAGACGCTTCGCGTCATATATTTTTGGAAAGAGAATTACTCAGACCTTATCTTCAACAAGATAATCGGCGGAGCAGCAATTAAACACATTTTAACTGTGCGGTTGGCCGAACCGATTTAACAAATATACCCATAAGGTGGTAGTATTTCGCATTATGAGCTGTTCTTAAATCAGCTAATCATCACCAATCAATACAATAATGGTAGCAACTCCATCAACTTCAAACGCAACAAAAGGCATAGTTCGTCAAGTCATTGGTCCAGTTTTGGATGTAGAATTTCCCGCTGGAAAATTACCTAAAATTCTTAATGCTTTACGAATTGAAGCAAAAAATCCTGCAGGACAAGATATAGCAGTTACTGCGGAAGTTCAACAACTACTTGGCGATCATAGAGTAAGAGCAGTTGCCATGAGCGGCACTGATGGCCTTGTACGGGGCATGGAAGCGACTGATACAGGAGCTCCAATATCAGTACCTGTAGGAGAAGCTACCTTGGGAAGAATATTTAATGTCTTGGGAGAACCCGTAGACGAACAAGGTCCTGTAAAGACTAAGCAAACTGCACCGATCCATAGAGCAGCACCTAAACTAACTGACTTAGAAACCAAGCCAAAAGTTTTTGAAACTGGAATTAAAGTTATTGATTTGTTAGCTCCATATAGACAAGGAGGAAAAGTTGGTTTATTTGGAGGAGCTGGTGTAGGAAAAACTGTTCTTATCCAAGAATTAATAAATAATATTGCTAAAGAACATGGAGGAGTATCAGTTTTTGGTGGTGTTGGAGAAAGAACTAGGGAAGGTAACGATTTATATGAAGAGTTTAAAGAATCAGGGGTTATAAATGCAGATGATTTAGCCCAATCAAAAGTTGCTTTATGCTTTGGTCAAATGAATGAGCCACCTGGTGCAAGAATGAGAGTGGGCTTATCAGCACTTACAATGGCTGAACATTTTAGAGATGTAAATAAGCAAGACGTTCTTCTTTTTGTAGATAATATTTTTAGATTTGTTCAGGCTGGATCTGAAGTTTCAGCTTTATTAGGAAGAATGCCATCTGCAGTTGGATATCAGCCAACTCTGGGAACTGATGTTGGTGAACTTCAAGAAAGGATTACTTCTACATTAGAAGGTTCAATAACATCTATTCAAGCTGTTTATGTGCCTGCTGACGATCTAACTGACCCTGCTCCAGCCACAACATTTGCACACTTAGATGCTACAACTGTTCTAGCCAGAGCACTCGCCGCAAAAGGTATTTATCCAGCAGTAGATCCATTAGATTCAACCAGTACTATGCTTCAACCATCAGTTGTTGGTGATGAGCATTACAAAACGGCCCGAGCAGTGCAGTCAACTTTGCAGAGATATAAAGAACTTCAAGATATCATTGCTATTCTTGGTTTAGATGAACTTTCTGAAGAAGATAGATTAACTGTTGACAGAGCAAGAAAAATCGAGAAATTTCTTTCACAGCCTTTCTTCGTTGCAGAAATCTTTACAGGTATGTCAGGTAAATATGTAAAATTAGAAGATACAATAGCTGGTTTCAATATGATTTTGTCAGGAGAATTAGATGACTTACCTGAGCAGGCTTTTTACCTGGTTGGTAATATTGACGAAGTAAAGGCTAAAGCAGAGAAAATAAGATCAGAAAAATAAATTATAAATATATAATTCCACTCTCAAAAACACAAATTAATGGCAATTTCACTTAAGGTTTTAGCTCCTAATCAAAATGTTTACGAAGGAGAAGCTGAAGAGGTAATTCTTCCCAGTACAACAGGTCAAATTGGTGTACTTCCAGGGCATATTTCATTAGTTACGGCTATTGATATTGGTGTTCTAAGATTAAGAATGAATTCTCAATGGAAGTCTATAGCGTTAATGGGCGGCTTCGCCGAAATTGAATCAGATGAAGTCATTGTTTTAGTCAATAATGCTGAAATTGGCTCTAACATTAATGTTCAAGATGCTGAGAAAGATCTCACAGAGGCAAAACTAGCAATTAGTAAATTTTCTGAAACTGAAAAAAGTCCAGAAAAAATTAAAGCTCTTAACGAAGTGTCAAAGGCTGAGGCGAGGATTCAAGCTGCAAAAAATTAAATTTTAGGCAGTTCCACAAAAAGTAACTTCAGGAAATTTTAACTTTGCCTCTTCTAAATTTTTAGTTTTACCTTCTTCTTGCCAATAATTTATTACTTCAGTAGCCTTATTTAATATTTCAACCCTCTCATTATCTGTAATCCAACCTTTATTTTCAAGTTCGCTTTTTAATTTTTCCCATGCATCATCCCTTGGCCAAAAATAATAAGCAGTAAGAGGACTAGCACCTCCACCCACAATTTGGTCTACAGCCAATGCAACATTATCAGGTAACCACAATATTTTAATAATGAACCTTCCTTCATCAGGTTTAGGTGTATAACCAGATGGTACTCCATCTTCATCTATCTTTGCATTAGCCAGTACTGCTGATGCACCCATCATCCCTGCATTTGGGGATGGAGTTTTTGATGTTTGAAGATCGCTTTTTTGTTCCTGCTGTTTAGTTGAATTCTGATTTTCCTTATCTGATGAAGTCATTCACTATTTTTATATTTAGTTAACAATTTATCAGTTTATGGTCACTTTTTGAGCAATTTATTCAAAAATTCTTGATTTTGTTTATGGAGAACAATTAAGTTGAAGATTTTATCTATCATTACTTATTTGATAAAAATCATAAATTGTTGCTTCTAATTTATCCCAAAGATCTTTAGGAATATCATTTTCTTCTGCGAACATACCAAGTTGGCTCGCCAAACCTCTTGCTTGAGAGAGTTTTGAATCATATGAATCTTTTTTTTCCATTTTAAAACTTTTAGTGATATTGAAAAAATAAATCTATTAGCTTAATAAGTCAATCATTTAAAATTCTAAATCAGCAATTTCTTTAAGTGCAGCAATACTTAAAATTTCTGGTTCTTTATCTGTTACCAAAATATCATCTTCAATTCTTATCCCAATACCTTTCCATTTCTCATCAATAGTAGGCTGGCCATCAGGGACAGGGATTCTATCACTTATATAAATACCGGGTTCAACAGTAAGAATCATGCCATGCTGTAGGGGAACTTCATAGTCACCCATTCTGTACGCCCCAACATCATGAACATCTAAACCAAGCCAATGTCCAGTTCTATGCATATAGAGATGTTTATATAATCCATTGTCAATAATCTCTTCAGTACTACCTCTAAGCAAGCCAATTTCTTTTAATCCCTCTACAAGAATTTTCAAAGCAACATTATGTACATTACTAGAGGTAGATCCTGTTACAGCACTTTCAATGGCATTTTTCTGAGCATCTAAAACAATTTCATAAATAAATTTTTGCTCTTTAGAAAATTTTCCTCCAATAGGAATAGTTCTTGTTATGTCTCCATTGTAATAATCAGTTAATGAGCAACCTGCATCAACTAATAATAAATCTCTCTTATTTAAGGGTGAGTTGTTTGATGTGTAATGCAAAACACATGCATTATCTCCTGAAGCAACAATAGAATTATAGGCAGGTCCTCTTGCACCTTTTTCAAGAAAGAATCCTTCTATTAGTCCTTGAATCTGTCTTTCATTGTTCTTTAGTAAAATAGATTCTCTAACTAATTCATGTGCCTCCGCTGAAATTTGAATAGCTTCTCTCATTCTATTAATTTCAAATTCACTTTTAATTAATCTCATCTCATTTAAAAACCTTTCAGGAGATTGTATAGAATTTGCGCCAATCCCTAATCTTGAGCGATTTTCAAGTTGTTTAGCAAATATTTCCAAGACTACTTTCTCAATTCTTGGATGTTTACCAATTGAAAAAACAATTTCGTCAGAACCCTCAATATAAATTGGCAATAAATCGTTTATATCATTAATTGAATGAGCCTTATCAGCTTTAAACTCTTTTTCAGCTCCATCTATACCCCATCTGAAGCCATGCCAAACTTCACTAACAACATCTTTAGGAGAAACAAACAAAATAAATCTCTCTCCCTTTGGTTTATGCGATAAGAAAAGAGCGATTGCATCCGGCTCATCAAAACCAGTCAGATACCAAAAATTACTATCTTGCCTGAAAGGATATTCACAATCTGCATGATGTTTTACCAGGCTAGAAGCAGGTATAATAGCAGCTTTACCTTCTAATTTATTTAAGAAAGTTTCTCTTCTTTTCTCAAAAATTTTATTATTAAGATTAAACATACATTTTTTGTTGGCGATTTTTATAAAAAATGGAAGAATGAATTAACCAGATTTCAAACTAATCTATTTTAATGGAACCAAATGTCTACGTTCTAATTTTACTGATAATAATTATTTTAGTTGGGTCAGCATGTTGTTCAGGAGTAGAAGCATCTTTTTTAGCTGTAAATTCGATAAGAATTTTAGAATTAGCATCAAAACAGAAACCTAGAAGTTCTGCAAATCAATTACTTAAACTTAGAAAACATCTTGGGAGAACATTAACTGTAATTACTATAACTAATAATGGATTTAACATAATTGGAAGTCTTATTTTGGGTGTATATGGAGCATTGGTAATCAATACGAATTTTGGGTTAACATTCTTTTCAATTTCTTTCTATGTTTTAGTTCTTTTATTTGGAGAAGTTCTCCCTAAAGCTCTTGGCACAAGATTTTCATTGCAAATAGCATTATTATCGGTTCCTATTTTGATAATATTAAATAACATAATGCGACCATTTTTAATTTTAATAGAACAGATATTTCCAGTTATTACTGCAGAAAGTGAAATCTCAACAGATGAAGAAGAAATTAGACAAATGGCAAAAATTGGGAGTCAGAAAGGTTTTATAGAAGCCGATGAGGCAGCAATGATCTTTAAAGTTTTTCAATTAAATGATTTAAAAGCAAAAGATTTAATGATTCCAAGGGTATCAGCACCTTGTCTTGATGGGTCTTCAAATCTTGAAGAAATTTCAAAACTTATCATTGCAGACACTTCACCCTGGTGGGTTGTTTTAGGAGACAAAGTAGACAAAATACAAGGATTAGTTAAACGTGAAAAATTGCTAACTCAGATTATTCAGGGTAAAAAGAAACAATTACTGTCAGAATTATGCGATCCTGTGGAATACATCCCAGAAATGATAAGAGCTGATCAATTATTAACAAGATTTGACAAAGATCATAAAGGAGTAAAAGTAGTAGTAGATGAGTTTGGAGGATTCGTGGGAATTATTGGGGCAGAAGCCGTGTTATCTGTATTAGCTGGTTGGTGGAAAAAATAAAGTATGGAACAGATACAAATCAATAAAAATTATTTACTTTTAAAACATTGGTGGGACACTATAGATCTCACAAACTATGAAAAAAATCTTTTTAATAAAGAAATTATATCTTTTAACCAGCAACTTTTTAGGCTTAAAGAGAAGAAAATAAGAATAGGCATATATGGTAAATCAGGTGTAGGTAAATCTCATATTTTAAATTTCTTATTAAATCAAAAAGTATTCAAGACAGATATTATTAACGGTTCTACCAAAGAAATTGAGACGCAAGAATGGAACTTGAAACATCAAACACTAAAAAGTATTGAATTACTAGATTCACCAGGATTTGATTTGTGCAATATTAATTTTCCAGATGATATTTACTCACAAATAAATAATTCAGAACTTGTTTTATTTGCAGTTGCAGGAGATCTTAATAGAAATGAAGTAATCAAAATTAATTCCTTTATTAAGGATGGGAAAAAAATTATAATTGTTTTAAACAAAATTGATATTTGGAACAAAAATGAATTAAAAGAAATTATAAAAAATATAAAGTCAAAGCTTCCCAAAGATTTAAAGATTCCCGTAATAGTGAATTCAGGGAATAAAATTAAACACTATATAAAAGAAGCTATAGATAGATATGGAGAAATTTTATTAACATTAAATTCTCTTCAATTAGCTGATAAATTATATCTAAAAATAAAAGAGCAACGATTAAAAAAAAGACAGAAGAAAGCCCAAGCAATTATTGGTAAATTCGCCACCATAAAGGCATCAACAGTTGCACTTAATCCTTTGATTGTGTTTGATATAGCGGGAAGTTTTGCATTAGATACAGCATTAATTAGCGAGCTAAGTAAGGTTTATGGATTAAGTCTCAAGGGTCACTCGGCAAGAAAAATAATCAAAAATATTTCTATTAATAATTTCTGTTTAGGAGCTACACAAATTGGTATCAATACATCTTTTAATTTAATTCGTAAAGTAATATTATTAATAGCTCCTTTCACTAACGGGTTTTCGTTATTACCATATGGACCAATCGCTATCATTCAAGCAGCAATTGCAGTGCGCTCAACAAAAATTTTAGGGAAGTTAGCAGCTAAAGAAATATTCATAAGAAGCAAAGTATCTCGTTTAGAACCTTCTTTTATAATCCACAAGATAATGCTTAAAGAACCCGATATTTTTAATCACATAAAAATCTATTTATCTAATAGGAATTTAAATAAAAATTCTGCAATTTTTCTACCTTGAAACTTAGTAAAAAGGAACGCATTGCCATTTTCGGCACTAGTGCAGATCCACCAACTATTGGCCATAAAAAAATTCTCGAAGAATTATCCACAATTTATTCCTTTACTATTACTTATGCAAGCAATAATCCAAATAAAAAACATAAAGAAGATATCTCAATTCGAAGTCTTTTATTAAAAACTTTAATTGAAGATTTAAAAAATCCAAAAATTGTATTTAATCAAACAATTAGTAGTCAATGGGCAATCCAATCTATCAAAACGTGTAAAAATATTTATGAATCAAATAAATTAGATTTTGTAATAGGAAGTGATTTAATTGAAGATATTTTCTCTTGGAAAAATTTTGATAAAATTATTAAGGAAGTAAGTTTTTTTATAATTAAAAGAGAAGGATATCCTATTAAATCAAAAACCATGCAAATGTTGAAAAATT
This sequence comes from Prochlorococcus sp. AG-363-P06, assembly GCA_003280025.1. Lineage (GTDB taxonomy): Bacteria > Cyanobacteriota > Cyanobacteriia > PCC-6307 > Cyanobiaceae > Prochlorococcus_A. Next base: position 168,991 of record QCGD01000001.1, on the reverse strand, counting down.
ATAAAGTTAACTTTGAAATTTCTTCATTAAATATTCCAAATATTTCAAGTTCTATGGTTAGAGTAAATACCAATTATTCTAATTTACCAAAATGTTTAATAGATATTGTGAAGAAGAAGAATTTATATGTATCGACAAAATTAGTTGAATGAAATTTTTTCTTGCTCAAATCAATCCAATTGTTGGCGATTTAGAGGGCAATGCACAAAAAATACTTACTATTGCAGCTCAGGCTGACTTAAATTCTGCTGATTTAATTCTTACACCGGAATTATCACTATGGGGATATCCAGCTAAAGATTTACTGCTAAAAAGAAACTTAGTCGAAAATCAATATGAAATACTTGACCAATTAGCTTTTGAAATTAAGAAAAAACATGACGAGTTGAGTATAGCTGTTGGGATAGCAGAAATTATAAAAGATTCTTTTTTCCCGAATCTTTATAATTCTATTGCGTTAATTGAGGGTGGAAAATGGAAAGTAATTGCACGAAAAATTATTCTTCCCACTTATGAAGTATTTGATGAGAAGAGATATTTTAGATCAGAGCAGAAAGTATCCGTATTAACCAAAAAAGTTAGAAATAAAACTTTTAAACTCGGGATTACTATATGCGAAGATTTATGGGTTAATAACGATATAGAAGGTAGAGGGATTCACAAAAAAAATCCTATTTCTGATTTGAAGAGCAAAGATATTAATATTTTATTGAATTTATCTGCTTCACCATATACATTCAAAAAATTAGAGCTTAGATCTAAAGTTTCAAGTTTTGCTGCTAAATACCTTCAAGTTCCTTTAATTTACATTAACCAAGTTGGTGCAAATGATAATTTAATCTTTGATGGTAATAGTTTTATTGTTGATAAGAATGGATCTAAAATAAAGCAATTAAAATCTTTTTCAGAAGATTTTTCTAGTTGGGAAATTGACCAACAAAAGAAAACAATAGATGAATTTCAATACGATGAAATATCATCTATTTTTGATGCCTTAGTTTTAGGAGTAAGAGATTATGCTAAAAAATGTGGATTTAAAACAGCTTTAATTGGACTAAGTGGTGGAATTGATTCTGCGCTTGTCTCAGTAATCGCAACAGCTGCTCTTGGAAGTGAAAATGTATATTGCGTTTCAATGCCCTCAAAATGGAGTTCAGATCATTCCAAAAGTGATGCAAAAGATCTAGCAGGAAGACTAAAGATAAATTTCAATACCATCTCAATTGAGAATGTTATGACCTCTTTTGAAGAATCATTTATAAAAAGCTTAAATTTGAAGGTAGAAGGAATAACAAATCAAAATATTCAATCAAGGATCAGAGGAACGCTTCTGATGGCTTTAGCGAATCAAGAAAAGCATTTATTACTCTCCACTGGCAATAAATCAGAACTAGCAGTTGGATATTGCACACTATATGGGGATATGAACGGAGGCTTATCAGTAATTGGGGATTTATATAAAACTAATGTTTTTAAATTATGTGATTGGCTTGATAGTGATGATTCAGAGAATCATAGAAAACTGCATAAGTTAAATAAAAATATTAAAATAATTGGGGATAATATTCGTTTAAAGGCTCCAAGCGCCGAATTAGGTCCTAACCAATTAGACACTGATTCTCTCCCTCCTTATTCCATATTGGACAATATTCTTAAAAGCATTATTGAAGAGAAAAAAGATTTCAAGCTACTTATAAAAGAGGGTCATAAAAAAGAACTAATTTTGCAAATAATCTCACTTATTAAAAAAGCTGAATTCAAAAGAAAACAAGCTCCTCCTATTCTCAAATTAAGCAGTCAATCATTAGGTACTGATTGGAGAGTCCCAATCGCAATTTCATATTAATCATTTCAGTATATTTCTTGGACTCTTTTTAAAGGCCTTTGAATGGAAGTGAGATTAATCCCTTTTTTTATGGAGAGAATTATGCCAGCAGCCTCTAGATAATTATTTACTTCAATAAAATTAGGATAATTTAAAAATTGATTAGTAACTGTTAGTGTATTTTGATTTTTTACAGAAATAATATTTAACCCTCTTTCAACACAAGCTAATACTGATTCCCCACCAAGAGCACCATTTGGAACGACTATGGATTCAAGTTGATTAGGGTGTAAAGTAATCAATTCGTTGTTCGGTAATTCAATAAGATCTGGAGCATTGCTTAAGCCAATCAATACTGATGGCAAAAATGTGTATCCTATCTCTTCTGAAGCAGTACGAGGATCTAATCTTTCATTCAAATCAAGTGGTGGTAATGCTGGTGCATGCGCACATGGAACTTTTAGAAATTTGCTTATCAAGTGACTAATGACAGCCTCAACTCCAGAAATAGGATCAACTCCTTTGCCCTCTCTGTAGGAATTTGTGTCTTCGGATCCTGAATCATCAGGGAATTTAGCCACTATTGCTATTGCCGTGACTCCTTTTTCTATTAAAGTTTTGCCAGCTTCAATTAAAGTATCAGGATTCTCAATGGTTCCTCCACTTATTTTTGAAGTGTCAGAGTCAATAATTATACTTAAAGGGTTTTTAGTTATTACATAAGAATGAACATTAATACCTAAAGTAGCAACACAAGCATCAGCAACTTGTAAATGTCTTATTAATATTTTATGTTCAATGCTTGAATCAAAAATTATTCCGATTTTCTGTTGTTTTACACTCTTAAGGCCAATCTCTCCTCTAGCAAATCGATCTAAACTGTAACCCTCTACATAAAATATATTTTTATCTTTTTCAGAAAGAGCTCCTCCATTCATTACATTTGGATGCGTAATTAAACATCCACTTGCAGATGCTAATAATTTTGCAGTTGGGAGTGCATCTCCTGCAAATCCTCCTATCTCGCAACCAATCCCAGTTGGGACAATGAATATTGTGGGTGATTTTTCCATTAGTAAAACTATTTCATTTTTATATAGCAATTCAATTGGCTAAAACAGCATTAATCCTTAGTTTTTTTATATCGTAAGAGTCCTTTGAATTTTCTATATCTATAATTGACCATCGAATTACTTCGCCTTTTTTTATCAAATGACTGATCACATATTTCCTTAAATTTATAACTTCTATTGAACCTGGCCAATCCAAACAAAAATCAACCTTAATTAATTTCATTTTTGATACTTACCAAACTGATCATTATATAAATTATCTTCAACTTCATCACCGATAAGAATATGTAAATCTGACTTTGGATACGCCACGCATAAGAGGGCGAAACCTTTTTCCCTTAAATCTTCGTTTAATCCCATAGCATCTTCTTGATCAATGGATCCATCCACCACCATTGATGCACAACTTGTACAAACTCCTGAACAACAACTGCTGGGCAACTCGATTCCATTAGCTTTAGCAGCTGAAATAATATCTTGATCTTCAGGACATGAAAAATTATAGGTTTTCTCACCAAATTGAACTTTGATATTAAATTCAGACATTTTTAAAATTTAACTAAACAGCCGAACCTCCAACAACTTCTAAAATCTCCTGAGTAATAGCAGCCTGTCTGGCTTTATTATAAGTAAGATTTAAAGTACTGGCTAATTCTTTAGCATTATCACTTGCATTATTCATAGCAGTCATCCTACAAGCAAGTTCTGAAGCCGCTGACTCTTGAAGAGCTCGGAGGACTTGATTTTGCAAATACAGTGGCAATAAAGAATCTAACAATTGATCTGGACTTTGCTCAAAAACAATATCTGATGGTAATTTCTCTGAATCACTTTTTTCAATGTTTGATTTTTCAACAAGTAACTTACTATTTTTAGTTGTTAACCTAAAAATCTCATCATTGTCATCTGCAATACCTTGAGGATCTAGTGGCAACAATGTTTGAACTACTGGAGCACAACTTACAAGGGTAATAAATTTAGTATAAATAATCTCTACCCTATCAGCACTTTCTGATAAAAATTCAGCTAAGACTTCACCGGTTATACCTTCCGAATCTTTTACTGTTGGTACCTGTTCTAGCTCTTTGAATGTACTTTTTATTATGTATCTATCTTTCCTATTTTGGAAGTAACCTATTGCCTTTTTACCAACTAAAATCAAATTAGGTTCATAACCTTGTTTAATCAACTCTGCATACCTAATTTCTACCTTCTTTATTATGTTGGTATTGTATCCCCCACATAATCCTCTATCAGCAGTTATGCATACCAAAGAAATTGTTTTTACATCTCTTTTAGATAAAAGAGGAGAATCTACCGCTTCAAACTGAACTCTGGATTGAATATTCTCCAAAACACGAGCAAGTTTATCAGCAAAAGGTCTACTTTTTAGAACTTGATCTTGTGCCCTCCTAACTTTTGCAGCTGCAACTAATCTCATAGCTTCTGTAATTTTTCGAGTATTTTTAACAGAAACAATTCGATCCCTAATTTCTTTAAGATTTGCCATAATATTTCCTTAAATAAATTTAAACTGTCGCAAGCATTGAAGATTTCACTTCTTTTATCACCTCTTTGAGTGTTGCTTCTAAGCCATCATTTAATTTCTTCTCTTTAAGAATCTCCTCAATAAATTCTGCTTTATTTAACTTAAGATATTCTCTAAGTTCAGCAGCAAATTTGGTTACATCTTCGACTGGAACTTCATCAATCAGACCCTTAACACCTGCGTAAACAACTGCAACTTGTTCAGCAAGATTTAATGGTGAGAATTGTGCTTGTTTTAACAACTCTCTTAATCTTTTCCCTCTTTCAAGTTGTTGTTGAGTAGCCTCATCAAGATCAGAAGCGAATTGAGAAAATGCTGCTAATTCATCAAATTGAGCCAATTCTAATTTAAGCGTTCCAGCAATTTTCTTAATTGCCTTTGTTTGAGCAGCTCCTCCAACTCTACTAACTGAAATACCCACATTGATCGCAGGACGTAAGCCTGAGTTAAACAAATCTGCACTTAGGAAAATTTGTCCATCAGTAATTGAAATAACATTTGTTGGAATATACGCAGAAACATCACCAGCCTGAGTTTCAATAATTGGTAATGCTGTCATTGAGCCACCGCCCATATCATCAGATAATTTTGCTGCCCTTTCAAGTAATCTGCTATGACAATAAAAAACATCCCCAGGATAAGCTTCTCTTCCTGGTGGTCTTCTCAAAAGAAGAGACATTTGTCTATACGCTTGTGCTTGCTTAGTTAAATCATCATAAATAACTAGTGTTGCTTTGCCTTGGTACATAAAATGCTCAGCTATTGCTGCACCAGTATATGGCGCCAAGTATTGTAAAGCTGCGGCTTCAGATGCTCCTGCACTAACAACAATAGTATATTCAAGAGCTCCTTTTTCTCTTAAAACCTCAACCACATTTGCTACAGATGCCGATTTCTGACCAACTGCAACATAAACACAAACTACGTCTTGGCCTTTTTGATTGATAATAGTGTCTATTGCAATAGCCGTTTTTCCAGTTTGTCTATCACCAATAATCAATTCTCTTTGGCCTCTTCCTACAGGGATCATTGCATCTATTGATGTAATACCTGTTTGCATTGGTTCATGTACTGATCTTCTCTTAATTATTCCAGGCGCCATTTCTTCAATAAGTCTAGTATCACTTGTTGCAATTTCCCCTTTCCCATCTATTGGCTGACCTAAAGGATTAACAACCCTTCCCTGCATTGCCTGACCAACAGGAACAGAAGCAATTTTACCTGTAGATTTTACGTTACTTCCTTCTTGAACTCCTAGAGCTTCTCCCATTAGAACGGCTCCAACATTATCATCTTCAAGATTTAAAGCTATACCTTCAGTACCATCCTCAAATTCTAATAATTCACCCGCCATGACCTGATCTAAGCCATATATTCTTGCAATGCCATCACCTATTTGTAGAACAGTTCCTACATTGCTAACACTTACGGATTGGTCATAATCAGTTATTTGTTGTTTTAAGATTGAACTGATTTCATCAGGGCGTATAGATACCATGGATTTAAGAATTTAAGGTTGATTTAAAATTTACTTGGAAAGTGATAAACCAAGTTTTCTGATTTGTGAGGCAAGACTAGCATCAATTACTTTAGATCCTACACTCGCGACGAAACCACCAATAAGAGATGGATCAGTTTTAGTTACAAGTTCTAATTTTTCGGTTCCAGCAAGATTGATGATCTTTTTGGTAATTAAACCTTTCTGTTTAGCAGTGAGCTTGACAGCAGAAGTAACAGTTGCCAAAGCAATATTACTATTTTCTCTGTAAATCTCTAAAAATCTATTGAGAATCGAAGTAAGAATTCCAATTCTTTGCCTATCGGCCAATAATTTCAAGAAATTAAATAAGGAGGGGTTAATCTTATCTGAAAAAAGTTCAATAATGATTTTTTTCTTAGCCTCTGTCTCTAAAACTGGGGAGGAGAATGCCTTTCCCAATTCAGGTGCATCGTTTATTAATGCTAAAAGCTGTTTAACTTCTGAGACCATCTCTTCAGTTTGGTCATTCTCATTTACAACCTGAAGTAATGCTTCTGCATATGGTGTGGTAACTGAATTTAAAAGTGGCATTATTTAACCTCAATATTATTAATGGATTGAGTAACCAAATTTTCCTGAGTTGTTTTATCAAGTCTATTTGGCAGAGAATCTAAAGCTTTTTTTATTGCAAGTTCCACAGCTTCTTTTCGAAGTTGAGATATTGCCCTAGAAGCTTCTGAACTTTCATCAGAAATTGCACTTTGTTTAATTCGTGCCATCTCTTCAATAGCTTTTTTCTCGCTTTCCATCCTGATTGATTCAGATCTTTTAAGAGAATCTGACTTTATTTGACTAGCCTTTTCTTCTGCTAGAGATAAATCAGTCTTCGCTTTTTTCAAAGCATTTGTAGCCTTCAAAAGTCGATCTTCTGCATCTTTTAATTCAAGAAGGATCCCCTCTCTTCTTTTTTGAAGCATTTTACCTAGGAAACCAGGCAAAAACTTATAAAGGCCAAAAATCACTACAGCCCAATTAAGAATATTAGTTTCGAATAAATTCAGATTTAATCCAAAACCTTCTGTAGCTAAAAGAGGTAAATTCATTTTTCTAGAATCAATCTATTAACAATAAGTTCGCTCAAATCTCCAGCTTGCTTAGCAAGTTGTTCACGGGCCGCGGATGTCTGACTTTCAATTTCTAGCCTTGCTTTTTCTTTTGAAGCATTTGCTTCATTATTTGCAAGTTCTAGTGCTTCTTTATAAAGCTTGTCAGATTCATTCTCAGCGTCACTCACAATTCGTTGAGCTTCAGAACGAGCACTTTGAAGCTGACTTAGTAGATCAGCCTCCAATTTTTCAACTTCTGAAAGTTTATTTTTGGCCTCAATAATATTATTACTTACAAATTTTTCCCTTTTTTCGACAACATTGCCTACTGGCTTAAAAAAGAGAGCATTTAAAATGTAAGTAAGGGCAACTACTTGTATTGCCATTAATGGCAAAGTGGCATTTATATCAAATAATCCACCTTCAGTAGTACCAAAAAAATCAAAGGCCAACATATGATTCAGTTAAAATTAAAAAATTTAAATTTATATATTGCTAATAAGAAATAGAAGCAATATTAACTTTTAGGAAAAAGGATTAGCAAAAAGTAATACTAAAGCCACAACCAATCCATAAATTGTTAATGACTCCATAAAAGCGAATGATAAAAGAAGAGTTCCTCTAATTTTACCTTCGGCTTCTGGTTGACGGGCTATACCCTCAACAGCACCTTGAGCTGCGTTACCTTGTCCAAGACCTGGGCCAATAGCACCTAGACCTACTGCTAAGCCGGCAGCTACAACAGATGCAGCGGAAGTAATCGAATCCATAATTTTGAAATAAAGAGCTTAATACTTGTGATAAATCTTTTTTTGTCATACACGCTTGGACATTCTTTGATTTAAGAATGGGTCTGATATTGTCAGACCTACGCGATTAGATATTTTGCCAGATTACCGACCCTTTGTAAAAGGGAATGAATAGATTAGAGAAAGCTAATGATGTTCCTCAACAGCTTCTCCAATGTAATAGGCAGCGAGGGTAGCAAAAATCAACGCCTGAATTGCACTTGTAAACAAACCTAGAAACATCACAGGTATTGGTAAAATTAGAGGAACTAGAAAAACTAAAACACCTACAACAAGTTCATCAGCCAAAATATTTCCAAATAACCTGAAAGATAGTGATAATGGTTTAGTAAAATCTTCTAAAATTTTAAATGGAAGCATAATGGGTGTTGGATGCACATAATATTCAAAATATCTCCAACCCTTGTTACTTAAACCAGCATAAAAATAAGATAATGAGACCAAAAGTGCTAGTGCAATAGTTGTATTAATATCTGCTGTTGGGGCGCCTAATTCACCACTTGGTAACTTTATCAATCTCCAAGGGATTAAAGCACCTCCCCAATTACTTACGAATACAAATAAGAATAAAGTTCCTATAAAAGGCATCCAATCTCTATAAACTTTCTCTCCTATTTGTGTCCTAGCAAGATCTCTTATGTAATCCCATAAAAACTCAAGTAAATTTTGTAATCCTTTCGGATCATTTTCCATTTTTTTAGTTCCTAAGGAAATAAAAACTAATAATGCACCCAATAGAATCCAAGATGTTAAAAAAACTTGTCCATGAATTCTTATATTTCCGATTTGCCAATAAAGATGTTGACCAACTTCTAATGCTGCAAAATTTGTTAGCAAGGAATTAAAGAACATTGATTTTAAAAAAGATTATTAAATTTTGATTGAACAAAATTTACTTAGGAACGTGAAAAATAAAATATGAGAGAAGGCTTATAGATGAAAAAGCCTATCATTGCTGGCAAAATTTCAATAGATCCTAGCTTACTTGCAAAAATAAAGAGGCAAACTGGAATCAAAAGTTGCAATTTTGATACACCTGTAGATTCTTTACCTATCTTTCCTACACTTTTAGCGAGCAAACGTAAGTAAAAAATACCAGCAAGGGAGCCTATAAAAACACTCAAACCAAAAGTAAATCCAAGAATAATTCCTGTTATAGATGCAATGATGATAGAAACGATAAAAGTTATACCAAAAATTGTTAATTGCAATTTTGTATAGTCATCATTTTTAGAAAGTAATTTATCGAATTGACTAGCCAAAACGGATTCACTTTCTTTGATGCATGAATTATCTAGGAATTGATGGCTTTGAACATTCTCGTTAGAAAGATGTTCAACTGTTTTTCTATTTGAGTCCACTGATGTGAACATAACTTAGAAAGCCCCCACTAGATGGTTATAAGTAAGTATATAAACTCACGGAATCTATCATGGATAGGGACCTTTTAGCTAGGGTTTTTTTTATAAATGGTAAATTCTTAAGATTTGTTGTGAATGAATTGTCGATTTTTAGGTTTATATCAAAGGAATTAAATCTTATAAACCGCTTAATTTGATTTAATATGAAAACACATAAAAACATTGCTAAAAGACTTGGCAAAGGCTGAATTTAACGTCTCAATAGTATATCTACAACTCGAAAATTGGAGATAAGTCAAGAAAAAATAAAATATAGAAGAATTTTTAAAAGAAAAAAATCTTTTAATTCTAGTACTAAAAATAATCCCAAAGATATAAGTGATTATATATTTCCTTTGCCTTGGAAAATTTGGCCCTATGAAGCGAAAATCCTTATGATGTGTATTGGAATTTGGTCAATCTTAGGTTTGTTTATCCTTGGATCATCAAGTTGGTGGGTAGCTAGTAAGGAAATGGGACATTGGGCTTACTATTTAAAAAAACAAATTATTTGGTCTATTCCAGGTTTGTGTGTGTTTTATTTAGTCCTTAATACAAATATCAGAAATCTTTTAAAATTTTCAAAACTTATTTTCTACTTATTATTCTTTTTAATATTCCTCACAAACATTAATGGTCTTACAGTTAATGGGTCTTCAAGATGGTTAATACTTGGAGATTTCAGTCTTCAACCTTCTGAATTAATTAAACCTTTCTTAATTTTAGAGGCATCTAACCTTTTTGCTCATTGGAATTTAGTGAAAAACCATAAAAAATTAATTACAATAATCACTTTTGGCTTATTAATTTTGTTGATACTTAAACAACCAAATTTAAGTACTGCAGCATTAACCGGAATTCTTTTTTGGATTATGGGTTTATGCGGAGGAGTAAAACTTAGTTCACTTGGCTCTATTGCCTCATTAGGATTCTTTACTGGATACATAAGTATCCTTAATAATGAATATCAAAAGCTAAGAGTTATATCATTTATTGATCCTTGGAAAGACCAGCAAGATTCAGGATTTCAATTAGTTCAGAGTTTATTAGCAATAGGTTCAGGCGGTCTTTTTGGACAAGGTTTTGGTCTCTCTATACAGAAATTACAATATTTACCTTTTATGTATACAGATTTTATTTTTGCAATCTTTGCAGAAGAATTTGGATTATTGGGATCTACTTTATTCTTAGCATTTTTGGTGGTTTTCTCATACATCAGTTTACGCATTGCCTTGAAGTGCAGAAATAACTACACAAAATTAATTGCTATTGGATCTGGAACTTTATTAATAGGTCAATCAATAATGCATATAGCAGTAGCGACAGGGTCAATGCCTACTACAGGCTTACCATTACCATTTATAAGTTATGGAGGAAATTCATTAATTGCATCATTTTTTATTGCTGGGATGTTATTAAGATGTTCATTAGAATCAACAGGCTTTATTGGAATTCTTAGTGCAAGAAAGACTCATAATTAGTTAGAATTAAAGAGATTTGAGTCTTGTTATCGTATCAATTAATTTAGTTATTTCTGAATTATCTCAAAAGGGCAATTTACTAATGCAGCAAGGACTTAATCATCCTGGTCCTTTTACAGTGTTTTTAGTGTTCAGTGCAGGCCTCTTAACAAGCCTAGGTCCATGTTCATTATCCTTACTACCTGTAACTATTGCTTATATCGGAGGAACAGAAAAAAAACAATATAAACTTTTTAGTTTTTCAGGAGGGGTTGTATGTGCTCTTGTTTCATTAGGAGCATTAAGTGGATTTTTAGGCAAAATATACGGACAAATTCCTCACTATTACACCTCTATCGTTGCCTTAATAGCAATAATCATGGGTTGTAATTTATTAGGATTTATAAAATTCCAGTTACCCAATGGACCCGATTTAAAATTGATTGAAGATAAAATACCCTCCTTCCTAACACCTTTTGCACTAGGAACTACTTTTGGACTTGCCTCTTCACCTTGTATTACCCCAGTATTAGCTAGCCTGTTAGCTTGGGTATCACAAGCTAATAACCCCACTATCTCAATTCTCTTTCTCTTTTTCTTTGGTTTGGGACAAGTGACACCAATAATAATTGCAGGGGCTACAACAGAAAATCTAAAACAATTTTTAGAACTTAGAAAATATAGTCAAGTGATTCCTAAATTAAGTGGAGTATTTTTAGTTTCCCTCGGAGGTTTAAATTTACTGTCAAATTGGATTTAAATGATTAGTTTTCAAAATTTTATTTTAAAGATATCAAGTTTAAGGTTCGCAATCTCATTAATAATTTTTATTGCCATTTCAAGTGGTATTGGCACTTTTATCCCTCAAGGGAATAATAAACAGACTTATATTGATTTATTCGATGAATCACCAATTTTTGGATTTTTAGATGGTGAAAAAGTCTTAAAACTTCAATTAGATCATATATATACAAGTTTTTGGTTTTTATTAGCATTAATACTTCTTTGCATTTCCCTCGCAGCGTGTAGTTTTAGAAGACAAATTCCTGCGTTAAAAGCATCTTTACAATGGACTGAATACAAAAATGAAAAAAGGTTCGAAAGATTGGAATTAATATCCAATTACCAAATAAAGTATGATGGAGACTATATATCAAAGACTAATTTATTTCTTAAGAAAAATGGTTGGAACACTTCCAGATTTGAAAATCGCCTTTCTGCTAGAAAAGGGTTAATTGGAAAAATAGGTCCTATTATTGTCCATATCGGACTAATAGTTTTACTTATAGGTTCAGCTTACGGAAGTTTCACTAGCGAATCGAAAGAACAATATTTGATTCCAGGAGAAAGCTTAGACTTGATAAATGAGAGTACAAATTCCAAAGCAACAATAAAACTAGACAATTTCGTAATAGAACGCGAAAGTGATGGCATACCAAAACAATTTATTTCAAGGCTAGATTTTGTTTCCGAAGATCCCAAATTAAATAAAATCAAAACAACCAAAGTTAATCACCCAATTAGATTTAAAGGATTAACTATTTATCAAGCGGATTGGGCAGTCTCAAATGTAGTTATTGAAATAGATAAGATTCTGTATCAGCTTCAACTCAAACCAATACCTGAAATAGGTAATCAAATTTGGGGCATATTGCTTGAATTAGGAGAAGAAACAAAAAAAAATTTTCTCTTGACAATAGATAATGAAAATGGTCCTATTAAAATCTCTAATCTTGAAAATTTTGCTGAAAAAAAACTTTATTTAAATGGTGATTCACTAAAAATTAATTCGTCTGAATTATCTTTAAAAAAGATAGTCTCTAGTAGCGGTTTGATAATTAAAAATGATCCTTCAATCCCATTTATTTACTTCTCTTTTATTTTGATAATCTTTGGAACGATATTAAGTCTTATACCAACAAATCAATTATGGGTTTTATTTAATAAAGAATCTAAAAAATTATTAATTGGTGGTCTTAGTAATAGAAATCTACTTGGTTTTAAAAAAGAATTTTTTAAATTATCAGAGGAAATGCAAAAGTTTTAGTTTTTTTTCTGTCCACTAAAAATATCTAACTTCATAGACACATTCCCTCTAGGATTAAATTCTGCATTTAAATGTATCCAATGTGGAGAGCCTGCATTCACTAGATCATCCATTATTCTGTTAACAACTTCTTCATGGGATATTTTCATATCTCTAAAATTATTAATATAAAGTTTTAAGGATTTCAACTCATAGACTTTCATCTTGGGTTGGTAAAAAATATTTATTTTTGCAAAATCTGGATAGCCAGAGAATGGGCATTTACATGTAAATTCAGGTAACTCAATAGAAACTTCATAAATTCTTTTCTTATTGGGATTCTCAAAACAAATTATTTTTGATTCTTCAATTAATCTTTCTCCGTACAAGGGCCTTTCAGTTGAATCATTTAAATTAGTTGAACTCATTTTTGCAAAAACTTATTTACTAAAACTATATAAAAAGATAAGAATCCGCAAAAATTAAAACCTCAAAAACTATTGCAAATAACTAAAAATAAAATATAAAATCTTTATTTTGTATCAACAGTAACATTAATATTGATATTTAAAAGGTTTATATATGTTTAGTTAAAAAAAAATTAATGGACATTTGTTTGATAAATATTAATAACAACTCAACCAAGTCTATTCAACCTACAAGTATTCATGGGATGTTATGGCTTCAAACACATTTTGAAAATGATCAGTGGGAAGCATTATCAAACAATTCAGTATTAATTTCTCAAGAAAACTCTAAATTATTAATTGAAGATGCAACTAGTGCTGGTCTAAATATTAAATCAATTTCTGAAATTTCAAAGGTGGATGTTTTTCAAAAAAACAATTAATATTAAAACGTTTAAGATCAAATCATGAAGAAAATTGAAGCAATTATTCGTCCCTTTAAATTGGAGGATGTAAAAATTGCATTAGTAAACTCCGGTATTGTTGGCATGACAGTTAGCGAAGTTAGAGGTTTTGGAAGACAAAAAGGACAGGTTGAGAGATATAGAGGCTCAGAATTTACAGTTGAATTTCTTCAGAAACTTAAAATAGAGGTTGTTGTGGAGAACGACAAGGTGAACTCAGTAATAGACGCAATAGCCGAAGCTGCAAAAACTGGGGAAATAGGAGATGGGAAAATATTCATTTCATCAATTGATTCTGTTGTAAGGATAAGAACTGGAGAAAGAGATGCGGAAGCACTTTAACTAAAGCGTATCTTTTACTAAATTTTCAATATATTTTTTATTTATAATTGAATCTGAGATATCTCTTTTACACATCCAAGCTAGGTATTCATGATTTCCTGCAGGTCCTACTAATGGAGAAGCTATCAAACCCTTAATATTCCATTGAAATTCTTTAGCAGCATTAATAACTGAATGTATCGCCTCTACGTGATACTCAGGTTTTCTAACAACGCCACCTTTGCTTACCCGACCTTTTCCTACTTCAAATTGCGGTTTAATAAGAAATACTCCCTCTATACAATCTCCAGATAATAAATTGTTAATAGATTGAAAAACTAACGTTAATGAAATAAAAGACAAATCAGCTACAACGAAATTGGGTAATAAATTATCTTTAGACAAAAAATCATCAGGCTTTAAATTACGAATATTTGTTCTTTCCAGAAGTATTACTTTTGGATTATTTCTAATCTTCCATGCCGTTTGCCCATAACCCACATCTATCCCATAAACCAACTTTGCCCCTTTTTGTAATAAGCAATCTGTAAAACCACCAGTTGAGATACCAGCATCTATACAAACTTTATCTTTTACATGAATTTCGAGCTTTTTAAAGGCCTCTAATAATTTTTCTCCTCCCCTTGATACAAATTGAGGTTCAGACTCAATAAAAAATTCAGATCCAATTATCACTTGCTGTCCAGGCTTATCGTAAATCTTGCCATTTATATCTTTAACTTTCCCTGCGAGAATAATCCCTTGAGCCTTCTGACGAGTTTCACATAAACCTTTATTAAGAAGATAAAGATCTAATCTACTTTTTTTAATCATCTATACATCAAAAAAATTGTTTAGTTTAAAAACTACTAATTAAATGAGCTCAAAACTTTTAAACATATTCTAATTTTAGATTTTAAGTACAAAGAAAAGAAATATTATTCACAAAGATAACTCAATGCCAACATTTGGAATTTGTAAGAGTTTTTATATGCAAAAAATTTGTTACATAACAAAATAATCTGAGTCAAATATCTTCAATGGCAAGTAGATATTAAAAGCATAAAGCAATTATGGGATTTTAGTTATAAAGTTTAAATTGAAGATGTATAAAAGTTGTGATTGAACGTTACACATTACCCGAAATGGGTAAAATCTGGACTGAAAATGCAAAATTCCAGAGTTGGCTTAAAGTTGAGATTGCTGCATGTCAAGCAAACTGCTCTCTAGGGAAAATTCCTAAAGAGGCTTTAACAGAGATTCGCTTAAAGGCAAAATTTGAAGAATCCAGGATAAAAGAAATTGAGAAAGAAGTTAAACATGATGTAATAGCCTTTCTTACCAATATTAATGAATTTGTTGGAGACTCTGGAAGATATATTCATGTTGGGATGACAAGTAGTGATGTACTTGATACTGGCTTATCTCTACAGCTAAAAGATTCATGTGAATTGTTATTAGAGGAAATAGAAAAGCTAGAAAACGAAGTTCGATTATTAGCTAGACAACACAAAAATACTTTAATGATTGGGAGATCACACGCAATTCACGGAGAGCCGATTTCGTTTGGGTTTAAATTGGCTGGATGGTTAGCAGAAATTATCAGAGATAAAAAAAGATTATTAACACTTAAAGATTCTGTTGCCATTGGACAAATAAGTGGAGCCATGGGAACTTATGCCAATACAAATCCAGAAGTAGAAAAAATTACTTGTGATTTGTTAGGTTTAAAACCAGATACAGCAAGTACTCAGGTTATATCAAGAGATAGGCATGCAGAATATGTTCAGACTATTTCACTAGTGGGCGCTTCGCTTGATAGATTCGCAACTGAAATAAGGAATCTTCAGAGAACAGATGTTTTAGAGGTTGAAGAGGGATTTTCAAAAGGACAAAAAGGTAGCTCGGCTATGCCACATAAAAGGAATCCTATACGTAGTGAAAGGGTAAGCGGTTTATCAAGAATTTTGAGGAGTTATGTTTTAACAGCTCTTGAAAATGTAGCACTCTGGCACGAAAGAGATATTAGCCATAGTTCTAATGAACGCATCATGTTACCTGATGTATCTATATGTTTGCATTTTATGCTTAGGGAGATGAAAGAAATTATAAGTAACTTGAAAGTTTATCCTGAAAATATGCTCAAGAATTTAAATATATATGGGGGTGTTATCTTTAGTCAAAAAGTTTTGCTTTTACTCGTAGAAAAAGGTTTATCAAGAGAAAAGGCTTATAGTTTAGTCCAAAAAAATGCTCATCAAGCTTGGAATAATGAGAATGGAAATTTCAAACAAAATATTGAGCAGGACCCTGAGATTATGGAATTAGTAAATGAGAATGATTTAAGAGAATGTTTTGACCCCTCCATTCATCTAAACAATTTAAATGTAATATGGGAAAAGCTAAGTATTTAGATGTTCCAAATTCTTATTTTAAGTTTAACGACAGTTTTTAAAACAAATAACGATGGAAAACTTTAGGCTTGAAAAAGATAGTATGGGAACAATTCAAGTTCCTAAAAGAGCTCTATGGGGGGCTCAAACTCAGAGATCGCTTATCAATTTTTCGATTGGCGAAGAGTTAATCCCAATTGAATTGGTTTATTCACTTACATTGATTAAAAAAGCTTCTGCAATAGCCAATTTCAATTTAGGTTTATTAAATAAAGAAAAAAAAGAACTGATTATAAAGGCCTCTAATGAAATACTTGATGGAATGCATGATTCACAGTTTCCTTTAAAAATTTGGCAAACAGGTAGTGGTACACAAACGAATATGAATATAAATGAGGTAATTTCAAATATTGCCTCTTTAAAAACAAATTCAGAACTAGGTAGTCATTATCCGCTTCATCCTAATGATGATGTTAATAAATCACAATCTACAAATGATACTTTCCCAGCAGCTATTCAAATCTCTGTAGTAACTGAAATACTAAATAAATTAGTCCCATCAATAAAAGAACTTACCAATTCTCTAGATAAAAAAAGTGCTGAATGGGAAAATATTATAAAAATAGGTAGAACGCATTTTCAAGATGCTGTACCAATAACTCTTGGCCAAGAAATATCTGCATGGTCTCAACAGATCAAAGATGCTGAAGATTCTCTCGTAATGAGTCTTGACGAATTATATTTCTTACCTTTGGGTGGAACTGCTGTAGGCACAGGAATTAATTGTCCAAAAGAATTTTCAAAAGAATCTATTAAATCAATTTCAGCCGATACTAATATTCATTTCTATGAATCAAAGAATCACTTTTCTCGGATGGCAGCACATGATCGATTAGCACAAGTTATGAGCCAAATAAAGATTTTAGCAGGTGCATTATTTAAAATTTCAAATGATATTAAAATATTATCTTCAGGTCCTAGGGCAGGTATTTATGAGTTAATCATTCCTCAAAATGAGCCAGGTAGTTCTATTATGCCAGGCAAAGTGAACCCAACTCAATGTGAAGCATTATCAATGGTATGTACTCAAATAATGGGTTTTGAATATGCGGTTTCAATTGCTAATTCCAGCGGCACTTTACAGATGAATGAATATAAGCCACTAATTGGATTTAATATTCTTACAAGTTTAAAATTGATTAAAAATGCAATTAATAACTTTAGGGTTAAGTTAGTTGATGGAATGGAGCCAAACTATCAAACAATAAATTCTAATCTAGAAAATTCTCTCATGCTAATTACCGCTTTAGTACCCAAAATAGGGTATGAAAAAGCCGCTGAGATTGCAAATCTAGCCTTCAATGAATCAATAAAATTAAAAGAGGCAACTGTTAAGTTAGGTTATTTAAATGAATATCAATTTGATGAACTAATGAATACTGATTCAATGATTTAATTGAAAACTTTTAAGAACTATTATCAATCCTTTTGGTTGCAGGATTAGTATTATCAGAAACTTTTAGCAGATCATCAGATTCGGAGACAGGAAATCTATTAATAGCTTTTAAGGCTTGCTTTGCTTTGTTTTTTAATTTATTGCTAACTCCTACACAGTATTGGATTTGAGAAAGAACATCTATAGATCTTCTTAAAATCCGTACAACATCTCCTTCATCTAAAGAAGTATTAAATATCAGGTCCTGCCATTTTTTACCCCTTGCCCACTCTGAAATAATTCCGGTTAACTCTATGTCTAAAAAAATTGGAGTATCAATATGGAACTTATTTTGTTTAGATAAAACTAATTTTCTCAAGCCCTCCAACTCATTAAAAACGTCTATAACCTTTAAGGAAGGTTTAAAATTACACCAAAGATTTGGTCTTCTAACATCAACACAGATTGCTTGAATAATTGATGCCAAATCAGGTGGATCTAAATCATCTAAATAACCACTAATTAAAACAAGTCCCACCCACAGTTCATTTTCACTTCTTATTGCGCTAACTGATTGTCCTACTTCAGTTAGGTCTAAATCATTTAAACATCCAAAATGATTCAAGATCTTTATTAAATCAGTAAATATTCTCCAGTTATGATTTTCTTTATCTTCAAGAATATTAGTTCTAGAAATTATTTCTTGCTCCACCTCAATAATCTTTTTCCTATATTTCTTTAGTCTTCTAGTGTCTCCAAATCTATGAGCAGGGTGATTATTTATTGTTGTTTCTAAATTATAAATTAGTCTCTTTTGTTCCAAAACTTCAGTTGTTAAATCATATTGAGGAGTAATCAAATCATTTTTTTCAGAAACTTCCAATAATCTCTTTACAATGATCTGTGATTGATTATCACCTCTTACAAGTTCTTCTGAAAAATGCATCTTTGGTTCCTGAAGGTTTAAAACATCTACCACTTCTAAATCAGGGAAAATATTGACCAAATAAGATGGCTTTATAAGAATAAATAAATTATCAATTGTTAAGCAGAGCAAACTTTTAATTTTTTTCCCATCATATATTTTCTTGCAAATCAAAGCTGGTACTACCTTCATATTGAGTTGAGGTGCTTTGATAGAAATTAAACTGCCATCTTTTATAAAAGGAAGTGCATTAGTTATCTCTTCTGATAATTTTTCTGATGCTTGTTTTTCCAATATTTTTAACAATCTTCTTTCTTCTTTTAAACGGTTCTTTAACTTTTCGTAGTTATCAAAATCTTGCCATGAAATATTAGATGTAATTTTTTTTAGTTCTGCTAAATCCTTATCTAAATTATTAAGAATAATCTTTTCCGCTGAAGATTCTCCTAAATATAAAAAGCTACCAAAACTTCTTTTGATTAATTCTTTAGACTTATCTAAACTATAGTTTTGCAAAAGATTAAGGACCATACCATAGCTTGGAGTGAATTGACTTTGTAGTGGATTTGGCTTGCTAATGGCTAGAGCACTAGCCTCTTTTGCTCCCTCAAATCTAGTTTGTAATGTCACAACATATCCCTGAGAATCCTTTCCTCTTCGTCCAGCTCTTCCTGACATCTGTAAGAATTCACTACTGAATAATAATCTATGCCCATCCTCAGTACGTTTGGATAAGGATGAAATAATTGTAGTTCTGGCAGGCATGTTAATACCTGCTGCCAAAGTTTCAGTTGCAAAAACAACTTTTATCAATCCTTTCTGAAATAGTTCTTCAACTAATTCTTTCCATGCTGGAAGCAAACCCGCATGATGAGAAGCTATTCCCCTTCTTAAGGCCTCGCAATGAGATTTATCTTTAATTCCTTCTTTATTATTTTCAAGATAAATATCTAACCTTTGAGAAATAAGGTTTGCTTCTGCATAACTTACTAAAGATAAATCTTTTATATTTTCAACAGCCTTATCACATCCTCTTCTACTAAAAATGAAATATATTCCTGGCAACATATTTCTCTCTGCCAGTTTAGAAATAACAAAGGCAATTGTTGGAGATTTTGGTTGAGTTATTCTTCCTTGTTTACCTCTCTTTTTCTGTCCTTTTGGAGATCTCCAAATCTTGCAGTTTGGATGAATTCCATTACCCTTATTATTTAACAGTGGGTGAAGACCCTTTGCACTACAGAAATTAAATTCTAGAGGAACTGGTCTTGTATCACTATTAACAAGGACTGTAGGACCATGGACTTTTTCTATCCAATTTTGAAGTTGATCTGCATTCGATATTGTCGCTGATAAAGCTATTATTTGAGTTCTAGTAGGACAATGAATTATAGTCTCTTCCCAAACTGTTCCTCTTTGTGGATCATTCATATAATGGCATTCATCAAGAATTACAGATTCTAAATTCAATAATGGGTCATCAAATTGATCAAATTCTCCATATAGCATGTTCCTAAAAATCTCAGTTGTCATAACCAAGATCGGTGCATCTCTATTGATATTAATATCTCCTGTTAAAAGGCCAACTGAATTTTCACCAAATTGATTAGCAAAATCCCTAAATTTTTGATTTGATAGGGCTTTCAAAGGCGTTGTATAAAACACCCTACTTCCATGAGATAAACCTCTATGAATAGCAAATTCACCAATTAATGTTTTACCTGAACCAGTTGGAGCAGTTAAAACAAGAGAATTACCGCTATTTATAGCTTTTATTGCCTCTATTTGGAAATCATCTAGAGGGAAAGGGAAAAATTCCTCTAAATTAAGCAATAATTGTGATTGAAGAGAGGATGAGTTAACTTCTTAAGATATGATCTATATAGATATTAATAAACAATAAATACCTTGCAAACTTTAAAAGTAAATCTAGATCTTTAAAAATTAAATCCATTTATTTTTAATTACATAAAAATGAATAAAATTAACATCCCGAAAAATAGAATTCGTAAATTAAAAACTTTTACATTGGGTAAAAAACCATATGAACTTCAAAATCTAAATTCGTATAATAAAACCCTCATAGACTTATCTAGTAATGATTATTTTGGATTAAGTAGAGATAAAGATTTAATACAAGCTTCATACGAAATAAGCTTATTGCAAGGATTAGGTTCAGGTAGCTCAAGATTTATAACTGGTTCAAGGCCAATACATAAGTTATTAGAATCACAACTTGCAGAATGGCTTAATCAAGAAAAAGTTCTCCTATTTCCTAGCGGTTTCCAAGCTAATATTGCTGCCATTCAAGCTTTAGCTAATAGGAATAGCATTGTAATAGCTGATAAATTTATTCATAACTCTTTGTTGGTTGGGGTAAAAGCTTCCCAATCAAAACTAGTGAGATTTGCTCACAATAATTTAAAAGATTTAGAAGATAAAATTCGTAAATTCAAGACAACTCACAACTCTATTCTTATAGTTGTTGAATCTCTTTACAGCATGGAGGGTTCTGTTGCTCCTATACAAGAAATAACGAAAATTGGTCAAAAATATAATGTTGAATTATTAGTGGATGAAGCTCATGCTATCGGTATTTTAGGACCTGAAGGCAAAGGTCTGAGTTTTAATTTTTCTGATTACATCACTCTTATTACAGGAACATTTGGTAAAGCATTTGGAAGCGGAGGGGCTTTTATCGCTTGCAACTCAAAAATTGGTGAACATCTTATCCAAACAAGTGGAGCATTTAGATACACAACTGCTCTTTCGCCAGCTTTAAGTGCAGGTGCATTAACAGCTCTTCAAAAAATTAAAAATAATAAAGAATGGGGTGCTGATTTGTTGAACGCTGCGCAAAAATGGAAAGCTGAAATTCTTAAAAATTTTAGTTACTCTGTTCGAGGAGAATCTCACATTTTATCTATCATTGTTGGGCAAGAAGAAAAGGCAATGCATCTCCAAAGATATCTTGAAGAACATGGATTTTTAGCCGTTGCGATAAGACCTCCAACGGTTCCAGTTGGCGAATCAAGAATTCGAATAACAATTAGAAAAAATTTAGATCTAAACATAATGAAAAAATTTATATCTGTTTTAAAAAATTTCAAATGAAACAAATTATTACTCAACATGGATGGGGTTTAGATCAAAGTTTTTGGGATATTTATAAAGTTGAATTTCAGAAAAATAATTGGTATTGGCAAGATAATGAAAGAGGATATTTTTCCAAAAATGCCAAACAATCAAAATGGATTAAAAATTTATCGATTCAAAAAATTAAAATGGTTTTATGTCATTCTTTTGGTTTTAATTTAATCCCAAAAAGACTTTTACAAGAAGCTACTCATATAGTATTCATAAATTCATTTAATAATTTCCTGCCCTTAAGCAATAAAAGAAATTTAATTTTAAGATCTCTCAAAAGAATGGAAAAGAAAATAATGAACTATCAAACAAAGGATATGTTGAAAGAATTCATAGATAGATCATTTATGCCGAATAATATAAATATTGATTTCAAAAAAATATTCTATAAAAATCTAAATAATGCAAACAATTCACTCCTTTTGAAAGATTTAAAAGAACTCTCTAATGATAAAGATTTCCCAGAATTCTTAAATAAAAATTGCAACACTATTTTTATAAAATCAGAAAATGATTTAATTCTTGATGAAGATGCAAACAAAAACTTTTTTGAGTTATTAAGTCAAACACTTAATAAAAAGCCAAAATTAATTGAATTATCAAATCAAGGCCATTGCTTAACTAATTTGAATTTGTACGAAATAATAAATAATACTTTGGATTATTGAAATGCATAATCAAGAGTGGGCTGACAAAATAAGAAATAATTTCGACAATGCAGCGATCAATTATTTAGATTCTTCAAACATCCAGAGAGTTTTTGCGGAAAAAATTGTTTTATATCTAAAAGAATTAAATACTAAAAATGGTGAATGGATAGATCTTGGTTCAGGGACAGGATTATTAGCTGATGAGATAGAAAAAGAATTCTCTACACAAAAAGTTTCCAGAATTGATTTCAGCAAAAAAATGCTTCTTCAAAATAAATCATCTAGTAAAAAAATATTGTGGGATTTAAATAATGATTTACCTCCCTCAATCAAAAACTGTGCTCTAATAACATCTAATTTTTGTATACACTGGTTGGATAACCCAGGGAAAGTAATAAAAAATTGGTTTGGTAAATTAAGATCTGGAGGTTTTTTAATAATTTCATATCCTACAAAAGAGTCTTTCCCTGAATGGAAAAAAACTTGTAGAACAATAGATAGTGAATATAGTGGACTTCGCTTTCTTAACGCAGAAGAATTATCAAAAAATTTCAACTCTAATGAGATATATTATTCAAAAAAATACACTTATTTAGAACAATTTCCTGATGTTTATAAGCTTTTTAGAAGTATAGTTAATGTTGGTGCTCAATCCACAAAGTCTAAACGTAAAACAGTTAAAGAGTTAAAAGCAATGCAAAAGTTTTGGCCTAAGAATTTCAATAATACAGTTAATCTCTCTTGGGAAATTACGATTCAAATAATAAGAAAATTATGAGCAATATTAATAACAAATTCCAATTTGTAATATGCGGAACAGATACTGATATTGGGAAGACATTAATCAGCTCTTTTTTCGTTAGAGGATTAAATGCTTTTTACTGGAAGCCTATTCAAAGCGGTATTGAGAGTGCAACTGATAGTCAAACTATAGAAAAACTTGCAAGAATAAATAAAGAAAAAATTATAAATGAAGCATATGTCTTTACGAAACCTTTATCGCCTCACTGGGCTGCAGAAATAGATCAAAAAACTATTGATTTCAATTTTTTGCAATTACCAACAGTTAATGACTCATTAATAGTAGAAACAGCAGGTGGATTAATGGTCCCGCTCACACGGAATTTCTTACAGATAGATCAAATTAAGAAATGGGGTCTGCCTGTAATACTTGTATGTAAGAGCTCACTTGGTACTCTAAACCACACTCTACTAAGTATTGAAGCCTTACAAAAAAGAAATATTAATATTTTAGGTCTAGTTGTCAATGGAGAAAAACACTTGGATAATCCCAAAACATTAGTTGAATTTAGTCGTTTACCAGTTATTGCTGAATTTCCTTATCTCCCCAAAGTTGACTCAAATAATTTAGATATACTATGGAAAGAACTTAATATTAAAAACAAATTAGTCTCAATCTTAAATTCAAAAGCAATCTAAATTAAATCTGTGGTTTCAAAAACTCAAAATCAAGATTGGCACCCTAATATATGGCCGCCTTTTACCCAGATCACCAACAGTAAACCTCAACAAGAAGTTTCTCATGGAAAAGATGCACTTCTATTTACTAAAGATCCTCAACAAGAACTTATCGATGGAATAAGTAGTTGGTGGGTAACTCTTCATGGCCATAGTAATGAATACATTGCAAATGCTATTTTTAATCAAGCTAAAAGTCTTGAGCAAGTTATATTCGCCGATTTCTTACACCCACAGGCTAAAAAGTTAGCAGAAAGGCTCAGCAAGTTAACACAATTAGAGCGACTATTTTTTTCGGATAATGGATCTACGGCTGTAGAAGTAGCTTTAAAAATTGCTTACCAATCCTGGCAAAATCAAGGAGAAACAAGATCCCAAATTATTGCTTTTGAAGGGGCATATCATGGAGACACATTTGGAGCAATGGCTTTAGGCGAAAGAAATATTTTTAATGAGAATTTCGATAATCTAATGTTCCCAGTAAAAAGAGCTCCATGGCCTTCTACCTGGATCAACGATGACGACGTGGAAAGAAAAGAGAATGAAGCAATCCAAAAATTAATTACTCTTCTTAAGGTTCCAACTGTGGCAGTTATACTTGAACCACTTGTACAAGGTGCTGGAGGGATGAATATGGTTAGGCCTGAATTTATTCAAAAAGTTTCAGAAGTAGTAAAAAATAATAATTCGTTATTAATTGCCGATGAAGTATTGACTGGTTTTGGAAGATGTGGAAGCCTTTTTGCATTTAAAAGAGCTAACATAATTCCTGATTTAATTAGTATTTCAAAAGGTTTAACAGGTGGATTCTTACCCATGGGAATAACTCTAACTAAAGAAAAAATTTTTCAATCCTTTATAGATGAGTCCCCTAGAAAAACTTTTTGGCATGGTCATAGTTTTACTGCTAATCCATTAGGTTGCGCAGCAGCTAATGCAAGCCTTGATTTATTAGAAAAGGAACCACTGAAATATATGTCATTAGAGAAAAAGCATTTTGATCATCTAGTTAAATTTCGGAAATTGCCATTCATAAAAAAAATTAGGATCACTGGAACTATAGCTGCTTTTGATTTAGAACTTGGGAATAAGGTTGGTTACTTAAATGATATTGGGAAAAAGATAAAGAGCTTATCAATGAAAAAAGGCTTATTTATTAGGCCACTTGGGAATGTGGTTTATCTTTTGCCACCAATTTGTATAACAGATGATCAATTAGAGAAAAGTTATCAGATAATATGGCAAACTTTGAATGATCTATAGAGATAAATTTAAGGGCCTTGTAAAATTGCATTTTCTACATCCTCTCTATTAATACAATATGAAAATAGCCTTTTAGTTTCTTCCCCTTCACTCTGCCAGACGACACTTAAATCCTCCTGTTCAAAACAAATAGTAGCTTTCCAGTTAGATAATAATAAATACCATTTAGAGGGATTATTATTATCCTTTTTTGCACCTAAATCATTAAGCCATAATTCTAATGATTTTAGCGAATGTTGGTTGATTGGAGTATTAGGAGAATTCACAAAACTTTCTTATCAATAATCATTTTACAAGCCAAATAGGTATAGTATCTAATTCTTTACCAGTCAAAGAAGCTATTAAAATAGAGCATACTAAACATATAAAAATAATAAGTATCAAGAGAAATAATGAAAAAATCTCTCCATTGGAAAAAGGTCTCCTATTGCCTACTAAATTTTGATTACTAGAATCTATTAGAAAAGAATTAAAAACATTTGTTTTCTTTTCATTCGCATTTTTAGATTTCTCTTTTAATTTGTCATCATATATTTTTCTTAACCTACTATTATTTAGATTTTCATAAGCCTCTAATACTTTTTGAAATTTATTTTTAGCTTCTTCTAAATCTAAAGAAGTTGTATCTGGGTGTAATTCAATAGAAAGTCTACAAAATGCCTTTCTTAATTCATTATTAGAGGCATTTTCATTAACCCCTAAAATCTTATAGTAGGATATATCTGCTTTCAAAATATTTTTTTATTTTTAAAAATATTCTAATCAATTTTAATGAAATAGAATGTTTTTAGTTCAATCAAAAAGAAAATATTAAAAACGCAATGAGAAAAGAAAGCATACCTTTTGAACTGGTTGAATTAATAACTGAAGAAGAAATAATGATGTTTAAAGAATTGCAAATAAGACTACGAGAATTAAATAAGAGAACCAACCTCACACGATTGATTGAAGGAAATGATTACTGGATATCACAAGTTTTTGATAGCATCTGGCCATTTAAATTTATTCCAAACTACAATTTCAATAATAAAAAATTTTTAGATATTGGATGCGGCTGTGGTTTCCCAGGGTTTGCTTACGCAATAACACATCCTGATTCAGAAATATACTTAATTGATTCATCCAAGAAAAAAACAGATGCATTAAAAAGCATAATTAAAATTATTAACTTCAAAAATAATATATTTGTAATCAACGACCGAGTTGAAAATATCGCACATCAATCTTCATTTAGAAACAGCTTTAATATTGCGACTACAAGAGCTGTAAGTATTCCTTCAACAGTTTCAGAATATATATTACCTATATTAAAGAGAAATGGATTAGGAGTTTTATATTGCGGCAAATGGAGTAAGGAAGATGAAAAAAGTTTAGAAAAAACCTTAAAAATACTTGGAGGAGAAATTAAAGAAAGAAGAAAAATTTTATTACCAAGAAATAAAGGTACTAGAAATATTATTTGTATTCAGCCAATCAGAGCTTGTCCAGAAACTTATCCAAGAAGCGTTGGTAAACCAGAAAAAAAACCATTATCACGCTAATTTTTTGACAATCTTTGTATTGATTTTTGTCCAAACTTATCTTTTAAGATTCTCAATTTTTTTAAAACCTTCGTTGGATTTATATGGCCTTCCAAAACATTTAATAATTGACTTTCTGAAACATTGACATCTAATGAATTTGCATTATTACCTTGAAACCAGTGGCTTCCATTACCAAGTAATTGATATCTTGACCTTGCAAATCCCTCCAAATCTAACCAATCTATTAAATTAGAAAGCCAGAGAAGAACAGGTATATTAATCTCACCTGGTGTATTTTGCCAACTTGGCAAATTTTTATTCCAACATTTATACCACTCAAGACCTAAACTTTTTATTGATTCTTCTCTTAATCTATGTATTATCTTTGGAATATATTTTTCAGATTCTGGAATCAAAGAAACTGCGCTTAAATGCAAATCAAAATCACTCTCCTTCGCAATACCAACGCTTATTGTATGTATATTTTTATTCCTTAAGCAAAAAAGATCATTAAAAACTATAGGATGAAGAGGTCTACAAAGTTCCAACATTTTGGTTGAAGGTGTATGAAGATGACCTCCTTTATCAGTAGGACTGATTATAAAAACTCCAAGATCATATTTATGCGCTAATTCAATTACTTTTGAATTCGACTGGTTGATGTAATACCAGTGCAAATTAACATAATCAAATAAATTCGTTGATATTGCCTTTTCTATAAGTGATAATTCTCCATGGGTTGAAAAACCGATAGAACCAATTAAATTTGCTTTTTGCAATTTTCTTAAAACTTCAACACAGCCTCCATCTCTCACAGCCTGATCAAGATGTTCAGGTAAATTTATTCCATGTATAGCTAATAAATCAATTTTCTTTACTTGTAATTTTTCAAAGCTTCTAAAAACATCTTTTTCAAAGATTTTCGGATCACGATTAGGCGGGATTTTTGTTTGAATTATTCTTGGTGTTTTTCTTATGTTCTTAAAACACATTCCCAGCTGAACTTCTGAAGTACCATAATCCTTTGCAGTCTCTACATGACTTAAGCCATATTTATCTGCAAGATTTAAAATGTTTTCCACTTTATTTTGTTCCTTAAATGAAATTTCAGAAAGATCTAATTGCTCCCAACTTTTTTGAAATCTCATACCCCCTAATGATAAAACGGGTATCTGTAAATTTGTCCTCCCAAATCTACGGTTAGGCAAATTCATTAAAAATTAATGCTTGTTTATTCTTGGTAGTTTTCCTAATGATTGAAACATATCTCTATCAAGACTATTTTCTAAATTTTCCAATTCTTCAAATTTAACCCAGTGGATACAATCTACAGGACATGTATCTATAGCTTCTTGCAAGATTTCAAAGCTATCACCATCTTGCCTAATTGCTCTACTTCTTCCATATTCTGAATCAACTATGAAAGTATTAGTAGCAACATGTGCACAGTATCTACAACCTATGCATGCACTTTCATCAACCCAAACTGCTTTTTCACATAAGGTCCCTCCCAAGACAGGTTCAAAACCAGTAATCTCATTATTCT
The DNA here is from genome assembly GCA_003280025.1 of Prochlorococcus sp. AG-363-P06. Lineage (GTDB taxonomy): Bacteria > Cyanobacteriota > Cyanobacteriia > PCC-6307 > Cyanobiaceae > Prochlorococcus_A. Next base: position 140,710 of record QCGD01000001.1, on the reverse strand, counting down.
GTTCAAAGTTATCTATAGTTTTAGTCAGATTATAGCCCAAATATTAATTTTCCCATTTGGTTAAAACCAATTCAATCGATCCATCATTTTTGTTCTGTTGCTCAACAACTTGGTAACCATCCTCTTCTGTTTTTGAAATAATTGTATTATATGCATACATTTGTGTCACTTTAGAAATAAACCTTTCCACAGGCACATCTAAATTCCAAAGATCTACATCCGTAACTAACTCATAAGAGTTAGAATTTTTATTAAATTTAAATCCAACCATAGTATTACCTTGTAATTCCATACTTATGTCTACATCTGTAACTTGACCTTTATAGCCCTTAACATATTTTTTCTCTTGATTAATAGAATAACCAAGTTGATTTAAAGCTTTAATTAAGGGTTTTACTTCCTTAAGCTCAGTTTTAATAGTACTAAAATGTGACATTAGATTCGTTGTTAACTTTACTTGAATTTTTAACTTGGTTGGTCATAAATGCATCTAATGATTGATTTTTAACCTTTACTTCACCAAGAGAATTTTCAAGATTTTTTGTGGCATCGTTACATGCCTTTCCTATAAAACCTTCGACAGTTTCCTCAACTCTGCCATCTTGGTGAATTTTGAATCTTAATGTTCTTTGAGGCATTAAATTCAAGTAATTAGTATTTACACTTTATATAGAATAACGAAAAATGTTGGTTTCGGTTGGTACAAATTAATATTTTTTTTATTTTTATATGGATTGTCGAATAAATACTATTATCTTATCAATGATTGCAGGTCTAATTATAAAAACTTTGCATTCCCATGGAATCTAGAGCAGTTTTTGCTTCTTCCATGACTGAGGGTTCTTTATCAAATAGAGCTATCTTAGTACATTCATCAACAAACCTCTCTTGAAATGTTTCGTTTAACTTTTCAAATAACCTAGACAAAGACCATATACAATTGCTTCTAACTCCTGTCTCATTATCTATCTTTAAACTTATCAGAAGTTGTTCTGCCGCTAATTGAGCATTTTCTGAAGAGATACTTCCAATTTCCGCTAAAGAGCTAGAAGACCATAATCTAACAGCAGCTACATCATTCTTCAATGCATTTATTAATGGCTTTAAAACAATTTGATTATCATAGTTAGCTAAACTCCAAGCGGTAGCTCTTCTTACATAAGCATTGTCATCTGTTTCTAAAAGATTAACTAGTTTTTGAACTGCACTAGGGCAAGGATTTCTACCTAAAGCATATACTGCACTCATTCTTTCCACAGGGCAGGGTTGATCAAGTAGAGGTAGTAAAAAGGGAAAAGATCTTTTATCTCTATATTCACAAAATATTCTTAATCCTTGTATTCTTTGTTCTCTATTGCCCTTAAGTAAATTAAGGGCCTCATTGCATTCTGAAATTATATTTAAATTACCTTTTGAGAAATTTTCTGAATCTATTTGTTCTAAAGGATCTATTTCAAGTTCTAAAGCTAATTCTTTAGCTAGAACTTCAGGATCAATTGCTATTTCTGCTAAACTTTCTTTTTTGGGATCACTATTGTTTGTCATTTAACTTACAAGTATTAATAAATATTAATTAATTGGAGCAGGTGAAATCATATCTCCTGGTAACCAAATTCTTGCACTCACTGCAATAAATGCAATCCCAAAAAGGCTAACAATTGCAAAAGGTAAAACTTTTGTTTTAAGAAAACCCAATAATCAAAATCTAATTAAATTAATAATAACGTGTTTAAGATGAATTTAAAAAATAATTTTAAAGATGATTATTTATTATTAGCATTTTGTCTTAACTGACCACATGCCGCATTTTTTTCTGATCCTCTACTTTTGCGGAAACTTACAGCTATACCATTATTAAAAAGTCTAGATTGAAATAATTGAATACGCATAGAAGAGGTCTGTTTAAACTCAACCTCATTTATTTGATTATATTGAATCAAATTCACGTGACATTGAAATCCTCTGAGAAGTTGAATTAATTCATCGGCATGTTCTATTTTATCGTTAACTCCTCTTAGCATTAAATATTCAAAACTTACTCTTCTGCCTGTATTACTAACAAATTGCTTGCAATCTTCAACTATATTTTTGATATTGTAATTCTTTGCACTGGGTATAATCATTTCTCTGACTATTTGATTTGAAGCATGCAGGCTTATAGCCAATGTAAATTGACATTTCCCCAATACTTGAAAAGACTTTTCTGCTAATTTAGCTATCATTTTCGGTATAGCTACAGTACTTACAGTTATCTTTCTCTGACTTATATTAAAGTCCTCATTTATTGATCTAATTGATAAAAGCAACTCATCAATATTTAATAATGGCTCACCCATACCCATAAAAACAATATTAGTTACTCTTCTATTCATTTCATTTTCAATAAATAAAATCTGATCTAATATTTCACTTGCTTTTAAAGATCTTTTTAATCCCTCTTTACCAGTAGCACAAAATTTGCAATCCATAGGACAGCCTACTTGAATTGAAAGACATGCAGTTAATCTATTTTCTGCTGGTATACCTACACACTCAATACTCTCATGATCCCCAGTAGAAAGTAATAACTTGAGAGTTCCATCACTAGCTAAATATTTTTCATTCAATTTAAGATCATTTACTTTGAAGCCATCCTGCTTTAATTGATTCCTAAAATCAAGAGGTAATACTGCAATTTGATCAATGTTTTTTTTCTTATTTTTATAGTTATAAAGCCAATTGTGAATTTGACGACCTCTAAAAGCAGCCTGACCATAATTTAAAGCTACATTTTCTAAATCTTTAAGACTACTTCCAAGAAGACTTTTCAAATTATTCGTTGGTTAGATTAGATCCTACTTTCACCATACTAATAATCCATGTTTTAAAAATAATTCTGTAAGCATTAATGCAAAAAACCCAATCATCGCAATTCTCCCATTAAGTCTTTCATTATAAAAATGAAAACCATAACGAGGCAATTTTCTTTTTGGAATAATTTCAGGTTTAATCATCATCTAAAAGTAAAAATATATTCTAGTATATGCAAATAATAATGGTTTCTATTCATCAGACAGCAAGCCTTCTTCTTGTAATCCTTCTAAAGCCGCAGGATCTGGCAACTGATCTTCAGAAAATTCATTTTCAGCATTTGGTCTTGCAAAGGCTGCGAAATTACTTGAATTAGGATCAATTCCATGCCTATTTCTTGTGGTCTCCAAATCTTCATCACTTGGATCATCAAGTATAGCAGTAGAGCTAACGGTAGGCGATTGTGGCATATCAACAGTATAATCTGGCCTTAAATTTTGAGCCCTTCTGTATCCACCAGATTCTTCAGCAAGAATATCAGGATGAGGCCCTGCTTCTGATGCCAATTCTTCTACAAATCCACTAAATCCTGTACCAGCAGGTATTAACCTACCAATGATTACATTTTCTTTTAAACCTCTTAGCCAATCAGATTTACCTTCTATTGCTGCTTCTGTGAGAACTCTAGTAGTTTCTTGGAAAGAAGCTGCTGAAATAAAACTATCGGTATTAAGAGAAGCTTTGGTTATACCCAATAATACTGGGGTGAATTCTGCTGGAGCTCCCCCTGTAATTAACATTGCTTGATTAGTATCTTCTACTTGCCTTAATTCTATTAATTCTCCTGGGAGGAGAGTTGTATCTCCAGCATCTTCAACACGAACTTTACTTGTCATTTGTCTTACGATGACTTCAATATGTTTATCATCAATTGCAACACCTTGAGATTTATAAACATTTTGAACTTCCTTGACCATACTTTTTTGTAGTTTTGATATAGATTCTCTAGCTGCATCTAATAATGGTTTTTGATCCTTTAGGTCAGTAAAAAAACAATCTAACAATTCATGAGGATTAATTGGACCATCAGTTAGCATTTCTCCACCCTTAACTTCCTGACCATCGCTAACCATTATATTCTGTCCCACTAACAGTTGATACTCGTTAATCACATCATCTTTCTCAATAATTGACAAGGAGACTGATTCATCATCATTTCCTTCTTTAATCTGAACAATTCCAGATTTTTTACATAAAACTGCAGACTCTCTTGGTCTTCTTGCTTCTAATAACTCTTCAATTCTTGGCAAACCTTGAACTATATCTCCAGTTTTCTGCCTTTCAAAAACAAGTAAAGCTAGACCATCTCCTCTAAGCACCAAATCTCCATCTTTTACATGCAATACTGAATCGGGAGAAACCATATATGGCCTACCAAGTCTTAAAATTACAGAATTACCAGAAATCTTTTCAATTTCACCACAAGCATTAGACTTTTCAGATTCACTAATAGGGTCACCATCAACTACACGATCACCAACCTTTACTAGTGCATTATTGCTGATTTTCATCTTAATTTTATCTTCTTCTCTTTCAACTATTAACCTCCTAATTGGTTCATCATCAATTGCATTTGGCAATTGAACTATCCCTTTCTCTTTGCAAAGGATCTGAGTAGTAGCTATTACATTACCAGCCTTAACAATTTGATTATTTTTTACTTGTAATTCTGTATGGGTGGAACCATGACTAGAGTCGGAAATTGTATCCCTTCTTACAAGAATAGACTCTAATATGACTAAACTTAATCTATTAATTGAATCATCATTCTTATCTTGACTTGTCTCAACATCAATTGTCATTTGAGGAGTAGCGTTAAAGCTTTCTAAACTTAGGTGTGTTCTAAGAAGTTCAACTCCCTCAACTGATTTTATTAATTCTCCATCTTTATAAGTAAGCCTTTGAATAGCTTTTAACCCTAGATGAGGGCCCTTTTCTTGTTTAACATGAGTTAATTCTGGCAACTCTGCTTGATCAGGAATAGTAAATTCTTCTACAGTTCTTAATAACAAGCCCCTGCATTTAGGAGTTTCTAATTTCTGTACAAAGAGAATTTCTTGATTATCTACTCCATCCAGAATCTTCTCCCCTGGACTAACTAATATACCTTCCTCATTAAATCGACTTAAAACTTCTTCGTCGTCACACTCATGAAAAGTACCATTTCTTACAGTGATTTCCCTTAAAATATCATTCTTTTCAGTCACTGTTACAATTCCTGATGTTTGACTAAAAATATCTTTTACAACTTCTGTTCCTGCTTCAATCCATTTCATATCTTCAATCATTAATAGAGAGATATCTTTATTTATTTCATGCGTCTCCTGTGGGATCCAAAGCAATGTTCCACCTTGACTAACTTCAAAACCATTTTTGGATGATCTCGCTTTTTTGACGCTTAATCCAGGAGCATATTTTACTAATCCACCAGTTTTTGTTCGGAATCTTTCATCTGCCAAATCAGCTATAACTTGCCCACTACTGATTTTACTACCAGGAGTAGTATTCAATCTATAAGAAGTCCCATCATTAGATTCCAAATGATATATTTGACCTGAATGTGTAGATTCTTCAATTAATTTAAAATTACTTATAGTCATTGCAGTAGTAACAATTTGAACTTCCCTTGAATCTCCTATTGATTCTCTTAATCGAACTTGTCCACCAAACTCACTAAATTGACTAGCTTCAGCTAAAACAGTACCTTCTTCGACATTGCTCAAAGATGAAACGACAGGTCTTGCATTAGGAGGTAAATTATATACGTCGCCAGCAAGTACCCACAATCTCCCTAATCTTTGAGCTTTCAAAGTAATATTGCCTTGTCTATCTGTAACCTCTTTTGGTTGAATAACTTTGTCATACATTACTTGACCAGCTAAATCACAAATAACATCTTTAGTGGCTTTTTCAACACTCTTCTTAACAGCTCCCACAGTAATTTGAGCAACAGTTATATCAGCATCAATTTCTTGCCCATTTTCTACAAACAAAAGAGATCCACTAGAAACTTCTATTTTCTGTGCCTTATTTGAGTTACCTCCTGTCGGAACAATCTTTAAAAAGAAATCAACTTCAGCCTGTTTAGCTTCTACTCCATGAGGAGTTCTATAACCTCTAAGTTTTGCTTTGGCACTAAATTCAACTTTACCAGCAATCTTTGATCTTACTACTCCACTTTCGGCAGTTGATACACCTCCAGTATGGAAAGTTCTCATTGTCAATTGAGTCCCAGGTTCTCCAATTGATTGAGCGGCAATTATTCCAACTGCTTCTCCTAAATCAACTAAATGATTATGAGCTAATGCCCATCCATAACATCTCCGACAAACTGATCTATTTGCTTCACATGTTAATGGGGATCTAATATCCACTTTGGTAATTGATGAGGACTCAATTCTTGCGGACAAGGAGGGGTCGATTGCAGTATTTTTGGGAGCAATTAAGTTATCTTCAGAATCTAAAATATCTACAGCGGTCAACCTTCCAAGAAGTCTTGTGCCAAATTTACCATCTTCAGCCTCGACAACTATTGAACGTTCTGTTCCACAATCTTCTTCCCTGACAATTACATCTTGAGCCACATCTACTAATCTTCTAGTCAAATAACCAGAATCTGCGGTTCTCAAAGCAGTATCAACCAATCCTTTCCTTGCACCATAGGAAGAAATTACGTATTCGGTCACAGTAAGTCCTTCTCTAAAGTTTGTTCTTATAGGCAAGTCAATAATTTCTCCTTGAGGGTTAGCCATTAATCCTCTCATCCCAACCAGTTGTCTTACCTGCGACATATTACCCCTAGCCCCTGAATTTGCCATCATCCACACTGAATTAAGAGGATCATTCTGATTAAAGTTATTTTTTACTGCATCGACTAATCTCTCATTAGTTTCTGTCCAGGTATCAATAACCTTTGTATGCCTCTCAACTTCTGTAATTTCACCAAGTCTATAGCATTCTTCAGTTGCGGTAATTTGCTCTTCAGCCTGACCTATCAAATCTTGCTTAGCTTCAGGAACTTTTAAATCATCCACTGAAATCGAAACAGCCGCTTGGGTAGCATATTTAAATCCTAAATCCTTTAAATTATCAGCCATAGCTGCAGTTACTGCCGTGCCATGAGTTTTATAGGCCCAAGACATTAAAGTTTTTAGAGCTTTTTTGTCAACTACTTTATTTTTAAATGAGGCAGGCGTTTTTGCTAAAACAGGCATAGTGACCTTATTACTCTTTTTAGAGTTTTTAGAGGTTTTACGTACTCTCGAAGTTTTTTTAGTTTTAGATGATGTCATGGTTTTTTAATAATTGAATAGTGAGGTTTTTACAATTACGTTTTAGATACAGAGTCAATAATCGTAGAATTCATTACTACTCTTCCAACTGTTGTCAAAACAAATCTACTAATTAATTTATTCTGAGAATCGAATCTATCTCTCCTCAAATTCCAAATATCTAATCTAGAACCATCTTCTAGTTCTTTAGATTCTTTTGGATGACTAGCTTCTTCTTCATCTTCCACTTCACCATTAAACCTGACCCATACCCATTCATGTAATCCAAGTCTTTTATCTTCATAAGCAAAAACCACATCTTCTAATGAAGCAAAAGTACTATTGTTATCTCCAAAATCTGGTTTTTTATAATTCGGTTGCAAAGCGGTTAAATAATAAGATCCCAAAACCATGTCTTGAGATGGAGTAACAATTGGTTCCCCTGTCGCAGGAGAAAGAATATTATTACTAGCCAACATAAGCATACGCGCTTCTGTTTGTGCCTCCAAAGCTAAAGGAACATGAACAGCCATTTGATCTCCATCAAAGTCAGCATTAAATGCAGGACAAACTAAAGGATGAAGTTGAATTGCTCTTCCTCCGACCAACTTCGGTTCAAAAGCTTGAATACCTAACCTATGAAGAGTTGGGGCTCTATTTAAAAGTATTGGATGCCCTTCTATCACTTCTTGAAGTACTTGCATAACTTCATCATCAGCTTTTTGTATTAATTTTTTTGCAGCTTTTATATTATTTACAATATTTTGGCGTATTAATCTATGAATTACAAACGGTTGGAAGAGCTCAAGAGCCATTTCCTTTGGGAGACCACATTGATGCATTTTTAACTTAGGTCCCACTACTATTACAGACCTTCCAGAATAATCAACACGTTTACCAAGAAGATTCTGTCTAAATCTTCCCTGTTTTCCCTCTATAATATCGCTAAGAGATTTTAGAGGTCGGTTATTTGCTCCAACAACAGTTCTTCCTCTTCTTCCATTATCGACAAGAGCATCAACTGCTTCCTGCAACATTCTTTTTTCATTTCTTACAATAATTTCCGGTGCTAATATTTCTTGAAGCCTAGCTAGTCTATTATTCCTATTTATAACTCTTCTATAAAGATCATTTAAATCAGATGTTGCAAATCTTCCTCCGTCAAGCTGAACCATTGGACGCAGATCAGGAGGTATAACAGGAATTGCGTCTAATACCATCCACTCTGGCTTTGCATTTGTTGCAATAAAATTATCAATAACTCTTATTCTTTTAATAAGTTTTGCTCTTTTCTGACCTTTGCTATTTGTAATTTCTTCTCTAAGCTCTTCAGCAACCTGATTTAAATCAAGATCTTCAAGTAATTGCTTAAGAGCCTCAGCACCTATACCAACAAAAGGTTCATTTTCAATAGTTGAATCCTCTGCATAGATTTCATCCTCAATTTCTAACCATTCATCTTCAGTGAGTAATTGCTTGTATTTAAGTTCTTTATGATCTCCAGGATCTAAAACAACATAACAATTAAAATAAACTATTTGTTCTACATCTCTTAGCGGTATATCTAAAAGGATCGCTACGTAACTTGGAATACCTTTCAAATACCAAACGTGCGAGACTGGGGCCGCAAGTTTTATATAACCCATTCTATGTCTTCTAACTCTACTTTCCGTTACCTCAACCCCACATCTCTCGCAGACAATTCCACGATGTCTAACCCTTTTATACTTACCGCAATGACATTCCCAATCTTTTGACGGACCAAAAATCTTTTCACAAAACAAACCATCCATTTCTGGTTTTAGAGTTCTATAGTTAATAGTCTCAGGTTTAGTAACTTCGCCTACTACTTGTCCATTAGGCAATGTCCTCTGTCCCCAATCCATTATTCTTTGCGGAGAAGCAATTGAAATCTTGACGTAATCGAAGTGATTTTCAGTTCTTAAGTTGCTGTTTGTCATTTTTAGGAGATTTAAATTTAGAAAGTGTTAATAAAGTATTTAATCTTCCTCATATTCAGAGGTTCCAAGAGATTCATATGTTGGTCTTGAGGGAGTATTCCTCCTTGGATTAATATCTTGCATTAAATCGACCTCTTTACCTTCATCCGTATATACACCAATATCTAAACCTAAAGATTGCAATTCTCTCATAAGAACTTTAAATGATTCAGGAGTCCCGGGTCTAGGGATAGGCTTACCTTTTACAATAGCGTTTAAGGCTTCATTCCTTCCTTGCATATCATCTGATTTAACTGTTAAAAGTTCTTGAAGAGTATAAGCCGCACCATAGGCTTCAAGAGCCCATACTTCCATTTCACCTAGCCTTTGACCACCTTGTTGAGCTTTACCTCCTAAGGGTTGTTGTGTAACAAGAGAGTAAGGACCAGTAGATCTAGCATGAATTTTATCATCGACTAAATGAACTAACTTAAGGAAATGAGAATATCCAACGGCAACAGGCTGATCAAAAGGTTCACCAGTTCTGCCATCTTTTAGTAATAACTTTCCAGGATCATCAGGATTATAAACCCAAGCTTTCCCAGGTTGTTTAGCGGCCTCTTCTAAAAATGCTTGAACAGTTTGATGTGATTTTTCAGGACCATACATTTCATCAAATGGTACAACCTTAACCCTGCAATTCAAGTTCGAAGCAGCCCAGCCCATCAACAATTCAAAGACTTGGCCTACATTCATTCTACTTGGAACGCCAAGAGGGTTAAGCACTATATCAACAGGAGTTCCATCAGGCAAATAGGGCATATCCTCTCTAGGTAAAATTCTACTAATTATGCCCTTGTTTCCGTGCCTTCCAGCCATCTTATCACCAACTTGAATTTTTCTCCGCTGTGCAACATACACTCTAACAACCATATTTGCCCCAGGAGGTAACTCATCACCTTGTTCTCTAGTGTAGATACGAACATCTAAAACTCTTCCTTTTTCTGTTTTAGGAACTCTAAGGGAGTTATCCCTTACATCTCGTGCTTTTTCACCAAATATAGCTCTTAAAAGTTTTTCTTCAGGTGGTTGATCTGATTCTCCTTTTGGAGTGACTTTCCCCACGAGAATATCTCCACTTTCTACAAAAGCTCCTATTCTGATTATTCCCATTTCATCAAGATTATTCAGACTTTCTTCCGAAATATTAGGAATCTCTCTTGTAATTTCTTCAGGACCTAACTTTGTTTGTCTAGCTTCTATTTCATACTTTTCGATATGTACCGATGTATATAAATCATCAGTAACCATTCTTTCACTAACAAGAATTGCATCTTCATAGTTGTAACCTTCCCATGGCATGTAAGCAATTAAGACATTCTGTCCTAAAGCTATCTCCCCTCCTTCACATGCGGATCCATCAGCAAGAACTTGTCCTGATATGACTTGATCTCCAATGTTTACAATTGGTCTTTGATTAAGGCAAGTATCTTGATTGGATCTCTGATATTTTTGCAGATAATGATAATGTTCATTACCATCTTCATCTTTAACAACAATCTCATTAGAATCAACATAGGAAATGGTTCCATTTACTTTTGTTATGGGTACCATCCCTGAGTCTCTTGCAACTTGAGATTCTAAGCCTGTACCAACTAACGGACGCTCTGGTCTAAGCAATGGAACAGCTTGGCGTTGCATGTTAGATCCCATAAGTGCCCTATTTGCATCGTCATGCTCCAAAAAGGGGATTAGTGAAGTGGCAACTGAAATAACTTGAACAGGAGAAAGTTGAACGTAATCAACTTGTTGAGGAGGTACTTTTTCAAAATCCTGTCTATATCTAACTGGTATTAAATTTGCAAGTATCGTTCCGTCTTTGTCGGTAGCTACATCTCCTGGGGCGACCCTACACTCATCCTCTAAATCAGCAGATAAATAAATAGGATTACCTTCTTTCAGAACTCTACCTTTATCTACTTCCCAAAAAGGAGTTTCTATAAAGCCATATTCATTTACTCTCGCATGGGTGGCAAGTGAATTAATAAGTCCTGCATTTGGACCTTCAGGAGTCTCAATAGGACATAACCTTCCGTAGTGTGAAGGATGAATATCTCTTACAGCAAATCCTGCTCTTTCTCTTGTCAAACCACCAGGACCTAATGCTGAGATTCTTCTTTTATGGGTTAATTCCGCCAATGGATTCGTTTGATCCATAAATTGACTTAATTGGCTTGACCCAAAGAACTCTTTAATAGCCGCAACTAAAGGTTTTGGATTTACTAACTGAGCGGGAGTAAGAGAATCTGTCTCTCCTACAGTCATTCTTTCTTTAATGATTCTTTCTAAACGATTAAGTCCCACCCTAACTTGGTTTTGCAGAAGTTCGCCAACGGACCTAACTCTTCTATTACCAAGGTGATCAATATCATCTAAAGTCGCACCACCTATATCAAGCTCTAAGTTTATGAGATAATCTATAGTAGAGAGAACGTCTTCATGGGTAAGTGTTCTAACATCATCTGGAACAGTTAACCTTAATTTCTTGTTAATTTTATATCTACCAACCCTTCCCAAATCATATCTTTTGGGATCAAAGAATCTACTGTATAAAAGTTGTTGACCACCAGAGACTGAAGGTGGCTCACCGGGGCGTAATTTCTTATAAAGCTCTAATAAGGCCTGATCTTCTGAATTTATACCTTCATCATTTGCTGAATCAATTGATTGTTGATAAAACTCCGGGTGCCTAAGTTTATCTACTACATCATTATCTGATAGTCCCATAGCTCTCATAAGAACATGAGCATTAATTTTTCTAGTTTTATCAACCCTCACATAAAGTAAGTTGTTTTTATCTGTCTCGAATTTTAACCATGCACCTCTATTAGGAATAACGCTTGCGTTATATGTCCTTCGACCATTTTTATCCTGTTCATCTTTGAAATAAACTCCTGGACTTCTAACAATTTGATTAACTATTACTCTTTCTGCTCCATTAATGATGAAAGTACCTCTTTCTGTCATCAATGGTAACTCACCTATAAATACTTCTTGCTCTTTAATTTCACCTGTTTCTTTGTTTATTAATCTACATGTAACATACATTTGAGAAGCAAAAGTAGCATCACGCCTTTTAGCTTCCTCTACATCATGCCTAGGTCTCTTTAACCTATATTCTTCGCCAATAAAATGTAGTTCTAATTTACCTGTATAGTCAGAAATTGGAGAAAAATTTTGTAATTCTTCAATTAAACCTTTCTCTAAAAACCATTTAAAACTTGCTCTCTGTACCTCAACTAAATCCGGTAGATAAGTACCTGTTTTTGCTACCTGTAAAGCGCTACTGCTCATCCAATAAAACCCATTTTTATGTAAGATTTACTGTTTACTATAATTGTACTTAATTTATTAATTTGTAATTGAACTCTTAGATTATGAAACCAAGATTTATTCTTGTTTTTGATATATACCCAAAAAATAAACGTAAAATTTAATTTCTAGATATAATGGTTATTAACCATCTTTAAGAGATCAAATACTAAATAATTAAGAAAATTTCCAGTAATTCCAAATTCTATCACCCCTTCAGCCTATTTAACAAGTCAAATTTAAACAAATCTTCAGCATTCCTAGATGACTCTGCGGCAATATTAACTAATTCAGTTGATCGTAATTTCGAAAGAAAATTAGCTACGTTTTCTACAAAAGCCGGCTCATTTCTTTTACCTCTATGAGGTACAGGAGCTAAAAAGGGTGAATCAGTTTCAATCAAGTATCTATCAGAAGGGACTATTTTTGCGCACTCATGAATTTCATGTGCTTTGGGAAATGTAACTATTCCACTAAAACTTATATAAAAACCAAGATCCAAAAATTGCTTCATTTCATTAGGAGTTCCTGTCCAACAATGAAGTACTCCTCTTGGGCATCTTCCTTTTTTATTTAGGTCACTACATATATTAATCATTACATTTGCTGCATCTCTGCAATGAATAATTACAGGTAAGTCGAGTTCAAATGCCAACTCCATTTGCGGCATAAGTGCATCAATCTGCCTTTTTTTATTTTCGCTTTTAAAAAAATCTAGGCCTAACTCTCCAATAGCAACAACTCTGTTATCTGCTTGAACTGCATTATGTAATATAGATTTGTAGTTTCTTTCCCATTTATTTGCTTCAAGAGGATGTAAACCTACGGAATAATAAATTTCATCAAATTCTTGGGAAATTTTTTTTAATTTAGGAATTTCTGATAATTCACAACAAGCATGAAGCAGTTTCTTTACACCTCTAGATCGCCATCTTGAGACAACATCTTCAAGGTCTTGTGCAAAATTTTCAAATATTAAATGACAGTGTGAGTCTATGAGTTCAATATCCCTCATATTATAATTTTGCTATTTAATTTGTTGTAAGAGTAGTTTTTACTATTTTATTAATTCTAGATTTTTTGTTAGCACCATTATTCTTATGAAGAACATTCTTTTTAACTGCTTTATCAATTAAACTAAAAGCAATACTAAGGCTTGATTGAACCAAGTTTTTGTTCTCAGCATTTGGTTCTTTTTTATATTTTTCACAATTTTCTAACGTTTTTTTTGTCAAAGTTCTAACCGTTGATTTATAAGACTTATTGATTAAACGATTTCTTTCGGCAATTTGAATTCTCTTTTTCGCTGATTTGTTATTGGCCACAGAGAGTAATTTTTATAGTAGAAAATTATCATAACAAATAAGTAGACTACTAATCAATAATATATAATTTGAAAGGTCATTAAATTAATTCTTTAGGCTTACAATTTGCAAAAAATAAGAATATGAAGATCATAAATAATAAACAGAATGCTATTCAAGAATTAAATAGAATTTCTGCTAGAACCACGTCAGAAAACAATAAAAAGATAAATTCAATTGTTGAGGAAATTCTTCAAGAAGTAAAAAATCATGGAGATCAAGCCGTAAAAAACTATACCCAAAAATTTGATGGTTTCAATCCTGATCCTATGCAAGTTTGCACGAATGATTTAAAGGATTCATGGAATGAAATTGACAGCAATTTAAAAAGTTCATTAGAAGTTGCCTATAAAAGAATTAAAACATTTCATGAAAAAGAGATTCCAAGATCTTTCACTATTAAAGGTGAACATGGTGACTTGGTGCAAAGGAGATGGAAACCAGTAAAAAATGCAGGCATATATATACCTGGAGGTAGAGCTGCTTATCCCAGTACAGTTTTGATGAATGCAATACCAGCAAAAGTAGCAGGAGTAGAAGAAATAACAATGGTTTCTCCTGGGAATAAAGAAGGGATGATAAATAAAACTGTTTTAGCAGCAGCTCACTTGTGCGGCGTTGATAAAGTTTTTAGAATTGGGGGAGCCCAAGCAATTGGCGCATTAGCCTTTGGCACTAAGCAAATCAAAAAAGTTGATGTAATCTCAGGACCAGGGAACATCTATGTAACCAATGCAAAAAAGCTAATTTATGGATCTACCGGAATTGATTCCCTAGCTGGTCCAAGTGAAATATTAATCATTGCAGATGATACTGCTAAAAGCTCGCAAATAGCATCTGATTTACTAGCTCAGGCAGAACATGATCCTTTAGCTTCCTCAATACTTCTTACTACATCACAAGCGAAGGCTGAAGAGGTTTTTGATGAGGTATATAAAACAATGGAGGATCACCCAAGAAAAGAAATTTGTATGCAATCCATCAACAATTGGGGATTAATAGTTATTTGCGAAAATTATGAATCATGTATTGAACTAAGCAATAAATTCGCGCCAGAACACTTAGAAATTATTACTTATGATCCAAGAGAAATTATTAAAGGTATTGAGAATGCAGGAGCGATATTTTTAGGTAAATGGACACCTGAAGCTGTTGGAGATTATCTGGCTGGGCCAAATCACACTTTACCAACTTCAGGGAATTCAAGATTCAGTGGTTCTTTGGGAGTTGAGACTTTCATGAAAAATACTTCAATAATAGAATTTAACGAAGAAAGTTTAAAAGTTCATAGTTTAGATATTATAAATCTCGCTCTAAGTGAAGGTCTTCAAAGTCATGCTAATTCTGTTCAAATAAGATTTGAAGATTAGCCAACTTTTGATGGTGAGGAAACTACTGGCATATTGTTCTCAATTTTGCCTACTAAAACTTTATCTGTAATATCAACAAATAATCCATTTTCCAAGACACCTGGAATATTATTTATACTCATTTCTATATCTTTGGGATTCTTAATCCCATCATTAAAAAATACGTCCAGTATTAAGTTACCCTGATCAGTAACAACAGGTCCTGCTTTTTTTTTGGCCATCCTTAGAGTAGAACTTCCATCCATTTCTGCAATCATATCCTTAACCTGCTTCCAGGCATTTGGCAGGACCTCTACAGGGAGCGGAAAACTTTTATTTAAATTTTGTACCATCTTGGATTCATCAACAACAATTAACAATTTCTCAGCTTTAGATGCCACTAACTTTTCTCTAACATGGCAAGCTCCTCCTCCTTTAATTAATTGGAAGGCTGGGTCTACTTCATCTGCCCCATCAATAGCTAAATCAATTCGAGAAACCGATGCCAAGTCAATAAGAGGTATTTCAAGTTCTAGTGCGAGGACTTCTGATTGAAAGGAGGTCGCAACTCCTCTTATTTGTTTCAATTTGCCTGAGTGAATTTCATCCGCAAGACTTTTTATCATAAGTGCAGCAGTTGATCCAGATCCTAAGCCAAGTATCATTTCACTTTCAACTTCTTTAATAGCTGCATCAGCAACTATTTGCTTCATTTGAGTCTGAGAATCCAAAATTTTTTTTTAGGTTTATAGATTATTTAATTTCAATGGGTGATTTATGTCAAACCTGGGAGTGCCTCTGGTGTGATATTTACCTTAATCTCCTTGTTTTCTCTTAAAACATTTAAGAGAAAAACTTGTCCTATTTGAGCCTTTTCTACTTCGTTAAGTAAAGCTTTGGGTTCTTCTATAGAAATATTTTCGGCAGCTATTACTAAATCACCTCTTCTTAAGCCAGCTTTTTCTGCAGGACTATTTGGTATGACTGATTGAATTAATGCTCCAGATCTTTCTGGTAATTGCACTATTGAATTAGGATCTTTATTGTGTTCTTTAGCAATTTGTGGATTCAAAGAAATTAATTGTACTCCTAAATATGGATGGATAACCTCTCCATTTTTAAAAAGCTGTTCAGAAACTGTTTTTGCTAAATTAATAGGTATTGCGAAGCCTAACCCTGCTCCAGGGCCGCTTCTTACTAAAGTATTGATTCCTATTACCTCTCCCTTTGAATTAATAAGCGGTCCACCAGAATTACCGGGATTTATTGCCGCATCAGTTTGAATAAGATCAAGCCTTTTGTCTGAAAATCCCAAACTGTTGATATCTCTATGTAGACTACTAACTATCCCAAGTGTAACTGTTTTTTCTAAACCATAAGGAGTACCTAGAGCTATTGCCCAATCTCCGACTTCAAGATCTTCAGAATTCCCTAGCGGCGCAAAAACAGCACTAGTAGAGTCATTAATCTTAACCAAAGCTAAATCAGTTACTGAATCTGTTCCCAAAACTTGGCCTTCGCGAATATTTCCATCTGCCAAAGTTATTGAAACATTATCAACTCTTTCTACGACATGAGCATTTGTTAGAACCAAACCATTCTTATCAATAATTACCCCTGAACCTTGACCTCTTTCTCTATCAGGAGTTATACCAGGTTCTCCAAGTAAATCCCTTAATAAAGGATCTAATAAAGTCGGATCAAATTGTTGTCTTTCAACTAATCGTTCAGTATCAATTCTTACAACAGCAGGACCAACATTTTTAACTGCATCTGAAACAAAATTATGAGTATCGGAAGAATTTAAAGCTAAAACCTCAGTTTTTTGTGATAAATTTACTAAACAAAAACAGACAATGATGAACATTTTGATTAAATCAATAAATTTAATCTTCAAAAATTTCATTTAACTAAATAGTTTCTGAATTGCTTAAGTAAATCTAATTGAATAAAAAAATAAGTGTTGTTTATTTGTTTACATCCATAAAATACAAATCTTTCAATTTTATCAAAAAATAATATTTAAATATGTGAGAATAGAAATAAATAGATCAATAAATTTAAAAAATTGAATAAAGAAAACAAAATTAGACTAGAAATAATTCTTCAAAAAGTTGCCAAGGAATATGATTTTGAGATTTGCAGTTTAGATATAAAAACTAATCAAAATCCAATTATTTTGCAAATTACAATAAAAAAAACTAATGGGAATGATATTTCAATTGATGATTGTTCAAAATTTAATACCCCAGCATCTAATGAAATTGAAAATTCAAATCTTTTAAATTGTTCATATGTCTTAGAAATTAGTAGTCAAGGGGTCAGTGATGATTTAACCTCAGAAAGAGACTTCAAAACTTTTAAAGGTTTTCCAGTTAATGTTGAGTTAAACCAAAAGAATTCTAAAATTAAAAATTTGAATGGTTTACTTTATGAAAAGTCTAAAGATTATTTAGCCATTAACATAAAAGGTAAGATAAAAAAAATCCCTTTTAATGAAGTACTAAGGATTAGTCTTTGCACATTAAAAGATTAATTAATTGTCAACCATTATTCATTTTCCCCATCATAGATGGCATTAGTTATTCTCCCAGGTTTAAACAATCTTATTGAAGACATTAGTGAGGAAAAAAAATTACCTCCTAACGTTGTAGAAGCAGCTCTGCGCGAAGCTTTACTAAAAGGTTATGAAAAATATAGAAAAACTTTCTACATTGGTGTCAACGAAGATCCTTTTGATGATGAATATTTTAATAATTTTGATGTTGGATTAGATTTAGATGAGGAAGGTTATCGAATATTAGCAAGTAAAATAATTGTAGAAGAAGTTGAAAGCGAAGATCATCAAATCTCTCTTCTAGAAGTTAAACAAGTGGCTGATGATGCTCAAGTAGGTGATACGGTAGTTTTAGACGTTACTCCTGAAAAAGAAGATTTTGGGCGTATGGCTGCTTCAACAACAAAACAAGTTTTAGCTCAAAAATTGAGAGACCAACAACGCAAAATGATCCAAGAAGAATTTGCAGATTTGGAGGACCCTGTTTTAACAGCAAGAGTTATAAGATTTGAGAGGCAATCAATTATTATGGGTGTAAGTTCAGGAATCGGCAGACCTGAAGTAGAGGCAGAACTACCAAAAAGGGATCAATTACCTAATGACAACTATAGAGCAAACGCAACATTTAAAGTATTTTTAAAAGAAGTTAGTGAAATAGCTAGAAAAGGACCACAATTATTTGTAAGTAGAGCTAACGCTGGTTTAGTAGTCTACTTATTTGAAAATGAAGTACCAGAAATTCAGGAAGGGACAGTAAAAATTGTAGCCGTTTCTAGAGAAGCCAACCCTCCTTCTAGAGCTGTGGGTCCAAGAACAAAAGTAGCGGTAGATAGTATCGAACAAGAAGTTGACCCTGTGGGAGCTTGTATTGGCGCAAGAGGTGCAAGAATCCAACAAGTAGTAAATGAATTAAGGGGAGAAAAGATTGATGTTATTAAATGGTCATCTGATCCTATTCAATATATTTTAAACTCTTTAAGTCCAGCAAAAGTTGATTTAGTTAGACTAGTTGACCCAGAAGGGCAACATGCACATGTATTAGTTCCCCCAGATCAATTAAGTCTTGCCATTGGAAGAGAAGGACAAAATGTAAGGCTCGCTGCAAGGTTAACTGGTTGGAAAATTGATGTCAAAAACTCACACGAATACGATCAAGAAGCGGAAGACGCAGAAGTTGCTAAATTAATAATGCAAAGAGAAGATGAAGAGAAGCTCCAAAGAGAAGCTGAAAAAAGATTAGAGGCTGAGCAAGCAGAGCGTGCATCAGAAGATGCAAGATTAAGAGAACTCTATCCTCTCCCTGAGGATGAGCAAGAATATGGAGATGAACAATACGAAGGAGACCTATCTTCAGACAATGATCAACAAGGAAATATGAAAGAAAATCAAATATTATCTAAAGAGGAGAAGACACGGTGATAAACAAATCTCCTGTTATGCGTATATGTATCTCATGCAGGCAAACTTATAACAGGAAAAATCTTTTCAAAATCACAAAGGATCACAAGCAAGGAATTATGTTTAACAAAGGTATAGGACGTTCTGCTTACATTTGCAAATCTAAAAATTGCTACACAGATTCTAAAATTAAAAAAAAGCTTCAAAAAGCTTTAAAAACATTTTTAGATCCTGAATTTCTTGATATTTTTGAAAAGGAAATGCAAACTATAATTAACTATCCCAATAAGGGAATATAATTAAATTAAATTCTCTTTAATTAAAAAGAGTAAAATACAGATTATTTAATGACCATCAGCGACAAAATCAGAATTTATGAACTTTCCAGAGATTTAAAACTGGAGAATAAGGATATTTTGGATGCCGCTCAAAAACTTTCAATCTCAGTCAAGAGTCACAGCAGTTCTATAAGCTTGGCGGATGCAAAAAAGATTAAAAATCTTATCAGTAAAAAAAGTTCAGTTGAAAAAATAATTTCCGTCAATAAACCTGCATTGCAAGAAAAGTCTGATAATCTAAAAAATATTGATGCAAACAATATAGATAATAAACCTAAAACTAACACACAAAATCAGGGGAAAAATATCAAAGAAAACTTAAAAAGCAAACCCCTATTAATAAGACCAGTAACCAAGCCAGAGAGTCCAGAAAAAATAGCGAAAAAAACAGTTGCAAATAAAATAAATCACCCCCAAAAACCAACTATTGTTACTAACAATAAATCTCAAGAAAAGCAAAGCAATCAGCATAGAAGAAATATTTCAGACAACTCAACAACAATTCCTTCAAAACCCCTCTTACAAAAATTTAACCAAGATAAACAACCCTTTTCCAAAAACTCAAAATCTTCTATAAAAAGCGCTGCAAGACCTTCAATTCAATTAATAGAAAAGCCTAAAAATTTAAATAATAATATTAAAGGAAATGATTCAATCTTAAAAAATAATTCTCAAAACAGAAATCGCGTTTCAAACAAATATGATCAAAATTCTAATAAATCTACTAAAAAGAATCTAAATAATACCAAAGACAAAAACACCCCAGAGCTTGTAGGAGCTCCTATAAGGAGAGAAGAACCTAGGATAAATCCTACTAGACAAAATAATCGGAACATACTTAATCAACATACTCCCGCGAATAGATCTAATACAACTAATAGATCTAATACAACTAATAGATCTAATACAACTAATAGATTTAATACAACTAATAGACCTAGTAATTCCAGCAGGCCCAATACTCCCATTAGGCCCAATAGTCCCATTCGAACTAGTACTCCAAGTAGGCCTGGATTACAAAATAGACAGGCGACGCAAAACAGACCTGGCACAGTGAATAGACAAGGCAATCGAAATAGGCCGGGGGCGCCTAATAGACCTAATGTCAATTACAGGCAAGGAGATTTCAACAAAACTGGTTCGAAATTCAATGTTCAGAAGTCCTCAGGTATAAGGAAACCGGTTGCTCCCAATGAACTCATGCAACTGCAAAAAACAAATGCATCAGATAAAGATAAAATCAATAGAACTAATACTGAAAAAAAAGAGATTCAGTCTCCCAAACATAAAGCAAAAGCTCCCAATCTTCGTCCAACTACTCCTTCTCCTTCCAAAAAGGCTCCTCATAGATCATTTGCCAATAGTTCAAAGAAAACTGGCAGAAAAGATTGGGACGATAGTGCAAAACTAGAAGCATTAAGAAATAAAAATCCTCAGAAACAAAGACAAAAAGTTCATATTATAGGTGAGAATGATGATTCATTGACCTCAGAAACTAGTGGATATTCAGGTGAAAAAGTCTCAATTTTATCAGCGAGTTTGGCACGTCCAAAAAAAGAAACTTCTGATGAGACTAAATCACCAACAGCTTCAAGAAAATTTAAGAAAAAGAAAAAAGAAACTACAAGACAAAGGCAAAAAAGAAGAGCTATGGAATTAAAGGCAGCCAAAGAGGCAAAACAAGTAAGGCCCGAGATGATTATCGTACCTGAAGATAATTTAACAGTTCAAGAACTAGCTGATAAATTAAGTCTTGAAAGTTCTGAAATAATAAAATCTCTTTTCTTTAAAGGAATAACTGCGACAGTCACTCAAACTCTTGATTTGGCAACTATCGAAACCGTAGCAGAAGAATTTGGTGTACCTGTTTTGCAAGATGATATTCAAGAGGCTGCAATGAAAACGGTTGATATGATTGAAAAAGATGATATTGATAGTCTTATCAAAAGACCTCCAGTAATTACTGTTATGGGCCATGTGGATCATGGCAAAACAAGCCTTTTAGATTCAATAAGACAATCAAGAGTAGCATCAGGCGAGGCAGGAGGAATCACTCAACATATAGGAGCTTATCAAGTTGAATTTGAACATGAATCCAAAAAGAAAAAATTAACTTTTCTGGACACTCCTGGTCATGAAGCCTTTACTGCTATGCGAGCACGAGGTACTAAGGTTACTGATGTAGCTGTACTGGTAGTAGCTGCAGATGATGGATGTCGTCCTCAAACACTTGAAGCTATTAGTCATGCACGAGCGGCAAAAGTACCAATAGTAGTAGCAATAAATAAAATTGATAAAGAAGGGGCCTCTCCAGATAAAGTCAAACAAGAGTTGTCAGAAAAAGATTTAATTGCTGAAGATTGGGGAGGAGATGTAGTGATGGTCCCTGTAAGTGCTATTAAAAGACAAAACATTGATAAATTACTGGAAATGATTTTATTAGTTTCAGAAGTTGAAGATCTGCAAGCTAACCCTGAGAGATTAGCTAAAGGGACTGTGATTGAAGCCCACTTAGATAAAGCTAAAGGACCTGTTGCTACTTTACTAGTCCAAAATGGCACATTAAAATCTGGCGATGTTTTAGCTGCAGGTTCAGTACTTGGAAAAATCAGAGCAATGGTTGATGAACATGGCAATAGAATCAAAGAAGCGGGGCCTTCCTTCCCAGTAGAGGCTCTCGGATTCAGTGAAGTACCAACCGCGGGGGATGAATTTGAAGTCTACCCCGATGAAAAAACAGCTAGAGCTATTGTTGGCGAAAGGGCTACTGATGCGCGAGCAACAAAATTAGCACAACAAATGGCCTCTAGACGAGTTAGCTTATCCTCTTTATCAACTCAAGCAAATGATGGAGAGCTTAAAGAGTTAAACTTAATTCTTAAAGCTGATGTTCAAGGAAGTGTTGAAGCCATACTGGGCTCATTGGAACAATTACCAAAAAATGAAGTTCAAGTAAGAGTTTTACTATCCGCTCCAGGCGAAATAACTGAAACAGATATAGACCTTGCAGCTGCATCTGGATCTGTGATAATCGGTTTCAACACATCGTTAGCTTCTGGAGCAAAGAGAGCAGCTGATGCTAATGATGTTGACATAAGAGAGTATGAAGTAATCTATAAACTTTTAGAAGATATTCAGTTGGCAATGGAAGGTCTACTGGAACCTGATCTTGTCGAAGAATCATTAGGTCAAGCCGAAGTTAGAGCAACTTTTGCTGTTGGGAAAGGAGCTATAGCTGGGTGTTACATACAAAACGGTAAACTACAACGAAATTGTTCTCTAAGAGTTCTTAGATCAGATAAAGTAATTTTTGAAGGTAATTTAGACTCTTTGAAAAGGTCCAAAGATGATGTAAAAGAAGTAAATACAGGATTTGAATGTGGAGTTGGGTGCGATAAATTTTCTTCTTGGAATGAAGGAGATATAATCGAGGCATTCAAGTTTGTTACTAAAAGAAGAACGTTAAATAAAAATTAATTAGTCTTCTTTATTTCTATCGAGAAATAACAAAATAGGAAAAACTATACAAGCTCCAAGTTGTATCAAAAGATTATTTTGCTGCAATTGATTTCCGCTAGCAATTCTAGAAAGCATAATTAAAAGCCCTAAAAACGCCGAACCACTAAAAGCTATCCACAATATTCTCCTCAATCCTTTGAAGGGAGCCTGAGATTCCTTTAATAATTTCTTTTTTAATTCAGGATCTATTTTTGACATAAATTTTTTCAATTATAATATGAAGTCTATATGAAAATATTAATATTTTAATATTGCCGGTATAGCTCAGCGGTAGAGCAACTGTCTCGTAAACAGTAGGTCATTGGTTCAATTCCAATTATCGGCATTTCAAAAGCAACTTAAAAACAAAAATGATTAATAGGATTTTAAAATTTAAATATCTTTTTTTAAAATTATCTATTTTTATTCCTCTAATATTTTATTTTGGCAAAAGAAGTTATATTGCTTACGATGAAGGATTTTATGCACTACAAGCTAGATGGATATTGGATAAAGGTAACTGGACAATTCCTCTTTGGTGGGACGAATATGTTTTAGATAGAACAATAGGTTTACAGTTTTTAATTGCAAAGTCACAATATATCTTTGGAAGAAATATGTTTTCTGCATATCTACCCACAACAGTTGCTGCAATATTGATGCTATTCATAACTTACAAATTACATGAAGAATTTTTTAATAAAAAATATGCAATTATATCTCCACTAATACTTTCTACTACATATCTATGGTTTGACTATTCACACTTAGGCACTCAAGATATCATTTATTCATGTTTAGTATCTATTGGAGTATTTTCTTTAGTCAAAATAAAAAGTAGAGATAACAAATTCTATATTCTTCTTTTTGGTATTTGGATTGGTTTATCTTTTATGATGAAAACTTTTCTAGTCTTTGTCCCTTTATTATCACTCTTACCATATTTATATCTAAAAAAGAATCTTTTATTCAGCAAATTCTTTTGGCTTGGACTAATTATTGGATTTATTCCGTATTTATTTTGGTCCTTATCTATTAACCCTTATTTAGAGAAAAATATTATTTTTTACTTGGTTGAAAAGTTTAACAGTCTCTCTAATAAAAATACTTTTACAAATCCTTTCTATTATTATTTTTGGAATATTCCCGCAACATTCCTACCATGGAGTATTTTCGCAATAATTGGCACAATATGCAATATCTCTGAAAATAAAGAGAAAAAATATATACTTACCTTCTTCCCCTTAATATTAATAGCAATTCTAAGTATTTTTTCTACTAAAACACCTTACTATCCACTACAAATTTCATCTATTCTTACACTAAATACTTATATAGGAATAAAATAATTATTTAACTCTAAAAAATATAAACTAATTTTTATATTTATCACTTCAAAAATAATTCCATTATTTATAATAATTATAACCTTCACATATTATTTCTTCTATAAAAATATAAGTAACTTTAACTTTAAGGAAAATACATTTCTAATTCTTGGATTATTATTTTTCGGACTATCTTGGTCATTAATACAATATAAAAACTCATTCAAAGAAATATTAATAACTCTCATAATTGGGCCTTACTTATTAACTTCATTTCTTTTGCAATCAGGATTATTCACTGATAGATCAAGAGAACTAAGAGAAAAAATGGAATATCTATCATCTCTTGATATCATAAAAAATCAACCAATAAAGGTTGATAAAAGTGGAATAAACAATTCTCAATCCCAATCAAAAATCATAAGAATTTCTTTATTAACTCCCAAACTAGATGAAGGTTTAGAGAATATTGATCAGTTAAAAAAATCAGAATTAGCATGGTCAACTGAATTTAGGGAAATAAAAAACAATAATTATTCTTATGAAGTGATATATGAAAATGATATTTTAAAACCATGGAAATTAATATTAAAAAAGTAAATAAACAATATGTAGTAAAGTGTCTTTTGAAAAGTTTATAACGACATGAAATCTGTTAATACTTGGAATTTAACGTATAACAAACTTCATCAATTATTCAAAGATAAAAACGAATTTATTTCCATTAAAGTCAGAGGAAATACTTGGGAGCCAATAACTAGATGGCTAAGATTAGATTCAAGAATTTTTAGAGAAACTACTAGCAGAGCAAGAATAACTTTATGTGATATTGAATCTCTAGCGGAAATTTATAACTACAGATCCATTAGATGGAAAGCAAAAAAATTAACTCCTTTGCCAACTAAACTAATTCCAAAAGCTTTAAAAAATATTTTCCGTAAAATACCCATCATAAAACAACTTGCCTATGAACTAGAAATAGTTTTTTATCAATATAGTGAAAATATTTCTGATCATTTAATATCAATAGTAATTCCTGCAAGAAATGAAGCTGGAAATAAAGAACTTTTTAAAAAAGCATTAAATAAACTCAAAAGGCTACCAAATAAATTAGAAATTATATTTGTTGAGGGGAATAGCAATGATAATACATATGAAATTTTGAAAGAATTAAAACACAATTTCTCAGATTTCTTCAAGATATCTCTTTTAAAACAAACGTCTAAAGGAAAAAAGAATGCTGTTGTGGAGGGATTTAATATTTCTTCAGGTGAAACCCTCGCCATAATTGATAGTGATTTTACTGTAGATATTGATGACAGCATCTCAGCAATTATGGAATCAACCAAAAATGAAAATATCCTAATTAATTGTGCCCGCACAACTTTCCCAATGGAAAAAGATGCTATGAGATGGGCTAATTATATAGGAAATAGACTCTTTGCAATATTTTTATCAATTATCATAAATAAACCAGTTTCAGATTCGCTTTGCGGAACAAAAGTTTTTTCAAGAAAATTCTTTAAACTTATGAAAAAAAATGGAAGTTGGGATTCCAAGTCTGACCCATTTGGAGACTTCACAATAATTTTTGAAGCAGCAAATAATAATATTAAAATACTTAATTATCCTGTTAGATATTACGCCAGAAAATCTGGAGCACCAAATATATCTAGATGGATTGATGGATTAAAACTCCTTAAAGTATGCTGGATTTATATGATTTCTGATATTTAGATTTAAATAAATATTCAGTCGTATTTTCTAAATATTTTTAATTTCGCCAAATTAGTAATAAAATAATTAGATTCTTAATGAGAATAAATTCATTAGAATTTAATGGCATGACTTTTAATTTAGAGTTCAAAAGAATAAATAAAAAAGATTACCATAGAAAGCACTATGGAAAGATTCTTACTGTAAGACTTCCATGTAATCCAATATTTCCTATAGGACCTATTTACTTAGCAGACCATATTCATAAATGTTTCCCGAAAATTGAGCAACAATTTATTGATCTGGCAATAATGCCATCTAATAAAGTTTCGAAATATTTAGATAGAAAAATTGATGAATTTAGACCTCATCTAATTATTTTTTCATGGAGAGATATACAAATTTATGCACCTGTAGATGGTAGAAGTGGAAATCCCCTGCAAAACTCTTTTGAGGTTTTCTATTCAAAAAATATCCTTAAAAAAATTAGAGGTTCTTGGGGAGGATTAAAATTAATTGCATCACATTATGGAGAAATATATAGAAATTGTTCTTTAGTCAAGATGGGACTTAAAAGAGCACAGAAATACAACAAAGATGTAAAAGTAATTTTAGGAGGTGGAGCTGTTAGTGTTTTCTATGAACAATTAGGAAATTTACTACCTAAAGGAACTGTTATTTCTGTTGGAGAAGGAGAAAATCTCTTAGAAAAAATTATTAGAAATGATTCAATCGAAGACGAAAGATGTTACATTGCTGGACAGAAACCTCGAAATAAATTAATACATGAACAACCCTCAGGCACTATTAAAACTGCCTGCGACTATAAATACATTAAATCCATATGGCCAGAATTCAATTGGTATATAGAAGATGGAGATTACTATGTAGGGGTACAAACAAAAAGAGGTTGCCCTCACAATTGTTGTTTCTGTGTTTATACAGTTGTAGAGGGCAAACAGGTTCGTGTTAATCCTGTTAACGAAGTAATCAAAGAAATGAAGCAATTATATGATCTTGGAGTCAGGGGATTTTGGTTCACAGATGCGCAGTTTATTCCAGCCAAAAAACATATTGCAGATGCAAAAACTCTTTTACAAGCAATTAAGGATCAAGGCTGGAACGACATTAATTGGGCTGCATACATTAGAGCAGATAATATTGATGCTGAGCTAGCACAGCTAATGGTAGATACTGGTATGAGTTATTTTGAAATAGGTATCACTTCAGGATCTCAAGAACTTGTTAGAAAAATGAGGTTAGCATATGACCTTAAAACAGTATTAAATAATTGCAGAATGCTTGTCAAATCAGGTTTCAAAAATCATGTTTCAGTCAATTATTCATTTAATGTTTTTGATGAAACGCCAAGCACCATAAGACAAACTATTGCTTACCATAGAGAATTAGAAAATATTTTTGGTAAAGGCTCAGTTGACCCAGCTATATTCTTTATAGGTTTACAACCGCATACTCTTCTTGAGAAATACGCCTTAGATCATAAAATCCTGAAACCGAATTATAATCCAATGAGCATGATGCCCTGGACAGCAAGAAAACTTTTATGGAATCCAGGCTCCTTAGGAAAAAAACTTGGTCAAATTTGCTTAGAAGCTTTTGATAATAAAGAAGACGAATTTGGCAAAACAGTTATCAACATTCTTGAGAGAGAATATGGAAAATCCCCTCTAAAAGAATCCTTAAAAGTTCGTCCTTTATCAGAAAGGAAATTAGCTTATTCGAAATAATAAATGTAACCGTTATTAATCCTCTTTCTCAATTGAACTAGAAATTCCTTTGGATTTTAATGATTCTGAATAAAACTCTGCTGGTTCTAGATCGCAAACAATGACTAAACCTATCCCAGTATTATGAGCTTCTAGCATAATAGCAATAGCATCTTGCTCACTTAATTGTGGGACAACCTCTCGTAGTGAAATAGTGACATACTCCATAGAATTAATAGGATCATTATGAAGTAAAACCTTATATTTAGGAGATTTGTTTTTTAATTCTGCAGGTTTCTTTTCAATAACAGCTGCATTATTATTTTCCATTTTTACTTACCATTTAAAATTTTTGTTATTTCATTAATCTCTAATATTATATGCTAATGATTCTTTCCATTGCATCAATAACTTTTTCTCGAGAGTTAAATGCTGACAAACGGAAATAACCTTCCCCTGACAATCCAAATCCACTTCCAGGAGTCCCTACAACATTTGCTTTTTCTAATAGATAGTCGAAAAAATCCCAAGAGGTCATTTGGTCTGGAACTTTTATCCAAATATAAGGAGCGTTATCCCCACCATATACGGTAAAACCTGCCGTCTTAAGTTTATTTTTCATAATCTTGGCATTTTCCATATAAAAACCAATAAGATCTTTCACTTCTTTTTTACCATCAGAAGAATACACCGCCTCTGCCCCCCTTTGAACAATGTAGCTCACGCCATTAAATTTAGTTGATTGTCGCCTATTCCAAAGAGACCACAAATTAATTTTTTTACTTTTTGAATTCAGCCCTGAAAGATTTTTAGGTATTACTGTATAAGCACATCTTACTCCTGTAAAGCCAGCATTCTTTGAAAAGGATCTAAACTCTATAGCACAATCCTTGGCTCCATCTATCTCATATATTGAATGAGGAAGATCCTTATCTTGAATAAAGGCTTCATAAGCGGCATCAAAAAGTATTAATGAATTGTTTTGATTGGCGTAATCAACCCATTTCTTCAAATCTACTTTAGTAATTATTGCTCCAGTAGGATTATTAGGAAAACAAAGATATATAATATCAACTTTACTCGTAGGTATTTCAGGCAAAAAATTATTTTCTTCATTTATTGGGAGATACATTAAGCCCTGATAAGTTCCATCTTGGAGAGACTCTCCAGTTCTTCCAGTCATCACATTACTATCTACGTAAACTGGGTACACAGGATCTGTTACAGCAATTGAATTATCATTACCAAGAATGTCTAAAATATTGCTACTGTCGCATTTTGACCCGTCTGAAACAAAGATTTCCTCTGGTGCTATTTGACAACCTCTTGACATAAAGTCATTATCGGATATTTTTGCTCTAAGCCAGGGATATCCTTGTTCTGGTCCATAACCTCTAAACCCATCTTTTGTTCCCATCTCATTTAATGCTTTACTCATTGCATCTCTGCATGATTTAGGTAATGCTTCTGTTACATCCCCAATGCCAAGCTTAATAATGTCACAACTACTATTATTCTTAATATAAGCATTAACTCTTTTAGAAATTTCAGGAAATAAATAGCCTGCTTTTAGTTTTAAATAGTTTTCGTTTACTTGAACCACTTTAGAGCAAAAAGGAATTTAATCTTTAATAAGAATAATGGATGAATGTGCTTTAGTGATAATTAAATGTTAAAATAATACTAGTTATGATTTAATTAAAAGAAAAATCATAGCTTACAATCAATTTTAAATTGTTTGAAAGTCCTCTAAAGCTAGTATAAGTAGCATAATTTAACTGCTAAATAATTATTTAAAAAAGTCAAATAATCCTAGCTAAAAATAATTGCTCATCGATTAATAAAAATTAAATTATTTAATTTTAAATGATTTTAAAATCCAAAACCTTCTTAAATTTAGTTTATGTCTCAGCAAATTGTCATAGCTGAGCAGGCGCGAATTGCAGCACTACTCACAGATGATCGAGTTGATGAATTAATCGTCGCACAAGGTCAATATCAAATTGGGGATATTTTCTTAGGAACAGTTGAAAATGTTCTTCCTGGCATTGATGCTGCTTTCATAGATATTGGTGAAAGTGATAAAAATGGTTTTATTCATGTATCAGATCTAGGTCCATTAAAACTTAAAAAAGGTGTATTAGGTATTACTGAATTACTAGAACCAAAACAAAAAGTTCTCGTACAAGTAATGAAGGAACCTACGGGAAATAAAGGACCTAGACTTAACGGAAATATCTCAATACCTGGGAAATACTTAATTTTGCAACCTTATGGACAAGGTGTAAATATCTCGAGAAAAATCAACACCGAGACAGAAAGAAGTCGCTTAAGAGCTCTCGGAGTTTTAACAAAACCACCCAGCACAGGTATACTATTTAGAACAGAGTCAGAAAATATAAAAGAAGAATTAATCATTGAGGATTTAGAAAATTTAATTCAAAAATGGGAAGAAATTTTAAAAATTTCAGAGAATTCTAATCCGCCAAGTTTAATAAAGCGAGATGATGATTTTTCCCTAAAAATATTGAGAGATCATGTTAATTCAGTAACTAAGAAAATTATTATAGATAATAAATTATTAGTAGATAAAGCAAAGGACTTTTTAAAAAGTAATGAATCTAATTTAGAAATTGAATTCCACGATAACGACTTAAAAGAACATATTTTAGAAAAATACGAAATTAAGAAAACTATTCAAAAATCTCTTCAACCTAGAGTAGACCTACCTTCAGGAGGTTATATAATTATTGAACCCACTGAAGCCTTAACAGTAATTGATGTCAATTCTGGCTCTTTTACAAGATCAGCAAACTCAAGACAAACTGTTTTATGGACAAATTGCGAAGCAGCACTTGAAATCTCAAGGCAAATGAAATTAAGAAATATTGGAGGAGTTATCATAGTAGATTTTATTGATATGGAATCTAGAAGAGATCAATTCCAATTACTTGAACATTTTACTTCATCAATAAAGGATGATTCTGCAAGACCTCAGATTGCTCAGTTAACTGAATTAGGGTTAGTAGAATTAACCAGAAGAAGGCAAGGTCAAAACATATATGAATTATTTGGAGAGAAGTGTAGTGCTTGCAATGGTTTAGGACATGTGGAGAATTTATTAAATTTTCAAAATTATAATTTAGCAGGCAAACATATTGGAGGGAAACTTAATAAGTCAAATACTACCAAAACTCAAGAACTAGACCATATACCGTTAATTAATAAGCAGGAAAAAATAGTTGAAAAAGAATTACAGAAAACTAATAATTCAAATAAAGAAGATCTTTCTAATAAAAAGAAAAATGTTGATGATATGTTGACATCTAATTCGAAAGAAAAAAACTTAATATCTATGGATCTTACTATTGATGAGAAAGTTGTTTACAGTCAATTAGGTATTAATCCACTAATAAAATTAGGCAAAGAATATATAACTAGTAATAATCTTGTACTTTTAGAGGATAATGAAAATAAAGAAAAAGCAGAAATCTTAAACAGTACTAAAAAGTCAACAACAAAATTAAATGCGAAAAAACAAAGTAAGAAAATCTTAAAATCACAGGTGCAAGAAGAGATTGAGGAGAGAAGTGCGAATGAAGAAGTTAATACGAACAATTCATTACCTCAAATCATGAATGAAAATGAGGAATTTGAAGTAATAGAAAAGGGAAGCGAACTTGAACTTACAGATGAGATAAATAATTCAAGAAAAAAAAGGAGAAGATCTTCAGCAAGTATTGAATAAATTGTTTGAAATAGGAATTGATGAAGTTGGCCGGGGAGCAGTTTTTGGACCAGTTTTCTCAGCAGCTATAGTTATAACAAAACAAAATGGATTAGCCCTAAAAAAATTAGGTGTAATAGATAGTAAAAAATTAACTCCAAAAAAAAGAGAATTTCTTGTACCCCATATAATTAAACTATCTTCAGATCACGGAATAGGGCAATCATCGGTAAGAGAAATAGATGAATTTGGTATAAGAATTGCAACTGAACTTTCAATGCTTAGAGCTGTAAAGAAATTAAGAGATAGACCATCTGAGCTACTAATTGATGGCCCATTATTGCTGAGACCTTGGGAGGGCAATCAAAGAAATATAATTGCAGGGGATTCCAAATTTACCTCAATTGCTGCAGCCAGCATAATCGCAAAAGTATCTCGTGACATTCTTATGGAAAGATTAGAGAAGAAATACCCTGGATATATAATCTTCAAAAACAAAGGATATGGAACGAGAGGACATCTTTGCAGTATCAAAGAAAATGGAATAACTAATCTTCATAGGAAAAGTTTCCTGACAAAATCAAATCTGCTTTGATTCACACCAATCTAAAAAATCTTTCACTAATTGTTGTTGAACCCTAGCCTTTATCCCTAATAAGATCCCATTCAACACAGAATGACCAGTAGATTCCAATATTTTCTTTGGAACGAGTTTCAATAAAGGGGGTTGACTTACCGATACCCCTAAAAGAGCTTCTCCCTCTAATCCAATATCAGTTGCTTGTAAATTTGCTTTCAAAATGAGCTTAAAATCATCTATCATCCCTAAACCGTCTAATTTACTATCGAGTGCGCTCATTGTTAAAACACCATCTTTATTCTCTACCCCAATTGATACAACAGGATTAATATCTAATTGAAAAACCTTGAAACTTGTTACTGTATACTTATACTTACCTTCCCCTTCAGGAACTAATTTTCTGGAGTCCAGCATTGCTCCAACAACTCTTTCTTCTTCCAAAAGATAGTTAGAAAGATATTCTTTATTACTTGTCACAGAAAGGTTTAGTTTCTGTTTAGCATCAAAAGCCAATAGCATTTTCTATATACCTCCAATGCTTATTTGATTTCTTTTTTTCTTACAATTAATCATGCGCAAACAAGTTGCATATTTAGGTCCTAAAGGGACATACGCAGAAAAAGCAGCTCATATTTTATCAAAGCTTGCCGGTTTTCAGACACCTATATTTGTACCATGTAATGGGTTAAATTCGGTTATTAAATCAATAGCCTACAACAATTGTGATGCGGCAGTAGTACCTATAGAAAACTCTGTAGAAGGAGGCGTTACAGCAACTTTAGATTCACTTTGGAAATTTCCTGATATTAATATCAACAAAGCAATTGTATTACCGATAAAACATGCATTGATAAGTAATGGAGAAATTTCAGGCATCTCAGAAGTATTATCGCATCCACAAGCCTTAGCTCAATGTTCCGAATGGTTATCTGAACATCTTCCAAACGCAATCACTCTTCCCACCAATTCAACCTCAGAAGCTGTAAATATGATAAAAAGTAGTACATTTAGAGCTGCGATTGGATCAAAATCATTAATAAAAATAGAAGGACTAAAAGAATTAGCCTTTCCTATTAATGATGTGCCAGGAAATTGCACACGATTTGTCTTGTTGAGCAAGGAATCTATTTCGTCAAAAGTCAATATTGCCAGTTTTGCCTTCTCATTGCTCTCTAATAAACCTGGTGCTTTACTTAAAGCATTAAATTATATTGCAGAGTTTGGATTCAATATGAGCAAAATAGAATCAA
Organism: Prochlorococcus sp. AG-363-P06; assembly: GCA_003280025.1. Taxonomy (GTDB): domain Bacteria; phylum Cyanobacteriota; class Cyanobacteriia; order PCC-6307; family Cyanobiaceae; genus Prochlorococcus_A. The sequence continues at coordinate 107,445 of QCGD01000001.1, read as the reverse complement.
GGCCTTCTAAGAGAGCATTAGGAGAATATATAATTTACGTTGATTTAGAGATAAAAAGTCAAAAAAGTATTGAAGACATCTTAGATTTGAAAAAACACATCAAACCTTTATGTGAGCATTTCATAGATTTCGGTTGTTATTGTTCTCAAAATATTGATTTAGATTAACTTAACCTCTACATTTATAAACTCCAAATTCCATTAAACCTTTTCTAAAGGCCCAATTCATGAGAAGTATTGTAGGAATCTCTCTTATAGACTTTACTAATGCTAGAGGACCAAGAGATAAAATTGCACTAGGTCTTCTAAATCCCTCAATAATTGAATCATACCAAGATGGATTAGTATAAGAACTCCAATTTTCAGAAATCACTTTACCTGAACTATTTTTATTATGTTGAAGAACATCAACAAAGTCATTAATACTAATAAAATCAGGATGAACCCACTGTTCGAGTAATTGGTTTAGGATAATTTTTTCGAAAAAAGATGGAGGATTAGTTTTTAAATCTCTTGAGTTCCAATCAGCTAATGCCATATATCCACCAGGCCTTAAAGCTCTTAACATTTCGTCAGCAAACTTAGTTTTGTCATTCATATGGGCTCCTGCTTCTACACTCCAAATACCATCAAATGTTCCATCTTCAAATTCTAAATCTAAAGCATCCATAACTTGAAAGTTGCAATTAAGTTCATAAGGAGTAAGTTCTATTGCCCTTTTAACTTGCGCAGGACTAATGGTTATCCCTGTAACATTAAATCCATAATACTTTGCAAGAATCCTTGAGCTTCCTCCAATTCCGCAGCCTACATCAAGTATCCGCGATCCTTTTGGTAATCTATCTAAACCACTCCAACGAACTAACTCATGAACGAAGTTTACTTTAGCTTGTCTAAAATCAGTATTATCCTGATCTGGGGAATAGAAACCCAAATGTATATGTTCACCCCATAATCTCTCAAGTAGTTTATCCTGAGTCCATGAATCATATGCCGCTGCCACAGTTCCAGAAGAAAGAAATTTTCTAGTATTAATTCTCCAAAGTATTAAAGAGACAGACACAAAAATAAATACTAAAAATATAAGTGGCAATAAAAATTCCAACATTTAATTTTCTTTAATATCAGGAAAACTCTCTTTCAAGGCCGTTCTAGCTGCTAGCTGTTTTCTTGTATGGTCTAACATTTCAAACTCCCTTTTTAAACGTGTATAAGTATTTCTCTCTTCTAATAATCTTTGCTGTTCATCCGAAACAGCTCCTCCTAGATGAGAAGCTATCCAAAAAGATAATTCCATTGGGTTATTAGGTAATTTCTCAGGAAGATTTTTTTTTGAATTGGTCAATTTGCTTGTTAATTTGACAACATCACTCAGTGCTTCAGTAACAGAATCTTTTAAAGCATCTAACTTCTGAAAATTATCAACATTTTCGTCATTAATCCAACTCACCATTGCGGAGCTATATGGGGTTGAACGAACAATTTCTAAAACTTGAAATCTTTGTTGACCAAGGGTAATGATATTACTTCTTCCATCTTCTGCTGTTTGGTGCTTTATTATCTGGGCACAGCAACCTACATTTGCCATACTTTTAGTATTCGGATCCCATTTAATAACTCCAAACATAGAATCTGTTTCAAGTACCGACTGCAACATTATTCTGTATCTTGATTCAAATATATGTAAAGGCAATACTTCTTGTGGGAAAAGAACCACCTCTGGCAAAGGGAATATAGGTAATTCCCTTACTGAGAGCTCTCCCATTTAAACCTCATTTATTACAAGTTTATACTAGTAAATTAAAGTCCATTTCGGGCTTTCTTAAAGTTTCACTTCTATATCGACACCACTAGGAAGATCTAGCTTCATTAATGCATCAATAGTTTTAGCTGATGGACTATAAATATCAATTATTCTTCTATGCGTTCTTGTTTCAAAATGCTCTCTAGAATCCTTATCTACATGTGGAGATCTTAGAACACAATAAATTTTTCTTTTCGTGGGTAAAGGAATAGGACCAATAGCTGAGGCAGCTGTTGTATCAGCTGTTTGTATTATTTTGTCACAAGATAAATCAAGCATTCTTCTATCAAATGCTTTAAGTCTTATTCGTATTTTTTGTTGTGCAATAGATGCAGTCATAATTTCAAATTAACTTCTAGGAAAAGGGTTGTTAATTAAAACAACCCTAATCTATTTGTTTATTTTAAGTGATAGAGGGTAACTTCTAAAAAATAGAAATTATTTAATTATTTTAGACACAACACCGGCCCCAATAGTACGTCCTCCTTCCCGAATAGCAAAGCGCATTCCCTGTTCGATAGCTACTGGACAAATTAATTCGCCAGTCATTTTGATTCTATCTCCAGGCATAACCATCTCAACATTAGATCCATCATCAGAAGTAAATGCCGTAATTTGGCCGGTTACATCAGTTGTTCTAATATAGAATTGTGGTCTATATCCCGCGAAGAAAGGAGTGTGTCTGCCACCTTCTTCTTTTTTAAGAACATAAACTTCTCCTTCAAATTGTGTATGAGGAGTAATTGATCCTTTCTTGACAAGAACCATTCCTCTTTCTATATCTTCTTTTTCAACACCCCTAAGAAGTAGTCCAACGTTATCACCTGCCATTCCTTCATCAAGCATCTTACGGAACATTTCTACCCCAGTAACAGTAGTTACTCTTGTTTCCTTAATACCAACAATTTCTACTTCCTCACCTTTTAAGACTTTACCTCTCTCAATTCTACCTGTAGCCACTGTTCCTCTACCTGTAATTGAGAATACGTCTTCAACAGCCATCAAAAATGGCTTATCAACTTCTCTCTCTGGTTCAGGGATACTGTCGTCAACAGCCTTCATTAATTCTTCAATTTTTGATTCCCAAGTAGAATCTCCTTCTAACGCTTTTAAACCTGAAACTTGAACGATCGGTATATCATCTCCTGGGAAATCATAACTATCTAGAAGTTCTCTAATTTCCATTTCAACAAGTTCAATGATTTCTTCATCATCAACCATGTCACATTTATTCAAAGCGACTACCAATGCAGGAACACCAACTTGTTTAGCTAAAAGAATATGCTCTTTTGTTTGAGCCATAGGACCATCTGTTGCAGCACAAACCAAAATCGCGCCATCCATTTGAGCAGCACCTGTGATCATATTTTTTACATAATCAGCATGACCTGGGCAGTCAACATGTGCGTAATGTCTGCCTTCAGTTTCATATTCAACGTGGGCAGTATTAATTGTTATGCCACGTTCTCTTTCTTCTGGAGCACCATCTATGTCTCCATAATCTTGAGCTTGTGCTTGTCCTTTTTTAGCTAATACGTTTGTAATAGCAGCAGTAAGGGTTGTTTTTCCATGATCAACATGGCCAATAGTACCTATGTTGACATGTGGTTTGTTTCTTTCGAACTTCTCGCGAGCCATTTGAATTAAAGAATCGAGGGTTTAAGTTTGTTTATAGTTCAGAGATCAGGAATTGCCCTGATTCTTGGAAATGATAGCTTCCGCTACATTACGAGGAACTTCCTCGTAATTTGCGAACTCCATTGAAAATATACCCCGACCTTGAGTCATTGATCGGAGTTGAGTGGCATAACCGAACATTTCGGCTAAAGGCACTTTGGCCTGCACCTTAGACAATCCATCATCAACAGATTGTCCTTCGACTTGACCTCTCCTAGAGGAGAGATCGCCAATAACAGATCCAAGAAAGTCGTCAGGACTTTCGACCTCAACTTTCATCATAGGCTCTAATAGAACAGGGTTACATTTTTTAACCCCATCTTTAAAAGCCATGGAACCTGCTATTTTGAAGGCCATTTCAGATGAGTCTACATCGTGGAACGAACCATCGACTAGTGTTACTTTTACATCAATAAGTGGATACCCGGCAAGAACACCAGATTCGCATGTTTCCTTCATCCCATTTGATGCAGGTCCAATATACTCTTTGGGAACGGCTCCGCCAACAATTTTGTTAACGAATTCAAAACCTTTACCAACTTCAGCAGGTTCCATTTCTATTATCACATGACCATATTGACCTTTTCCTCCAGTTTGCCTTGCATATTTACCTTCCCCTTTAGAACTTGTTCGTATGGTCTCTCTGTAAGAAACCTGAGGAGCTCCAATATTTGCTTCGACCTTAAATTCTCTTAACATTCTATCAACAAGTATTTCCAAATGTAATTCACCCATACCTGCGATAACGGTCTGATTTGTCTCCGGATCTGTACTAACTCTAAATGTTGGATCTTCCTCTGACAAAGCTGTTAAAGCCTTGGATAATTTCTCCATATCGCCTTTAGTTTTTGGCTCGACAGCAACTGAAATAACTGGCTCGGGGATAAACAAAGTCTCCAGAACTATGGGATCTTCAGTGTTACATAAAGTATCACCTGTAGTGGTATTCTTTAAACCCAAAACTGCCCCTAAATCTCCAGCTCTTAACTCATCAACTTCTTCTCTTTCATCAGCTTTGAGTATAACTAATCTAGAAATTCTTTCTTTAGCGTCTTTTGTAGAATTCATAACGTAACTACCCTTTGATAGAACACCTGAATACATCCTTACGAAAGTTAGTTTTCCATATGGGTCTGACATAACCTTAAAAGCTAAAGCACTGAAAGGAGCATTATCGTCGGAGGGTCTAACATCCTCTTTCCCACTTGGCAAAACACCTTGTATTGGTTTGACATCAACTGGAGCCGGCAAGTAATCAACCACAGCATCCAAGACTAGTTGAACACCTTTATTCTTAAATGCAGAACCACATAAAACAGGAACCAATCCATGTTTTAAAACCCCTTCCCTAATACCCTTCTTTAGTTGTTCTTCAGATAGCTCTCCTGTTTCTAGAAATATTTCTATTAATTCCTCATCATTCTCTGCAACGCTTTCCATTAATTTATTGCGCCATTCTAAAGCTTCTTTCTGCATGTCGGAAGGAATAGGAGACTCTTCAATATCAGTACCTAAATCATTTTTGTATAAATAAGCTTTGTTAGCTACTAAATCGATAATACCTGACAGATCACCTTCAGCTCCAATAGGAAGCTGAATAGGAAGTGCATTAGCTTTAAGACGATCTTTGATTTGCTTATTAACTTTCAAGAAGTCTGCTCCAGTTCTATCCATCTTATTTACGAATACCATTCTTGGAACAGAGTACCTATCAGCTTGACGCCAAACTGTTTCAGATTGAGGTTGAACTCCACCTACGGCACAAAATACAGCTATAACACCATCTAAAACTCTCATTGACCTTTCAACTTCAATTGTGAAATCAACGTGTCCAGGAGTATCTATTATATTAATTCTATGATCCTGCCAGCTTGTAGATATTGCAGCAGCAGTAATAGTAATTCCTCTCTCTCTTTCTTGATCCATCCAATCTGTTACTGCAGCACCATCATGAACTTCTCCAATTTTATGAACAACACCTGAATAAAACAAAATTCGTTCAGTAGTAGTTGTCTTCCCTGCATCAATATGAGCGGCTATACCTATGTTCCTTACTCGTTCTAGGGGAAAGTCGCGTGCCAATTTTAAAGCTCCAAATAGTAATGATTTACAAATAAATAATGTTTACATTAAAAGTAAACTTTTCTAATAATAAACTAATTAAGTACCTTTTTGCCGAAATTAATATCTGTAATGAGCAAAAGCTTTATTAGCCTCTGCCATTTTATGAGTATCCTCCCTTTTTTTAACCGCACTCCCAGTTTCATTGGCGGCATCCATTAATTCCCCAGCTAATTTTTGTGACATGCTTTTTCCATTTCTCGCACGAGAAAATGTAACAAGCCACCTTAAAGCCATAGCCGTGCCTCTTTCTTGACGTACTTCCATGGGTACTTGATAAGTTGCACCACCAACTCTTCTTGCTCTTACTTCAACAAGAGGAGTTGCATTCTTAACAGCCGTTTCGAATAATTCAACAGCATCAGAACCTGTCCTCTCACTGATTAAAGAAAAAGCATCCGATAATATTCTTTGCGCAGTAGATTTTTTGCCATGTTTCATAAGCCTAGAAATCATCATTGAGGCAAGACGACTATTAAACTTAGGATCAGGAAGAACTGGTCTTTTTACTGCTGCGTTACGACGTGACATGTTTTTTTAAAAGTGTTGTTTACAAATTAATCTTTTGGAGCTTTGGCTCCATATTTAGATCTGGACTGACGCCTATCTTTGACTCCTGCAGTATCTAAAGTTCCTCTAATTATATGATATCTAACTCCCGGTAAATCTTTTACTCTTCCACCCCTTAGAAGTACAACAGAATGTTCTTGTAAATTATGTCCAATTCCGGGAATATAAGCAGTAACCTCAAAACCTGAAGTTAATCTTACCCTTGCAACTTTTCTTAAAGCTGAATTAGGTTTTTTAGGTGTTGAAGTATAAACCCTTGTACATACACCTCTTCTTTCAGGGCAAGATTTAAGTGCGGGAGATTTTGTTTTTCTTGTCAGACTTTTTCTTGCTGAACCAATTAATTGGGAAATAGTTGGCATCTATAGTTAGTATAAATAAAATGAAATATCCACTATCATAACCTTTTAAGAGCACCAACTAAAAGTTTTGTATGATATTTTTTGTAAAAATCTTTTAATTAAAAATTGTATAGTAATTATTCATTAATTTTAGATTTAATAGGATATTTATTTTTATAATAGAAATACGTCAAAATTCACAATTTAGTTAAATAATCTATGGTAGAGAGTATCAAAAGAATCGTTGGGCCATATCAAGATAGTTACTCCCCCAATGGAATAATTGGTGAGAAAGATGCTTGTGGAGTAGGTTTCATAGCAAATGTTCAAGGGATAGAAAGCAACTGGATACTAAAACAATCCCTAAAGGGTCTTAACTGCATGGAGCATAGAGGAGGTTGTGGAGGAGATAGTGATTCAGGAGATGGAGCAGGCATTTTATGTTCAATCCCATGGCAATACTTAGATGAAGAAATAAATCTAAAAAATAAAGAAGAGTTTGATAGAGGGTTAGGCATGGTTTTTATGCCTAACAAAACAGAGAAAATTGAAGAATGTAAATCAATATGTGACAAGGAAGCAGAAAAATTAAGAGTCAAAAAAACATTTTGGAGAACTGTACCTGTTAACAATGAAATCTTAGGCCCTTTAGCCAAGGCAAATGCTCCGTTCATAATTCAGTGGATTTTATACATAGAAAAAAAAGATAATCAAGATATTGAAAGGTTATTATTCCAATTAAGGAAAAGAATTGAAAAAAAAATAAGAGAAACGTTGAAGAAGCAAGATGAGTATTGTGAATTTTATTTTGCCTCACTGAGTTCTCAAACAGTTGTTTACAAAGGTATGGTTAGATCTGCAATATTATCCGAGTTTTATCAAGATTTACAAGAAGAGAGCTTTAAGGTCTCATTTTCTGTTTATCATCGGAGATTCAGTACAAATACATTACCAAAATGGCCACTGGCTCAGCCAATGAGGTTTTTAGGACATAACGGTGAAATAAATACTCTGTTAGGCAATATCAACTGGGCTAAAGCTTCAGAAACACATATTGATGATTTTTGGGGAGAGTTATCTAATGACATCAAGCCAATTGTAGATGTCAATAAAAGTGATTCATCAAATCTTGATGCAACCCTTGAAATTAATATTCGTTCAGGCCAGCCAATTACTGACTCATTATTAAAACTTGTGCCTGAAGCATTTAGAGATCAACCTGAACTTGAACAAAGAGAAGATATTAAAGCATTTTATGAGTATTCTGCAAGCCTGCAAGAAGCCTGGGATGGACCTGCTCTCCTTGTATTTGCTGATGGAAATTTTGTAGGTGCAACGCTTGATAGAAATGGTCTAAGACCTGCAAGATATTCAATAACAAGTGATGGTTTTGTAATAATGGGTTCCGAAACAGGAGTCGTAGATCTTGAAGAGGAAAGAGTACTTGAAAAAGGTCGATTAGGGCCAGGTCAAATGCTGGCAGTTGATTTTCATCAAAATAGAATTCTAAGAAATTGGGAAGTCAAATCTGAAGCAGCTCAAAGACATAATTATAAGGATCTACTCAATAATAGAAATATAAAAATTGAAAATAATGAATGGTTTAAAGACTGCAAACTAAAAAACCTTGAGTTATTACAACAACAAACTGCATATGGTTTTTCAGCCGAAGATAATGATCTTATCTTAGATTCAATGGCTTCATTAGCTAAAGAGCCTACTTATTGCATGGGCGATGACATCCCATTAGCAGTGCTCTCATCAAAACCTCATATTTTATATGACTATTTCAAGCAAAGATTTGCGCAAGTTACTAATCCTCCCATTGATCCTCTTAGAGAAAAACTAGTAATGAGTTTAGAAATGCATCTTGGAGAAAGATGTACACCATTTAAGATTAAAGAAACTAAACCTTTTGTTCATTTACAAAGTCCAATTCTCAACGAGGAAGAACTTATATCAATAAAAAAATCAGAACTTAAATCTCAAACTATTTCAAGTTTGTTTGATATAGAGGAAGGTGTCCAAGGCTTAGAGAACCAATTAAAAGCAATTTGTAAACAGAGTGAGCTCGCGATAAAAGAAGGTTGCTCTTTAATTATTATTTCTGATAAAGGAATTAATCCTAAACAGACTTTTATTCCTCCCTTACTTGCTGTTGGAGCAATTCATCATTATCTTCTTAAAAAAGAAATCAGACTAAAAGCTTCTTTAATAATTGAAACAGGTCAATGCTGGAGTACACACCACTTAGCTTGCTTGATTGGCTATGGAGTAAGCGCAGTGTGTCCTTGGTTAACCTTCGAAGCAGGAAGACACTGGTTAAACCATCCAAAAACTCAAAAACTTATAGATAGCAAAAAAATAAATCCTTTATCAATAATTAATGTTCAAGAAAATATTAAAAAAGCTCTAGAAGACGGTCTAAGAAAAATTCTTTCCAAAATAGGAATCTCACTTTTATCTAGTTACCATGGTGCACAAATTTTTGAAGCAGTAGGTCTTGGTTCTGACTTAATAAAAATTGCTTTTGATGGAACAACAAGCCGAATTGCAGGCATAACATTAAAAGAATTAACTAATGAAACTATTTCAATACATACAAAAGCCTTCCCTGAGATCGATCTAAAGAAATTAGAATTTTTAGGATTTGTACAATTTAGAAATAATGGAGAATATCACTCCAATAATCCAGAGATGTCTAAGGTTTTACATACCGCTGTAAAACAAGGGCCGGGATACGATCATTTTCAAACTTACAAAAAACTCATTAGTAATAGACCCACCACTTCTTTAAGAGATTTACTAACAATTAGTTCAAAAAGAAAAAGTATTCCATTAGAAGAAGTTGAAAGTGTTGCATCAATTTGCAAAAGGTTTTGCACTGGAGGAATGAGTTTAGGTGCATTATCAAGAGAAGCCCATGAAGTGTTAGCTGTTGCAATGAATAGAATTGGTGGGAAAAGTAATAGTGGAGAAGGAGGAGAAGATCCAGCTCGTTTTAATGTTTTAAATGATATTGATGAACATACTAAATCAGCAACATTGCCTTTTATAAAAGGTCTAGAAAATGGAGACACTGCATGCTCAGCAATTAAACAAATAGCATCAGGTAGATTTGGAGTTACACCTGAATATCTAAGAAGTGGTAAACAACTCGAAATTAAAATGGCTCAAGGTGCAAAACCAGGAGAAGGAGGACAATTACCTGGTCCAAAAGTTGATTCTTACATTGCAAAACTAAGAAATAGTAAACCAGGCGTAGCACTAATCTCTCCTCCCCCTCATCACGATATTTATTCGATTGAAGATTTAGCTCAACTAATCCATGACTTACATCAAGTCCATCCAACAGCGAAAGTGAGTGTTAAGCTTGTTTCTGAAATTGGTATCGGCACTATTGCTGCTGGAGTAAGCAAAGCAAATGCAGATGTAATTCAAATTTCAGGGCATGACGGAGGTACAGGTGCTTCACCTTTAAGTTCTATTAAACATGCAGGTTTACCATGGGAATTAGGTGTCGCAGAGGTACACAAATCTCTCTTAGAGAATAACTTACGTGAAAGAGTAATTTTGAGAACTGATGGAGGTCTTAAAACAGGATGGGATGTAGTTATTGCAGCTTTATTGGGTGCTGAAGAATACGGATTTGGTTCAGTAGCGATGATTGCGGAAGGATGCATAATGGCTCGTGTTTGTCATACAAATAAGTGTCCTGTTGGAGTAGCCACTCAAAAAGAAGAATTAAGAAAAAGATTTAAGGGTATTCCAGAAAATGTTGTTAATTTTTTCTTATACATTGCTGAAGAAGTTAGACAGATAATGAGTAGCATCGGTGTTTCTAATATGGAAGAACTTGTTGGTAATCAAGAATTTCTTGCTGCAAGAAATATCAGTCTCCCAAAAACTTCTAATATTGATCTCTCTGCTTTAGTAAGTGATGAATCTTCAATTAATGATAGATCATGGTTAAAACATTCAAAAAATGCTCATAATAATGGTTCTGTTTTAGAAGACGAGTTTTTATCGGATGTTCAATTTATAGATTCAATTAAAAATCACAAAGAAATAACAAAAGAAATTGAGATCAAAAATACAGATAGAAGTGTTTGTGCCAAAATATCAGGCGAAATCGCAGCACTTTATGGAAACACTGGATTTAATGGTGAACTCAACTTAAATTTCAAAGGATATGCAGGCCAGAGCTTTGGTGCATTTTTATTAAAGGGAATGAAAATCAAATTAATCGGAGAAGCCAATGATTATGTATGCAAAGGAATGAATGGCGGAATACTTACTATAATTCCACCGAAAACAGATAAGAAATCCTCAGAGCAAGTTATTTTAGGAAACACTTGTCTATATGGGGCAACAGGAGGGAAATTATTTGCATTAGGTAAATCGGGAGAAAGATTTGCCGTAAGAAATAGTGGCGCTACTGCAGTAACAGAGGGAGCAGGTGATCATTGTTGTGAATATATGACTGGTGGGAAAGTAGTTATTTTAGGTTCCACAGGCAGGAATATTGGTGCCGGGATGACTGGTGGAATAGCATATATACTCGATGAAAAAAATAATTTAAGCAATAAAGTTAATAAGGAAATAGTTAGCGTTCATGAAATAACCTTACTAAAGCAAGAGGAGATTTTATTAGAAATTATTCAAGAATATCTAGAAAAAACAAAGAGCTTAAAAGCTGCTGAAATAATTAAGAATTGGTCTTATTTTAAGAGTAATTTTAAATTAATAGTTCCCCCAAGCGAGGAAGAAATGCTTGGCATAGCCAACTTATAAATGCCTTTCTTTGTAAAAACTGAAATCATCAAAAAAGAATACTTAATCAAAAAAGATTTAAGAAACAAAGTAATTAATGAACATATTCAATGGATTAAAAAATTAAAAAAACAAGGTGTAAATATTAAAAGTGGGTTTTTAGTTGATGAGTTCCAAATGCCAGGAGCAGGAGGACTACTAATTATTGAAATGAAAACTTTTAAAGAAGCACTTCAAATCATCAAGAATGATCCAATGATTAAAAGTGATCTAGTTGAATGGAAATTAAATCAATGGATCGATATTAATCAATAAGAAATTAATTTATCTTGGATGCTGTTTCATTAGTTTTTGTATTTCTTCAGCATGGTAACTACTTCGAGTTAATGGAGAACTTACTACTTGCATAAAGCCCAATTCGTTTTCGCCAAATAATTTAAAGTAATTAAACTTTGACGGACTTACAAATCTTTGAACAGGTAAATGATTAGGGCCAGGGGATAAATATTGTCCAATAGTAACTATATCTACAAAATTCGTTCTTAAATCACTTAAAAGGTTTAAAACATCTTCATCTTTTTCCCCTAAACCAAGCATGAAACCTGACTTTGTATAAACTTGAGGGGAGTAATTCCTTGTTCTTTTAAGTAATTCTAGTGTTCTTTGATATTTTCCCTGGGGTCTTACCTTTTTATATAAAGATGAAACAGTTTCAATATTATGGTTTAAAACATCTGGCTTTGAATCAAGAACTTTCTCAAGCGCATGCCAATTACCACAAAAATCTGGAATTAATAGCTCAATAGTAGTTTCCCTAGATTTCTTTCTAACTTCTGAAACACATTTATAAAATTGAGAAGCACCACCATCTTCAAGATCATCTCTATTAACTGATGTAATTACTACATGTTTAAGCTTCATCCTATATACAGCCTCAGCTAAACGATAGGGTTCAGTGTGATCTAAATCTCTCTTCGATCTATCAAAATCAATATCACAATATGGGCATGCTCTTGTGCATCCAGGGCCCATAATTAGAAAGGTTGCAGTGCCACTGGCAAAACATTCACCTATGTTAGGGCAGCTTGCTTCTTGACATACAGTATTGAGGTTTAAATCGTTTAATAAATCTGCAGTATTACCTATTCTTTCAACCTGAGGGGCTTTTACTCTTAACCATTCAGGCTTTAATACCGTTTTATTATAATTATTCGTCAAATTAATTAATTCTACTTATTATATTTTTATCTTACTCAAAACAAGAATAATTTACTATTTATAGTTTTCTAAAAAAATTGTAGGCAATAAAGGATACAAGGCAATTTTTATTTTTGATAATAAGAAGAATAACTTTATAAATATTATTTCGTAAAAAACAAAAAAACATTCTTAAAAATGTTCTGTTATTCTATTTTCAGAACAGTATCTAGAACGTTATTTTTAATAATAATATCATAATATTTAAATTAATATCATAATACTCTATTAATATATTTATATATAAGTATTTAGATGTACTAAAAACTGTTTTTTTATATTATTTTTGATACATTTAAAAATATATATAATAGAACAGTGAGTTTACATTTTAAAAGAAAACGTTTTTTATTATCTGATAAACCTAAAAAACGTAAATCTATAGGTTATGCAAGAGCTATTGAAAGCGAATATAATTATTTAGAACAGCAAATAGAGAGTTTAAAAGAAGAGGGGTGCAATTTAATTTTTTCTGAGCTCATCAGCTTAGAAGCAGAAATAAAGCCACAACTGAATAAGGCTCTTAGTTGTTTATCCAAAGGAGATGAATTTATAGTAACTCAGCTAGATCGTGCATTTTCAAACAAGAAAGACTGTTTGATAACAATAAATAAACTGATGAAAAATGATGTTACATTGCGCACGATATCTGGTTTTTTAGTAGATAATTATTCTTCGAAAAAAAATTCTTCAATTTTTAATATTTTATATGAATTAGATAATTTAGAAGAAAACTATTTATTAGAAAGAAAAAAAGAAAATGTCACACGTAGGAAATTATCAGGAAACAATTTTGGAGGGAGACCAAAGATTAGTCCATTAAAAGAATCACTAGTATTACGACTTCGTAATGAGGGATATTCATATCGTTCAATTAGAACTCAAACAGGAATTTCTTTATCAACAATCAGGAGAATAATTTTAGAGGGAGAAGTAAGATAAGATGCATAGAAAAGAAATTGAAAACCTAATTAAAGAAAACCTTAAAGATAAGGCACTACGTATTTATGAATTAGATGATAAGGATAGAAAAAGTTTATTAGAAGAATATAAAGAATGGATTATCAATGACATAGAAGTTGAAGAGATTATGATGTTACCTTTTGAAGCCTATACAGATGGATTAGATAAGAATTTTTTAGATGACTTAAATTAAGCTCTAATACAAAAATTTTTTATTATATTCGTAAATCGCTTTAGCTATAGATGGGAATAAAGAAGTGTCTTGAAAAAAATTCTTTCCATTTCCAAAAACTATTAATAAAGTTTGGACTGAACTATTATTAATCCACCAAGCAGCATCATGTCTTACTTCTGACATTAAGCCTGCTTTACTCCATAATTTTGTACTTTCTGGCAACCCATCTCCTAAAAAGCCCTCTACTTGATTAAGTGGATCCTCTTTCAAGGCAGCTTTATTTAAATTTCTTTTTAAAAAACTTCTTAAATTCAAATCATTCTTTTGATAATCAATATGTATCATTATCTCCTCCAAGATCCTTGCAGTTGCATCCGTTGTCATTAAATTTCTATTTTTATTTTGATATTCATAAAATTCCTTTTCTCGACCAAATGGGGCATCATCCCAAGTCTTTTGACAGCAATTAATTCCCCTCAATTCTTCCCAATTTAATTCTTTTACCCAATCATTAATGATAGACCTTTGATATTTCCAATTTTCCCAAGCTTCACCTTCAATACATGGACCACTTGTAGTTCCAGTAAGTATATCAACTAAAAAGCTTGTAGCATTATTACTAGAGTTAAATAACATTTTTTTTACTGCATCACTTATTTCCTCTGATATAATTAACCTTCCTTGTCTTATCCAATCATAAGCAGCAAGACCATAGACTAATTTGACTATGCTCGCTGGATATATTTTTTTTCTATTATTAATTCCACATCCATAACCTTTATATAAATTATTTTTTGAACTTTTATAGTTAATCCAAGTTATGGCGATATTTTCATTTAAATATTCTTTATCATTAGAAGAAACTCTACTTAAAATATTATTTAAGGCTAAGCCCATTTCTTTACTCAAATAGTAAAAAGACATCGTATGAAGAATTATATAGACCCTATTTCACTATTTAAGCAAACTAATTTTTCAAACACTATTTGGTGGAAATTAAAAGTTAACATTTCTGGGTATCAACATGAAAGTGAAAATAATCTAGTTACAGAAATATTTAAAAATAGATTTTTTAAACTAATTTATCCAAATTCCTATCAAAATACAAAGAAACTTTCGAGGGTTTTAGTTCAATTTTATGAAGATGGTTACATTTGTTGGATCGATTTAGATAAATTAATTATTGAGAAATACGAAATTAGAAGAAATGAGATTATAGAAAATGAAGACTTATTAATAAAGCAGCAAATTCCCTTAATTCTTAATTGGATCAAGGATCAATCTCAATCAAAAAATAGATATCTTTGGGGAGGCACATTAGGACCAAATTTCGACTGTTCAGGCCTAATTCAGACAGCTTTTTTTATGCATAGAATTTACATACCTAGAGACTCTCATCAATTAAAAAGTTTTTGTAAACACCTTTTTAATTTCAACGAAAATCAAAAGCCTCTCCAAACAGGCGATATTTTATTCTTTGGAAATCAAGAAAAATGTGATCATGTTGGAATCTACAAAGGAGATGGTTTTTTTTATCACAGTTCTGGTAATGATTTCGGAAGAAATGGGATAGGAGTAGATACGATAAAAGAAACTAAGGACAAAATCTCATTGCACTATCAATCAAAGTTAATTTCTGCAGGACGAGTAATGAGAAACTACAGATGGGATAGAACAATAAGATAGAAATTATTTATATTAAATTACAATATTAAAAATATGATTCGTTCTTTAGATTCTACAGTTAGCCAGTAGTCCAAATATTTTGTATTAGTTGCATTATGTTGTTTAAATGTAGTGTTCCTACAAGAAGCCATGCGAATACTGCACCACCACAACCACCTAGCCAAAATCCACTAGTAAAATCAGCCCATCCTGCTCTAGTAAATAAATCGGCAGGAGGATTATTAACTGTAGCATCAGCAGGCTGTACGTTAGGTGCTTTACCTGGAGCATTATAAAGAACTAAAAGTGCTGTTAAAATATGAACAGCGCCAACAGCCGCGAGTAGTCCTACTGTCAATGCAGCATCAGAATTTCTTAAAGGACCAGTCATTGTAAATGGACCATACAAGAGATAACCAAAAGCTGCTCCAGTCTCTAGACCTCTAAAATTAGGAGAAATTCCTTCTCTATAAAAAGGTAAATTATTTATAAAAGCTTTAGTAAAATAACCGCTATTAACGGGGGTTGCTAAATTTCCGACGCATGGATCAGCTACTGTTTTTACTGCCCACTGATCTGCAATACCAATATCTGTTGGTTGAACACTTTGGTCAATATACTTTTCAGCAAATCTAGGCGTTGCGCCTAATAATTCTTTACTTGTTGTTTGTGAATCGCTCATTGTAAAAAAAGATAATGTGATAATAGATTTTTATTCAGTAGCTGTTATGAATCTGCCTATTAATACAATAAATACAGCAGGTGCTACCAAGCCAATCATTGGGACAAAGACCGAAGGCAGAAGATTTGAGAATTCAGATGACATAGTTGATTTAACATCTTTAAACACTTTAGTATTTATCTGAGAAATAGTGTTACTTTTATTACTGGATGATATAAAAATTATTAACTTTTTACATGCTAAATTTTTTTGCAATAGTACTAATTATTTTTATAGTATTTTTTCTATTCATTTTTAAAAGAAATAAATTTAAAAATGCAGTAAAAATAAAAAATTTATATTCTAATAAACTCTTAAATAAACAAGAAAATCATAATAGATATAAATCTAAAAAGAATATAATATCTTATAAACGCGAAGAATTTATATACTCAGAGTTTCATAAAAAATCGCTTAGAAATAGAATGTTTAAACTTTTTCAAAGTAATGAAGAAGCTAAATTAAAAGCCTTAAAAATTGCTGAGGAATTAGGAGACAAATCAACATTGCCTATTCTTAGAAGAGGATTAAAAGATCCATCTCTAGAAATAGTAGAAAGATCAGCTAAATTAATTAGAAAATTTAAGTAAAATTATCATTATTAATGGCACCTTGAATTGTTCTAACTCTGTAAATTGGTCTTTTTTGACTTTCATGATAAGTCCTCATTAGAAGTTCGCTTAATAAGCCAAAACTAAATAATTGAACCCCAGCGACTCCTAATATCAATGCAAAGATTAACATTGGACGATTTCCAATATCCTGACCCAATATTTTTTCTATTAACAGATAAGAGGACATTAAAAGACTTATTAGAATACTTATAATTCCAACAAAGCCAAATCCATACATCGGTCTTGTCAGAAATCTTGTCATAAACCAAACAGTTAGCAGATCCATTAAAACTCTAAAAGTTCTATCAATTCCATATTTACTAGATCCATATTTACGACTTCGATGATTAACCTTAACTTCTTTAATTCGTGCTCCTTCTATACTCGCTAAAATTGGCAAAAACCTATGAAGTTCTCCATATAACTTCACGTCATCAATTATCTCTTTTTTAAAAGCTTTTAATGAGCATCCATAGTCATGTAACTTTAAACCTGTTACTTTAGCAATTAACTTGTTTGCTATTTTTGATGGAATCCTTCTATTAATTAATTTATCTTTTCGATTAAACCTCCATCCACATATCAAATCGTAGCCTGTATTAATTTCAGAAATTAATTTAGGAATGTCATTTGGGTCATTTTGCAAATCACCATCCAAAGTAATAACAATGTCGCCTCTAGAAATATCAAAGCCGGCTGCCATTGCCGCAGTTTGACCATAATTTTTACGAAGAGAAATTACTAATAATTCTTTAAAACTTTTAGTAATTTTTTCTAATACTGCGTGAGTATTATCTTCTGAACCATCATTTACTACAATTAACTCATAATTTAATTCATTTACTTCCATAACACTCTTAACTTCTTCTAAAAGATAAGAAATACTCTCGCTTTCGTTAAAAACAGGAATAATTATAGAAATAAACTGGTTTATATCTTCCATATATTTTTAATAGAATAATTTTACAATTTTAACTTAATTTAGAACAATAAAAATTAAACAAAAAAAATCACCACAGAAGTGGTGATTTAAATTATTTAATCAGAATTTATCCAAACTTACCTGAGGTAGATGCAATAACAAATGCACCAAATGTAAGGATATTTCCAACTGTGAAATGAGTTATTCCCACTAATCTTGCTTGAACAATGGAAAGTGCAACTGGTTTATCTCTCCATCCAACAAGGTTAGCTATTGGTGTGCGCTGATGAGCCCAAACTAATGTTTCGATTAATTCTTGCCAATAACCACGCCATGATATTAAGAACATGAATCCAGTAGCCCATACTAAATGGCCAAATAGGAACATCCAAGCCCATGGTGATAGGGAGTTAACTCCAAATGGATTATATCCATTGATTAACTGTGATGAATTCAACCAAAGATAATCTCTGAACCAACCCATCAAATATGTTCCAGACTCATTAAATTGAGCTACATTACCTTGCCAAATTGTTAGGTGCTTCCAGTGCCAATAGAAAGTTACCCATGCCATGAGATTTAAAGCCCAAAACATTGCTAAGTACATAGCATCCCATGAAGAACTATCACAAGTACCTCCTCTACCTGGGCCATCGCAAGGGAAAGCATAACCTAAATCCTTTTTATCAGGAATTAATTTTGTACCTCTAGCATCTAATGCTCCTTTAATAAGTATTAGAGCTGTTGTGTGAAGTCCAAGTGCAATAGCATGATGAACTAAGAAATCAGCTGGGCCAATAGGTAAGAAAGAACTTAAAGCGTCTTGTCTATTAATTAAATCCATCCAGTAGTGATTTCCTGGCATAGAATTTGCTGCAATAGTAGCTGAACTTGCAGGATCAGATAATAAAGCATTAAAGCCATACATCATTTTTCCTTGGGCTGCTTGTATAAACTGAGCAAATACTGGTTCAATTAGAATTTGTTTTTCTGGATTTCCAAAAGCTACAACAACGTCGTTATGAACGTATATACCTAAAGTATGGAATCCTAATAACATTGTCACCCAACTTAAGTGACTTATTAATGCTTCTTTAGTTCCTAAAACTCTAGCTAAAACATTATCCTTATTTAATTCTGGATCATAGTCACGTACAAAGAAAATAGCTCCGTGAGCAAAAGCTCCTACCATTAAAAACATAGCTATGTATTGATGGTGAGTATAAAGAGCTGACTGAGTTGTGTAATCTCTAGCAATAAAGGCATATGAAGGAAGTGCCCCCATATGTTGAGCAACTAAAGAGGTGACAGCTCCAAGAGATGCCAATGCTAAACCTAATTGAAAGTGTAGGGAGTTATTAACAGTCTCATAAATTCCATCATGACTAATCCCAAAGAAACCTTTATGTGGATCATTAGGATGCCTTGTGTTATGAGCTTCAGTTATTTCTTTTAAAGTATGACCTATACCAAATGTATTCCTATACATGTGGCCACCAATAATTAGTACAACACCGATAGCAATATGATGATGTGCAATATCAGTTAACCATAGAGATTCACTTTGAGGATGAAGGCCTCCTAAAAAAGTAAATATAGCTGTTCCTGCTCCTTGAGTTGTTCCAAATACAGCATCTAATGAATCTGGGTTTTGAGCATAAGCACCCCAATTTAAAGTGAAGAAGGGAGCTAATCCTGAAGGATGTGGAAGAACTGTTAACCAGTTTTCCCAGCCAACATGCTGACCTCTAGACTCAGGAATTGCAACGTGAACTAAGTGACCAGTCCAAGCAATACTACTGAAACCAAACAGAACAGATAAATGATGGTTTAATTGTGCTTCTGCATTTTTAAACCAAGCAAGTGTAGGTCTGAATTTAGGCTGTAAATGTAACCAACCAGCGAATAAAACCCAACAAGCTAAAATACTCATAAATATTGAAGCTTGAAAAAGTTGTTCGTTAGTTCTCATTCCAATTGTGTACCACCAATGGTACAAGCCTGAATAAGCAATATTAACTGGGCCATTAGCTCCAGCCTGTGTCATTGCTTCTGTTATGCCTGTTCCAAAATGAGGGTCCCAAATAGCATGAGCTATAGGACGAACATGAGTTGGATCAAGAACAAATTGCTCAAAATTACCCTGCCAAGCAATATGGAACAGATTACCAGCTACCCATAGAGCAATAATTGCTAGATGTCCAAAATGAGTTGAGAATATCTTCTGATAAAGTTTCTCTTCGGTCATCCCATCATGACTTTCAAAGTCATGAGCAGTAGCTATTCCGTACCATATTCGGCGGGTTGTTGGGTCCTGAGCTAGACCCTGGTTAAATGATGGAAATTTAGTTGCCATTGAATTTATAAGGTGAAGTTCAGGTTATTTAGCCAAGGCCAAACAGACGTGCATGGAAGAAAGCCCAAGTAGTTGCTATACCTCCTAGTAGGAAGTGCGCTACACCGACCGCTCTACCTTGAGTAATTGATAGAGCTCTAGGCTGAATAGTTGGAGCAACTTTAAGCTTGTTATGTGCCCATAGTATTGATTCAAACAATTCTTGCCAATAGCCTCTTCCACTGAATAGGAACATCAAACTAAATGCCCATACGAAGTGAGCTGCTAAGAACATCAATCCATACATACTAATAGCTTCACCGTAACTTGTTAGTACCTGAGATGATTGAGCCCATAGGAAGTCTCTTAACCAGCCATTAATTGTGATAGCACTTTGAGAGAAGTTGCCTCCTGTAAGTCCCCAAACATCACTTTGCATTTTCCAAGAGAAGTGGAAGATAACAATTGATATACAGTTATACATCCAGAAAAGAGCCAAGAATACATGGTCCCAAGATGAAACCTGACAAGTACCTCCTCTTCCTGGACCATCACAAGGGAATCTAAATCCAAGAGAAGCTTTATCAGGAATTAGCCTTGAACTTCTTGCATAAAGTACACCTTTAAGAAGAATCAATAAAGTTACGTGTATTTGGAAAGCATGAATGTGATGGATCATCAAATCAGCAGTTCCAAGTTGAATTGGAGCTATTGCAACTTTCCCACCTACTTCAATTACATTACCGTTAAAAACTTCACTTAAAACTTTATGAGGTAATCCCTCTGGAGTGCCAGCTAAAACTGAGGTTCCTACAGCAGAAGCCTGAATACTTTGAATCCATTGAGCAAAAATTGGCTGTAATTGGATTGCAGTATCACTAAACATATCCTGAGGTCTACCTAAAGCTCTCATCGTATCGTTGTGAATATAAAGTCCAAAACTATGGAAACCTAACCACATACAAACCCAATTAAGATGACTTATTAATGCATCTCTAGCCTTTAAAATCCTGTCTAAAACATTATCTATATGCTTAGCAGGATCATAATCTCTTACCATCGCTATGCCTGCATGTGCTCCAGCTCCAACAATAAATAGAGCTCCTATCCACATATGATGGGTAAATAAACCAAGGACAGTCATATAATCTGTCGCTAAATATGGATATGGAGGTAGAGCATACATATGATGAGCAATCAAGATGCTAAGAGAACCTAGACATGCAAGGTTAACAGATAGCTGTGCGTGTCTACTTTCAGCCATAAACTCATACAGACCTTGATGACCTTTTGGCGCAGGGAATAATATTGGATCTCCTTGAGCACTATCTAATATCTCTTTCATACTGTGACCAATACCATAATTAGTTCTATATAAATGGCCACCAATTATTGCAATTACTCCGAAAGCTAAATGATGATGAGAAACATCAGTCATCCATAAACTTCCTGTGACAGGATTAACACCACCGTTAAATGTTAAAAAGTCTGAAAAAGCAAACCAATTTAAACTAAAGAAATTACCTACTCCGCTAGCAAGTCCAGGAAAAATCTGTGAGATTATCTGAGGATCGCATAATTGATGCGGCATAGGCATATCAGCAATAGTTGCTATCTTTTGACCATTTATCACTAAAGGTGAGCCTGCATCTATTGCATCAAGAAGTGCAGCAGTTGGTGCGCCGATATGAATACAATGTCCTGCCCAAGCTATTGATCCAAGCCCAATCAAACCTGCTTGATGGTGATTAAGCATAGATTCAACATTTTGGAACCAATCCAACTTTGGAGCGGCCTTATGATAATGGTAGATTCCTCCATGAAGCATAAGAGCAGCCATTATTACTGCTCCAATAGCTAGAGCCATTAACTCAGTTTCGTTAGTAATACCCCAAGCTCTCCACATATGGAAAATTCCAGAGCTTATTTGTATACCGTTGTAATCTGCACCAAGATTACCGTTTAGCATCTCTTGGCCAACGACTGCCCAAACTTGTTGAGCTCCTGGTTTGACATTGGTAGGATCTGCTAACCAACCTGAATAATTAGAAAATCTTGCTCCATGGAAGAATGCTGCACTCATCCATATAAAAATGATTGCAAGATGTCCAAAGTGAGCTGAGAAGATTTTTCTAGTTGCTTCTTCAGTGTCTCCTGTATGCACATCGAAATCGTGTGCATCAGCATGTAAATTCCAAATCCAAGTAGTTGTTTTTGGTCCTTTTGATAATTTGGTTGACCAGAAACCTGGTTTATCAAATTTTGCAAAATCAATAGGTCTTGCATCGGCCTTTACTGGCTCTTGCAAAACCTTGTTGCTGTTTTCTCCACTTTCTGGTGGGCTGATGGTCATCTAGCACCTCGAAAATAATTGACCCTAAAGAAGATTGATTGAATCTTGAATTTATCTTTAATGATAATTCTCAAGAAAACGAAACAATCAAAACTTTAGATATTCGTTTCAAAAATAATAAGCCAAAGATTCTTTGGTTATGCATTAACGTAACAAATGTTCTAATGATTGTTACTATATGAATAATTTGTAAAGTTCTAAAATATAACTACCTTCTAAGCATAATTACCCAAAGAATGCAATAACTTCTTAAGGTTCTTTTTATATTTGACCTATAAAATGTATTAAATACAGCGAGAGTATATAATTTCAACATAATAAAAGATTTTAAATTTGAAAGGAATTGCTATAGGTTTATCTGATACGTCCAAAGAAATCTTAAAAAGGCTAAAGAAAACCGAATTTATTAATGAAATATATATTGCTAGCTCAGATAAGAGAACAAGAGGTGATGCTGAAATTCCAATTAAGAAACCTACAATTCTCCTACAAGATAAATGGGAAAAATTAGATTTAATAATTTTTATAGGTTCAATTGGTGCCTCAATTAGATTAATAAATTCTTTTTTAACTTCAAAAGATAAAGATCCTGGGGTAATTGTCATGGATAAACAAGGGTCTAGAATCGTACCTATTATCGGATCACATCAATCAAATGCTCAAAATATTGCATTTCAGATTTCTAGTTTATTTGGTGGGGAAGTAATCGAGACAAGTAATTCAAATGATCAAAACTTCTTAAATCTTGATTCATTTGGGCATCAATGGGGGTGGAAAAGATCTGG
Organism: Prochlorococcus sp. AG-363-P06; assembly: GCA_003280025.1. Lineage (GTDB taxonomy): Bacteria > Cyanobacteriota > Cyanobacteriia > PCC-6307 > Cyanobiaceae > Prochlorococcus_A. The sequence goes on along the minus strand of QCGD01000001.1, from coordinate 84,370 downwards.
TAAAACAAGCGATTGGTCAAAGTTAGTAATAAGCCAAGCAAAGAATAAAAAAATTTTTTGTAAGCAATTATCAGGTAATAATTTATGGAAAAGTTCAGAATTAGAAGGAATTATTACTCAATTATCACAAGATGAGACTGAAAAACTTAACTCAACATTTTATGTGAGTATCTTTAATAATCATGCAAACTCCTGGCACCCGCCTACTTTATGGATTGGAATTGGTTGTGAAAGAAACACTAGTAAAGAATTAATAGAAAAATCTTTAAATACTTTTTTAGAATCTAATAACTTATCAAGACTATCAATTGCTGGATTTGCAACCATTGATTTTAAAAAAGATGAAAAAGGAATAATAGAAATCGCTAAAGATAATAACTTACCTATCAAGTTTTTCTCTATAAAAAATCTATCGGAAATTAATGTCCCAAATCCTTCAAATATAGTTTTAAATGAAATAGGAACACCCTCAGTAGCTGAAGCAGCATGCTTACTAGCTGCCGGAGAAGGTTCGAAGTTATTAAAGGAAAAAAGAATTTTTAAAAATACAAACTTTTCAAGCAATGAGAATGGTGCAGTAACTTTTGCAATAGCGGAATCTAAAAATCAATACTATCCATCCAATGGAGAAATTCATGTTGTAGGAAGTGGACCTGGAGATATTTCGTTCCTAACAAATAATGCCAGAAAAGCTTTATCAAAATGTTCAGTTTGGATTGGATACAAAATGTATTTAGATTTAATTAAACCCTTAAAAAGGGTAGATCAGATTCTAATAGAGAGTAATCTTACTGAGGAAAAGCAAAGATGTGAAAAAGCAATACAACTTGCTGAAGAAGGAATAAAAGTAGCTTTAATTTCTTCTGGCGAATCTGGATTTTATGGCATGGCAGGTCTCACTTTAGAATTAATCCAAAATATTAAAAAAGAATATAGACCTTATTATGAAATTCATCCAGGCATAAGTAGTGTTCAATTAGCCGCAGCGCTTGGGGGCGCTCCATTGATGAATGATTTTTGTTCAATAAGTCTAAGTGATAAGTTAACACCTTGGGAATTAATTAAAAAAAGAATTCAAGGAGCTCTTTTGGGAGATTTCGTGATAGCGATTTTTAATCCTCAATCAATTGCAAGAAATTGGCAATTAAAAAGTGCAATAGAGTTGTGTTTAAAATTTAGATCTGAAAATACTCCAGTTTTAATAGCGAGGCAAGTAGGACGTGAAAATCAATCTAAGAAATTTTTTACTTTAAATAGTATCCCTTTCCAAGAGGTTGATATGTTATCAATTATTATTATTGGTAATTCTAAAACAACTTTGATAGATGAAATATTTCTTACTCCAAGAGGATATCTATAAAAATTACAATCAAAAATCCCTTAATACCCAAGAATACTTTTTTCTTTGCTTTTTTTGTAATGGAATACTACCCTTTTAAAAGGATTAATGAAAAAGTCATTGAAAAATATTGGTTTAATTTTATTTGATATAGACGGCGTAATACGTAGCGTAGAAAATAGTTACAGACTTTCACTGAAAAAAACAGTTTACAAATTTTCAGGATGGGAGCCCAGCTATGTAGATATAGATAACGCAAAAAATGAAGGGATATGGAACAACGATTGGGATTTAAGTTTGGAACTTATCAAAAGATATATTAAAAGCAAAAATTTAAATCTTCAGATACCTCATAGAGAAGATATAGTGAATTCTTTCAAAGTTTTTTATTTTGGGGAAAGTCCTAATAAAGATAGTTTAAGCTGGTCAGGATTCATTAATAATGAAGAGTTATTAGTTGATAAAGAATTCTTTAATATTTTGGACAAAAAAGGAATAAGGTGGGGCTTTGTAAGTGGTGCAGAGTTTGAATCTGCCAAATTTGTCTTAGAAAAAAGACTAAAATTAACGGATCCCCCTTTAATAGCTATGGGAGATGCCCCTGACAAGCCTGATCCTCAAGGTTTGATTCTGTTATCGAAAAAGCTTCTTGGAGATAAACTTGGTCCATCAAATATTCCAATCGCATATTTAGGTGACACAATTGCAGATGTAAAGACAGTTATTAATGCTAGAAAACAAATCCCAACTCAAAAGTTCATAAGTATAGGAGTAGCTCCTCCTCATCTACATTTACAATCTCGTGTTAAAGATCGTAATTTATATGAATTAAATCTAAGAAATGCAGGTGCAGATTTCATTCTGGATTCAGTAAATGATCTTAAAAACATTTTTAATGATTTATTTGAAAGTGATCAATCCGCGCAATGCCTCTATTAGGCATATGAGATGATGAATGGTCTTCTGCTTGCCTAATAAAGGATGTTTCAAGAATGTTTAATGCCTTACAACTTAAAAATTTTTTCTTTTGAGCTTTATTACTAATTCAGAATTATGTTATTTATTTTTTAGCAATTAATCACGGAGAGGGAGGGATTCGAACCCTCGACAAAAGTTACCTCCTGTAACTCCTTAGCAGGGAGCCGCTTTCAACCACTCAGCCACCTCTCCAACTCTTATACATTATCAATCTTTTTGCAAAGATTCAAAATTTTTTATTTAATCGAAATGTCTAATTAACTTGAACTCTCGGTAATCTATTTTTAAAAGAGCAAAGTATTTCCCAAGGAATAGTCTTAGCTTTATTAGCCCAATCAATGGGAGAAATTGTTTCTTCTCCTTCAGACCCTAGTAATAACATAGTACTGCCTATTTTTATTTCATTTGAATCTGTGATATCTACCATCATTTGGTCCATTGTTATAGATCCAATTTGTGGATACAGTTTTTTATTATGAATGACATTTATCTTGCCAGAAAGGTTTCTTAGAATTCCATCTGCATAACCAATACTTAAAACTGCTAACTTCGTTTTGCGAATACTGACAAATTTACTTCCATAGCTTACTCCCACTCCAGTCTCGATAGTTCTTATAAAAGCTACTTTTGCCTTCAAATATAAAGCAGGTTTAAGAAATAAATTATCGTCTATCTTTGCTAGTGGATTATAGCCATAGATAGACAAACCAACGCGTACCATATCAAAATGAAAATCTTCACTTAAAAGCATGCCTGCAGAATTTGCAAGATGAATCTTGATTTGATTATTTTTTTCAATATTAATTTGTTGCAATAATTCCTGAAATTTTTTTCTTTGCAATTGGGTATTACTTGTAGGATCCAAAGCATTACTTTCGTCTGCGGATGCAAGATGACTATATATTCCTTTTATACAGATATTTTCAAAAGATTTAATTGTATTAAAACTATTAATAAATTGATCACATTCTAATCCTAGTCTTGACATTCCAGTATCAACCTTTAGATGCAAAGCAAATTTGGAACTATGATTCTTTCCAATATCATTACAAATCAAACATTCACTAATGCTACTTATAGTAGGCATTAGATTATTTTTAAAACATATCAATAAATCCTTCTTTGTATAGAGATTCCCAAGAACAAGAATTGGTGTATGTATTCCAAAAGAACGAAGTTTTATTCCTTCATTCAAAGTTGCTACACCTAATTGCGAAGCACCTCCTTTGATTGCGTATTCTGATACAACTCTTGCATCATGTCCATATCCATCAGCTTTAACAACTGCCATCAATTGACAATTTTTTTTTAATCTAGATCGTAATTGCCTCACGTTTTTCTCTATTGCAATTCCATTAACCTCTATCCAAGCTCTTTGTGTTGGATCTAAATCCCCCACAATCAATTGATCATTATCAAAATTAATTGCTTTATTTTTTGAGCTAATTCGCATTACATGTTTCGCAAGAATATGCGCAGACTGAAATATACAGTTAGGATGACATGTAAATTGATTTTTGGCATGGGCCAGACTCTAGTTTTAAATGCATCTTATGAACCTTTAAACATCACTTCTTGGAGAAGAGCAGTAATTTTGATGATTAAAGGTAAAGCAGAAAGCTTGGAGGAAGATCAGTCTTATGCAATCCACTGCGGCCAAAAACTACCCACAGTTATTAGGCTTCGTTACTACGTTAAAGTACCTTTTAGAGATGTCTCTCTAACAAGGAAAAATATTCTTTTAAGAGATAATAATTCTTGTCAATACTGTAACCACAAAGGTAGTGATTTATCCATAGATCATGTTTTACCAAGAAGCAGAGGTGGAACTGATAAATGGGAAAATGTAACAACAGCATGTCTAAGATGCAATGTTCAAAAAGGAAATCGAACTCCAGAAGAAGCAAATATGCCTTTAAGAAGAAAGCCATATCGACCATTAAGTAATCTCAATTTTGAAGCCACAAGACAAATTGACTCAGGCAAACACAAAGAATGGAGTAAATATGTAATAGGGATTAATGCTTAAACAATTATTTTAATCTCCTTCATTATTAAAATCTTCCATCATTCTTTTTTGCTCTTGAGCTATACAAGCATCAATAACTTCATCTAATTGGCCTGCCAATATTGGCTCTAATGAAAAATTAGACCCCAATCTGTGATCTGTAGTCCTATTATCTTTAAAATTATATGTTCTAATTTTTTCACTCCTATCACCCGTTCCAACCTGCATCAGCCTTTGTGACCTCTCTTTCGCATTGGCTTCCTTTAATTGTATTTCATATAATTTAGCCCTTAAAATCTCCATTGCTCTCTCTCTATTTTGCAATTGTGATCTTTCTTGAGTACAAAAAACTCTTATACCTGTAGGTTTATGAAGCAGATCAATGGCCGTTTCTACTTTATTAACATTTTGACCGCCAGCACCTCCCGACCTAGCTGTACCAACCTCTAGATCTGTCGGATCAATTTTGACCTCAACAGGATCAGCCTCAGGCATAACAGCAACTGTTGCAGTAGAAGTATGCACCCTACCTTGAGATTCAGTAGCAGGTACTCTCTGCACCCTATGTACACCAGCTTCAAATTTAAGTTGACTATATACAGCATCCCCTTTCACAGAGATCACTAACTCTTTAAATCCTCCCATATCTGATTCAGATGCACTAATAGGTTTTACAGACCATCCAATTTTTTGACCATATCTTTCATACATTCTTGCTAAATCGCCCGCCCAAATACAAGCTTCATTACCTCCAGCACCAGCCCTAATTTCCAACATTACACTTCTCTCATCTCTTGGATCTTTAGGTAATAATGCAATCGTAGCTTTTTCGATCAGTTTATTCTTACATTCCTCTAAGTTAATTAACTCCTCATTAATTAATAATTCCATATCTTTGTCATTTCTATTCTCTTTCAGTAATCTTTTCGAATCTTCAATTTCCTTTTCAGTATTAAGCAATTTATTAAAATCAATAACTAAAGGTTCTAATTTTGCTCTCTCTTTTGCTATTGATTCTAATTTCTTAGGGTCATTTGAAATATCAGGATCTGCAAGCTGCAATTCCAAATTCTCGAAGCTTTCTGAAGCAGTTTTCAACCTTGCTATTAATGTGGTGTATTCCAATTGAAATTATGCTTGATTTTAAAAACTTCTATTTCTTAGAGTCTTTTGTTTCTTTTTTGTCTTTTGATGTAGCAGAATTGGCTGAACCCATTCCATATTTTTTCATAAACCTATCAACTCTTCCTTCTGTATCAAGAATTTTCTGAGTTCCAGTGAAGAAAGGATGATTGCCACTCCATACATCTACGTGTAATTCAGGCTGTGTCGATCCAGTTGTCATAACAACTTCTCCATTGCAAATAACTTTTGCTTCAGGGTACCATTTTGGATGAATTTCAGATTTTGGCATAATTAGGATTAATTTAACGTTTAGAGAACTGAGGTGCTTTTCTAGCTTTTTTAAGCCCATATTTTCTTCTTTCTTTTGCTCTAGGATCTCTACTCAGATGTCCCTCTGTTTTAAGAGGTTTCCTATTATCAGGTGATAATTCGCAAAGTGCCCTTGCTGCTCCTTGTTTAATAGCATCTGCTTGACCTGTTAAGCCACCACCAAAAACATTTACAAGAATGTCATAAGAATTTTCTAGACCTAATGTTTGTAAAGGTGCTTTTACAGAGTTTAAGTGTAAAGGATTAAAGTTTAAATAATCGTCACCTGACCGACCATTTATTTTAATTTGTCCATTCCCAGGAATTAAACGAACTCTAGCAACAGAGGTTTTTCTTCTTCCAGTTCCCCAATAAACAGCTTTGTTTTTTATTTGACTATTCATTATTTATAAATTAACTATTTAATAATACAGGATTCTGGGCAGCATGAGGATGATCAGCTCCTTTATAAACCTTTAATTTTTTAAATTGCTGTCTGCCTAACGAATTATGAGGGAGCATCCCTTTAACAGCTTGCTCAATAATTCTTTCAGGAATTCTTTCTTGAAGAGACTCAAATTTTTCAACCTTCATTCCTCCAGGTCGACCAGAATGTCTTCTATATAATTTTTGTGATGCTTTCTTACCTGTTACCTCAACTTGTTCAGCATTTACAACAATAACAAAATCACCAGTATCTAGATGGGGAGTAAATGTCGGTTTATTTTTTCCTCTTAATACAGTTGCAATCTCTGTAGCAAGTCTACCCAGTGTCTTATCTTTTGCGTCAACTAAAAACCAATTCCTTTCAATAGTTTCTATGGACGGAGTAAGTGTTTTATTCATTTATCAAATTTACAAAAATAAAATGAAATTAGTATTAAATTCTACATTATTGACGCAGTATTGATCAATAATTAGGGGTAATTTAAACAAATAGTTTTTTGCCATAAAAATTCGTCACTATGAATAACCCTTAATTACAAATTCTGGGAAGAGATCGTTTTTATTAATCTTTTTAAAAACATTTTCTTTATAAACTGCATTTACAAAACATAATCCCTTGGCAGGAGCAGATTCTTTTACATCATTTTTCTTTTTATCTACCCATCTATTCGTAAAAACTTCTGGTGATATTTTTTTTTCACCAACCAAAACAAGTTGTCCAACAATTAAACGGACCATGCCATATAGAAAACCAGTAGCTTTGATATCTATTAAAATTAAATCTTCCACTCTTTTTAGCTTAATATTTTTAATTGTTGTTATTGAAGTTGACCTATTACTACCACTTTTCTGAAAAGCAAAGAAATCATGTTCTCCTTCCATACCTTGCAATGCATTTGACATTAAAACTTCATCCAGAACTTTTTGGTACCTATGCCATGACCAATTATTTACAAACAAGTTTGGTAATCTACTGTTATTAATTACATATCGATAATGTCTATAAATTACTGAATAGCAAGCATGCCAATTATCATTAACCTCAATTGATTCCAAGATTCTAATTGTTGGAGGTAAGTGACCATTTAATACATCTGAGAAACGATTACCTGGAATAACAGAATCAATATCAAAATGAACAACCTGACCAGAAGCATGAACTCCAGAGTCTGTTCTTCCTGCCGCAAAAGTCTTTACCCTATGATTAGATATTTTGAAAATTATTTTTTCTAAGATTTCCTGAACACCAGTTGCATTACTTTGTTTTTGCCAACCTGAAAAGTAACTGCCATCATATTGGATAATTAAAGCAACTCTTTTCAAAAGTTTAATTATTGATTCTAGGCTTTTATTTTTTTGATCTTAAACAAGTTCAATAATTGCCATTTGAGCGTTATCACCCTTTCTAGAAACAGTTCGAACTATACGAGTATATCCTCCCTTTCTATCTCCATATCTTTCATTCGCTTTTTCAAATAATGAATGAACTAATTTCTTGTCATAGATGTATCCGATCGCTCTTCTTCTTGCAGCTAAACTTCCATCCTTTGCTAAAGAAATCATCCTTTCAGCTTCATTTCTCAAAGCTTTTGCTCTAGCTTTTGTTGTTGTTACCCTGCCCTCTTTAATTAATTGTGTCGTCAAACCTCTTAATAGTGCTTTCCTCTGATCTGCAGGTTTACTCAATAGAGGAATTCTGAGTTGGTGTCTCATAATCTTAAAATTTGTTAAACGGAGGTTCTGCTTTGAGGAATTGAAATTCCTATTCGCTCAAGAGCTTCAATTACTTCATCAGCAGATTTTGAGCCGAAGTTTTTAATTTCTAAAAGATCTTCATAACTAAAGCCCATCAAATCAGAGACAGAATTGACTTGTGCTCTTTTTAAACAATTATATGCTCTTACGGACAAATTTAGTTCTTCTAAAGGAATTTGAGCTTCTGGAGATGGTTCAGGCTCTTCTGGTATTTCCTCTACCATTGTAACAGTAGCTAAAGGCTGAAAGAGTTCAATTAACTGGTTTGCAGCTTCAGCAATTGCATCATCAGGACTTGTTGAACCATCTGTTACGACTTCCATTTTCAACCTTTCTCTACCCGTTCCACCTTCTGCTACAGCAGTTTCATCAATAGTGAAATTAACTCTTTTGACAGGCATAAATACAGCATCTATTTGTAGTAAGTCAATTGCCGTTGTCTCTTCATTCTTACGATCTACTGGTCTATAACCAACACCTCTTTCAACGTGTATTTCTAGCTCTAAGTTATGACCTTCTTGAATAGTTGCTATGGGTTTTTCACCGTCAACTACTTCAACTTGAGATGAGAACTGAATATCATTAGCCTTGACCTCCATTGGGCCACTAGCTACTAACCTACCTATTTCAACCTCTGGATTAGAACTATTAATAGACAGTTGCTTGCAGTTTAGAAGGATGTCTAAAACATCCTCTCTAACACCAGGAATAGTTGCATATTCATGATTAATTCCTGCTATTCGAACTGCAGTTACTGCACTACCTTCGAGTCCTCCCATAAGCACTCTTCGTAAGGAATTACCCAAAGTTGTAGCTTGTCCCCTTTCTAAAGGACCAATTAAAAATGTTCCTGTTTGGGAGCGATCATCTGCTATTTGATGGTCGATTCTGTCAATCTGGTATTGCAACACGGAAAATAATGAGGTGGTAAGTTTTTTGTTGGGGGGGGTTGGGAAATGGCTAAGATCTAAACGCGTCTCCGCTTAGGTCTTCTGCATCCATTATGAGGTAATGGAGTTACATCTCTTATTAGAGTTATTTCTAAACCGGCCACTTGTAAAGCTCTTATGGCGGTTTCCCTACCTGAACCAGGTCCTCTAACTAATACTTCTATTTGCCTCATACCTTGATCAAGTGCTCTTCTTGCAGCTGCCTCAGCAGCTGTTTGTGCAGCAAATGGGGTACCTTTACGAGCTCCCTTGAATCCACTTGCACCAGCGGATGACCAAGAAATCACATGTCCAGAGGTATCAGTGATAGAAACAATTGTATTATTAAATGTGCTTTGAATATGTACCACACCATTTGGCACATTGCGCTTTGACTTTTTTGAACCTGTTTTTTTTACTGGAGCTGCCATGATAATTTTTAATTTAGTACTTGCATTTGTGAATAGATTTAATTAATTATTTTTTTCTTCCAGCGACTGTTTTTCTTGAACCGCGTCTTGTTCTTGCATTAGTTCTAGTTCTTTGACCTCTTACTGGGAGACTCATTCGATGCCTTCTCCCCCTAACACAACCTATATCTTGTAATCGCTTTAAAGCCATTCCCTCTTTCCTTCTCAAATCACCTTCTAAAGTAAATTCCTCTGTAGCGCCTCTAAGTTTCTGAACATCAGAATCTGAAAGATCTTTTACACGAATATCTGGGTTTACACCTGTATTAGCTAGAATTAGCTTTGATCTTGTTAAACCAATTCCATAAACGTATGTAAGTGCAATTTCGACTCGCTTTTCGCGAGGTATGTCAATTCCTGCAATCCTGGCCACGTGTTTGAGTAAGTAAAAGTTTGAATTAAATTAATTTTTCAAGGTTAACCTTGACGCTGTTTATTACGAGGTCTTTTCTTGTTAATAACATAGATTTTACCTCTTCTCCTTACGATCTGATCGTCAGGGCTAATTTTTTTGACTGAGGATCTGACCTTCATGGGGTTTAACAAATAAAACGCTAATACTTTATTCTACATCATAATCAAGCCATTTTTTGTTTAATATCAGAAGAGATAGTTTTTAAATCTCTATCAGCATCAATATATTTTAATAATGAAAGATCTTTGAAATATTCAATCAAAGGCTCTGTAGTTTTTTTATATATATTTAATCTTGTTCTTATCGTCTCTTCATTATCATCTTTTCTACCTCTTAGGAGTAAACGTTTAATTAAAACTTCTTCTGGGATATCTAGATAAAAAACAACTTCTAAAGGTTGATTTATTTCAGTTAAAACCTCATTAAGTGAGTTCGCCTGAGATAAATTTCTGGGGTATCCATCTAAAATCCAACCTTTATTATCTTGATCTAAGTTTTTTCTTACAATTTCTAACACAATTTCATCACTGACTAATTCTCCTCGATTAAGAATATCTTTTACTTGTATACCAAGCTTAGTTTTCATTTCAATTTCTTTTCTTAACAATTCACCTGTAGAAAGATGCAAATAAGAATTCTTTGCACTCAGTAATTCCGCCTGAGTACCTTTTCCTGCTCCTGGAGCTCCCAAAAATAGTAAATGTTTTTTCATTAATTATTCACTAAACCCTCATATCTTTGAGAAATAACATAAGTTTGAATTTGTTTAGCAGTATCGATTGCAACACCTACAAGAATAAGCAAAGAAGTTGCTCCTAAACCTTGAAAAGTTTGTACATTTGTCGCTCTTTCTACAGCTGCTGGGATAATAGCTACTGAACCCAAAAATAATCCTCCTAATAATGTCAACCTATTTTGTATACCTGCTAAATAATTAGCTGTATTAGTGCCAGGTCTGACTCCTGGTATTGCTACCCCTCCTTTTTTCAAATTAGATGCTACATCTACTGGATTAATTGTAAGGGATGCATAAAAATATGAAAATCCTAAAATCAAAGCAAAAAATGTAATTGCATATGGCCATGGATTTGAAGACCCAGGATTCAAACTACTTGCCAATTTTATTAAAATTGGATTACCCGTAACATTTGCGATAGTAATTGGTAAGAAAATCAAGGCAGATGCAAAAATTATAGGCATAACTCCTCCAGCATTTAATTTTAAGGGCAAATAACTCTGTCTTGTAGGAAGTAATGTTGTATTTCCTATTTGTCTTTTTGCACTAACAATAGGAATACGCCTTGCTCCTTCTTGAACAAAAATTATCCCAACTATTGTCAATAAAAAAACTCCCAGTAAGACTGCTATACCTAAAACATCCCCACGATCACCAGTTTGAGCTTTCTCAATAGTGGAACTTAATGCTTTGGGCAAAGTTGCAACAATATTCAAAAAAATCACTAATGATGCGCCTTGCCCTATCCCTTTCTCGGTAATAATTTCGCTAAACCACATCACAAGCATTGAACCAGTTACCAAAGCAATAGATGTTTGTAAAACAAATGTAGTCTGACTTATACCCTCAATTGCATATTGTCTAAGAATTAAGGAAAAAATAATACTCTGCAGTAACCCCCATCCCAAGGAAACATATCTTGTTATTTGAGCAATTTTCCTCCTACCTGCTTCTCCCTCATTCTTTTGTAAATCTTCAAGGACAGGTAATGAAGCTGTCAAAAGCTGAATAATAATTGAAGCATTAATGAAAGGGAGAATCCCTAATGCAAATATTCCTAGAGTTGAAATTCCACCACCAGTAAAAATATCTAAAAAGCCTATTAATTGTCCTCCTTGATCAATGAAGGTTTTAAAAGCCTCTCTATCAATCCCTGGCATTGGAATATAAATACCAATTCTGACTAAAAGTAAAAGACCTAGAGTTGTTAAAACTCTGCTTCTTAACTCCTTATTCAAAAATAATTGAGAGATTATCTCTGAAGCGCTAGGGTTTCTACTTTTTTTAACAAACATAGATAAGTAAAACTAAATTTATTCGTAAATTTATTTTATTTATTATTTATAAGTTCACAAGATCCACCTGCTCCTTCAATTTTTTGTTTAGCGACTTTTGTAAATGCATGAGCTTGAACTGTTAACTTAACAGTAACTTCTCCATTACCAAGTATTTTCAAAGGGAATTTTGGTTTAAAGAGCAATCCCTTTTTGACCAGTGAATCTAAGTTAACTGTTTCGTTGTCTTTAAAATCATTCAATTTACTAATATTTACTATTGAAAAGTTTTTTTGATTAATGATTTCAAAGTGCTTTAATTTAGGAACTCTTCTATACAAGGGCATTTGACCACCCTCAAAACCTGGACGTGTTGGTCTCCCAGAACGTGATTTTTGTCCTCTCATGCCGAAACCACATGAAGCACCCTGTCCTGCAGCAATACCTCTACCCTTTCTTAATTTTTTCTTTCTAGAGCCAGTATTTGACTTGAGTGTATTTAATGTTGTAGTCATAATTTTCAAGAATAAAGCTGTTCAAGGGAGATCCCTCTCTCTCTTGAGGCAGATTTGTGTGTTCTCAATTGAGAGAGCGCTAACATAGCGGCTCTTGCATTATTTAAAGGTGTCTTACTGCCCAATCTTTTTGCTAAGACATTTTTGATGCCTGCTAATTCTAAAACTGTTCTAATTGAACCCCCGGCAATTACCCCAGTACCTGGCGCAGCAGGCCTAATCAGTACATTAGCTGCACCATCTCTTCCTTTTGATAAAGTCGGTATTGAATTATTGGGGGTTAAAGGAACTCTGACAAGATTCTTTTTACCATCTGAGACTCCTTTTCTCACTGCACCAATAACATCTCCAGCTTTGCCAACTCCAACTCCAACTTGTCCTTTTTCATTACCAACAACAACAATAGCTCTAAAACTCATTTTTTTTCCACCTTTTACAGTTTTGGATACCCTTCTTATTTGAACAACTCTTTCTTGCCAATCAGAATCTCGTTCTAGATTCCTAGAATCACCTCGCCTGCTTCTTTTTCGATCATTACGATTATTCTTTTTCTGTTCTACGGGCGTAGCTCCAGGAACATTATCGTTCTTGGATTGAATTTCTTGTTTTGTTGGAGTGTCAGTCATAGTAAAAAATTAAGAGTTAGAATTCTAGGCCAGCTTCACGAGCAGCATCTGCAAGTGCCTTTACTCTGCCGTGATATAAATTACCTCCACGGTCAAAGATTACTTGCTTAATACCTTTTTTTATCGCTCTCTTTGCTAATAATTTTCCAACAATGGAAGAAGAATTACAATTAGAAGATAGTTTTTCTGATGTTTCTTTAAGTTCTTTATCAACAGTTGAAGCTGAGCAAATAGTTGTTTGCGCGCTATCATCTATAACCTGAGCATAAATATGGTTATTAGAGCGAAAAACAGACAATCTTGGACGAGTTGCATCTCCAATTAAGAATCTCCTTAATCTTCTATGTCTTTTTTGGGTTTGTAATTTCCTGGAAAGTTTGGTCATTTTTTTAATTGGAATTATTTTTTGCCAGATTTACCAGCTTTTCTGAGAATTCTCTCATCATGATATTTAATTCCTTTACCTTTATATGGTTCTGGAGGTCTAATTGATCTGATTTTTGCTGCTTCATTACCAACAATTTCCTTATCAATTCCAGATACAGTAACGTTTGTATTACTCTCAACCTTGTATGTTATACCATCAGGGGGGATCATTTCTATAGGATGACTATATCCTGCACTAACAACTAGATTTTTACCTTTTACTTGTGCTCTCGATCCAACGCCTACAATTTCAAGTTTTTTTGAAAAACCTTGACTAACCCCTTCAACCATATTTGCAATTAAAGCTCTACATAAACCATGTCTTTGCCTTGAGAATATTTTGGTAGTAGTGGGACTTACGACAACAGTATTATCTTTTTTATCAAAACTAACTCCTTCTGGCATCTGACGTTTTAACTCACCCTTAGGACCTTTAACTGTAACTGTTAATCCATCAAAATCAACAGATACTTTATCTGGTATTAGTACTGGTGTTTTTCCAATTCTTGACATGATTAATCCTCCTTAATAAACATAGCAAAGTACTTCACCACCTATACCTTGCTTCCTAGCATCACGATCACTCATGACACCTTTAGAAGTAGATATAATAGCAACTCCGAGACCTCCTAGTACTTTTGGTAAAGCTCTAGTATTTTTATAAATTCTCAAACCAGGTTTACTAACTCTTTGCATGGATCGAATAGTAGGGAATTTATTCTTGCCACTATATTTGAGACCAAGTATTATTTGTGACTTATAGCCTTCACCTTCCTCATTAATATCAGAAATAAATCCCTCTTTTTGAAGTACCTTTGCAATACTTAGGGACATTTTTGAACCTGGAATTGTTGTTGTTGTATGCTTCTTTTGGCTCGCATTTCTTATACGAGTTAGCATATCTGAAATAGGATCGTGATTTGACATGGTTTTAATTTAATTCTTACTAAAAGGCATTCCTAACTCTTGCAAGAGAGCTTTACCCTCTTGATCAGTTCTTGCACTTGTGACGATAGTTATATCCATACCTCTTATGGAATCAACTTTATCAAAAGAGATTTCAGGAAATATCAATTGTTCTTTCACTCCAACGGTGTAATTCCCTCTCCCATCAAAACTTTTTGGATTAACTCCTCTAAAGTCTCTTATTCTTGGTAAAGCTAGATTTATAAATCTCTCTAAAAAGGAATACATCCTATCGCCCCTCAAAGTAACAGTACAACCAATAGGCATGCCTTCACGAATTTTAAAACCCGCGATAGCTTTTTTGGCCCTAGTTATTAGTGCCTTTTGCCCTGTAATTGTTGCCATTTCATTTAAAGAAGCTTCAAGAGCTTTTGAATTTGAAGCAGCTTCACCAAGACCTCTATTAACATTGACTTTCACAACTTTTGGTACTTGATGAATATTTTTAAGACCAAGGTCCTTGAGTAGTTTTGGTCTAATTGATTCTTTGTAGCGATTTTTTAGAGTCATAATTTTTTGTTAATTCTGGTCTTTGTCAGAATTGAGAAATTAAGAAAAAGTTTAAATCTGGTTTCTGATGAAAAATTAATCAATTACTTCACCAGTTTTCTTCAGTCTTCTTTTCTTAACTCCCTTTTTATCAATAAAATATTCAATCTTACTTATAAGATTTTTTTCCTTTGAGAAGAACATTACATTTGATGCATGTAAAGATGCCTCCTCTGTAAGTATTCTTCCAGTTTCACCTTCCTGAGTTGGTTTTACATGTTTTGTCCTAAGGTTGATTCCTTTCACAACAACTCTATTTTCCAAAGGAATTGTTTTTAGAACTTCTCCCGTTTTACCTTTGTCTTTTCCGTTAATTACCTTCACCAAATCTCCAGTTTTAATTCTCATTTTTACTCTTTGGAAATTTTTCTTTTGTTTTAATGTGTCCAACATTTAAATCACCTCCGGTGCTAGAGAAACAATCTTAGTATAATTTTTGTCCCGCAGTTCTCTTGCCACTGGACCAAAAACTCTTGTTCCTTTTGGATTCTTATCTTCATTAATCAAAACGGCAGCATTATCATCAAATCTTATTGAATTACCAGTATTTCTTCTTAAAGTAGCCTTGGTTCTTACAATAACAGCTTTTACAACTTCTGATTTCTTAACTCCCATGTTAGGAAGTGCATCTTTCACTGTTGCCACAATCACATCTCCCACATGCGCATATCTTCTATTAGAACCTAAAACCCTTATACATTGGAGTCTTTTAGCACCACTGTTATCAGCAACAGTTAAATATGTCTCTTGTTGAATCATTTTTTATCCTCCTTAGTATGGATTGTTTTATTCAGGATCTCCTCTATCGCCCATCTTTTATGAGCACTAAGTGGTCTTGTTTCTTTAATTTTAACTCGATCACCTAAAACACATGTATTTTCTGGATCATGTGCCTTATATCGAGTAGTTTTACTAATAATTTTTTTATAAGTTGGATGAGGATATCTATTGATTACAGCGACAACAACTGTTTTATCCATTTTGTCACTTACAACAGTACCAATTCTTTCTTTGAGGGCCATAGCTAATAATTAATCAGAGGTTGTTTGAGAATGATTTTGGCTTTTACTGAGAGTTAGTAATTGCGCAACTTGTTTCTTGATGATTTTAAATTTATGAGTTTCGTTGAGCTGTCTCGTAGCTTTCTTGAATCTCAAATCGAAAAGGTCTTTGCGTAATTGTTCAATCTTTTCAGATATTTGAGAAGAGTTTAATTTCTTAAATTCTTTAAGTGATTCTGAGTTTTTCATTGTTTAACCTCCTCTTGAGATCCTTTTTTATTATTAGTCTGATCTTTAGAAGAAGTTGCTAGATTCTTATCAACAGAGATGAATTTTGTTTTTACTGGTAATTTATATTGAGCTAAACGCATAGCTTCTTTTGCAATTTCTTCTGTGATATCTTCTCCGCCCATCTCGAATAATATTCTACCGGGTTTAACAACTGCAACCCAAAACTCTGGATTTCCTTTACCAGAACCCATTCTAGTTTCAGCCGGTCTCATAGTAACTGGTTTATCTGGAAATATTCTTATCCAAATTTGACCACCACGTTTAATATATCTAGTCATAGCTCGCCTACTTGCTTCGATTTGACGAGCAGTAACCCATCCGCAATCTTGTGCTTGTAGAGCAAACTGCCCAAATGCAATTGTATTACCCTTGGAGGCAACTCCTCTCATTCTACCTCTATGTTGTTTACGGAATTTAGTACGTTTTGGACTAAGCATTGTTACACCTCCTAAGAATTCTCATTTGAACGATCCTCAAATTGCTGAGGTCTGCGACTAGCTTTTCTTTTTGGGTTTCCGCCCACAGGAATATTTTGATCTTCCTTAGGAAGGACTTCACCTTTAAAGACCCAAACCTTAATTCCTAAAACTCCATAAGTTGTATTAGCTTCACGAGTGGCATAATCAATTTCAGCTCTTAAGGTATGTAATGGTACCCTTCCTTCTCGTGTCCATTCTGTTCTAGCAATTTCAGCTCCATTTAGTCTTCCTCCGACTTGTATTTTTAGACCTAAAACACCAGCCCTTTGAGCTCTCTGTAATGCCATCCTAATAGTTCTTCTAAAGGCAACTCTTTTTTCTAATTGCTGTGCAATGTATTCAGCAAGTAAAAACGCATCTGCATCAACTCGCTCTACTTCAACAACATTTATTCTGACTTGTCTTGTCCTATCTCCAATAGTTTTTTGGATTCCTGATCTCAGTTCTTCAATGCCACTGCCCTGCCTTCCTACAATGACTCCTGGTCTTGCTGTTTTTAATTCTAGTTCTAGTTGATCCGCTTTTCTCGCTATTAAAACATCACTAATTCCAGCTGCACCATATTTCTTTTGTATAAAAGTACGAATTTTAAAATCCTCTTGAAGAAGAATTGGGTAAGTTTTTGAAGTAGCAAACCATTTTGAACGGTGCTCTTTTGTTATCCCTAATCTAAGTCCCGAAGGATGTATTTTATGTCCCATTAGTTTTGTACCTCCGCATTAGTTTGAGTAGGAGCAGATTCAACAGAAATACTTATGTGGCAAGTCTGTTTTTTAATAGAGAAAGCTCGTCCTTGAGCTCTAGGCCTATACCTTTTCATTACTGGGCCATTATTAGCCCATGCAGAGGAAATAACCAAGGTTGATGGATCCATGCCACAATTATGTTCTGCATTGGCGACTGCTGATCTTAAAACTTTAGTAATAGGATCAGTAGATCTATAAGGCATAAATTCCAACATAATTAATGCATCTCTATAGGATCTTCCCCTGATTTGGTCTAGAACTCTTCTAACTTTTGAGGCTGAACCACGAATATAGTTCCCATGGGCAACTGCTGTTTTTTTTGTTTCGGGTGTTTGTGTCATGATTTTGCTCCTTTCTTATCTCTTATATGACCACGATAAGTACGTGTGGGGGCAAATTCACCTAATTTATGGCCAATCATTTGTTCAGTAATAAAAACGGGGATATGAGCCTTACCGTTATGTACCGCAATTGTATGACCAATCATTACAGGCAATATTGTAGATGATCTAGACCAAGTTTTGATAACAGACTTGTCATTATCAGTATTTTGTTTTTCTACCTTTTTGAGCAAACTATCTGCGATAAAAGGTCCTTTTTTTAGTGAACGTCCCATGATTTATAAAATAGAAATTAAAGTAATAATTGAAGTAATCAAGAGTCTCTTCCTCCTCTACTCCTCTTAGAAACACGACGGCGTTTTCGAACTACTAATTTATTGCTTGGTTTGTTCTTTTTACGTGTCTTTAAACCGAGAGCTGGCTTACCCCATGGGGTGACAGGCCCTGCTCTACCAATTGGTGCTTTTCCTTCTCCTCCTCCATGTGGATGATCACATGGGTTCATTACACTTCCTCTTACTTGAGGTCTCCTTCCAAGCCATCTTCTTCTTCCTGCTTTACCTAAGCTAGTATTTCTTATTTCCGAGTTACCAACCTCTCCAAGAGTTGCATAGCATTCCTTCCTTACAAGCCTAACTTCAGTAGATGGCAGTTTTAACGCAACATAATCACCCTCTTTAGCCATAACTTGGGCACTAGCACCCGCTGATCTGACCATCTGAGCGCCTCTGCCAGCATATAGTTCAACACAATGAACACTTGATCCTAATGGCATAACTGAAAGAGGCATTGAATTTCCATCTTCAATTGGAACGTTTTCACCAGAAATTATATTTTGACCAACTTTTACCCCCGCTGGAGCAATGATATATCTCTTCTCTCCATCTTCATAAAATAAAAGTGCAAGCCTAGCATTTCTATGAGGATCGTAGTGAATAGCTGCAACTTTAGCATTAATGTTTCTTTTATCTCTTCTAAAGTCAACTAATCTATATTGTCTTTTGTGACCACCTCCACGGTGACGGCAGGTAATAACCCCTCGATTATTTCTCCCTTTCAATCTATGTTTTGAAACTATCAGAGACCTTTCTGGTTTTCGACTTGTTATCTCACTAAAGTCAGTAACGACTCTTTGTCTAGTTCCAGGTGTATAAGGTTTAAATTTACGAATTGCCATGATTAAAACTCCTTAAGATTCTGGAAATAGTTGAATTTTGTCTCCGTCAGCCAGACGTACAATAGCCTTTTTAACTTGAGAACGTTTACCGGAAAATTTACCGACTCTTCTTGTTCTTCTGGGAGGATTCATAGTATTAATTCCTATAACTTTAACACTAAACAAGGCTTCGATTGCAGCCTTTATTTGAGGTTTAGACGCTCTATGATCCACTTCAAAAGTATATTGGTTAAGATCTAGTGCATTAGTCGCTTTTTCTGTAATAACTGGCTTACGTATTACATCTGCCAAACGTGAATCAAATAATTTATTCATGATGCATAAACCTCTTGAATTTTATTTATTGCTGATTGACCTATAACCAACTTATTAGCGTTAAGAATATCAAATACATTTAATTGATCAGCAGCAATTAATTTGACTTTTTCAATGTTATTAATAGATTTTTTTATTACATCAGAAGGACTATCCAGAATTACCAAAACCTTTTCTGACTTTTCTATTCCTAGACGAGCAAGACCATTAATAATTTCACTTGTTTTAGGCTGATTTAATGTAGACCCAAAATCCTCCACAGCTTTAATATCTTTCACTCTTGACATAAGTGCTGTTCTAAGAGCTAACCGTCTTTCTTTGCGATTCATATCTAAGTTGTAGGAGCGTGGTTTCGGTCCAAAAATTATTCCACCGCCTGGTCTCAAAGGAGTTCTTATTGATCCTTGGCGAGCTCTTCCAGTACCCTTCTGTTTGTATGGTTTTCTACCTCCACCTCGCACTTCAGATCTTGTCAAAGTAGATGCGGTACCTTGCCTCTTATTTGCTAATTGTCTAAGAACTGCTCTATGTATTAAATCTGCAGAAGAAGTTTCCTTCGCTACTTTTAAATCGATCGAGACTTTACCTGCTTTTTTACCGTCCCACTTAAGAGTGTCCAGAGTTGTCATGATTTTTCACCTCCTTTTTTACCAACAACATTATTAGGCTTAATATTGACAATCGAACCCGGCTTACCTGGTACAGAACCTTTGACGACAAGCAAATTTTTTTGATCGTCAATCTTGACAACTAATAAACCTTTAGTAGTAATTTTTTTCCCTCCATATCTTCCTGCCATTCTTTTACCAGGATAAATTCTACCTGGGGTGGTACCTGCACCAGTAGAACCTGGAGCTCTATGATTTTTTGAACCATGACTCATGGGTCCTCTGCTAAAACCATGTCTTTTCTGATAACCAGCAAAACCTCTACCCATAGATTTGCCACTGATATCAACTTTCTGACCAACCTCAAAATTGTTAACTGTTATTTGATTTCCAACTTCATAAGTTGAGGTTTCTTCAACTCTATATTCTTTCAAATGCTTTAAAAGTTCTTCACCTGACTTCCTTAAATGTCCCTTCTCAGGCTTACTTATGTGCTTATCTTTTGATAAACCGTACCCTATTTGGACCGCAGTATAACCATCCAAAGCCTGGGTTTTTAATTGGGTAACACGACATGGTCCAGCCTCTATAAGAGTTACTGGTACCGCATTACCATCATCATCAAAAAGTTGGGACATGCCCAATTTCTTTCCTAAAATTCCTATCGACATAAGATTTGAGTAGACTAGCTGATAATTAATTTTTGATTTTTCTAATACCTTTTTTAATTGTTAAAGGGGTAGCCAATCAAAAAACAATTGATAAGGATTGAGACTGATCTAAAACATAGATAGTTTCTCTTGGGTTAACCCATCCTAAGTTTTTTAACGAAACGCTAAAAAATGTGAAAATTACAGAGGCTCGGCTAGCTTTCGAGCTTAAAAAATCACCGAAATTCAATTGTACATCATCAAGTACCATAAAATGAAATAATATATAAATAAAGGAAATCTTTATGCCATTACTTCTTACAGGAAAAAAGTTTCATAATGATCTAAAAAACAATAAATGTTTAGCCATCTTTGCCCCTCTTGAGGGTGGCTATGAAACTCGTCTTTTAAGAAGAATGAGAGCTAAAGGTTATAAAACTTACATGACCTCGGCGAGAGGATTAGGAGACCCTGAAGTATTTTTAATGAAATTGCACGGCATAAGACCTCCTCACCTAGGACATCAAAGTGTAGGCAGAAATGGTGCGCTTGGAGAAGTACAACAAGTTATACCCCAAGCATCTGAATTATTTAATGAAAATGATAAAAATAAATTATTGTGGTTACTAGAAGGTCAAGTCTTATCTCAAGATGAACTTGAAAGCTTAATGTCAATCTGTACTAAAGATAATAGACTTGAAATTGTAATTGAAATGGGTGGTTCCAGAAAACTTGAATGGAGACCACTAAATGATTACATTTTGAATGAATTCTAAATTTGAAGTTTTTGAAAAAAATAAGAATACTTTGGATAAATGGGTTAAGTTAATCTGTGGTGCTAGCAATGAAGATATTGACGCAATTGAAGATTTGTGTGCTATTTATTCCGCTGCTGGAGTCGACTACATTGATGTTGCTGCTGAACAGTCGATAGCTCAAGCAGCAAGAAATGGTATCAAATGGTCGAAAGAATTTTTTGGTACTTCCCCCGGTTTAATGATAAGCATTTGTGATGGTAAAGATATACATTTTCGTAAAGCAAAATTTGACCCCTTGAAATGCCCTCCTAATTGTCCAAGACCATGTGAGAATAGTTGTCCTACCTTTGCAATTGATAATTACGGTGTTACAGAGAGCAAATGTTATGGATGCGGAAGGTGTATAAAAAGTTGTCCCTTAAATCTGATTTCTGAATACGAATTTAATTTAACAAAAGATAATCTGCCATCATCACTTCAAACGATCAAGCCTGATGCAGTAGAAATTCATACCGAAATAAATCGAATAGATCCTTTTATAGAAGTAGTGCGCATTCTAAAAAATGCAGACACTAAATTAAAAACAATATCTATCAGTTGTGGATTAAATCAATCCCCACAATCCCCAAATGATCTCTTGAAGGCTATTTGGGAAAGATATGAAATTCTCTCTGAACTTAATCTTCCCATTATTTGGCAGCTAGATGGGAGACCAATGTCTGGCGATCTAGCTCCAACAACAGGTAGAGATACAGTTAAATTATTTGAAACAATAGGATCTCATCTTCCCCCAGGGTTAATTCAATTAGCTGGAGGGACAAATGGAAAAACACATGAATTATTAAACGTAAATAATTTTCCAGATGGAATTGCATTTGGAAGTTATGCAAGGAAAATAATGCTGCCATTTATTGAATTTGCTAACAAAAACAACAAGAAATTATATGAATATCCTGAAAGAATGGCTTTAGCAATCAAAGAAGCACAAAAATTGCTAAAGCCATGGAAAAAAAATTAATTCAATTTATTTTTCTATAGATATTGAAATCATTCTGATTTTGAAAATAATTTTTAATTTTTTAATAGAAAAAAATCTTTTCATGTATTAAAATAAAAATTCATTGGGCCGTCGCCAAGTGGTAAGGCATCGGGTTTTGGTCTCGACATTCCTAGGTTCGAATCCTAGCGGCCCAGTTTTAACAGTTAATTGAGTGGAGAGGCAGAAATTATTTCTCTTTGATTTTGACGGAGTTATTGTTGATGGCATGAATGAATATTGGCACAGTTCTTTATTAGCATGCGAAAAATTTCTAAATTCACGAGATATACAAATTACCCAAGATCTTTATAACAAGGTGTCAAATACTTTTAAAGAAATTAGGCCATGGGTAAAATATGGATGGGAAATGATTATAATCGTTCACGAAATAATCAAAATAGAAAATCCACTAGACAAAAATAATAAAAAGGATTTTATTAATAAATATCATCTAAATTGTCAAAAGATACTCAAGTATAATTCTTGGCTTGCCGAAGATTTACAGAAATTTCTAGATGAATCTCGCAAATACCAAATAGATACAGATTTTGAAATGTGGGTAAATTTACATAAACCATTTTATGAAGTTATAGCCTTTATGGAAAAGTTAAAGCAAGAAAAAATAAAGACAGGAATAATAACAACAAAAGGAAAAATATTTGCTACAAAAATTCTCGAAAAATTAAATATTTTTCCTGAATTTATTTTTGGTTATGAAGCAGGAACAAAAACTGAAATAGCAAGAGAACTAGATAAAAAATATGAAATTTTAGGTTTCATAGAAGACAGGATGAAAACCCTAATCGATATAAAGCAAAACGCTGATACAAAAAATATTCCTTGTTATTTGGCTGATTGGGGCTATTTAAAAGAATCAGATAGGAGAAGTTTGACGAAAGAAATAAGATTATTAAAATTGAAAAATCTAGAAGATTTACTTGCAATTTAACTTTCATCAGTTAAAGTACACATGTACTATACTTCTAATTATTAAATTTGGATTAAATAAAAAAATCTGAATTTAGAATAATTATGAAAATTCATCTATGAATAAAAAAAATGAGTTTTGAAGAAAGAAAAAAAAACGACTCAAAGGAAGTGATATCTAAAGAAAAAGACAAAGCATTAAGTCTCGTCCTAGGCCAAATAGAAAGGAACTTTGGAAGAGGATCAATCATGAGGCTGGGTGACGCTTCTAGAATGAAAGTAGAAACAATATCGACTGGGGCGCTCACATTAGATTTGGCATTAGGAGGAGGCTATCCCAAAGGAAGAGTAGTTGAAGTATACGGGCCAGAAAGTTCAGGAAAAACAACACTCACGCTACATGCAATAGCAGAAGTTCAAAGAAATGGGGGCGTAGCCGCATTTGTAGATGCTGAGCATGCTTTAGATCCAGTTTATGCAGCTTCTCTAGGGGTTGATGTTGAAAATCTATTAGTCTCACAGCCAGACACAGGTGAAATGGCTCTAGAAATAGTTGATCAACTTATAAGGTCGAGTGCTGTAGATCTTGTGGTTGTTGACTCCGTAGCAGCACTTACTCCAAGAGCAGAAATAGAGGGTGAAATGGGAGATCATGTAATAGGAAGTCAGGCAAGACTGATGAGTCAAGCAATGAGAAAAATAACCGGTAATATTGGTAAATCTGGATGTACAGTAATATTCCTAAATCAATTGCGTTTAAAAATAGGTGTTACTTACGGAAATCCAGAGACAACAACAGGAGGAAATGCATTAAAGTTTTACGCATCAGTAAGACTTGATATTAGAAGAATTCAAACTCTTAAAAGAGGTACAGAAGAATACGGAATAAGAGCAAAAGTTAAAGTAGCAAAAAACAAAGTTGCACCTCCATTTAGAATTGCTGAATTTGATATTTTATTCGGCCAAGGGATTAGCACAACAGGATGTTTATTAGATCTAGCAGAAGAGACTAACATCATAATTAGGAGAGGAGCTTGGTACAGTTATGAAGGAGAGAATATTGGCCAAGGAAGAGATAACACAATTATTTGGCTAGATCAAAACATAGAGGTAAGGAATAAAGTAGAGTCTATGGTCAAAAACAAACTAACAGAAGGGAGTGAAGTAAGCTCTAATTCTGTGAAAGCACTAAATAACAATCCAAGTAATACAATCGTTGCTAATGATATAAAGACAGTAGCTTAGATTTATAAAGAATCAGCTAAAGTCCACCACCCCGCAGCCGGGCCAATAAATCTGACTACAACCCATAAAAGAACTAAACCTCCAATTCCAAACCAACTAGCTTTAATACTTAATTTCATAAAACTATCTCTTTGATTAATTGTTAAAGGAAGCCATTCAAATAATCTAGGAGAATTATCTTCTTTGGATTTAATATTATTTTTTCTTGGAGGCATACCTAATGTTTTACGCCTTTTTGATTCTCCCATGTTTAAAAGATATTTACTGAATCATAACCTAATCGAAAGGTAGCATATAGTTAATTTGTTTTGAGGGTTTAATACTTTGCAGCAGTAATGTCCCCCACTTTCTTTTATTAACTCTTCCATCAAGGATTATTAACTTACCAGAATTTTTTCTTAAAGGAGAAATAGACCTTTCTAATTTTAATTTTGCTTCAGGAAGTAAGAACTCTCTAAACCAATCTTTTGCAAGTTTTTTATTATAAGACACAGTAATTAAATTAATTGGTTCTGAAAGACTTGGAATTGGTAGCAGAGGAATAATAATTTGTTCTGGAATTTCTACTAAAATAGAATTATTAATCCACCAGTCAAAACTTGCACATAGAATATCATTTTTTAAAGACGGTATAGTCTCTAGGGATACCCTCTTACCATATAATGATGCTAATTCTGTAGCTAGATAGTTTTTTAAATTGACATCATTAGATAAAACTAAACTCAAACCCTTTCTGAAAATTAATAGTTTTTTACACTTATCTAAAATTGCGCTATTAAATAGTGGATTATTAGGGAGCATCTGTTTAGGTGGAACATACAATGATATTTTTTTCTCACGAAAATTACTTTTAAAATTCACCACCAAATCAACATCTAAACTTTGATTTTTAAGATATTTTTGGAAAAAATTATCTTTTCTCAAAGCAGATAAAAAAAGAAATTTATTACTATTTAAAAATTCTCTAATTTGAGAAAGTTCATCTATAGGCTCTAAATAAAAAATCCACTCAAAATTTGTATTATCTAATTTTACCCAGCATGCCCATCCCTGAGATAATGCATTACTTACTCTCAAAAATTGATCAGAAAAGGAAGCATTTTCATTAAAGAATTTGACAAAAAAACTTAGTTCTTCTTGCTCTAAAAATAAATAAGAATTGCCTATACTCTTTCTTAAGAAAAAGTTTTTCTTAAGAGAGTTGTATGTGTCTGTTACATGTAAATAAAGATGTCCTGATTGTTTAAATTGATTAAACCAATCCTTTTTAAATAATGAAATTCTGAAATAATTTTTTAAATCTTGTTTGATATCTTCAATACCCGAAAGAACAATCCGATGGTTATTCAACTTAAAGAAATTTGAATCATTTAATAAATTTTCAAGTGTTACTAAACGAACTCGATGACTTGAAAAAATTAATTGATCATTTTCTAAAATATATTTAAATCCAAGATTTCTTAGATCTTCCATCTGATTGTTTTTGAAAAATTGAATTTTTTCACTATTTAAAACAAACGTTGAATTTTCTTCGTGTAAAAATAGTGAAATAAAAATAGCAACTATCCAATGCTCTGTAGAAAAAATTTCTGAATTAATAAGATAAGTAGAGTCATTTTGAATACACTTAGAAATTATTCTGCCAAAAGAGTAAATATGATCCCAATCTAAACTGTGGGATCTCACAAATTTTTTCAAGAATTGATGACTTAGAATTTCAAGCATTTATAATTCATTTAATATCAAATTCACAAAAAATTATGACTCTAATATACAAAAAATTGTTATCAATATCAGAAAGCCTCAAATTAATAAATCAATGAAAATAGGAATAGTAGGATTAGGACTAATTGGAGGTTCATTAGGATTAAAGCTCCAAAGTTTAAAACACACCATTTATGGAGTCACAAATAATGAACTTAATGAAAAAAAAGCCAAAGAACGAAACCTTGCAAATGTTATTAGTTGCGATTTAGAAATATTAAAGGAATGTTCGCTCATAATTTTGGCATTGCCTATTAAAGATTTAATAAAACCTTCTAATGAATTAATACAGGCAATTCCAAGAGATTCAATAGTAACCGATGTTGGCTCCATTAAAAAACAAATAATAAATACATGGGAAAAAATACATCCTTTATTTATTGGATCACATCCAATGGCAGGTACAGAACAAAAAGGAGTTGATTCAGGTTTTGAAGATCTATTAAATAATACAAAATGGATTATTACGCCTACATCAAATAGTAATTTGAATGCTGTTAATACACTTTCCAAACTAATTACTTCCATGGGATGTGAAATTTGCAAAGCATCGCCATCAGAACATGATGAAGCAGTTTCTTTAATTTCTCATTTGCCTATATTTTTAGCTTCTGCCCTAATAGAAACTGCCCACAAGGAAAAAGATAATTCCTTACTAAGATTAACTCAAAAACTTGCAGCTTCGGGATTTACTGACACAACAAGAGTTGGAGGTGGCAACCCTCAATTAGGTCTTGATTTAGCTATTAATAATCAGACTAATATTCTAAATTCAATAAAGGAATTTAAGAATAAAATTAACGAATTTGAATCACTTATCAAAGATAAAAATTGGGAATCACTTTATAAAAAACTTTCACAAGCAAAAAATATAAGGACAAGTTTTATAAATTAAAATTATAGATTCCTTTAGAGGCTAAAATTTGCCTGGAGACCATTAAAGCAGACTGACTAACACCTGCTGTTCCTTCACCAGGATAAATTGAATCTCCACATAACCATAAACCTTGGAAGGGTGTTCTACTTGATAATCCAAATAATCCAAAGATATCAGGATCTTGGCCTAAACCTCCTACAATTCCATTTGGCCTATTAGTCCATTTTTCAAATCCTAACGGAGTTGCTAATTCCCTATGGAGCCAATTTTCAGAGGCAATATTAAATTGACTTTCCAACTCAAAAGAGATTTTTTTGAGATACTCATTTTTTTTCTCTATATAATGCGTTTTGTCTAAATTAAACCAATATTTTGTCTTAGTAAAAAGGCTAGCTATTAAAGTAATTTCCCCTTTAGGTGCTCTCCCATCACCCTCTTTACTGATGGAAACAAAAAGTGATCCTAATTCATTGGAAACAAATTGATAATGATTAGAAGAGATTGTTTTTATATGTATTTTTTTTAATGCGGAATAAAAAACTAAAGCTCCTGAAGAATCAGGTAAAGTTGTTAAACGATTTTTATAACTTTGGTTTTTACTTAAAAGATCCTTTAGATGCTTTAGTAAAGATTGTGGGGGTGGAGTATAAACTAGATCATTTGCATGATATTCAATATAACTGTTTTTAGATTTAGCAAATACTTTCCAACACTTTTTTTGATCATCAAAATTTATAGAATTTACTTCTTGTCCAAAAATTATCTTAGCTCCAGTTTCATATAATGAATCTTCTAATGCTTTACTTAAAGACTGCATAGATTTGTTCATATGCCATAGTCCATGCGGCTCTTGAGAAATTTGGAGAACTGTAGAGCCATATAAAGCTGCAGTATTGTAAACATCTTCTTGGGAATAGAGCTTTAATTGCAAATTGAGAAACTTAATCAGCCTCTCATTCTTAGATAAACCGCAAATACGTAAGAGATCAAATACAGTGGATTTAAGTAATATCCCTGTTATTAAATTTAATGGAGCCAATGCTCTTATAAGTTGAGAAAAATCCCAAAGATTAGTAATTGGTAATACAGGATTATTATTAGCAAAGGTCCAATTACTTTGGTGTATTAAAGAACAAAGTTGCCAAAATTTACGACTTCCTGGAAACTGAATTTCCCTCTCAACAATCCATTCGTTTTTTTTATACCAAATAGGTATTGGGCTGCTACCATCTTTTAAATCAACAATGCAAGCTGGATCCAAAATAGTTGCTTCAGGAATTTTAATTTCAAGAAAATCAAAAATTTTTGAATGTATCCCTCCAATCTCTAGACCAGCAACTTGAGTCGCTCCAACATCAAAAACATAATTTTTTCTTTTAAAAGTACCTGCACACCCTCCTGATTGAGTATGAGACTCAATTAACGTAACTGAAAAACCTAATTTTGATAAAATTGCAGCTGAGGTTAATCCCGCTATACCAGCACCAACTACCAAAACTTCAGTCTTACTCATTGAAATGGAAAATTTATCTAATATTGAAGTTAGCGAAATTTGTCATAAATTAGGCACGAGCTATCCAAAAAGTATTAAACAAATATATGGAGGTGATATTCATAACTCATGGGGAATAGAATTCAAAAACAATAAATTCTTTCTTAAAAGAAATAAAAGACCAAGAAAATTTCTTAAATTTGAAGAATATTGTCTTCGAAATCTGCAAGAAAATATTAATGAAGAAAACCTAAATATTCCTAAAGTGATTGCATATTTAGAAGTTTTAGATGTAGAAATACTTGTGATGGAATGGATTGATATGCAAAACAGTGATCAAACAAAACTAGGTAAAGGCTTGGGAGAAATGCATTTGAAATCTAATGAGTCT
The DNA here is from genome assembly GCA_003280025.1 of Prochlorococcus sp. AG-363-P06. Classification (GTDB taxonomy): domain Bacteria; phylum Cyanobacteriota; class Cyanobacteriia; order PCC-6307; family Cyanobiaceae; genus Prochlorococcus_A. The sequence continues at coordinate 55,402 of QCGD01000001.1, read as the reverse complement.
AATCCAACTAAATTCGGATATCCTGTTGAAGGTTTTATTGGTCTTACACAGCAAGAAAGAGGATGGGAAAATAATTGGATAGATTGTTTTATTAACTTAAGAATTGAGCCTCAATTATCAATCCTTAAACATAATTTCTTAGACATAAAAACTAAAAATAAAATTAAAGAAAAAATTAAATCAGAACTTCTTACACATAAACCAATGAATTCCCTTGTTCACGGTGATCTATGGTCAGGAAACAAAGGTATAAAACAAAATGGTAAGGGTGTTATATTTGACCCCGCATCTTGGTGGGCTGATAGTGAAGTCGATATTGCAATGACGAGATTATTTGGAGGTTTTAATAGAGAATTTTATGAAGAGTATCATAAAATTATTCCACTAAAAAAAGGATTCGAAAAAAGAGTTATTATATATAATTTTTATCACATATTGAATCATGCCAATATGTTTGGAGGTTCATATATTCATCAAGTTCAAGACTATGTACAAAGAATAATGACCCTGTAATCTAGAGTTATCCTAAGTATGTCTTTTTAAGATTTTGAACCTTATTTAGAACTGCTTCACGATTTTCACTCGTGCGAAGATTTTGCCAACTCCATTGACCAACAACTACAACGCCTAAGAGTTCTAGTAAACCTGGAAGAATTGGGAAGAAGTTGATTGTGTCAATAACAATTTTAATTATTATTTGGGCAATAACGACAACAGCAACAATACCTGCCGCTTTACCGTATTTCCCCATTTGGGTCCAATCAACATTTCCAAGAGTTTCGTTGACTTTTCCCATTACATCAGAATACTTCTCAGAAAAACTTTTGTTTTCAGTGCTTGTATCGGAGCCAGAGTCTTGATTTGACTCGGAAGTGTTGTCACTCATGAACAGTCTGGTGGCAAATTATTATATATGAACCAGACAGTATCGGAAAAAACGTCTGTTGACTACCTTTTTGTTATGCGTAATTCCGAACCGAAACATTTTGTATTTTTTAAGATGTATTGGTATATATAGATTTTTAAGATATTTAAGCTGAAATAGGATTTACAAAAACTTCAAAATGTTTCCTAGTTCTAACATAAATATTAAAAAAGCTCATAAATAGAAAAATTTAAAATGCTATTTTTTGATTTAAATTATTATATTTTCTATAGAGGTTTTGAAAATTAAGTTAATGAAAATATCAAAAGATTTCAAATTTAATTTCTTAAGTATAGAGGAAAAAGAAAGATACCAAAAACATTTAACTCTTCAGGAGATAGGGATTGCAGGTCAATTAAAACTAAAAAATAGCTCAGTAATATGTATTGGAGCAGGAGGTCTTGGATCATCTGTTTTACTTTATCTAGCAGCCGCTGGAGTAGGTAAAATTGGGATAGTTGATAATGATCAAGTTGAGAAGTCTAATCTCCAGAGACAAATCATTCATGAAACAGATACTGTTGATAATCTGAAAATTGATTCTGCCCAAGAAAGAATTCAAAGATTAAATCCTAATCCTCAAGTATTAACTTTTCAAGAAAGAATTAATCCAGATAATGTGCTTGATATTCTTAAAGATTTTGATGTGATTTGTGATTGCTCAGATAACTTTGGTACTCGATATTTAATCAATGATGCTTGTTTAATACTTAACAAACCTTTAGTTTTTGGAAGTGTTCAAGGCTTTGAAGGCCAAGTAAGTGTTTTCAACCTTTTTGAAGATAGTCCTAATTTAAGAGACTTGCTTCCTGAATCTCCTTCAAAAACAAGTGTCCCTAGCTGCGAGGAATTTGGGGTTATTGGAGTTTCAACTGGCCTTATAGGAATTCTGCAAAGCAATGAAATAATTAAAATTATCCTTGAAAAAGGTGAAATTCTTGATGGAAAAATTTTGATTTTTAATCTATTAACTATGAAAATAAAAAAATTAAATTTAAAAGCTGATAAGGCATATAAAACAATCAAAAATCTTGCTCAGTTCGCTGATTTTTACAACGACACAGATTGTTCGAATCATAATATTGAAATTGCGAGAATAAATGCCAAAGAATTTAAGAGTTTATATAAACAACAACCAGACAAAATACTTCTAATAGATGTTAGAGAAAATGAAGAATTCTCTAATTCATCTATTGAAGGTTCTATATCTATCCCACTTAGGAATCTAGACCAAAAACCTAATTTAGAATTTATTAAAAAAGAAAGTTTAATGAAAGAGGTTTTTACTTTATGTCAATTGGGGAAACGTTCTGAAAAAGCTGCAAAGCTTTTGTCAAAATTTAGTATTCAATCAAGATCAATCGAAGGTGGCATTGAAAAGATGCAACAAAGTATAATCAACTAAAACTTTTAGGATATTTTAATAATCTACTCCTCTTTTTAAATCGACTCCAACATTTGCATAATGTTTATGACAAACCATCTCAGAGTACACATCAGCAAGTTCAAAGTATGAAGGTTCATTTTTACATCTTCCAGTAATAACAACCTCTGTTTCTGTAGGTTTTTTTAAGAGAGTTTGATGAATTGATTCAACTGGTAAAAGTTCTAAATCGACAGTTGGATTCAATTCATCCAAAATAATAGTTTTATATAAACCACTAAGAATAGCCGCTTTAGCAATTTCCCACGCTCTTTCAGCTTCAACGTAATCAATTGGTTCTTGCTGCCCCCTCCATACAATGGCATCTCTGCCGGAACGCAAATGGTCCACTAAATGTGGATAACTATCTCTCAAAGCATCTATAGCAGCGTCCTCAGTATAACCATTACCTCCTTTTAGCCATTGCAAAATTAAAACCCTATGACTCTTGTCTTGAGATATTCCTTTGCCAATAGCTTGAAGAGCCTTACCAAGTGCACTTGTAGATTTACCTTTTCCTTCGCCAGTATAAATTTCAATTCCACCAGAACCATTAATTTGCCTGCCTATTGAATTTACCTCTCTTCTAAAACGCGGTCTCATTTCTGAATGAAGCTGAGATATTCTTACTAAAGAGGAAGGTGCTGCTCTTCCCGTAATAATTATCTCCAAGCCATCAGGACGATTTTGTAACGAACTTACAACTTCCTCTATATCAAGCATTCCTAAATCCAGGACTGGATTTAATTCATCTAGAACAACTACTGAGTAAAGTGAGCTCGCAATTGCACCTTTAGCAATATTCCAACCTCTCTCTGCCTCGGAAATATCAAATTTTGTCACTTGTTCAGCATTAAAGAATTCTGATCTTCCTGTTCTCACATGATCAATCAAGTGTGGGAATCCTCTTTGCAATGCTTCTATTGCTGAATCTTCATCATATGCCCTCTCAGGACCTTTCAGAAATCTGAGTAAAAGAACTCTTGACTGTCTTTTTTCGCATATTCCTAATCCTATTGTTCTAAGCACAACTCCCAAAGCGGCCTGACTCTTACCTTTACCTTCTCCATCATAAATATGAAGTTGACCTTTTGATCTTTCCTGGCTGTCACTTGCGGTAACAATTCCAATACCTCTATTTCTACTTGTATTTGTCAATTGAACAAGGTGAGTAAATTTAATCTAAAATAAATAAATGAATATTATTAAAAATTTAATAATAAATTCAACCTATTCATATCGTTAAATTTTAAAGACATTAGCATGTTCAATCAACTAGAAATTCTCTCTGATGAACAAAATGAAAAACTTTATACAATTAGGAGTTATATCAAGAATCTTCATAGTGTGTGTGTCGCTTATTCAGGTGGCGTAGATAGTACATTGGTAACCTCATTGGCCTTCGAGCAATTAGGCAGCAAAGCAATTGCGATTACAGGTGTTTCACCTGCCTTAGCTAAAACACTACTTGAAGAAGCAAGAAGTCAAGCGAAATGGATTGGGATTAAACATTTAGAAATTGAAACATCAGAATTAGATCATATAGGTTATAGTAAAAACCCAAAAGATAGATGTTTTGCATGCAAAAAAGAGCTTCACAAGCACACAACATTTTTATCTACAAAACTTAATTACAAAATTGTTTTAGATGGAGTTAATTTAGATGATCTTGCAGATTATAGGCCTGGAATTCAAGCAGCAAAACAAGCCGGAGTAATTTCTCCCCTGGCTAAATTTAAATTTACTAAAAAAGATATAAGGGATATTTCAAAAGCATTAGGCTTCCCTTGGTGGGACAAACCTGCTCAACCCTGCTTATCATCAAGATTTCCTTATGGGTATGAAATAACAAATAAAAGACTAAAAATGGTTGAAAAGGCAGAAGAATACTTAAAGAAAGGTGGATTATCAGAAGTGAGAGTGAGATGTCAAGGTACAACAGCCAGAATAGAAATCCCTAAAGATCAATTAGAAAATTTTTTTAAGAATTATGATTTTAATAAAATAGTTCAATATTTCTCTAATTTAGGTTTTAATTGTACGAGCCTAGATCTTGAAGGATTAATAAGTGGTAAATTAAATAGATAACATACAAATCTAAACTGTAGTTCTAGTCTGGTTATTAACTGTTGAAGGAGGATTTCGATTAATAATACGCAAGAGATGTTCTTTAGCCATCAAAGCTTCAATTAAATATGTACTAGCTCTTTCTGGCTTCATATTTTGGCCACATGTAAAAATATCTACTGCAGAATAATTTGATTCTGGCCATGTATGTATTGAAATATGAGATTCAGCTAGTAAAGCGATTGCTGTAACACCCTGAGGTTCAAATTTATTACTTATAAGATTTAGTACTGTTGCATTAGCCAATTTCGCCGCATTGCTTAATATACAACGTAAAAACGATTCATCATTTAATTTTTCGTCCTCACATCTATAAAGCTCTAATAAAAGGTGTTTACTTTGAGGGCCTAAATCATCTTCATTACCGAATGCTTTTAAAATGTGATTTTTTTCTGAGAATTCCATTCATGCAATTTATATGAATAATAGATTAGCTAAAAAATGCAACTTTTTAAAATTATAAATAAATCATTTGTGAAGAGTCTAAAAAAGATTTATTAAACTTATCGAGATGTGTGGCACTTATAAGACATTGGCTTTCTTTTCCAACAGAATTTAATAATAGATTTTGTCTAGTTATATCTAATTCTGCTAATACATCATCCAATATCAATATTGGTGGTTCATTGAATGTTTTACGCAATAGGTCAAGTTCAGCCATCTTCAGAGCCAAGATAAAAGTTCGTTGCTGGCCAGATGAACCATATTTTCTTACTGAAATATCATTAATAAGAAACTCTATATCGTCGCGATGGGGACCAAATGTGCATTTACCGGTTAATTGCTCTATTGAACGCTGTCTATATAATTGTTCTGCTATTTTCTTACTAATCACTTCTTCTTCTTCTTCTTCTTCAAGACTATTTGCTATCCCAGAAAGATAATTTATGCTAATTTGCTCTTTAGATTTACTCAAATGACTATGCCAATATTCAACATATGGTTTTATTTTTGATAAAGCTCTTCTTCTACGCCTAAAAATTCTTGTACTTATTATTGACATTTGAATATCAAAACTATCAATAATTTCTGTAACTTGATCTTTTAACAAACTTTCTGATCGCCAAAAATGGCTTCTTTGCTTTAAAAGCCTATTAAATCTACTAAGCAATTCGACATATACAGGTTCAAGCTGAGACACAACCTTATCTATCCATATTCTTCGATAACTGGGTTCACTTCTAACAATATCTATATCATTAGAACAAAAACATATACTTCTAATATAGTTCTTTATTTCACTATTTTTTTTCAATAATCTGTCATTGACATAGATTTTTTTAGACCCTTTTCTAAATAAATGAACTTTTAAGTCATCCTTACAATCAATATGACCACAAATCACCGCCGAATCACTATCATTCTCTATTAAATCTTTATCACTTAATGCTCTGCTAGATTTTAGCTGGCTAAGAAATTCAACTGATTCAAGTAAATTTGACTTGCCAACGCCATTACAGCCAAGAACAATCGCTCTTTGCTCCATAAGATCAATTTCGAAACTTTTATGGTTACGAAAATTATTTATTTTTAAGTTATTTAAGAAAATTTGTTTTATGCATTCCTTTGTCAAATTAGCTAAATTTAAAATATTTAGATTTTCTTTAAAGAAATTGAAAAATTTAAGGGCATGTAGCTCAGTTGGATAGAGCATCAGATTCCGGTTCTGAGAGTCGGGGGTTCGAATCCCTCCATGCTCGTATCACAAAAACTTAAAGTTTATAACCCATTACTCTAATTCCATTTGGATCTAAGATGAATCCACTTTCTTCTAAACTTTTAAAGGAGGAAACTGGAGCTTGGACAGAAATACTGCATCCTGGCATTTGTCTATTTATTTTTTCAAGTGTTACTTGCAGAAGTATCGAATAAAAAAGTGTCTGATTTTCGCCTAATTGAGCACTTAAATTCCATAAATTAGCATTTAATCCTCTATCGGAAGTCACCCTCACAAACCCATAGATCTTTTTTTTAGATTCGTTTTGTATGGTAAAAAAGAAATTACTTTTCTGAATGGCTTTAGACAGTGCTTTTATTGGAAACGTGTCACAGCCACAATTGGCTAAAAGTTTATTTACATCCTTAGCTAATGGAACATTAACAGAATTAAGAAAATAACCCTCTGGAAGAAAAAGTTTTTTTTTAGAAAAATATTGCAATTTTTAACCTGTATTTCTCATGCCTGCAGCTATACCATTAATAGTCAAAAGTGCGCCCCTTAATAATTCACTTCGGCTATAAGCTCTTTTTGATTCATCCTTATCAATGAAAGCCTCACTAATTGGAGGTCGTCTTGTTTGGTCTCGAAGCCTTCTTAAAAGTGAAACTTGCAAAAATCCTAAAGGGATTATTGTTTTGTTTCTTAAATTTACAGATGATCTTAAGTCTCTATCTGACTCAAGAAGCTTATTCTTACCAGTAATCTCAAGTATTAAAGTTTTTGTCAGATTATATTCTTTAGAAATTACATCAAAAATAACCTCAAAAGAATCTCTATTCTTTGAACTGCCTAAAGTATCCACATAATATTTAGCGACTTCTAAGTCTACTTTAGATAATGTCATTTCTACTTTTGATATAAGCATCCTGAAAAAGGGCCATCTTTGGTGAAGTACCCTTAATAATTCGATTTGTCGGGGATCAGATTTTAATTCCGCAGATAGTGCAGTTCCTACACCAAACCAACTTGGTAAAAGGAATCTACTTTGTGTCCAGCCAAAAACCCAGGGAATAGCTCTTAAACTTGATAAATCCTTAGCTCCTTTTTTTCTTCTAGCCGGTCTACTTGATATCTGTAATTTACTAATTTCTTCGATTGGAGTAACTTCTTGAAAGAAAATTAACAAATCAGGATTCTCATGAACTAATTTTCTATAGTGCAATCTTGATGTTTCTGCCAACCTAGTCATCAGTTCATTCCATTCTAGGGTTGCATCGAGCCTATTATTCACTAAACTATTCTGAATAACTGCTGTAATAACGGTTTCTAGATTATACAAAGCTAGCTCAGGAAGACTATATTTAGAAGCTAAAACTTCTCCTTGTTCTGTTATTTTGATTCTTCCTTTTAGGGTCCCGCTTGGCTGAGCTAATATTGCTTGATAAGCAGGGCCGCCGCCTCGCCCGACAGAACCTCCTCTACCGTGAAAAAGTCTGAGGACTATATTATTTTTACTTGAAAGATTTTGAAGAGCTATTTGAGCTCTATGAATTTCCCAATTACTAGAAAGGAATCCTGAATCTTTATTACTATCTGAGTAACCTAGCATTAATTCCTGAAGAGGTTTTAAAGATTCTCCAACTTTTGGTAAAAGTGATCTATATAAATCTAATTGAAATAACTTATCCATTACTTCTGGAGCTCTTTTAAGGTCCTCCACGGTTTCGAAAAGAGGAACAACTAACAGTTTTGACTGCGACGAATTTTGATCCAGAAGTCCCATCTCTTTTGCTAGAAGAAGAACTTCAAGCAAATCAGATGCACTATGACTCATTGAAATTACATAAGAATGACAAATACGACTACCAAATTCTTCTTGCAGCCTCTTAACCATTTTAAAAACACAAAAGGTTTCTTCTGTACTTTTACTCCAATTAACGTCTGAAGGAATTAAAGGCCTTTTTGTATCTAACTCTTTTATTAACCATTCAACTTTCTGCTCCTCAGAGATCTGATCATATTGGAAAGGTAAATCAAGGTAATTGGAAAGTTCTTGAATTGCATCACTATGCCTAGTACTCTCTTGACGTATATCCAAACTTGCTAAAGAGAACCCAAAAATATGTACCTGTGTTAGTAATGTATTTACCGCCTGGCAGCTTAACTCTGAACTATTCAGACTATTCTTTATTAATTCAAGATCATAGGTAAATTCCTTGACTGATTTGTAGTGCAATTTTTCAAGTTGCTCAAGATTTTTAGTATCTGATTGTCCTTCTAAAACTAACTTCCACCCACTTTCTGCTAATAGATTATTTCTTTCTTGGGTTAGTCTCAGTTTTTCTAAAATATAACTTAATTTCAATCTGTAAGGCTCTGCCCTATATCTTGTTGCTCGTGCTTCATAAATTTCCGGAAAGTTCACTCTATCAGTTTCCAGTGATTCCAATAGAGAAGAACTTACTTGGCTCCATTGCATTGAAACGCTTAATTGATCTCTAAGATTGGATACCGCATTAATATATCTTTCTAACATTAATTTTCTTTGATAACAGGCAGTTCTCCATGTTATTTCTGGGGTTACAGATGGATTCCCATCCCTATCAGAACCTACCCAAGAACCAAAGTTACAGAATGATTCAGATGGCATCTGTACATCTGGATAATTCTCAGTAAGCGCTGAAGCAATTCTACCTCTCAAGTGAGGCATCGCATTAAAAAGAACTTGTTGAAAATAATGCAAGGCATAATCAACTTCGTCTAATACTGAAGGCTTGAATTGATGCAGTTCGTCCGTCCTCCACCAAAGTCTTACTTCTTCTTTTAACTGTATTTTTAGAGAATTAATTTCTTGTATTGTTAAAAAGTTCTCTACCTGTATTTTTTTTAAGAGGTTTGCAACTCTAGTTTGCTTATGCCTAATTGTATGTCGTACTATCTCTGTCGGATGCGCCGTAAAGACCAAACGAATATCCATTTCCTGCAATAATTCCTCTAATTTGCCAGGAGGAACATTTAATTTCCTAAGCCTATAAAACAATTCTCTAAATGTTACAGGTGCATTTTGCCTAGCCAATGCAGGAGCAAAAGGATCAAGATTATCAGGGGACTTGTGAACATTCTTATTCGTAAAACTTTGAATATACCTATCTTCCTCGACTCTTTGCTCCAAAATATTAACTAGTTGAAAATATAAGGAAAAAGCCCTTGCCGCAGAGATGGATTCTGCCAAATCCATAGAATTGACAATATCAACTATCCCATTTTTAAATTTTTTTGAAGTATGTTCATCAAGTGGGGTTGAATAACTTAATTCTTTAAGCTCTATTAAACGCTCGGCCTGTTCATGTGGACATTCTTCTCTTAAGACTGATTCCCACAAATCTTCTATCAATGCACGATTTGTGTCTAGAGGATCATTGTTACTTATAAGATCCACCTTATTATTTGTTAACTCTTCCATATATTCCATATAATTATTATGTCACAAGTGAATCTGTTCATATCAAATATTAGTTTAAATTATTAAATACTTTCTTTTTCACATTTTTCCATATCATGGATAGCAAATTTCATTATTTCCTCTATAGATAGTCCTTTGTCATATTGTTTTCTCCATTTCATAGATTGATTACCCTCTTCTAGAACTCTATAGATAGGTTTCAAAAGATGCTTCATATTAAACTTTTCAGCAGTACGCGATAAATCTGCAAGTAAATTTTCTATCCATTCGGTACAAATTATTTTTCTGCCATCTTTCCAATGAATCAACTCTGAATTTAAACTATTTGTTGCAGCTTCAATTTCATTTTGATCACATATTTTTGATAATTCATCCAAAGAAAAAATACTTGAATTCATAGGGTCTAACGTTTCTATATTTTCAAATAAATTTAAAATTCGCAATTCTAGCAAGGCTGTTATTCCTAACAACAAATTAATATCTGAAACGAAGTCGCAGATTCTTAATTCCAAGCGGTCCAGAATTAAAGGCCTGTCAGGACCATTAGGTCTAATTGATGACCAGAGATGTCTAATATTTTGCATATTCCCATTGGCTATATTCCTATTAATCCACTTAATATAGCTTTCATGATTTATAAACAAAGGTACTTCTTTTGGTGTTTTTGGGAATTGAATCCACCTCTGCGAGTGATTATTAGTAATTTCATTGTTTAAGAAAGGTGAGCTAGCACTTATAGAAAGATACAGAGCAGCCTCACACCTAACCAATCTAATAGCAGCAAAAAGTTGTTCTAAATCATCAATACCTATATTGATGTGAACACTTGAAGTAGCAATAGATATTCCATAATTATCTTGTATAAATTGATGATAAATATTATCAATATCAGAGCGTTGAAATCGACTATTATGTCTAAAGCAAAGCGTAGATGAAGGAATAATAGTCAAATCTCTCTTTAGTAACCATTTTCTTAAATTGATTCTTGGAGTTAATAATTTACTATATATACCTTTATAGTCTTTTCCCGGAGTAGTTATATATTCAACATTCCTCTTATCAGGCTCTTTAACAAAATTAGAAAATGTTTTTTCAATCTCATCTGAAACTCCAATATGAGAATCTAGAGTACCTGTGAAGAGCTCGACCTCAAAACCCTTATATAAATTATCAATAATCATTTATTTATCCAAACAAGATAAAGCTTTAAAAATTCCTTTGGCTTTATTGATAGTCTCTTGATATTCACATTCAGGAGAAGAATCCGCAACTATTCCCGCTCCAGCTTGAACTGAAACATTATATGACGCATGACTTGAAGGAGTAACAATCATGGTTCTTATTGTAATTGCCGTATTTAATGCACCATTAATATCAATAGATCCATAAACACCTGCATAAGGTCCTCGTGCATCTTTTTCGAAGCTATTGATCAATTGCATAGCTCTTATTTTCGGCGCCCCAGTTACTGTGCCAGCGGGAAAACATGCTTTTAGCAAATCCCATACGTCAGTATTGTTTTTTAAGACCCCTTCAACCTCACTTACTATGTGCATAACATGTGAATATTTTTCAATAACCATTAAATCTTTGACCTCTACAGTGCCAACTTCACAAACTCTTCCCAAATCGTTTCTTCCAAGATCTATAAGCATTACATGCTCAGCTATCTCTTTTGGATCATTTAATAAATCTTTTTCTAATTGTAGATCTTGTTGTGTATCTTTTCCTCTGGGTCTTGTACCAGCAATTGGTCTTAAGCTTGCTACGATTTGATTATTTTTATTTTTCTCAGCTTTAACCATAACTTCTGGGCTAGAACCTATGAGATACCAAGAACCAAAATCAAAAAAAGCCATATAAGGAGATGGATTAACCATCCTTAAACTTCTATATAAATTAAAAGGATCATTATTAACATTCGATTGAAATCTCTGACTAAGAACAATTTGGAAGATATCTCCTTTTCTTATATATTCCTTAGCAGAGAGTACTGCATTTTCAAAATCCTTTTTCTCCCAATTACTTGTAAAATTAAAATTAATATTCTCATCTTCATTCCAATCTAAAAATTCTGTTTCTTTTAGAGGAACTCTCATTAAATTTCTAATTTCATTAATTTTACTTATAGATTCTTGATAAATTTCTTCAATCGAAAGACCTCTTGAAAAATCTATATCAGCATATTTTACTGCAGTTATACATCTTTTGATTTGATCAAAAATTACTAATTGATCAAAAAACATCCAAGAACCATAAGGTATATCATTCGAATCTATATGATTGATTTTTACACTAGGCTCAATTCGATTTATTAATTCATACCCCCAAGAACCATATAATTGTCCAACAGATGGCAAATCATTAAGGCTAAATGATTTATATTCCTTTGTCCAATCCCTCAATATTTTAAAGGGATCGCCAGTATGTATTTCCGTTTTACCATTATTCCAAGTTTTAACTATTTCCTCACCACAACATACTGCTTCCCAAAGTGGCTTTGTGGCAACAATACTCCATCTACCTAAATTCTCTCCACCCTCAACTGATTCAAGAAACACTCCATGTGAATCTTTTTCAGATAATTTTAACCATGTTGATAGAGGAGTTTCTAAGTCTGCTGGCCAAGTTTGAGTGATAGGTATAAAATTCTTCCCATCTTCGTAAGCCTTTAAGAAACTATCCTTATTAGAACTGATCATATTAATAATGTCAGTCCGAATTATAAATAAGTTTTTCTTTTATATCAACTTTTAGAAAGTTATTCAAAAGTTTTTTTAGTTGTAAACTTCAACCCTGCAGGATTAGGATTCTCGCCTATCCTTCTTGGGTTATGGCCAACTATCTCTCTACCCTCATTAACTTTTTCAGGAAATACTCCATCTTTAGGATGTAAATACTCAATATCTCCACCAGGGAAAACTCTATAAATTTTAAAGTCTTCAATTCTAGGTTTAAAACCTCTTAATTGTGTGCCTAGTGCAAGACATTGTTCTTTTCTTGCGAAATACATTAAATTATCCCCTTCATGCATTACAGCTGCACCACCAGTAGGTAATTCAAATGCTTGTTCTTGGGAGCTATTCCATACAATTGCATATTTTTCTTCAGTTTCTGCTGAGTTTAATAAACCCCCAGTACTACCTATATGCTTTGGTAATTGACCAACTAAAGTTTCAGTCATCCTAATTTTTAAGTTATTTATAATAAGAAACTAGCATTACTATTTTACAAATCTCCAAATTATTAGGAAAGTTTCTACATTATTTAATAAATTTAAAAAAAATATATTTAATTTTTTTTCATTTTGAATCGGAAATCGGAAAAAAAACTGTCAAGCCAGCATCTCGCCTTTGCGTAACATATCCACCCAAGCTAGCTAGTAATTTTTGAGTCGCAATTTGACTTAATTGTAAACTTCCTGTTTGAGGATTCCAATTTAATACTGGACCAATATCAGATCCATTATCTTTTCTGGATATTTCATTTTTACTAGTATCCAGTTTTTGTACTTTTAGTTGAAGTTTAAGTTTTTGACCAGCTGGGCGCAATTCTAAAATCAATGTACTGCCCTCTTTCAGTCCTCTAGTATTTTTATCAATTAGTCCTCTCAACATTAATTCTAGTTTTTCAGAATCACTCAAAATTTGAGGGAGCTGACTAGGAATATCAATTTTGAGTAATATTCCACGACGACTAAGTTGTTCTCTCCAAACTGGAGTTAATTTATTGAAAATTTCAGATAAATTTATTTTTGCAAGTTGATTTAGAGGAGATATTTCATTACTTACAAGTTCTGCAGCATTAAAAATTAGGCCAAATCTATCAATTTGTTCGTTGCACTCATTATCTATCTGAATTAGACGATTACGCATTGATTCATCCATATTATATTTTCTTAAAGTAGAACTTATTAATGTTCTTATAGTTGTTAAAGGGGTCCTTACTTCATGAGAAATTGCCTTTAACAATTTTGCTTCAGTTACTTGAACAGTTTTATTATCATTTTTAATAGAATTCTTAACAGTTAAATTAGGAATTAATTTAGACAATTTAGCTGACAAACTTGGCCAAAAGTTTTTTGCAAATTTATCATTGAACTTAATTTCTCCTAAATTATTGATTGCATTACGAAACTTAATACCTTCATCGTAATTTTCTTGATAAAACTTTGCATGTATTAATTCAATAACAGATTTTAAACTCTCTTCATCACATCTCATTAATAAAATCTTCTGATCTTTTTCTCCCGCTATTGTTAAAACGCATTGAAAATTTGGAGTAATAATAATTAAAAAAGGTTCATAACCATCTTTTGGATCTAGATTTAAGACTTTGTAATGACTAGTAAAATCATAATCACTTTTAATTGTCTTAGAATTCTCCCCTGGTAAAAAGCCAGCATTATCTTTTGTAAAATATGGAAATCCTTCTGGCGACCATAACCAACCTTGTAGTTTAGTAAAAAATTTTTCTTCATTAAGCGCTGGCAACGGCGAAGCAACCCATATACCTCCCTCATAATAATGTTGAGAAAGATACTCTTTTTGAACAACTTCCAAGGATGCCCACCACATACGCCTTGACGTATCATCATCAACATATATAGTTTGCAATCCTTCTAGCAACAAATCTTGAATTTTTTTTATCGTAATTTTTGACTTCATGGATTTCTTAATGATCTGCAGCGTTTAAATATAGATAATGCAAGTCCAATAGACATAAAATTAATCAGCAAAGAAGTTCTGCCATAACTCATAAAAGGGAGAGGAATTCCAGTTACTGGGCCTAATCCAATAGTCATAAATAAATTAATAATTATTTGGAATAAAAAAGTTGAAGCAACCCCAATAACTATTAATGACTCAAAATGAGTTCTAGCATTTTTAGCAATTTTAATAAGTTCCCAAATTAAAAGAAAAAATAAAAATAAAATAAATATACAACCAAAGAACCCTAACTCTTCTCCTAATGCACTAAAAATAAAATCCGTATGCTGCTCAGGTATAAATTGCAAATAAGTAAGTTTACCCCTTAATAAACCGGAACCAAATAAGCCTCCAGAACCAATTGCTATTTTACTTTGCAATAAATGATATCCACCACCTAATGGATCTCTACCTGGGTCTAAGAATAAACTCAATCTATCCTTTTGATAATCTTTTAAGCCGAATTGCCACAAAATTGGTGCTAACTTTGCCACTAATAAATGAAGAGAAATTGCCAAACTTGAAAAAACAATTTTCTTTTGTGATGATCTATAAGCTAAGTAGCCAATAAACGGTATCCAAAAAATAAGAAAATATAGTGAAACAAAATATAAAATTGCAGTAAAAATACATAAGATTAAGATTAGTATCCACTCTATAGGCATTTGAGACCAATAGAGCATTACAAAAGTCAACACTATTAATACTAAAGAGGTACCTAAGTCAGGTTGGAAAAATATTAATAACCATGGAATAATAACAATAAAAAAAGGTAATACTAAATCATTTAATTTAGAAATTATTTTTCTATCCAGGACTAAAGCAAGAATTAATATTGTGCTTAATTTAGCTACTTCTGAAGGCTGAAAAGAAAAAATTCCCAAGCTAAGCCATCTTTGAGCACCAGAAACTGAGATTCCAAAAAAATAGATCAGTAATAATGATAGTAAAGAGACAAAATAAAAAGGGATCACATACCTTTTCAATCTATCTAAAGGGATGTATGAAATAAAAAATGCTATGAAATAACCAAAAAGGCCAGTCAAAAGATGACTTAAAAAATCAGATACTAAAAAATCTCTTTGTATACTCTTTATTAAAAAACTAGAAATGACTACTAAAGATAAAGGTATCAAAAGAAGTGGAGTTAACAAATATCTTCTTTTTGAATTATCTTTCCTTTGAAGAAATTGTCTTTTACTAAATAAAGATATTTCTTTGAACATTAATTGTTAATTAACAAATTTATTTTTTATCAATTGAGCTAGTTTTTTAAATTTCATAGAACTCTCTTTATTTGGTTGACTTAATGAAATAGGTATTCCTTTATTACTATCATCAACAAGAGGAATTTCAATAGGAATTTGTGCAAGTAATGGTAAATCATTTTCGTCAGCTAAAATTTTCCCACCACCTTTACCAAAGATTTCGTATTTCTTATTAGGCATATCCGGAGGAATAAATACCGACATATTTTCCACGACCCCCAACAAGGGGATCCCAAGTTGCCTAAACATTGCTAATCCCCTTCTTGAATCTTGCAAAGACACTTGCTGAGGAGTTGTAACAACAATTGCGCCAGAGATAGGAACAGATTGCGCTAAAGAAATTTGAGCATCACCTGTCCCTGGGGGTAAATCAATTACTAAGAAATCAAGTTTATCCCACTCAACTTGATAAAGGAATTGACGTATTATGCTGTTTAACATTGGTCCTCGCCAAATAACAGGTTGACCTTCTTCTATAAGAAAACCCATTGATACTAATGAAATCCCATATTTGTTAATTGGTATTAATCTCTGGTCATTGCCACTACCATCTGTAACTTGTGGATTCTCTTCTGAAACACCCAACATCGAAGGAGTGTTAGGCCCATATATATCAGCATCCAATAAGCCAGTTTTTAATCCTAATTTAGCTAAGGAACATGCAATATTGACTGCGATTGTACTTTTACCTACCCCTCCTTTGCCACTACTTACAGCGATAATATGTTTAATACCCTCAACATTCTTTAAATCAGGTACATTACTTTCACTTGGAGTTTCTGATTGAGACAGGTTATTTTCAAGTTCTATTTGTACATCGTTGATATCTTCAAAATTAAGAAGCGTCTTTCTTACTTCTGTGACTATTCTCTCTCTCTGCGAATTCGCAAATGATGGCAAGGAGAGTGTGACTATTGCTCTTGGTATGCTTACCCTGACATTTTTAATCCATGCTAATTCAATTACATTCTTCTTTGATCCAGCATCTAGAATCTTTGATAATGCATAATTCGCATCTTCTATTGTGGTCATTAAATTTTTCGAGTGTTTTTACAAGCTAGTCGACGCTTTAAAAGATTAAGAACTATGTCGAACTATCAAATAATAGGAAATAATTCCCCTTTAAAGGAAATTATAAAGAGAAAATAATAATTAACACAAAATTTAATTGTTTTATATTTAAGAAATTAGATGTCTAAAGAAACTCCTAAGAACTCAAGAGATAAAACTAAAAATCTCTTATTAACATTGCAAGATAAAATTTGTGAAGGCCTAGAAAATTCTGATGGTAAAGGAAAATTCATTGAAGAATCATGGCAAAGAGAGGAGGGTGGTGGTGGAAGATCTAGAGTCTTAAAAAACGGTTCAATTTTTGAACAGGCTGGAGTAAATTTCTCTGAAGTACATGGCAAAGAATTACCACAATCTATAATTTCTCAAAGGCCAGAGGCTAAAGGGCATGAATGGTTTGCTACTGGGACTTCAATGGTATTACACCCCAAAAATCCTTTTATACCTACAGTTCATCTTAATTACCGTTACTTTGAAGCAGGGCCAGTTTGGTGGTTTGGGGGAGGTGCAGATCTTACACCCTATTACCCTTACCTTTCTGATGTAAGACATTTTCATGCAGAACATAAAAAAGCCTGTGACCAAGTTGATAAGAATTTACACACAGTTTTCAAGCCATGGTGTGATGAATATTTCTTTTTAAAACATAGAAATGAATCAAGAGGAATTGGAGGTATCTTTTATGATTATCAAGATGGCTCTGGGAGTATATATAAAGGTAATAATAAAAACGGTATAGCCTTTCAAGCCTCAAAAGCTGTTGGAGATTCAACATTAAATTGGGATACATTATTCTCTTTAGCAAAAAATTGTGGCAATGCATTTCTTCCAGCATATATACCAATAGTTGAAAAAAGAGTTAAGCAAGAATTTACAAAAGAAGAGAGAGAATTCCAACTTTATAGAAGAGGAAGATATGTCGAATTTAATTTAGTTTGGGATAGAGGAACAATTTTTGGATTACAAACGAATGGAAGGACTGAGTCCATATTAATGTCATTACCTCCATTAGCTCGATGGGAATATGGATATAAGGCTAAAAAAGACTCCCGAGAAGATTTCCTAACCTCAATTTTTACAAAACCACAAGATTGGCAAAACGATAAGAGCTTAGAAAAATTTTGTTTAGAAAATAATATTTTCGATTAAAACCAACTATCTTCTGAATTAATAATTTCTAAATAGGTGTTTTAAATAAAGAACCATCACTTTTCAATTCCAGCGTATCACCTAGTTCATTTTCAAGAGATATTAATTCATCTCTATGGGCTCTTAATCTCAAAAAAGTCATCACATCATCATCTTTATTTATCAATCTCAATTCAAACTTTTCCTCTCTAGCTGATTTTTTAAAATAAACCATTCCTGATAAAGGACCTCCAATCAATCCCAAAAGGATTGGCCACCAACCCAATGCTGGATAAATTTGAATAATTACTAATCCCAAAGCACAAGATCCAAATCCACCAAGAATACCTAAAAAGATTGCTAAGAATTTACTAGAAACAACCTGTCCCTTGAATATTAAAATTCTTTGACTAAAATCTCCACCAGTCTGTTTCCATCCTCTCAAAGCAAGCCATTCATATAGACCATTTAAGACTTTTACTGGTTTTTGTGAAGATGAAATTTCAACAACTGTAGTTCTATCTTTGCTTGAAGCTCTTAGAAAAAAAAATAAACCTATTGCGAGAAGGATTGTCAGTAATAATGTTGAATTCAGGGAATAAGACATTTATTTAATTTCTCTAAAATATATAATTAAAATTTAAGTTATATCATATTATATTTTTTTTAAAATTTCTTCTATTAATAAATATATTAAAACGTAAGAAATACTTTTAATAATAAACTTTTCGAAATAACGTAAAGTTAAAATTAATAGATCTATATTCAATAGTTATGGAGAAAAGTGAAGAAAATAAAAAAATAAATTTTTATCATAATGATATAAGTAGCGATTTATATAATCTTTATAAAACTTCCTCATATATTGCAGTAGATACTGAAGCCATGGGGTTAATTCATGGGAGAGATAGATTATGTTTAGTCCAAATATGTAACGAATTAAAGTTAACTTCTTGTATAAAAATTGAACTTAATACCTCTTCTTCTCCTAATTTACAAAACTTATTTGAAGATGAAAAAATAATTAAAATCTTTCATTATGCAAGGTTTGATGTTGCGGCTCTAAAATGCAACCTTGGAATTAATACAAAAAACATCTTTTGCACAAAAATCGCTAGTAAATTAGCAAGAACGTACACAAATAAACATGGATTAAAAGACCTAATAAATGAACTGTTAGGAATAGAATTAGACAAAAGTTCACAAAGTAGTGATTGGGGGCGTGATGAAGACTTAACAAGTGAACAATTAGATTATGCTGCAAATGACGTTAGATATTTAATTGAAGCGATGCATAAACTAAAAGTGATCCTCAAGAGAGAAGGTAGAGAGAATTTGGCTCAAAAATGTTTTAACACTGTTTCAGTCCATGCTGATTTAGATATATTAAAATTCTCAAATATTTTTGAACATTAGGAATCAATCTTCAGTCAGAAAATTATCTTCATCATCTATAGTTTCCATTAGCTTATCAAGTATTTTTGATGAACTCTTTTTTTGTCCCTCATCTTTTTCGCAAATTTTTAAGAGATCTTGAGCAACTTGTCTTTTCTCTTCTAAAGTTTTAGAACCTTTTTGGGCAATCTTAATTTCTACTTTCTTTTTAGCAGAGGACAAGCTAATACTCAATATTTTCGCTATTTCTGCACATATTTTTAGATATTGCCGATCATTAATTGGATACATAAAAAACTGTAATACTTTAAAAATCCTACTTTATTAAGATAACAAATTAAGGTTTATACAATCTACAATTTTCTTACTAGCACCAGGTTTGCCCATTCTTTCTTTCCCAACCTTAGCTTGTTCCAATCTATAATTTTGTTTGTTTAAGAGTAAAATTAAACGTCTTAGAAGAATTTTCTTGCTACCGCAAACCATAACACTTCCCCCTAATAATCTAGATTGCCTTTTTGCAAAGGATTTTGTAAATTGTGGACCATTGCCTGGCAGAGACAGAGAAGGAACGCCAAGACCAGTAATTTGCTCTGTGGCAGTTCCTGCATTTGACAATCCAACAATTGCCATATTTGCCCATAAATTAAACTTCCCTTTCCCTATTAAGATATATTTTTCTTTATTTCTCCAAACCGAATCTTCTCCAACCATAAAGTGAACTTTGCTATGTTTTAAAAACCCATATTTTTTCAAGTAGCTTGTTATTTTAATTTCATTAGCATTACTGGTCAATGGCAAAAGAAATAACGAATCCTTGGCTAAATTTAAATCTTTCAGACAATCTAGAAAACGTGCAAGATTATTTAATGCTTCGGGGTAACGACTTCCAATTAAGACAATTATTCTCTGAAAATTAATAACATTTGAAATTTTTTCATTATTTTCATATACAAAATCCATCATGGGATTACCCAAGTATTTTGCAGGAATTTTTCTTCTGTTCAAATTATTTGCTGTAATTTCATCCCTCATTATCAAGGTTTTACATCGGGGAGATTTCATTAGCAATATTTCCCAAGGATCCCATTCTGAGCCTTTCAATTTATGATAAAAATCGCTTAACGCCCAACCTGGTCCACTACTCCATGTGTGATCACTTTTAGGGGTTCCAATGAAACTAAATTCACAACCGGAACTCCACGCAAAAAATAATGGTAAAAAATCACCCACAGCAATAATTTTGCAAGTATTTTTTGACTTTTGCTTTACAAGTAAGAAGTTCTTTAAAGTATCAATTAAAAATCCAGCTAATAAATCAAGCATAAATCCTTTCAAACTTTGATTACTAAAACCTCCACTAGGCAATTCTTTTAGATGTCCAATTTTATGAAAACTCTTTGAATCCAGGCAGTTAAATACATCACCATTACCTACCAAAGGTAAAACTTCAATATGATTAATTTTTATTTTTTTTAATAATCGTTTAATTATTTCCAATGCGATCACATCTTCGCCATGACCATTGCATATAATTAATATAGAATGAGTCGTATTATTGTTAGGATCATTAATAGATTCAACTAAGACTTCATCGGCGGCATGGCCAAGTGGTAAGGCAGAGGATTGCAAATCCTTTATCCCCAGTTCGAATCTGGGTGCCGCCTTTTTCAGGTTAACTAAATAATTCCCTATAAATCTTTCCAAGAAAAGCAGTTTTGAATAACGATTAGAGAATTTCAATTTAACTTCAAGAATTTACTTTAATAATCACTATCTGCGACACAAATCCCTAAACAACGAATCCCATTATTCGCTGTTCTTTTGCAATGATTACACAAAATAACATCATTATTTGAAGAATAATAGATTTGTATTTTATTTTTAGATTGTAAACTTTTTAACTCGTCTTTTGATTCAAATAGTTCCATTACTAGGAATTCTCATTTGAATCAATACTAACTACAAGAGAGGTATTAGTGTTAGAAGAAGGTATATCCATAATTTTTACAGTTTCTTTAGGCTCATCATTAATTTTAATTTCTTCATGACTTTCATCAACAGCACATGCCTCAAGTGCTTCTCTTAGAAGTGAATCAAAAGTAGCACCCGGCAATCTGTGTCTTGCAACTTCAAGAAAAGTTCTTGGTAATGATTCTGAGGCAGCATCTCTCAAAGCAGGATTATTCTTTCTATGTTCTTGTTCTTCTTCTATAGATTTTATAAATCTTCGCGTCACATCTCTTTTGGTGGATGCTTTTATCAAAGTATCATTTTCAGGATTACTAACAGATGGTTCACTCTCAAGATCGTTTAACCTTTTTTCCAAACTACTTAATACTTCATTGGCCTCTTTGCTGATATGAGCTAATTGACCATCAGATAAATTTGGTAAATCAGCTACAAAAACTTTCCCATGATCTCTTAATGTTAAAAAAGTAGGCCTTGGTCCTTGATTCTGTCGACCATGAAAATCTGAATTATTACCTAATGGTCTTTTTGGAGGTGTAGGACCTGCAGAACTACGTCTACGAGTAATTCTTCTATTATTTTCAAAGGGCATTGAATTAAAAATTAAATCTTAATACTTAAACTTCCGATATAATTCGGCGGTAATTTTATTATATTACACTTAACTTTTTTATTTGTGTATAAAAATTAAATTTTTAAGTTCTATAAACAATTTATTTATCAAACTCTAAGTTAAGATCTCAGGCAGAAATTGATTATTTGTTGAGTGATCTTTTTGAACTATTTTACCAATCTCCCAACTCTCGATATCATGGGCTTCGCATATATTTAATATGGGATTTTTAAATTGTTTATCAATAATTAGACAAAAACCAACACCTAGATTAAACGTGTTCCAAAAATCCTTTTCAGGAATCATACCAACTTCTTTTAGAAATTTAAATAAAATCGGAATATCCCAAGATTTAGTATCTATATAAGGCATAAAATTCACAGGAATGCACCTTGGAAGATTTTCTGGGATTCCTCCTCCAGTGATATGAGACATTGCCTTAATTTCTATATTCTCGGATAAGATTTGATTAATTACATTATTGTAGATTTTTGTTGGTTTTAATAACTCATCATAAAAATTTAATTGATTAACTTTTTCAAATTCTTTATCTATGCAATTTGTATTATCAATAATTTGTCTTACTAAACTGAATCCATTACTATGAATTCCATTACTTTTCAATGCAATTATCAAGTCATTATCAGATACTGTTTTACCATTAATCAGCTTATCTTCATCAACTATACCTACACAAAATCCTGCTAAATCATACTTATCCTTTGAATAAAATCCTGGCATTTCAGCAGTTTCGCCACCAATTAAAGCGCAGTTATTTTCTCCACAACCATAAGAAATCCCTTTAACAACCTCTAATAATTTTTTCTTATCAAGCTTACCTGTCGCAATATAATCAAGAAAAAATAAAGGTTTTGCACCACTAGTGACAATATCATTCATACACATAGCAACCAAATCAATACCAACTTCAAAATGAAAGTTTTTATTCTGGGCTAATTCTAATTTTGTTCCAACGCCATCCGTACCCGATACTAAAACAGGTTTTTTAAAGCCATCTAGTGGAATTCTAAATAAACCTCCGAATCCACCAATACCGTTAATCACATTAGAAGTATGAGTTCCTTCAACTGCCTGTTTAATTTCAGAAACAAATTCACGCCCAGCTTCTATATCAACTCCCGAAGTTTTGTAATCCATAAAATAAAAATGATAGACTTCCTCTATATAGATATTCCTCCTAAGATTGAATTTGTCCAGTAATTATTTATTAAATAGATTTATTTTTAAAATAACGTGAACAATATAATTTTACAAAAAACTAAAGAACTTGATAATTGGAGACGAAATCTAAAAGGTGAAATTAACTTCATCCCAACTATGGGAAATCTGCATGATGGCCATAAAAAATTAATTTCTACAGCAAAGAATTCAAATTGTAATATTAATTTAGTCAGTATTTTTATTAATCCTCTGCAATTTGAAAACAAAGAAGATTTAGAGAATTATCCTAAGTCTATTGATAATGATATTAAAATTGCCTTTACTCATGGCGCAGATGCAATTTTCATCCCAAGTACTGTTGATATATATCCACCAAATGACAAAAATATAGATTATATAAAAGCTTCTAAAGAATTGTCATCAGCTTTATGCGGATTAAAGAGAACTGGACATTTTGATGGGGTTTGCACTGTTGTTTATAGATTACTGAATATCGTAAAGCCAAAAAATCTATATTTAGGAGAAAAAGATTGGCAGCAGTTATTAATTTTGAAGAACCTTATTTCAGAAAAGAAACTAAATATACAGATTAAATCTATACCTACACAGAGAGATTTTGATGGAATTCCTTTCAGTTCGCGAAATATTCTTTTATCAAAAAATGAAAGGAAATTGATTAGATTATTTTCAGCTGAATTATTTCTTACAAAGAAAATTTTTAAGCGAGAAAAGAAGATTAATTTAAAAAATATCACTGAAAAACTCGAATCCAATAATATCTCAATTGAATATTTAGAACATTTAAATCCTTATAACCTTCAAAAAGCTAACTTAAAAGATAATATTTCAATTCTTGCTGGTGCGATAAAATGTGGCAAGACAAGACTAATTGATCACGTTTTTCTAATGCTAAGAAACCCCATAATTGCAATTGATGGTCCAGCTGGATCAGGAAAAAGTACAGTAACAAAGTTAATAGCAGAGAAACTAAAGCTTTTATATTTAGATACTGGAGCAATGTATAGAGCTTTGAGTTGGTTTTTAATAAGAGAAAAGATTAATTATCATAAAAAAAATGAATTGAATAAGATTCTTCAAAATATATCTATTGTTTTTAAATCAAATGCAAACTTCAATCAGGATGTTTTTATTAATGACTATTGTGTCACTGAAGAAATTCGTTCACCAGATATAAATGCAATAGTTTCTAAAATTTCTGCAATAAAAGAAATCAGACAATATCTAGTAGAAGAACAAAGGAAAATTGGAGAATCAGGTGGACTTGTAGCTGAAGGGAGGGACATTGGCAGCACTGTTTTCCCAGATGCTGAACTTAAAATATTTTTAACTGCAAGCATAGACGAAAGAGCAAAAAGAAGAAAAACTGAGTTAGAAAGTAAAGATTCAAAAGAAATAGATTTGAATCAATTAAAAGAACTTATCAAAAAAAGAGATTTCGAGGATTCTAATAGAGAAATTTCTCCCCTCATAAAAGCAAATGACGCAATCGAACTCATAACGGATGGATATTCAATTAATGAAGTAGCAGATATGATTGTAGATTTTTATCATGAAAAAATTCCCAAAGAAGTTCAGAACCAAAACAGTTAAGAAATGCTTTCTAAGAAGCCACTAACTGAGTCTTCTAAAATATCAAGGACATTATCAAAACCTTCATCTCCTCCATAATATGGGTCGGGTACCTCTAAATACTTAAAAACAGATCTAAAATCTTGTATATTTTTAATTGATGCAAAATCAGATGAATAATTTCTATTCTTAAGATCATTTATATTTTCAAAATTTGAGTTATCCATAGCAAGAATATAGTTAAATTTCTCAAAATCTTTAGTATTTATTTGTCTCGCAGTACTCATAACATTGAGACCCCTTTTTTCTGCCGAAATTCTCATTCTTGCATCAGCCTTTTTACCTATATGCCAACTACCAGTCCCAGCAGAATCTACAATAAAGTGATCAGTTAATCCTTTTTTTGTAATTAAATCTATAAAAATTGCCTCTGCAGCGGGAGACCTACAAATGTTTCCTAAACATACAAAAAGAACTGATATTTTTTTCATACAATTTCATGTTTTTTAAGATTATAAAACCTTTTAAGTAGTAAATAAAACTTCTTGAATTAAAGATTCCGTAAATTCCTTACCAAATAAACTTGATAACATTGGCCTAGCCGGATCTTTATCTCTCCTATATTTCAAATAATTATTTTGACCAATTGTTAATTCTGTTTGCAGCTTTGCATTAACTTCATTACTTTCGAACAGAATTTCTAAATATAATTTTAAATATTCTGTAAATGAATTATAAAGCTGATTAGCAATTAAAAACTCACTATTTTCTTCTTTTGGCAATTTTGACCAGATTAATCCAGGAGAAAAAAACCTTGCTACATCATCAGACATTTTTTCGGCTATTGGAAGTGATAAATGACAAAGATTTTTAAGGTCTATAAGTTTTTGAATTAATTCATGACTAAATTGATTCTCTACATTTAGTGAAGGCTGGAAATCTAAAACTAATAAATGACTATTTGGCAGAGATACAAAATCGACTCCAAAAAATGGAACATTGTAACTAGTATTTGGAATAATTAAAAAATTTAAAACAGAGTAATTAGGACTGTTAATACAAACAGCTCTTGCAAATTTAATTCTTTGATTATGTTTTGCACCCCAAGTAAAAAGATTCACATTTTTTTTTGATTTTTTTGAACCATAAGTTGACTCTTTGTATGAGTATTCAGAAGGTATTGTTTTTTCCAAACAATTATATTGTCTTAAATTAGAGATTAAATATTTTATAAACTTATTCCATCTCCATTCTTTGCTATAAAAAATAGTATCTTGTATTAGCATTTAATTAATAGGTTCACTATTTAATGAAAAAAGAAAATTATTAATAAATTTTTTTGTCCATGTATCTCCAAAAAAAGTTTTAAATAACTTATCTGCAGGATCTTTTTCAACACTGTACTTATCATATTGAATTTGATTAATTTGTATTTGTTCTGCATTTAAAAATTGATTAACGTTATTTAATTGATTAATTTTTAAATAATCACTAACAAATAAATAAAATATATTATTTAAATCTCTATCAAGATTTGATTTATCTCCTCTACAAATTATTACCCATGGTGAGAAATACTTTTTAGAATCATAAATATTTTTCATTTTATTATTATCAAATGCAGAATATTTTTTTTTAATAAACTCTAAACTTGAGCAATATTTTTGGAGATATTCCTTCTCTTGAATTAAAGGTTGATAATCTAGTATTGCTAATAATTTCTGAGAAGTGCCAAACCATAAAATATCCGCTCCTAGGATAGGTAATTCACTATCAAACTTTGGATAAGCAACAGTATTAAATACTTGCAGTTTTTCGCCTCCATCTAATTTAGTAATTCGCCACTTTCTATATTGGGGAGATTCAAAAAGCCAGTTTTTGATAATATATTTCGAATCTTTATTATGATGTTCTTTAAATTCATTAGATATTTTTATTTCCTGACCATCTAATGCAGCTATATTAGTTTTTAAGAAATTAACTAATGATTCAAACATAAATACTAGATCTCAGTACTTCCTTTTCTAACTTTTTTAGTAATGTAATTAAATACAATTTTGCCTAAAACAGCAATCAAGTTACCCTCAAGCTCCTTAAACATTTTCATATTATAAGTAAAAGCTTGATTAGCTTCATGAATAATTGCGTTTGCAGTTGTTTGATTTATAGGTAGCTGGTTCAAGGTTAAAGAATATTCTTCCTTAAATTTCTTTTCATCATCAATTAATTCAAATTCATAAAAATTTAAACCATTATTTCCTTTTAAATGTAAAGCCTTTTTTGCAATTTTTTTTAAAATCTGACCGCCAGATAAATCTCCTATATAGCGTGTATAGTGATGGCCAACTAAAAGCTCTGGTGAATTTTTTGCTACCTCACGAATTCTACTAACGTATTCTTTTGCGGATTGAGAAATATTAATTTCATTCTTCCAGTTTTCACCAAAATAAAATTGGAGATCATTCTCAAGTGGTGCTTTTCTAAATAATGATTTGAAACCAATAGGTTTTATTACAGGATGTTCTTCAAGGACCAACCTTTCTATTTCTTCTTCCATAGCCTCATAAACAAAATATAAATCGCTAATTAATTTTCTATATGATTTTTTTTCAACAACTCCCTTTAAAAAGCAAGCCACAAAACCAGTATTTTCTGCCATAGTATGGGATTTCTTTGTCCCTTCTCTTAATTGTCCTGCAAGAGCAACTGCCATTTATCTTTAATTAAGTTTGTATGTATATTTAATTTACAAGGAAAATACATAAAACAGCTAATTTTTGTTACCAGCAGATGTTGTAGAGAATAAATTATAAAGTTCTTTACAAACAAGGAACAGATTATCTTTTTGTTCCTTTTGAGGTAAATGTGTACCTGTCATTTCCCATTCACCAATAGTAGCTACTCTCCATCTTTCAGAGGGAATAATCATGCCACGCATTATTATGCCTAACAATTTAGGAACACTATTATCATTTACATTATCAATTCTCAATTGTAAGAGTATTGCTCTACATTCAATAAGAGGGCTCCAACCTGGAAAATGAAAGGCAAAATCAAGAGTATCTAACTTTGCTTCATCATTTGAATTATCCCAAGGACTAAAATTTACACTAGCATCAGGAAAATATTTACGAAACAATGTAGCAGTAGAGGCAACCTTATTAGCTATTTCAACATTACGAACATTTGAACTTGCATTCATAAAATAGCTATGTAATTTTTAGAAAAATGACATAATTCCATTTGAATTGCATATTAAATTTCTTTTCTTTTAATAAAAATGTTGAAATGCTCATCAACCCGCTATTCTCTATACACATTTGAATAATAAATTTCTTGAATTTTAAAGAAAGTACCTCATTTCCACTTAAAATATAAAAAACTTTTATTAGTTATCTTTATTTATAAATTACTTCAGTGCTATGCCTAAATTTGAAAAATTAAATTTACCTACTGAAGGAGAGTTGATAACTTTTAATGAAGGCAAACCGACTGTCCCTAGCAATCCAATCGTTCCTTATATTAGAGGTGATGGAACTGGAGTTGATATATGGCCAGCAACGCAAGCCGTTCTGGATGGAGCAATTAAAAAAAGCTATGGACACGCAAGAAAAATTAATTGGTTTAAAGTCTATGCAGGAGATGAAGCTTGCGAGATTTATGGAACATATAACTATTTACCTCAAGATACTATTGAAGCCATTAGACACTTTGGGGTGGCAATCAAAGGTCCTTTAACAACTCCAGTGGGAGGAGGTATTAGATCTTTAAATGTTGCATTAAGACAAGTTTTTGACTTATATAGCTGTGTTAGACCATGCAGATATTATTCAGGCACACCGAGTCCTCATAAAAAGCCTCAAGACTTAGATGTAATTGTTTATAGAGAAAATACAGAAGACATATACATGGGTATTGAATGGGAAGCTGCAGATAAAAATTGCCTTGATTTAATTAACCACCTGAATAATGTTCTTATACCAAATAGTAAAAATTTAAAAAAAAGATCTATACCAAAAGGTTCAGGGATTGGAATAAAACCAGTAAGCAAATTAGGTAGCCAAAGGCATATTAGAAAGGCTATTGAGCACGCAAAAAGATTATCAGGCGATAAAAGGCATGTCACTCTTGTACATAAAGGTAATATCATGAAATATACAGAAGGGGCATTTAGAGATTGGGGATATGAATTAGCAGTCAATGAATTTAGAGAAGACTGCATTACAGAAAGAGAAAGCTGGATTTTAGATAATATTCAGAAAAATCCAGAAATTACAATTGAAAATAATGCCAGGATGATTGAACCTGGTTATGACAAGCTTACAAGTGATAAAAGAGAATTTATTTGCGAAGAAATTAAAGAAGTAATTGCATCAATATCAAATTCCCATGGTGAGGAAAAATGGAAAGAACTAGTTTTAGTTGATGATCGTATAGCTGATAGTATATTCCAACAAATTCAAACACGACCTCAAGAATATTCAATTCTTGCGACGTTAAACCTTAATGGAGACTATATTTCTGATGCGGCTGCAGCGATAGTAGGTGGACTAGGTATGGCTCCTGGTGCAAATATTGGTGACAATGCAGCAATTTTTGAGGCGACTCACGGAACGGCGCCGAAGCATGCAGGCTTAAACAAAATTAATCCGGGATCAGTAATTCTTAGTGGAGTAATGATGCTCGAATATTTCGGTTGGCATGAAGCAGCTAGTTTAATTACTAAGGGAATAAGTAAGGCCATAGAACAAAAAAAAGTGACCTATGATCTAGCACGTTTAATGGAACCACAGGTAAAGCCATTATCCTGCAGCAGATTTGCTGAAGAAATTATTTCAAATTTCTAATTTTAAAAGTTATTTTTTATTTTCTAAGATACTCCAGACTTTAAGTAATGAATCTTTGGTTCCAATATTTCCAGGGAATGTCACTATAGGAAGCTTTTTATCATTTTTAAGTGTATAAGTAACTAATGAAATTCCTGTTATTATTTGAGCCTCTAGGTAAACATGATCTGCTTTAAGTCCATTACTAAGAATCACATTTGTTGTTATTCCTCCTTTAGATATTAAATAACCTATTTCATTTTTCAAATTTGCAACCAAATTAGCAATAAAAAGCGCTAGAGAATTATAAAAATTAAATTGTTCTGAACAATCTAGAGACATAAATTTTCTTGAAGTAAATAATACTGAAGTTTTTCCTTTCTTAAAATTTGATCTAATCTCTAACAACAATTTGTTTCTAAACAAATTCAGTTTATCCTGCTTATTATCTGATGAAAGAATTCTAAAGAATTCAAAAACATCAAGTTCAATTGGTTCACAATGATTTTTCTTTAATAACTCTTTCAGTTGTAACGTTGATAGTTCAATAAAGGAGCCAACGACTACAAGTCCTGGGAGAAATTTATTTTCGTCATTTTTTATTCTAAAATTAGTGAAAAAAATATCTTCCCTAGAATTACTTTTCATTTCAGAAATTGAACTTATAAAACTTGCTGCAGTTCTAAAAAGAAATTTTTTTTGTTTACTTAATTCATTAATGGCTAGAGAAAACTTATTAAGTTGAGAATAATTTTCTATATCTACAATTACATGAGTATTATTTTTTAAATTCTTGAGTTTTTGAAAAATAATGTTTTTTTCTTGAACTTTAAGAATTTCCAAATCTGATAACTTTATATTTTGAATATCATCCAAATTAATTTGAGATTTACTCTTCTGAAATAAAAGATTCTTAATATTACTTGTCTTATAACCAAAGATTGTATCTTCGGCAAAAATTGTTTGATCGACAGGAATTTTATCTACAAAATGACATCCATTAATTGTGAATCTTTTACCCTCAATAAAAGCTGGAATATGAAAAGTAGCATCGAAGGGTCCCAAACAATTATTTATAGTATTAGGCTCTAAAAAGTTATGTCCACGAAGAGTAGAATCTCCTCTACTGACAAATATAATTTCTTCTTTTTTAAAAGATTCATAAGCAATAACTTCTTTAAGATTATTACAAATTTCTTGTATTCTTAATTTCGCATCATTTTCTGATAATGACCTTGTATTAGCTAAAATAAAAAACAAATTGGATTCACCTTGAAATCCCTTAACTAAGGTTGAGTAGTCCCATTTAAGTAGTAACAAACAATTATTGACAGTTTGAGAACCTGTTGGATCATCATCAATAACTACAACTTTCATAAGCAAATCAAAATCATTTAAAAGAATTTATTTGTATTGAAGCATCAAACCTTTGACTATCATTTGGAGGAATTAAAATTTTTCTTGATCCATCAACTAAAGAATTTCTAGGACTAGTCCATGGTTCAAGACATATCATTTGTCTCGGTGGATCACTCCAAATAACACCTAGGTCAAAAGGGTATGGGTGATTTAAAGTTACTTGCCTTTTAAAGATATTATCTCTAAAAGAGCTTTTACCTGAAGAATACAGAAGTAAATCAATTCCATTGTGGATATTTTTTAAGTCTTCAAATGTATTAATCAGAATATTTCTTTGCTGGTCCTGACAATTTAACGGGTAATCAAGAAAATCTAAATTTTTAAAATCCGAAATATTAAAATAAGGATGCAATCCAAAATTTATAGGCATTTCAGCATTTGTTTTGTTTTGGATATGAATTTTAAATTCTAAACAATTAATTTTTAAAGTAACTTCAATTCTGACCTCGAAATCAAAAGGATAATATTTTCTTGTTATTTCAGAATCCTGCAAATTTAAACACAATGATTTTTCTTTTTTATTTAAATAATACTGCCATGGCAAATCTCTAGCAAAACCATGTTGGGGCAATTGCAAATAATTTTTTCCAAATAATGAATTAGATATGTTGAGATTTCCACAAATGGGAAAAAGAATCGGAATACCTCCCCTAATACTTTTTTTCCTATCCATAAATCTTTTTTCATCTAAATAGAGTATTTCATTATTTTCCGAAACCCAATTTGTAATAACTCCACCTCTTTCCGGGCAAAACTTAATGTAGTTATTTTCATCCAATTGAAAAATGTATAAACCTTGATTCTTATTAAATAATTTAATTTGCACAATAACTATTTAAATAGAATCAACCCAATCCAATATATGCTGATTGACTATTTCTGGTATTTCATCATGGGGACAATGTCCAGCATCTAAAATTATTTCTTTTGTATTTTTTGGAGTAAATTTTTTATATAGATTTCTCTTCTTAGGGGTATTCATCCATGGATCTTTTCCACCCCACAGCAATAATAAAGGAGAATCAAGTTTTTCAAATAACTTATCTAAAGGCAAACCTTGAGGACCTGATGGATTAAATACACTTCTAAAAACATTAAAAGCTCCATAGTCTAAAGATGGCTTTCTTATAGATTCAACTAAAAAATCATCGACATTTTTTTTATTCACATAAACTTGATTCAAGGTTTTTTTTATATTTTTTGGATTTCTCATGTTATCAAATATTAAACGTTGAAGAACAATATTTTTAAGGAATATTCCTGCTACTGTTTCAATTGAAGTCTGCAACATATTTTTCTTCTTTGTTTTTTCTTCACTAAAATATCCAGCAGCATTTAACAAAATCACCCCTGCAGTAAGTTCATTTAGTTCTGCTCCAGCTGCCAAGGAGGCATAACCACCTAAAGAATTACCAACAATAATTGTGGGTTTCTTTATTTTTTCTTTCACATAAGATACAACCTGATCTTTCCATAGTGATCCTGAATAATCAACATCTTTAGGCTTTGGACTTTTTCCAAAACCTAAAAGATCCATTGCATGAACTTCGTATTTTTTGCTCAAGACAGGAATATTGAATCGCCAATGATCTGTAGAAGCTCCAAAACCATGAATCAATAAAATTGCACAATCTTTTGACGTTTTCTCAGGCTTAGCAAAAACAGTGTGTATTGGATAATTTAAAAAATTCCAAGAATAATTAACTACTTCGCTTATCAATAATGGTTTTTCCATTTATCAAATTATTATGTTTAATAATTCTAATGAAATTAATTCCTAAAGAAGACCTACAGGATCTGCCGCAACATCATCTGAAATTTTATTACCACCTCCAGGCGTCTTATCTTTCAAAACTATCCTTAAAAGAACAGGAGCAAGAAATGTAGTGCCAATAACCATTAATAAAATAGCAGCTTCAAGAGAAGGAGTTAATAGACCAGCGCTTGTACCTAAACCAAGAAAAATTAATCCTACTTCTCCTCTTGGCATCATCCCTAGGCCTACAACCAATCTATTTGTAGGCTTATCACTTGAAAATACCCATCCTGCAGCAATTTTTCCAATAATTGCAACAACTAATAAAAATCCAGCGACTACCAGTGCAGACCTACTTGTTGGATCCAATGGATTTATAACTGATAAATCCATACCAGCCCCTACTAATACGAAAAATATAGTCGCGAATAATGATACCAATGGTAAAACGGATTGTTGAATTGCATGATTATTTTTAGAGCTACTAAGAATTAATCCAGCAGCAAAAGCTCCTAAAGCTGCTTCTAATCCTATTGCTGTCGCAACAAAACAACATAAAACTAATATCACAAAAGATGCAACTACTACAGCACCAGGCGCTTTTAACCTATCTAAAAGCCAATCAAAACCAGGAGCAGCTGTTCGACTTAATGCAATAGCAGCGATAACAAATACAACAGCTGCAGCAACTAATTTGACTATAGGAGCTATTTCTAAAGAACCACCAGCAGCAAGAGCCACAACAACTGCAAGAATAACAATTCCTAAAATATCATCCAAAACTGCTGCGCCAATAACTATTTGACCCTCTCTAGTTTTCAAATATCCCAATTCTCCAAAAACACTTGCAGTAATTCCTATACTCGTTGCAGTCATAGATGCCCCTGCAAAAACTGCTGGAATTAAATCAACTTGGAAAATAAACATTAATCCTAGTGTTCCGAAAGCAAAAGGCAAAATGACCCCAGCCATAGCAACTGTAAAAGCTTGAGCACCAACTGCGACTAATTCCTCTAACTCACTCTCTAATCCTGTTAAAAATAGAAGTGCGTACAAACCCAATGTTGCAACTGCTTGAAGAGAAGGAAAACTTTCAAAATAAACATCTGGTACGGCTTCAGGAGGTATTGAAGCTAAAGAACTAATAATATTGATTAATCCTTGATTTAATTCAGTACCAGCTGAAGGTGGAATGAGTAAATGAAAACCTGAAGCTCCAATTACAACCCCAGCCAAAAGCTCACCAACAATAGTAGGTAAACTTAGTCTAACCAAGACTTCTGCTAATGCTCGTGCAGCTAAAAATATCAGTAGAAATCTAATAACTCCTATCAGCGTCTCAGCAACTTCTAAATCATGGGCACTTAATTCAGCAAGTAATGAATACATTATAAAATTTGAAAAAACTAAACTATCTAATTGGAAGATAGTTTATTGAGGGCCCACTTTAATAACTATGTAAAAAAAAGCAAAAATACTCAACAAGTGTGGATCTGAAGGTACAACAAAGAAATTATTTTAAAAATGGCTATTGTCATGTTTATATAGCTAACTCAATGAAATCCAACAAACCCTTCGATCTTCGCTTGCCTACTCCAGGATGCTACTTAGATCCTGAGAAAGCTGGCATGGATGCTGATGCTGTATTTCAAGGGATGACAGCCCATCTTTTCTATACTCTTGGTAAGTTAGCTACCTCTGCAAGTCCGCACGACTTATATATGGCTTTAAGTTACGCAGTTAAAGATAGACTAATGACAAGATATTTAGCCAGTCAAGAAGTTATAAGGGAAAAGCCTCAAAAAACTGTAGCTTACTTATCAGCAGAGTTCTTAATAGGTCCGCAATTAAGTAATAATCTATTAAATCTTGGTATAACTAAAGAAGCAGAGGATGCCTTAAAGAGATTTGGGATAGAATCATTATCCACAATTCTAGAAGTCGAAGAAGAACCAGGCCTAGGAAATGGTGGACTTGGCAGACTTGCTGCATGTTATATGGAATCTTTAGCTTCTTTACAAGTTCCAGCTGTGGGTTATGGTATTCGCTATGAATTTGGAATATTCAATCAATTAATTAGAGATGGATGGCAAGTTGAGGTTACTGATAAATGGCTAAAGGGTGGATGGCCCTGGGAATTACCTCAACCTGATGAATCATGTTTCGTTGGTTTTGGAGGTAGAACCGAAAGTTATAGAGATGATAAAGGAAACTACAGATCAAGATGGATACCTTCGGAGCATGCTATAGGAGTTCCTCATGATGTTCCAGTATTAGGCTACAGGGTAAATACTTGCGACAGATTAAGATTATGGAGAGCTGACGCAACCGAAAGCTTTGATTTTTATGCTTTTAATATTGGTGATTACTATGGAGCAGTTGAAGAAAAAGTTGCATCAGAAACACTCTCAAAAGTTCTATATCCAAATGATGGGACAGATGAAGGTAGAAGACTAAGACTCAAACAGCAACATTTCTTTGTAAGTTGCTCTTTACAGGATATGTTGAGAAGTCTTGAAAAAAGATCTATCCCCATAACAGAATTTCCTAATCATTGGACAGTTCAATTAAACGATACTCATCCTGCAATTGCAGTAGCTGAATTAATGCGCCTACTAATTGATCAATACCAAGTAGGGTGGGATAAAGCATGGAATATTACAAATTCATCAGTAGCTTATACAAACCATACATTACTTCCTGAAGCCTTGGAAAAATGGGATTTGGCTTTATTTAATGATCTCCTACCTCGTCATTTAGAAATTATTTATGAAATTAATTGGAGATTCCTACAACAGCTAAGACTACGTTATCCAGGTGATGACAAAATACTTAAAAAGTTATCAATAATTGATGAAGAAGGTTCTAAGTCTGTAAGGATGGCACATTTAGCCACTATTGGAGCGCATCACATAAATGGAGTGGCGGCACTTCACTCAGATTTAATAAAAAGACAACTTCTTCCAGAGTTTGCAGAACTTTGGCCAGAAAAATTTACTAATGTTACTAACGGGGTCACGCCAAGAAGATGGGTAGCACTAGCAAATCCATCTTTAACTAGCCTATTAGAGAAAGAAGTTGGTCCTAGTTGGATAACCAATATGGAACTTTTAAAAAATCTAGAAAAGAAACACAACGATACAAGCTTTTTAAAGAAATTTGAAGAAACTAAATTAACAGGTAAACGTAAACTTGCTAGTTTTATTCATTCCAAAACAGGTATCGTTGTTGATCCATTCAGTTTATTTGACGTTCAAGTCAAAAGAATTCATCAATACAAAAGGCAGCATTTAAATGCTTTACAAATTATTGCTCAATATTTGAGGATTAAAAACGGCACTATCAACTCTATAGTACCAAGAACAATAATATTTGGAGGAAAAGCCGCACCAGGATATTTCATGGCAAAATTAATGATTAGGTTCATTAATGGTATTGCCGATGTAGTTAATTCTGATCCAGATATGGATGGTCTTTTAAGAGTGGTATTTTTACCGGATTATAATGTGAAACTTGGAGAAATCGTATATCCTGCAACCGATCTATCTGAACAAATTTCAACAGCGGGTAAAGAAGCGTCAGGGACAGGAAATATGAAGTTTGCAATGAATGGAGCCTTAACTATTGGAACTCTCGATGGTGCAAATGTAGAATTAAGAGATCTTGTAAAGAAAGAAAATTTCTTTCTTTTTGGAAAGACGGAGAGTGAAATAATGAACTTAAAAAATAATGGTTATTCTCCCACAACATTTATTGACGAATGTCCTGAACTAAAAGAAGTCATTCGCCTAGTAGAAATTGGCCACTTCAGTAATGGAGATAAAGAATTATTTAAACCTTTATTAAACAGCTTAACTGGACATGATCCATTTTTTGTTATGGCTGACTTCAAAGCATATTTGAATAAGCAAGATGAGGTGAGTAAATGCTGGAATAATAAAAATGCATGGAATAAAATGGCATTATTAAATACTGCACGTTCTGGTTACTTTTCTTCAGATAGGTCTATTAGAGAATATTGCGATTCTATTTGGAAAGTAGCTCCTATGCCTGTAGAAATTACTTGTGATATTGAAGAAGTAGCTAATTAGTATTTCCCTTATCTGGAAAGTCTGGAGTCTGATGAAATAATCTGTTTAATCTTAATCTATCTACATTCAGTGGATCAGGAGCCAATTCTTTAGAAATTTCTCTAAATTTTAATTCTATATTTTTAGTAACTCTAGTATCAAAAATTCTCTCCATTAACGCCTCAATTGCATATAAATAGGCATTGACATTTTCAAGTTCATCTATAGCTTCAGTAATTTCTATCTCAGGAATATATTGATCATTTACAATTGAATCTTCATTCAACTTTCTCGCTGATAAATGTTTGTGTAATTCATCTGTAACTTTATTACAAAGAGTTCTAAATGATTGAATTGATGCCCAATTTAATTCTTGTTGCTGCTTAAAAGTGGGAAATTCTCTAATAAGACGATCATGCTCTCTATAAAATCTCTGACAGTCAGAGCATTGACATGGTTCTTCAGTCAAAAGAATAAATAATTCTTTCTATATCATCTCATTATTTGGGCATAATTGTAGGACCATCAAATAAATCGTCATTTTCATCAAGCGTATCCGGACTATCTGGTAAAGGTATTTCAATACTGGTAACCAAATTAATCACATCTCTTAACCTCATAGAATCTGCAAACCATCCCATTGCCTGTTCAGCATCTCCTCTTTTTTCCGCATCATTTGCCTGGTCTTCATGAGCTTCAGCCAGCAAGGCAAGCCAGCACAAACATCTTGCTTGGACTATTGAAAGGTCTAAATCATTAGGTTGCGATTTAGAAATACGTTCATGCTCTTGTTGAATTAAAAGCTTCAAACGCATATCATGCAACTTAGCCATAAAAGATTTATTACTAATTACACGCTAGCTAGAGAGTGGCAATATTGCACACATACTACATATAGTTTATTACTTTAACGGGACTGGAGGGAGTCGAACCCACGACCTACGGTTTAGGAAACCGTTGCTCTATCCTGCTGAGCTACAGCCCCAATAGATGTTTTTTAGAGTAATAAGCATTATGCTAGATGAAAGCAGGAGAGGCAATCGCGAAAATGTTTTATTTCGTTTTCAAAATAAAATATTTTTGAGGAAAGTCCGGGCTCCCATATGGTCAGACTTGCTGGGTAATTCCCAGTGCGGGCAACCGTGAGGATAGTGCCACAGAAACATACCGCCTAATACTTTTTTGTATGGCAAGGGTGCAAGGGTGCGGTAAGAGCGCACCAGCAACATTGAGAAGTGTTGGCTAGGTAAACCCCGGTCGGGAGCAAGGCTTAGTAGATTTACGACCATTAAACAATCTACTTTTAAGCGCCGCTTGAGACTGTGAAGTAATTCCAGTCCTAGATAGATGATTGCCCATCTTAACGAAGATGAACAGAACCCGGCTTATGACCTGCTTTCTACTTCATTTAAGTATTTATTTAATTCATATGACAAGCTTAATTGAAAGGACAAGAATTAATCAAATAATTACTTTTTTAAAATCATTAAATATTAACTCGCACAGATTTCATGAAATGATAATTTCAGAAAATCTAGAAACAATTCAAAATTTCAATGAAGCATTAACCCATTCTTCTGGTAACAAAAAAATTAATTACGAAAAATTAGAATTCTTTGGAGATGCAGTCCTCAGATTAGCAGCATCTAATTTTATAGAGGAGCAATACACAAATATGAGTGTAGGGGATAGATCAGAGCTAAGATCACTAATAGTAAGTGATGAATGGCTCACTCAATTAGGTAAAAAGATTGATGTAGAAAAATTTATAATCAAAGGGCCCAAAGCTCTAGGCGATGAAAATGCAACAGACACTATTACTGGAGAAGCTACTGAAGCAGTAATAGGTGCACTTTATAAGTGCTTCAATTCAATTAAAGAAGTCAATTTATGGCTAGATGAATTTTGGACAAAAGATTCAGAAGCCTTTTTAAAAGCGCCATATAAATTTAATGCTAAATCAGCATTACAAGAATGGTGTCAGAGCAAGGGATTTGACTTGCCAGCATATAAAATCATGGAAGTCTCAAAGATACATGGAGATCCTAAAAGGTTCTCCTGTGAAATATATATTAACGGATCAAAAAAAGCCTATGCTTTTGGCCAATCTCATAAAAAAGCAGAAAAAAATGCAGCTAGTATTCTAATTGAAAAATTTATAAAAAAGGGTGAAAATAAATTTTCAAATTATTTCTAAATTAGTTAATTGAAAAGTTATTAGTTTATCCCAATTACCACCTTCGAAAAGAACTGCTGCATTATTCTTACTAACTCTTTGTACAAATCCCTTATATCCTCTATATATCGAATTATTATCTTTAACAACTACTAATGCGCCTGGGAGTATAGGCTTACTCGAGGATTCCATAAAATAAATACATACATACAATAAATATAATGATAAATGAAAATGAATGGTTAGTTGTTGGATTAATAACATCTCCACATGGAATTAATGGCAAAGTTAAAGTCAAGTCTCTTAGCGATTTTGAAGAAAGATTTATCAAACCAGGTGTTAGATGGCTACAAAAAGAAAACGAATTTCCTGCAGAACTAGAACTTACTTCCGGTTTCAAACAACCAGGTAAAGAAACTTTCATTATTTCATTCAAAGGGATAAACACCAGAAATAAAGCGAATGAACTTAAACAATATAAAATTCTCGTGAAAACTAACATCCTACCGAAATTAAACAAAGAAGAATTTCACTTAATGGAACTTGTTAATTTAGAAGTAAAGATTTTAGAAAATAAAGAATATACAATAATTGGGAAAGTTATTAATTTAGAAAACGAGAAAAATAATTTACTAGTTATTCAACTGTTAAAAAATGGGAAAAGGGTTTTGATCCCATTCGTTAAAGAAATAGTTCCATTTATTGATATAAAAAATAATTTCCTAATAATTACACCCCCCAAAGGACTATTAGAACTATAAAATCTTTATATTCATAATATCTATAAAATCAAGGAAATTGGCTTATTCAACAGTAACACTTTTGGCTAAATTTCTTGGTTGATCTACATCAAGTCCTCTGTGAGCAGCAATATGATAACTCAATAATTGGAGGGGTATTATATTAAGCAAAGGGGAAATCAATTCATTTGATTCAGGTATGGTCATTAAATAATCAAATATTTCTGTGCCATTACATTTAGGAGCAATCCCAATCAAATATGAATCTCTCGCTTTTGCTTCTTGGGCATTACTAATAACTTTATCAAATACTTCTCCTGGGGAAGCAATTGAAATAACTGGTACCTTTTTATCCAATAAAGCTATTGGGCCATGTTTCATTTCACCCGCAGGATACCCTGCTGCATGAATATAACTAATTTCTTTAAGCTTTAAAGCTCCCTCAAGGGCAATAGGGTAATTTATACCTCTTCCCAAAAAAACAACATCTTTAATATTAAAAAAATCATGCGCAAGCTTTTCTGCTGATTGATTATGCTTCTCTATTAGATCTTCGAGTAATGGAGGTAATTTAAAAAGTTCAAGAATTAATTTACTGATTTCCTCTTTACTTTGAGTTCCTTTAATTTGTGCAAATTGAATAGCTAATCCATAAAAAGAGAGTAGTTGTGCGTAAAACGTTTTTGTTGCAGCCACTCCAATTTCTATTCCAGCACCAATATCAATTATGTTTGAAATTTGTCTTCCAATTGAACTGTCTGATCTATTAGTTATAGCAATTAGATTAGGTTTAAAATTTTCGTCTTTTACTAAAGACCTTCTTGTGATTTCCATATTAATAGCTGCAATTGTATCAGCAGTCTCTCCAGACTGAGTTACTCCAATGGTCAAAATATTTGGTAGCAATGGTGGTGGTGAGTATCGAAATTCGCTCGCATAAAAAACATTTGTAGGGATTCCAGCGAATTGTTCCAATAAAAAGCTACCTACCATTGCAGCATGTTTGCTTGTACCACAAGCAATAATTTCAATCCTCTCAATTGATTCAAAAAAATTAGTATCAAATGGAAAATCAATCTCTAATTGACCATTTTTTGAATTTTTTATTAAATATTTTTCTAACCAATTTTTTGCTGTTTCCGGTTGATCATATATCTCCTTCAACATGTAATGTTTAAAGTTCATTTTATCTATTATTTGTTCTGATATGTTTAAAGAAATTGGATTTCGATATTGCCTCTCGTTATTTGCGCCATAAATTTCTACACCCAGAGGTGTCAAAAGAGCTATTTCTTCATCCTCCATAGGTAAAATTATATTTGTAAAATTAGCTATTGCTGGGGTATCACTTGCACACATAAATTCTCCTTCACCTAATCCAATAATCAAAGGGGCTTGCCTTCTGGCCACTACTAATGAATTGGGAGCACCAGCCCATAAAACTGCCAAGGCATATGATCCTTCTAGATCAGTAATTACGTTTCTGACAGCTACTAACAAAGTCGAACCATTATTTTCAAGATTAAGTTTTCCTAAAGTATTTAATTCTCTTTGGATTAGATGCGGAATAACTTCTGTATCAGTATCAGAATTAAAAACAACACCCTCTTTCTCTAACTTATTCTTTAAATCTTGGTAATTTTCAATAATGCCGTTTTGGACAACTGCTACTGTACCTGAGCTGTCACAATGAGGATGAGCATTTTTAACTTCTGGCTTTCCATGAGTTGCCCATCGTGTATGTCCTATACCAATAGTTCCAGGAATATTATTTTTATTAAGAAGACTTTTTAAATTTTTTAATTTTCCTTCAGCCTTATTACATGTAATATTATCTGATTCAGAATTAATTATGGCAATCCCTGCAGAATCATAGCCTCTATATTCAAGTTTTTCTAGACCATTAATGAGTAATGGTAAAGCGTTTTTAAAACCTGTAACAGCGACTATTCCACACATATAAATATTTTTTTTTCAATTATATTGAAAAACAATGAATATTTATTTTTTTATGGACTGTCTTAAAACTGCACTATAAATTAATAGGCTAAGCCCATACTCCTAGTTGTCTCATCTCCAAGATATACTCTAATACTTAGAAAATCTGTTGGGCAGGCTGTTTCACACCTTTTGCACCCTACACAATCTTCAGTTCTTGGTGAAGAGGCAATTTGGCCAGCTTTGCAGCCATCCCAAGGTACCATTTCTAGAACATCTAGAGGGCAAGCCCTTACACATTGTGTGCATCCAATGCAAGTGTCGTAAATTTTAACTGCGTGTGACATGTAAAAAGTGTCTTTGAGAACCTAGCTTATATAATACTATTGTCTTACAAAGAAATTAAAAAAATTAAGATATGCTTCACTCTTGTTAACTCTAGGGCATAAAATCATATAGATAATTAGTAAATTCCATAAAACTTATGTCACAAGAAGAAATCCTTCAACAAGTCTGCTCAATTGTTTCAGAGCAATTAAGCGTCGAATCAGGAGAAGTCAAATCCGATTCACACTTCCAAAACGATTTAGGAGCAGATTCACTCGATACCGTTGAGTTAGTAATGGCTTTAGAAGAAGCTTTTGATATTGAAATTCCAGATGAAGCAGCAGAAGGTATCGCAACAGTTGGGGATGCTGTTAAATTTATTGAAGAAAAGAAAGGTTAATCTAGGATGCCTAATTTCCATCGAGTAGTTATTACTGGTATCGGAGCTGTAACGCCTATTGGTAACAACATTGATGAATATTTACTCGGTCTTCAACAAGGGACTAATGGTGTCTCAGGGATTACACTCTTTGATCCTGAACAACATCCTTGCAAATTTGCAGCAGAAGTGAAAAATCTTCAATCTGAAAATTTTATTGAACCAAAAGAGTCAAAAAGGTGGGATCGTTTTTCACAGTTTGGAGTCATAGCAGCTAAAGAAGCTTTTAATGATTCTGGCCTTGAGATAAATGAAACTAATGCAGCAAGAATTGGAGTGATTATTGGCTCTGGCGTTGGCGGCTTACTCACTATGGAGAGTCAGGCTCAAATACTAAGTCATAAAGGGCCAAAAAGAGTAAGCCCTTTTACAGTCCCAATGATGATTCCAAATATGGCAACTGGACTTGCTGCTATTGCTTTGGGTGCAAAAGGGCCAAGCTCAGCAGTATCAACTGCTTGTGCAGCCGGCTCAAATGCTATTGGAGATTCTTTTAGACTGCTCCAGCTTGGAAAAGCAGATGCAATGATCTGTGGAGGAGCAGAAGCAAGTATTACTCCTCTTGGAGTAGCTGGTTTTGCAAGTGCTAAAGCTCTTTCTTTTAGAAATGACAGTCCCCAAACTGCAAGTAGACCATTTGATGCCGAGAGAGATGGTTTTGTAATTGGAGAGGGTTCGGGAATTCTCGTTTTGGAAACTCTTGAAAATGCAAAAAAAAGGAATGCAAGAATCTATGCTGAAATCATTGGCTATGGAACCACTTGCGATGCTCATCACATTACAGCACCTTCTCCAGGGGGAGTTGGAGGCGCAGCAGCTATAAAGCTTGCACTTGAAGACAGTTCCATAAGTCTTGAACAAGTTGATTACA
This sequence comes from Prochlorococcus sp. AG-363-P06, assembly GCA_003280025.1. GTDB lineage: Bacteria > Cyanobacteriota > Cyanobacteriia > PCC-6307 > Cyanobiaceae > Prochlorococcus_A. The sequence continues at coordinate 12,315 of QCGD01000001.1, read as the reverse complement.
TAAATGCTCATGGAACTAGTACATCAGCGAATGACAAAAATGAAACTTCTGCAATTAAATCTATTTTTAAAGACAGATCTTACCTCATTCCTGTAAGCTCTACTAAGTCGATGACTGGTCATCTCTTAGGAGGTTCAGGAGGTATAGAAGCTGTAGCTTGTATACTTTCTTTGACACATAATTTTATCCCTCCTACAATTAACTACGTCAATCCAGATCCTGATTGCGATCTTGATTATGTACCTAATATTGCGAGAGATGCTCAAATAAGAGTTGCTCTTTCTAATTCTTTCGGCTTTGGTGGTCACAACGTTTGCCTGGCTTTCAGCAAAATAAATTGATCACAACCAATTCTGTTATTTCCAACTTACCTTAATTTAAAACAATGGTCGCTGCATCTGTTTCATTAGAATCACTGTGTGTAAATAGTATAAGAATGCTTGCTGTAGATGCAGTAAATAAATCTAATAGTGGACATCCAGGCTTGCCCATGGGGTGTGCTCCTATGGGATACGCATTATGGCAAAACGTTCTTAATCACAACCCTAATAATCCAAAATGGTTTAATAGAGATCGTTTTGTATTGTCAGCCGGCCATGGGTGCATGTTGTTATACTCTCTATTACACCTAACAGGCTATAAATCGGTTTCAATTGAAGATATAAAAGAATTTAGACAATGGGGGTCTAAAACTCCTGGGCACCCTGAAACGTTTGAGACTGAAGGAGTTGAAGTAACTGCTGGCCCTCTAGGAGCAGGAATATCAAATGCAGTTGGATTAGCAATTGCCGAAACTCACTTAGCAGCTAAATTCAATAAACCTGATTGTGAAATTGTTGATCATTATACATACGTCATCATGGGAGATGGATGCAACCAAGAAGGTATTGCTTCTGAAGCTTGCTCACTTGCTGGTCATCTGAAACTTGGCAAATTAATTGCACTTTATGATGATAACCAAATAACAATTGATGGACGGACAGATGTTTCTTTTACAGAAGACGTTCTAAAAAGATACGAAGCTTACGGATGGCATATACAACATGTTGAAGATGGAAATCATGATGTCAACGGAATTACCCAAGCAATCAAGAATGCAAAGTTAGTAACAGACAAGCCTTCAATTATTAAAATTTCTACAACTATTGGTTATGGTTCTCCAAATAAGTCAGATACCGCAGGTATCCATGGGGCTGCAGTAGGAGAAGAAGAAGCTTCCTTAACCAGAGAATTCTTAAATTGGGAATATCCTCCATTCGAGATCCCAAATGAAGTTTATTCGCAATTTAGACAAGCACTAACTAAGGGTGAAGATTTAGAAAAAAAATGGGATTTAAAATTTGAAGAATATCAAAAGAAATATCCCCATGAAGGTGCAGAATTAAAAAGAATGTTAAACGGTGAATTACCAGAAAACTGGAATTCAAATCTTCCTTCTTATAATCCTGATGACAATGGTCTTGCCACTAGAAAACATTCTCAAATATGCTTAGGAGCACTTGGACCTAATCTTCCTGAATTAATTGGGGGGTCTGCTGATTTAACCCACTCTAACTATACAGATATCAAAGGAGAAAGTGGATCATTTCAAGCTCATTCTCCGGAGAAAAGATACTTACATTTTGGTGTAAGAGAACATGCTATGGCTGCCATACTAAATGGTATTGCATACCATGATAGTGGTCTTATACCTTATGGCGGAACCTTCCTTGTTTTTGCTGATTACATGAGAGGTTCAATGAGGCTCTCTGCACTCAGTGAACTAGGTGTTATCTATGTATTAACCCATGATTCAATTGGTGTTGGAGAAGATGGTCCTACACATCAACCAGTTGAGACTATTCCTTCGCTTAGAGCAATGCCTAATATGCTCGTTTTCAGACCTGGAGATGGGAATGAAACAAGTGGTGCCTATAAACTTGCTATTGAAAACAGAAAAAGACCTTCTGCACTTTGTTTGAGTAGACAGGGTATGCCAAATCAAAAGAACACCTCCATTGAAAAGGTTGCATTGGGAGGGTATATAGTATCTGATTGCGAAGGAACTCCAGATTTAATATTTATTGGAACAGGTAGTGAGCTAAACCTTTGCATTGAAGCAAGTAAAAAAATTTCAAAATTAGGTAAAAAAACCAGAGTAGTTTCTATGCCCTGTGTAGAACTATTTGAAGAACAAACAGAATCTTACAAAGAAAGTGTTTTACCTAATAGCGTCAGAAAAAGAGTCGTAGTAGAAGCTGCACATTCATTTGGATGGCATAAATATACTGGTTTTGAAGGTATTTGCATTACTATGGACAGATTTGGAGCTTCAGCTCCTGGTGGTAAATGTATGACTAATTTCGGATTTACAGTTGAAAATGTTGTTAACAAAACAAAAGAAATTTTATAAATATTAAACTAAAGCTAAACTGAGCTATTACATTCTTGAAGTTTATTATTTAATTCATCAAGAGATTCGTCAGAAATTTTTGAATTCATAGGACAATGTTTTGGGCCACACATGGAACAAAACTCGGCCTTTTTAAAGATTTCTTCAGGTAATGTCTCATCATGATACTGCTTTGCCCTTTCTGGATCTAATGAAAGTTCGAATTGTTTATTCCAATCAAAGTTATATCTTGCATGACTAAGTGCGTCATCTCTATCTCTAGCTCCAGCTCGATGTCTTGCTATATCAGCAGCATGAGCAGCTATCTTATAAGCAATTAATCCTTCGCGTACATCTTCTGCATTTGGGAGACCTAGGTGCTCCTTAGGGGTTACATAACATAACATTGAAGTTCCATACCAACCCGCCATTGCAGCTCCAATAGCACTAGAAATATGATCATATCCAGGAGAAATATCAGTTACTAATGGACCAAGCACATAAAAAGGAGCCTCTGAACATTCCTCCATTTGCTTTCTTACATTAAATTCAATTTGATCCATAGGCACATGACCAGGACCCTCAACCATTACTTGGACATTATGTTCCCATGCTCTTCGAGTAAGCTCGCCTAAGGTCTTTAATTCAGCTAGCTGAGCATCATCAGAAGCATCATGCAAGCATCCAGGCCTTAATGAATCTCCTAGAGAAAAAGTACAATCATATTTCTTAAAAATCTCACAAATATCATCAAACCTTGTGTAGAGGGGGTTTTGCTTGAAATGATGCAACATCCATTGAGCTAAAATGCCGCCCCCTCTACTTACAATTCCAGTAATTCGTCCTTTTACTTTTGGTAGATGCTCTATTAATAGGCCAGCATGAATAGTTTGATAATCGACCCCTTGCTGGCAATGTTTTTCAATAATATGAAGAAAATCGTCTTCAGTTAATCTATCTATTGAGCCATTCACACTTTCTAAAGCTTGATAAACAGGAACTGTTCCTATAGGAACAGGAGATTCATGAATAATTGCTTGCCTAACTTCATCTAAATTTACTCCTCCAGTAGAAAGATCCATAACCGTGTCTGCCCCATATTTAACAGCAAGCTTAAGCTTCTCTACCTCTTCATTGATATCGCTTGCATTAGGAGAAGCACCAATATTAGCGTTCACTTTACATCTAGAGGCAATACCTATAGACATTGGCTCAAGATTCAAATGATTAATATTAGCTGGAATAATTAATCTTCCTCTCGCAACTTCTTCCATTATTAAAGAAGCGGGTAGATTTTCTTTTTTAGCAACAAAATCCATTTCTTCAGTGATATGTCCATTTCTCGCAAAATTCATCTGAGTAACATTTTCTTTTCCAAGGCGAGGCTTGATCCAGGAACTTCTCATAATTTATAAATTTTAAAAGTGTTATTACTAAAGTTTGATCAAATTTCCACTTCCCTGCCTCAGAATTAATGATTCAGGTTCAAAGGGTATGATCTCAGCTAAGTTTAATTTCCTAGCACCCCTAGTATTAATCTTATTATTAGCTCTTTTCTAAAAAATAGTCATCTCATGTTGCGTAAAAATAAATAATTTTTTTTATTTAATTTTTTGATAAGACTTTATCTTTTTAAAAATATTTCGTCTATTTAATTTTCTACTTAGATCTTTTTCTAAAATTAGAACAATTCCCATTAACCCAATAGGTAAATAAAAAATCTTTTTATTATCTTGCCTAAAAATCAAACCTATGGCTGATATGAGAATCATTATTGGAGCAACAAAAGACAAAATAAATTTTTTATTAATATTCATTTATAAACTTTGTTAGTTATTTCATCGTTTAATTTTACTATGGATTCAGTTATCACTTTAATTCCAACAGCAATAGCTTTTTCATCTGGGTCAAATTTGGAACTATGTAGTGGAGCGCATCCACTTGAATTAGAAACGCCAAGCCTAAACATTGCTCCTGGAATCTCATTTAAGAATTCAGCGAAATCTTCAGCACCTAAAGATGGTTTTTGTAATTCGATAACATTTTCTTGACCCAAAATCTTAATTCCTGAATCTCTGAGTAATCTATTAATTTCAGAATTATTATTAACTGCAGGAGTAATTTCTCTAAATATTACTACTGCTTCAGCTCCGCAGCTACTAGCTAAAGAAGTGATATTTTCATTGAGCCAATTACCAATATTCTTAAATACTTTAAGATTAGTGCATCTAACCGTACCAATTAAATTAACCTTTTCTGCAAGAACATTGAATGCATTGCCACCATTTATTTTCCCAAAAGTTATTACTACAGGATCTAAAGGGTCTAACTTGCGTGTTATTGATTCTTGAATTCCCGCAATAACTTTAGAGGCCGCCCAGATAGCATCAACACCTTCATGAGGTCGAGCACCATGGCCCGATTTTCCTTTGATCTCCACCTTAAGTTCTCCTGCAGCCGCAGTTAAACTTCCCTCTTTAATACCAATAGTCCCTACAGATAAATCGGGATAGACATGAACTCCCAAAATATGGGTTAAACCATTAGCTGCACCATCCTTAATCATCCATCTAGCGCCACTCGCAATTTCTTCAGCGGGTTGAAATATTATCCTTGTCCCAATATTAAGTTTTAAATCCTTAATAATTTTTGCTACACCCAATCCAATCGATATATGCAAATCGTGACCACACGCATGCATAACACCATCTACTTTTGAAGAAAAACTTAATTTAGTTTCCTCAAATATTGGCAAAGCATCCATGTCTACTCTCAAGCCTATAATACCTTTATCGAAGGGTCCACAATCAGCTATAACTCCAGTTTTACCTATAGATTCTCTAACATTCCAACCAATATTTTTTAAAAAACCACTTATCAAAATTGCTGTTTGATTTTCAAGTCCACTTAACTCCGGATGTGCATGAATATGTCTTCTTAAATTAATTAATTCATCATTAAACGAATCAATTTTTTTTAACCACTGATCTCTATTCATTACTTATTTTAAATCGATAAAGTTCATTAAATCTTTTATTGGATTTGGGGGCCATCTTCTTATGTTTTTTAACCATTCTTCATCACTATACCTAGGATCTAATTCAGTAACTGCTATCCAATTACTCTCTGCATTCCCAGATTCACCCTTGGACCAATTCAAAGCTGTTAAAGCGGCCCTAGCATCTGCAAAAGTTGGATAACGTCTAATTAATTTTTTTAATTCCTTTTCAGATTCATCAATATTCCCCAACTGGAAATCTGCTAACGCCATACTTGACCTAGCCATAGCAAATCCAGGATTATATAAAGCAGCTTTCGAAAATAAATCTCTTGCTTTTTTCCATTGTGATGTAGAACCTTCTACATTAGCCAAATTATATAATGCAGAGAAATTTTCACTATCTTGGGAAATAACGAACATATAATCTTTTTTAGCTTGAGACCAAAGACCCAATGCTTCCTCTGCTATCCCCCTGTTAATGTAAGGATCTAATTCACTAGGTTTTAAACTTATTGCCTTATTTTGGTCATCTATTGATCCCTCTACATCTCCTATCACAAGTTTTACATTTCCTCTATTGCTCAAACCTGCAGCATCATCAGGATAAGAATCTAGATAATGATTCCATTCTTGTAAAGCGAGCTTAAATTTTCCGCCTGAACTGAGATCTAATGCATTGTTAAACAAATCCTCTTTCAAAGTTAATGAATAACAAGGGGCAATATAAAAAATATTGAAAAAAACAAAAATTAATATAAAACAAACCTTAACTTTTTTAAAAGTTATCATTTTTGGAATCAATGTACTTTTTCCCTAAAGCAGTGAGCAATCTTCCTCGAGGAGTTCTCGTGAGGAAACCAATTTTGATTAGATATGGCTCAACTACAAATTCTAACATTGAAGAATCATCACCCAAGCCTGCTGCTATTGAATCAAGACCTGTTGGAATATTATTGTTTTGGTTAAGAAAAGATAAATATTGTCTATCTAAAGAATCCAATCCTTTTTCATCAATTTGGTAAGAATTTAAAGCTTTTTTTATTAAATTGACAGAGATCAAATTAGTTTTCTGAACAACTTGAGCATAATCTCTAACTCGTCTTAATAATCTTAAAGCAATTCTTGGCGTCCCTCGAGATATCTTTGCTAAATCATAAGATGCTTTATCATCTAAATTCAGGTTTATTAATCGGGAGAAATTAACTATTATTTGTTTTAATTCATCATATTTATAAAATTCAATTTTCTGAGATATACCAAATCTATCTCTTAAAGGGGAACTAATTGAGGCTAATTTAGTTGTCGCGCCAATCAAAGTAAATCTAGGAAGATTAATCGTTCTGCAACGTGCTCCTCTATTAGCTCCCACAGTTAAGTCGAGTCTAAAATCCTCCATAGCAGAATATAACAACTCTTCAGTTAACCTATTTAAGCGATGTATCTCATCGATAAATAAAACTTCACCTTCTTTTAATCCAAGCAGTAACCCTACAATATCTCTTGGTCTTTCAATTGCTGGTGCAGTCGCTAACCTACATTTTGTATTCATTTCATTGGCTATCAACAATGCAAGGGTGGTCTTACCTAAACCTGGCTGTCCATATAAAAGAGTATGTTCTAAAGGTTCTTTTCTAAAAATGGAAGCATCTATGGCTATTCTTAAAGAAGACTTAAGTTGTTCTTGGCCAATAAATTCTTTTAAAGTAATAGGACGAGCTAAGTTCAGATTATTATTTCTTTGTTCTTCTGGAATAATTTTTGAATCAACTAGCCTAAGCTCTTTTTTACGAAGAGAAGAATCACTATCGCCTATATTGGAAGAAATTATTGCCATAATGAAAGGTTAATTGCAATTGTTCTAACTAGAAAGATTTTTTACAACAAAAATGGCAAAAAAATCAAACAAAGTAAAAAAAAATACTAATAAAGAAAATAATTTTAAACGTCTAGCTGAAAATAGATATGCAAAATTTCAATATGCAATATCTGAAACAATCGAAGCTGGAATTGAACTTTTAGGCACTGAAGTAAAGTCTATAAGAAACGGGAAAGCCAACTTAAGAGATGGTTACTGTTCATTCAGAGATGGTGAGATTTTATTATTAAATGTTCACATTTCACCACACAAAAATGTAGGATCTTTTTTTAATCATGATCCATTAAGAAATAGAAAGTTGCTACTACATAAAAAAGAAATAAGAAAACTGAAATCTAATACTGAAAAAAAAGGAATGACTATTGTTCCATTATCTCTTTATTTAAAGGGCTCATGGATAAAATTAAAAATTGGAATTGGCAAAGGGAAGAAATTGCATGATAAAAGACAAGATGAAAAACAAAAAAGTATTAAAAAAGAAATAAACTCTGCTCTGAAAAGATAATTATTATTTTTCTGACAATTTTCACTAAATGTCCAAACTAACTGAACTTGGAGGAGGGGAAGGGTCGGGATCAGCAATTAACATATGCTGAAGAACAGTTTCAGGTCTCTCGCTATCTCTCCAGCGAATTTTGTATGCAGGCATCTTGGTACCTCTGCTTGTGGTTTGCTCCACTGGCTCCATAACCCACCCTCTTCTTGATCGGCCTTGAGGATTTCTTTTAACTACTGCATCCGCGTGCTTAAAACGGAAACCAACACGTTCACCACTCATTTAAAAAATTCGTATTGGATTAATTTTTATATTTTACTTCATTCAAGGTTGTTTTTTAAGACTTCTTAGAAGTTATTTCTGGTTTTAGTAATGGGAATGGAATTACATCTCTAATAGATGGACTATTTGTAATGAGCATAATAAGTCTATCTATACCAATTCCTAATCCACCGGTAGGAGGCATACCTATCTCTAAAGCATTCAAAAAATCTTCATCTATACAATGAGCCTCAAGATCACCTCCATCTCTAAGCGATTGCTGCAATTGCATTCTTTCCCTTTGATCTACAGGATCAATTAACTCACTAAAAGCATTTGCGAGTTCGCGACCAACAATAAATAGCTCAAATCTCTGAACCATGTCTTTCTTATCAACATGGGGCCTAGCCAAAGGAGAAATTTCAATTGGATAATCAACAATAAAAGTTGGCTCTATAAGCAGTGACTCAACTTTTTGCTCAAAGACTTCATTTAAAAGTCTCCCAAGACTATTTATTTTAGAAGACAATTTTACATTAATATTTTTAACAGCTTCTGTTGCTTCCTTTAAATCACCATTAAAAGAATCAAAATCAAGACCTGTATATTCTTTAACTATATTTTTCATTGATATTCTTCTCCAAGGTTGAGAAAAATCAATTTCCTGATTTTGATAATTTATTACTAACGAACCACATGCATCATTGATAATATCTTTAATCAATTCTTCAGTTAGATCCATCATATCAATATAATTAGAGAAAGCTTGATAAATTTCTACTGAAGTAAATTCAGGATTATGCTTTGTACTAATACCTTCGTTACGGAAAATTCTTCCTAATTCATATACTTTCTCGAAACCTCCAACAACCATTCTTTTTAAATGTAATTCGGTAGCTATTCTTAGATAAAGTGGGATATCTAAAGTGTTGTGATAAGTAACGAATGGCCTTGCTTCAGCTCCCCCAGCTTCTGATTGAAGTATTGGAGTCTCTATTTCTAAAAAACTTCTTTCATCTAACCATCTTCTTATAAAACTTATACATTCTGCTCTTTTTTTAAATACATTTTTAGATTGAGGATTGACTATTAAATCTACATAGCGTTGACGATACCTCTTTTCAATATCTGTCAATCCATGCCATTTATCTGGTAAAGGTTGTAGTGATTTTGATAACATCTCCCATTTTTCCACTTTGATTGAAAGCTCACCTTTATTAGTTTTTTTAATAGTTCCACAAACTCCTATCCAATCACCGATATCTACAATTTCCTTTAGATCTTCAAAAGTAAGAACTTTTTTATTTTCATTATTAGAATTAATAATTTTTTGATCTAAATAAAGCTGAATCTGTCCTGCTTGATCATTAATAGTAAAAAAAGCAATTTTCCCCATCACTCTTTTTGCTAGAACTCTACCAGCTATAGAAACAGGAAAATCATTTTCCTGACCATTATCTAGATGGCTAAATTTTTTAATAAGAAATTGTGAGGAATGAGATATTTTAAAATTTTCTGCGTAAGGATCAAAGCCTTTTTTTACGAGTGAATTAGCTTTTAATAGGCGGGCTTCTCTGATTTCAGACAAAACTTACTTCAAAATTTATACTTTATTTAATTAAATTATCAGACTAAGGTTCAACTTGCCAAAGATGTTGCCGTTTCTCCAACTCGTTGCGACGCATAACCAATACCTCTTACAGTTAATATTAATTCAGGATTTCTTGGATCAGGTTCTAATTTACCTCTAAGCCTTGCTACATATACATCTACTACTCTCAAGTCTGCTGCTCTCCTTGGAGGATAACCCCATAATTGCTCTAAAATCTCAGCTCTTGGAACAACTTTACCAGGCTCATCGAACAAGAGTTCTAATAAGCTAAATTCAGTATAAGTCAAGCTAATTCTTTCCCCAGCCCTAGAGACTTGCCTTCTATTTGTATCAACCACTAAACTTCCGAACTTCATCACACCTTTACCTGATGGTACTTCTTTAGTTTCAGCGACTGAAATAGTAGGGCCCATGCGTCTTAGAATCGTAGCTATTCTTGCCTCTAACTCTTTTGGACTAAAAGGTTTTGATAAATAATCGTCAGCTCCCAAATCTAATCCTGCCACTCTTTCTGAAATAGCCTCTAGCGCAGTTAAAAATATGATTGGGACAACTGATTCAGCTCTAATTCTTCGACAAACTGCAAATCCATCCATTTTTGGAAGCATTACATCAAGAACTATCAAATCTGGAGAATCTCTATGAAAAGCTTCAAGAGCTTCTTCACCATTAGTAGCTGAAAACACGTGATACCCTGCCAGTTGCAGTCTTGTAACTAATACTTTCAATACTGCTGGCTCATCATCAACAACTAAAATGCTTGCTTTTGACATAGATAAAAAAGATCTTCAAAATTTCAAAGCAAAATACATTGCATTGAATATTTATTCTAACAATTAAAAATATAACATTATGTACCCTCTAAGAGATATTCCCAAGATTTACCAAATTATTTTATTTTTTAAACACTTAATCTTTTCTCTACATAAATATTTCTTTCTTGATCGAGAGTAATTTAAACATTTTTTATTTGGATCTCTTAAAAACTCCCAAAAGTTGTGAGCACAAAAAAGGAGCAAAAAGACCTGTTAGAAAGACTTGAGCCAAAACATTTTTAATACTAGGGATAAACAATAGAAATTGATTATTTTGGAAGTCTTGAATCAAAAACTGAAAATAATAAAATGAGCCACACAAAAAACTCCCTATCGCACAAAGTAAACCATATCTAAAATGTTCCACGAAATTATTATCAGATATTCTAAATCTACCGAACCAAATACCACATAAAATTAAACCGGGAATGTGAGTAAAACCACCTCCTATAGATAGAGAATCTAAAATAATTCCTAAAAACAATCCAACCATTAAACCATTAATAGATCCATAAATCATGGACCAAGGCAATAACCAAAATAAGGGCCAATAAGGTTGGGTACCCATAATTCCAAGCCAATTAGGATGCCATAAAAAAAGAATTGGAATAAATATAAATGAAATTATAGATAAATTTTTCTTTAAAAATTGATCCATTTAAATTTCTACTTTTAAAATCTGCACCCAATCTATTGCCTGAGGTTTTCCTAAAAGTAAAACATTTACAGTTGTATTTGAATTTGATTTTGCATCTACTGATTGAATAATCCCAACAGGTATATTTGGTGGTAATAAAGTACTTGCTGGTGAAGATGAAACAAAATCCCCTACTTTGACATCAACGTCTTTTGTATAAAACATTAATTTAGGATAATCATTTCCTGTACCTACCATAAGTCCGTGAGTTTGAACTCTGTCTATCCAAACTCCCACTTTGCTCTCGGGAGAGTTTAACAGTATTACAGTTGAAGTCAAGAAAGAAGTATTCTTTACTCTTCCTAATAAACCTCCTGGGCCAATAACAGGGCTTCCAACTTCTACTCCGTCTTTAGAACCTTTATTTAAAATAATTTGTCTCCACCAACTTCCATTTTTTCTCGAAATAACTGCAGCTGAAATAGTATCAGAGTCAGATAATCTCTGAAGAGATAAAAGTTCACGCAATCTATTATTATCATTTTCAAGCTGTTTACTTTTTATTAATAATTCTTGATCCAGGCTTGTCCTAATAACATCTCTTTGAAATTGCCCTGGCCAAAAAGGCTTGGAAATATAATAATAAAAATCTTTATAAAATGATCCTTTCGAAAATCTTACGAATACCAAAAATAATAAAAATATAAATAATATTCCTTTTTGCTTGTTGTGCCGCCAACGACCATTATAAATTCGTCGGATGTTTAACATTCAATTAATCTCTAATTGCGTTCCTTATGAAATCAGGAGTATCAACAACTCTTTTAAGCTTTCTAAAATCATCTAATATTTCACCACAGCCATTAACTACGCAAAGCAAAGGATCTTCCGCTACGTGAGTAAAAATTCCAGTTTCCTTAGTTACTAGATCATTCATGCCTCTTACTAAAGCTCCACCTCCTGCGAGCATAATGCCCCTATCAACAATATCTGCAGCTAACTCTGGAGGAGTACGTTCTAATGTTCTTTTTATAGCTTCAACAATTTTACTAAGTGGATCAGCCATAGCCTCCCTTATCTCTCCTGATGTTAGGGTTATTGACCTAGGAAGACCGGATAAGAGGTGTAAGCCTCTAACTTCATAAGAAGTCATGTCAAAATCATTATCTGGAAAAGCAGATCCTATTTTGATTTTGATTTCTTCGGCAGTTCTTTCACCAACAACCATATTATGAGCTTTTTTAAG